>JANNUS010000006.1:0-519108 GCA_031395485.1 Cyclobacteriaceae bacterium | reverse complement strand
CATTGCACTTTCATTTGCGGGAGAAGACCGACCTTATGTGGACGAGGTTGCTAATATTTTAAAAGGAAAAGGAATCAAAATCTTTTACGACAAATTTGAAGAAGCCAACCTTTGGGGAAAAAACCTCTATGACTATTTAAGTGACATGGGACGACCCAACCGACAGACAAATTTTAACCTATTAGGATTTGACATTATTAACTTTTAAGTTAACTTTGCCAAATGGATAAAATCCGTCAAATTATATTCTATAAGGACAATTTCCTTGACTTCTATAACGACCAGACAGCGAAGGTTAAAGACAAAATTGAACATGTTTTGTTTGTAGTTTCAGTAGCTGAAAGAATACCTAAGAAATTCTTTGACCACATGACGGGAACTGACGGTCTTTATGAGATAAGAGTCGAATTTCAAGGTAATATCTATCGGATTTTTTCATGTTTTGACGAAGGTAATTTAGTTGTATTGTTCAATGGATTTCAAAAGAAGTCACAAAAGACACCAACTGGAGAGATTGAGAAAGCATTAAAAATTAAGACCGAATATTTTATCGAAAAAGTTAAATCAAAGGGACATGGAAACAAAAAATAAGGGAAAGAAGAGAGTAACGACTTTTGATGAACTGATTGAAAGTCGACACGGAAAAATCGGAACAAAAAAACGGACAGACTTTGAAATCAAAGCCAAGTCATTCGCCATTGGAGAAATAATTAAGGAAGAGAGACGGACCCAAGTACATACAAAGCAGTAATTGAATTTTTTAATTGCGCGAGGATGACATCGATAATTTGGAAGTTCCGAAAATCATGATGACCATAAAAAATGAAATCAAAACGTGACTAATATCATTATAATTAAACCAGCGGTGCAGACTGATTTGGCTGTTAAAGACAAATCCAGGTAATAGTGCATAAAGAATGGCACAAATGATTATCAAACTTCCTCTTGCTTTTGTTTTAATGTATGAATATAAATGCATAGGTAAAACAAATCCTATCAATGCTATAGATGAACCTAATTGTGCGTAGATAAAAGCACTAAAAGCAGGGACAAGCACTAATACCATAAATAGTATGTAATGGAGGGAGAACAAAACTTTAAGGATTTGAACATGTCCTCTTTTAATACAAACGGCCAAGTGCTGCAAAGAGCCAAGTGATAGAAATAAAGAGCCTGTAATACTGCATGCCCAACCAATGTTCTTGAATTCTGCGCCAATATAAGCTTGTAGTCCATGACCCAACCAAGCAGCGCATATCATACCTATCCCAAAAGAAAGAAAATAGTATTTGAAGAATATGAAACTACCGGATTTTTCACCCTTAAAGCTTGCGAATTTTATAAATCCAATTACGCAAACTATAGCCACCAATAAATCTGTTAAAGTAGTCACGGGTTCTCTCCATTCGAAAGATGCCAGAAAAATTGTTGGATTTAATATTGGATCAGTTGGTTGCATTATAAGGGCCTTGGGATAAATTTCACCCGGTTTTTATCAGAATCTAATTTTAGTAACCAGGTAAGCATTAGTCCACTATAGATAAAAACTGCGGGGATTAGCCAAAAGGAAATGGCAAGAGAACTAAATCCAAAAACAGTAAAGCCAACTATTATCATTAATCTAAAGGCATCAACGAGGGTAGCATACTTGGCTTGCTCAATAATTCTAGAATGAGCAAAAATTGAAATCAGGATTATCCCGACCAAAGCAATTAGTTGCTTATTAACAATAAGATCTTGCACGGTAACATCATTTCCTAGTTTAGCCTTTAAAAGAAGGAGATTAATAAAACAGAAAGTAGTGATCAGAATATTCAGCATGATGTATGCTCTCCTTTCAAAATGAATTGAAATTTTATCCCTTAATCTATTGCCTTTATTAACAACCTTGAAATTATTTGTCAATTGATCTGATCCCTCAGGGATCCACTTTGGTGGCTTTATGAAAACCCTGATCTTGTCACTAAATCTATGCGCTTTCTTGGCTCTATAGAAGAGATTTTTCCAGTATGAAAAATTGGCATTATAGGCACTAGCACTTTCAAAGCCTGATGTAATTCCATATTCAGGTTCCTCATCTTCCTCTATAAAAGTCCCAAATAGTTTGTCCCAAATAATAAAAATATGAGAATAATTTTGGTCTAAGTATTTCTCGTTTCTGCCATGGTGAACCCTGTGATGAGATGGAGTGGTCATGAATTTTTCAATAAAACCTAATTTGCCAATAACTCTTGAATGAGTAAAAAACTGATATAATCCAAGCGTTATACCGGTGGTGACTATCGTGAACACATCAAATCCAATCAATGCCATCCACACAAAGAAGAATGCTCTAAAAATTACAGCAAAAAATGACACTCTGAAAACCGTTGTTAAATTTAACTCTTCACTCTGATGATGTACAATATGAGCTGCCCATAGAAAATTAACCTGATGGCTTAAACGATGGAACCAATATCCTATCAGATCAGTAACCAATAGTCCAATAATCCAAGTGAAAATATTTAATGGTATTTGAAACAAAGCAATGCTCTCGTGAACGTAGTTAAAGCCAAACAACACGATCACTGAAAAATAAACATTAAAAATGCGCTCTAGAATACCGCATGATAAATTGGTAACACTATCTGAAAGCGTGTATATTTTAATCTTCCTTCTTTTTGCGACAACTGCTTCTATAATAATCAGACTGCCAACTGTGGGAACCCCTACAACTATTAACCAAAGTAATGTGCTCATTTTTTAAATGTTTTTTTTAACCTTCTTTTTGTGATGGGATGACTGTGTTAATCATTAGGTTAAAATTATTTATAGAGTCATTATCTTGAATTTCAAAGATTGCGTTGAGAGAATTTATGTTTTGCGCAAAATCCCATTATGCTGGACGTTGAGACTTTTAGTTGCATTAATTGCAAAACATTTGACTCTACAAAAGCACTTTTCGCAAATCTCTCAGTCTTCTTATTAATAATCGACTTGTTTCTCATGCCCATCTGAACTTTTTAATTAGGGCTGACGGGATAACCCAGCGTACACCAGCCCCACTTCTATTTAGGGTACCCGTTTCGGGCGCAAACAATAACCGACAGGGACAAAAGGCTAAAAATTTGGCGGGGCGACTTTCAAACAATGGGCAAATTGGTTATGATTGACTATTGACATGCATGTTTCTTATAAGAAACAATAAGTGTTGTAAGACTTTGTGAAATGACAGCTTCGAAATCGCACACACATTGCCTGGCCGCGTTTGCAGCACACATCCAAAGCCAGTTAAAGAGTGTGCTCAGGGTTGTTGTAAGTGGAAAGAGTAGGCAATGAAAAATGCCCCACCGCACTACTGAATTAAAAGATTTATGTAACTAACGGGGGACAAAATACAAGGCTACGAATGAAGTGAGGAGAAGGCCACACAGCCACCAACAAAAGGTTTGCGGCAATGCCCAAAATTCGTCCATAACGACATATTTGGACATCCAAAAAGTGACATCTGAATTGTATATTTGAGTTATGGAAACATTAAGAATAGATATTGTAAACCCTAAAGCCAAAAGAATCATAAAAGATCTGGCAGACTTGAACCTTATTAACATTCGGGATAAAAACCCAATAAAGGCATTTGAAAAACTTCTTGACAACCTAAGGACTAAAGGAAAAGGTATTTCTTTAGACGAAATAACAAAAGAAGTTGAATTAGTTCGGGCTAAGAGATATGGCAAAAAAGGCTGACCGAATTATTATTGACACTAATCTTTGGATTAGTTACTTAATAACGAAAGACTTTAAAAATCTGGACAACAAAATAATAACTGGAAAAATTAAAACTATTTTCAGTCTCGAACTCGTTGAAGAATTCTTATCAGTTGCTCACAGACCTAAATTCAAAAAGTATTTTACCAACAATGACATCGAGCAACTTGTTGACATGTTTGAGGTCTATGGAGAAATTGCAGAAGTAAAGAGTAATTTAGAATTGTGCCGTGACCCAAAGGACAATTTTTTACTATCATTAGCCAAGGACTCGAAAGCAAACTACTTAATAACTGGTGATAAAGACCTTTTGGAATTAAAGACAATTGGGAGAACAATAATTATCACAATGACCGACTACTTAAAGAAAAGTAGGTAAGGCACAGCCGCCAACAGCGTGTTTGTGCTACTCAGGACTCAAACTAAATTTGTTGCATGAAAAAAGAAACCTACAGAAACGTTTCAGTTCTCCCGCCCCCATCTGACAAAGTAGTTACGCGCGAAGCGCGCTTTTTTTTTGCTTTTTGGTGAAGGATATTTAGAAAAATAGAAAACAAGCTATTTTAAAAATCCTCTCTCCGACAATCTGTATCGCTGGACAAAATCTCTACGCGCTGATAAATAATCATTCTCCTTCTTAAACACTGTTGGCACGTGGACATTTCCGTTTGACCGTGGACTCGTAGGCAATGCATTTTAAAATCTTACCTTGACAATTTCGTATCACTGGACATAGTTTCTAATCGCAGATAAATAACTAACCGCCTTCTTACAAACTGTTGGCACGTGGACATTTCCGTCAGAAGATTCACTAAAACAAAATCCTTAAAAGTAAATCCAATGAAACCGAAAACCCTTTGCGACATTAATCTCTACAGTTGGAGCTGGGAATTTTACATACTTAAAAATATGGCATAAATACCGCAAATACTTATTAGTAATAATACTCCAATTAAAATCAATTGAGCACATTATGCGACTGGTCCTTACAACGTTGCTGTAGTCGTGTATTTCTCCATCCTCGCCCGTCCACACATTATCATCTCCTCCAAGCATTCCATCACCGCCATAGCCAACCGTAATAAAAATCCACGCTGGCAAAATCTTTCGTCTTATAAATTCATTCAAATCAAACGTAAACCAGTACGTCTGCCCGTTATAATCCTTTAATATTTGCTGAATAATACTGTCACCAAAAAAAATTGGACGCAAGTGAGCAAAAGATGTTGCATGAAAACTGAATTTTAACGAAAGAAAAAGTCGCTTAAACAAAATAAATTGGGCCACAAAAACAGCAACTCCCATTGCATTTGCAAGAATATCGGTAACAGATGCTCCATAGCCTGCAGAGAACCCATCAAAAATTTCGTAGGAAGACTGAGAAATAAAAGCGATACCAGAAGCAATTAACACGCAATTTTTTTCCTTCAACCCAGTCCATCGCCATACTTTAGAAAGTATACTACATTCAATGAAAGCAATATAAAAATGACCGAACTTATCAACAAACAACCACCCAGTGCTGTCATTAAACCAGTGAAAGGGAACGGTAGTATCCAAGGTGTACCATGCAATTAAGAGGCCTGCCAGTATTGTTGAGTAAAGGGCTAAACAGATCAGCGAAAAAATTAATACCCTTCCTCGCACAGGTTCTTTTGGTAATGCCAGCAAAGTTTTAAATTGTGAATACATTCGCTGCGCTATACTTTCGTGGCCATAATAATATGATAATCAAAAATGCATTGCTTCCTTAACAAATGGGTTTGTAGAATTGTGCATCCTCGATTTTTCAACATAGCGTGATACTCAACTAAATTATATTGGTGTGGATGAAGAATGTCTCCGGGAACTAATTGAAAAAATTTTTTTAAAATAAAGTAATTATGCGTGTCAACTGATAAGATCAGTGTGCCACCTGGTGAAATTGCCGCTATCAATCTATCCAAGCAAAGAAAAATATTCTCAACATGGTTAACTGCGTTAATACAAAAAACAAAATCATATGTTGCTACAAATTCAAAAGTTTCAATAGGGCTAGCATAAAAGGTTACGTAAGGATAAGATTGCTTTTTGAAATGGGGCACTTTTTGCTCATACTCATCTATAAGAGGATCAATAGCATCAACAATTGCTTTTCGAAATACTGTAAAAATGCCAGCAGGTCCACATCCGGCATCTAAAATTTTATTCGAACTGAAATCGATATTGTTAAGTCCAATCGTCTTTAACAGGCTATGCCAATATTCTGTTTTCCAAAGTAGATACTCTTCTGTTGGCTTATTTTTAAGGTAAAAATTCCACCATATGAGTTCGGCCATCTGAGCGATTTTCCACCGTAAGTTCATTGGTAAATGATGTTGGTAAATATTAACTGCACACGCTGTGCAGCATGGCACTAATTCATCATTCGGTTAATTAGCTCATCTACACTAATTCCTTCCGCCTCCGCTTTAAAGTTTCTTACCATTCGATGGCGCAATACTGGCTTAGCAATTGCCTGAACATCTTCAATATCGGGTGAGTACCTTTTATTTAGTAACGCATTACACTTGGCGCCCAAAACTAAATATTGAGAAGCTCGCGGTCCAGCACCCCATTCCAAATAATCATTCGCAATAGCTGAAGCTTCGGGTGTTTGTGGTCGGGTTCTATTGACCAATCGTACGGCATATTCAATAACGTTATCTGGCACAGGCACCTTACGAACCAAATGCTGATACGCTACGATATCTGACGAACTTAGAATTTTGTTTACCAATTTTTGCTCATCGGTTGTTGTATTCTTAACTACCTCAACCTCCTCGGCAAAAGTAGGATACGTCAACAAAATATTAAACATAAACCGGTCAAGTTGAGCTTCCGGTAATGGGTAGGTTCCCTCCTGCTCAATAGGATTTTGCGTGGCTAACACAAAAAATGGTTTGGGCAATTCATAACGTTGCCCCGCAATAGTTACGGCATATTCCTGCATCGACTCCAGCAGTGCGGCTTGTGTTTTTGGAGGGGTTCTATTTATTTCATCGGCCAAAATTACGTTCCCAAAAATGGGGCCCTTAACAAATTTAAGATTACGCTCTTTATCCATTGTCTCAGAGCCTAAAATATCAGATGGCATTAGATCGGGCGTGAATTGTATTCTCTTAAATTCTAAATCAAGGGCTTTAGCAATCGTTTGAATTAATAGTGTTTTGGCAAGGCCTGGTACACCTACTAATAATGAGTGACCATGACAAAAAATACCGGTTAGTACAAGGCGAACTACATCCTCTTGTCCGATAATTACTTTTGAGATTTCCTTTACCATACTTTTGTAGGTATCTGAAAGCGCATCAGCAGCCTCAACATCACTTGCAAATTTCACCATTAGGTTAATTCTTTTTTAATAAAGTTAGCATGGCGGTTTTTAGTAATCTTTCTTTTTATACAGATGGTAAAATCATTTACTCATCTAAAATTCCACAAAAATTATAGGTTGGCTCAATGCTGATAAACACATCTTTACGAGCTTTTGCAAACCATTTTTCTAGTACTTTATTTTTCTTTTGACCAAGGGTGGCGGTTTGAATTCGATTCCAGTCAGTGGATAGTGAAGCCTGATGGGGTGCTACTCGGCCTTTATAGAATAAAATTCGTACAGCTTCCTTTCCCTGGTCTGTACGATACGTAAGTGGCTTTGATATTGCCCCAACCTTCATTGAATCGATTGCAAAGAAAACTACTGGGTCAACCTCATCGACAGATATCAGTGTTCCTCCATTATCATCCGAAAAAAAACCTCCGCTTCCTTTCGTTTGCATATCATCCGAATGCTCCTTTGCCGCTTTTTGAAAAAGCACGCTGTCCTTTACTATAATCGTTCTTATGCTATCCAGGTATCTACTGGCAACTTGCAAATCTTGGAAGGAAGGTGTTGGAGACATCAAAATATGACGAGCATGATACTCGTTACCCCTGCGATCGAGCAACTGAATTATATGTATCCCATACTCTGTTTCAATAGGCATAGATATTTCATTGGGTTTAAGCTTAAAGGCTGTTGCCTCAAACTCTGGCACCAACGCTCCTCGGCCAGTCCAGCCCATATCGCCACCATTACTTGTTACGCTTGGATCGGATGAATGCTTTTTAGCCAGCGTTGAAAAATCTTCTCCGATTAATAATTTGTTCCTAATTTCAATTAGCTGACGTTTCGTTTGATCCTTTTGCTTCTCACTTATTTTAGCAACTTTAACAATCTGTGCTACCTCCACCTCCGCAGAGAAGAAGGGTAAACTGTCTTTCGGAATTCTATAGAAAAAACGTTTTACATCTGCGGGTGTTACGGCTATATCCTTTGTGATTGTTCTCTCCATTTCACCAACAACCATCTGCTCGCGAATTTGGTCGCGAAGTTCGCTACGAATTTGCTCTAATGATTTCCCGAACTTACTCTCAAGCTCTTCGGCTGAACCGCCATACTGTGATAAAATAACGGCCATTCTTCGTTCGGTATTCGAATCAACTTCATCATCAGAAACTACAATTGAGTCAATTTCGGCTTTGGCCATCATTAACTTATTCCTGATTAGCAAGGCCAAAAACTGACACCGTGATTGATCGCCTGCTGTCCCTCCATTGGTAACATAATCGAGGTAAGCTCTATCCAACTCCGATTTCAAAACAATATAATTATCAACTTTCCCTATGATTTCATCTACAACAAAACCCTGGTTTTCTTGAGCACTTATGTCACGGGGTAAGATTATGGATAAAGCCGAGGCCAAAGCCAATACTTTGATAGAATTTCTATTTAAAAATTTCAAACTCATTCTCGCTAACTGCATTATTGTATACATCATCTTCCAGTTTTTTGGCAAGTTCTACCTTGCGCTTATTTAAAATAATATTGCGGATATCGTCCTTTACAAACTCAAGTGGCGAAATATTGTCAGAAATGCGGTATTTAACCACTTTCAAAAAGTAAAGATAACTATCATCCGAAGTTTCGTAATACGTATAGGCCTTTAAAAACTGAATTTTATTTGGTATCTCCGCCAAAGGCGAATTTTTAACCAATTCATCAAACACCATCCACGTAGAGTCCGATAAATGATACGCGGCTGAAAAACTCAAACAATATGACTTCAACTCCTTCAACTCTTTCTCCTTTTCTGAAAAAATAAGTGATCTGATTTTATTCGTGCGAGGTGCGGTTTTGGGCACTTTAATAAAGGTTGCTTGCACAATATTTTGCTTCAAAATAAAATTATCGATATTATCTCTATAATACTTTTCAACTTGCTCGTTTGAAAATGCTGTATCTAGGTTTTGCTTTACAAAGAATGACTGGTACTCATAGGCAATGAGACTAAAGCGATAATCGAGAATTTTACGCTCAACAGCCGCTTCATCAATATCAATTTTCCTGGCAGCCTCCTTAATTAATAGCTGCTTTCGGATCCAGCTTGTAACATAAGCTTCCACACGCACTGTACTATCGGCCTTATCGGTTCCGGCAGCTACAATTCCCGTAAGTTCATCTCTATATAAAAATGTATTGCTTACTCTGGCTATTGGGCTGCGTTTTACTTCATCATCTCCCTGACTGCTCTTCATTTTTATGAACTCGCAGTTTGAAAGCATGAGTGCAGCTAGAAAAACAATTTTATGTCTTGAGCCTCGAAAAAACATTTTTCTCTATTTTCTTATTTATTTTAACCGGATATTTTTTTCTTAATTGTTCAAGCCATTGATCTTCAAGTCGATCTTGATAATCTGAAATAACATTTGCGCGTGACTCTTGAAAAGTCATTGGGCCGGGTGGCAACACTTCTATTATATGAGCAAGGTAATACATTCCTCCACTTTCAAGAGGATAGAGCCCTGGTGCCCAGCCTATCTTTGACAACACGGGGCGGTCTTCTCGTTGAAAAAGTCCCTTCTCTAAACGAACATTTCTAGCTTGAACTGCCTTAGCAATACTCAATGTATCATGTTGCTGAATATACATGTTTAGTTTTCCCATTTGTTCTTGTGAGCTGGAAGAATACAACGTAGTATTTGCGCGCTCACCCGCCACATACTTATTTAAATTTTGTTCAAAGTGTTTTACTTGGCCTAGTGAATCTTCATTTGCCTTTTTCCATACTTCCTTTTCCATAATGTCAAAAAGCAAAATGCCTTCATAATACTCATTCAACAACATCACAAAATCGGGGGTGCTCGCAATAATATCAAGCTCTTGTGCTTCACTAATTTTCTTATTAACAAAAGAATTGTATAGCTGTTCTACACTTTTTTCAGATGGCTGGGGTGTGGCCTTTTGATTTTTTTGAATATAATCAATGAAATTCTGGCCTGTTGTTTTTTTCGATTTGATTGAAAATAAGACCTCTTTGTTAGCTATGAAATTAGCAGGAGGGTTCCACTTCCCCTTTACTAGCATTGTATCTGCTAATGCAAAAATTTTTGATTTAACAGTGACCATCTCTTGAAAAGAAAAGGTGTTCTTCAGTCTCTTCAATAGCGTCTGTTTAGAAATTTGCACGCGCTCATCACGTGCTACCCTGCTTTTTAAGTTAGGAGCAAGTTCGGTGAAAGGTGGCAATGGGATTTTTCTCTCCAACCGCATAATATGCCAGCCATACCGCGTCTGAAATGGGTCCGATAAATCACCCGTATTTTTCAATGAAAATGCAGCTCGATCAAACTCCGGTAATGCAACCATTACGCCTACTCCAAAAGGTTTTAGTTTACCACCATTGCTCTTCGACCCAGTGTCTTCAGAGTATTGATTACATAAATCTTCCCACTTCATACCGCCTCTAAGCTGATCGTAAATATCAAAAACGAGATTCTTTGCTTTGTCCGAATTTCGCTCATCACTAACGCGTATCATAATATGCGAGACTTCAACCTCGCCACGAGAAGGTTTACGGTCTTCTACTTTTATAATGTGGTAACCAAAACGAGTTCGAATTGGATTTGTAATTTCTCCCTTTGCACTTGCATAGGCGGCATTTTCAAACGGGAACACCATTTGTAGCGCGGTGAAGTATCCCAAATCTCCTTTGCTGGTACGAGCCATGGGCTCTTCAGAATATAGTGCAGCAAGCGAACCAAAATCTTCTCCTGCCAATGCTTTGTTTTTAATTTCAATCGCTTTGGTGTAAGCCTGTAGCGTATCTACCGGTGTAGCATCGGCCTTTACTCCAATCAATATATGAGAAACTTTTAGCTCCTCCTGAAGCCGGTTGTATGTTATTTTTACCAGGCTATCAATAATTTTACTTTCTGGTAAATAGGGTTTCTTTAACTCTTCCTTATATGAATTATATTCTTTTACAAACGCAGTGGTGGTGTCAATTCCTCGCTGACGCGCTTCTGCTACCTTCAGTTTAAAGTTTATAAACAGCTTGAGATATTCATCAATTTTATCTGTAGAGAATTCATCTTTTGATTGATGATTCTTTTTGTACAAATATTCGAACTCATTCGAGGTAATTTGATTTCCCCCAATTGAAAAAAGTATTTCTTGCTTAGCAGGTTTTTTGTCTTGCGCCCAACCAACTATAGAGCCCTGTAGTAAAAGAACCGCTAGTAAAAATCGTATCATACTGCCGCAGTGGATATTAATTGATTTGAACTTTTTTAACGAGCCTGCATACGCTTTTATTGTCAAGTTTCTTGTACTCTACAATATCCATAATAGACTTTACCAAACGAATACCAAGCCCGCCTTTTCGTTTTTCGTGCACTAAATTATCCATGCTTGGTTCTTGAAATTGATTGATGTCAAACACCGTACCATCATCAATGATTTCGAAAACTATTGGGTCTTTGCCTTCTACAATAATATGCAACTCAAAAAGCTCGGATGGATTACAATGGTGAGCGTGAATCATAAGGTTAGAGCACATTTCGTCCAATGCTAAAACCATTTCACTGATCTCCATGTCGGATATGCTATGATTTTTCAGTGAAGTACGAATAAAGTCTCGCACCCCTTTGAGGTTATCAATGCTACAACCAACTTTATGCTTATACTTCATGCGCTTTCTTCTTGGCTTCTACCTTATCTTTGGCAATCGTGAGCAGTTCGTATAACCCCAATATTTCAAACGTGTTCGTTACTTTTTCACTCATTCCGAACAACACCATTTTCAAATTTTTCTCTTTAAATTCATCGATATACGACATAAACACCCCAAGCCCGGCTGACGAAATATATTCGAGTGCGCTACAATCAACTAGGATTTTAGTGAACCCTTCCCCAACACTTTTTGCAATGGTTAAGTCCAGTTCAATTGACGAGCTAGCGTCAATTTCACCAATTGGGGTGATAATATCGGCTCCGTCTTCTTGTATTCTTTTAATGTGGACCATGTATTTCTAACGGTTTAAAATGGTTTATGTTCGCTTATTAAACTTGATGATCATGGTTGTATAATCATCATTAATATTTTTGGTTCCTGAAAATTCGTACAGCTTATTAATTAAATGCTGCTGAATTTCAAGCGGTTGAAGTGTCTTAACTTCCAGTAGCACCTCGGCTAGCTTTTCATATCCAAACTCCTCTCCCTTTACGCTCTTTGCTTCTGTAATTCCGTCTGTATACAATACCATAATATCACCCGGAGCATAACCAAATTCTTTAGCTTCTATAAAGCTGGCATAACTGTTATTCCGCACCATGCCTAAGGCGACACCTTTATCTTTCAAATATTCTGCTTTGCCGGTTGCTACGGAGTAATACAGCACCGGGCAATGGCCAGCGCGAGCATAGCGCACCCTTTTTGTTTGAGTATTGATAAGAAAAAATGAGGCCGAAATAAATGAGCCCCGCTCTAAACAAAAAACAAGCGCTCGGTTAGCGCGAATCATAAATTCATCAGGCTGAATACAGCTTTGTGCCAGGCTGTGAAAAATTCCTTTCATTTGCGACATGTGAAAGGCTGCTGTTGTTCCCTTCCCTGAAACGTCCGCAATAATTAGCGAAGTCTCCTGTTCATTTATACGAAGTGTATCATAATAATCTCCTCCAACTTCATCGGCCGATTCTGAAAAAGCCGCAATTTCAAACTCACCATCTTTTTCAAGCATCTGTGGGAGCAGACTCTTTTGAACCGTTTTCGCAATTTTTAGCTCTTCTTTATAGCGCTCACTTTGCAGTGCCTCCTCCAGTAAGCGAAAATTTTCGATTGAAATACCCGCCTGATTGGCAAACGTAGAGACAATTTTTGTCATCTCTTTATTAAATCCTTCCGGAAGCTCCTTCAATAAAGCAAGTGTGCCGATGTTTTCTCCTTTTACAAAAATAGGGAAGGCCAAAATTGAGCGGAATCTTGATCCACGCAATTGTGATAAATGCTTAGATAGGTTCTTTGTTTTATCCATGCTTTGGTCAAGCACGCCAGTAACATGATGGCTTTTTAAATGGTTGATTATCTCAGAGGCTTCGTTTTCTGAAATTCGGTATGTAAACACTCGATGGTTAAATTCACTGGTTTTTATTTCGAGCCAGGCCGCATCAGAAAATACACTGCTGACAGAGGTCTCTAGTAAAATATTGTAAACACTTTCTTCACTTTGCTCGGTTTGAATTGATTGGCTTATGCGTTGAAAATTTACCACCTCCTCAAGCTTCTGTTCAAATACAGAAGTGGTTGGTAGATTAAAGAGAATAACTAGAAATGAAAAAATACTAAACATCGTAACAAACGCCATTAACGATTGAATAAAAATATGATTCCTGTAATCTGCAAAGCCGCTCTCCTCACCCGAAACACTCATCGCAAGCGCGCTATTGGTATAAAAACTATAGATCAGGTAGAAAATAGTGAGCAGTAGCAAAAGTAGACTTGTCCATTTTTGTCGAAAGTTGAGGAACGCAACCCACTTCATATTGCCTGATAAAACTAACCCAACAACAATAAAAAAACCCAATAGCAAATTATAGAGCCAATCAATGGGTGGAAAAATGAAGCTGTTGTAAAGCAGTGAGATTATTAGCGCATATTCAAAAAAAGCCCACAGGCGAAGGAGCCATTTTGATTTTTGGTATAGAATCAATCGCTTCCATGCGGTAAATGCTGCCAACAAAAAACTTATCATTAACCCGAGGTTAATCAGGTATGTAACTTCGATATAAACGATGTTGCTCGTGAGGGCTGTTGCCCCAAGCAAATATTCAACTAGCCTGAGTATGAGGGAGAGAACTGTAGCAATAAGGCCCGTGGCAAAGACACGCCACAATAAGTCAACAAAATTTAGTTGGTCGTCTCTATCAATTTTGAGCTTATAATAATAATAGAGAGTAATCAGGTATAGGTTTAGGATTACCCCTGGCAGCCACGTTGGAATTTCGGCAGGGAGATTTCTTTTGGCACTAAATACCACCGAGATGTCAGTGAATAGCAAAGCCACCCAAGTGATTACACCTGCAGCAAATAACAAACGTGAAAGTGCCTTTGTACGCATTATTAAAAAAGCCAATCAAACTTAAGATTGGCACTGCAATGATAGGGAAAAATGAGGATTTTATGGCCTATCAAGCCAAACGGGCTATTTTTCGGCTACAATAAACCTTTTAACCAATAGCTTGGTAGGCCCAGCTTTAACAATATACATTCCAGACGGTAGTTCGTCTTTACCACTAAGCAATTTGATAGCCGAACCCGATTTTTTATCTACATCCAGTAAAAGCTTCATTCGCTCACGCCCAAGATGATCATAAATAACTACGGGTATTGATTTAGTATGCTTCAACCCCTTTACTTCAATTGTTACCTGACCGTTATTTGATGGATTGGGATATACATCCAGAAGCACTTGCCCTTCATACGCAACTGCTATAATTTTTGAAAATGTAAACGTTCCATCGAAGTCGGTTTGCTTCAACCGGTAGTAGGCAGTTCCATAAACGGGATTGGTGTCAATCAAACTGTAGGTTTGCATTTGATTTGTCGTTCCTTTTCCATTCACTTTTCCAACACCCGAAAAAATTTCTCCCGTTACACTCCTTTCAACCGTGAAAAAATCGTTGTTACGTTCTGATTCCGTTTTCCAAATTAATTGAATCGCATTTTCAACAACCTCCCCCTTGAAAGAAACTAATTCTATTGGAAGAGAAATACTATTATCCGTATTGCCGAGGGTAAACCGATCTCCATCAATAAAATTAATACCAGAGAAGACTATCGTGTTGTTGAGGAAAGATCCAGCAACGGGCGTAACATCGTTGTCACCGAAACCATCTCCATCACGGTCAATCAATAAGCGCAAGTTTGATCCCAACGGAAATCCGATGGTGGAAAGATCAAATGAAATAGAGACTGTGCCCACATCTGCTGACTCACCCACTCTCCAAATTCTAGAGAGACGTTCCTGAATAACGGTTCCATCAACACCTGCAAGACCCACCGTAATGTTTACACTACTTAATGCTGTGTTATCATGGCCCCACATAAGAAATTCGCTGTTAGCAAGACCACTTGGGTTCCACATCCTTACTACGCCAGTGCCACGTGCATCTTTATGATTTGTGCCATCACTAGCCTGACCTATGCCTGCTACTTCATGATCAAAGGTGGCGGCACCGTCATCCATTGTATAGACGTTGTTAGCAGCAAGTGTAACTGCATATTTTGCCGAAAGGTAATTCTCGATAATAATTCTTTTCGCATTGCTTAACGATTGATTTAAGATCAACATTTCTGACATTGATCCATTGAAGAAATTTACGGTTCCTGCTTTATTTGCACCTATGCGCCAATTACCCGTTGCGGCTTCCGGGGTCACGGATGCAGCCCCATCTGCTGTGCCGGCTTTATATAAATTTATAGAAGTGGTTGGCCCAACAAAATTGAAGGTGTTAGACAAAATTGACCACGTACCATAGGTATAATTGGCAGTGGGTAAAGTTGCTGCATTTCCTAGAAACGAACCTATTTTTTGAGGGGGTGTAGTAACAATGTCAAGATAAAAAAGTGACCTGCCAGTACCCGTGCCATTTTGCTGCTGAATAATATTCATCTGACTCGTATAGTCAACCGCATTTAAAACAGAAATGATGGAAAAACTTGACGCTGCAGGATCCAACGTAAATGAACTAAGATCCATGAATTGAGAATTTGTTCTTGTGAACAAAATAGACGGAGCATTATTAATTGTAGCATCTGTGGCAACATAAGTAGGCTGACCACTAATAGTTTTAGTTGCATTATTGGTTGAGCCTGACCGATCGCTCCATTGTTGCACCACTCCGCCATTTGTTGACGGGGTTACACCGGCATCACTAAACACACTGTTGCTTGCATCCAACCAAACCTTTAGCTCTGATGTCCCATCGGTGGAGGCTACACCACCAGGTCCAGTATTGCCGAGTGAAGATGGAGCTGTGCCTGTAACCGGAAAACCCGTACAGCCTACACCCGTACACGCTACAGTAAAGGTTGTGCAAATCTGAGCTACTGTCGCCCCGTTAGCATACGTTAATGAACTCCCACTCCCATTCACAAGTGTGGTAGAACCTGTACCACAAAGTGTGGCATTTGTAAAACTTATAATTAAATCATCGTTAGAGATTGACGTTGTGTTAATAATGGTGCTGCTACTACCAGCCAAAATAATATCATCGGCTGCACTTAGTGTAGAGCCCGCATCTGCCTCTAAAAAGCCAAGGTTTACATAACTTGAGCTTAGACTAAAGACTCCGCCTGATACAATTTTTGTGTACCCTTCGGTCATCATTTCTATTCCGGTAACGGTAAGCGTACCACGGATCAAGATGTCACCAGTTTGATAAAACATGGTAAGGTTGGAGGCCGCGAATGGACCAACGTTACTTCTTCCCAATGCATCGGGCGAAGTACCACATGGCCCATTGTCTGACACATTATTGATGGTGATAGTGTGACCTGTTTGAATTACTACATTGTTTCTTCTTCGCGGATAAACGCCCGTGGGCACAGCCCCGCTTGAGCCATCCGGTGTAAACGACCATGAAGTATTGGTTTCCCAAGCTCCTGATGCTATTGAGTAAAATGTATTTTGCTGTACGTTCAGATCCTCAAACGTTACAATTTGCCAGGGAACATTCGCGCTAGAGTTACCCCCTGCCGTTCCGGTTGCACGACTAATTAATAAATTGGTTGAAGTGGTAATCTCATAAGTGAACCACGAGTGTCCGGTATTATCGTTAATTGCAAAATCGGTGCTTCCTTGCCGACCATAATTTCCCGAACCAATCACACAAGACGAATTAGCTGCTGCTATGGTGACGTTTTGGGTAGTTACTGTAGAGGCAAAATTTTGGGTTCCACTGACCACACTCGATTGATCTGTGAATTCAATAACGTAAGTAACAATGCTTATATCTGCGGTAGTTCCAACACGCGTGTAGGTTACTGTTGAAACATTTGTAAGTTCCGTTCTGGGTAAATCATCTGGGTTTACATCACCATTTTGCCGGTGATTGCTAATAACAAAGGCCTTAGACAGATTTGTAATGTTTGGTGTGATCGTTGATGTCGTTGTTGCTGAGCCGGCTGCGAGTGTAGTTGTAATTTTACTAACGGAGGCTGCTTGATACTCTATGACCTGCCAATAGGCTTCCTCCATATTTGCCCCTCCTGGTCCGGCATTGCTAATTTGCAATTCCATATTAGTTGATGATGTTAAATTGGCCGTTACTCCATCATCCGCACCTAGTTGAGTTCCGCTTTTTCGACCGGAAATTAAGACAAAGCTTCTTGTCAGGTCTACACAATTGATTGTAACGTTCATAGCCGCTCCTCGGGTTACATTGGTTGTTGAACCATGCTGGACATAAACACCCCCCTCAAACTCAAACACCTGCCAACTAATAGTAACTGTACCTGTGTTTCCGGTTCGTTCAAAGCTTAGCGTTGTCGAATTTGTTATTTCACCCCCAACCTGATAATTGGTAGGGCTTGCATCACTATTTGTTGACGAAAAAACAAGGAAAGATTGTGACATATCTACTCCTGTTATTGTAACCGTTCTTGTTGTGCTGGCAGCCGCAATCGTTGTTGTGCCCGATTGCTTCCTAAAAAATTCCGCTCCAACGGATGAAGTAATGGATGCAAAATATAACGCGACTAAGAGTGTTAAAGACTGAAAGGGTTTCATTTAGCTAATAATCAATGCTTTATGCATACTGTTGAGAGGTTAAAAGTAAATCCTTTTATTGAAAATTCTTAATCCAATCAGCAATAACCCAAAGTATCGATCAGTCCATCAAACTAGTTTTCTTTAAGCTATCAATTGAAAATTATTTCCTGCTATAATTCGGTGCCTCCCTGGTGATCGTAACATCGTGCGGATGGCTTTCATGAACCCCGGCAGCGGTGATTTTTACAAACTTTGCTGTTTTGAGTTTTCCGAGATTTTTCGCTCCACAATACCCCATCCCTGCTTTCAATCCTCCGACTAACTGATAGAGCACTTCGGCCACGGATCCTTTAAAAGGAACGCGCCCTGAGATTCCTTCAGGCACTAGTTTCTTTATATCATCTTCTGCATCCTGAAAGTAGCGGTCTTTCGAACCATCGTCCATCGCTTCCATCGAGCCCATGCCGCGGTACGATTTAAATTTTCTTCCTTCATAGATGATCATTTCTCCAGGCGCTTCTTCGGTGCCCGCGAGCAATGAACCGATCATCACGCTATCTGCACCAGCGGCCAACGCTTTTACAATGTCGCCTGAGAAGCGTACGCCACCATCGGCAATCACTTTTACGGTAGATCCTTTTAACGCTTTCGCAGATTCGTAAACAGCAGATAGCTGGGGCAATCCTATACCCGCCACAATTCGCGTAGTGCAAATACTACCGGGGCCTACGCCTACTTTTACAGTATCGGCACCAGCCTTGGCCAAGGCTTTTGCGGCATCGCCCGTTGCAATATTTCCAACAATCAATTCGAGTGCAGGATATTTCTTCTTAACCCGTTTAGTTGCTTCAATCACACCTTTAGAATGACCATGTGCCGTATCGATGCTAATAATATCAACTCCCGAATTCCGCAACGCTTCAATACGATCTAACATATCGGCCGTAACGCCAACCGCTGCGCCCACTCTTAGCCTTCCGTATTCATCATGACATGCGTTGGGCTTATTCTTCTTTTTTAAAATGTCTTTGTACGTGACAAGTCCCGTAAGCTTTCCTCTTTTACTTACGATGGGCAGTTTTTCAATTTTATAATTTTGTAAAAGGACTTCGGCTTTTTCAAGTGTGATACCTTCAGGGGCAGTAATCAAATTCTCTTTGGTCATAATCTGCTCAATCGGCATACTCATGTCCTTCTGAAAACGCAAATCACGGTTGGTGATAATGCCCACCAGTTTTCCGTTTTCATCGATGATCGGAATACCGCCAATTTTATTTTCGCGCATGATTTTCTCAGCATCGCGAACAGTGGAATTTATTCGCAAGGTGATCGGATCTAGAATCATGCCGCTTTGCGATCGTTTAACTTTTCGCACCTGCTCGGCTTGCTGGGCAATGGTCATGTTTTTATGAATGAATCCCATCCCTCCTTCTAATGCCATACTAATCGCCAACTGCGTTTCAGTCACGGTATCCATTGCGGCAGAAATCAGCGGAATATTAAGCTTGATGTTTTTTGTTAAATACCCCGCAGTGCTAGTTTCACGCGGGAGAACGTCTGAATAAGCAGGTACGAGGAGAACATCATCGTACGTAAGTGCTTCGAAGAGGAATTTGGAAGAATCTAAGGCCATGGCAAATAATTTACGATCTATTATTTGCCGGATAAAGGTAGACTAATTTATCTATAAGCCAATGTGCTCATGTACCAATTGCCTATTTTTGATTCCAATACCAACCATTATGAAGAAAATCTATTTTCTATTGCTTTCTGTAAGTATTTCCATAGCAGCCTTTGCTCAAACACAAACCGGAAAAGCTTCTTTTTATGCCGATAAATTTGAGGGTCGCACAACCGCAAGTGGTGAAAAATATAAGCACAGTAAGCTAACGGCTGCTCATAAATCGCTACCATTCGGAACAAAGGTTAAAGTAACAAACTTGGCTAATAACCAAGCGGTGGAAGTAATAATCAACGACCGAGGTCCTTATGTGGATGGTCGTATTATTGATCTTTCGAAATCGGCAGCAGAAAAATTGGGCTTTATAAATCAAGGGCTTGCCGATGTGCAAGTGGACATACTTGATACCGGAAGTGGAAAGACAAGCGATCCGGTTCGGGTAATCGGGCAGGTATCGGTAGAAGAGAAAGAGTTCTATGACTTTGAAATCGAACGTTTGCAACCGAGTGGATTTGGAATTCAAATTGGAACCTATCAGGAGCTTGTCAACCTCATGCGATTGGCCGACAACCTAAAAAGTTCATATCAAAAAAAGGTTACGGTTCAGGTTAAAATTGTTAACGGTATAAAATACTATGCCCTAATACTGGGTCAATTTACAACTCGCCAAAAAGCCGAAATTTTTCGTGAAGAGCTTCGAGGAAAATTCCCAGACGCTTTTATTGTAGAATATAAAAAATTATAATGTGTAATTGCACAAAGAAAACGTTCGTCATTTCGTAGCGAAGAAACCCCCTTCGGCAAAGTCTGTACATAAGTGCCTATGAAGGGGAAGCTCTCCAGTTGGTCCTCCTTGCGAAGTGACGGTTTCCCTACAAGTAAATCTTACCCAACAATAGATGCAATTAACTCTTCCGCTGCACGCCTACCTGAATTCAATGCGCCACTGATCGTACCAAATTCCCCTGTAATATCCGTGGCTTCACCAGCAAAATATAAGTTTTCTCCTACCGGTGCGGCAAGTGCAACACGATCATTATTCGTTCCCCCCACTAGTGGGTAAGACTGCCCTCCTTTAATATAGGGTTCTTTCTTCCAATCTTGCACCGCATAAATAATAGTATTTTCTACGCCATCGATTTTCCTGCGCACATTCGTGCTAGCCAAATTACCGGGTGCCCCAAAAGCGCTATCTAATTCAGCAAGAATTTGCTCTATTTTTTCTTCATCACTCAACACTGATAGTTCTTCTGCTTTCGCTCCATTGATTGTTATGCTAAATGTTTTGTTATCCTCACTTCTGCCTGAGCCTGCTACAAAATAAGAGGGGGCATCACTTCCTCCAAAAATAAATGCTGTGTCTGCTCCAAAAAAATCATTGCGCTTGAATTCCAGGATCACCCGAATGGAGGCGTCCATACCAATGTTCCCTAACGCGCTTCCTTTTGATGCCGGTAACGAAGGTGTAAAGGTGATATCCCCTGCTTTTAAAATAGATACAGGAACAGCAACAATTAACTTACCGACTGTTTCGGTTGTCGTTTCTAATGTTACTGTATTTTGAACTGACAGAGTGATTAATTCTCCAGCATAGTCAACAGATTTAACTGCGCTGTTAAGTTGTACGCTAGCTGTAGACTTATTAAAACGCGAAAGAAGAACATTCGCCATTGAGTTTAACTCCAATGTAAGTTCCTTCCCATCATGCTCAATCAATGAAATAGCCTCACCTAATGCTTGGGCGGAGATCCGATTACTTGATGTACCATAAGCGTTGCCCAACCAGGAATTAAGTATTCCATTAACTCTTGAACTTAGCCCCGCCACAGCCTGCACCGATCCTCCTCCACTATAGCTTGGCAAAATAGTATCTCTAAAATTTAGTAAAGCATTAAAGTCATTGTCCGCTTGAACATCCAGTAGCGTTTTATATTGATCATCAAGAATATATTTATCCACAGCATTTGTTGTTCCTCCTCTAAAATCAACCGTGGGGGCTTTGTATAGCTTTACGAGTGTTCCCCAGGTAGAGTCACTTCCAATAATTCTATCGGCCCCTAGCTCTAAGGGGAAATCGGCAATGAAGTTTGAGAAAAGCGGATCGGTAGTTCGTATGGAACGAACTCTTCCGCCCATGCTTGATGAAGCCTCGAAAATTTTCACTTTTATGCCCTTCGCTAACAGGTAGTCAGCGGCATACAATCCCGCAGCCCCTGCGCCAATAATCCCAACAACCCCATCGTACTTTACTTTAGGTTCTTTTAGGTCTTCAATACAAGAGCTCAACCATGGCAACGCTAATCCTGCGGTTACGCCAAAGCCTAAATGTTTAAGTGCTATTCTACGTTTCAATTCCGTGTTGTTTTCAGAAAGATAATGATCATTAGAATTCTAATAAAATATATCCATTTTTAGACCTATGGATACACATAAGGGCTCAAAGGTAAAGAGAATCGCCATAGTTGGGCCTGAATGTACTGGTAAAACCAAATTAGCAGGCTTTTTGGCTCAGCACTATGAAACCAAGTGGGTGCCCGAATACGCCAGAAGTTACATTGATAAGCTTACCAGGCCGTATACTAAAAATGATTTGGTGGAGATAGCGAAATCCCAACTGCTCCTGGAGGACAGCCTTGCCGAGCAGGCTAATAAAGTACTCATCTGCGATACAAATCTTGTTGTGATTAAAATATGGAGCGAGTTTAAGTATGGCAATTGTCCGTCTTCTATATTAAATGAAATGCTTGTTCGAAAATATGACCTTCATCTCTTAACATTTATCGACATCCCTTGGGCCGATGATCCACAGCGTGAACATCCTGAAAAGCGTGAACTACTGTTTGACCTTTACAAAACAGAACTCACAAGAAGCGAAACAACCTACGTTGAAATAAAAGGGGCTCAAGAGTTACGAAGACAAACTGCAATAGATGCAATTGATTCAGCTTTAAAAATTTAGGCTAATCTCTCTATCTAAAAAGTGGTCTTCCGTATTCGGTTAGCCAATAATGGGCATTCTCTTAAAGGGTTTTGTCTCGTCAAATAGTTTGCGATAGGTAGCATGCTTTTTCACAATTTCTGTCTGAACTTGCTCGGATACTCGCATCATCTTAGGATTAAAATCACCGATCCACCCAAATTCATAGTCTTCATAGCGCAAATACTCTTCCTGTATTAATTTTCTAAACCCCAAAATCATTCCGCCATCTACTCCTTTACCATGATGTTCGGGCACGATGCCAAACAAAATACCAAAAGCCTTCTTATTTGTTTTTCGCCAACGATGCCAGAGAAATTTAATTTTACCCTGTATATTAAGCTTTCCATTCACATGTTTAAAAATCTGGTTAAGCTCTGGTATTGAAATAAAGAATGAGATGGGTTCACCTTTATAGTATCCAAACCAAACTAAATGTTTATCCATTACAGGCTTCATCTGCTTAACCATATTTCTGGCTTGTGCCTGAGAAAGCTCGGCAAGCTCGCCACGCTTTGCCCAAGCCTTGTTATAAACAGAGCGAATATCGTCCGCCAACTTATTCATATCATTGCTTTTAAAAAACGAAAATGAATAACTTGGGTCTTGCTCTACAAGATTTGATTTATCCCATAGCCGTTCCGAAACAGGAGCCATTGCTTTTCGTCCATAGGTAAACTGAAAAAAATAAACTTGAAATCCGTAGGCTGAAAAAAAATCCTTGTAATACGAAAAATTGTAATTGCATTGATAATTCGGTTCGCGGTTAAACCCATCGACAAGCAACCCCCACCAACGATCGCGTGGACCAAAATTTATTGGGCCATCCATGGCTTCCATTCCTCTTGTGCTAAGCCACTCTTTACACAAATCAAACAATAAGAAAGCGGCTTGCTGATCGTTTATGCAATCAAAAAAACCCATGCCTCCGGTTGGCTGATCATTCCCTTTGTTAACAGTTTTATGATCAATAAAGGCGGCAACTGTGCCTATCGTTTTTTGTGTTTCATTTTGCAGAATCCAACGGGCGCATTCTCCGTGAGAAAAAAATTTATTCTTTTTTTTATCAAATACCGATTCAATATCGGTTTCAAGAGGTCTGATCCAATGGGGCTCATGCTTATACAGTTTAATGGGGAACTCTATAAACTCACGAATGTGTTGTTCTGTTTTTACTTCAATTGCTTTCATTGCTTTGAACCGCGAAGTGAACACGCGGCTGCGCGGCTACCTCACCGGAACGGTTTGGCAATATAATGCTAAATGTTGTTCCAACTCCTACTTCACTATGCGCCGAAATCGTACCCCCCAATTTTTCAACAGCATTTTTTACAATATACAAGCCGATACCCGAGCCGTCTGATTGTTCGGTAGCGCGGTAAAACATTTCAAAAATTTTACCCTTGTTCTCCTCTGCAATGCCGATTCCATTGTCGGCAAAAATAATTTCTGTATGTAGATTACTAGCATTAACTTCTATTCGTACTTCTGGCTCCGCTTTATCTATCTGACGATATTTTATTGCATTGGAAACAAGGTTGCGAAATATTTCAGAAATTCTCCATGGATCGCTATAAAATTCAGTGTTATCTACCCTTCTATACACCATCACCTCAGAAGCACCCTCCAGGTAATTCAAATCAGTAAAAGCTCGTGAAATGATGGAATTAAAATCAACCTTCGCATAACTCACATTCAATTTTAGATTTTTTGAATGACTGAGCACATCACTAATAAAGTGATCGAGACCCTCAACTTTACTGCCAATAATATCGATATATTCCATGGGGTCATCATCATTACCGGGCAAACGGGCGAGGTTCACCAAGCCTAAGATAGAGGAAAGCGGTGCACGCAAATCATGTGAAACTTTATACACAAAATTATCGAGCTCGGTATTTCTAACCTTAAGCTCTTCTTCTACTTTTTTGCGATCGGTAATATCAACATACACACCATAAATGCCAATGGTTTTATGATCAAGCATCACGGGAACACCATACAGAAGCACATCGACAAGGGAACCAGACCGATGTTTTCGTCTGGTAACGACACTAATAATTTTACTGTCTCTGATTAAGTTGTTGAGATCGATGCCTTCATTTTTCAATTCATCCGGCACAATAAAATCATTCAAGTTCATTCCTTTCAATAAACCCAAATCATATCCAAACATTTCAAGAAAGCCATCGTTTACAAGCTCTACTTGTCCCGTTGCGCTTAACAACACAACACCCATAGGTGCACTGTTAAACAATTGGGTAAACATAGTTTCGTTTCTATTACTGATTGCTTCCGCTTGCTGCTCACGAAGTTTGCGATCGGTAATGTCTAGAATAATTCCCTTTCTAATTACGGTGTCATTTCTTCGTTCAAAATTAGAACGCGCTTCAACCCATCGGGTCAGCCCATTGACCAAAATACGTCCCTCCCAACTCAACATGGTCTCGCGCTTATAGTTCTCTTTTGAAGATTGCTCAAAACTTTCGCGATCCTCCGGAATAAGAATATCATTGAAGAGTGAACCATCATTCATTAAATCCTTTGCGCTTAATCCGAGAATTTCTAAAGCATTAGCGCTAATAAAGGTAAATGACCTGCTGCCGTTTGGCTGAATTGTTAGCTCGTAGATTACCCCAGGAAGTTGCTGAAAAAATTCCGACATTCTCTTAGGCTATTATTGGATGCAACTCCAGTTTAGGTTTTAAAAAGTCGAATATAATTTGTAACAGCAACTATACATAGCCAAAATAAGGTTTTGTTAAGATTTTCTGAAATTTAATTTGCCTGAAGCGGTGTTCTCCGGTTTTCATACTGGTTTTGATAGAATTTTAAATTCTAACGCATGTTTACTTCGTGTAATATATTCGGTCGAAAAGTAAAATAATTGACACGGGCGATAAAATCAAAGACATGCATGCGCTTTCTCACCTATACTTTAGAATAGTGCAACTGAAGATTGCGCGGCACAATAGATAACGAATAAGTAAAATCTTATCTAGCTTACTCGTCTTCTATAAAACAAAAAAGTCTCCTATTTCGAGACTTTTTGTTTTTACTTACGGGCGAATTATGCTGATTTTAATGCTTCGGCACCGCCAACAATTTCAAGAATCTCCTTTGTAATGGAAGCCTGACGCGAGCGGTTATAGGTTAAGCGCAACTCCTTTAGCAATTCTCCTGCGTTTTCAGTGGCTTTATCCATGGCTGTCATTCTGGCCCCATTTTCAGAAGCGCTGGAATCTAAAATGGCTTTAAACAATTGAACTTTTAATGATTTAGGGATAAGCCCTTTTACTATTTCCGTTCTCTGAGGTTGATAAATATAATCGATATCCGCATGTTTTGATTCCTTCGCTGGAGAGAGCACGGGAAGAAACTGTTCGGTACGCAAAATCTGAGTAGCTACGTTTTTAAATTCATTATAAACTATTTCAATCTTATCATACTTACCTGCCAGGAATTCTTCCATCATAAATCCTGTAGCCTTGCTCACATTGTCAAACGTAACACTGCTCAATATGCCAGAAAAATCATTTACAGTAGGCATTTTTCTCTTGGTGAAAAATTCCATAGCCTTTTTTCCAATAGGAAGAATTACTACGTTTCCCTTTTTCTGTTGGGGTTCGTAATTATCAAGAATAAGTTTTAACACGCCCTTAAAAACGCTACTATTAAAAGATCCACAGAGTCCGCGATCGGAGCTCACAGCCACAATCAGAATTTTCTTCTCTTCACGGGTCTTTGCAAATACGTTGTCATTTGCATCCTTTACCTGAGCCGCTGACAGATTTTGAAGTATAAAAGACATTTTTTTTGCAAATGGGCGCATTTGCATAATCCTATCCTGTGATCTTCTCAACTTAGCAGCCGCAACCATTTTCATGGCTTTAGTAATCTGCTGTGTAGACACTACAGAACCAATTCTATTTTTTACTTCCTTTAAACTCGGCATCTTTCAAATGATTTGAAGATTGAAACCTGAAAACTTTGCAGTTTCAGATTATCCAATCATTACATTTTCAAATTAGTATTTGCTTGCTAAATCCATAGCTACTTTCTTAATCGTTGCAACGTCTGCGTCTTCAAATTTTCCTGCACGTAAATTATCCAGTGCGCTTCGGTGCAATTCATTCATTATATCGGTAAACTCTTGCTCAAACTCACGCACCTTATTCACCGGTACTTTATCCATAAAGCCTCTGGTAGAGACGGTAATGATCGCCACCTGATCTTCAACGGAAACAGGAGCATACTGATCTTGCTTTAATATTTCCTGATTTCTGCGCCCACGTTCAATCGTAAGCTTTGTAGCGGCATCCAAATCAGAACCGAATTTTGCAAATGCTTCAAGTTCGCGGAACTGAGCCTGATCAAGCTTCAATGTACCGGCTACTTTTTTCATTGATTTTATTTGCGCATTACCCCCTACGCGCGATACCGAAATACCTACGTTAATGGCAGGACGAATACCGGAGTTGAACAAATTCGTCTCGAGGAATATCTGACCATCCGTAATTGAAATTACGTTGGTTGGAATGTAAGCAGATACATCGCCAGCCTGTGTTTCAATAATTGGAAGCGCTGTTAACGAGCCTCCTCCTTTTACCAAATGCTTGATAGAAGCAGGCAAGTCATTCATGTTTTTAGCGATGGCATCATTGTTAATGATTTTCGCAGCACGCTCTAATAAACGAGAGTGAAGGTAAAACACATCTCCTGGATATGCCTCACGACCTGGTGGTCTTCTCAACAACAACGATACTTCACGATACGCAACGGCCTGCTTCGACAAGTCATCATAAATTACAAGCGCTGGACGGCCAGTATCACGGAAAAATTCTCCAATGGATGCCCCTGTAAACGGAGCAAAGAACTGCATTGGCGCAGGTTCACCGGCAGAGGCCAGTACAATTACTGTATATGGAAGGGCACCAGCTTTTTCTAATTCGGCAGCTACAGAAGCAACCGTTGAAGCTTTTTGACCAATGGCTACGTAAACGCAATAAACAGGCTCGCCTTTATCGTAAAATTCTTTTTGGTTAATAATCGTATCAATTGCTACAGCTGTTTTACCTGTTTGACGATCACCTATGATCAATTCACGCTGACCGCGGCCAATCGGAATCATGGAGTCAATGGCTTTGATACCCGTTTGTAACGGTTCGTTCACTGGCTGACGGAAAATTACTCCAGGAGCTTTACGCTCTAAGGGCATTTCATAAAGCTCTCCCTTTAAGGGGCCTTTACCATCTACTGGTTCACCCAGTGTATCCACAACACGGCCCAACATACCATCACCAACTTTTACAGAAGCAATCTTGCGTGTGCGCTTCACAGTATCGCCTTCGCGAATACCTTTTGATTCGCCTAACAATACGGCTCCTACATTATCTTCTTCCAGGTTCAATACCAACGCTCTCAATCCGTTTTCAAACACAAGTAATTCCCCCGACTGCGCCTGCGTAAGTCCGTAGATACGTGCTACCCCATCACCAACGGTAAGTACAGTTCCTACTTCTTCGAGTTCAGCATCGGTACGGGTTTGTGAAAGTTGCTCACGCAATATTGCTGATACTTCTTCTGGTTTAATTTCTGCCATAACTTATTTTTTCTAAAACAATATTCTTAAAATTCCTTTATGTACGGGTTCTGACTGAACTTCACTTTCAATGCGTTCAGTTTATTTTTAATAGATGCGTCAACCTGACGATCGCCAACATTTAATATGAAACCTCCGATCATGTCGGCATCTACCTTCTCTTCAATCTCAACTTCTTTCTTATCGCTAAGTTTCTTAACAATTTTTTCAATTTCACCTCTCAACTTGGTATCCAACGGAACGGCTGTTGTAACGGAAGCTCCGCCAACACCTTTATAATCGTTGTACGCCAGATGAAACTCACTCGCAATGGTCGGTAATAATGGTTCTCGATTTTTGCGTGTGATAATATCAAAAATGGCCAACGTGAGTGCATCCACTTTGCTTTTAAATATCTTCTCCAAAATATCACGCTTCTTATCATGCTTGATGATTGGATTGCGAAGCATTAGAGTAAATGCACGGTTCTCCTTGCATACTTTTGAAAACAGAACCATGTCCTGGTGAACTTTCTCCAATGATCCTTTTTCAACTGCTAACCCCAGCAGAGACTTTACATACCGCGATGCTACCCGTGAATCGGCCATCCTTTAGTTCAATTTTAAATCTTTGATGTACCCTTCTATCAACTCGTTTTGTTCCTTATCGCCCGCTAAATTTTTCTTCATAAGTTTTTCAGCAACCTGAATGGAGAACATAGCAACCTGCACTCTGACCTCTTTCAACGCTGCCTCTTTCTCAATGTTAATGGCTGTACGTGCGTTATCAATAATTTTATCGGCCGTCTTTTTAGCATCTACTAGAGCCTCTTCTTTCAACTTGTTGGAAACCTCCCGCGCCTCGCGCAACATTTTGTCACGCTCTTCACGAGCTTCTTTTAAAAGATTTGCATTATCTGCTGTAAGCTTTGCCATCTCTGCACGGGCTTTGTCGGCCGTGTCAAGCGCATTCTGAATCGAAGTCTCCCGTTCCTTTAACGATGCAAGGATTGGCTTCCATGCAAACATGGAAAGAACAATAAATAGCAACACGAAAATAATCGCCTGCCAAATAATGAGACCTGAGCCGGGTGTTAAGAGTTCCATATCTTTTTATTTCAGATAAATTTTGATGTTAGAAAAAAGAGCATCCTGCCAAATGCCGAATGCTCTTAATTTTTTAGCCCAATGCCACCATTAGGCAAATAACCAGTGCAAATAGTGCGGCAACCTCAATCAAGGCCGCGATCACAAGCATAGCACCTTGAATTTTGCCTGAAGCTTCAGGCTGACGAGCCATACCTTCCATAGCCGATCCACCGATGCGACCAATACCGATTCCAGCGCCAATTGCAGCTAGACCAGCACCGATTCCAGCGCCCATGATTGCAATACTCCCGTCTAATAACAGTGATAACATAGTATTAAGTATTTAAGTTAAAAACCTCACACCTCTTTAGTGAGAGGATATCTTTAATTCTGCTAATGATGCTCGTGATCAGCTGTGGCCATTCCAATGTACAGCGAAGTGAACAACGTAAATACATACGCCTGGATACCCGCTACCAGCAATTCAATTAAGCTGATAAACAATACCATTAAGGATGCACCAGCTCCAACGTATACACTTTTAAAAATGAAAGCAAGACAAATCAAACTGAGCAATACAATGTGGCCTGCCGTGATTGCCACAAACAAGCGGATGGTTAATGAGAATGGTTTCGTGAAAATTCCAATCACTTCAACCAACATGATAATTGGTCGCAACGCCATCGGCACTCCTGGTGTCCAAAAAATATGACCCCAATATGCTTTGTTACCGCTGATGTTTGTAATGAAGAATGTGAATATCGCAAGTGTTACGGTAACCGCAATGTTACCAGTTAAGTTACCTGCGCCTGGTAAGAGGCCGAGAAAATTTCCAAACAGAATGAAGAAGAATAATGTAAGCAAGTACGGCAAATATTTTTCGTGATGATGGCTAATGTTGGGCTTTACAATTTCATCGCGAACAAAAACAATGATGGGTTCGAAGAAGGACTGAATACCGCTGGGGGCTTTACCAGCATTTTTCTTGTACGCCCTCGCTACTGCTAAAAATACTAATAAAAGAATCGTGGCATTAATGAGAAGCATCGCTACATTTTTTGTAATCGAAATATCCAATACTGCTTTACCCGAATCGGTTAAATAAATGTGATTATGCTCAAGCTTATAACCGTTATACTCTACAATGTTATGATGCTCATCATAAAAATTGCTAGACGAGAAAACATCCAGACCGCGTTCGGAAGTATATACAATTATTGGAAGGTATAAGGTACCATAGTGGCCATCAAAAAAATGCCAAATATGGTCGTCCATCACATGGTGCAGAATTACTTCGCTGGCATTAAACTCGGCAGTATCTCTCTCCGTTTCGGAAGCAAAAGAAGGGGTTGAAAATCCAACCAAAAACAGCAGGGTGCAAAAAGTAGAAAATCGGCTGATTTTATTGGAGAAAGCGCTCATTTGGGCTATTTATAGGGGTAAAAATCCGACCGCAAAGGTATCAATTTACCTTTCACAAAGAAATTTTTTGTGTTTTTTTATGGAAGATTCAAGGTTTTATCATCGATTAACCTGCCGGTACAAAAATGTAATTTCGATGGCGGTAAAAATAAAATAGACCACCAAAAAAAAGACAATATTTGGCACTACTTGTCCCGGCTGGCTGCGAATTACTATGAACACATATACACCATAGGCCATTAGCTTAATGGCGAGGGTCAACAGATACAATTGAACAAAATAATCGGGTCGCTCTTGCTTTGTTTTCAGCAGAAATCGGTACAACCCAACCGTGCAAACAAAAAGAAAAATAATTGTTCGATAGAAGTATCCCGGAACGACTTCAATGCCCCAAAATCCTACAGCTAAAAATAAGCCTGCCACAAGCGTTAAGGTGATCAGAAATTTTCTCAAATCTAAGGTCGGTTAAGAGAGCGATATACCTGATAGATCATTCCTCCAAAAGCTAACAAACCAAAAAATAACATGAAGGCTGGAAACTTTAAAGAAAGGAATTTATCCAATTTATAGCCCAGCCAACCAAAAACACCTATGGAGGCTAATAATTGAAATGCCAATCCACTGTGTTTTAAATACGTATTAATTGGCTTCTTTTTATCGGACGACTCTTGTGATGACTGTGCGCTCATTCCTCACGGGCTATTCGCACGTTTTTAAGGAGTTAGTTAGCCTTAGCTTCTTCCGGGCGTGCAAAAGCACGCGATGCTAACGCTCCATTGTTGGTATCTACTATTTTTATTTCCTTAACGGAAGCTCCCATTTTACAACTGCCATTAAATACTGCACCAGGCTCTACAACAAGTTTGCCGGTAACGATATCACCATTAATAACCGCTGTAGCTTTAAGTACAAGAAGTTCTGAAACCTCCAATCTACCTCTCACTTCCCCTTCTATATCAGCATTTTGTGCAACAATATTCCCTTGAATATGGGATGAGTTACCAAGAGCCACTTTCGACTTTGACTTCACATTGCCGTTCACTTTCCCTTCAATGCGGATGTTCCCATACGTTTCAATATTTCCTTCAAGAAAGGTTCCCTTTCCAATGGTATTACTCGAGCTGCTGATTTCATCGGCTACTCGCTTTTGTTCTTTTGACGTAAGCATTTCTCTACTTTTTAAAAGGTTACAAACTCTTCAGGATTAAGAGGGTTTCCGTTGTACCACAATTCGAAATGAAGGTGTGGTCCGTCAGTCATCTCTCCACTATTGCCAACGATAGAGATAATTTCACCTGCGTTCACAAAAGTACCAACTTTTTTCAAAAGTTCCGCATTGTGCTTATACACGGAAATCAGGTTGCCACGATGCTGTATCATAATTACGTAGCCCGAATCCTGTGTCCAGGAAGCAAATAAAATTGTACCATCCGCAACATTTTTTACGGTCTCATTTGTCTTTGCAACAATGTCCACCCCATAATGCGCCTTTTTAATATCAAAATGATCAGAGACAAACCCCGTTATCGGTGAAAAGAAAAATGTTTCTTGAAGCTCGCGGTACTTAACACTTGTAAGTGTAATGAGTGATAGATCCGATTTTTCAACCTCTTTTCTAAATTGCGAATCTGCAGGGGCTAGTTTCATTTGACCAGCTTGCGGAGGTATCGAATTCTCGTTTTGAATTAATGATGCCGGATCTTTAAAATCGCTTGTATCGCCACTTAGAACGCGCTGAAAATTTAATATGAATTTATCTTTTCGGTCTACCTCAATAGCTAAAGAATCAAATTGATCTTTAAGCTCAACCAGTTGTTTGTTCATTTCCATCTGCGCATGACGAGGATCAAACCATTTGGATAAAAGTGTTCTTGATAAAAAAAGACTGGCAATAAGAATCGTGGTAAAAAGGATAACAGAAAAAAGAATTACCTTCGAATAGGTAAACCCTAAGCTTGTTTTTTCAGCAAAGTTCTCCTCATTTCGGATAATCAGCTGATAGCGGCTGGTGAGCCAATTTGATAATGTCTTTTTCGGCTTCAAAGTCCTGATTTTTGACGACAAAATTAGATATTCTGTACGACTATAATATGGATTGTATGGTTTTTACGTTGTGTAAGCACTAACTCATTTTTTTTGAAATCACATTTTTTCCATCTTATTTGGTTGATTCTGCTCGTTCCTGCGTGTTCATCTCAATCTAGCCTATGGTCGAGCAAGGCCTTTCATAACACAACGGCTCATTATAATGGCTACTATTATGCAAAAGATGAAATCTCTAAAATTGAGAATACTATACTTCAGAGTCAGAAGGATGATTACAACAGCATTCTTAAACTTTATCCACGTATTGATTCGACCCTTGCGAAAGGCTACGATAAAGAAATCCAGGAAACTGTTAAAATGGCATCTCTGGCAATTCAACGACATCCAAACAGTAAGTGGGTGGATGATTGTTACATCCTTGTAGGGAAGGCGAGATTGTATAGCTTAGATTGGGGTAACGCCATACAAACTTTTAAGTTTGTAAATACCAAGGGGAAAAAAGCAAACGACCGCCACGAGGCCATTGTCCAGCTGGCACGGACTTTCGTAGAACACCACGAATTTAACAATGCTGAAGCGGCCTTCGATTTTCTCGAGAAAGAAAGCCTCAACAAAATTAACCTCAAAGAATTTTATTTAGCGAAAGCACACTATTTTCAGCTTCGCAAAAACTATGATAACATGGTTCGCAATCTTGCGCTGGCTGTTCCTCTACTTTCAAGAAAAGACAAGCCGGGAAGGGTCTATTTTATAATTGGTCAAGTATATCAGCAACTTGGTTTTGAATCGGAGGCCTTTAATTTTTACAAAAAATGTCTTTCCACTAACCCCGATTACGAAATCGATTTTTACGCACGGCTTAACATGGCGCAGGTGGCTGAGATTTCTAAGAGCCGTGATGTTTCCAGCGCCCGAAAATCATTTAAGAAGTTGCTCAAGGATTCAAAAAATAGAAATTTTCGCGACAAGATATACTTTGAGATGGGTGTATTTGAGCTAAAGCAGAAAAATCTTAACGAGGCCATTTTAAATTATAACCTTGCCATTCGAGTAGGTAGCAATAAGCAAATTGATGGTCAGGCCTACTTAAAACTTGGTGAAATTTATTACGACACGCTAAAAGATTTTAAACTATCGCAGGCCTATTATGATAGTGCTGTAGCTTCCTTGCCCCTTTCCTATGAGGGATACAACAAAATACAAGCTCGGCAAAAAGTGCTAAACGAATTTGTTGAACACCTTAATACTATTGTTTGGCAGGACAGCCTTTTACGGATGGCTAAAATGGATACAGCAACATTGCGAACCCATATCAAGTCGGTTCTTGATAAACAAACCAAAACAATCGAAAAAAAGAAACGAAAGAAAAACGACAGAATTGATATCAGTTCCGTTAGCTCCACTATTTCAACGGAAGCTAATCTAGGAGCCTCCAATTGGTATTTCGGAAGCCCCTCTGCCATTGCGTTGGGGCAATCTGAATTTACACGGGTGTGGGGAGCTATATCCCTCGAAGATAGTTGGCGAAGGTCTACACATACTACATCGTTCTCCAAAAATCAGGTTTCTAAAAATTTAAATCAAAATGTTCCATCCGTTGAGTCTATAGTGGTAAAGGCAAAAGATCGGCTAAATGAAGAATATGATCGAATACATAAACAACTGCCAGTAACAGAAGAATTAGTTGCGGAAGCCAATAAGAAAATTGAAAGTGCCTATTTCCGACTGGGCGACATTTATTATTTTGATCTTCAGGAAAGAGAAAACGCAATAAGCGCATACGAAACATTGTTGTTGCGCTTTCCTGAAACCGCCTATCGCCCAGATGCGCTTTATAAATTATACTTGATCTCTAAAGAATCAGATACGTTAAAGGCAAATCAACTTGCTGCAGAAATAAAAAGTAAATTTCCAGAGTCGTCCTTTGCTAAGATTCTGGTTAACCCCAATTACCTAGAAGAATCTGGACTTGTGGTCGAAAAACAAAAAGTCATTTACAAAGAAGCATATCAAAAATATGAGCTAAACGAGCTTGTGCTGGCAACTCAACTTATTAATAAAGCACTGGTTTTGGAAAAGACCGCCTTCAATGCTAACCTTGATCTTCTAAGAATTTTAATCCTTGGGAAAACCGATGGTATAACTCAATACCAATCTTCTTTAGAAACATTTATTAAAAATTACGCGACAAGTGAACTCGCTGCCTATGCCCAAAAATTACTTCAAACCTCACGTGAGTTTCTGCTCATACAAGAGAAACAAAAGGGGATTCAATATAACAGATCATTCGAAGAGCCTCACTACTTTGTTTTAGTCTTCGAACCTAATGATCGCACGGGCGTACTCACTTCTAAAATTATGGAATCATTCAATACCACATACTTTAACGACCTCCATTTAAAAGTAAGTAATCTGATTTTAAATAATAACTACACGCTTACTTTGGTGTCTGATTTGCCTCGGATAAGTTCGGCTCTGGAATATTACAAGACGTTTACCGAGAAGCAATCATCCTTTATCGAACTTAAAGACCAAAAAATCAATAATTTTGTAATTACGAAAAACAATTTCGATATCTTTTACCGAACAAAGGGACTTGATGAGTACTTACGATTCTTTGAAAAAAACTATCACCCGGAAAATCCGTAACATCCTAAAGGTTGAGCAACCATGGTTCAGAACCATTGTTAAAACTATCTGGATACTTTTCTTCAGCTTCATTATCGGATTCCCGCTCTACATCTATACAGTTAGTATTGACCTCTTTGGGCTTTATGGCGGAATGCCCAGTATGAAATCTATAGAAAACCCTGAGAATGATCTTTCCTCTGAATTGATTTCTGCCGATGGTGCATTGTTAGGAAGGTATTCCCGCTATAAACGAAGCCCAGTCACCTATCAGGATCTTTCACTTGATTTAATAAACACACTGATCATTTCAGAGGATCATCGCTTTAACAATCATTCGGGCATGGATTTCTGGGCTTTCGTTCGTGTGTTTAGAGGCTTAATAACCTTTAGCCCTGCTGGAGGAGGGAGCACAATCACACAACAACTCGCCAAAAACTTGTACACTCAAAATGACGATTTGGGATTGGATGGATCGATTGTAAAACTGATTCCAGGAAAATACCCCAAACGTATTTTCGATAAAACCAAAGAGTGGATTATTTCTGTTTACCTCGAAAAGAACTTTACGAAAGAAGAGATCATTGCCATGTATTTAAACACATCGCCTTTCGGAAGCAATGCGTATGGGATACGGGTTGCAGCAGAAACATACTTTAATAAAACTCCTGACAGCCTTAATGTTCAGGAATCGGCAGTTTTAGTGGGTATCTTGCAAGCCATTACAAAATTTAACCCGGTCAGTAATCCCAAAAATTCACTCGCTAAGCGGAATCAGGTTCTTGACAAACTTTACAATCATGGTTATATAAAAACACAAGAGGAGTATGATTCCATTAGAGCTTTGTCTATTGAGCTTGAATACAAAGTTCAAAATCAAAATGAGGGACTTGCCACGTACTTTCGAAGAGTAGTAGAACCGGAGTTAAGGGCTTGGTGTAACGATCATGGCATCGATCTTTATGAATCGGGGCTGAAAATATATACTACGATTGATAGTCGCATGCAGCGTTATGCTGAAGAAGCTGTTGAGGAACACATGGCACAACTTCAAAAAGATTTTAGTGCTCACTGGCAAGGCAGGAACCCATGGCTCGATGACGACTGGAGAGAAATAAAAGGGTTCCTTCAATCGCGCATTAAACAAACTGATACTTATAAAAATCTTGTGGCACGGTATGGTCAGGGTTCTGACTCCATTAAAATCATGTTAAACCTGAAGAAACCAATGCGGGTTTTCTCATGGAAAGGTGATCGAGATACTCTTTTCAGTTCTATGGACTCATTAAATTATTACAAACGCTTCCTGCATACCGGTATGATGTCGATGGACGCCAATACAGGAGCAATTAAGGCGTGGGTAGGCGGCATTAGTCATAAGTATTTCAAATATGACCACGTACGTCAGGGCAAACGCCAACCGGGATCTACATTTAAGGCGTTTGTATATGGTACAGCAATGGAGGCTCGCTTTAATCCTTGCCTAAAACTACCCGACATCTCCCCCAGTTTTAAAATATCAGGAGGAACCTGGCGCCCCAAAAACTCAGATGGCGATTATGGAACCGGAGAATTAATGACCTTACGCGAGGCCATGGCACTTTCGGTCAATTCTATCACAGCCCGTGTAATTCAGTTGGTGAAAGAAGCTAATGTTGTAGAATTTGCTCATCGGGTAGGTATTACAAGCGAGTTAGATGCCGTTCCATCACTGTGCCTGGGTGTTAGTGATGTGTCGCTCTATGAAATGGTAGGTGCCTATAGCACATTTGTAAACGAAGGGATTTATACTGAACCATATTATATTACTCGAATAGAAGACAAAAATGGAAATGTAATTGAAAGCAGGGTGCCAAAAACCCGCCAAGCTATTGATGAGCAAACCGCGTTTAAAATGCTTTACATGTTAATGGGTGGTGTGCAAATTGAAGGAGGTACATCAAGAGGATTAAGTCCGGAGTTAAAAAAAGATAATGAAATTGGTGGTAAAACAGGCACCACAAATAATGCCTCCGATGGATGGTACATGGGTGTAACCAAAGATTTAGTATCAGGGGCTTGGGTAGGAGGTGATGAACGCAGCATTCACTACCGCAGTTGGGATATGGGGCAAGGCTCCAGAACTGCCAGGCCTATTTGGGATAGATTTATGCGAAAAATTTATAACGACAATTCTTTAGAATATAAAAAAGGTAGCTTCAATAGACCTGCATCTGGTATGGACATTACGCTGGATTGCAGTCAATACGATGCTATTGAAAATGATTCTACCTACGTAAAAGAAGAGCCTGCCTGGGAAATTGACCACTAACATTCCAGCAAAATGAAGGAACGGTTAAAACAGTTTGCTCAACACCTCCCCGATCTCCCCGGGGTTTATCAATTCTACAATGGAGAGCAAACGCTTATCTATGTTGGCAAAGCTAAAAACTTAAAAAAGCGTGTTAGTAGCTACTTCAGTAAAAGTACGGGTGTAAATCGAAAGACACTCCGGCTTGTTTCTGAAATTAAAAAAATTGAATACATCATTTCAGGAACTGAATTTGATGCGCTTCTGCTTGAAAACACACTGATCAAAAAGAATCAACCAAAGTATAATATTCTACTTAAAGACGGTAAAACCTTTCCATACCTGTGCATTTTAAATGAGCGTTTCCCAAGGGTTATTTCTACTCGAAAATATATTGCTACGCAAGGTGAATACTTTGGTCCATACGTTGGTGTATTTGCTATGAAAAATATTTTAGAGTTGATTCGAAAGCTCTATACCATACGCACGTGCAACCTTCTGCTAAGCGAGCCGAGTGTTGATCAAAAGAAATTCAAAGTATGCTTAGAATATCACATCGGAAATTGCAAAGGCCCCTGTGAGGGGTTGCAACAAGAAACAGAGTATCTTAGCGATATAGCCCAGATACGTACAATTCTAAAGGGGCAAATTAGCATTGTTGAAAAGCATTTTTCAGATGAGATGGAAAAAGCCGCATCGAACATGATGTTCGAAAAGGCTCAAGAAATTAAAGAAAAAATTGCAGTTCTTGATGGCTTTACATCAAAATCAATAGTTGTAAATCGTTCGTTGACCGACATTGATGTAATTACCCTAACGAGCAAAGAGGAATATGCTTTTGTAAATTATTTAATTCTAAAAGAGGGTAGTGTAATTTTTTCTAAATCCTTGGAAGTTAAAAAGAAACTGGAGGAAACTGATGATGACCTAATAAGTTTTTCACTATTAGAATTACGCGCGCAATCTCAAAGCACAAACACTGAAGTTCTAAGCAATATAGAAATCTCTCTTCTCCCATCTGAAATAGAGAATCATGTTCCAAAAATTGGCGACAAGCGAAAGCTTGTTCAACTGTCGCTGAAAAATACATTAGAGCTACAACGGGAGCGGGAGCTTTCTCGTGTGGAAAAGCAAACTAAGAAACTAGATGTGCTTCTCACGCTTCAAAAAGATCTTCAGCTGATTTCGCTTCCGCGTGTTATTGAGTGTTTCGACAACTCCAATTTTCAAGGAACAACACCGGTGGCGTCCATGGTTCGATTTGTCGATGGTAAACCCGACAAAAAAGGGTACAGACATTTTAATATTAAAACCGTTAGTGGCCCAGACGATTTTGCTTCCATGAAAGAGATTGTCTCTAGAAGGTATTACAGACTCTTACAAGAAAGTCACCTGCTCCCCGATCTGATTTTAATTGACGGTGGCAAAGGACAGCTTAGCAGTGCATGCGAGGCTCTTAAAGAAATGGGTCTCTACGGTAGGATACCGATTGCGGGAATTGCAAAAAAACTTGAAGAAATTTATTACCCTGAAGACTCAATTCCATTGCTCATCAATAAGAAATCACAGGGCTTACAACTACTTCAGTTTATTCGCGATGAAGCGCATCGCTTTGCAATAACATTTCACAGAGATAAGCGGAGCAAGGCCTTTATTAAAACAGAGATGGACGAACTAAAAGGAATTGGTAAACAAAGTATTGAAAAACTATTAAGTCATTTTAAATCTGTTAAAAAAATAAAAGCAGCTTCGTTTGAAGAAATTGGAAATATAGTGGGGGCCAAAAAGGCTCTGCTTATCAAAGCAGCTAGTTGAAAAACTCCTATTACCTTACACGATAGTGGATTTTTTCACTGCACTACGAAATGATAGCTAACGAACAGCGTAAATAAAAAAGCCTCGTAAAATACGAGGCCTCCTTAAAATCAATATTCTTAAATTTAAAATTCCCACAGGTTATGCTCCTTTTCCATGAGCATCATCTCTGCCCACTCACGTGCCCATACCGACTCATAGTAAGGCCGTCCGTTAGCACGGTAAATATCTTCAATGGTGCTATCATCCGGGTTTTCAATTTTATAAATCGTTCCCTTAAATAATCTGAGTAAAAAGGCATCTGCATAATTTTTATTCTCGGCCGTATTTTGGCGGTTAAACCAAATTGCCTTATCTATTTTATTACGGAATAATTTCTCAAGATCCTTGTATTTAAACCACCCGATTGATTTAAATGTTCCTGTATTGTTATCAAATGCCAACAATTCGAGACATTGAATATCATAATACAAACGCGACCTTCTTTTATCAAAAATTACATCCTCAGCCATTTGTATTCTATATACTTCAGCTGGTAAAATTTCTAAAACCTTTCCCTGAGTAGATACAGTCCACTCTGTAGCTTGTGCTGTTGAAGGATTTATTCCTGTATTATTATCAAACTGTGACTCATAATTCTTTCCATTAAAGGAAACCACATCATTCAAATAATAAGCATTAGCAGGATCCCATGCGGCAAAACTTTGACCTTGCTGTGCTACAAGCAGGGCAAGAAATTCATCCTTTGTATATTTTTGTTTAAGCGAGTCTGACCGATAAATTTCAGGTAATTCCCCACTCTTTGCGGCATCAATTATAAGCTTACTAATTTCACCGTTACGTGCAAAAAAGCCTTTATTTTGCTTTTCCCGTAAGTCTATAATTCTCCATACCCGTAGCCTATACAAATGCTCGTACCGCGGTATTGGGTTTAGCGAGTTAGGGTTGTATTGAACTTCTTCCGGTTGCGCCATAACAGCCAACGGGCACAAAGCCAACACAAAAATGACAACTCTCCTCAGTATGCTCATATCTCTAAATTCTACTTATTGAATTGGTATGTTAATTATATCTCCACCTGTAACAACAACTGGCTCAGGAGTTCCCTTGTATGTCATGCGCACTACTCCCTTGGGTTCAATTATAATTCGATCCCCTGGTCTCATCTGCGAACGCCATGCTGTAAGATCTACCGATTCATTTGTTAATGTCATCTCAGCAACCCGAGCTGTACCACGCGCAAGAATCACCGACATATTTCGTATGCGGAAGTTTGCATCCTTTGGCACCTCTGCTTTAAAGTTTGCATCCGCTTCGGCATTTATCCTAAGCCCTGCTACACCACCAGCTTTGATTCCGTTCTTCAAATCGATATCACGCCCATTATTGTCTTTTGCTACAATCCGCGGGCGCGGTACATTCTTAACATCAAATATCTCTGTTCCAAGATTCGTTCCTGAATTGCTCACGGTAACGTTTACTTTACGTTGGCTTGGTATGATGGTTACTCTTCCAATTTTTGCGCTCTTTATAACTTCAGCGCCCGTTGCAGAAAACGAAGGATTGTAGCTTGTCCCCAAAGCAGGCACTTCAATGTTTACATCATTTCCGCAGCCCATATAAAGCGTTGGTGCTGTTCCTGTTGTTACGCGAATAACGGGTTTCGCAACAAAATACTCGATGTTGGCGACATAATTTGAGTCAGGTAAAGATATTACTGCCTTCATTGTTCTCTTGGCAAGACCTTTATCATCATAGCCACCACCACTTGCCGTAAACTTAACGCGACCCATCTTTAAACCTGTTGCTGCATCATCCTCAACAGTAATTGCTCTGCCGTCAACAGTCATTGTTGGGTTAAGCGCTGAAGATGAAGCGGCCATAAATAAGTCTGCAACATAGGGTGCGCCAGCCGCCACGGTTGATGAAACAGCACGTACCATTGGTACAACTTTATCTACTTTTAAAACTCTTGATCCGGCTTCAGCAGCAAGGTGATCCAATGCCATTGCCTCATTCTCTAATATTTCTGTTTGTATCTGGTTTACAGAAGCTAGCGCAGCAATCGCTGGCGTATTCTCAAAGGTGAATGTTAAAAAGTCCTTACGAACATGGTCTTCATCACCAGCGAAAATCGGTATATCCTTAGGTGCCTTTACAAGCGATTCGAATTTTACCTTGCCTCCTGTTAGTTCATTTAATTTTTTCTGATACTCCTTAAGATTGCTCTCAAAAGCGGTTCCCTTACCAGCTTTTTTGTCAATCATCATCGTGGCAATTTTTGAACTGTGGTCATTGATTAGTTTCTCATCAATCTTCTCAGAACCAGCAGTTTTCATCATATCCGCTTTCAGATCATCCATTGCCTTCATAATGCCTGCTGTTGCTTCACGCACTTTCTGAGCGCTTTCAACCGCACGCTTTACTTTTGGGTCGGGGCTTTTAGAGCCATCCTTAACAATTCCCTGAAGTTGCTCGATGTTTTTGCCGGTACCAATACCAATCATTGTTGTCAATGTCTCATTTATGATGGCAAACTTTTCCAGCACTGCATTACTTACTTGTAAAGCGAGAAGCGCAGTAAGTACCAGGTACATCATACCGATCATCTTCTGTCTTGGGGTTTCCTTACCACCACTCATAATCTATTCGATTTAAGTTAGTCTTCTAATTAAAAAATTATTTGCTTGAGCCTCTCATGGCTGTAAGCATGCTACCGTACACATTATTCAATGCGGCAAGGTTATCTGAAAGTTTACCAAGTTCAGAAGTAAACTTTGAGGTGTTGTCACCTACTTTAGTAAGTCCCTGCATAGCGCCTGTAAGACTCTCATAAAACTTGTTCATGTTTTTAACATGGCTGTCAGCATCTTTCAATTCCATTTCATAAACAGAGTTAAGTGCTGCAAGATTTTTAGTTACTTTTTGTACTTGCGAATGATATTCACCTGCATCCTTCGAAGCATTAGCCATTGAGCCTACCGCTTCAATGGCGGTCTTGTACGATACATTCATATCCCCAAGAGCCTTTGATGCTGTCTTAACATTATTTGCATACTCGTTCGTTGCAACGGCTGCATTCGAAAGGTTTGTCATCTGCGAGGCAGAAGTCGCAAGATTATTTAATCCTTTTCCTAAATTATCCAACAGGTTCTGATCAACCTTAGCGGTCTTTAGCATTTCATCAACCTTCAAAAGCGGAGAGTCGGATGCCCCAGCTTTGCGAACAGTTGGAGCTGTTACCTGGCCTTCAAAATCCTCAGCAAGCTCGGGATATACTTTAGTCCAATCTGTTTCTTTTGCGTGTGGCTCGAAGGCGCTTAGAAAGAATATACCCGCCTCCACAGAAAGCCCAATCATTAGCATTTCATCAGCTCCTGTAAAGTGAAGTATTTTAAATAAAGCACCAATGATTACAACTGCTGCTCCTATACCATATACTTTTGGCATTATGGTTTTGTACATGAGTTCAGTAAATCCGCCTTTTTTCTTGCTCATTTTAGTATTGGTTTAAGTTTTTTAATCCCGTTAATATTTAAATATAGGTAGAGTTTTTAATTATTAAAATTCCCTTCCAGAAGAGCGGCCAAGGTGAGTCATCGCACAGCGAAACCCAATGTAAGCTCTTGTTGAATCTCTGTACTCGTAGGTTCTCGTTCCTGTTTCAAGATAGTAGGCTACATCCTTCCAGGAACCACCACGGATAACTTTCTTAGGAACAATTCTTTCGTTGTATTTTGAACTTTCTGGATTGGTGCGTGGGTCTATATACTGAGGATTCAAATCCCATACTGTTGGAACGGAGGCTGGATTAAAGTCATCCAAACACCACTCAGAAACATTTCCAGCCATATCATATAGTCCATAATCGTTGGGAAAATATGATTGAACTGGTGATGAGTAAGCAAAGCCATCATCGTAAAAATTACCGCGTCCGGGCTTGAAGTTTGCCAACATACACCCTTTAGCATTACGAATGTACGGATTCCCCCAAGGGTATTTCGCCAAGTCACGTCCACCTCTGGCAGAATATTCCCACTCTGCTTCTGATGGGAGTCTGAAGTTAGGCATCGGGAAATCACCAATGCTTTTTCTGTAATCATTTAAGTAAGCACTTCTCCACTGAGCAAAATAGGAAGCGGCATCCCAGTTAACACCTACAACCGGATAGTCGTCATACCCTGGATGCCAGTAGTAGTAATCCTGAACAGGGTCACCCATATGGTGAGCAAAATCTTTTACCCATGAAGTAGTGTCCGGATAATACTTTTGGCGAAAGGTTTCTGCATCAATTGTTTCTAAACCTTCAATACTTCCATTGTCAACCAAATAAAAATTGGTGAACTGACGGTACTCATTGTTGGTGATTTCTGTGTCATCCATGAAGAAAGAACCAATCGTCACCTGCTTATTGTAGTTAATCTGAGTTGATGCAGGATCTTCATCGGCTTGCCCCATGTGAAATGTTCCAGCGGGAATAGGTACCATTCCGTAGGGAACTGTTAATACCCAACCTTCTCTTCCAGGCACACCCACTACCTCACCTGCATCACCGCCCTTGCCACCACCACCTAGTCCTAGTAACCCACATGCACTGGCAACAATGCCCATGATGACGAGGAGAAATTTTGAAGAAACCGATTTGTCCATATTCTATATTTCAGTTTGAGCTGTCAACCTAATTCAAATTAGCTTCGAAAATAGCTTTCTATTCTTAATTTATTCGAAAACTATTTACCAAATTCCACAAAATCTTAAAAAAACCAAAATTATTTATCGGTTAATGTCTGTAACGAGGTGTTCGTACTACTTTTTTCCCCGCCCCAGAACTTACCGGCAACTCATATGTAAGCATCAATTCATGTGAAAAATTCTCTTTGGCTTGTCGATCTTTTACAACAATATCAATAGCATACCCCAGCTTTAATGATTTATCCTTTAAAAAACTATATCCCAATAGTAGATTGGCTGCCTCAGAATGTCTAAACGATAACCCTCCCCACATCGTATTACGCAACGTGGCAATGACACCAAGATCGAAGGAAAATTCGTTGAAGTCCGTTTTTACAAGGATGGTTGGATTAATCTGGAGGTCGAAATTCACATCATAAAAATAACCTCCAATAAAGTTCATATGATTCTCTAAGGCTCCACGAGCCTCATTAATCCCAAAATCAAATGTTGCCTTTGTAAGATGGTTAAAGCCAACACCGGCATAATACTTTTCTGATCGGTACATTACACCAAAGCCTAAATCGGGCTTTATCTGAGTTTCCTTTCCGTCAATGATTACATTATCCCCATCATCTATTGGATCGTATTCCCCTCCATCTATTGTTTGGGAATAGGCTCCTACTTTTATCGCAACGCTCAATTTACTATCCTTAATCCCCAAATGATAAGCATACATAGCCTGAATTTCTAAGTTGTTTTGTGGCCCGAGTTGATCATGCAATACATAGGCTCCAAAACCGCTTTTCAATCTGTATATGGGAGTAGAGAATGTAAGCAGCTGTGATGTTGGCGCTCCTCTTCCTCCGAAGGTAGACTCATACCCTAGCCATTGGCTTCTGTGCAGTGCGGATAATCTTGTAACGCCATCAATACCTGCAGCTGCCGGTGTCGCATAAATGTTGTTAAACATATACTGCGAAAACTGAGCATCCTGCTGAGCATGAATCTCACTGGCAATACCTGCTAGAAAAAGGCAAAAAATGATATAAAAACCTTGTCGCTGCATTTAGTACATAAAAGCGGGATTTAAAGTAAGCGTTTTTTTACGACACTTTCAACGGTTGAATAATTAAAGTGCATAAATAATACCGCTTTGTAAACCCCAAAGAGTGAACTAGTTATTTAACTCCGTTTGCCTTCTTTATATAGAGCTCTAATGCTCCAGTCATTGAGGGCGCATTTGGCAATGGTGCTTCAATATCCAATACAAGTCCTGCATCACGAACAGCACTTGCCGTTGTAGAACCAAACGCTGCTATCCGCGTGTTATTTTGCTTAAAGCCTGGGAAGTTGACCATTAGGGAATTAATTCCGGAAGGACTAAAAAATGCCAGCATATCGTAGAACACCTCTTCCAAATCAGACAGGTTGCTGGCTACAGTATGATAGATAATCCCTTCGGTGAAGTTGAACCCATTCTCTCTTAAAAAATCCGGAATGTCATTTTTTCGGATATCGGAGCAGGGAAAAAGATACTTTTCACTTTTATGTTTCTTCAGAATCTCTAATAAATCCTGCGTTGTCTTTAATCCTGTAAAGATTTTTCTCTTCCGTATCACAATATACTTCTGCAAATAGTTTGATGTTTGCTCTGATATACAGAAGTATTTCATATCCGCAGGCATCTCTATTTTAAGCTCCAAACAAATATGGAAGAAATGATCTACAGCATTGCGGCTCGTAAATATGATTGCGCTATGTTGTAGAATTTCAATCTTCTGCTTACGAAATTCTTTTACCGGTACGGCCTGAACTTCAATAAATGGGCGAAAGTCAATTTTTAAATTAAACTTTTCGGCAAGTTTTAAATAAGGAGAATTGGGATCGGTGGGGGGCTCCTGCGTAACTAGAATGCTTTTTACTTTACGCACCCTGTCATTCACTTTTTCACTCATATCTACACGTAACTGATTCAACCTACTCGTTCAGTACCTTAACAATTAGCAGAAAGGGTATTATTTCGGTGGCACAAATGTACGAAAATAAATGAAAAACAGAGTAGCGTATCCGGTTGCTCAGTTTCAGGAAAAGAATAATTATCCAGACACCTAAAAGCCAACCCAAAATGGATTGCAAAAAAATAGCCACACCAATTTGATGTCCACCTAGCAGGGAATATGCCCCTAGTAATAAAATGAGCACACTAATGAACACCAACACCAACCTAATAAAATTAAAAAAATGAACCCCCGCTATTTCCTTTAATCCAAAAAGTGATGCCATCAAGTATACCAGAACAATTTTTATAAACAGGCAAATCAGTATCGTTAGACTAATTTTTAACCACGACATCATCCAGGGGAAGTAACCTGTGATTTTCCCGGTGCCTAGATCGCTAACCATAAACCAGTCAATTAGAATCAGATAAAAAGCAAGCGTCATACTTGCTAACACATAAAATAAAATATTACTGCGGGTAAGCCTGTAATGGAATACATCGCTGTCGCTTTCACGCAGAGAAAACATTTTGGTAATAGAAAAATAATCTGAAGACAAGCCGGGATTGGATCGAATCATTGTAATAAGAAAAACTGCCAACCCTAAAACTACCGTAACGACAAAGTCACGAAAAGACGAGTCGTTCTTTTTATAGGCTAGAATCTCCGACAAGGAAGTTTTCGATACGTTAGTATAAATCTTTGTTGAAAGGTTTAAGCCCGTAATATTTTCTCCTCCGTGGATTGCAAAAAAAAGGCTGCTCTTAGGGTACTCTTCCTGTAGGCTATCGATTGATAAAGTATACCTACTTACCCTATCAAGCAGCAACTTGCTATTTAGAAATATTGAAAACTCCTTCGCGCTACTTAGCTTCAGATAATCGCCTTTATACAACGTTGGATCAACAGAAAAATAAATAGTTCTGCCTAACTTTTCGTGATTATTAAATGGTACATACGTTTGATGAACATAGCTTTTCCATTCGCTCTGCAAGTCCTTCTTTAAATACCACTGGCATTCAGCTTTGCTCGCAACGGCTACTAAAAAAAGAATGGTAACGGCAATTCGTTGGATCATAATCAGGCCAAAAATATCAGTATCAGTCGATAAAACATTAGCTTTACCAGTATTTCGATGGCCGGCATTTACATCCATATCCCTTTTTGTAAACAAGCCTGTCATTATTGTGATTTCCATTTTTCAACTCAACAGGATAGACGACCAGCGTTAATAGAGGCAATAGCAAAGGAGATCGTTCTTCAGAAAAATTATCTGGAGGGAGAGGCCATACAAACTATTTATTTTGGTGGAGGTACACCGTCTCTGCTCAATACTAACGAGCTACATAAACTTCTTGATTCTATCCGATCAACACAAAAGGTAATTGATAACCCTGAGATAACGCTGGAAGCCAATCCCGATGATTTAACGCCTTCCAAACTCAAGGAATTTTCTGCTTTAGGCATAAACAGATTAAGCATTGGGATACAATCTTTCCATTCAGACTTATTAAAACTTCTTAACCGAAACCATGATGGGGCAACTGCATTAAGAAGTTTTCAATACGCCCGAGAAGCTGGTTTCAAAAACATCAGCATTGATTTAATTTATGCAATCCCAACTGAAAGTGATAGTCTTTGGATGGAAGATATTCGTCAGGCACTTATTTTACAACCCGATCATATTTCATGTTACGCACTTACCATTGAGGAAAAAACAGTATTTGGGCGATGGTCCATAACGGGCAAGCTGAAAACAACGGATGATGAAACTGCGGCAAGGCACCTGGAGTTGCTCATGAATGAGCTCGAGCAGGCAGGCTATGAGCACTATGAAATATCCAATTTTGCGAGACCTGGTTTTTATTCAAAGCATAACAGCAACTATTGGAGACAAGAGCACTATCTTGGTGTTGGGCCAAGCGCCCATTCCTACAATGGCAAAAGCAGACAGTATACTATCAGCAATAATAATTTGTATACAGACGCACTTCGCCAGGATAAAATCCTCTTTGAAAAAGAAATTCTCACACACGCGAATAAAATCAATGAATACATTCTTACCACGTTGCGCACAAGCTGGGGTACCGACTTAAAAAAAATGAAGCTGGATTTTGGCTATGACCTTATGCGTGAAAATACTGATTATCTTTCGCGTGTTTTTAAAAATGACTTCGCAGTATTGGAAAAAGATGTGTTACGGCTAACCCGAAAAGGAAAATTATTAGCCGATAAAATTTCGTCCGATCTGTTTATTCTTGAATCATGATAATTCAATTATCCTTTACTGGAAAAAAATACAACCTTGATCTTACCAAAGCGCTCGATATTTCTTTACCCATACAGCAGGGCATAAACAATAATCCTTCTTGCTACTGGGCTGAACCTGTAAAATTTGAAACGATTTCATCCGGTGATTTTGTTGGAAGTGTACGAGCCGGAGGGAACATAAACTACCAAAAGCTAACCATGACCCCTCATGGCAATGGTACCCATACAGAATGCTATGGCCATATCTCGGCTGACGAAACTGCAACTATTCATCAATCGTTAAAACATTTTCACTTTTTCGCTGAGGTGATTTCTGTTTCTCCCGAAAAAACCGGGATTGGCGATTCCGTTATTATGCTTAGCCATATCCAAGAACGAATTAAATATGCTGGAGTCGAGGCCATCGTTATTCGCACACTACCAAATACAAACGCAAAAAAAACGAAACAATATTCAGGAAGCAATCCTCCATACCTTGAGGTGGCGGTGATCGAATACCTGGTAAGTCGTGGCATCAATCACCTACTAATTGACCTACCCAGTATTGACCGCGAAGTAGATGACGGAAAACTTTTAGGGCATCACGTCTTTTGGAATTTCCCCAACGATACCCGTAAGCATTGTACCATTACAGAACTCATTTATGTTAACGATATAATCCCGGATGGACTATACTTGCTCAATTTACAAGTAACCAGCCTGGAGATGGACGCCAGCCCCAGTAAACCCGTATTGTATAAGCTCGAAGAAGTTTTGTAATTTTTGGAATAATTTTTCAATGAAATCGCCCGAAGAAAAGAAGGTATACATGTTACTTAAGTCTGTGATCTTTCATTATCATGGACTGGATGAAGCCGAACGTATTGATTTGGAGAAGACAGCCGTTGGTCTGGATGCACAGGCAGAACATCAATGGGCGCTAGAATTTATTGCAAAAGATTATATCACTGCGTTTGAACGTGCACGCGAATATCTCAATGAAATTATTGCCGACTATCCTAAAGATAACCGTATCGAACTTATTAACATGGTTTGGCAGGCCAACAACCTAAAAGGATATGTTACGGAGATGGAGGCTACAGCCATGCTTAAGCTTGCCAAAGACTGGAATGTGCAAAAAGAATTAATTGAGCTTGTGTTGAAGTAGGAGTTTTGTCAGGTTGAGCTTGTCGAAACCTGATCAGGTGCAAGATTGCCTTCGACAAGCTCAGGCTGACATTGTTACTTCAAATAAAAAACTCCTTTTAATCGGGCTTCTTCCCAAGGGCGTTGTTTCCCATCCGACATTTTTTCAACGCTGTTGCGCGTATTCATAAAAATATCTTCAATACGCTGAGAGACTTTTAATTGCTTCACCAGCTCACCGGTATAGAGTCCATTTGTTCCTTCTCCATCCGATGCTACCGAGCCCGGGTCTGTTGCGTAAGCAATGAGTGTACCGCTTGGGGCATTTACACGAGCAAGACCGCTGCCACCTCGTTTACCCGCAGGGAATGGATTATTACGGCACGCATCCAGAATAATCATATTGAGCCCTTCGTCATTAGCAAACTCCATGGTATTTGAAACACCGTTAAGTGGAATACATTTTTGTTTGATGTCGAGGTGGGATTGAATATCGGCATCAACCGGAACGAGATAGTTGGTGCCGTCTACTTCTAATCCATGGCCAGCATAAAAAAACATCGAAACATCTACATCCTGAATACGATCGCCAAAAGCATAAATGGCATTTTTCATTGTCTCGTAATTACCGTTCTCAACCATAATCACTTCAAAGCCAAGATTTTTCAATGTTTCCGCCATGCTCTTTGCATCGTTAAGCGTGTTGCGAAGTTTATTGCTGGCCACATAATCGGCATTACCTATGATGAGCGCCATCCTTTTATTAAAACTTTTCGAATGATCGGAGGCTGTACTTTTTTCAGGAGCGGCTTCGCAATTAAGGTACACGTCTTTACTGATTACCTGCGACTGTGTGTTTTGCGCAGCAATACGAATTCTGTTTTTACCAGGAACTAAGTTTATGGTGCTCTTGAATGTTCCATCAAAATTCAATTCACTTTTCTCATCATTGATTAGCACCTGACTCATTCTGTCCTGCCCTTCAATTTTTCCTTCAATGGTTACAGAATTTCCCTTTACAATTTGCTCACCATAATTACGATTAATGGAAGGGGTGATGATGCGAATCTCTGCTGGGTTATTACGAATAACTTCATACAGGTAAATCATTCCCGAAACAGTACCCACTGCCAGTAACTCGCCATTATCCGACAACGAAATAGAACTTGGCCGTTCATCTACCGAAACGCTTTCACGGATTTCTCCCTTATCGAGGTTTACAATAAAAATGGTACGCGTGTCACTGCTGTAATAAAAAAGTATAGCGGGTGTTGGTCCGAGTGACATCCCATCCGGGCGATAACGAACTGCAACTCTTTTTTTCTCCTGACCGGTAGTCCAGTCGTAGGAGATAAGCATATTCCTCCTTTCAGGTTGCCTGCCTTGCTGGAGTCCTCCCTTCGGGATAAATACCTCTTGTAACCCTATTACAAAATTATCAGAGCCTTTACTGGTAGCCGCTGCATGAATTACGGATCGTGAACCTGAATAGTCTCCGCTTTGTAATTTGAGTTGGCGTAAAAATTTTTGATTGATAAACTCCCAATTATAGGCCGCACCAATATTATTAATAGATGCGAGTTGCTGGCCGAACCGATCAAAGCCAAGAAACAACGTATTTTTCATTTCACCAATTGGCTGTATGCGCGACTGGGTCATATTGGAGCGCAAATCAAAAATTTCTATCTGATCACTCTTGGTTAATACCGTCAAGTATCCCTGACTGGGATCAAGCGTAGCATACTTTGGAGATTCAAAAACCTGGGCTCCCTTTGCTTTTTCATAGGAAGTTAATGGATAGGTATAGAACTCCCCGTTCGCTTTTACTGTCAAAAACTTTTTGTCCTTATCTATAAACTCATGAAAAATAACTTTGCCTGCTGCTGATTCTTTTTTCAATACAGTAGAGGTTTCTGTTTCTATAATGGACAGCCCTCCTTTAGAGTCGGTAACCGCTAGCAATTTAGAATCTTCGGAAAAAGAAATACGATCAATATCATTGGTAGAGCCAGAAGGAATTTTTTTATACGCTGATAAAAAAATATCCTGGCCAATGGCAGATAACGCCAGCGCCAAGGCTGCCCCTATCAAAATGATTTCCTTCTTCATAACCATGGTATTTATACTCTAAATTACTAAAAACAAAAAGAGGATGCACATGTGCATCCTCTTCAAAACTCGTTCCAAAAAAATTACTTCAGTTTACCGAAGTTAATACCGACACCAACGTTGATAAACAGAGTAGAGCCCTTAATATCACCTAACCAGGAAGTATAGTTAACACTGGTATCAACGTTAACAACTTCTGTTAAGAAGTACTTAAGACCACCAAATGCTCCTATTTGATTGAGTGCATCTTGATCTGTCTGACTCTGCGAGACAAAATTTGCGCCAACATACGGCAATAACTTTCCATCTTCAGTTAAGAAATTATAGACAGCATAAGGGCCAATACCAACATTCGTGTTAGTTTCTCCTAGGGCAGTTACACCGCTAAGGGATAAGGTGAGTCCGGCTTCTATGTTATCAGTAAAATAGTAACCACCTCTGACGGTAATGCTCGTTATGTTTAGTGGGTCATCGAAGTCCTTGAACTTTTGATTAATGAAAGCAATATTTGCAGTTCCCGAGAAGTCTCCCTTTTCAACTTGTGAAAAGGCAAGCGTGCTGATTAAAAGCAGGCCAACGAGTAGTATTTTTTGCATGATTATTGGGGTTTAGTTATTATTGCAATAAAGAAAGATTTAGGTATTTATCAAATACTAGTAATTAGGTATTTGTCTTAACTTCTCTTTCAAATATGTCCCATTGAAAAGACTTATCCTATTTTGTGCACTCATTCTCCCAGCACTGCAATTGTTTGCTGCGGAGATCGCTACCATTACAATACCAAAAAATCTCTGCCCAACGGAGACCAGAACGTATAAAGTTAATTACTATTTATCTTTTAACCTCCCGTATGTTTACGATAGGGTTTATAAGGTAATTTGGGAGTTTAGTCAAAATGGTGTGGTTATTTTAACTAAGAACTCTAGTTCTGGAGATTTTGTGCCAATAGCACCTTATGGTGAGGCTAATGTAAGTGTAGGCAACCTTCCACTCGGAAATTTAAAAGTAAAGGTTACTCTAAAATACTACTTAGTGACCCCGATGGCTACTATACCCTATGAAGAAGCTGAATCAAAAACTTTCTCTGTTGGATTATCAGCCCCAACAGCTATAACAGGGTCTCCAAATATTTGCAATGGCGTTCCATCAACCTATTCGATTTCTCCTATCACCAATGCAACTTCTTATACTTGGGAAGTTCCAGCTGGATGGAGCGTAAATGGAATTTTGGGGCCGATTGTTACCGAGCAAGGAAGTTCCGTTTCAATTGCTAGCTGTAGTGGCTCGGCTCTGGAAAGAAGTGCTAGTATTACTTGTTCCCCCACTTTTAGTGTTAATACAATAAAAGTTAAAGCTGTTAACACTTCTTGTGGAGAAAGTAGCTCTGTAACAAAAAATATTACTACAGATTATCCTGCAACAGTTTCTCATGCATATCGATCAAGTACTTCAATAATTTTTACAGCTTCTCCATCAAACCTTCCAAGTTATCAGTGGGATTTCCCAAGTTATTGGCAAGCTGATGGAACAACTGCTTCATCGGCTATGGTATATCACAATTCGCAATCAGGTACTGCAAAATTGTACTACACAACATTTTGTAGTGGCAACACATTCGTAACCTCAGACTTCTTTGCGTATGTCCCTCCAGGTGGTGGTGGTGGTTGTGATGAGCCTTTGCCAGTAGCCTATCCTAACCCAGCTACTGATCTATTAACGGTAGATCTTCCTTGTGAAGAACAACTCTATTCATCAATGCAGATTGAAGATAACGGATCGTTTAAAACTATTGAAACGAGTCGTGACGGTAATCAGTATTCTATAGACGTGTCTTCACTAAAGCCAGGTCTTCATATTCTTCGCTTTAAAAAAGAACACGGCAAGGCTCAATATATTCGGTTCATGAAATCGAAGTAATGATTACTGCTTCCTTGGCAAAATAACCCCAATGCCAAAGTTCACCCCAATATTTCCCGCTTTGTAACCTTCGGGGCCTGCCACCAGTGTTTGATATTTCAAATTGATATCAAAGTTTACCATCTCGTTAATGAATATTTTCATCCCCGCTTTTCCACCAGCATAATGTAATCCTTCCAAAGTTAACAAAGGTGTTCCCAATCCAATTATTTCTACCGTTTCCACCCACGAAAAAGTATACTCTGCACCTATGTAAGGAAGCAATTTTCCGTTAGTCGTTAGAAAATTATAGGTTACGTACATGCTATAGAATGGAGTTATCTTCAATTCATTTTCTCCGGTGCTAAAATTAGGGCCGGTATAAAATGCCATCAGCATAGAAATACCCAAGCTAAAGTTTGGTGAAAAGTAATTGGTCAATCCAATCGCAATGGACCCGTTTCCGCCCGTTCCTTCTGTGGGGGCATTAAAGTTTCCAAACATCGTAATTTCTTTGTCGCCTTTTTCAACTTGAGAAAAGGTAACGATGCTCACGAAAAGCAATAGAATGGATAATGATTTTTTCATGGTATTGAAGGTTTCCCCGAAGTTACCACAAGAGAATGATTGCTCCTATACCAAGAAGTTGGTATGCCTCGTTGTCTGAATCAGGATGGTCAGGATTTACGGATTAACAGGATTATCAGGGTGAGGCTAATAGGTAATACAGTTAAAATTAACTGGGCTATGTAAAATAATTTACGTCATTTCGTGTGCGAGCGAGAAATCCTCAACGGTGTTCTCTAAAGGGGATTTCTCACTCGTGCCTCCTTCGAAATGACGTACTTAATTTATTGCTTTGGGTAAGCACCATTACAAACTCATCAAATCCTTAAACTTGGCTGCTTGCCTGCGGCTTACTTCTACTTTGTCGCCTCCTTTCAATTTCACCATCAGGCCACCATTAAACCATTGCTCAATCCCTTCTACCCAACTCAGGTTAATAATGTGTTTGCGGCTTGCGCGGAAGAAAGCACGTTCGTCCAATTTTTCATCGAGCGCATTCAGCGATTTGTGAATCATGGGGCGGTTGGTATCGAAATACACTTTAATGTAGTTGCCATCGGATTCGAACATGCGCACGTTGGTTAAACTTACAAACCAGCAGCGGTCACCATCTTTAACAAATACCTGGTCGTTAAGCCCTAGTTTTTTATCGGGGTTGCGCGCTGCTGCAATTTTGCTTCGCTCCTTCTCCGAAATTTTTGCAACCGTTTCGGCAAGACGCTCGGCCTGAATAGGTTTTAATAAATAATCAAGCGCATTCACTTCAAATGCCTTCAACGCGAATTCATCGTAAGCCGTTGTAAATACAACTACCGGAACCGAGTCAAGTTCTTCCAATAATTGGAATCCGGTTTTGCCAGGCATTTGTATGTCAAGAAAAAGTAAGTCGGGATTTAACTCGTTGGTCAGTTGAATTGCCTCTTCGGCATTCATCGCTTCACCAACAACTTCAATGCTTGGATGATCCGCTAACAGCTTCATTAGTTCTTTGCGTGCCAGGCGTTCATCGTCTACTATCAGTGCTCTCATTTAGCTTGGGGTATAATGATTTCGGTTAGAACAAAATTATTATTTTCGTTTACGATACGGAAAGATGCATCCTCACCGTATAAAAGTTTTAATCGATGTTTTGTGTTTGCTATTCCGGTTCCTCCCGCCTTTGTTCTTTTTGCCCCGTTTACCATGTGGCCACTGTTGCGGATTTGAATCTTCAAACGGTTTTTATCGGCCAGGGTTTTCACCTGGATAACTCCACCTTGCGTAAGCTTCGAAATTCCATGCTTAATGCCATTCTCAACAAGTGTTTGAACCATAAAGGGCGGTACCAGAAAATTATTTGAATCCGGATGGATGTCAATTTCTATTTTCAGGCGTTCTTCAAAGCGTATGCTTTCCAGACCAAGGTAATCGCGTACAATCTTCATTTCGTCTTCAAACTTTGTCAGTCCTTTTTTTTCGAAGGTCAACGAGTTGCGCAAAATGTTAGAGAGTTGATTGATTGCCTGTTTAGATTTAACCGGGTTCTCATCCACCAACGCTCGTATGCTATTGAGCGCATTAAAAATAAAATGTGGGTTTAGCTGATTCTTTAAATTGTTGAGCTCAATTTCAATCATGGAAGCTTCGTACTTCAGCGATTTGTTATACCGTTCGATGTAGTGATACGTGAAATAAAACAACGACCAAAGGAAGAGAAGAAAAACATAGAAAAAACCAAACCCTAAAATTTGCCGGGGATCAAGTGCGGGGCGTTGAACGTTTACTACTTCCAGTACACTGCTTACCGGAATCCGCAAAAAATAAATAACAAATCCCAAGACGACTATACTTGTTACAACCCGCGGAATCATTCTGGGAACACTCAAATTGAGCCACTTTTGGCGATTTAGAAAGTACCGGAAGAAGTGTGTGACCCCGAGACAAATCAATGCCTCAAGTACAAAGAATTCAATCCTGTGGAGCGGTATCTCTTTCTCAATGCTAAATACTGTAATTTGTAAAAGCGCATAGCTAAGCCATCCGATGATTTGTAATGTCCAGTATAATCGCTTTTTATTTACCATGATGTGTAAACAAAGTTACAAATAGTCTGAATCAGGACGGTCGCGATTATATGATTGGTGGGATTCAGTTCTCTGTGCTCTTATTTATCTGATTAAAGGGGTGGTAGGATTTCGCCACTCTAACTATTAAGGACGAATCCATAAATAATGACATTTTTAAAACCATTTGAACTGTATCAGGTAAAGAAACAATAATCCGGTAGTTATAATGAGTACCCACGAAACAATCACCAGATTTTTTTTGTAAACGATCAGCTTAGGCTCTAACGTCAGCGTATTTACGATGAATGAAAGCCCTGCTACGGCATACAATGAAAACTCCAGATAATCTTTAACCGTCAGTTGATAAATTCCCACCCCGATGAAGATGAGACCGAAAAGATATTGGCGGTTAATAGAATTCATAATTTCAGCAAAAGAACTTAATTCGGTGATGTTCACAAAATCAAATTAACAGAACGTCACTTCGGATGAGGGGTGTGCGTGGAAATGTGGGGAATGAGAAGTCCCCTACTCGAAATATTGAAATTGTCTCCCCTTTGGAGATTTCTCAGTCGCAATACATTCGTACTATTTTGAAAATTACAGTAGCTCGTTCGAAATGACGTTACTACCAATGACGTGTACCTAATTGTTTCACACTAATTCAACTCTGCCTTTAGAAACTTCCCCGTGTAACTAGCTGGATTTTTCGATACCTCTTCAGGCGTTCCCGCTGCAATAATTTTTCCGCCTTTCTCTCCACCCTCCGGACCCAGATCAACAATATAATCGGCCGACTTGATGACATCCATATTGTGCTCAATTACCAACACCGTATTTCCTTTATCTACTAGTTTCTGAAGCACATCCAGTAAATGATTAATATCTTGAAAATGTAATCCGGTTGTTGGCTCGTCAAGTATATAAAGTGTTTTACCTGTATCTCTTTTCGAAAGCTCTGTTGCCAGTTTTACACGTTGTGCTTCACCTCCTGAAAGCGTGGTGGCGTGTTGACCAAGCGAAATATATCCCAATCCAACCTCACTCAACGTTTGTATTTTCCGTAGGATCCTATGTTGATTCTCAAAAAATACAACGGCTTCCTCCACTGTCATGTCGAGTACATCGCTGATCGATTTCCCTTTGAATCTCACTTCCAGTGTTTCGCGATTGTACCGCTTGCCTTTACAGGTTTCACAAGGCACAGAAACATCCGGAAGAAATTCCATTTCAATTAAGCGAAGGCCTGCGCCCTCACATGTTTCGCAACGACCTCCTTTTACATTGAATGAAAAACGCCCGGTTTTATATCCGCGGATTTTTGCTTCCGGCATTTGAGAAAACAAATCGCGGATGTCGGTAAATGCTCCGGTGTACGTTGCGGGGTTTGATCGGGGTGTACGACCAATAGGCGACTGATCTACTTCAATAACTTTATCCACGTGCTCAAGTCCTTTCACTTTTTTGTGTTCCAACGGTTCGGTGCGCGAATTAAAGAAGTGTCTATTCAGTATCGGGAAAAGTGTTTCATGAATGAGTGTTGATTTGCCACTGCCCGATACACCCGTGATGCACATAAACGTACCCAACGGAATTTGCAGATCAACATCTTTCAAATTGTTTCCGGTTGCACCTTCGAGAAGAAGTTTTTCTCCGCTACCTTTTCTTCGTTCCTTTAAATATGGAATACGGAGTTTGCCGCTAAGATATTTTGACGTTGTGCTATCGCCCTTTAAAAATGATTTTGGGTCTCCCGCTGACACTATGTGTCCCCCATGCCTTCCGGCTCCCGGCCCAACATCAATTACATAGTCTGATTCGAGCATCATATCCTTATCATGCTCAACCACAATTACAGAATTACCCAGATCACGTAAATCCTTCAGCGCTTTAATCAATTTCACATTATCGCGCGCATGAAGACCAATACTGGGCTCATCTAAAATATACAGTACACCAACGAGTTGAGTTCCAATTTGTGTTGCGAGCCGAATACGCTGAGCTTCCCCTCCGCTCAATGTTCGCAACGGCCGATTCAGGTTGAGGTAATCCAATCCTACATCTAACAAAAATCCTATGCGCTTCCTGATTTCTTTTAGAACCTCTACGGCAATGATTCGCTGCTTTTCATTAATACGATTTTCAAGTCCATCAAACCATTTTTTTAATTGCTGAATATCCAACAACGCCAACTCAGCAATATTTTTATTGTCAATCTTAAAATGAAGTGATTCCTTCTTCAATCGCGCTCCGCTACACTCTGGGCAGATTTTTATAATAGTAAAATCACCTACCCACTTTTTAATCACTTCAGAACCCTCATCACGTTGCTTCTGTAGAAAATTTACGATGCCTTCGAATTTTGTATTCCATTCCGTCCCAGGATATTTTACAGACGCAACCGCTACCGGAACATCATCACCATACAAAAGAACCTTCAATACTTCTTGGGGGATGTCTTTGATGGGGGTGCTCAACGCAAGCTTGTATCGCTTAAGAATGGCTTCAACTTTTTTAAATATCCAGATATCGCGATACTCACCCAATGGTAAAATACCGCCACGACTAATACTTAGATTTCGATTGGGGATGACAGACTCTTCCGTAATCTCTTCTATCTGCCCCAATCCCGTACACATCGGGCACGCACCATACGGAGAGTTAAATGAAAATGCATTTGGTGCAGGCTCATCATACGACAGCCCTGTTTTCGGGTCCATCAGAAATTTAGAAAAGTGATGCACTTTCCCATCCTCCTCCATTACCATGATAACCCCCTTCCCTTCCTTCAATCCTTTGTTTACCGATTGAGCAATACGCGCCCGATCCTTAGTGTCAGCAACAATGCGATCAACTACAATTTCAATGTCGTGAATCTTGTAACGATCAACTTGCATTTTGGCAGTGATGTCCAATACTTCGCCATCTACACGAACTTTTGTATAGCCTTGTTTACGCACTTGCTGAAAAAGTTCGCGGTAATGTCCTTTACGTCCTTTTACAATGGGTGCTAAGAGAATTAACTTTTTCGCTTTTAAATTATTTAATATGGTATCTAAAATCTGATCCTCTGATTGACGAATCATTTTCTCACCCGAGAGATATGAAAAGGCTTCGCCTGTACGCGCATATAGCAAGCGCATGAAATCGTAAATTTCTGTAACGGTGCCAACCGTTGAGCGCGGATTACGTGAAGTGGTTTTTTGTTCAATGGAAATTACAGGACTTAACCCGTTGATCTTATCAACGTCAGGCCGTTCAAGATTACCGATGAAACTTCTGGCGTAGGCAGAAAAGCTTTCCATATATCTGCGTTGACCTTCGGCATAAATTGTATCAAACGCTAGTGACGATTTACCGCTTCCGCTGATGCCTGTGATAACCACCAGCTTATTTCGCGGAACACTCACCGTAATATTTTTGAGATTATGCTCGCGTGCCCCGATAATTTCAATGTAATCGTGACCGGTACTGTCTGTTAATTTTGTCGCTGCCGTAGCCTTTGCCATACTGTACGTTGAATTCAAGAAAACAAATAGAAATAATAGTGCAATAAATCCAAAAAATATGAATGGCTAGTATTGTTTGGGCAAAATACCAAAATGTTGGTGTCAAAATGTTCGATGGATTGTATTATCTTTAGTTAGCTAATCCTAATTCTTATGAGAATAGTTAATCGCTGCACAATAGGCGTTCTTTTAAGCCTTTCTATTTCTTGTTCCAAAAATGAAGAAGATCCGATCGCCAAGATTACCAAGGAATTTGTTGGGGTTTGGAGTTACAGCTATACTGTAAATTGCGGTGCGGGGATTCAGAACTACTCAGGCGTTGTCGTTGTTACGAAGTCAGATAGCACAGATTTAGATGTTATTATTCCTCAAGTTGGAAGCTTTGGTGCTGATATTTTCACAGCGTTCGTTGATCCAACTTTCTCTTTCACACATGAAGATTCGGATGGCGTTTTTACCTATGCTTTTGGATCGATAGTGGACGGTGAATTAGAACTCGATGGATATTTCTATGACGATGAGCCATTCTACTATTGCGCTTTTTCCGGTATTGGTCAAAAGCAGTAAATGATATTTACGTTGTAATTTATTAGGTTCTCAAAATACTTTCCTCCACCCAGTGGCGACCACACCATGGCACTAATTCTATTTTTCAAATGATCTAGTCTTTTATCTGACAGAAGTTTGATACCACACTTTGTTACAATCTCCATTTCATTTCTCAGTGAAGAACTTCCGCGTAAAGCATTGCCAAAAATTTCTTCACAACTATAATTACCGTAAATGTCGGCATGATCAAATGAAGTAATGCCAGATGCTATTGAGGTTTTTATTAACACTTCAACGTGCTGCGCAGAAACAGTATGCCAGCGCCAAACACCAACTACTAATCGTGATAAGGCTGGGCCTTCCGGATGAATTTTTATTTTCTGCATGATCAAAAATACAAAGGCTTACTATGTGTACCCTATTGTGGCAAAAATCACGCTTGGAATCGTTTGCAATCCATGTTCTTCTGCTAACTTGGCGCAAAATTTAAACCTTATGGCTAATTCAGATATTCTTGATCTTGTTAAGAAACGCAATTCGAACGAACCCGAATTTATTCAGGCTGCCGAAGAAGTAATTGCCTCGGTATTACCCGTGTTGGATAAAAATCCTGAATACAAAAAATTAAAACTTCTAGAGCGGATGCTCGAGCCTGAACGCTTAATTTCTTTTCGTGTAACCTGGCTAGACGATAAAGGAGAAGTACAGGTAAATCGTGGGTATCGTGTTCAAATGAACAGTGCTATTGGTCCTTACAAAGGAGGTCTTCGTTTTCATCCGTCTGTAACGCATAGTGTATTAAAATTTTTAGCGTTCGAACAGGTCTTTAAAAACGCACTCACCGGTATACCGATGGGTGGTGGAAAAGGTGGCTCTGATTTCGATCCGAAAGGAAAATCTGAAAATGAGATAATGAAATTTTGCCAGGCCTTTATGGGCGAGCTGGCAAGACATATCGGTCATCGCTTGGATGTTCCGGCTGGTGATATTGGTGTTGGTGGTCGTGAAATCGGATACTTGTTTGGTGCCTATAAAAAAATCAGAAATGAATTTACAGGAGTCCTTACCGGAAAAGGAATTGGTTGGGGCGGAAGCTTAATTCGTACAGAAGCAACGGGCTATGGCTTGATTTACTTTGCAGAAAATATGTTGCAGCACGTTGGCGACAGTTTAAAAGGAAAAACTTGTTTAGTCTCGGGGTCAGGTAATGTATCGCAATACGCTATTGAAAAAATAATTCACATGGGAGGCAAAGCAGTTTCCGCTTCCGACTCCAATGGATATATCTATGATGAAGCGGGCTTCACTCCCGAAAAACTTTCCTTCCTGATGGATTTGAAAAATAATAAGCGTGGACGTATCAAAGAATACGCTGACAAATACAAATGCGTTTACAAAGACACCGATGCTAACGCTGATCACAATCCATTGTGGAATATAAAGGCCGACTGTGCTTTTCCGTGTGCTACACAAAATGAAGTGAATGCAAAAGATGCCAATAACTTAGTAAAGAACGGTGTAAAGCTTTTAGGTGAAGGTGCTAATATGCCAACTACAATTGAAGGTATCAATATACTTATTGATAATGGTGTGATGTATTCACCGGGCAAAGCATCGAATGCGGGTGGCGTTGCCACATCGGGTTTAGAGATGACCCAGAATTACATGGGCTCGAACTGGACACGCGAAGAGGTTGATACTAAACTGCGCAACATCATGAAAAATATTCACGATGCTTCGTTAGCGGCTGCCAAAGAATACGGTAAGCCCGGTAACTACATGGCAGGTGCAAACATTGCGGGGTTCATTAAAGTGGCTAATGCTATGAAGGCACAAGGTGTTATATAACCTTCAGGAATAATCAACGTTAAATAGCCCGTAACCTAACGGGCTTTTTTTATGCACATACATAATTCACACACGATGCTAATTACAACCACCAATACAATTGAAGGAAAAAAAATAACTGAGTATTATGGACTTGTTTCGGGTGAAACAATTATTGGCGCAAACCTGATAAAGGATTTGTTTGCCAGCATTACTGATATTGTTGGCGGACGTTCGGGCGTATATGAAAAAACATTACGCGAAGCTAAAGATACAGCACTAGGTGAAATGACGCAAGAAGCTCAGCGGCTTGGAGCGAATGCCATTATAGGGGTTGATCTTGATTATGAAACATTAGGTTCGGGATCAAGCATGTTAATGGTAACAGCATGTGGTACCGCAGTGAGATTTGAGTAAATAAAAAGACCGCTTTAAAAGCGGTCTTTTTACATTTACGTTGTTGTTATAGAGGAACCCGCTCATCATTTACAGTTCCACTGTAATAGAACTTCCCGGTAACAGAACTTTCTATCCAATTTGTACCATCAAAATATTCGTAGTAAAGTGTGCCATTGAATTTAAGTGTCATTTTGTCTCCATCTTCTAAGCCTCCAGACACGACTACAGGAGAATGATCCTCATCATTTGAGTAATAGTAAATTGCATCATTACCTGTGCCTGATTCCAGATAGATGTAGCTTATGGTTGAGTTATCCTCTGCAGGGTCCCAATTATAGTAAGAAGGAAATTCTCCAATTGTCAAATCTCCAGCAACTACAGAAGCCAATTCTACGGCTAAATAATACGTTGCTCCATCATAGTCGTCTAATGACCAACCTTCCTCACCATCCGCGTTGGTATACGTACCATCAGAAATAAAGTAATCTCGATATGTACGATTGTCGTAAGTTGATTGTTCTGTTAGATAAAGGTTAGCTCCTGTTAGGGAAATTGTTTCTCCTTCAAATACAAATTGTAATTTCGGAGCAGCCGCATCTTTACTACACGAGTTAAATAACACAAGACTAGCAAGTAGCAGTCCTGTAGTGAAAAGTGATTTAAGCCTCATTTTTTTAGGGGGTTAAGTTATACCAAAAGTAAGAATTTTGTAGATACTCAACAGCAAGCTGAAGATATATGTCGGGGATTAATGTCTTTTATAAAACATCAAACGCTGCTTCTTATCCCTCATTTTTTCATTCAATGTATAGTATCCCTTGCCGGTATTATCAAAGGCAATCGCTTCTCCCTGGGGCTCTGGCTCGTATGGCAACACAACTGGCGGTCGCTTTAATAGTTCTCCAATAGACTCGGTCGGGCTACGTTGCCAATAATAAACCGTGCTATAACTTTTAACCAGCACCTCGGTACCTTCGGCTGAAATATCGGCTGCTACAACCTGGTAAAAGTATTTAGGATGATAGCCCCTAATTAAAGCTTCACCATTTAGTCGGGTGGTATCAACCAATGAAGACTGATCGAATTCAATCTGAGAAAATAACAGTTCTGCCATGGTTGGCAACGTTGTTGGTTGCGGATATGGTAGTCGATAAAGATTTGCCTTTAGTTCGCGCTTGGAGATTAAAAAAAGATCGCGCGTAAGCGGATCGACCATCAGTGATTCGGAATCGCGCAAGCCATCGGGATATTGAAACTTGATTACCGCTACTGTGCGGATGGTTGTATCACGCGTTGTTTTTACATCTATAACCGGCTCTTCAATTCTATAAATGTATTTATATGTAAACTCCGATTCGTTGTCGCCTATGTCGCCAATATACAAGTAGGTTTTGCCCTCTACCGGCCCTGGCCCAATGGCAATGTCTTCCCAATCCCGATTTCTGGCACTGTCAAGCCATACCGTTGCTTTCACAATACCACCCTTATCAATTAAAAAGATTCTTGCTTTGTCCCCGCTGTCATTATGCGTCCATAGCATGTTTGAGTTATTTACGCTCGCAACAAGACCCGAAGCTTCTTCAAGCACATCATCCTTGATGGTGCTCAAGGCAACACCCTTTTCGAATAGGGTACTGGTAACGGGGCTCTCTGCACGCTTACTCACACATGAAAATCCTAAAAAAGCTGCAAAGCATACTAAACGAGCAAAAGGCATTCTTATAAATTCTTAATGGGCTGTAAAGAAAAGATATATGCAATCAAACCAAAAATAAACTTTGATGAGTGGTCGCAAGTCTAGCTTGTTGCCTTAAGCAAGGTTGCTTTTGAATATGAAGTTTCGAATGACTTTCCATTATCGGTTGAAACAATTTGACCCTCCTGAATAAGGGATTCGGCCACCAACGTTACTTGCTCAACCTGCTTTGCCCAATTTTCCGGATCCATGATTCGGGCTACCTCTGCAGGGTAAAAAAGCTCTCCTGGGCCGCGTTGATTGGCCAGTTTCAAAATCGCCTTCCGTATGTCATCCGCAAATATCATAGACGATACATTAACGCAGAACCAGCAAAGCTTGTTCAATGGCAATTGAAATGAGTATTTTTACGGCCAAAAAGCAGCCCAATTTCTAAGATTTCAGTTTGATCCGAAATCGCAAATCGTGGGCACAACTTCAACCTTGCGTATGACTACTGATACAATTGATTCAACTGATGAGCTGGACGATGAGCTGTTGTTTGAACATCACCGCATTGTTGCAGACCCCGGGCAAAGCTTGCTGCGTATTGACAAATTTTTAAATACGCGCATGGGTAATGTGTCTCGTTCGAAAATACAGCATGGAATTGATGGCGGATTTGTAAAAGTGAACGACAGTCTTATAAAATCAAATTATAAGGTGCACCCCGGAGATGTAATAATCATCTCGCTTCCAAAACCTCCTCGCGATACAGACGTTAAACCTGAAAACATTCCGCTCAATATTGTTTATGAAGATGATTACCTGCTGATCGTCAATAAAACTGCTGGCATGGTTGTGCACCCGGCCTACAATAATTGGAACGGAACGCTTGTTAACGCGCTTGCTTTTCATTTTCAAAATCTCCCTCAACTTCCGGGCAACGAAGGCAAACCCGGGCTTGTGCACCGCATCGATAAAGATACATCCGGACTGTTGGTAATCGCAAAAACAGAGGCTGCACTTACAGGATTAGCAAAACAGTTTTTTGATCACAGTATTGAGCGCACCTACTATGCATTGGTTTGGGGTGAACTTAACTCACCCACAGGAACGATTGATGTAAATGTTGGGCGAAGCCTGAAAGACAGAAGAGTGACTACCGCGTTTCCGGAAGGAGATATGGGCAGACGCGCCATCACACATTACAAACTACTTCAATCTCTGCGTTACGTTTCGTTGGTTGAGTGTAAACTTGAAACGGGACGCACACATCAGATACGCGCCCATATGCGTTACATCGGCCATCCAATATTCAACGATGCTATGTATGGTGGTGATCAGATTTCGAAAGGAACGGTATTTACTAAGTACAAGCAATTTGTAGAAAATTGTTTTAAGCTAATGCCACGCCAGGCATTGCATGCAAAAACACTTGGGTTTATGCATCCTGTAAAAAAAGCATTGATGCGCTTCGATTCAGAATTAGCAGATGATTTTAAAGCAGTGCTGGAAAAGTGGGAAGGGTATGTGAAGAATCATTAAGATTTAGAGCCGTCATTTCGATGGAGCATCCAAGTCATTTCAAATTTATTCGTGTGGTAAGCGACTGAGAAATCTCCTTTTTAGAGCGAATGAAAGATTTTACTCCCAGACGGGAGACTTCTCATTCCCGCATTCCTACACACATACCTCCATTCGAAGTGACGAAACAAAAGAGTGTAAGAAATGCTTTCTAACATTTTTTTGTTGCTAGTTTAGAAGAGTGCGTTGACTTCTTCTAGATCGAGAGCTTCAGCCGTCTCTCGCTACTCAGCGCCTGTCTAATCTCCTTCATGGCCTCGCGTTTGTTGCGCTTATAATCTCGCTCGCTTTTCGGAGTAAGCATATCTTTTATATATGCTAGAACTTTCTCCGTTTGAGTTTGATCCATCGCATTCAACGATTCCAAAATTTGAAGTTTTTCGGTAACCGATTTCATAACATTAGTGGTTGTTATTGATATAAATTTAAACGTAAATCCTCAATAAATGTTCACCGTAACCACTTGATAATGAAAAAGTAACGAAGCGATAATGTAAGATTTGGGTCCTAAAAAAGATGGATTTGACCTTTATCAGGAGGAAAAATAGCAATGGGTGCACCAAAACGGAGCCAATCAGTTCTTTTCGTAAGATTCAAGCATTTTGTACTGATTTTTTTGGAAGTTAGTTGTAGCGCATAATTCCAGATTTCTGAAGCCTATTTTTATGGATTCATACGGTGGCTATTGAGAAAAATACACCTAAATTTTTAGGATATTGACGGGCCATCTTAAAAATCAATGAAAATGAAATACGCAAGCTCCAAACTTACTCAAAGTGTTCATGCTGGTTCAGTGGGTGATCCCCAGTTTAAGGGAATTACGAATCCAATCTACACAGCTTCTGCTTATGACTACGAAGATCTTCCCGAAACACAATATCCGCGTTATTTTAATACCCCAAATCAACGGGCTGCCGCAGTTAAAATAGCGACACTTGAAAATGCTGAGGATGGGCTTGTCTTTAGTTCAGGGATGGCAGCGATTCTTACTTCGCTATTTGCTTTTTTGAAAAAGGGTGATCATGCAGTATTACAAAACGATCTATATGGAGGGACGTTTAACGCTTTGGTCACCGAGTTTCCACGATACGGAATTGAGTACACGTTAGTCGATGGTGCCCACCCAGAGAATTTCGAAAAAGCTATCCGCAAAGAGACCAAAATAATTTACATTGAAACTCCCTCAAATCCCACATTAAAAATCACCGACATAAAGGCAGTTGCCGAGATTGCTAAGAAACACGGATTGCTTACCATCATTGACAATACATTTGCTTCTCCCGTAAACCAAAACCCTATTGACTTGGGTATTGACATTGTTACCCATAGCGGAACAAAATATATCGGTGGCCACAGCGACTTATGTTGTGGTGCTGCCGTTGGTTCCAAAGAATATATAAAGCAAGTATGGGGAAGTGCTTTTCATTTTGGCGGGTCATTGGATGCACATACGTGTTACCTGGTAGAGCGCAGTTTAAAAACTATTGTACTGCGCGTTCGGCAGCAAAACCAGAATGCCATGACGCTCGCAACGTATTTAGCAACTAACAACAAAATCAATAAAGTGTACTATCCTGGATTACCGAATCACCCGAATCATGCAGTTGCTAAACTTCAAATGCCTGGAGGGTTTGGTGGCATGCTGGCCTTTGAAGTAAAAACTAATGCTGATACGTTCTTGAGGAATTTAAAACTAATCAAGCGGGCCATCAGTCTCGGTGGAGTTGAATCAACAATGGCCTCACCTGTAAAAACATCGCATGCTAAAATGAATGCTGCCGAACGGGCAAGTATTGGTGTTACGGATAACCTGGTAAGGTTTTCTGTTGGAATTGAAGAGTCGAGTGATTTGATTGCAGATATAGAGCAAGCGCTTTGAGATACGGATAAAATCTGCTTTTAAATGCAGTTGTGCTTAAGCGCCACTCAGGTGGCTTTCGGCAAGTAGATAGAAATTGCGGTGCCTTGGTTTTGGGAACTCTCAATTTCTAGTTTGCCCTTATTCCGACTAATAAACTCCTTACACAACATAAGTCCAAGGCCCGTACCTTTTTCCTGTCCGGTTCCGTATTTAGAAAAATAATCCTGTGTATCGAGTATTGTTGTAATCTCCTGATCGGTCATGCCTACGCCCGAATCACGTAAGGTTATTTTCCAATAATCACCCGACTGTGTTGCGGTAATTTGTACGATAGCTTCTGGTTTCGAAAATTTAATAGCATTGTGAATGAGATTTCGAAGTATTAATTGAAGTTGATTCGGATCCGCCAGCACGGCAGCATTTTTTTCAATCTCTTTTTGCAATGTAATTTTTTTTGTGTTAGACATATCTTCTAACAGTTTGCAGGCCTCATCAATAGCTTGTGAGAGTTCAATTGGCTTGGCTTCCGTTTTAATTCCATCCATCTGGCTTAAACACCAATTCAATAAATTTTCCAATGTGCGATGTGTGTTATCAACAGTTGATTTTAACTTAACCGAGAGCGCCAAAAACTCCTCCTGTGTCATTGTTTTATTGGTAATCATACCAAAGAGTACTTTGATATTTGTAATCGGCCCACGAAGGTCGTGGCTTATCACAGAAAACAATTTTGTTTTAAGTTTATTCAATCGCTCCAGGTTTTCAGCCTGGCTCTGAATTTCTCTCTTTTGTGTGGTGAGTTCACGATTTGCGCGATGTTGAATAGCACGAAGGCGGAACATAAAGAAAATAAATACTATGAGTAGTAAAATTGCTATACTTAGAACAGCGGCAAAAAGCCTTTGATTTCTAACCTGCTGTTGTTTTAGTTTATTTTCATTTTCTAACAATCGAATTGTGTTTTCTTTAGTTCCCAGTTCGTATAAAGCTTGCATTTCTTCTATTTGCCCACTTTTTTCCGAACTAGATAGTTGATCTCTATGAAGACTGACAAGCTGTAATTCCTCGATCGCCTTTTCCAGGTTCCCATTTTCTTTATACAAGGTTGCTAGTAGGTCGTGACAACGGGTAAGCCATTGATGATTGTTCATCCTATTGAATATGTTAATAGATTGCGTTGTCAACTGAAAAGCTTTAGCTCGATTTTTAAACTGAAGTTCACTTCGTGCCGCAAAGAATTTGGCGATTGCCAAGGCACGTTCATTTCCTTCAAGACTATCAATAGGAATGCCTTTGTAAGCAAACTCTCTACTTTTCTCAAAGTTTTTTAGATCAAAAAAAACTCTAGCCTTGCGCCCATAAAGAACACTTACATCCAGATTATTGCTGTGTCCTTTAAAAATTGGTATCGCTAAATCACAATAGTATAAAGCAGAATCATACAATTTTTGCTCAGCAAGCAGGTAGGAATATTCCCGATAGCCCTCAGCAAGCAAAATACTGTCGGGAAGTTCTTGTGCATGCCTAATAGCATGGAGAATAAACTCTTTTGCTTTTACTTGATTTCCCAATTCGACCAATGTTCGGCCAACCGCTAAATAACTGTGTGATTTTTCATAATCATGAGAGGTGTTTTCAAAAATTTTAAGAGTTTCAAATCCATACTTCATGCTGAGCATGAAATTACCCTTTGCCCAGTATGCTTTTGTCAACGTCAGATAACTAAGGCCTTGACCGTGGGAATAGTTTGCTTTCGTTGCCAACTCAAGCGCCTGTTGAGATAAGTGAATGGCCGAATCAGTTTCAATCATGTAAAGATTGTAGGCAGAAGTATTAAGTTTATTGATAAAGAGGGTATCAAGTGTCTGAGCTGCGCAGACAAGACCGCAAAGATTGAAAATGGCGAAATACGTAAAGAATTTCATGATTGAGTTAAAGCCCATTCAAGTAGGCATTTATCCCGATAAGAAACAACGCTAAAAAAAGAATAGCTCACTGAAAAAAGCTACTGGTTAAAGGGAATCTGGTTCATTTTATTCCGCTACCTCCACAATCATTTCCACCTCAATGGCCATGTTCATGGGTAATGAGTTCATTCCAACAGCAGATCGTGCATGAAATCCCTTTTCACCAAATACACTTACGATCAAATCAGAAAACCCATTGATCACTTTCGGATGATCCGTAAAATCATCTGTACAGTTTACCATGCCCAATACTTTAACTATACGTTTTACTTTACTCAAATCACCTATTTCAGTTTTGAGAGTTGAAAGCACCGAGATCGCAGTTTGCCGAGCTGCCATGTACGCCTGTTCAGTTGACAAATCTTTACCAACCTTTCCAGTAATGTTTGTGCCGTCAGCTTTTGTGGGTCCATGGCCCGCTAAAAAAATCAGATTGCCCACACGCACCGCTTTCACATAATTCGCAATGGGTGCCGCAGGCTTAAACAACTCAATTTTCTGGTCTTTCAGTTTTTGTTCGGGACTTTGTGCTAAAAGTGCTGCTGAAAAAAAAAGAGATAATAATGTAATCAGGTTGCGCATAGCGATAGGATTAAATTTTTTACGATGCTGACATACGGCTGTCGCCACATTAAACTTACTTTGTATGGTTAACTTCACCAACTATGAACGAAAAAAAACGCTGCGAATGGTGCCTCAAGTTTGAGCAATATATTGAATACCACGATACAGAGTGGGGAGTGCCTGTCCATGACGACCGAATACATTTCGAATTCTTGATTCTGGAGGGTGCCCAAGCCGGATTAAGCTGGTCAACCATTCTAAAAAAACGCGATGGTTACCGTAAAGCATTTGCTGATTTTGATCCGGTAAAAGTTTCCCGACTTACGGAAAATAATCTTGAAAAACTTCTAGCTGCTCCTACATCGGCAATCGTGCGCAATCGTTTGAAAGTTTATGCGGCTGTTAATAATGCAAAACGCTTTCTGGAGGTTCAGAAAGAATTTGGAAGCTTTGATACGTACATCTGGCGTTTTGTAAAAGGAAAGCCCATCGTAAATAAATGGAAGGCGCTCAAACAAATTCCTCCTACTTCAAAAGAATCAGACGCACTCAGTAAAGACTTAATCAAACGCGGATTTAAATTTGTTGGCAGTACTGTTATATATGCCCACATGCAGGCTTGCGGGCTAATTAATGATCATCTGGTTGACTGCTTCCGGTATAAGGAAACACTAAAGATGAAGTAGCTGTCTTTTTTCAAAAATCTAAACATCATTTCCATCTGCCCATTGGCAGAGAGAATCCCCAACGGGTGGTTACCGATGGGGATTTCTCAATCGTGCCTCTTTCGAAATGACGATACTATTAATGATTTGCGCAATCTGCCTTATTACTTCCTCGGAAATTTCTCATCGCGGGTTGCTGCAATCCAGGCGAAAGCAGCTGTCATTACCGCATTATGTTTAAGATCGGCTTCAATTGCTTTATCATACACATCCATACTGGTGTGATGTGTGCGTGTTGAATATTCAATCGGATCCTGAATAAACTGAAAGCCCGGCAATCCAATAGCATCAAACGAAAGATGATCGGTGCCAGAAGTATTTTGAAGTGTTAAGGTGGCAGCCCCCATTTTTTCAAATGGCTTTAGCCAACTACGAAAAACCGTCTGTGCATTTTGATTTCCCTGCATATACACACCCCGGTATTTTCCGGTTCCGTTATCCATATTAAAATAAACAGAAAATTTCTCGGCTGCTGCTGTAAGCTTTATTGAATCGTACGGAAAACTTTTATCGAGGCGTTCGCCCAGTGTACGTTTTACATACGAGCGCGATCCCAATAAACCCTGTTCCTCACCACCCCATAGTCCAATACGAATAGTTCTTCGAGGATTTTCTCCCAGTGATTTTAAAATGCGCATTGCTTCCATCATTACTGCTGAACCACAACCATTATCGGTTGTGCCTGTTCCACTATGCCAAGAATCCAGGTGAGCACCAATCATTACTACTTCGTCTTTTAAATCGGTACCGGTAATTTCGGCTATAACATTAAATCCGTTTTCTGCTGGTGTAAACTCTGTTTCAATTGTAAGATCAAGTTTAACGGGAACTCCTTTTTGAATTTGGCGAACCATACGATTATAGTGCTCAGCAGCTACAACTATCTGCGGAAGGATTTTTGGTGCCTTTGCACTTCTGGAACTAACACGCTGATCGAACGCCACATCAGGAGGATACGGAACCGTAGCCGCTGATACAGTCAGTGTTCCATCTTCCAATCGAGAAATGGCACTAGCCTCAAGAACAGCAATCACACCCTCGCTCATACACAGTTGCCACTTTAAATAAGCAATTCGCTGTGGATCGGTTGATGGACGAAATCTTCCTGCGCGCGATGCTTCTTGAATACCCGAGTTTGCCATCTCTAATAATTCTGCATCCGTAAGGCGTTTTGCATCAGCATCAAAACCTGGTTTTACAGGTGTTGGTAAATTGAACAACACGATTTTGTCTTTCAACTTTCCCTTATACTTCTGAATATCCTCCTCTGTTTTTATATCGAGGTAAATGGCTTCAGCTTGAACTGCACCCTTTATGCCCGGTGACTACGCTTTTGGATAAGCAATAATTGGCGCAAAGACTGGGCTAAGTACTTGAAGATTGAATTTTTTTAACTGCCACCCCCGGCCAAATTCTTCACCCCAATTGTCGAAACTGGTGTTTTGTAGGTTCCAGGATTGAAGTGAAGACTTCGCGTACTCTGCGGCCTTTTTAAAACCAGGTGAGTTTGTGAGCCTTGGGCCATGTACATCGGTGAGCATACCCAGAATATTCATCACCTGCGAATTATCAAATCCCTCCTTTTTTATTTTTGATACCATAGTAGTATCAATCTTTTCTGTTTGAGCGTATGCTGTTGAAAAACATGCAACAGCCAGGATTGCGACAAGTATTTTTTTCATAGTAAGGTTTGGTTTGGACAAAACAAATTTATTAGAAATGCGAGAAGGACCTTTACCGCCCAAGGAAAAAAAACCTCTCAACGTCCCTCATCATTAGCGGCAGATAAATCATCATAACATAACCAGCCTTCTACATTACAGCTTTTTTTTCTTAAGCAGATTTTGAATTGTGTTTACAGCGTCCTTCTTCAATTGTTCTTTCGGCTTAACGGCTGGTTTAACTGTTTTTGTACTATCGCCCTTCGCTTTCGTTGTATCAGATTTGGGCTTCCCTAAAAGGCCTGATAGCAGCTCGGTGGCCTTTTTTGTAGCCTCTTGCTTTATGGCAACTGTGGCAGCTTCTTTTACTTGTTGCTTTTGCTCATCCATTAAAAGTTTTGGTGAAGGGCTCAAAAAATTTCCTCCCAACCCAATTGTCAATGGAATTGTGGCGTTTGGATCTGACTTAGTGCCGGCAATAAAACTGCTAAATTGTGAGCCAAGCTTACCTGCCGGAACATCCATCTTCAGTTTATAATCAAGTGATCCATCCATTCCGCTGCTGCCTGCAATTGTGGTTTTATAATTTCCAAATTTAACATCGAATGGTTTTACACTCAACCGTCCGTCTTTAATGGAAGCCGACATAAGCACATCCTTCATCGTAACATCGCTGGTATTATCTAATTTTGTCAACGATGTTATTCCCGAAATCAACTTAGAATCCTTAAGTGCCGCTTGCGCGATTTTTACTAATCCATCGCCACTTACAGTTTTCAAATTCGGCATCATGGTTTCGAGTAGCTCGCCACTTAGTTTAAAATCGGTAGAAAAATTTCCGTTCATCAATCCGGCTACCGGAGCAAAGTTCTTTACAAGCGAAAAAGAAGAAGCAGCCTGTGCCATCGATAAGTTGTCAATTTTCAACCCAAGATCATACTTTGGATGTGCAATATCTTTTGTGTTGTACGTTCCGTTCACAACAAATGCTCCACCAAGCATATTAAATTTAAGTCCGCTGAGATTAGCAATCCCATCTTTCACCACTACGTCACCACTGGCATTTGTCATGGTGTAATCCATCAGCTTTACTGTTTTAACATTTGACTTTAGTAGAAAGTCAATGTTTTCTGGAACTGGAACTACCCCATACGAAGCCGTATCTTCTGCTACAGGAGCCTCTTCAGTTTCTGTCATAAATTCATTAAGGTCAAGCATGGTCGAGTTGAAGTTCATTGTGCCTTTCAATAACTCGTTCTTACCAAAAACATAACCCATATAATTACTTACCGATCCGCTTACATTGAAATCACTTTTTCCAATTGTTCCCGTTACTTCTATTAGTTCAACTTTCTTTGGATCAAAAGCCATTTCAGCTTTACTCATGATAACTTCATAAGGAAGATCCCGTGATGTATATTTAAATGCATCTAGCGATGCGGTTCCGCTGGTTAGAAGCTTCTCATATTTTTCAGCCATCAAGTCGGAATACTTTCCTTTAGTTTGAAGATCGGCTTTTACTTTTCCAATAAGCGTCATCCCATCAATCGGAAATATTTTTGTAATTTTTTCAAGGTCTATTCCTCCTTTTGCTTTTACGTCCCAGGTATAATCATCCAAATTTTGTAATAGCATATTGGCATAAAATTTTTCACCATCCATACTCATGGAGAAATCCTTCACAGCAATAAATGTTTCTGCCATTCTTCCTGATGCATTTTTTATTGTGGAGCTAAACTCCAAATCTTGCAATGGCAATGGGAATTCTGATGACTTCACATAGCCCTTTGTTAATGACATAGCCGCATCAATAGCCGGTATCATTTTCTTCAAACTATCATATACTCCCTTTACCGTTAGATTTAAGGCGTAGTTTCCTTTCATATCGAGACCCTCGACAGGAAACATTTTGCTTACTTCGGCCAAGTTGAGTTTTGCTGTAATGTTAGCATCAACATTGGTAGGATACATTTTGCTTATTCGGGCGCGAGCATCAACTGGGTTAGTCCCAAAGTCCATATGAAATTTCCTTACATCAATCACCGTGTTGTCAATCACTCCATCTTTATTATCTACCAGTACTTCCAGATTAATATTATTAATAGGTGTTGGTAAATCCGGATACTTGAACATGGCATTGATAACATTGAGCCCTACATTGAAGGCGGGCATTTGCGTTTCGCTATACGTACCTTTTACAAAACCATTGAACGCCAGCTCGCCACTGGTTTCTATGTTTTTGAAACTTTCTGTATACATGCCCGGTACCAATGACAGCAAACTTTTAAAGGAGTTCTCTGGACTCTTAAATTGAATATCCATACCATAATCGTTCTCATTCATTTTAAACCAACCATCGAAACTCATACCAAAATCGTTCAGTTTAATGCTGTTCTCTTTAAAAGTATACTTTGTATAGTCTTCACTGATAGAAATGGTCATGTCTACTTCGGTACTCTTATTTGCGAGATACGTATCACCTGCGTAGCCCATACTTAATGTATCAACTGTGGTTTTAGTTTTTAGATCAAAAACGCTTTGTGTAAAATCGCCACTGCCTGTGTGATTTACGTTTTTAAGTTCCGTAAAAAAAGGAATGGACGCATCGTCATATAGTATATCACCCTCCACAATTTCCCAATGATCGATTCCAAAAGAAAAGTCGCCTGATTCTTCGTTGCTCACAGCTACAGTATCTGTTGAGGGAATGGCGATATCATAGTTTGCGCGCCCGTCCGCTAATACTTTTATATTAATAAAAGGCCTTACAATTGTTATGCCCTTTAGCCGCAACTGATTCCCAAATAAAATATCACTCAGGTTGACTTCTACCTCAAAGCGTTCAGCAGCAAATAGCACTTCCCCCGCAAAAGGCTCGCGATTAATTACGCCAACGTCTCGCATTTCAGCCGTAATATTTGGAAAATTTTTGAATAGCGTAAGTGTAAATTTATCGGCATCAAATACTACTTCAGCATTTACAGACTTTGCGATCTCCTTATCGATAGCAGTTTTAATATCCTCCTTAAAAATTATTGGCAGAATAAAGGCTGCTGCCAGTAACACAATCAGGATCAAGCCGACAATAATGAGTGCTTTCTTCATACAAAAGAATGTTTTGATATTAACCGAAAAAGTGACCCAAAATTACGAAACCTAGATTCAAATATTGTTAAGTTTTTAGCGAGTCGGTACGCCCGTAATTCAAAACAACTTTAACAACCCGTTAATCAATCTTCTAACAAAAGAGGTATAGGGAGGATAGAAAAATTGAAACGATGTAAACCCACTACGTTGCGTAAGAATGGGCTTCTCATTTGAAAACGCCTGAAATCCGAAATAGCCGTGTGACTTACCTATACCACTGTTATTTACACCGCCAAACGGAATATTGTGATGTAAAAAGTGTATGGCGCAATCGTTGATGCAGATTGCCCCCGAAGATGTTTCCTGTTGAACACGTTTTCGCTCTATTTTACTTTCGCCAAAAAAGTATAGCGCCAAGGGTTTAGGCTTGCCGTTTATCAGATGGATGGCCTGATCTAAAGATCGATAGGGTACTATTGGAAGTATGGGACCAAAAATTTCTTCCTCCATAACATGGGCATCCATACTAACATTAGAAAGTATCATTGGATGCATGAATCGTTGTGCTTCTTCAACCGGCCCGGTAAGCTCAAGTTTTGCGCCTTTTGTGAGTGCATCTTGAAGCATTCCATTTAACCTGGAAAAGTGCTTTTGATTTACAATGCGTCCATAGTGAGTTGATGCAAGAATATTGCTTTCACTTTCTGCAAACAGCTTCTGCACCTGATCTTTAATCTGAATAATAAAATCTGCGGCAATACTTTCATGAATTAAAACATAATCAGGAGCAATGCATGTTTGACCGTTGTTAATAAATTTTGAAACTGCAATCCGTTGTGCAGCTTCTTTTATTCTTGCAGAGTTACTAACAATGGCTGGTGATTTTCCCCCTAACTCTAAGGTTATTGAAGTAAGGTGATCGGATGCGGCTTTCATTACAACTTTACCAATAGCAGGGCTTCCTGTAAAAAAAATATGATTGAAAGGTAGCTTGAGTAGTTCTTGTGAAATTTCCTGATCCCCTTCAAATACCATTACTGCGTTCATCTCAAATACTTCCTCACACATCAATTTTATAAGTGTTGAAGTATGTGGAGTAAGTTCTGATGGCTTAATAAAAACATTATTACCTGCGGCCAAGGCAGATACTAATGGCCCGATGCAAAGATTGAAAGGGTAATTCCATGGCGCAATGATTAGACTCAACCCTTTGGGCTCATACACTATTGAGGCGCGGGTGCCAAGCATGGTAACAGGAGTATCTACCTTTTTCGGTTTTGCCCACTGATCGAGATTATCAATTGCTAATTTTATTTCATCCAGAACCGGAAATATTTCCGTTAGATCAACCTCCGCTGCCGGCTTCTTAAAGTCGCTGTAAATAGCGTGATGGATGACCGTTCGATTAGCCTTTATCCAGTTGCGCAAAGCAAGCAGTCTACCCCTTCGCTTGCTTACCGGTTCTAACTTAAACTCTAAAGTAGCTGCCTTTGCTTTATTAAAAGCTGCATGAATATGGCTTAAGGCGCGTTTTTCTTCAACAATTGGTAGCATTCTGAAAGGTAAGAAAATATGCTAAATCAGTGTCAATGTTAAGTTTTAGTCAAGCTATTGACTCATGTTATCTAAACATTAACTTTGTTCATATATAGGTAACATTACGTTAACATTGAAACAGGTCGCTTTCTTTTGCTTTATCTTAATTTCTTCCACCAGTTTGGCGCAGGGTTTAGATGTTAGCACCCAAACTACAACGGAAGTTTACTTAAATAGCTTTCTTTCTGTTGATCATCAAGAGGTTTCTGCCAGTAAATCGTTTCGCGCTTTTCTTGATAAGCTTGAGAAAAAACACTTATCGATAACGGAACAGAATGATTTTACACAATACTTATTCACCAAGACGCATCAGTACTATTTAAAAAAGTACGAAGATCACGCCTCCTTTAGCGCCCTCTTCAACAAGGGTACTTACAATTGCCTAACAGGCACTATTCTTTATTCGCTCATTCTAAATCATTTTCAAATACCACATGAGGTTATTGAAACGAACTACCACATTTTTATACTAGCAGAAACAATTCAAGGAAAAATTTTGATAGAGGCCACAGACCCGTTACATGGATTTGTAGATACTCTCTCTGATATTGAAAAAAGAATTAACACCTACAAGAAAAATACGTTGTCTGCCACCAATTCAAAATTCAATTACTACCAGTTTAATACTGATTTATTTAATTCTGTTTCGATAAAAGAATTACATGGATTGCTCTTTTATAATAAGGCTGTTGATTCTTACAATCATCAAAACCTACAGGAATCTGTTCAGTATCTATTTAAAGCGCATGCGCTTTACTCATCTTCACGGATTGATGAATTCTCACAAATTATTTTGCTTGCCCTTCAACAAAGCGCATTAGAAAGCACTATAAAGATTGAGTGTATTAAAACTGTGCTTTCGATCAAGAATGAATTATTGCCCGTGGTGGCTTCTTTGAGGGGAAATTAATTCTCCAAAATTCTCAATTCTACTCTACGATTCATGCGGTGAACTTCTGGTGTGTCCTCTTTTGAGAGCGGGACAGTTCCTCCGAATGCTTTAGTTTTTACTCTATTCTTATTCACACTTTTTGAAATAATGTAAGCTTTAACAGCATCCACGCGCTGTTGAGAAAGCTTTAAGTTCTTCGCAGGATCGCCTAAATAATCGGTGTGCCCTTCAAGCTGGATAACCATCTTTGAGTGTTCCTTCATCATGTCAACAACAATATCTAACTCCGGATAGGACTCCGGTTGGATTTTCGACTTTCCGATTTGGAAAATGAGATTGTCTAAACGCATCACGTGACCTACTTCGTGTTTTTTCTTTACCGTGGCTGACCCATGAACTAATTCAATATCTTTCACTACACGTTTTTGATCTGTAGCTTCAGCGGGATCTAACATGTATTTAGCAGGAGTAAACCCCGGAGCTTCTACCGTAATGGAGTATCGCTCACGGTCAAACATGGGGAAAGAATATGCGTTGTTATTAATCACTCCAACTTTATTCCCGTAAGGCAAACTTTGATATGTAATTTTTGCTGTAAGTGGTTCTTTCGTGTCGGCATTCAAAATACGACCCTGTGCAGTAATAACACTGTCAACCGACTGGCTCATGGCTATGAGAGAGAAAGACAGAAAAAGACAGGCGTTGAAAATTCTTTTCATCATTGCAATCAACTTTATGGTTTCACAATTATGAATTCAACCCTCCGATTCTTCCTTCTTCCAAGTTTTGTAGCATTTGTATCAATTGGTTTCCCTTCGCCATAAAATGAGAGCGATACTCGCATTTCACTAATTCCCTTGCCAATTAAATACTTTTGTACTGCTCCGGCCCTTCGCTTCGATAATCCCAAATTATACCGTTTTTCTCCGGTGGCATCTGTGTGACCCGCGATGTCTACCTGCATGGCTGCACGCTCGACCATTAAAGCGGCAATGCGATCTAATTCGGGAAAAGACTCCGGTTTAAGTGTCGTTTTGTCGAAATCGAAGAAAATATTATTCAGCGCAATTTTTGCGTTTTCTTCGATTAGAGCAACCTCAATTGCTGCTAACGTAAAGTCTTTATTATCAATCAACTGATCACTGGTTATGTTTCGCAAGTCAAGATTTTGACTTTCTGAAACATGATCTTTCGCTTCTGCACGAATCCCATATAAAAATCCGGCCGGCAATTTTATTTCATACCCCCCCGTTTTCGGGTCGCTCTGTGCAATACCCGCTGCTGTTCCGTTTGGCAGTTTTTCATAAATAATTTTGGCACCTATTGGTTCTTTAGTTTTGGCATCAATAAGTTTGCCTTTCACGGTAACCCATATTTCAGGACTTTTCATAATCGGTAACTTTACCCTAAAAATATCGGTGTTGCTTTCCGTTACTCCACGGGAGTAATACGCGTGTTCACTATTTGCAGGGATGTTAAAAAATAGATCTTCTAAGGGTGAATTAATTTCACGTCCCATATTTTCAGGTTCAGACCAATTCGTCCAGGTATCATCCAGACGTTTTGATACGTACACATCGCTTCCACCAAATCCGCTAAATCCTTTCGAAGAAAAATACAACGTTTTGTCATCGGCTGCTAAAAAGGGAGCAGATTCCTCCGCTGCTGTATTTACACTGTTGCCAAGATTCAGTGGTTCTGTCCAAATACTATCGTCTTGCATGAAGGATACATACAAATCACGATCACCCCTGGAATCATCACGCTCAACAGACATGATCATTGTTTTTCGATTGTTTGTCAAAAAATAATTTGCCTTTTCATTGTAGTTATAGTCATTGGTGATGTTTAACCCAACTGGCTTAGACCACTCTCCACCAACATTTGAGCTGACCGAAACTCCGGCAAGCATTTTCTTTCCTCCATCAATATATTTATTTCCTAAAACCATTATTGCCGACTTGCCATCTGGTGTTACCGCGCTAATTGTATTTACAAAATTAGGGTATGCATTATTAAACTGTGGTCCCATATTTTTGGCGAGCTGCCATTTTCCATCATCGCCCAACTCAGAGTACCAGATATCCTCTTTATCCTCTGCACCACCAACATTATCGGGGTGGTTTTTCCGACTGAAGTAAAGGACCTTGCCGTCTGGTGATAGTAATGGATTAAGTTCATTATACTCGCTGTTTACATTTTTATCAAGGGCTTCGGTAACAATTCCAGATGCAAGTAATGATGGTGTTGGAATAAACGCGATGATTGGATAATTAGAATCTGAAATTGCAACTGCATCAATCCCAAAATAATCGGGAACAGCGGCTCCGTCAAACTCAAGTTTTACCGCATTTACTTTATACGGTGTAAGTTCCATGAACAAGGTAAGCATACGCCCCTTCATGGGCACGGCCATAGGGTTTAGAGTATTCACTTCATGTTCTACACCGGCTTCATCATAAACATAAACCTTGTACAAGGCACTTGGGTTATGCGATTCTGCAACAGCGACCTGGCGAATGTTAATAGGGTTATCGAAGCCTAGTTTTAAAAATTCTTTCCGATTTGGTTTATCCGGTGCCCAAGCACTTGGATTCTGCCCTCCGGCAGGTAATACATTTGGCTTACCTAAGGCTTGCTGGGCGGAATATTGAATAGGCGTAAGCTCGGATGATACCTGCAAAACTTTTGATGCCCATTGAACTGCTTGTGCAGATGCCCCAGTGATGGTTGCTAAAAGTATAACGAAGGCAAGTAAAAGTTTCTTCATCGGATTATTGTCGGATTAATTCGTTCGATAAACATAGGCAAAAAAACTAAAATTGGGTGAAAATAATACATCTCTGATTAAGAACAGTAAAATCAAGACCCTTATTAAAAGGTCTTAAATCTCTTATTATTCGATATTATGCTTGTTAAAAAGCAAAAAACCTACATGCAAAAGCACCCCAATTTCATTCTCCAGATCATCGTAGTAATTAACGCTTAATCCAATAGGTCCTACTGGTGAATGGTACACCAGTGTAGAAGATGCCGTAAAAAAGATACTTGTAAAATCAATTTTTTCTACTGCTTGTTGGTTCGGTCCTTCCTGCAGATACTCAAATGGTTTAAATGCATAACCCTCAACTCTAAAATCCAACCGGCTTCTAATTATAAATACGTTTCTCAATCCAAAGGCTGCATAGTTAAACGAACGGAAGTTTTCTAAAATCAGCGTTCGGCTATCTTGCAATGGGAAAAACGCAGGCGCATTAATAATGGTACCAAAATAGTTACTAAAAAATGGTTGGTTAGAAAGAACTGCTTCAGCATAATATCCCGGCCGAAACCAGCCACGACTAAAGTAATGCTCTGCAATCGCCTTTACTCTAAACCATTGGTGGCTGCTTTTAACGGTAACGCTTGTTATGTCTGCTGTGCTGCCTGGAGAATACCGCTCAATAACACTAAAATAATTTGCGCTCAATGAGTAGGCTTTGCCCCGCGATGCGTATTGCTTGCGATTTAAATCATTCATTGAAAAAATAAGGCCGGCTTTTATTCCCTTGATCTTTAGCACATCGAGTGTGTCTGTACTGATAAATGAGTTTTTATTACTATACCTATCTTCATTACTAAATCCATCCACGCTAAGCACACCTTTAAAATGATTTCCAACAGCCTTGCCTACATTAAGACCAATTTTACGGTCAAACCGCTTAAGCACTGTTAGCGAAGTTTTCCGGAGCAAGTCAACACCTTCGGGATAGTCCCATCCATTGAAGATTGCTTCTGGCTGAAGATAAAATTGATTCAAAAAAGGAATGTCGAAACGGACTCGGGCAATTGCCGACTTATAAAAACTTCCTGTTTGAAATCCTGTGTACACGTGCGTAAGCACTCTGTTAAAATTATAGTAATTTATTCCCAGCGCAATGTTACTAACATCACGTGTTGCAAGCACTCCACCAAAATCTACTTGAAAGTTTTTTTGTGGGCGTCTCAACAATTGAAGCGTGAATTTTTCTGATTCCGGATTGAATACTATCGATGGGTATACATTGCTGAAATAGGATTCGGACGCCAGCTTAAAATAGCTTCGTTTTATATCATTGAAATATAATGTGCGTGGCTTTTTGGTATCAACTTTAAATATTCTGCGTATGTACTTTCGCTGCTTTGAGTTAAACGACCTGAACGTAACGTTATCAAAAACCCACTGCTTGTTCTTATTGTTAAAGGAATTTCTACGGTCCGTAACATCATCACACGTTCTTCTGTAAATAACTTTTTGTTTTATTTCTTCAATTTGCCTCATGGTTTGTACATAGCCGCTGTCCATTAATGCTCGAGCATTTTGAAAATCGAGTGAGCTATATTTTTCAAGGTTGGGCTGAATATACACACCACTTGCAGGAATATCGGAGGGATTAGACTTATCAAGAAACAGGAACAGTAATGAATTATTAATCAGTTTATCATCGTTCTGATAGGGGTACTCTTCAAAAATCTTAGAAGAAACATTTGATCCGATGATAATTTCGGGATTGAAATTCTCTGCCGCTACATCTACCGGAAAATTGTTATAGACTCCTCCATCAAACAAATAGCGACCATCGACCCGGATCGGGTTATAGAAAAATGGAACGGTTTGCGTAGCCCGTAAGGCATCACTCAAAGAACCCTTTGAAAGAATGATCTCAGACTGCGTAAAAATATCAGAAGCCACTACCCTGAGTGGCACAAACAAGCTATCAAAATTACGGGCGGATATCGCTTCAGCTTGTGCCATTTTTTCTGCCAGCGCAAAATTGAGCGAGACATCATTTGCTATGCTTGCATTAAACTGAAGCGCAAAGGTTGAGTCAAGCGAAAGGTTTAATTTTAAGAAATGTGGATCTTCTTCGTCCTTATTGTAATGGTAATTCACACCTTCTTCCGGCAAGCCGTTTACCCATCGTAAAAAGTCTTCAGACAGAATCATTTTTTCAATTGCCTCTGGGCTCATACCAGCAGCGTAACATCCGCCAATAATTCCCCCCATGGAAGTGCCAACGATATAATCGATAGGGATTTCATTTTCCTCTAACGCCTTAAGCACACCAACATGAGCAATCCCCTTGGCTCCTCCTCCACTTAAAACCACACCAACTTTTTGAGCAAATGTGCGCTCCGTCAAGAATAGAAGGGCAATAAAAAATATTTGCTTTATAGTACTGTCCAAATTCAACGCGAAACTAAAATTAAGATAACGCTCACAAATAAAAGTAACCTACGCAAGGAGAGTAACGAAATGAAGGGATCAAAAAGTTTTAGTTGCAACTAAAAAGCTTTCGCAAAGGATTGCTGAACCGGTGAAGGGATTGCATCCAACCTAATCTTTACAAGATTTTTAACCTGTTCATACACTTCTGTGAAATCACCTTTTATAGGTTGTGATGGCGGAAGTTCAACCCTGAGCGCGTCAACTTGCACCCCATTTCTCCAGAAACGATAACACAAGTGTGGCCCCGTGGCAAGCCCAGTACTGCCAACATAACCAATACGCTGGCCTTGTCGAACGCGTGTCCCTGCTTTTATTCCGCCCTCAATCCTTGACATGTGCAGGTATTGCGTAGTATATATTCCGTTGTGCCTAACCTTTACATAATTCCCATTATTTGATTTGTATTGTGCCTCTTCCACAATTCCATCGCCAACTGAACGGATGGGGGTGCCCGTTGGTGCAGCAAAATCGGTTCCGAGATGGGCTTTAAAAATTTTTTGAACGGGATGAAATCTTCTGCCTGTATAGCGCGAGCTAATACGCGTAAATTCAATAGGATACTTTAATAATGCTTTGCGCAAACTTTTCCCACGATCATCAAAATAATCCAACCCGTCACCCTGATTGAATGGAATTGCATAATAATCGCTTCCGAAATGGTGGAAGTAAATTCCTTTAATGCTACGAATGCCAATAGCACGGTTTTCAACTTTAATTTCTTCATACACGAGCTTGAACACATCTCCCTTTTGAAGCCTTTGAAAATCTACCTGCCAGGCAAAAATGTCGACAAACTTATTGGTGAGCTCGTGCGAAATACCCATCTCCTCGATGGTTTGTGACAGAGAGGATAGAATTACACCTGCTATACTCTTTTCTTCAACTACTACTTCTCGCTGACAAACATCTACTCGAAGTGAGTCGTCAAAAGAAAATACGATGTAATCTATTGGGTTGGGTTCATAAATAAATGCTTTCGCTGTTTTCAGTGAATCGGGGGTACAGATTACTGTATACTTTTTATTCTGAGCAATTTTTCGAACATCAAAAACATTTTTCGGTATGGAGGATACCTGATTAATCAGCTTAATCGGAACATTGTGATTAATAAGAATATCGGCTAGAAATTGATTCTTTTTGACTTTGTCTTCGACTACTAAATAGTCATCAACATTCATTCCATATAATAGCTTTGACTCTTTTACATTAATCGTAAGCGGTGAGAAGCTATACGAATCGTTGGCTTGTTGTATATCAACAAAAGGATTATAAGCATTGAATGCCATTGCACCCACTATAATTATGCAGATAGAAAAAAACCAACCCCAACGTTTTTGCATTCTCTTAATCATTAATCTAACGCGCTAAAAATTTGTGGCTTCTAAAAAAATCAAGTCAACTCAATGCCACACGCTGATCAAATATATGAAATTCTGCGGTATTGTACTGTGTAACTAGTTCACGGCCATCTCTTTGAACTTAGCTTTTCCGCTTTCCAGGAATTTTACAAACTCTTCAACGCTTCGATTATATCCATACGGCCATGCCAGTACACGTTCATCGGTGCCTAGCAGTACATAAAATGGTTGAGCATTATTTTCCAGATTTGTGATTTGTAGGTCAGCATTTTTCTTACCAATGGTCTTTTTCACTTTACCATCATACTTCGAGGTGAACCATTCTGATTCTGGCAATTGTGTTTTATCATCGACATAGAGTGCGACAATTACGAAATCATTTTTCAATCGCTCCAGTACAGAAGGGTCACTCCAAACTACTGCTTCCATTTCACGACAGTTTGTACAACCATGTCCGGTGAAGTCAATAAACAGTGGCTTGTTTTGTTCTCGCGCACATTTCAATGCTTGTTCATAATCAAAATATCCACTTAATCCGTGCGGTAAGTGAAGGAAGTCATCATACTTGGGAGGTTCGCAAATTTCATTTGCACGTGTGTTTCGTGTTAGTGTTACTAAATCAAAATCATTGGTGTACTGCGGAGGTAAATAACCAGCCAATCCTTTTAAGGGTGCTCCCCACAATCCAGGTACTAAATAAATCACAAATGTGAATACCCCTATCGCTAACAATAAACGCCCTACTGGAATTTTTTCCAGAACACTATCATGTGGCAATCGAATTTTGCCTAACAAATAGAAACCGAGTAACGAAAATATCACCACCCATAATGCAATGTTTACATCGCGATCAAGCAAGCCCCAGTGATATGCCTGGTCGGCTATGCTGAAAAATTTTAATGCTAACGCGAGCTCTAAAAATCCCAATGTTACTTTCACAGCATTTAACCATCCCCCCGATTTTGGCATGCTCTTAATCATCTCAGGGAAAAATGCGAAAAAAGTAAAGGGTAATGCAAACGCTAATGAATACGAAAACATCATCAGAATGGGTTTCAATACTTGACCGCCTGCTGAAAGTGCCAGCACACTTCCAACAATAGGAACTGTACAGCTAAACGAAATCAACACTAATGTAAAGGCCATGAAGAATACGCCCAGCAATCCTCCTTTTTCAGCGTGCCTGTCAACTTTATTTACGAGTTGATACGGTGCGGTTATTTCGAATAACCCAAAGAATGAGAGTGCAAAAATTATAAATACAAAAAATATAAACAGGTTGAGTGCCCAGTTAGTTGCCAGTGCGTTCAATCCTTCCGGGCCAAGAATGATAGCAAATAGAGTTCCTGCCGATGAATACAGAACAATAATAGACAACCCAAAGATGATTGCCTTTTTTACTCCTTCTCTTTTTGTCTGTGTGTCTTTTAAAAAGAATGTGACTGTCATGGGAATCATCGGGAAAACACACGGAGTAATGAGTGATGTAAGTCCTGCAATAAACGCTAACACTAACAACGTCCAGAAAGAATCATTCCCAAACGTTGATTCTCCTTCGAGGATAGTTTTGTCAAATATCGGGCCTTTAACTTCAGTTTGTATAGGAGTGAACATCTTAGCCTTTTTAGTAGTATCATTTACTACTGGCACAATTGTCTCGGGAGTCGAATCTTCCTTCGTAATTTCTTTCGTCTCTTTTACTTTACTTCCTCCTGTAACTACAATATCCGAAAACGAAAATTCACCATCGTATGGGATACAACTTCCTCCAACTTCTGTGCATACCTGGCCATCGTAAACTCCAGATAGTTTTAAATTCGTTGACAGCACTTTTACTTTCTGCCTGAACACACCGGTGTTCTTAAAAAGTTTTACATCACAGTCAAAGATATCATCGTGCTTGGCTATTGGTTTGATTGCCTTGAGTGTGCCGATCGTCTTAAAGCTAGCATCGGGATTGAATGTTACAATGGTGAGATTAGGCCCGCATTCAGGATCAAATTCATTGGCGTATATGTACCAGTCTTTATCAATCGCCACCGTGAAGATAATATCGATCTCATCATCGACCTTTATTGAATTAGTAGAAAGCTGCCATGTCCATTTTGCCGGAGTAAGAATTTGCGCATAGGCGCTTGCGCTGATTAATAAAAAAAGTAGGAAGGTCTTGAGAAATTTATTCCAATTCATGCTGTTAAGAATTCAATGATGCAATAACGTAAGCCAGGCAAAAATAGTTGATTTAACATTAGTTATAGGTCGCCATAAAGACACGAAGGCACCAGAAATTTGTTCCCTGATGCCTTCGGAAAACATTTGTGCTTAAGCCTTCGAAAAATGTTTATAGAAAGCTGTAATCGTTTCAATTCCCAACATAAAATTTTTGATGCCGTAATGTTCATTCGGGGAGTGAATCGCATCCGAATCCAACCCAAATCCCATCAACACAGTATCTAAACCAAGTTCTTTCTTAAATAGTGCCACGATCGGAATACTTCCGCCATCACGTGTTGGGATTGGACGTTTCCCCCATACTTCCTGAAATGCATCGCTTGCTGCTTTAAATGCTTTCGAATCAGTTGGTGTTACAGCAGCTTGCCCGCCATGCAGTGCAGTAACTTTCACTTTCACCGACTTGGGTGCACTGGAAAGAAAATGTTTCGTGAATAATTCTGTGATGTCGTTATTATCCTGGTTTGGAACGAGCCGCATGGAAATTTTCGCATACGCCTTTGAAGGCAACACGGTTTTGGCTCCTTCGCCCGTGTAGCCTCCCCAAATTCCGTTCACATCCAACGTTGGACGAATGCCTGTGCGCTCAATGGTGGTGTATCCTTTTTCACCTAACACATCATCAATCGCTAATTCTTTTTTATAGGCATCCAAACTAAATGGAGCTTTGTTCATGGCCTCGCGATCGGCAGCGCTCAAGTCAACTACCGTATCATAAAATCCCGGAATTGTTACACGCCCGTTTTCATCGTGCATCGAAGCAATCATCTTACTCAATATATTAATGGGGTTTGCTACTGCGCCTCCGTAAACCCCCGAATGCAAATCACGATTTGGGCCGGTAACCTCAACCTCCATATAACTCAATCCGCGTAAGCCTACGGTAATAGAAGGAGTATCAAGTGAGATGATTCCTGTATCGGAAATAAGAATTACGTCTGCTTTCAGTCTTTCTTTGTTGGATGCTACAAACGTACCGAGGTGTTCAGACCCAACTTCTTCTTCACCCTCAATCATAAACTTAATGTTGCAACTAAGCGACTTAAGTTTTGTCATCGCCTCAAATGCTTTTACATGCATGTATACCTGACCCTTATCATCGCATGAACCGCGCGCATAAATTTTACCATCTTTCACCACCGGTTCAAACGGAGGCGAGTGCCACAGATCTAGCGGATCGGGAGGCTGAACATCGTAATGGCCGTACACCAAAACTGTTGGTAACGCAGGATTAATAATTTTTTCTCCAAATACAATTGGGTGACCCGGTGTTTCACAGAGCTCAACCTTATCAACTCCGGCTGCAATAAGTTTTTCCTTTATAAACTCAGCAGCTTTGCGCACATCACTTTTCTTGGAGCTGTCGGCACTTACTGACGGAATGCGAAGCAAGTCAAACAACTCATCTAAAAATCGTTGCTGATTGGAGGCAATATATTCTTTAATCATATGCTTTAAATTGAACATGCAAATTAATGGATTTTACCGTATAGAAAAGATTCCTTCTCCCTCAAAATCGGGGATGTTTTGCGTGACAGATTTATTTACCTTGATTAAAAAAATCAATGAAGATATATACATCGATTTGCGTTGTTCTGCTCATCGTAGGTTGCGCAGAAAGTGATTTGTTAAGTGACAAAGCGAAGCGTTTTATAAAGACATTCTTGTTTCTTGCCTTCTGGATTGTGCTGGTTGGATGTGGCAAAAGATCATCCACCGAACAAATCATTAAGAATTCAATTCTAAATATTTCAAAAGCTGATACCATTAACACATTTGAAATATTTGCTGAATGTCAATCGCAAAAAGGAAACTACACTACCGAAATCCATTCGGGAAAAGATGATTACACTTACTTTAAACAAGTGTATAGTTATGGTGGTGAACCATTCGAGGCGGTGGTATTCACCCTGGACAGCGGGTTCCAGATAAATCAGGACTCAACATTTACCTCTCTGCCGAGAGTCGCTATTAACATAATAAAGGGGCATGAATTCCACGAAATTTTATTCGACTTGAGCAACAGATTTCATCAATTCGGTGAACCGGAATTGGTGCCAAATTCGGGGATGTATAAAATCACAGCATTAGATGAGCTAAACAATCCGGTCGAAATTTTCTTTGATACGGAGACCATGTTATTGGAAGCTATGACGATACGAAATCCTGATAAGATCGAGGAAATTATTCGCATCAAGTATTCCAACAGGAAACAAATTCAAGGAATGCTGTTGCCAATGCATTTGGAAATTCTACAAGGCGATCAGAAATTTATTTTTGACTTTACAACGATAAAAATAAACGCGAAGGGTTTTAGAGAATACAAAAAGGGCTAAAACCCATCATCCTTCTCTTTCTTTTTATCTTCTTCTTTCTTTTTTTGGGTCGTGCCGCTGCTCAGGCTATACGGAACATCAATTTCATAATACTCATTACGGAAGCGGTTAACGAAAGCAAGGGTCTCTTCATCGCTGCCCGGAATGAAAACCATTTCACCAACTTTTGCTTTACCCGAATTTGTCTTCTTCGATACGATTGTATTAAACTCTGCGTTGGATGAATACATAAGCAGCCGGTTGTCTTCATAGCTAAAGTAAAACCACGAGTCGGCCGAAGCTTTGATAAACACATTAAATACGGGGCTGCCATCCTCCATATTTTTTTTCACTTCCATAAATCCTTCAAAGGCACCGTTAATATCGTTCTTGCTAATGTTGGCCAATCCCAATGCCCCTTCACTATAAAAAGCCTTTCGCTTTTGCGACCATTTTAAATTTACATTGCCAAACGTGAGCGGCCTGGCGGTTTCCGACATGGTGCCCAGTGAAACATATCCTTGCTGGCTTCGAGCTTCGTAATCTTTGGCGTTACGCTCGCCAACAATGTCGGCTATTTTATAAAGTAATTCCGTACGATCACCCAACCCTTCTTCCGCACCTTCGTTTTGAATAATCGACTGAATGTTGCGAGCCATAACCGTAAATGCATCCGACACTACGGTGGTATTTATCATTACAAGAGAATTCATTCGGATCTCATTCGTCTCCATGTTGCCCTGGCCAATCGCTGAAGCAACAACATTAAAATCTTTTGTGCCTTTAAAAAAGTTCACGGATCCTTCAAACCGTACTTGTCTGGTCTCATCATTATAGGCAAATACTTTTCCGGATAACTTATTGCCAGCTGCCTTGTCCCGATCCTCAATTTTATTCTCCTTGGTTTGGGGATCGTAATACAAGATGCCGCTCGGAATGAAGAAGTCATCGTCTCCTTCATTTTTTTCATTGAGGAAAGAAATGTACAGATCGTTTTCAAGTGAAGAAAAATGCAGTCCTGCATCTACTTTTTTTCCTTCTTCGGTGATGGCTTTATCAAAATCGATAAGCACTTCAGTTTCATCGCCCGTTTGGGTGTAGCGAATCCACGTATTATAGTTCTTAATTTTCTTGATATCGAGTTTCACATAGCCTGTAAGTTTCAATGCTGGTTTTGTTGCAAACATCGTTAGGTCGCCCTTGTAATACATGCCCGCGCCCAGCACAAGTTTTTCTGCCTCTGCTACATTGCCCACACCAACCGTTTGCATAGAAGCCACAGACTTCTTCCGCAATAATTTTTTTGTACTCTCTGCTTCAACCACCGGTTCCAAATGAAAATCCGTCATCTTGATAGCAAACGTGTCCTTTAAAAAATTCACATACTGATAGGTGGCATACCCTGAAAACTGCTTGCGCGAAATCACATCCACTACACCTTCTGTTAAACGGTGGTATCCGTTAAGGGTGTCGAGAATGATCGTTGTGTTTTTCAAGGTTCCGATTTTTGCGTTTTCCAAAATCAACACTTCATTATTATCGGGCGTTATACGAGCATCGGCTACGGTTATGTATGGGATGCCACTTACTTTCATTTCTTGCGTCTTTAAATCATAGACGGCCTTTTCAGCATAGAAACTAAGGGAGTCGAGATCTTTGCGGGTAGTATAGAAATACGAATTTTCAATGGGAACGTCCGGGCTTTTTGTCATGGTAATTTTTTGCGTAGTAAGATCCCATCGGGCATTGGGAATTGAAGTTCGGAACTGCGCAAACGGAAAATCAATAGCGGCTTGCCCTTCAACTTCCGGACTGATGTCGGCATAGTTCTGCTGCAGATTAAATTTCACACGCACATCGGTACCATCTATTAACGGTTTGGAGGGGTCACCAGATTTTGCTTTAAATCGAGCATGGCGTGCGCCAAAATCTTTTGCGGAAAAATTCATTTCACGCGAGCGTAATTCAGAGCCACGCGTTTCAAGTTTGCCAATGGCAGATACTCCTCTCTTTGAAACAGTAATTGTGCCTGTAAGCTGTGCTGTGCTGTCATAAAAATTAAACGGTGATGTAGTATTGCGCAATTTCATCTGGTCTTGTTTAGGAAACCATTTCATTTGGTAGTTGGGCAAGGAAGCCTGTGGAAAAACTACTGATCCAAATTGCTTTTCACGTATGATGGCACGCGAGCCTTTGGCGATCACCGAATCGGGATAGAAAACAAAATCGTTTGAATTAACAGACGCTGCCACAAAGTCAATTTTGCCTGGCGCGCGCAGGCCACGATTATCAAGTGCTATAACACCCGTTAACGTTGCATCGGTTTTATAAAGTTGATATCCTGCTTTGGGTACGATGTGCTCAAACCCTAATGATTTATCGGGCATGGTGTGCAGCTTTTCTTTGAAGCTTGGGAACATGCCGCTTGAAATAAAAGTGCCATCGAAATTTAGTGATGTTGGATCTGCATCATTCAAACTATCTAATTTAAAGGGGGGCACCACAAAAAATACCGATCGGTCGTACACACCTCCCAACACTTCGGGTCTGTCGAAATAAATTGCTCCACCTGCGGCTGCGTCTAATCGAGGATAGTTAGGTACCTTTTCTTTACCTGCTTTATTATTAGGTCTGTTAATATAGAGCGTGCCTGATGTTTTTGCGGCCCCTGCCATTCCTCCGGCTGCTGCAGCTGTTGAGTCCGCTCCCACCATTGAGTTATTTATTTTTCTTCGCACCAATTGTCCGCGTGAATTTTTTTCCATCGCAAAAAAATTGATGGAGTCAATGTGATTCAGGCTAATAAAAAAACTGTCATACTTTAAGGTAAAGTCCTTACCTGTAATTTCAAAGTTCCCAGCCGTAATCGTTCCATCAAACTTAATGTCACGATTTTGAAGAATTGTAATCAAGCTGCTATCTGGCTTAATGATAACGTTCAGCGAGTCGCTAACATTAAATTCGTCAACCCCCCGCACCGTCATATTTCGTTTCGAGAAACTGAGTGTAGCATTTGGATACACCGGCTTCTTTAAATCGGTAACCGCATACGTACCTGTCACGGATTGGATTTTTAAATTATCATAATCAACTTCACCCTTGTACGCTCTGTACTGGGTAACTGCTTTTTCTTTTACAATAACTTTGTCTCCCATCGGCCAGTATTCAACAAGGCCCTTTTGCGCCAGAAACTCTATCGCCTTCTGTATTTCTAAAATGTTATACCCAAAACGTTGTGCAAGATCTCCGGTATGTAACTCACGGGTATTGTTTTGAATACAGTATATAGCCACCATGGCCAGTGGATGAAAACTAAAACCAATACCTTCAAGTGTTCTAAAATCGTCTGGTCTGTAATAATCTACTGACTCCAGTATTAACGGCACTGAGCCACTCGCGCCTTGTATTAAAATATTAAGACTGTCGGATTTTAAATCCCAGCGTATGGAATTCGCTGCAAAATCCATATTAAAAAATGTAGAAGAGTAGGGCGTGTTTCGCATAGCGCCCTTCTCGCTGAACAACACTAAATTCTCTTTACCATTATCGTATCGCAATTGTACTGAGCGATGGGTAATGGAATCATTTTCTTGAAAAATGGTTACATACGCCTGCGCAGCTCGCACAGTCGAATCCTGAAAAATAAATTCCTTCGACCGCGCTTTAAATTTTTTGTCTGTGTCACTCGCTACCTCAATGGTCGCCAGCCCTCCGTCTACCGAGGTGCTTAAAATTCTATTGCCTCGCAATGAGAAGCCTCCACGATACGTCATCGTGGTACTACCCAATCCATTAATTTTTAAATCGCTTTGGTACGATGTAAACCTCGGAAAGCCTGAAGCCACAGAATCTTTTCGTGGCTGTGAACGGAATTCAAACTTACCAGCAATAAATCCAGGTGTTTTGCCCCTATAATTTAGCTTTACCAAGTCAGCTTTTAGTTCAGCTTTCTTTACGTTGAAATTATACACGGTTAAATTGCAATACACCGAATCCGAACTAAGGTTTGCAGATGACCAATCGAACGAACCTTCTTCGCCAACAAAAACATTACTCATAAATGAAAAAACACCTTTTGTGTTTTTAAGAAATACTGAATCGTAAGGTGTTACAAAATTTAAATTCGTGCGTGTAAAGCGAATTACAGCTCCCTCTACTACTGGTTGCGGGGCGGGCGTCATCCAGTAAGGAGGTGGTTCATGATATACGGTGTCAACTGGTTGCTCAACCCATAAATCTTCGGGCGGTGTATCACTCACCGAGGTGAGAGTATCGGCAGGGGGAGGAATAAACTCCAGGTATTCAAATGTATATTCTGCATCACGCGCATATAACCGGTTCCCTTTATCAAAAAATAATGCGTGGTGTTCAAAAAATTCACGCGATGCCTTTAAGAATATTAATGCCTTATCGATGCGATAATGTTGGATTACTTTATCCGTGACTTTTAAAAAATTATTGAATTGAACAGGGTCGATCCCCTCTAAATTTATGGCATTAACGATGGCCCCAAAATAAGACACCAGGTGAGGCCGCAATTTATAGCCTTTCCTTTTCATTAGCCGTGTTTGCTTTTTGACACGCTCTTGCTGATCAAAAGCCATGTTGCCCCATGCAACTGTTAACCCTCCACCTACTACCGAGGCGTCTACATTACGTGTGTTTTCCAGTACAATACGAAGGCTGTCGGCAAAGCCAATGGATACAAAAGCAGAGTCCTTCTTCTGCCCATATGCAATGGACAAAGAGGCCAGAAGGAATAATGGAGTATAGAAAACCGTTTTCACGCAGTCAAAAACCCTTGAAATTCGCAAATAATGGTGAAATATGCTAAAAAGCCATGTTGTGAATATTAAACGTGAAAAATGGGGAAGTTTGGATGCAAACTAGAATAAAAAGAAACCGTCAGGCGGCTTGCTTTTTCAACAACAACGCAGCCCAGTTTTCGCGCTTATCCGAATGAACTTGTTCGAGCCCATAGCGATGTGCTTCGGCCATTAAATCGGGAATATCATTTTCGTAGAAGCCGCTTAACAACAAGAAGCCGCCCGGGTTCAGGTAAGCTGCATACTGAGCCAACTCTATCAGCAGAATATTTTTATTAATGTTGGCAAGTATGATGTCGAAATTATCATCAAAGGTAAGATCACTTATTTTCCCTTGCCGAATACCAATGTTGTAGCACTTGTTTACTTCAATATTTTCCTGTCCGTTAATCACGCTCCACTCATCGATATCAAACGCATCTACTTGCTTCGCTCCAAGTTTAGAGGCCATCACCGAAAGGATAGCCGTGCCACATCCCGCATCCATCACGCTCTTATTTTGGTGATTCATAGCTAGCTGGTTCTTCACCATTAGGTAGGTTGTTTGATGATGCCCGGTACCAAATGACATTTTTGGCGTGATGATAATTTCGTACGGATATTGCTTTTTGGGCTGATGAAATCCTGCGCGGATCATGCAGGTATTTTCTACAATAATGGGTTCGTAACTTTTTTCCCACTCCTCGTTCCAGTTCTTCTTTTCAATTCTGTCTTGATAAAACACAATTGGTGTAAGCTGGCCATACTTTTCTTTTACAGCATAAAGCTTCTCTTTGTCGTAGTTGGCTTGTTCTGTGTACGCTTCAAAACCCTTCTCATTTTCCATGAACGTGTCAAAGCCTGTCTCTGCAATCTCAGCCATGAGTATTTCGGAATACTCAGAATCACAAATTACCTGGAGGCGTGTGTAGTACATATTACCTTGCATAAACTTTATTCTTACGAAAATAGTTATTTTTACATAACGCACGTTTATGAATGTTTTGACCTATCGGGTATTATTGAATGAAGAGCCAGAGGGTGGATTCACTGTTTCGGTCCCATCACTACCGGGTTGTATAACTTATGGAGATAATTTAGATCACGCATTGAGCATGGCTAAGGAAGCTATCGAAGGGTATATTGGCTTATTAAAAGAACGAGGCGAGACCATTCCTGATGACAGTAAAACCTTCGAATACTCGTTGAGTATTCCATCATAATCAATGACTCCAAAAGATTTGATAAAAATTCTTGAAGCACGAGACTTCATCTTAAAGAGGGTTAATGGAAGTCATCATTTTTTTACACATCCTGTTACAGGAAAAATTACCGTAGTTCCACTTCATAAAAAGGATTTGCCAAAAGGAACATTTTATGCCATTCTTAAGCAAGCAGGCATTGATAAAAATGAAATTTGAAATGGTCAATTTGAAGATTTGAAAATTCGTTCATCTTCAAATCAATTCAAATTGATTTTATGATTTCCGTAAACTCTCTCGACTTCAGCGAAGCGCCACCGACTAATCCTCCATCTACATCCGCTTTCGCAAATAATTCCTTTGCGTTAGCCGCACTTACACTTCCTCCATATAGTATAGAAATATCATTGGCAACCGCTTGATCATATTTATCGGTTAGATGCTTTCGAATTACCGCGTGCATATCCTGCGCTTGTTGTGCTGTTGCAGTTTTGCCTGTACCAATGGCCCATACAGGTTCGTATGCAATTACAATGTTCTTCAAACTTTCCGCAGGTAAATGAAAAAGGCTTTCTTCCACCTGTTGCTTCACCAGTTGCTCGTGTGTTCCTTTCTCGCGAATCTCTAACATCTCGCCACAGCAAAAAATGGGTGAAAGCCCGTGCTTTAATGCCACATCAATTTTCTTCGCCAATATTTTTCCTTCTTCACCAAAATATTGTCTGCGTTCACTGTGGCCGAGGACCACATACGGGATGTTCATTGACTTTAACATACCAGCAGAAACTTCGCCCGTGTATGCGCCTGATTCATGCTCGCTACAATTTTGTGCGGCTACAAAAATTCGTGTGTTATTGCCCAACAAGTTTTTAATGGGTACTAAATATGGATAGGGGATACAAAATATAACACGGGCATCGCCCTTCACTTCATCAGCTACCATAGCCATTACTTCCGAAGCAAGCACATTTGCCTCCTGAAGTGTCTTATTCATTTTCCAATTGCCGGCTACTATTTTTTGACGCATATCGTATTACTATTCATCAAAGTTAAAGAGTAATTATCATCTTCTCTCTGGTTTATACTTCGATTCTTTAAAAATACGGTCGGCATTTTCAGTGCTCATAAGCTTAGGCAACGAAACATCGGGGGCGGTCTCCATATATTCTTTAACAATTTGCCAACCTACCCATTGACCAATACGGCCTGGGCACTCGGGGCCAACCTCCGCTGTTTTGGGCCGATCACCTAAATATTTTTGTTTTAGTACGCGGCTTGTAGAGTATAATAATTTGTCTTCAATAAATCTTGCCCAAATAAGATCTTGATTTTTTCGCGCCCCTCGCATCTCTTCGGCTGTATACCAAATAAAAATGCTGTCGGGTACGCACGGCATCATCTGCTTGGCAAAATAAAACGACTTGCCATAAGTGATCATGTCGGCCAACGCTGTTTTGTCCTTTTCATTTGTTGCGTTAAACTGATTGTCAATACCAAATATCATCATGCACGAAGGCACAATATTTACTTTACCATATTGACGAAGCAGGTAGTCGTACATGGCGGGGCGGTATTTTGCCCCTGTGCCTAAAAAATAATCAAGACTGACTATTATTAATGAATCACTCACGAACATATCATTGTCAAGGCCACTGATCACAGTTTCAATTTTTGGAATGCGCGCTTCGGGATAATAATATTTTAAGTTTTTAAATGCTTCTTCAAATTCCTTTTTCAAATCGCTCTCGTCACCAAACACCTGTTCAACTTCTATAAGCAACGTGTCAATATGAGGATTGGTAAATCGCCTGTAAAGTTCATTTACAAATGCGGAGTCACTCGGGTACTGATCTCTTCTAAAGAAATTATCACGCAGCCCTTTGTGTTTGTTTAGCAAACTAGCCAACTGATCCTTTGAGGAAATGTCAATCAGTTCATTTCGCAATGATTCGAATTCTAAATCAATTACTATCGCAGTTGTTTCTGGAACAAACGCGCACTCTTCCTTTTCTTCTCCACATGCTGTTAAAAAAAGAAAGCCAATCACCAAGAACATCCTCGCAAGGGCTCGGGCAATCGCTTTGTACTTCATCACGTTACTTAATAAATAATTCATTTCGTCTCAAACGTCAGTTTCCCCGATGGATTGTCAACCATTAAACGCAAGCTTTTTACGATGCCCCGTTGCGTAACATGTACAAGATTCGACTGGTCGTCATGCACTTCTGTGAGGATACTATTGAACACTTCAATTGTCTCAATTTTTTTAACCGCGCTTATCTGAACATAGCAAAGTATAGCCTCGTCCGCTACTTCATGCCCCAAATACTTCATTTTTTGCTCCTTACCCTTTATTAAAATTTTAAAATGCTGTTGTAGATACCCTGCTATAAGCTGATCGGTAGTTATGGTATTGCCCGGTTGAAGCAAGTTCAATTCCGTTAGTTTTTTACTTTGACGAATTGCCGTTTCCAGGTCATCCAAGAAAATACGAGCAATAATTTCAAGTTCGCGTTCCTTTTCATCAACGGTAATCTCCGTAACCGACACGTGAATAGGGTGAGGTGAGGCTCCGCAGAAAAGTAGGATCAATAAAACCGATATAACAGGTGCCTTTTTCATAATTAACGTTCAATATTAATATAAATAGAATTCCGATTTTAAACTGAAAAGGCTTCCTATTCAACTTTCAAGAATATTCATGTATACTTGCAAGCCTTAACAAGCTGACCATCAAAAGCATGAGCGAATTTGAATTATACTTCGGGCTAGGCAAAGATCATATACTAGACTATAAAAACGGATATGATCACATTCTTTTTGTTGTGGCTCTGTGCGCACTTTATTTACTGCGCGATTGGCGCAAGCTCTTAATTTTAATAACGGCTTTCACCATTGGTCACTCCATTACATTGGCGTTGGCTACACTGCGCATTATTTCCATCAACCAAGATTTAATTGAGTTTCTGATTCCTGTTACAATTTTTATAACAGCCGTTTCCAATATTTTCAGAACCACTGAAATCTCTGACCGCACTACTTATATCAACTATGGTTATGCCTTATTTTTCGGATTAATTCACGGGCTGGGGTTTTCGAATTACCTGAGAAGTATTTTAGGAAAAGACCGGAGTATAGTAACTCAACTATTTGCCTTTAATATCGGTTTAGAGGCTGGCCAAATAATTATTGTAGGAATATTTCTTTTCTTGGGGCTAATTTTAGTTGATTTATTCACCGTAAACCGCAGAGATTGGAAGCTGGTAATATCTTCGGTTATTTCAGGTATTGCATTACTTTTAATGAAAGATAAAATATATTGGTAGTCTACTTCCTTTCCTCTAACGATAAACAGTAATGTTGATAATGAATGCCATGCAACAATTCACAGATAACAAACCAACTATGAAATTTTCTTTTTTAATGGCGGCCGTGCTGCTCGCTCTATGCACGTACGGTCAACAACCCGCACCGTGGCAGGGAAAGTTTGAACAACTTGAACAAGTATTACCCACTCCCAATGAATACCGGAGTGGCTCTGGAGCACCGGGGCCTAAATATTGGCAACAAAAAGCCGACTATGTAATTACAGCAGAGTTAAATGATACAAATCAAAGTATCACAGGCTCGGAGACTATTACTTATCATAATAACTCCCCGGATGTGCTTCGCTATTTATGGTTACAGCTCGACCAAAACAATCAGGCCAAAGGCAACAACACACAAAAAACTACAACGAATAAGATTAAAGACTCTACAGCAGCCAAAACTATTGCGGGGGATCTCAATCTATATGATTTCGATGGCGGATTTAAAATTAAATCCGTGACTGACGGTAGTGGCAAATCACTTCCTTACACTGTAAATTATACTATGATGCGCGTTGATCTTCCTCAACCGTTAATCCCCGGACAAAAAGTTTCATTCTCTGTAACCTGGTCGTACAACATCAACGATGGCTTGATGGCACGTGAGCGCACGCAGTTTGAATATTTTCCGGAAGATGGAAATTACTCGTATGTAATAGCACAATGGTTTCCTCGCATGTGCGTATATGACGATTACCAGGGTTGGCAGAACAAACAATTTTTAGGACAAGGTGAATTCGCCCTGCCCTTTGGAGACTACAGTGTAAGCCTTACTGTACCTGCCGATCATATTGTAGGCGCTACCGGCACGTTGCAAAACCCTGAACTGGTTTTGACAAAAACTGAACTTGAGCGTTTAGAAAAAGCAAAAAATACTTTTGATAATCCGGTTATCATCGTAACACAAGCAGAGGCTGTTCAAAAAGAAAAAACAAAATCGCAAGAGAAAAAAACCTGGGTGTTTAAAGCTGAAAATGTACGCGACTTTGCCTTTGCATCATCCCGAAAATTTATCTGGGATGCTCAGGCTGTAAAGGTTGGAGATAAAAAACCATTAGCAATGTCATTCTATCCAAAAGAAGGAAATCCGCTATGGGAAAAGGAATCAACACGAGCCATTAAAAACACATTAGAGGTTTACTCCCGCTACTCTCTTGACTATCCATATCCTGTAGCCATTTCTGTACATGCCGCACGGCAGGGAATGGAATACCCGATGATCTGTTTTAACTATGGAAGACCTGACAAAGACGGAAAGTACTCGGCTGATTTACGCAAAGGAATGATTGGTGTGGTTGTACATGAGGTGGGTCATAACTATTACCCGATGATCATCAATAACGATGAGCGACAAACCACATGGATGGACGAGGGGGTGAATAGTTTTGTTCAATTATTGACTCAGCTAGAACGTTACCCTGATATTAAATGGACGCGTGGAAAACCCGAAGAACTTGTACCCTATATGAAAGGCGACAAAACTGTGAAGCGGCCGCTTATGACAAACTCAGAACAAATACTAAAATTTGGTGATGAGCAATACACAAAAGCCGCTACAGGGCTTGTCATGCTTCGCGAAACCATTATGGGTCATGAGCTTTTTGATAAGGCTTTTAAAGAATATGCAACTCGATGGGCTTTTAAACATCCTAAACCTGCTGATTTTTTCCGCACCATGGAAGACGCTTCCGCGGTTGATCTTGATTGGTTTTGGAGGGGTTGGTTTTATACAACCGACAATGTAGATCAGTCCATTGATCAGGTGAAATGGTACAGTATGCGCACCGGTGAAAAGAACGTTGAAAATAAAAATGTTGCTGCAAAAAAGGGGGACCTTAACAGTGGCAATGAAGACAAATCGGGGCTTACTGACTTTAGCGCAGGCCCACAACCTTTCAGTATTGTGCCTACCGATGATCGATTGTACGGAGAATTCAGAAGTCGCATTGATGATAAAGCGGTTATCAACAAATTGCAGAACAAGAATATTTACGAGGTTAAGCTTTCTAATAAAGGCGGATTGGTGATGCCGGTTATCATTGAGTGGACATTTAAAGACGGGACTAAAGAAATTGAAAGAATACCCGCTGAAATTTGGCGCACAAATGAAACCACGGTTACAAAAGTTTTTGTGAAAGAAAAAGAGGTGGTAAATATTGTGCTTGATCCGCTGAAAGAAACTTCAGATGTGAGCGCGGTCGACAATGTGTTTCCAAGAACAAACCAGCCTTCTAAGTTTGATCAGTTTAAAACGAAGAATTAGTTAATCGTTTAATAGTTATCCGTTAATTGGAAATAACTATTAACGGATAACCATTAACTTGAAATCTCCTTATGAAAAGAATATTCATCCTACTTCTGATATCTGGTTCCATCATAACACAGGCACAAGACAATGCCTGGAAAGGGAAATTCGAACAATTAGGCGAAGCACTACCAACTCCAAATAGTTACCGGACAAGCTCTGGAGCGCCTGGAGCTTCTTACTGGCAACAACGGGCCGATTACGTTATTGATGTTGAGGTGAATGACGAGACGCAGGTACTCACCGGAAAGGAAACAATCATGTACTACAATAATTCTCCGGAGGCTCTTACGTTTTTATGGCTTCAGCTCGATCAGAATTTACTTGCCAAAAACAGTATCGCATCACAAACCAAAAGAGGTTCTGTGCGCGACTCATTACCCGGCCTTTCGGTAGCCAATGTTTTGGGGATTCAAACAGACGATTATCAGGGTGGCTACACTATTAAGAGTATTAAAGATGCATCCGGAAATAACATACCCTCGGTGATCAATAATACCATGATGCGTATTGATCTTCCTGCACCATTAAAAAATGGTGAGAATTTTATTTTTACAATTGAGTGGACCTATCATGAATATGATCGGCAACGATATGATGAACGTGGTGGGTATGAGTTTTTCCCAGAAGACGGAAATTATGTTTACACCTTCGCACAATGGTTTCCACGCATGTGCGTGTTTGATGATTATGAGGGCTGGCAAAATAAACAGTTTTTAGGGTTGGGCGAGTTCACGCTTACCTTCGGAAATTACAAAGTGCGCATTACTGTTCCGTCCGATCACATTGTAACCGCTACAGGCTGGCTTCAAAATCCTAAAACAGTATTGAGTAAACAGCAACAAGATCGATTTGAATTGGCCGGTAAGACATTCGATAAGCAGGTATTTATTGTAACAGAAGAAGAGGTACGTAAAAAGGAAAAAAATCGCTCTAAGAAAAAAACAACGTGGGAATTTTCTGCAGAAAACGTTCGTGATTTTGCCTTTGCTTCTTCCCGAAAATTTATCTGGGATGCACAAGCTGTTAAAACAGGAGATAAAACCACGCTAGCGCAATCACTCTACCCAAAAGAAGGAAATCCGCTTTGGGAAAAAGAATCTACTAAGGCAATTAAAAATGCACTAGAGGTTTATTCTGCCCGAACGTTCGAATATCCGTACCCGACTGCAATTTCGGTTCACATGGCTCAACAAGGAATGGAATACCCAATGATTTGTTTTAATGGTGAGCGTCCGGATAAAGCGGGGAAGTTTTCTCAGCAAACACTTGTTGGCTTAATAAGTGTTGTTGTACACGAGGTTGGACACAATTATTTTCCAATGATTGTGAACTCCGATGAGCGTCAGTGGTCCTGGATGGATGAGGGATTGAATACCTTTCTTGAAAAAGAAACACTACAAGATCGCTATAAAGAACTGAACTACACTTGGGGAACCCCTAAAAGCGTTACCAATTTTATGAAGGGCGAAAAAAGTCAGATACGCCCCATCATGGCTTCGTCTGATAACATTCGCGAACGTGAGTTTGGCATTAATGCATACGGCAAACCCTCTGCTGCACTTACATTGCTTCGAGAAACCGTGATGGGCGCTGATCTCTTTGATAAGGCTTTTAAAGAATACTCACAACGCTGGATGTTCAAGCATCCTAAGCCAGCCGATTTTTTCCGCACCATGGAAGACGCATCCGGTGTTGACCTTGATTGGTTTTGGAGGGGTTGGTTTTATGGAACAGATCATGTAGACGTAGACCTGGCTGAGGTAAGGTGGTTCAAAATGAAACCCCCGGCAACCAATGTGGAAGGCAAGTCTAAAAATGTAAAAGCTGGCGACTTAAATACGCAAGCAAACAACAATGATTTTAGTAAGGGGCCACAAAAGTTTAGTGTGCTCAATACTAATTTAAGTTCGCTTTCTAGTCGCGATCAGGAATTTAGAAGCGTTTTTGACGATAACGCTGCTCGCAAAAAATTGGACGGTAAAAATATTTATGAAATTACATTCAAGAATACTGGCGGCCTTGTAACGCCATTGGTGCTTGAATGGACTTACAAAGACGGATCGAAAGAAACGGAAACAATTCCTGCAGAAATTTGGCGGAGAGATGAAGGCACGATCACGAAAGTATTTGTCAAGGAAAAAGAAGTGGTGAATATTGTACTTGACCCTAACTTCGGTTTAGGCGATGTAAATATGAACAACAACGTATTCCCGAAAAAAACTACAGAATCAAAGTTTGATCAATTTAAGAAGGGGAATTAAAAATTGTCTGATCGCGGATTAAAAAATATCTCTCCAAATTCTGATTCATACAATTACATTTTAGCAAACAGTTCTCCTACTCTCTGTAAATCTACATTGCCTCCCGAAAGAATAATTCCAACTTTCTTTCGCTTAAATGTTGAAGGCTCCTTTAATACTGCAGCAAATGGAACAGCACAGGAAGGTTCTACAATAATTTTCATTCGCTCCCAGATCAATCGCATGGCGGCAATAATTTCTTCTTCCGTAACGATGATTATTCTTTCAACATGATCGCGAATGATGGGAAACGTTTTATCACCCAATGAAGTTAATAACCCGTCCGCGATTGTATTAGATTGTGACAACTCAATTTTTCCGCTTTGTAAAGAACGATAAGCGTCATCTGCCCCCAGCGGCTCACCTGCAATCACTTTTGTTGAAGGTGAGAAATACTTAACTGATAATAGAGTGCCACTTAATAACCCACCTCCGCCAACGGGAGCCAACATAAAATCAAGCTGTGGTGCATCTTCGATTAACTCTTTTGCTGCTGTTGCTTGCCCGGTAATAACCTGATAATTATTAAAGGGGTGAATTTCTGTCGCTCCTGTTTTTGCTATTACAACCGACAGGGTAGATTCGCGAGAGGCCAGATTATTCTCACATTCAAAAATTTCACCCCCATAACCGCGTACACCCTTCTTTTTTATTTCAGGTGCAGAAGAAGGCATAACAATGTAAGCTGGTATTTCCAAAATTTTTGCGGCACGTGCAATTGCTTGCGCGTGATTACCCGAGGAGTGAGTCGCAATTCCCTTTGCTCGTTGCTCTGGCGTTAACTGAAGCGCTGCATTCATAGCCCCCCGTGCTTTGAAGGCTCCTACTTTTTGAAAGTTTTCGCACTTAAAAAAAATACTGCAACCTGCAATTTCATTAACGGCCTCGCTCGTCAATATTGGGGTGCGGTGCACAAACGGCTTAATGCGTTCGTGGGCTTCTGTTATAATTTGTTTTGTGATGTCCATGTATTTCGAAATTAATAAATCAAAAGATGCGTATCCGTTTCAAGTCCTAAAATAGTATGAACGTCATTTCGTAGCGAACCTGACGAAGGAGGGTGAGCGGAGAAATCTCCATGAGGGTTACTCGAATTAAAGGGATTAAAGGATGATCAAGATTAAAATCCAATAAATCCACGAATCCCGAAAATCTAAATCAAGACAATTTAGTGTGCCTCAAGCCAATTCGCACCCACACCCACTTCTACTTCCATCGGTACTTCCAGGTGCACTGCATATTGCATTAGTTTTCGAACATTTTCTTTTACAATCTCTACTTCATCCTTATGTAAGTCAAAAACCAATTCATCGTGTACCTGCATAATCATTTTTGTTTTCAGCTTTTCTTTTTCCAGCCAGCGCTGAATATTTACCATTGCAATTTTAATAATATCGGCAGCGCTACCCTGAATGGGCGCATTGATGGCATTTCGTTCCGCAAATCCGCGTGTGGTAATGTTTCTCGAATTGATATCGCGTAAATACCTTCTTCGTCCCAATATAGTTTCTACAAATTCTGTTTCTCTTGCTTGCAGGATGGCGTTGTCCATGTAGCGTTTAATGGCTGGAAATTCTTTAAAATAGGATTCAATAATTTCTGCTGCTTCCGTTCGGGAAATGTTTAGGTTCTGCGATAAGCCAAACGCTGTGCTACCGTATAGAATTCCAAAGTTTACCTCTTTGGCCTTTCGTCTCATGTCGAGTGTAACTTGTTCAATATTTACTTTGAAAACTTTCGCGGCCGTGGTGGTGTGAATGTCTCGCTTGTTTTTAAAAGCATCAATCATGACTTCGTCATTCGCGAACGAAGCTGCTATACGCAACTCAATTTGCGAATAATCGGCTGACATAAAAAGATAGTCGCCTCCTCTTGGTACAAAAGCCTTGCGAATTTGCCGTCCCTTCTCGGTACGTATTGGTATGTTTTGCAGATTCGGGTTGTTTGAGCTCAACCTTCCCGTTGCCGCAACTGCCTGACGGTAATCCGTGTGAATCCTTCCATCGCGATTGCTCACCATTTTGGGCAATGCATCCACATAGGTAGAGCGAAGTTTCTCATATTCCCGATAGTCGAGAATTTTCTTTACAATCTCGTGATCACCCGCTAACTTCACCAATACTTCTTCTCCGGTAGCATATTGACCAGTCTTTGTTTTTTTAGTTTTTCCCGCTTGCCCTGTCGGCAGGTCGGCCAATTTGAGTTTATCAAAAAGTATTTCACCAAGTTGCTTCGGTGAGCCGATATTAAATTCAACGCCCGCTATCCTATAAATTTCCTTTTGCACCTTCTCACTTTCTTTGCGCAATTCATCCGACATTTTTGCAAGCGCCTTCCCATCAATATTAACTCCTTCATACTCCATAGCAGCAAGTACCTTCATCAACGGCATCTCTACATCTTGCATTAATTTGCTGTGCCTGCGGCCTTCCAGTTCCTTCACCAATTTCTGCTTAAGTTGAAGTACCAGATCGGCTCGTTCACAAAATTGATGCCATTGGCTTTGCTCACCATCTGTTAACAACTGATACCCAACATACTGATTTGCTAAAATGCCCATGTCGTGCGAGCCTTCAGGTTCAATCAAATAATGTGCAACCATCGTATCGAATAATACACCGTTAACTTTGATTCCAAAATTCTGTAATAGCAATAACGTTGATTTAAGGTTGTGTCCAACCTTGCCAATTTTATCATTCAAAAAAACCGTAGCGAAATCAGCTACTACTTTTTCTGCTTCCATTTTATCCAACGACACAAACCATGCCTCTCCAACAGAAACAGAAAATGTAAATCCCGACAGTTGATCGTGATCTAAAATTGCTTCCATCGAAAATTCTTTCTGTCCGTTTAACTTTTCGATAAGTTCGCTTCGCAACGCTTGCGTATTGATAAGTTTATAATCGGCAATGGATGCCGAAAACCTTTTTAGATCAGTATTTCCTATATCAATTTGATTATCGCTTTCCTTATCCGTTACAGGTTGGCTACCTCCAAACATTGAAAGTTGAGATGCTTTTGAAATTGGCGGAGGTGATGTTGGAGCTGCGGCATTACTGCTAAATATTCGTGGCAACATCGTTTTAAACTCCAAATCTTCTATGATCGGTTTGAGCTTCCCCGAATCTGGTCCCGAGAACTTCAATTCTTCCTCATAAAATTTAATGGGCACATCAAGCTTAATAGTAGCCAGGGTTTTTGATAAAATCGCTTGCTGCCCAAATTGCTCCACGCGCTCCTTTAACTTTCCTTTTAACGCGCTGGCATTTGCTATTACATTTTCAACGGTGCCATATTGTTTCAATAACTCAGCTGCCGTCTTTGGCCCTACTCCCGGAATACCCGGAATATTATCAGACGTATCACCTTGTAATCCTAATATGTCTATTACTTGCAAAACATTTTGGATATCCCACTTCGCGCATACCTCCTTCGGCCCCATGATATCAACCGCATTACCCATGTACGCTGGCTTGTACAAATGAATTCGTTCACTCACCAGTTGTCCAAAATCTTTATCGGGAGTCATCATAAATACTTCGAAGCCTTGTTTTTCGGCTTGCTTGGCCAGTGTGCCGATAATGTCATCGGCTTCATAACCATCCAATTCAAGAATAGGGATGTTGAATCCGCTTAAAATTTCTTTGACTTTTGGAACGCCATATCTAATATCCTCGGGGGTTTCCTGTCGATTGGCTTTGTACTCTTCAAAAATCTCATCCCGAAAAGTAGGGGCCGAGGTATCGAAAGCAACCCCGATGTGCGTGGGCTTTTGTTTTTGAAGTACCTCCAGCAAAGTGTTGGTGAATCCAAACGGAACTGAGGTATTAATACCCTTTGAATTAATGCGTGGTGTTTTTACAAAGGCAAAATGTGCACGATAGATTAGCGCATATGCATCTAGAAGAAAAAGTTTTTTAGGTATTTCAGACATGGAGCGAAGGTAAAAAAAGATGACGATCAAGGTAATGTTATCCAATAGTTTTATCCCTTTTCTTTTCAATCATTTCTCACTAAATCGTATACATAAATCTACTACCATGCCTGCGAATAACCCGATTCAAATGTTTCTAAAATGGGAGCGCGAAACTCCAACTAACGTTTTCTTTCGTCAGCCTGTGTCGGGGCAATGGCAAACGTGGACGTACAAACAAGCTGGAGAAGAAATTAGGAAAATTGCTGCTGGGTTACAGTCTATGAATTTGCCGGCACATAGTCACATTGCCATTCTTTCTAAAAACTGCGCCCATTGGATTATGGCCGACCTTGCGATTTTTATGGCTGGTCACATTTCCATTCCACTTTATGCCAATAGCTCTGCGGCCTCTATCGGCCAAATTCTTGAACACAGCGGATCAAGAGTAATTTTTGTTGGCAAGCTCGATGACTATGAAAATCAAAAGAAGGGGATTCCGGAAAAGGTTCAGAAAATAAGTTCATCACTTTACGGGATTACGGATGGGCTGCAGTGGGAGGATCTGGTAGCTAAACAAAAACCATTAACCACTATTGTTGAACGCGGTGCCGAGGATCTTCTGACCGTTATGTACACTTCGGGAACAACGGGTGTGCCTAAAGGCGTTATGTTTAACTCCAAGGCATTTGATCATACTACCAATATATTGATTAAATATTTGCGGGCTTGGGAAACGCTTCCCGAGCACCCACGTCTTTTTTCATACTTACCGCTGTGCCACATTGCCGAACGAAACCTGACCGAAATGTTAGGCTGTTATACCGGGGCTACTATTTCGTTTGTTGAATCATTGGAAACTTTTGGCAGTGATTTGGCTTCCGTTCAACCGGATTTATTTTTTGGTGTCCCTCGTATCTGGGCCAAGTTTCAGGAGAAAATTCTTGAAAAGATGCCCCAGAAAAAGTTGGATCTCTTTTTAAAGATCCCAATCCTCAACAGCATTGTTAAGAAAAAAATTAAGAAAAGTCTCGGTCTATCGAAAGCAGGATTAAAAGGAACGGCTGCTGCACCCATACCGGTTTCGTTGCTACAGTGGTTCGACAAACTAGATATCCGATTACGAGAAATTTATGGGATGACCGAAAACTGCGCACTTTCTCACTCCAATCAAAAAGAACTTCGTTTTGGAACGGTTGGGCCAGCGATGGAAACAGTAGAGGTAAAACTCTCGGAAGAGCAGGAAATTTTAACAAGACATGTCGCATTAATGATGGGCTATTACAAAGAGCCTGAAATGACCGCACAGGTGATGACCTCAGATGGATATTTAAGAACTGGTGATCAGGGAAGTATCTCTGCGGATGGCTTCCTTACAATCACGGGGCGTGTGAAGGATCTTTTTAAAACTGACAAGGGAAAATATATTTCACCCGCGCCCATTGAAATGAAGCTATTGAAAAACACTAACCTCGAACAGGTTTGTGTGGTTGGTATGGGCATACCGCAACCCATTGCTTTGGTGCTTTTATCTGCTCTCGGAAAAGCAAAGACCAAAGAAGAAATTATTAAGAGTTTGATCGCCTCTGTGGCCGAAGTAAACCCAACCGTTGAACACTACGAGCAACTCAAGAAAGTAGTAATTATGCAACAAGAGTGGACCATCAATAATGGGTTAATGACGCCTACTATGAAGGTGAAACGCAATGAGGTTGAGAAACTAAAAATGCCACACTATCCTAAATGGTATTCAATGGAAGGAATGGTAGTATGGGAATAAATTCTAACCGTCACTTCGTAGTGCAGCGGAGAAGTCTCTGCTTAGTAAAACCATTAGCCACCCAAGGAAATTTCTGCGTTTCGAAATGACGAACCTCTTATTTCAATCTGGCTGTAAAAAAATCCAACGTGTTTTTGTAGGCATCGGCAGTAAACGCTTTGCTGTGTTTCGGATTGCTCGGATTTGCAAAGCCATGGTCAGCCTCGTATGATTTAATGGTAAGGTTTTTCCCCGCTGCCTTCATGTTTACTTCAAACTTATCCATCATTGCCTTGTTGATCCATTGATCTTGTGTGGGCCAGATATTGAGTACATCGCAATTCAATGTTTTCAAGCGATCCATATTTTCTTCCGGCATTCCATAATACATAACACAAGCCACAGCTTGTTTGCTCGAAATCAATGCCGCTTGCAACGATTGCCCTCCTCCAAAGCACCAACCTATTGTTCCGATTTTAGCCTCATTCCCTGCATAGGTTAAAGCTCCCTGTACAATAAGGTCTCCACGGGTTTGTTTAAATTCACCCATAAATTTTCCGGCATCCTCCCGTGTAGTGGCCAGTTTGCCGTCATACATATCTAACGCGAGCACATTCACATTGCCAAGATCAGTATACAGACTTTCGGCTTCACGCTTAATGTGATCGTTGAGTCCCCACCACTCCTGAAAAACAAAAATCCAACTATTTGTTTTAGTTTTTGATAAAAGTACATATGCATTAGCCCCTATTCCATCTGTAGTTTTAAACGATATCATTTTTCCAACCTCGCTTTGATGAACATACGGAAGTGGGTTGGGGTGCTTACTATTAAATTCTTTATTCGATGCAAACAAAGCAAATTTTTCGGTAGCCGGAGTATGGCAAATTGCTATTCCGTCTTGTGCAAAAACTACTGTTGTCAACAGCATGAATGTGAGCAGTAAGTAAGTAATTTTCATATACGTAGATTTAATTTTTAAGTAATCAGCCAATTTCTAATATCACTCCGGGGGAGAATTTTTTTTGCTATGCTCCAAATCAATCCGTGAAAAGCTTCCTTGCTTCTTGATCTCCTTTGGGGATTTCTCGTTCGTTCCTCACTCGAAATGATGGTCCAATTTACGCTACTCTTTCCATTGTCCGGTAATTACCCGGTCATATGTAATAAAGTCAGTGTTAATTGGCTCATGCCCATTTTGTCTAAGCAGCATAGCAATTTGCCCTCTATGATACGAGGAGTGATTAACCAGATGGATCATAATCATCTCTACATTATTGGTATACGGCTCTCCTACATAATTAGTATAACGCAGCTCTCGTTTAAAATCTTCCTGACTTTCTACAAAGTGCAACCATTGTCTGCCGACATCTTCAGCCATAGCGCTTAATTGCGCAAGGGTGTAGTTGCCCCACAGTTTTACATCTGCTGGTGGTAATCCTTTAATACGATGCAACCATAAAAATTGTGCCGCTACAATATGCCCCATCAGCGATAAGATTTTTTCATCAGCAATATGTTGCCGCTGCAAACAGTTTAGTACACGCGCATTAGCCCAGGCATTATATTGATACAGTTTAAGAAAATATTCTTTCATTGCGCTCTTTATAGTAAATTACTTAGTCCTAAAATTAAACCTATGGCCCCTAATAAACATCACACAATTTACATGGTTTTATTCATTCTATTTTTAATGAGTGCGGCCGCCAATGCACAGACTAACTACCCCACAAAATCCATTGAACCCTATTTTGACATTCAGCTTACCGATACTGAGCGTGATTCTTTACTGGATAACCTGAAGGAATTCCAGGAATCATTTAGGGCTATACATGCTTATATCCTTAATAATAATGTTTCTCCTGCACTTATTTTTAACCCACTGCCATACGGATTTCAGCTAATCGAAAAACAACTTCCTATTAACTGGAACTTACCAAAAAACGTTTCCCTCCCGGCCAATCACGAAGATCTTGCATTTTATCCTGTTTATAAGTTATCCCTCCTGATCAAGAATAAAAAAATAAGTTCGACTGAGCTAACAAAGATTTATTTGAATCGCCTGAAAATGCATGGTGATACCTTACAATGTGTAATCACGCTATTGGAGGCGACTGCTTTACAACAAGCAAAAAAGGCCGATGAAGAAATTGCCAATGGAAAATATCGCGGTCCATTGCATGGTATACCCTATGGGGTTAAGGATTTGCTTGCCGTGGAGGGAACAAAAACTACATGGGGCGCAACGCCCTACAAAGATCAATCGATTAATGCCACCGCTACTGTAGTCAAAAAATTAAATGATGCAGGGGCTGTGTTGATAGCAAAGTTGACAATGGGCGCACTAGCATGGGGCGATATTTGGTATGGTGGAGTAACCAAAAATCCTTGGAATCTGAAACAAGGGTCAAGTGGCTCCTCTGCGGGATCAGCTTCAGCAACAGGAGCAGGACTTGTTGCTTTTGCAATTGGAACGGAAACATTGGGATCTATCGTATCTCCGTCTACACGTTGTGGAGTAACAGGCTTGCGACCAACTTTTGGACGCGTTAGCCGACACGGTGCAATGGCGTTGAGCTGGAGCATGGATAAAATTGGACCAATTTGTCGATCAGTAATAGACTGTGCAATTGTTTTCGATGCAATAAGAGGCAGTGACGGATATGATAAAACCGTTATAGATGCTGCGTTTAACTACGATAGTAAAGTTGATATCAAAAAATTAAAAGTTGGGTATTTGAAATCACTCTTTGAATCGAAGTATGGTGGCCGAGCAAATGACTCTATTGCATTGAATACAATTCGTTCGCTAGGAATCACACTGGAGCCAATTACATTACCCAGTGACCTTCCAATAAATGCATTATCAATTATTCTTTCTTCAGAGGCCGCAGCTGCCTTCGATGAGCTAACGCGCTCGAATCGTGATAGTTTATTAACGGTACAGCGCAAACAAGCCTGGCCGAATGAGTTTCGATCATCGCGCTTTATTCCGGCAGTTGAATACATCAATGCAAATCGTATTCGCCAACAACTCATTGAAAAATATTATGCGCTCACAAAAGACTATGATGTAATTGTAACACCGAGCTTTGGAGGAGATCAATTGATGATAACCAATCTCACCGGACATCCCTGTTTAGTGATGCCGAATGGATTTAATAAACAGGGAAGCCCAACAAGTATTTCGTTCTTAGGTAAATTATTTGGAGAGGCAGGATTAATATCACTCGGCCGGGCATATCAGGAAACTTCCGATTGGGAAGAAGCGTACCCTCCTCTTTTCAAATGATTATAAATGACTCAATCCGATGAGTTGATCCAACATCCATCCCGTAATGCTTAAGCGAGGGCGGGTTGCTGGCAGCACCTCGTGTTCAATCTGATCACTTCGAAAAATAACCAATCGGCCGGCAAAGGGTAAGACATCGAGCGACTGATCGGGCAAATACATACGCAGTTGTCCACCATGCTCTTCTTTCCAGTCAATATTTAAATAAAAAATTACTGAAAGCTTACGATGATCATCTTGTTTAAACTGATCCAGATGACGCTTATAAAATGACCCGGTCGGGTAGATGGTCATGTGTACCTCAATATCTTTCAAGCTCAAAAAAAGCGATCGGTTTAAAAATTGAATCAACTCCTCCAGTCGATTCAGATATACCTGAACTGGATTTGATGAATTCTTTTTGTCGACCCAATGAATGTAATCACCTCGAACAGCCTCTTGAATTTGCAGTGAGACAGCATTGCCAATACCTGCTTTTTTAAAGAAGGTCCCCTCAGGTTGAAATTCCTCGGTCTGCAAAATTGCATTTACTTCCGTTTGGCTCAAAAATTGATCCACCACGGCATAACCATGATCAGCAAGTCCATCCGCAATCCTATCAAAAACTAAATTCATGTAACAAAAGTAAAAATAGATTGTCTATACTTACGATTATGGCTCGAGATTCAAAACATAGCATTTGGTATTTAGCGGTCGGGTTCTCCTTGTTTGTTTCTATTAGCGGCTGCAAGCCTAAGGACGACATCGTGCTTCGCAGCATAAAGGAAATTGTGCTAGAGGCGGAAGTAGAGCCTATGCTTAGGGCTAAGGCGGTTTTATACAACCCCAACGCCATGCACGGTAAGCTTCGAAAAATTGAACTAGATGTTTTCGTTAATGGAAAAAAGTCTGGCCGGATAGATCAAGAATTAAAAATAGCCATCCCTGCAAAAGCTGAGTTCATTGTCCCACTTGAGGTAAAATTAAATATGAAAGAGCTCGGTCTGCTAGACACGCTTTTGGGAATGATTGGAGGCCGGAAATTGAAAGTTGAATACAGGGGCTCCATTCGCGTAACTTACAAAGGATTGCCAATTCGACTGCCGGTTGACCACCAAAGCGATGTGCGCTTAAAATTTTAATGTGAAATACTGAAAGTAACTTCTATCTTCGATTTTTTGCATGAACGAGCCCTCCGACATACAAACGCTGACTGAAAAGATTGAAGAGCTGACTCGCGAAAAGCAGCATGTTCTCAGTATCATTTCGCATGACTTACGATCACCGCTTAACCGCATATTTGCGCTCATCCGATTAACGCAAATGGTGGGTGATAATCTTACTGAAGAACAAAAAGATTACCTAGAAAAAATGCACTTGATTGTTGCTGATGGATTAGCCATGATGCGAAATCTTGTAGACTATCGAAACCTTGAATACCGTGATATCGACATTATGGTTGAATCTATTAATGTTGGTGACCAAATAGAAACTATTGTTAAGAATTTTAGATCGGTTACTGTTAAAAAAAACATCAAACTGGAGGGTGTTCGCGAAAAGGAATTAATCATTACCTCCGACAAGCAGTGTGTGGGGCGCATACTTGACAACCTGATTGGCAATGCCATAAAGTTTTCTGGTTCCGGAACAACCGTCCGCATTAACACAGCATCAATTGCCAATGATCGTTTTAAAATAGAAGTGAAAGATGAAGCCCCTGGTTTTGTGGAAGAAGATGCTCCGAAAATTTTTCAAAAGTTTCAAAAACTTTCCGCTCGACCTACCGCTGGTGAAAGTACAACCGGGCTTGGGCTTTTTATTGCTCAATCAATGGCGGGAAAAATTGGAGGAAAAATTTTTTATTCAGCAGGTCAAGATCGTGGCAGTGTGTTCACTGTAGACCTTCCTAAAAAATTCGGCTAGTCAAATAGATAGTAGTCTTCTTCTTTCCCTTCCAGAATGGCGGTAAGTGATTCAATAACGTTATCGTCTTTAATTACATAATCCCGAACACCTTTTTTAATAAAACTTAAAACCATGTTGCCATCATCAATCGCACTCATCATAATCATTTTGTTCTCTTCTGTCAGTCGAGGCTTAATTTCTTCGTAAAACTCAATTCCTGATTTTCCGGGAAGGTAATAATCAACGATGTAAGCATCAGCTGATCCATTACCATTCGCCAGACATGCCTCTGCCGAACCAAAAGTTTTTACCTTAAAACCTGGGTTTTTGCTTAACGAACGCTGAACGAATTCAGCATAAATTTCATCGTCTTCGATGAGGTAAACTGTCATAACAAGCCAACGTTACGGGCATGCAATATATAAAGAATCCCCTTTTTTGTAAGTTAGATTTGCGAAAAGTTTTGAAGAACAAGGTGTTATTCGGCTTGTATTTGTAAGCGCTTGTTCAATACTGTACATTTAATACAACCTCTAAAATTTATGAAACAACGTCACTTGCTCATTCTCTGCTTCTTTATTCTTACTATCCGTTGCGCTCCATCTGATACCCAGCAGAACTCTCAACTGAGATTTTCTGTGCTCTTTACAAAAGAAATGAATGAACAAGCTCAAGATGGCCGCTTACTGCTGCTGCTTGCTAATAACAATAAATCGGAACCTCGTCACCAAATTTCCGATGGCTTAAATACCCAGTTGGTTTTTGGTTTGGATGTAGAGGGCATGAAGCCTGGTGATGCAGTTGTTGTTGATGCCACTGCTTTTGGTCATCCTATTCAACATTTGAAAAACGTTCCGGCTGGTGAATATTTTGTTCAAGCACTATTGAATCGGTATGAAACATTTACCCTAAAAACAGGCCAAACTGTAAAACTTGCCCCCGATAAAGGTGAAGGGCAACAATGGAACAATAAGCCCGATAATTTTTACAGTAAGCCGATAAAAATAACGATTGACCCTTCAAAGAATGAAACAATAAACGTGGTAATGGATCAGAAGATTCCACAGGTTAAAGAACCTAAAGACACCAAGTACATCAAGCACATCAAAATTCAAAGTAAACTTCTCACGGAATTTTGGGGCAAGCCCATGTTTCTTGGTGCACACGTACTTATCCCCGAAGGATTTGATCAACATCCTGAAGCGCACTATCCGCTCATGATTTTTCACGGTCACTTTCCCGATGATTTTGGTGGGTTTAGTGAAGCACCGCCCGATCCAACCATGGACACTACCGATTACACAGATCGATTCCAGATTTACGGATACAAAAAATTTCAGGCGCAGGAGGCCTATAATTTTTATAAACAGTGGACGAGTAATAAATTTCCAAGGTTTCTAATCATCGAAATTCAACATGCAAATCCTTATTATGATGATTCGTATGCGGTGAACTCTGCCAACCTGGGGCCATATGGCGATGCTATTATGTATGAACTCATTCCTGAAATTGAAAAACAATTCAGGGGTATTGGTAAGGGTTGGGCTCGCTTCACGTACGGAGGATCTACCGGAGGATGGGAAGCCCTTGCTGTACAAATGTTTTATCCGGATGAATTAAACGGTTGCTTTGCTGCCTGCCCCGACCCTATTGATTTTCGGGCGTATTGCTTGGTAGACATTTATAAAAACAAAAATGCATACTGGTACGATAGCCCGTTTAAAAAGCTGCCTATACCATCGCATCGAAATTATCTGGGGCAGATTCAGTCAACCATGCAAGAAAGTAATCATTACGAGTTGGCGCTTGGAACAAAAACACGATCGGGGCAACAGTGGGACATTTGGGAAGCAGTGTACTCCCCTCAAGGTGAAGACGGATATCCTAAACCTATTTGGAATAAGCTTACTGGTGATATAGATGCCGTGGTTGCCAACTATTGGAAAGAAAATTTCGACTTGCGTTATATTATGGAACGCGATTGGAAAACACTTGGTCCGAAACTTCAAGGAAAAATTCATCTTTATTGTGGCGACATGGATAATTACTACCTCAACAATGCTGTGTACTTAACAGAAGAGTTTTTGAAGAGTACCAACAATCCGTTTTATAATGGTGAAGTAGACTATGGCGACCGTGCCGAACATTGTTGGAATGGTGATCAGCAAAATCCTAACTACATATCGCGCTTGCGCTACAACACGATGTACATTCCAAAAATTTTAAAAAGGATTGAAGAAAGTGCCCCGAAAGGAGCCGACTTAAAAAGCTGGAGGTACTAGTAGCTCATTCCAAACGCGCTGGTAGTTAAAATCACCAGTATGGCAGCCATAATGCCAACGGCTAAAAAAATGATTCTTCTTAAATTGAGAGTTTTCATAGACTTCTGCTCTTAGACTATAAAATTGAGCTAAAAGTTGTACGTGCTAAAAGATTATGTTACGAAGTGTCGGACTTGCTTGATGAAGTGCGGAATATACGAAGGGAGTCGGTATTGATTTAACGGTTATCCCAACTTACAAGAGGAAAAGCAAATAAAGGGTTCGTGTTGAATACTCGTGCAGTACTTTCATATCTTTGATTAACTCCTGCCTATGAGAAATAAGATCAGCCTGCTCCTTTTTATAATTTTTAGTTCCCTATCGATTGGCGCCCAAAAAACAAAGCCCGAAATAATCAAGGCTATTGATTTGAAATATGATCAGTATTCAGCTATTGCAAATAAAATCTGGGGATTTGCGGAAGTTGGTTTTCAGGAAACGCAAAGTTCTGCATTGCTTCAAGAAACATTAAGCAAAGCGGGGTTTAAAATTGAAAGTGGGGTAGCAGGTATGCCCACTGCCTTTATTGCCTCGTATGGTTCTGGCAAACCCGTGATCGGAATCCTTGGTGAGTTCGATGCTCTTCCGGGCATTTCTCAAGAAGCCATGCCTGAATTGAAACCAATTCTTAATCAAAAAGCTGGCCACGCCTGTGGGCATCATCTTTTTGGAACAGCCTCAGCAGCAGCTGCCATTGAAGTTAAGAATTGGCTTATCGCGAATAAAAAGCAAGGCACTATTCGCTTTTATGGAACACCCGCAGAGGAAGGGGGATCGGGAAAAGTGTACATGGTACGCGATGGTTTGTTTCAGGATGTAGACGCAATGCTGAATTGGCATCCGTGGGATTCAAACACTGCCGGTTGGGGAAATTCATTAGCAAACAAAAATGGCAAATTTCGTTTTTATGGAACGGCTTCACATGCTTCTGTTTCTCCGGAAAAAGGTCGGTCAGCGCTTGATGCCGTTGAAGCCATGAACAACATGGTGAACATGATGCGAGAGCATGTTACAGATGCAACGCGTATCCATTACGTGATTACCCGCGGAGGAGAAGCTCCGAATGTTGTTCCTGCTTTTGCCGAAGTCTATTATTATGTGCGCCATCCGAATCCCGATGATGTGAAATCAGTTTGGGAACGTGTTGTAAAAGCTGCCGAAGGTGCAGCGTTGGGCACGGATACTAAAATGAAATATGAAGTGACGGGCGGTGTTTATAATATGTTGCCCAATGAATCCTTAGCAAAAATCATGAACGCCAACTTGCGTTTAGTAGGTGGATACTCCTTTACCGAAGCAGAGAAAGAATTTGGAAAGAAAATCCAGGAAACTTTTAGCGGATCAATACCTAAACTTGAAACCACAAATGAAATCAGTGAATTTAAAGAAATGAAAAGTGGAGGCTCCACCGATGTCGCTGATGTTAGTTGGATCGTACCAACAACAGGATTAATGACTGCAACCTGGGTGCCCGGCACCACAGCGCACAGTTGGCAAGCAGTAGCTGCAGGGGGAATGTCCATTGGGTACAAGGGAATGATTGTTGCGGCAAAAACCATGGCACTGACCGCGATTGATTTGTATAACTCTCCCTCCACCCTTGAAGAGTGCTGGAAAGAATTGCGCAAACGTACAGGTGAAAATTTTAAATACGAAGCATTAATAGGTGATCGTAAGCCTGCATTAGATTATCGCAAGTAGGGAGTAGATGCTTGTAGAAGAATTACAACTCAATTTTATAAAACACATCACATGAAAAATGACCGGTATTGCCGCATGGGTCGGAAATTTTTTTAAACCCATTTTTCTCGTAGAGTTTCATCGCACCTTTCATCGTGTTAAAGGTTTCGAGGTAACAAAATTTATAATCAAGAGCCTTCGCTGCTTTAAGGCACTCGGTTAGCACCGCTTGTCCTAATCCGCTTCCGCGGCCTTCCGGTAAGAAATACATTTTCTTCAGCTCGCAGGTATTGGCATCACCATCCGCTAACGGAGCTACGCCTCCTCCTCCCAAAATTTTCCCCTCTTCCTCCCAAACGAAATATGCACAACGTGGCTGTGTGTAAGCAGCGAACATATCCTCCACTTCTTTATCGTGAATGGCAAAGCCCTGCCCGCTGGCGCCAAACTCAGGCATAACGGTTCGAATGATGTTGCCTACTGCAGTATTATCTTTTAGCTGAAGTTGCCTAAGCATATATTACCGATTTTTCAATTCTTTCATTGCTTTCGAAAAAGCAGTTTTAATTTCATGGCCCACCTGGTGATGTTGATTCTTTACAACCCACTTACCGTTCACAATCGTCCCTAGATTACGACTAGAGTCGGAAGTGTAGATAATGGAAGCTAACATATTTTTTTCCGAAGTGTCAGCAAGTAAATGTGTGCCGGCATTGATAACCAATGCATCTAATGACTGACCAATTTTAAAATGATCCGATACGATTCTCCCCATGGCTGTTCTTCCCTGCTGAACGGATTCATTAATCAAGTATTGAGCCGCATCTCCACCAATCGTATTTCGCTTATTCGTTACTAATCGTTGACGGTAATCAATCATGCGAAATTCTTCAAACGGATTTAATCCGATATGACTATCCGTACCGATACACCAATGTCCACCTAACGTAACATATTCCTTCATTCTGAAAATTCCATCACCGAGGTTTCCCTCTGTGGAGGGACATAATACTACAGTAGCTTTAGATGCAGCTACTCTTTTCAATTCATCATCGTCAAGATGGGTTGAATGAACTAAATAGAAACGCTCATTCACCGGAAGATTCTCCATCAGCCACTGCATTGGTCTCTTCTTGCAATAAGCTAAACAATCTTCTATTTCCTTTTTCTGCTCAGCAACATGCAGATGAAATGGAATGCTTTTCGGACCATTATTATAGGTTGTAATAATATCTTCTAACGCAACAGCACGCAGCGAATGAACGCTAAATCCCAGTTGTGCATGCAATTGGTCCTTTATAGCATTAGCAGAATCGTCAAGCAATTGAAAATACTCATCAACTGTTTTAGAAATAAATCTTTTTTGTCTCGGTTGAGGCTCTTGTCCGAATCCGCCCTTCTGATAAAATACCGGAACGAGTGTGATTTTTATTCCGGCTGTCTTGGCAGCTGCTACCATGCGTTGCCCCATTTCCGCAAGGTTGTTGAAGTGCTTCCCTTCTTTATCGTGATGCAGGTAGTGAAATTCAGCAACATGGGTATATCCATGACGAACCATTTCAGCATACAGCATTGCCGCAATGGCTTCGGCCTGATCGGGATCAACCGATAAAGCACCTTTATACATTTCCTCTCGCCAGGTCCAGAAATCATCGTCTGTACCCACGGAGTGATTCTCAGCAAGACCCGCCATCGCATACTGAAAGGCATGTGAGTGTGCATTTTGAAATCCTGGAAGTACCAAGCCATTTACAAATTCAATAGCCGTAGGATTTTGTGGAGATTCCCTTGATAAATATTGAATTGTTCCGCTATCATCAACACCTACATACGCTGGAGAAAGCCAGCCGTTTTGTTGAAGAAGTGACTTGAATTGAAAATATTTCATTTACCTAAGAACCAGTTCTGTTAAAATATTCAGTGTCGCTTGCAGTGTTTTTCTCATTTTATTAGCTCTTGAAGGATCATAGTTTTTTTCTGAGTCATCCATATATTTTGCCTTCGTCATTTCTAACTGAAGTGCATGCTGATTCTCGGAAGGTTTACCAAAATGACGTACAATATATCCGCCTTTGAAAGGAAAATTGTGGCTGAATGAATAACCTCCCGCCTCCAAACCGTTAATGGCCGTTTCAATTAAGCCGGGGGAAGCAGAGGTTCCATCGGCATCGCCAAGAATAAGGTCGGAAAATTTTTCTTTATGAATTGTAGGAACATACTCTCTGATAGAGTGACAATCCCACAACAATACTTTTCCAAAAGTTGCTTTCAATTCATCCAGAAGTTCCTGTAGTTTTAGATGATAGGGGTTGTAATAATTTTCCACTCTCCTGCTAACCTCCTTATCTTCTACATTCTGCCTTCTATCATTATAAATTGGCTCACCAAAAAAAGTTAAAGTCGGACAAAGCGCTGTAATAATTCTTCCATCATTATACAACGGTTTACTTTGTGGATCGCGATTCAAATCAATCACCCATCGACTGTACACAGCATGAATCATCGTAATTCCCATCGCTGGAGCAAAGTCATACAATTGATGAACAAACCAATCGGTATCATCCGGAGATTGAATAAGGGACTGGTTATATTCAGATATTATTTCATCCGGAAATTTTATTCCACAATGCGGTACGCTGAGTAAAATAGGTACGCGGCCGGATGACGGAGTAATAACCTGAAAAGGCAGCATGGAATTACTTCTTTTTCTTCTGAAGTTGTGCCAGTGCCTCTTCGGCCTGCTTGCGGTGCATCTCAGAATCCGCCAACGCTTTTTCAAGCTCCTCCTTCATTTTTTCTATGCGCTGACCTGAGTCCTCCGCATCAATAAGTGCTTCTTCATACTTGGATTGCCATTCTGCTTTTTCCGCTTCGTGCTTTTTTGCCTCATCATAGGTATAATAAGCAATGGCTACCGCCACCGCCAAGAGAATACCTAATACATACGTAGTTATTTTGGAGTTCATATAGTTAATTTTATTTCTTGCCTTAATTGGTCTATTTCATCACGATATCATTTCCCCATTCTGTTTTCGCATTGTACTGCTCTCAGCTCATTTGCTATTGCAAGCTGTTTCATCTCTGCCGCTAAGCGTTTACACGTATCAACTTCAATTATCAACTGATTAACCTTTTGCTTTTGAATATATCCGAAAACAAAAGAAAGTACTGCAAAAATAGTGCTGGTAGCTAACACGATCGCTGTCATTCGGGCTCGTTTTAGTTGCATTATTGAATCGTCCATACTCCAGTATGATTATTTGCTTTGTACCAAAGTTAAAATATCTTCCACATACTCGCGCGAATTAGATAAACGTGGTACTTTATTTTGACCTCCTAATTTACCTCTCTTTTTCATCCAAGCATAGAATGTCCCTTCTGCCACAGCGTGAATAGTAGGGGCTACTAAAGCCAGGTCATGTGCTCTTTTGGCATCATAATCGGAATTTATCTCCCGCAAGGTGGTGTCTAATACACGATCAAATTTTTGCTGGTCATTTGGCTCTACCATAAACTCAATAATCCATTCATGGCCTCCTCTTTTATTTTCTTGTAAGAAAATTGGCGCGGCTGTAAAATTATTAATAATTGCCCCGGTTTCCGAGCACGCCTTGGTAATTGCGGTTTCCGCATTTTCAACAATAATCTCTTCACCAAAGGCATTCATAAAATGCTTTGTTCTTCCCGATATCTTTATTCTGTAGGGCGCAATAGACGTGAACTTAATTGTATCGCCAATATTATAACGCCACAGCCCAGAATTTGTACTAATCACGATCGCATAGTTCTTCCCTAATTCTACTTCACTCAATCGAACAGCTTTAGCATTTTCATTTTCAAAAGCTTCTGTTGGGATGAACTCATAAAAAATACCATAATCTAACATCAACAATAATTCATCTGAGCCTGGCTGATCTTGTATTCCAAAAAAACCTTCGCTGGCATTGTATGTTTCCCAATAATTCATCCGGGAATTTGGTATGAGTGTATTGAACAGGTTTCGATATGGCTTGAAAGAAACGGCTCCATGGAAAAATACTTCAAGGTTTGGCCATACTTCAGTAATGCTTTTCTTTCCCTGAAGCTCAACGATCCGTTGCATCAGTAGAATCGTCCACGTTGGTACGCCTGCTATGTTGGTAACATTAACAGTAGCTGTTTCGCGTGCTAATTTTTCAATCTTTTCTTCCCAGTTTGTCATAAGCGCGGTGTCCAAACTTGGTGTGCGAATGAACTCTGCCCATGGGGGAAGGTTCTGCATGATTACCGCTGACACGTCTCCATAATAAGAGGTTGATGAAGGATCATTTTCATTAAGCTGATAACTTCCCCCAACTGCCAACCCTTTCCCATCAAAAATTTTGGTATCCGGATGATTGTTGACATAGATTGAAAGCATATCTTTTCCTCCTTTAAAGTGGCAGTCTTCCAACGCTTCAGTTGATACTGGTATAAACTTGCTGCGGGCATTCGTAGTGCCTGAAGATTTCGAAAACCACTTTATTTCTGATGGCCACAAAATGTTTTGTTCTCCCCTCATTAGTCGCTCAATCTTCGGAAAGATTTGCTCATACGTAGAGATCGGAACACGCTCGCGATACTGGTCATAACTATCGAGAGACGAAAAATCAAATTCTCTTCCAACTTCCGTACCGCGTGCCGTTTGCAAAAGGTTTTTTAACAGTTCGTCCTGAACATCGTGTGGATATTTTTTGAAGAGTTCGATCTGGTGGATCCGCTGCTTCATTACCCAGGTTAGGATGGAGTTGATTAAGCCCATTAGCAAGGCAAAATACTAATTCAAACCCTCAAAAGACAACTAAAAAATGTATTCGTTTACCATTAGTTCATGGTAATGATGGAGGGTTACAAATAATTATTCTCTGTGCTTATCTTCGCTCTGCGTAATTCGAAGTTCTGGCCAAGATATACTTTTCTAACCTGGGGGTCACTTGCAAGTTCTTCGGCAGTGCCCGCTTTAAATAGTTTTCCGTCTACCATTAAGTATGCCCGATCGGTAATGGAAAGCGTTTCGTCTACATTATGATCTGTTATAAGAATACCAATATTTTTTCTCTTTAATCTCGAAACAATTGTTTGAATCTCTTCCACGGCAATCGGATCTACTCCGGCAAAGGGCTCATCGAGTAATACAAATTTTGGGTCCACCGCCAATGCCCGGGCAATTTCTGTTCTTCGTCTCTCTCCGCCAGATAAAGACATGCCTAAGCTCTTTCGTACTTTTTGCAAACTGAATTCCTCGAGTAGCTGATCTACTTTTTCTTTGCGTTCTTGTTTTGTGAAATCACGCATTTCCAATACCGCTAAAATATTTTCTTCAACGGTAAGTTTACGAAATACCGATGCTTCCTGAGCAAGATACCCTAGACCCTTTTTTGCACGTTGGTACATCGGCAGTGAAGTGATTTCTTCATCTCCTAAAAAAATTTTTCCTTCATTAGGTTTTATCAGGCCTACAATCATGTAGAAGGAGGTTGTTTTTCCAGCACCATTGGGGCCGAGTAACCCTACAATTTCGCCCTGTGCAACGTGCACCGATACTTGATCGACCACGGTACGGGTTTTATATTTCTTTACAAGATTTTCTGCTCTTAAGATCATGCCTAAAGGTGGTTAATCAAACTTAAAATCTTTAATTCTTAGTTGAATTGTTGTGCTCCCATTGTAGTGGTTTTCCTCTATTGTAAATGCCATTCTGAACGGGATGCCGCTGGCAAGCCGTTCCGAATGCACTGCCAAATCAAATGCAACAGCCTGAAACGTGTTTATATTTTGACGTTGGCCTGCCTGAAAACGGACGTGTTTATCTTTAAAGCTAGAGAGAGAATTTTTTACATAGACATCCCTAGCCTCAAAAATTGGTTTTTGGTTTTGAGGACCAAACGGAGCCATCTGTTTTAAGATGTTAATAAACCTTGGTGAAATAGCATCAAACGAAATGGGTAAATCTATTTCAACAGAGGGTATTAGCATATCAGAAGTAATTCGTGCAGCCACAACCTCTTCAAATCGTTGCCGAAACGCTTCAAGATTTTCTTTCGCCATGGTTAACCCCGCGGCATATTTATGGCCACCAAATTTCTCAAGCAAATCACTGCAATTTAGTATCGCGTCATGTAAGTCGAAGCCGTTTACACTCCGGGCCGAGCCCGTGATTTTATTGTTTGACTCTGTCAAGATCACTGTAGGTCGATAATATTTTTCTATACACCTAGCAGCAACTATGCCAATTATACCTTTATGCCACGTGCTTTTATAGAGCACTGTTGATTTAGCCTGACGTTGCGAATCATTGTCAATCATTGCAAGGGCCTCTTCGGTAGTGCTCAAATCATACTCTCTGCGAAGGTTATTCTTGAGGTCAATTTTTTCTGCTAAAACCAATGCTTCCTCATCCGATTTTGAAATAAGTAACTCGACCGCTGCGCTTGCGTGAGCCACACGACCTGCAGCATTAATTCGTGGCCCAAGAGTAAAAACTATGCCTGACACATCAAGCTCACTTTTAAGTTGAGAAATTTCTTTCAGTGCTTTCAATCCAGGCGTAGGATTATCCTTTAGCTTCTTTAGCCCAAAATGTGCAAGTATCCGGTTCTCTCCGGTAATGGGAACGATATCAGATGCAATGCTCACCGTTACCAGATCAAGAAATTCAAACACTTCTTCTTCGCTGCGATACTGACGTGCAAATGCTTGAATAAGTTTGAATCCTAATCCACAACCACTCAGCTCTTTATAAGGATATTCACAGTCGGTTCTTTTTGGGTCAAGAACTGCCACTGCGCTTGGAATTTTATCATCAGGCAAATGATGATCGCAAATTATAAAATCAATTCCTTTGTGATTGGCCAGCAAAACCATATCGGATGCTTTGATGCCACAATCCAATGCAATAATAAGTGTGTACCCATTTTCATCGGCCCACTCAACACCCGCTTGTGAAACTCCGTACCCTTCTTTATTGCGGTCGGGAATATAAATTTCTACATACGGATAAAATTTATGTAGATAGCTATATACTAGTGCAACGGCCGTTGTACCATCTACATCGTAATCGCCATAGACTAGAATTTTTTCTTTGCTATCAACTGCCTGCTTCATGCGTTCCACAGCACGATGCATATCCTTCATTAAAAAGGGGTCATGCAACTGATCAAGTGTTGGTCGAAAAAATGCTTTGGCTTCTGAAAAGTCTGTTACGCCCCGTTGAAGCAAAACGGTTGCGAGGTATGAGTTAATGTTTATTGTCTCAGAGAGTTTTTCTATCCTGTCTTGTTGTGGAATCTCTTTGTATATCCATCGCTTTTCCATTCTTAGTGTAGTACAAAACTGAACGTTCCGTTTTTTCCAAGCTGACCATCAATACCTTCTGTTCCGGGCATTCCGGGCCGTCCAATTTTTCCGGCAGGTCCTAGTCCGGCAGAGCCCGGATAACCTCCTCTGCCTCCCTTGCCAAAATTGCCTCCAGAATTCTTGACTGTAAATTTTTTTTCCATTAATTCTTTTAGGCTTGAAGGATAATGTATGGTAAGCGTTCCTCCATTACCCCCGTTCCCTCCTTTACCAGCATTTCCACCTACGCCTCCATTGCCTCCTTTGCAATGTACAGTTCCCGAAGTGCCGCTACCTCCTTCACCTCCCTTTCCTCCATTACCTCCGTTGCCTCCCCCTAGTTGAAGAAGAAGCGGACTTTTCACTACCACTTTTTCAAGATAAAGAAAAAGATTTACTCCCGATAAGCCATCGATACCATCTTTTCCCGGAGTTGCATTAGCTCCACTTTTGCACGGCCCTATTGGAGAATTCCCGGCTAGGCCTGCGCTACCAGGTTTTCCATTTAACCCACTTCCATCAATGAAACAATGGTTCCCTATAATAGTCAGCTTTGAGTGAATGTAATTTTCCTTTTTAAGTCGATTCAATACTATGGAGGATGAATCTTCCATAATAAGTGTGTCGGCAACTACAATATCCGATTGCCCAAATAAATATTTTTGCTTCGCCTTAATGATAAGTTTTTCAACATGAATTTGCGCTGTGCATGTCGAACAAGCAATTATAACCGCCAACATCCCTACGCTTCTTTTCATTTTGTAAAAGTAGGTTGAATCATACCCATAAAAAAAGAGCCACATAATATGGGCTCTTTCTTCATGCTTTAAATATATAGTTACTTCGTTCCTTCTTCCTTTTTTTCTGGTGCCTTATCACCAACAACGCCTTCTAACACATCTTTAATTTCTACACGCTGCCCATCCCGGAAAGGAACTATCCATGCATCTTTAACACCCATATCGCGCATGTATTTTTTAAATGTATCCGCTTCCCAATAATCACGAAATACACCGATGGTAAGTTTTTGGTCACCTTTTTCCGCAGCTTCTCCTCCAAAGTTTGGATTGTTGTCAAAATATTTTGAAAGATCCTTATTCTTAAAAGCACCTATCTGAACTTTAAAAACAACGCCTTTCGAAAAGTCCATGGGGCTAATTGTTGCTGCGGGTGGTGATTGCTTGAGTTGTGCTATTTCTGCACGAGCACTCGTGAGCTCGCCCCGTGACTGTGATAGCTGATCTTCCAATTCGGCAATGCGGGCATCTTTATTGCCATTGCTTGCTTGTAAATCTTTTACCTGGGTACCCAAGGTTGAAACCTGACCATCCGCTGTTTGTTTTTCTTCGGTAAGCTGTTTAAGCGAAGCCGGATTGCTTTTAAATTCTTTGGCTTTCTTCTTCCACTCCTTTTTCTCTTGCTTGGAGAGCTGGGCAAATGTTTGTGTGCCCGCAAAAAGTAAAACCAGACAGAATAGTAGTGTTAGTTTTTTCATTCGTTATATGGTTAAATCCTGTTTAAAAGTACAAAATATTTCTAAAATCTATTTTTCTAAGCTTCCAACCATCTTTTCAGGGCGTACCCACTCATCGAATTGAGCCGATGTTAGCAAGCCAAGCTCCACTGCTGCTTCACGCAAAGTCTTGTCTTCCTTATGAGCCTTCTTGGCAATCTTAGCAGCATTTTCATATCCAATATGTGTGTTTAGCGCTGTTACCAGCATGAGCGAATTTTCCATATGCCGCTGAATAACCGGCAGGTTTGGTTCAATGCCTGCTGCGCACTTATCATTAAATGATATACATGCATCGCCAATTAACCTCGCGCTCTGCAATACATTTGCCGCAATAACCGGTTTGAAAACGTTCAACTCAAAATGACCGGTAGCACCGCCAATGGATACCGCAACATCATTACCTATAACCTGAGCGCATACCATGGATAAGGCCTCGGGTTGTGTTGGATTAACTTTACCGGGCATGATGGATGACCCCGGTTCGTTGTCTGGAATTACGATCTCTCCTATACCACTGCGTGGACCCGAGCTTAACATACGAATGTCGTTTGCTATTTTCATCAATGACACTGCTGATCTTTTTAATGCTCCTGATAATTCTACCATAGCATCGTGTGCCGCTAGCGCTTCAAATTTATTAGGGGCCGTAATAAATGGATAACCTGTTAGCTCGGCTATTTTTTTTGCTACCAGTACGTCATACCCATTCGGAGTATTTAACCCTGTTCCTACAGCCGTTCCGCCAAGCGCTAATTCTTTAACTGCATCTAAAGCATTATTTATAGTACGAATACTGTTATCAATTTGCTGTACATAACCAGAAAATTCCTGCCCCAGTGTTAGCGGTGTTGCATCCATAAAATGTGTGCGGCCGGTTTTAACAATATTCTTATAGTCGTTTACCTTTTTAGAAAGCGTTTCTCTTAGCTTCTTCATTCCTGGCAATGTGATTTCCATTACTTGCTTATATGCCGCGATATGCATGGCTGTTGGAAAAGTATCATTAGACGATTGTGATTTATTCACATCATCGTTGGGATGTAGAACTTTTTTTTCATCAGTCAACTTACCTCCGGTAGAAACATGTGCCCAATATGCAACCACCTCATTTACATTCATATTGCTTTGTGTGCCTGAGCCTGTCTGCCAGATAACCAGCGGAAATTGATCATCCAATTTGCCTGCAATAATTTCATTACACGCTTTGCTGATCAAATTCATTTTATCTGCTGCTAACACGCCCAATTCATGATTGGCCATGGCTGCTGCTTTTTTTAAATAACCGAAGGCATAAATAATTTCTTTGGGCATACTGGCTTCAGGGCCGATTTTAAAATTATTACGCGAACGTTCCGTTTGCGCTCCCCAATATTTATCGGCTGGTACATGTACTTCACCCATGGTGTCCTTTTCGATACGATAATTCATAGTGCTGGTATTATTTTGTTACCAAAAATAGAAAATTAAAAAGCCCCGGAAGGTCGGGGCTTTACTTTTAGTTTTCTTCTTTCTTGAAATACTTGTCTTCGTCAAACTCCTCTTCCTCAATAGATTTTGGCACAATGCCTACTTCGAGAATTTTGAATTCTGTCCTCCTATTCTTATCCCGTCCTTTTGTATTGTCCGATCCATCGGGGTTTGTATTACGTGCTATTGGCTTTGATTCACCATAACCCTTTGCCACCAGGCGATCTGGGGCAATGCCCTGCTTAACAAGATAATCTACAGCAGACTCAGCTCGCTTTTGTGAAAGCCAGGTATTGTATTCTTCCGTATCAACACTATCGGTATGTGAACTCAGTTCAATTTTAATTTCTGGGTTATCCACTAGAAGTTGAACTAGCTTATCGACTTCAAGTGCGGCATCTGGGCGTATGTCATACTTGTTAAAGTTATAGTAAATGTTTTCCAGTACAAATACTTTGTTGATTTCAATTTTATCTAGAACAACCACGGTATCAAGTGTAATGTTGGTGATCAACTCGGTTAATGTTTTTGGGTCCACAGATTTTCCTTTTGTGGTATACGCTTGTCGCTTTATCAAATAGCCGTCTAGCTCGCCTATTAAGTTATAGTCTTCATACTCGTAGACACGAAACAAAAATTTACCATCGTTTCCAGTTACATAATCTTGTAATATGTTATTGCTGGCGTCTATCAATAAAACTTTTGTGTTCGGAAGTATTTGAAGTTTCCCATCTTTATCAGGCGTATAGGTAAGGCCTGCCAAATAGTAATTCACAACCCTCAAATCCGGATCTTCATTCACAAAAGTGTAAACATCGTCATCCCCTTTTCCTCCATCACGATTAGAGGAAAAAAAGCCACGATCGGGGCGAACCAAAAAAATACCAAAATCATCGCCTGTTGAATTTACCGGCTCACCAAGATTTTCAATTGTCGTTTTGCCGCTGGATCGCTTTACTACGAAAAGATCCAGCCCTCCAAAACCAGGATGTGCATCTGATGCGATGTAAAGTTTTGCGTCTTCTGCAACGTATGGAAACATTTCGTTGCCCGCTGTATTAATTTCGGGGCCTAGGTTACGAATTCGGGTGAATCTTCCGCGCGAGTCCATTTGTGCACTATAAATATCAATACCTCCGTACCCTCCTTCTCTATTGGAAGAAAAATATAGCGTTCGTCCATCCTGGCTAAAGGATGGGGTAGAGTCCCAGGATTTAGGTGAGTTCACACTGCCTGTAATAATTTGGGGTTCGCTCCAGGCTCCGTTTCTAAATCGTGCCATATACAAATCAACATCTTCTCCACCCTTGCGCTTACCTGTGTTCCCTTTTGCAAAAACCATGATTTTCCCATCAGGAGAGAATGTTGCACAACCATTATTTACATTTTCGGTGTTAATGCTAGTCGGCAGCTGGGTAATCGTGGCCATGTCTACGTTTGCTCCGCGTGAGGCAACGCGATACAAATTGGTAAACGGTTTCCCTTCCGCAACATAAATTTTTCCATTGCCTCTTGAAGATGTGTAGTACAATTCATTATTTAAATACGCTGGCGCATACTCACTTGCTGGCGTATTTAGCAATTCAAGGTTTTTAACACGATAGTAGCTTGGCTTAAGTTTTAAATTACCAAGATATGTAAGTCCGTCAATTTCCGCCCCTACTCGGTCTTTGAGTTTTTCGTTTACTGTTCGGTTCTGCAAATCCACCAATTCTCTCCGCGATTCTTCATATTTTGAGTTTGCCTTTAATGACTGAGCATAATAAAATTGGATGGAGTCTTTGTCCAATCCGCGGCCTCCTGCCTTTTGATAATATAATTCCGCCTCCTTTAGACGATTAGAAAGTCGATATGATTCCGCCAAAAAGTAATTCTTCTTACCAACCTCCCGGGAATTTGATTTTTTAAATAAATCAATTGTATTTTGGTATTCCCCTCTCAAAAAAGCCTTTGTAGCCTTTTTTTCTGTGCTGCACGATTGCACAAATATTGCCAGAGCAAATAAAATTACGATCCTCATTTGTTTCATTCAATCCTAAAGCTACAAAAAAGTATGTTTCTGATTTATACCGCAATCTTCGTTAGGTATCGCTTCAGCCATGTTTGGTTGGCTGGAAGAATCCATTTTGTTTCCAGTTCGCCCTTTACTGTCACTACATTATTAAAGACTAATGTGTTGTCTTGCCAAATTCCTTCCGTGCGTGTTTTAGAAAGCTCAGATAGATCCACAACCTCTATTGACCCTTTCTTAAAAGCCACTTTTTTTCTATCGAAAAGATTTAACATGTACTGCTGATCAATTTGCTTTATCACCCGAATCGATCCATCAATCGAACACCCGCTTGCTTCGTTAAAGCTTTCATCGGCAGCCAATACAATAAACTGATCGTAGAAAATCTTAAAAGAAGTTTTAAGTGCATTACCATGCGCTACCCACTCTTGGGTAAACGCTGAAAGCGTTTCGGAAATTGTGAGCCTTTCAGCTTCTGTAAATTTTCTTGCCGATTGGTATATCCAAACCCGGGCAGTATTTTCTAATGTATCAAATGGAACAAACATCTTTAATTAATTAAACTGTCAGAATCAGGATCCCCGGGATTTAAGAATTTGCAAGATTCATCCTGATAATCTTCAAATCTTGGCAATCCTGATGCAGACAAATGGCACATTATCACAAACCTTTCGCTTCGGCAATTAGTTCGGCAATATCTTTAACCTTCACATCGGCTTCCCGTTCTTTATTCTTTACGCCATCGATCATCATCGTCATGCAAAATGGACAGGCCACCGCAATAGTAGTGGCACCGGTCGCTAAAGCTTCTTCTGTACGTTCTACATTAACTTCTTTCTTTCCCTTTTCGGCATCTTTAAACATCTGCGCCCCTCCTGCACCGCAGCAGAATCCTGTTGTACGGCAACGCTTCATCTCTACTAAATCTGCATCCAGTGCTTCTAGTACAGAACGTGGCGCTTCATAAATATTGTTTGCTCTGCCTAGATAGCAGGAGTCGTGGTACGTAATTTTCTTCCCTTTAAAAACTCCTCCTCCCTCAAGTTTTATTTTTCCATCGTTGATGAGCTGTTGCAAAAATACTGAGTGATGGATCACTTCGTAATTTCCACCAAGCTCAGGATATTCATTCTTAATGGTATTAAAACAATGCGGACAGGCCGTTACTATTTTCTTTACACCATAACCATTTAATACCTGAATGTTGCTCATGGCCTGCATCTGAAATAAGAATTCATTTCCAGCTCTGCGCGCAGGATCACCCGTACACGACTCTTCTGTTCCCAGCACGGCAAACTTTACATCCACGGCATTCAGGATTTTAACAAACGCCTTTGTTACTCTTTTATATCGCTCATCAAACGAGCCGGCACAGCCAACCCAAAAAAGTATTTCGGGGCTTTCACCTTTTGCTGCAAGATCGGCTATGGTTGGAATATTCATTCGTTCGGGTTGTTAATCTTTTGACCAGTTAAAACGATCGCTTGGTGAAAATTTCCAAGGGGCAAAATTTGTTTCCACATTTTGAAACATCGAGTTCCAGGATGCTGGTGATCCGGATTCTTCCATGGCAACATATCGTCTGAGTTCTAAAATAATTTCGAGTGGGTTTATCATAACCGGGCAGGCCTCCACACAAGCATTACAACTTGTACAGGCATTGATTTCCTCTTTAGTGATGTAGTCATTTAACAACGACTTGCCATCCTTTAATCCCGAGCTTCCTTTTTGCACGCTGTAACCAACTTCTTCCAATCGATCGCGTGTATCCATCATGATTTTTCGCGGAGAAAGTTTTTTGCCTGTGAGATTAGCAGGACATTCTGCTGTGCATCTTCCGCACTCAGTACACGAATACGCAGCCATTAAATTATTCCAGGAAAGATCGTTCACATCTTTCGCGCCAAATCTTCCGGGCTCGGCAGGTGTTGTGGTTGCTGTAGCATCCGCTAATCCTAGCATAGACTTTACTTCGTTCGTAACTACTGGCATATTATTGATATGGCCCTTCGGTTGAAGTTTAGCGAAATACGTATTGGGGAATGCAAGAAAAATATGGAGATGTTTTGAGTACGTGATATATAATGAGAATCCAAGAATACCAATTATATGAAACCACCAAGCAAAACGTTCGATGAAGATCAAGGTTGATGTGCTGAGATTTTGAAAAAGCGGAAGAAGAAATGAGCTGAAGAACAACGTTCCGGTGGCTGTGTAGTGATGGTCTTGGCCTTGCAAAATTTTGTCGGAAGCATTCATGCTTAAAATTGCCATCATCAATACAATCTCTGTGAATAAAATAAGGTTTGCATCCATGCGAGGCCACTTGGTCATCTCCGCTGATTGGAAGCGCTGTACTTTCAGCACATTTCTACGAATCAGGAAAATAATGCAAGCCGCGAGTACTGCCACGGCCAAGAACTCGAAAATGTTCATCAGCACCGTATAGAAATCTCCTAGAAATGGTGCAAAGATTCTGTGTGTTCCGGCAAGGCCGTCAATGACAAACTCCAGTACTTCCAGATTGATCACAAGAAACCCGATGTATATAAAGAAGTGGAGCGTAGCAGGAATGAGTTTCTTGAACATCTTCTTCTGGCCAAATGCCACTAATAGCATGTTTTGCAAGCGCTCGCCTTTCCGATCAGTTGGCTCGGCATTCTTACCCATTCGAATGTTACCTCGGATAAAAAGCACGCGCCTTCTAATAAAGAATATCGCCAGGCCAAGGGTTACTAAAAATGCTATCTGCTGAATCATTTCGGTTTCAATTATATGTTTTGCATACAATATAAAAATATATACTTTTGTGACCCTTTCCCGCCTTGGCGGGAATCATTTTTAGGTGACGTAGCTCAGTTGGTAGAGCAAAGGACTGAAAATCCTTGTGTCGGGGGTTCAATTCCCTCCGTCACCACTCAAACCCTTCTTACCGGAAGGGTTTTTTGTTTTTAAGTCATTCCAAAGCTCTCGCCCTAAAGATATTATTTAGTCTGATAAAAATTTGGCAAGATGAATCTGAACGAAGGTCTGTGAAGACACAAACCGAGGTGATTAATGGGCAAAGAAAAATTATGTTACTTATAGTGCTTGAGGCGCACTACTTCTTCGGTAGTCAAATATCTCCAATGTCCACGACCCAGGTCTTTTTTATCAAGACCTGCATATACCGAGCGATCTAATTTCACCACCTGGTATTCCAATCGTTCAAAAATTCTTCGTATAACACGATTCCAGCCAATGTGCACTTCAATACCTACTGTTTTGCCATCGTCAGAAACAATAGCAAGATCATCGACTATCGCGCGGCCTTCTTCAAGCACAATGCCGTCCAGAATTTTTTGAAAATCCGCCTTCGCTAACGGCTTATCGAGTTCAACTTTATAGATCTTCTTTACACCATAGGAAGGGTGCGAAAGCTTATCGGTTAAATCACCATCATTCGTGAGTAACAATAGTCCTGTTGTATTTCTATCGAGACGGCCCACCGGGTAAACGCGTTCTTTTACTGATCCAGCAATAATTTGCATAACGGTATTGCGCTCTTGCGGGTCTTTTGTTGTTGTAAGGAATCCCTTCGGCTTATTTAATAAAATGTAAACAGGCTTTTCGGCACGAAGCGTTTTACCGTCATGCTTAACAACATCCTTTCGGTTTACTTTGTAGCCAAGCTCCGTAATTACTGTTCCGTTAACAGAGACAAGCCCCATCGTTATCAGCTCATCTGCTTCACGTCTTGAACAAACTCCGCTGTTTGAAATATATTTGTTCAAGCGAATCTTATCAGAACCCTCTGACGATTCTTTTATTTCTTCTTTTTGTTGTGAAAAATCCTTTACTGATTTACCAAAATCTTTGTCGTGACGTTTCTCAAAAGACTTTCCTCCTTTGCTAAGTTTTGAGAAGAAGCCTTTCTTATCAGTTGGCTTTTCTGAACGATCAAATGATTTGTCTTCTCGTGGCGCCTTTGAATCATCACTATCATCGCGTGAGCGCGGATATGATCTTTCACTCTGCGTTGGATTATCGGCAGGTCGGCTGAATGATTTACCTCTTGGTGGTTTTGAGTCTTCTCCTCCACTAGAAAATTTCGAAGGACGTCTCGGTTTCGTGTCATCTCTCCCTTCACGAGAAAAACTTGAAGGACTTCTTGGTTTTGATTCGTCACGATCATCGCGTGAGCGAGAGAATGGTTTTTCGCCCCTGGAAGAAAATCCAGAAGGTTTATCGGTTGAGCGGCTAAAGGTTTTGCCACCACGAGGTTTTGAAAAATCTTTTGAGTAGCTTCTACCTTCTCCTGAAAATTTCGAAGGGCGTCTTGGTTTAGAATCATCACGGTCATCTCGTGAGCGTGCGTATGATCCGCCTGTTCGGCCAGCCGGTTTTTCACCTCGTGAAGAGAATCCAGACGGCTTATCGGTTGAGCGTCCGTATGTTTTGCCTCCACGTGGTCTTGAATCTTTTGAATCGCCCCTTCCTTCTCCCGAAAATTTAGAGGGACGTCTTGGCTTAGAGTCGTCACGATCATCGCGTGAACGCGGTGAAGAACCAGAAGGACGACTATTACTACGTGGAGAGTTTGAGCGCGCTCCGCTCCTGCCGGCAGGTCTCTTTCTGCCTCCCGCACCAGAGCCGGAAGAATCACGCTTGCGCATCGGGTTCTTTTAAGTCTGAATTTTCTCCAATTGTATTAAACTCTGTCGCGAAGTCTTTCGGAACAGGAAGTTCCGCGATATCGTTAATCCCAAAGTATTCCATAAACTTCGGTGTTGTGCCATACAACATGGGGCGACCAATCGTTTCAGCCTTACCGGTAATTTCGATCAATCCCTTATCCAATAATTTTTGAACTGCATAATCGCAATTTACACCACGTATGTTTTCTATTTCTGTTCTTGAAATCGGCTGACGATAGGCGATGATGGAAAGCGTTTCCATCGCAGAAGTAGAAAGTCTTTTTTTCGATTGCTGTTTCAGTAAGATACTAATACTTGCCTGATATGCTGGCTTGGTTAAAAACTGGTAGCCACCACCTGCTTTATTCAATTGAAATGAAAATTCATCTTGCTGAAATTTCTCTTCTAATCCTTTAATGGCATTTACAATATCCTCTTCGGGAACATCGGCACCAAACATTTCGGATAGGCATGCTTTTATGTCCGCTACTTTAATAGGTGTAGGTGAACAAAAAATTAATGCCTCAATATGGTTTTGTAAAAAGTCCATGGTAACTGGTTGCTGTCCCCAATTACCGGTAATCGGCAACTGGAAATTAATTTAGTCTTGTTTCATCATTTTAGCCTCGATAGACTGCGTAGTGTGTGGTACAGCAATCAATCGTTCCTTAGAAATTAGCTTTCCGGTAACGGAACAAATTCCATAGGTGCTATTCTTAATTCGTACCAATGCATTTTCAAGATTGGTAATAAATTTTTGTTGACGTGCAGCTAACTGACTTAGGTTTTCTTTCTCAGCAGTTTCAGCACCATCTTCTAACACTTTTGTATTACCGCCCGATGTTGAGTCTGTGCCCATATCATTGTCGCGGCTAAGTGTATCTTTTAATATTTTATATTCACCCTTAGCCTTATCTAATTTCTGATAAATAAGCTTTTCAAATTCCTTTAGTTCATCGTCTGAATAGCGCGTGCGGTCATCTTTTCCGTGCGATGGTTTTGCCGGTTTAACGTGCGCAATTGGGCGCTGAGTAAGCATTGGAAAAGCACCTAGCTGAGGAGGAGCAGGCTTGGGGGCAACTGTTTTTACAGGGGCTGCCGCCTTCTTTACGGGGACTGCCTTTTTAGCTACTTTCTTAGCCGCTTCCTTTTTAGGGGCTGCCTTCGCTACAACCTTTTTCTTAGGAGTCGATTTCTTGCTCGTAGCTTTTGCCTTAGCAGGAGCTTTTTTTGCTTTTGCCTTTACAGTTTTCTTTGCTGCTTTAGCGGGGGTCTTCTTCTTAGCCATTGTCGTTAAAAAAGTTGCGCAAAATTAAACCGCTGAGATTGAAACAAAAAATCTTATTCCATTAATTCCAAAGAGGTCAAAAGCTCGAATTTCCACTATATTCAGGACTTTTATGAATTATGCTTATCCAAATCAAAAATTAAAAACTTAATTGTGACCTTCGGAATCTAGTCAACTCAAAAAAAGTGAGTTCACTTATTCTGGAGAACGATCCCTTATAAAACACTTATGAGAATATCTTTTGCACTACTTCTTGTTCTGTCTCTTTCCGGTTGTAACCCTTTTAAAGAAGGATATGAACTTAAACGATGGGAAGAACATGCTGCCAATACAACCATTATTCGTGATGAATTTGGGGTCCCCCACATTTATGGAAAAACTGATGCAAACGCTGTTTTTGGGTTGCTTTATGCCCAATGCGAAGATGATTTTGATCGTGTAGAGCGCAATTACAATTGGGCCATTGGCCGGTTAGCAGAAGTTGAAGGAGAAAGTCAGCTATACAGTGACTTAAGGGCAAGGCTTTTTATGACCAAAGAGGAGGCTGTCGCCAATTACGAAGGTAGTCCTGAATGGTTAAAAAAATTATGCGATGCTTTTGCCGATGGCATCAACTACTATCTCTGGACGCATCCGGACGTAAAACCAAAACTGCTCACGCGCTTTGAGCCTTGGATGCCGATGTACTTTTTCGAAGGTTCTATTGGAGGCGATATCGAGTCTGTTTCGCTTCACGGAATTAAGGACGTCTACGCCCCAGATGAAAATAAAAAGATATCATCATTGCGAGGAAGGAAAGATCAAAGCAGCACTGAAAACGAGATTGCTTCTCCCGACCTTGTCGGGACAGCAATGACAGGTTTGGAAGAACCACAAGGATCAAACGGTATCGCCATTTCTGGGAAGCTAACTGAATCCGGCAAGGCTATGTTGTTAATAAATCCGCATACCTCTTTCTTCTTCAGAGGAGAAGTTCATGTTGTAAGTGAGGAGGGTTTGAATGCCTACGGTGCCGTAACATGGGGTCAATTTTTTATCTATCAGGGCTTCAATGAAAAAAATGGTTGGATGCACACTTCATCCTACACCGATGTAATGGATGAGTTTGTTGAAGCCATTGTGGAGAACAATGGGAAACAATTTTACAAATACGGAGATGAACTTCGACCCGTTATCCAGAAAGGTGTCGTCTTGAAATATCTTGATGGTGATTCGCTAAAGGAAAAAGTATTTTCAATCTTCCGTACTCATCATGGACCGATTACTCACTTAGTTGATAACAAGTGGACGGCCACCGCAATGAACTGGAGTCCGGCAAAAGCATTGGAACAATCCTACCTGCGAACAAAAACAAGCTCGTTCGATGAATTCAAAAATGTAATGAACATCCGAACAAATTCTTCTAACAACACAGTATATGCCGATGCACAAGGGAACATTGCGTTGTTCCAGGGAAATTTTATTCCCAAGCGCGATGTGCAGTTTGATTATTCGAAGCCTGTTGATGGAAGCAATCCAACAACCGATTGGCAAGGACTTCATACAATTGAAGAAGCCATTCAAGTATCCAATCCGCCAAACGGTTGGATTCAAAATTGTAACTCAACTCCGTTTACTTCGGCATTAGAGTTTAGTCCGAAAAAAGAAAACTATCCGTACTACATGGCAACCGAACCTGAAAATTTTCGTGGTGTTCACGCCATTAAAGTATTAACCGACAGAAGCGGATACACGATCGATAAGCTTATTGAAACCGCATACGATCCATACTTGCCTGCATTTGAAAAATTAATTCCGGGGTTGATTGAAGCGTTTGATAAGGCAGGTAACCTGCCTGCCCTACAGACAAGAGAATATGCAACGCTTAAACCCGCCATCGATGTTCTGCGTGTGTGGGATAAAACCACTTCAAAAGAATCTGTTGCCATGTCGCTTGCGCATTTTTACCTTTCTATCTATATGCAAATGGGAGAACGTGATCCTGAAATGGAATCGATTGACGTTATCAATTACTTTGGAACAAGCAGCCCTCACAAAGAGCGACTTGAAATGTTTTCACTCGCTGTTCAAAAACTTACCGATGATTTCGGAACTTGGAATACTGCCTGGGGGGAGATCAATCGCTTTCAACGGTTAACAGGAGACATCCAACAATCTTTCGATGATTCAAAACCGAGCATCCCTGTTGGCATGGCTTCTGGAAATTGGGGAGCGCTTGCATCGTTTGGTGCGCGCGGAGTTCAAACCACAAAAAAGATTTATGGAACCTACGGAAATAGTTTTGTGGCGGTAGTTGAGTTTGGTGAAAAGGTAAAAGCAAAAAGTATTTTAGCCGGAGGTCAAAGCGGAGATCCGGCTTCACCGCATTTTTACGATCAGGCACAACGCTATGCTGATGTAAAGTTTAAAGATGTGGCGTTTTATAAAGATGATGTGGAGGCTAGGGTAAAGAAAAAGTATAAACCTGGTGAGTAGACTTCGGTCACTTAAATTTCGAAGCAACGACAACCCTTTTCCGAAATGTGTCCAAATCTCCATTCGCACTGAAAACCTCCACCCACACCACATAATATCCGGTCCGTGCTTTGGCACCGTCATCGGTATCACCGTCCCACCGAAAAAATCCTTCGGTACCAAGGGTAGCATTATTTGCAAGTTGCTTGATTTCTCTGCCCTGAAAATCTAAAATTTTCACATTGGCAACATAGCCGCCTTGTTCAAAATTGTATTGAATTTGTGTGAAGTTGGGCTGTCCGGTTATCGGCTCAAACACTTCCGGACTAATCGTAATTTTTCCGGTAGTTTGTTCTCCCCGAACATTCGAGTTTACAAACCCGGGTGTTGCAAACCCAACCGTTGAGCTTGCTGATTTCCAATTTGCTTGGTCATTAGTCGATGCTGCGAAAGAAATACGCTCAAGTGAAACGCCTTCATCGTCATTAATAAAAATCGAATGGTAATCATCGGTGTAGCTAAAAAAATCAATCACGTTAGTTTGCGGATCAACCAATGCAACTGTGCCAGCATCGTCATTGAAACTTGGAAGATCGGTTACTCCAAAAAGATTTTCTTCTACTGCCAAAACATATTCACCTTTCACCACATTGTTATCTTCTGTAAACACGATGTACTGATCGGGAGCCAGCAAAAAATCTTCCGTGGTAATTTGTTTCGCATTAAGTACAACTCCGTTTTCATAATTTGCTATAGACCAGTTTTTTAGATTAATAAATTTCGATGAATTGTTATATGCTTCAACAAAATCAACACCGGTAGGTCGTGGGTCGAAAAGAATTTCGTTGACCACAATATCCGAACTCAATGCTTGTTCCGGTAAGCCAAAAATAATCGCATCAAAATCAGGTTGCAATGCATTTCCATTACAGTCATAAATGCTTTGGGCTGTTACGGAGTATGTTGTTCCAACTTGCAAACTGGCGCTCAGTGTAAGCCGCAATGATTTCAATGAAGCATCAACAAATGAAATCTGTGAAATAGAAATATTGGGAGTGATGCTAAAATCGATTAGAGCAGGAAGTTGACTATCCAGCTTTTCGTCAAACCGTACTATTAGTTCGGTAGCCAGTGTTGGAATTACTGAAACTATTTTTGGTCCGATTACATCAGGCTTATTTGCAAACACCGAATTTTGGATGCCCGGAGTTCCTCCATTCGCAGCATCAGCTGCCACCCAGTTTTCTTCTTCTCCGCACGGATTTGCGGGGTCAATTAATTCCAGTGTGTAGCCACCTTGCTTTTTATCGTCATCCCTGTACCAATTGTCGGAATACGGAACCTGATCTATTACAAGATTATCACCTCTTTTGAGAATAAGATTATCGGCCGTGTTATTCAGGGTAGGAAAATTAGAAACGCCCATCACAGAACCAAATGTTGTATACAATGGGGCAGAAGTTGTGGATGTCATGATCAAATATTCATTCGGCAGGAATAAACGGCTTGGTAATATTGCTGTGGAGCTCCCGTCCGTAAATTTCCATCCGCTGAGGTTAATGATTTTTGAACTGCGGTTATACAGTTCTACAAATTCTGCGTCTGGCAATCCAATGACCGGAGTTGGATCGGCAAAAATTTCTGTGATCGTGACGTCCTTATAATCGGCCGGAGTGGATGGATCAATAAACGGGTCTCCTGAAATAATAAAGTCATCGAAATAAAAACTGGTTGATCGGGTTGCTGTGTAAACACAAAGAACTCCCGAGTAGGAGGACGCTAAATGAGTAACGTCCGCTATTGCTCCTTCAGAAACATATGTTCCGGATAGTAAAGCGTCCGAAAGCAGTTCCCAGTTACCCGCTTCATCGCGCGTAACGCGTATCCGTACTTGAACTGGGTCAGCGCCAACCCGCAAATCCAGTCCATCAATGATTTCTGTTTTTGTTGTTCCGCTTTGTCTATACAGACTAACTTCATCCGAGGTATTTCCTATCCTGACAAAATAGCCATTCAGTAATCCTGTAAGAATACGGTTATCCGAGACTAGATAAACATCGGCATAGTTGGTACCAGAGGTCGCAAAGTCAAGTCTTACAAAAAAACTCCAGGCAGCATTATTAATTGAAGCGCTTAGTGTTGAAAGATATGCTACATCTGTGATAGCGGGAGCCATTAACCTCAATTGGTTACTTTCAACCACAAATTTCAATCCATCGCCAGACCAAATGGGGCTACTGGTAAAATCTCCATCCAAAAAATCTTCCGTGAACTGAGCAGCGCAAACGTGAGCGCTCAGCAAAAAAGCTAGAAGGTAAAGTCGGCTAATTAATATTTTAGATCGCTTTATCATGGGGCAAACCAAAAATAGTATTTTTGCATCGTTAACACTTATTTAGAGAATGAAACTCGCTGTTGTTGGGGCTACGGGATTGGTAGGCCGGGAAATTCTGAAGGTCCTCCAAGAAAGAGGCTTCCCATTTGAAGAATTATATTTAGTAGCATCTGCTAAATCTGTAGGGCAAAAAGTAACTTTTAAGGGAAAGGAGTATACAATCCAAGGCATGGAGGAAGTATGCAAACTTTCACCAGACGTTGCTATTTTCTCCGCAGGCGGTACCACCTCATTGGAATGGGCCCCTAGGTTTGCCGAAATGGGAACCATTGTTATTGACAATTCTTCTGCCTGGAGAATGGATCCTGAAAAAAAATTGATAGTACCTGAAATCAACGGCCACGAGTTAAAAATTGACGACCGGATTATTGCAAACCCAAACTGCTCGACAATACAAATGGTGATGGCGTTGGCTCCGTTGCATGTGAAGTTTAAGCTGAAACGAATCATTGTCTCTACATATCAATCCGTTACCGGAACTGGTAAAGATGCCGTGCAGCAATTGATGGATGAGCGAAAAGGAGTTGAAGGACATAAAGTATATCCGCACAACATTGACATGAATGTGTTGCCGCACATTGATGCATTTCTGGATAATGGATATACCAAAGAGGAAATGAAAATGGTGAACGAAACGCGGAAAATTTTTGGCGATAAAACCATTGGAATTACATCTACTACTGTGCGTGTACCCAGCATTGGTGGTCACTCGGAAGCAATAAATGCCGAATTCTATAACGATTTTTCACTTAGCGAAGTGCGCGAAACGCTCGTAAATACTCCCGGCATTATCGTTCAAGACAACCCGAAGAATAATCTCTATCCAATGCCCATCAACGCGCAAGGGCGAGATGAAGTTTTTGTAGGAAGATTACGCAGGGATGAATCGCAACCCAATACATTAAACATGTGGGTAGTAGCGGATAATCTTCGCAAAGGCGCTGCCACCAATGCGGTACAGATTGCCGAGTTTATGCTGGAGAAAAGTTTGGTGTATTAATCACCAGCTTCCAACAAAAAAATCTCATCAACGGTTGCCCTAAAAACCTTTGCCAACTTTAATGCCAGCACAGTAGAGGGAACATATTTTCCCGCTTCAATGGTGTTAATTGTTTGACGCGAAACGCCAATTCTTTCTGCAAGTTCGGCCTGAGTAATGTTTAGTATCGCTCGCTGAACACGTATGTTATTTTTCATGAGCTTCGATACGATTGGGATTGAACTTCACACGCAACACATAATTGAACCGCAAAATGAATAGGATCAATATGGTGTACATGTTATAAACCAGCGCCTCAAAAAAGTGCATATCATACACGAATAAAATTGCCAGTATTAGGAGGATATAATTTGCATACACACTCCACTGCAACGACTCAAGCCTGATTTTACTCACCCATTCATCTTCTTCTTTTTCTTCCGAGAAGGCAATCAACGCAAGCGATACGATTGCAATTATGGAAACTAACTCGTCTGTTAAATTATTTTTGTTTGCTCCGCTGGAAAAAGGACCGAGGTTCTCGTACGGAATGATTACAGAAAAGCCAGGGAGCTCAAATTCAAAATACATCACCATGATTCCCAGAATCAACGAGGGCAGGAGGATAACCCAGCCCAATCGCTTCACTCGGTAAGGCATTAAATTGCTTGCTTTCATCGCTTTTATGTAATTTAAGGTTTACTAAAAGTAAAGTTTACTTGACATAATAATACGAATGTTTTACATTAAGGTTGTTCATTAATCTTTAATTTTTTGAAATACTTTGAGCGGCAACAAAAGCGGTTGTCCAGGCTGCTTGAAAATTAAAGCCTCCGGTTTCACCATCGATGTGCAGAACCTCTCCGGCAAAGAATAGATTCTTAATCTTTTTGCTCTCCATCGTATCAAGATCAATTTCTGTGAGATCCACACCGCCACATGTAACAAACTCTTCTTTAAAGGTTGTCTTTCCTTTTATTTGAAACGGGCAACGAATCAGCAACTCTAACAACTTATTGATATTTCGCTGAGGCAATTCATCCCAGATCATATTTTCTTCAATTTCTGCCAGCTCGCAAAGCCGTGACCAAAGACGCTGTGGCAATTCGTAAAGAGGATAGGAATAAACCTTCCGTTTCTTGTGGCTTGATTTATAATCTGTCAGAAATTTTCGAACAATTTCTTCCTGGGTCTCGTCTACCCAACTCACCAGTACCGTCACTTCATATTTTCTTTCATACAAGTACTCTGCAGCCCACGCTGAAAGTTTAATAACCGCAGGCCCACTCAATCCCCAATGCGTAATCAGTATCGGGCCTTGCTGAAAAAGTTTAGTTCCAGCAATCCGTACCAATCCGTTTGGCACAGAAACGCCCATTAAATCTTTAAACTTCTTTTCAGAATCATTAAACGTAAACAGTGATGGAATTAATGGGGTAACGGTATGACCTAATCCTCTTATACATTCATACGCTTGTGGATTGGGATGCCCACCCAACGCTATAAGAATCTTTTTTCCTTTGAATTCTCCCCTATTCTCAACCAAAACTTCAAATCCTGCTGGGGTTGATTTAATTTCTTTAACCGATGCCCCTGTCTCAATCCGAATTTTATATTGCTCCGTCAACCGAAAAAAACAATCAATAATGGTTTGCGAATCGTCCGTGACCGGAAACATTCTTCCATCTTCTTCAGCTTTTAATCGCACACCACGCTCTTCAAACCAGGTCACTACATCTTTAACCTGATACTTTCTAAAAAGAGATTTTAACGGTTTTTGTCCGCGCGGATAGTGATGTGAAAGTTCGGTAGGCTCAAAACAATGATGCGTGACATTGCAACGGCCTCCTCCCGATACTCTTACTTTCGAAAGAAGCTTCGTTGTTTTCTCCAGAATGATAATACGCACGTTGGGATTCATTTCGGCAGCCTGAATGGCTCCGAAAAATCCGGCTGCACCTCCACCAATAACGATCAAGTCAAACACGGTGAAAGTTCGCACTTTTTTAGTTGATGATGTTATCTCCCATTTTAAAAACGACTGTCAGGCTGAGCTTGTCGAAGACTGTTTATGTACAAAATCAGGTTTCGACAGGCTCAACCTGACATTCATCTTATATTTGATTAAATGATTGATCTCCTCATTCGAAAAGAAGTTCAGGATTTCATCTTCACACATGAACAAGAAGATGAAACGAAACTGGTGTTGAAGCATCGAATGATTCATGAAGTCCCCTCTTCTGTTATTGCAGAACAAATCAGCGGACGGAGGAAAGCGAAGACAAAACTCTCAATCTATTATACTACTCGAAACATCGTTTACCCGCCCGGATTAAACCTTGAGCAAAGCTCTTCTGAAAAAACTGCGGCTTTTAAGGCAAATACACTTATTTCTATACTCGGACCCAATAAAATAATAGCCGATTTAACGGGTGGCTTTGGAGTTGACTCATTCTTCATGAGCAAGGTTTGTAAGCAGATCATATACGTGGAACCTAATGATTCGCTCCTTCAATTTGCTAAACACAACCACACGGTGTTAGGCGCTACCAACATTCAGCATTACAACACAAAAGCCGAAAATTTTCTTCAACCCTATTCCGGAAAATTAGATTGTGCTTTTATCGATCCGTCCCGAAGAAGTAAATCAAATCAAAAGGTTTTCAAGCTTTCAGATTGTGAACCTGATGTGCCCAACTTGCTATCAGAAATTTTTCAAAAATCAGATTGTATTCTAATCAAAACATCTCCGTTGCTTGATATTCAACAAGGCATAAGAGAACTGAGGTATGTTGAAAAAATATGGATAGTTTCAATCGACAATGAGTGTAAAGAATTACTTTTCTTTTGTCGGAATGGCTTTGAGGGTGAGCCTAAAATTATTGCTGTCAATTTACAAGGTGGCCACGATGACTTCGAATTTAGTTTATCAGACGAGAAGAGCGTCATTTCAAAATTCTCTGAACCGCTCACCTATTTATACGAGCCGAACGTTTCCATTTTAAAAGCTGGAGCCTTTAAATTAATTAGGGAACATTTTTCATTGTTCAAATTGCATCCAAGCACACACTTATATACTTCAAAAGAACTCATCAAAAATTTTCCGGGGCGAATTTTTAAAGTGATTCGCTCTGTAAAACCAGATCCTAAAATCCTGAGCAAAATTTTTCCTGAGGGCAAGGCCAATGTGATCACACGAAACTATCCGCTCACCGCTGAAGAATTAAAAAAGAAAACAAAACTGAAAGATGGGGGTAAGCTTTATTTGTTAGGATTTAGCGGACAGTCTGAAAAACACCTTGTTGCTGTTGAGCGAATCAAATAGTGAGTTAAAAAAATATACGCAACACCCAATATGTAGCATAACACACCAATCCAATAGTGCCATAAACCTTAATTACTTTCCTGCGATTCTGCACATCCTCCCACCACAGCATCGCCCAAGGTTTAAAGAGTCCAATTACTAGAAAAAGTAAACAGGCTATTGTTAATAACAGAAAAAAAAGTTGCACTAGTTTCATCCAATCTTACACTTACTTTTTACACGTGTTGTCCGTCATTACACTCATGCCTCCATTCATATTACGTATTTTACTAAAACCGTTTTGAGTAAGAAGATAGCTTACTTGCGGACTTCGGTGGCTATGTGAACAGAAGACTAATATTTCTTGGTTCTTAAACTTCTGAAGCTCCCCTATTCGATTTTGTACCTCACCAATCGGAATGTTGATTGCGTTTTTTAGTGTTCCGAAATTTGGTTCGCTCATGCCTTGAAATTCCTCCTTGGTTCGTACATCTAATAACACACATGAAGGATTTTTGGTAATGTAATTACAGATCTCCGAAGGCTCAATGGTTTTAAAAGTAACGGTTGCTTTTTTTACCAAATCCATTTGACAGTGAGGGCATTTCCCCGGATTGGCATATTCTTCTGTATCACAACCCTGTCCACAAGGAAGGCATTGGTATTTTTCTGAGTTTTTGACCGATTGAGAACAGCCCAATAGGACTCCAATGATTATAAGAATGCAAACGAAAAACTTCATTCTCAAAAATATAAAAATAAGGCTGTGCTTCTTGACAATTGATTTGTAAAGAAAATGAGCTAGAGCTTTAATCGATTCAATCATGATCTATATTTGCGCTTCGTTTTGAAGGCGCACGATTTTTTAACCCTATACTGCGCGGATGGTGTGATTAAAACCGTAGCCGCAGGGATACACACGCCCAATAACTCCAATATTCGAATAAAAAACCTTTCCGGAAGCTTCGATGCCGTACTTGTGGCCAGCGCTTTCAAGCTACATCCCCAGGATTATATAGTTATTCTTCAGGATAAAGAAGAGGCCTCCTATTTTCAAAACGATCTTCAAAATCTGCTGGGAAAGGATTTTCTTCTCTTTCCAATGTCATACAAACGCCTGTACGAGTTTGACGAAATAGAGAATGCCAACATACTTATGCGAGCCGAGGCTTTAAACCATCTGGCAAACAAGATCAGGCCTGAAATTATCGTCACATACCCGGAAGCACTATCCGAAAAAGTAATCAACAAACGAGCTTTAGCCACCAATACTTTTTCAGTTAAACTAAAGGAAAAATTGGATATAACTTTTCTTGAAGAGTTTTTACACAACTACGATTTTGAAAAAACTGATTTTGTGTATGAGGCCGGTCAGTTTTCTGTGCGCGGTGGAATCATTGATGTGTTTTCATTCGCCTACGAGCTTCCTTATAGGATAGAACTTTTCGGTGACGAGGTTGACAGCATCCGAACATTTGATCCCGGTTCACAGCTTTCGGTTGAAGTGCTTGATCATGTCAACATTATTCCAAACGTTCAAACGCGGTTGATGCAGGAAGAACGTCAGTCATTTTTGGATTTTATTTCGCCTAAAACAAAGCTTTGGTTTAAGGATTTTCAACTTACCCTTGATGTTCTGGATAAATCATTTGAAAAGGCTCAGGCCTCTTTTGATAAAATCATTCAACAAAGTGGAACGCAGGTAGTGCTTCAGCCCGAACATTTGTTTGACCCCGGCACTGTATTTCAGCAAAAGACCGAATCCTTTCAACGCATTGAATTTGGAAGTCGATTTATTCTTCCCAAGGGCGCTACATTTGATTTGCCTTCATCCGCACAACCATCATTCAATAAGAATTTTGAATTGTTAGCGGGCAACCTAATGGAACACCAGGCCCAGGGCTACACCAATTTTATTGCGGCCGACATGCCCAAACAGCTTGATAGGCTTAAAGGAATTTTTGAAGAGATTCATCCCGAGCTCGACTTTAAACCAATGGAGTTTGCGCTTCGTCAGGGGTTTGTTGATCAAACGTTGAAAATTGTTTGCTACACCGATCACCAGATTTTTGAACGCTTTCATCGGTATCGCGCGCGTGAAAAATTTTCGAAATCAAAAGCACTTACACTCCGCGAACTTCACACATTACAACCCGGTGATTTTGTAACGCACATTGATCATGGCATTGGTAAATTTGCCGGTCTTGAAAAAAAAGAAGTAAACGGTCACGAACAGGAATCTATCCGACTAGTGTACCGCGATAACGATCTGCTATATGTAAGTATTCATTCCCTTCATAAAATATCAAAATATTCCGGAAAGGAGGGGACCCCTCCGTCAATTAGTAAACTCGGTTCACAAGAGTGGGAGAATAAAAAATCGAAAGTAAAAGGCAAAGTAAAAGACATTGCCAAGGAGTTGATCGCGCTCTATGCAAAACGAAAAACCGCTCCGGGATTTGCGTTCACACAAGACAGCTACCTACAAGCTGAACTCGAATCTTCTTTTATTTATGAAGATACTCCCGACCAGGCCCGTGCTACCGATGATGTAAAACGCGACATGCAAGAGCCACATCCGATGGATCGGCTTATATGCGGTGATGTTGGTTTTGGGAAGACAGAAGTGGCAATACGTGCTGCATTCAAAGCTTCTACCGATGGAAAGCAGGTTGTGGTGTTGGTGCCAACAACCATTTTGGCGATGCAGCATTACCGCACGTTCAAAGAACGACTCAGCAATTTCCCTGTCACGGTTGATTACGTTTCTCGTTTTCGTTCCGATAAAGAAATCAAACAAATAATTGCAGACGTAAACATAGGCAAGGTTGATATTCTCATTGGCACACACCGAATTGTCAGTAAAGACCTTGTGTTCAAAGACCTTGGACTTTTAATTGTAGATGAGGAACAAAAATTTGGCGTAAAAACAAAAGATCGGTTAAAGGAGTTGAAATTGAACGTGGATGTTCTCACACTAACGGCCACACCCATTCCTCGCACGTTGCATTTTTCGTTGATGGGGGCTCGCGACTTAAGTATCATTTCAACACCTCCACCCAATCGTCAACCTGTTACAACTGAGCTTCACACATTTGAAGAAACAGTTATTCGCGATGCGGTTAGTTTTGAATTAAAAAGGGGAGGGCAAGTTTTTTTTGTGCACAACCGCGTAAACGATATTGAGGGCATGGCCAACATTATCTTCAAGCTTGTGCCCGATGCAAAAATCGGAATTGCACACGGACAAATGGAGGGACATCAACTCGAAAAAGCAATGGTGAAATTTATTGATGGCGAGTATGATGTATTAGTCTCCACGAATATTATTGAGTCCGGATTAGATATTCCGAACGCGAATACCATCATTATCAACCAGGCACACCTGTTTGGTCTATCCGATCTCCACCAGATGCGCGGACGTGTTGGTCGCTCCAACAAAAAAGCTTTTTGCTATTTGTTAACCTCTCCTGCATCTCTCTTAACATCTGATTCGCGCAAGCGACTAGCTGCGCTTGAAGAGTTTTCTGATTTAGGGGATGGCTTCAAGGTCGCCATGCGTGATTTGGATATTCGGGGTGCAGGGAATTTATTGGGTGGCGAACAAAGTGGCTTTATCAACGATCTGGGCTTTGAAACGTATCACAAAATCTTAGACGAAACAATCCAAGAATTAAAAGAGACTGACTTCAAAGAGTTATTTGCGGTCGAACTTTCTGAAAAAGCAAAATTGATTGTTCAGGATTGCGTGATTGAGACTGATCTTGAAATATTAATTCCTGAGACATACATAAATAATACGAGCGAACGCCTCCAGCTTTATTCTCGTTTGGATAACATAAAAGATGAGGAGCATCTCAAAAAATTCAGCGATGAATTAAACGATCGATTTGGAGAAGTACCATCCTCCGTTCAGGAACTAATCAACTCTGTTCGGTTGCGTTGGTTAGGTGAGGAGTTGGGTTTTGAAAAAATAAGTTTGAAAAGCGAAAAGTTTCGAGGATACTTTGTTTCCAACAACGATGCCTATTTCAATTCGGAGGTGTTCGGAAAAATTCTACACTTTGTTCAGGCACACTCCCATCAATGTAAAATGAAAGATCAGGTAGGAAAAGCCACACTTTTCATTGAAAATGTAAAAAGTGTAGATGTTGCGATTGAATTACTCCATCACATGATTGGACGTCTTTCTAAATCCGCCAATGAAATTACCTCCAAATAAGATTCAAGCCCAACGGGTTGGTCGAAAGCGTTGATCATTAAAATTTTTTGGTATTTAGAAGAGTAAAATACTTCAATAAAAAAATTGTCGGCATTATATAAAAACACCTTGCAGTCGCCAAGAAAACGATGACTCATATATTGACCAGAATACGCTACCATATCACATTTCTTTTCAAATGGCATAACACGAAAATCATGAATACTTATCATAAACGTTAGAGTTAAGGCATTGCAATGCAAAAGTATGCCGGTTTATTCAACGCTGAATTCGACTGCTTAACGGCATTTTTGTTCTTTATACCTTGCTCTTCTTTCCGTTTTTGGGATGTCCATTTCCCGAAACAATATTGTTGTTATAGGAGCGTTAAATTCCTCAATATGCTTATATCAAAGATTTATGAATAAAATGGCTTGTGCTTGGAAAACATATATTTATCTCTCTATATTAGCATTTGGTTTAAAATCGAAATTAAACATGAAGACTTGCTTTAGAGCTCTCTTATTTTTCACCGCTAGTTCCATTGCCCTCTCGGGATGCAATTTTTTCGGAAAAATATTTGGTGGCGGTGGCGGAAAGCCAAACGCTTCAAACCCAGGAGCAATAAGTACGGCTACCGGCCTTGCTTATAATGATGAAGATGCTGGTGGTTTTATGGTAAAGCCCTTCGAGGGACAGCCTGTACTTCCTAATATGTCATTCATTGAGGGTGGTCGTGCCGTTATGGGTTCTTTTGAAGAAGACGTAATGTCCTTTCGCGACAATATTGAAAGAACAGTTTCTGTTGCGTCATTCTATATGGATGAGGCTGAGGTTGCCAATATTCATTGGATTGAATATTTGCATTACCTGGCCAGAGACTCTTCTCAAGAGGCATATGCAGCCGCTAAGCCTGACACTACAGTTTGGATAGGCAAACTCGCTTTTAACGATCCTTATGTTGAACACTATTTAAGATACCCTGGCTTCAGGTTTTTCCCCGTTGTTGGTGTTACATGGACACAAGCTAGCGCATATTGTAAATGGAGAACACTTGCCGTAAATAAAAAATTGGGAGAAGATGCTGGAGAGGAATATGCCGAAACTGATGGTAGGATTCCGCTTGAGTCTGGAATTGTTGTTCCTGATTTCCGATTACCAACAGAAGCTGAGTGGGAGTATGCAGCGCAAGCTATGATTGGCACACAATGGTTAGAAGAAATGCAAACCCATCAGCGCGTATATCCGTGGGATGGTCACGCTGTTCGTAACCCATATGGAAAACAAATGGGTTACATGCTAGCAAACTTCAAGCGTGGTCGTGGTGACTATGCGGGTATTGCTGGCCGTCTGAACGATGGCGCACTTATTACAACATATATTTATGAGTTCCCTCCGAATGATTATGGTTTATACAACATGGGTGGCAACGTGAGCGAGTGGGTTCAAGACGTTTATAGGCCAATGACATTCCAGGATTTTGATGATCTTAACCCCGTTAGAAGAGATGGCTTTTTAGATGATGGAAAAGATTATAATAACAACTTAATTAAAGATCCTGCCACTGGTGAATATACGGCACGCAATGATGGTAGCTTTACCTCGCTTGTTACGGACCGAGCTCGGGTTTATAAAGGAGGAAGCTGGAAAGATGTTGCTTACTGGATGTCTCCGGGTACACGAAGATTCCTTGATCAGGACAGCGCTACTGCAACAATTGGTTTCCGTTGTGCAATGATTAAGGCTGGATCGAACTACTAGAAAATCATAAAAAATATTCTAAAGCCCCAACACTTGTCGGGGCTTTTTTATTTTCCTTCCTCCGCATACGCAATGCTGGCGATGCTAATTGTTGAACATCCGCTTTCTAACAAAACCTGAGCGCACGCCTCAATGGTTGCACCGGTTGTGATTACATCATCCACTAACAGAACGTGCTTGTTTAAAATTTGCTCTTGATCTTTCAACTGAAATACTTCGCTAACATTTTGCCAGCGTTTCAATTTTGTTTTACGCGTTTGTGTTTCGGTCCTTACCGTTCGCTCTAATGCGTCTCCTGAAAATGGAATCCTCAGGCTTTTTGATAATCCTTTTGCAAACTCTTCACTCTGATTATAACCTCTTTTGCGCTTACGCGAAGCGTGTAACGGAACAGGAACTATTATATTAAACTTTTCGCCATAGTTTGCTTGCTGCAATTCCTCACCATAGACTTCGCCAAGCGTCTCGCCTATTTCAGGATGGTTGCTGTACTTAAGAGTATGTAATAAATGCTGGACCTTGCCTCCCTTTCTGAAAAGGAAAAATGCAAGCGCAAAACTCAATGGGATTCTTCCATTCAATCTTTTAAAAAGTGCATTTTCAGGTTCAAAATGATAGTTTGTACGAGGGAGCTCAATCATGCATTGAGTACAGATAGTTTCTTCTCCTTTTACCAAGCCTTTATTGCAGGCAAAACAATATTTAGGATAGAGCAACGAAACAAAATCTACAAGCAAATCTTTTACAACGGTTTTCATGGGGACATTCTATATTTGCCGACAAACCTTTTTAATATTAAACAGGTTTTAAGTTAATCACAACAAGAACAAAACTTCAGTATGGGATTAGTCGAGGATTTCAATGCTTATCGAAGCAAAATGAACGAAAAGATCATGGCCTCCGATGGTTTGATCGTAAAGCGAATTTTCAATCTTGATACAAATGCCTATGCCGAGGGGCATTTGGATGTAAAAAGTAAAGAGCTTATCGGGCTTACCTGTTCGCTGGTTCTTCGTTGTGATGATTGCGTAAAATACCATCTAGGAAAATGTAAGGAGGTAGGTTTTACCACTGCTGAAGTCAATGAAGCAATGGGAGTTGCAACCCTAATTGGGGGCACAATTGTTATTCCGCATTTGCGCAGAGCCTTTGAGTTTTGGGAAGAACTGCAGAATGTTTAAGCGCGATCTTGATTTTGAGAGAAAATGGCAGGTGTTGCTGAATACCTTAAAGGATACTATTGGCAAAAAGCCCAAAGATCTTAACGGGGTCTTATTTCTAATTGGGGTACAAGAGTTGGGTAGGGGGTCAAAAGTTTTTTCGAAGGAAGAAAAGCAGGATCTCCTGCACATTGCAATTTGCAAAGTACTGAGTCTTTCCGGCTATTATGAGCTTGATGGCCTTGACAAAGACGGTTGGCCACATTGGAGGGTAATAAAAAAATTGCCTCATTTCGATTTGCTAGAGCAGGAAAAACTCCTCAAAATGCACGTACTCGAATATTTCGAAAAGGAACACGACTGGACTTCAGAAAAAAAAATTCAGGAGGAAGAATAACAGATTTCCCTTCAAACATTTCCTTTGTTGAAATTTGAATTAGCCTGTATCTTTAAACAGATGAATTCGTTTTTGGTATATAACATTGTGGGTTAATGGGTAATGGGATAGAGAAGATTCAGGAAAAAATTAACTCCTTTAAAAGAAGGTACTACCTAAACCTGTTGGTGCGTGGGCTTATCCTTACGTTTTCCATTCTCTTTTTCTATTTTCTGATTGTAACACTCCTCGAGTACTCATTGTGGTTTAGCCCCTGGGTACGATTTTCAATCCTTCTCTCCTTTTTTATCATTGCTCTTTATTGTGTATTCCGGTTTCTTCGGGGACCAATTACTTTTTGGATTTCGCGAAAAGGAATGGATGATGAACAAAGCGCCCGACTAATCGGAGAGTCATTACCTTCCGTTAAAGATCGACTTGTAAATCTAATTCAACTTTCAGTTTCTGGTAATTCCAGCTTGGCTGTGGCAAGTATCCAACAAAAGACAAAGGAGCTTGATCCAATTTCCTTTGAATCCATTATTCATCTTGATCAGAATAAAAAGTATTTAAAATATCTGGCCGTCCCAGTTGGTATCATTCTCCTGTTGCTGATTTTTAACCAGGCCATCATTACACAAAGCACTAATCGGATTGTAAATTTTGATCAGAAATTTTCACCCCTGGCTCCCTTTAACTTTGTTATTCAGAACCAATCGCTCACGGGTTTTTTCAATGAAGATTTTGTACTTAAACTTTCGCTTGAGGGAAATGCAATTCCGGATGCAGCTTATCTAACCTTTGAATCTCAGAATCTGAAAATGGAGAATCTGGGAAGCGGATCCTTCCAATATGTGTTTGAAAAGATTCAACAGTCCAAATCTTTTCAGGTAGAAGCGGCTGGCTATTTCTCAAATACGTTTGAAATTTTAGTAGTGAATAGACCGGAGTTAACGGCCTTTAATGTTGAATTGCAGTATCCAAAATATCTTCAACGCAGAAACGAGCAATTAATAAATGCAGGCAATCTTGAAATCCCTGAGGGTACAATTTCAACTTGGCAATTCAAAACCACCAACACTAACGGGGTTTCCATTATTTTTTCCTCAGATAGTGCAACCATAGAATTACAATCAATTGATAATCAAAGATTTACATATAAAAAAGCTTTCCGAAAGCCCGACCAATATGAGGTCGTTTTGCATAATGAGAACAGCAAAAACAAAGAACGCATTGCATATAGTATAGCCGTAATTAAGGATCAGTTTCCGCAATTAACGGTTACAAATTTTAAGGACTCGGTTCTCTATAAACGAATTATACTGGGTGGCTTTACTGCCGATGATTACGGCATCACACAACTGAATCTAGAGTTTCACGTGAAAGACGATCAGCAGAAAATTCTATTGAAAAAATCTGTGAAAATACCGGGGACCTACAACCAGGCGCAGCAAAGTTTTTTCTTCAATTGGAATCTCGATACACTCAGCCTAAAGCCCGGACACCAACTTGAATATTTCTTGCAGGTGTGGGATAATGACGGTGTGAATGGAAGTAAGTCTACTCGATCAGCAAACTATACTTTTTTCATTCCGAATAAAGACCAGCTCGTTTCTGACATTTCAAAGTCGCAGTCTCAAACAGAGAACAAAATGGAGCAGAGCGTAACTAAAGCACAGGAACTAAAAGATCAAATTGAAGATACATTTCAAAAGCTTAAAGGAAAGCAAACGCTCGATTGGCAAGAAGAAAAGAAATTGGAAGATATTCTTAAACAGAAAAAAAATCTTGATCAATTAATCAATCAGTTAAAAGAGCAAAATAAATTACTGGAACAAAAGAAAGAAGCATTTACTGAACAGGATGAACGCATACGCGAGAAAGCTGAGCAAATCAAAAAGTTAATGGATGAGTTACTGGATGAGGAAACAAAAAAATTAATGGAAGAACTTGAGCGGCTTCTAAAAGAAAACTCTAACCCTTCAGAAATTCAAAAGCTCCTTGAAAAACTAAATCAAAATTCACAAAATCTTGAAAAGGAACTGGAGCGAACACTGGAGCTATTCAAGCAGCTTCAATTTGATTATAAATTAGATCAGGCAATTCAGGATATCAAGAATCAGAAAGAGGCTCAAGGATCCCTCCTGCAAAAAACCAAGGAATTGGAAAAATCATCCGATCCAAAAGGGAAAAAAGATCCGCCAGAAGGTCGGACAAGCAAAAATGAAGCGAAGGGGTCAGAAAAAGAATCACAGGAGAAAAGTCAGGAATTAGCCGAAGAACAGTCAACGTTAAATGCGGACTTTAAAAAGTCAGAAGAAAAAATAGAAGAACTTCGCCAGCTTGGGGAAGAGCTTAAACAAGAGCGAGATCTCCCAGAAAAGGAGCAAACCGATGAAATAGATCAGTCACAAGACGAAAGCAAAGAGAATCTTAATGAAAATAATCCATCGAAGGCAAAAGAGGCTCAGCAAAAAGCGGTTGAGCAAATGCAAAATTTGCAACAACAAATGGAGGGAATGCAAAGCTCCATGTCAATGGAAACAGACATGAAAAATATTGAGTCTCTTCGGCAAATAATTCATGGGTTGATTAAGATATCCTTCGATCAAGAAAGTCTGATCAAAAATTTTCGTGAATTAGAGCAAAATGATCCTCGATTTAATGGTTTTGCTCAAAACCAATTAAAGTTGAAAGATGATGTTAAGGTGTTGGAAGACAGCTTGTTAGAGTTGAGCAAGCGCGATCCAACCATGAGTTCTTTTGTTACACGAGAAGTAACCGAACTTAATACAAGGATCGACAATACAATTGAAGCAAACCGAGACCGAAGAAGACAACAGGCTGCCACCGAAATGCAGTTTAGTATGACCGCCATTAATAACATTGCGCTGATGCTCGATAGCCATTTCGATATGTTGATGCAGATGTTGGCGAACGCAAAACCATCAATGGGCAAATCGAAGAAAAAGGGAGAGAAGAGTCTTGGTCAAATGCAGCAACAATTGAATCAACGTATCGAACAATTGAAGGGTAGTGGAAAGGGTGGCCGTCAACTTTCTGAAGAATTAGCTGAGATGGCCGCTGAGCAAGAACGAATTAGAAGGGCTCTCCAGGAAATGGAAAACAAGATGAAACAAAACGGTGGGGGCTTGCCTGGAGACATTCCAGGAAAAATGGAACAGACTGAAACAGAATTGGTAAATAAGCAGTTAACAGATCAACTAATCCAACGACAGAAAGAAATTTTGACAAGATTGCTTGAGTCTGAAAAATCAATGCGTGAGCAAGATCTGGATGAAGAGAGAAAAGGAGAGGCCGCTAAGGATTATGAAAAAGAAATTCCAATTGAAGTCGAAGAATATTTACGCTTAAAAGAAAAAGAAGTAGAATTGTTAAAAACCGTTCCTCCGAAGCTTTACCCTTACTATAAGAAAGAGGTGGGGGAATATTTTAAAAGAATAAAAAATAACTAAAATAGAATTTTGTCCATGAATACGATCAGTATCCAAATTCCATCAATTCTTGAAAATATACGGATGATTGAGAGTTTTATAGATAATGCAAAAGAGCGATTTCACTTAGATGAAGACTTGTATGGCAATATTATGATTGCTGTTACTGAGGCTGTGAATAATGCGATAAAACATGGAAATGCTAGTAACTCTTCAAAAAATGTTTTCCTTAGCCTTACACTCAATGAGAATCTCTTGAAATTCATAATAAAAGATGAGGGCACTGGTTTTAACTATGACAACTTGCCTGATCCTACTTCGCCAGAAAACATTGAAAAACCAGGTGGAAGGGGCATTTTCTTGATGAAACATCTTTCCGATGAAGTAGAATTCACAGAAAATGGAAAAACAGTAGAATTAAGCTTCTACATGAATTCTTAATGGCTCTTATTAACTTCTTCTCTGAAAAAACTCGTTTCAAGCTAGCCAATCCAAAAAGGACAATTCTTTGGGTTAAATCGGTAGTAAAAAATGAAAGCGCTTCTCTAAATTCGCTCAATTATATATTTTGTTCAGACGAGCATTTAAGACGGTTAAACATCCAGTACCTAAATCATAAGACTTATACAGATATCATAACCTTCAATTACAGCCATACCGAAAAGGCAATAGATGGAGAGGTTTATATAAGCATTGACCGGGTTCGCAAAAATGCCGAAATATTTAAAACTGATTTTAAAGTAGAACTTCACAGAGTAATTATTCACGGGGCGCTCCATCTACTTGGCTTTAATGACAAGACGAAAACAGAGAAATTGAAAATGCGTGAAAAAGAAGACTCTTGCCTATCTTTGCTGAAAAAATCCAAATAATCGTTCCACGTGAAACCTTGTGGATAAGGTTTGTGGAAATGTTGATAGATTGATTAACCGAATTATACAGTTCCACGTGGAACCTTACTAATGCTGCCAGAATACGATGTAATTGTTGTTGGGGCCGGTCATGCCGGTTGTGAGGCCGCGGCCGCGGCTGCCAATATGGGCTCAAAGGTTCTGTTGGTAACTATGAATATGGGCACAATAGCTCAAATGTCTTGCAATCCAGCAATGGGGGGGGTTGCAAAGGGTCAAATCGTTCGAGAAATTGATGCTTTAGGAGGCCAATCTGGGATTGTGTCCGATAAATCTATGATTCAATACCGGATGCTTAATATGTCGAAAGGTCCAGCTATGTGGAGCCCAAGGACTCAAAATGATAGAATGAAATTTGCTGAAGAATGGAGGTTGGCTCTTGAGGCAATTAAAAACGTTGATTTTTGGCAAGAAATGGCCAAAGAGATTATTGTAGTAGATGGAAAGGTGGTGGGCATAAAAACTGCACTTGGAATTGAAATAAAAAGTAAGGCTGTTGTTTTAACAAATGGAACCTTTTTGAATGGAAAAATCCATATAGGAGAAAAGAACTTTGGAGGGGGTAGAACAGGAGAAAAAGCAGCCACCGGACTTACCGAACAGCTCGTTTCATTAGGATTTGAATCCGGAAGGATGAAAACAGGTACTCCTCCCCGGGTTGATGGTCGTTCATTAGACTATAGCAAAATGGAAGAGCAACCTGGAGATATTCTCCCTGGAAAATTTTCATTTGGCGATACAAAACCGCTAACGAAACAAGTCAGCTGCTGGATAACCTATACGAATGAAGCTGTTCATGCAGAGCTTAGAGAAGGTTTTGAAAGGTCACCAATGTTTAGCGGGCGAATTAAAGGGCTTGGCCCGCGTTATTGCCCTTCAATTGAAGACAAAATTAATCGTTTCGCGGAACGCGATCGTCATCAAATATTTGTTGAGCCCGAGGGGTGGAATACGGTTGAAATATATGTCAATGGATTTTCGACTTCCCTACCAGAAGATATTCAACATCAAGCACTTACAAAAATTTCTGGTTTTGAAAAGGCTAAAATGTTTCGTCCAGGCTATGCTATAGAATACGACTTCTTTCCGCCTACTCAGTTAAAACTTACTCTTGAAACCCAACTAATTGATAATCTGTACTTTGCTGGTCAAATTAACGGAACTACAGGCTATGAAGAGGCCGCCTGTCAAGGTTTAATGGCTGGAATAAATGCACACAATAAGGTACATGAAAAAGATCCATTCATTCTAAAGAGATCCGAAGCATATATTGGTGTTTTAATTGACGACTTAGTAAATAAGGGAACCCTGGAGCCTTACCGCATGTTTACTTCCCGTGCCGAATATAGAATTCTCCTTCGCCAGGATAATGCAGATTTACGATTGACAGAATTCGGTCACAAACTTGGTTTGGCAAGTGACGATCGGTTGGAAAAAGTCATTGATAAAAAGAATGACATTAAAAGTCTAACGAGTGAATTAGCCAAAGTAAAAGTAGAGCCAGGTTCAGTGAATGAAGAACTTACCAACTTAAGCACTGCTACTATCAGCGAAAAAATACTTGCTGTCAATCTTCTCCGCAGACCCGAAATAGGAATGGATGCATTGAAGACTCTAAATTCTGAAATAAATACTTTGTTGAATAAATTTTCCAAAGAAGTGTTAGAGCAGGTTGAAATCGATGTGAAATACGATAGTTACATTGAACGTGAGCAGAAGCTTGCCGAAAAAATTGGAAGCCTTGATGGTTACAAAATAAAGCCTGATTTTGACTACGACAGGGTTAAAGCCCTCTCTGCTGAGGGACGCGAAAAGCTTAAAAAAATAAAACCTGAAACCATTGGACAGGCCGCCCGAATAAGCGGTGTTTCGCCCGCTGATATTTCCATTCTTACTGTTTATCTTGGCAAATAATGATCAACATTATTGAGTGCCCTATCTGTAAAAACAAAGATTTACAGTTTTTAAGTCGTTGTATAGACCACACTGTTTCACATGAAACATTTGAGATCAGGCAATGCACAAACTGCGATTTGGGTATTACAACTCCACGGCCCGATTCTAACAAACTAGGTATATACTATCTATCTGAAGAGTATGTTTCCCACTCAGGAAAAACTTCAGGAGGCATTGGCTTTATTTACAAGTTCGCACGAAGTTTTACCTTGAACTGGAAAAAAAGCGCGATCGAAAAGCATAAAAAAAATGGAACCATTCTTGACTTTGGATGCGGAACCGGAGAGTTTCTTAACGCCATGCAAAATTGCGGGTGGGCTATTACCGGTGTTGAGCCTTCTGATGTAGCCAGGTTAAAAGCTGAGACCCTAACAAAACAAAAAATCAATAATACTTTAGAGGTTCATAATAATTTTGATGTAATAACAGCGTGGCATGTCATTGAGCATGTGCCTGACTTAACAGAAACTGTTCTTAAACTAAAAAGTTTATTAAAAACAGATGGCATACTATTTATTGCCGTTCCTAATTTTCAATCGCCTGATGGATGTCTCTACAAAGAGAATTGGGCTGGGTTTGATGTGCCAAGGCATCTCTGGCATTTTTCTAAAAAAAGTATGAGAATGATGTTTGAGAATGTTGGATTACAATTGCTGGACACATTGCCAATGAAGCTTGATTCCTACTACGTGAGTCTGTTAAGTGAGAAATACAAAAACAATAATAGGCTAAGCTTAGCCGGTTTAGTAAAAGCGTTTTTCGAAGGGCTAAGATCAAACTTATCCGCTTCCAACGACAGAAATCATTCAAGTCTGATCTATATTGCTAAGCTTCATGAAATATAAGGGGGTTCTTGTTTTACTAATTCTAGCATTTCTTGTTCAGCAGTGTGCTAAACAAACCGCGCCTACTGGTGGCCCCAAAGATGAAACCGCACCAAAGCTGGTTCGATCTAATCCCTCACATAAAGAAGTAAACTTCAATGGAAAAGAAATACAACTGACATTTGATGAGCTGGTGCAACTTAACAATCCGAAAGAACAAATTCTCATTACTCCATTTATTGGTAAAAAGCATGAGGTAACGGCCAAGAAAAACAAGGTAATAATTCAGTTAAATTCCGAACTCCTTGACACAACAACCTATACCATTAACTTTAGAGAGAGTGTTCAAGATCTTACAGAAAAAAACCCGGCCAAAATAAAGCTGGCGTTTAGTACTGGTTCATATATAGACTCGCTAACGATTACCGGTACAATCACAGATATACTCACAGATAAAAAGCTTAATAATTACACGGTAGCACTAGCCGTCATTTCAGATACACTCAATATTTTCAAACACGCTGCCCCTTGGGTTACATTATCTGATAAGCAGGGAAGATTCGCGCTTGAAAATTTAAAGCGAGGGCACTACTTACTTTATACATTCGATGATAAAAACAAAAATCTTATTGTTGAGAGCAAAAGTGAAAAGTACGGCTTCAAAAGTGATATGATAAATTTACGTGGGCCCGTAGATTCAATAGCACTATGCGTTTTCAAACTGGATGCCACTCCATTAAAACTCGTTTCCGCACGTCCAACGTTTGCCTACTACTCCATCCGCCTATCGAAGAGTATAGTTGAATTCGAACTCTCAAGCCAAGACAATAAAGAAAAATTGTATTCAACCATAGAGCCAGACATGGCTACCATAAAAGTCTACAATACCATTCCGAACATTGATAGTCTTCAGATACATCTTAAGGCTCTTGACAGCACCGCCAATAAAGTTGATACGCTGATTTATCTAAAGTTCCAAAAAAAGGAATCAACGAAAGATAAATTTTCGGGAAAGATTGAGGTTGCAAGCGTTTACGAAAGCAATGCAACGCTATCAGCGATACTATCCTTTTCAAAACCCGTGATTCACTTTTTATCAGATAGTCTATTCATTCAAATTGATTCATTAAAAAGAATACATTTTTATAAAGAGGACCTAAGCTGGAGCGAGGATTTTACAAAACTTACAGTAAGAAAGAAAATAGAATTTCCTAAAAAAACAGATAAGCCTATTGCTGAACAACCAGAAGATACCAGAGCAAGCACAAGACGAACAGAAAAAGCGAGTACAAACAATATATTAATTCTACGAAAAGGCTCAGCAATTTCTGTTGAGAGCGATTCAACAACAGAAATAACATCATCACTGAAAATCATAAAAGTCGAGGACAACGGAATAATCAGTACGAAAGTCCAGACAAAAGAAAACTTCATACTGCAGCTACTTGACAAGAGCGGTAAACTAATACAGGAATCAGAAAACACATCGCCCTATACCTTCGAAAACATTCAAGCGGGTTCATACATCCTAAGATTGCTTATTGACCTGAACAAAAATGGAAAATGGGACGCAGGTAACTATCTCACTCAAAAGCAACCAGAGCCTGTAATATTCTGGCGTAACGCAAAAAGGGGTAAAGATCAGATACTAAAAGCAAACTGGCACGTTGGTCCTTTGTTGATAACCTATTAAAACTTGTGGATATGTACGTAAAGATTATGCCTTTCTTTTATAAAACGGCTTTTTTGGCATGAGCTGAAATATTATGTGCATAAAACAAAACTTAACAACATACATCCACATTACGTTTTATGCTTATAAAACTTATCCACACTACTCAGATTTGTGGATAATTCTTTAACTAACTGACAGCGTGCAATATTTTATACACATATTCAATAACAAGAAATTAAAACATCGAACAAGATAAAGTTGTCCACATATCAACATGACTAATAATAGTTATTATATATATATATATACATTAATAGTAAAGGGAAAAATACTGTTAGTGAATATCTTTTGTCTTCTTAGCTTCATCACCTATTCTCAAAATCAACCCGATATTCAGCTAGCGCATGAATATCTTCTAAAGGGAGAAAAAAGAAAGGCACTTGAATTATTTAGAGAATTAGTAAAAAGTGATGCTAATCTTCCTTTTATACAAAATAGCTACTTAAGCACTTTGCTCGATCTATCAGAAGGTGATGAGGCAATTTTGCATTTGAAAAAACTATTGAAACGCGAACCTAATAATATTCTTTATCGAATTGATGTTGGCATTGTGTACTTGCGAATAGGGGATACGGCAAAAGCGGATAAATATTTTCGTGATTTAATTCATGAGAACAAAAACAACACATCGATCATTATTACAATCTCTAATTATTTTTCAAGTAAGTCGTTGGTTGAATACGCAGTACTCGCATTACTTGAAAGTCGGAGTGCTTTATCGTCTCCCACAATGTTTTGTGTTGAACTTGCTATGCTTTATCGCATTCAAGGACAGCGAACTAAAATGGTGCAGGAATATTTAAGCATAGCAAAACAGTCATCCGCAAATATCCAATTCGCTAAAAATTTAATGCAGGCAATGCTGACAACACCAGAGGAGTTGGAGAATTTGGAGAAACTGTTATATGAACGCATTCAAAAAGAACCAGAAGTAGAAGTGTATTCTGATCTATTGATTTGGGTAACAATGCAACAAAAAAATTTCTCCGCTTCATTTGTTCAGGCAAGAGCATACGACCGGAGGTATAAAAGACTTGGGGAAAAATGTATTGAAATTGCAAAAGTGGCTCTTGATAACGATGACTTTGAAACAGCGACACGAAGTTATAATTACGTAATCAGAGAATATCCCACTGGGCCATATTATTTACAAGCGCAATTAGGATTAATGCGAGCACACGAAGCAAGAGTGCAAAATACTTTTCCGGTGGTTATTGACTCGGTAAGGAAGCTGGTTAATGATTATATTAAATTTATTGACCGGTACCCCGACAATGCAAATTCTCTTGAAGCACAACGAAACAAGGCCATGCTTCATTCGGGCTATCTCCACGAGCCCGATAGCGCAATAGAATTGTTAAGCCAGTTGATCGGTAATCCTAAAACACCGCTGCAGTTAAAAGCTAAAGTCAAACTTGATCTTGGTGATATATTTCTTACCATCGGAGAGCCCTGGGAGTCTAGCCTGCTCTATTCTCAAGTTGAAAAAACATTACAGGAAAACCCAGTGGGTTATGAAGCCAAGCTAAAAAATGCAAAGCTCTCATATTTTAAAGGTGATTTCCGGTTGGCACAAGAGCACCTCGATATTTTAAAAGAGGCGACTACACGTGAAATAGCCAACGATGCCATGGAATTAAGTATGCGCATTAAAGAAAACATTGCGATAGACTCAGCAGGAGAAGCCCTGAAAGCATTTGCATCGATCGAGCTGCTTCTTTATCAAAATAAAACCACGCAAGCCTATAGTGCCATCGAACTTTTAAAGCAAGGAGCATCTTCACTTACCGACTCTGTAGAACGCAGAATCACATTTGCGAATCATGCTATTTTGGATGACGTTTATTGGTTGGAGGCAACCCTTCGATTAAAGGGAGGAGAGTTCGAGCGATCAATATCGCTTCTACAACAAATTGGGGAGGAGTATGCCAACGATATTTTAGCTGATGACGCTTATTTTTTGCAAGGAGAAATTTATGAACAACAACTTCACGATAAAGACAAAGCGATGGAAATTTACAGGGAGTTCCTAAACAAATTCCCTGGAAGCGTATTTGCAGCAGAGGCCAGAAAACGGTTTAGAGTTTTGCGCGGTGACTTTAAAGATGAAAAACTTCCGCAAATCTAAGGTTGTCATTTTTTCCAAATAGGGCTATTCGGTCACGGAATTGAATTTTTTTAGTACAAATCGGAGTTTTTGATTTTTTTGCGTTTTGATAAAAGCTTATCAACCAGTAAATTAGATTGGCTAATAGGCGCCAAATAAAGTAGCTTTTAGCTTATTGACACAATTTCTTAGGCTTATCGTAAGTATATGGTTAGGCTTTTATACTTTATTTTCTTCGCGTTTATCTTTTCCTGCACTATCATTGAGGATAGTGACATTACCAGCCAGGAGGAGCTTGACAATCTTAGGTTCGTATCGATAGAAATAAAGCAGGACACCAACACAGGAAGTAGTACAGCAGTTGCTAAGGTAACCACTGACTCTGTTGTAGATATACTTTTGACGACCCCTTCGTTTACCGGAACCCTCACCCGAACCCTATGGATGGATTGGCCAGCACTGGGAAGTAGTTCTAAACTAAAACTCAAAAGCGGGGTTACAACCACGTTTAAATCCTACGCTTCTTTTCTTGAATCGGGTAAGCCATGGACGTTTTATCTTTTCGATAACGATTCTACCGTATCGGATCAAGTCCGCTTCCGGTATGATGTAAATGAAAGGTTAAATAGAATTATATCTATTCCCTATCTCGATTACCTGGACACATTACGGGATGAACTCATTTATGATGCAAGTGGAAATCTGACAAGCATTGAGCGTAAATGTAATTCAAATCCTTCAAAAGCAGGCACGTTTACTTTTGGTGGTCAAAACAACAATGTTGGATTCACCTTTCAGGGAATGCGTTATGAAAATGCTTGTCAGGGTGATGGTTGCGGATCCAATTGGGGAGGAAATTATCATGTATTAGGCGCAGACAATTTTCCCACGGGTGTAATGAATCTGACAACTTTTCAGCGGGAATATTTAAGCATGCAAGACTTCAACAGTATAAACCAGAGTAATTGTGGCAGCACTGGCTGCGATGCATGGATTGATACATTTTATTTTCATCCTTTGATGTTGTTGAAAGATCAACTTGAAATAGGAGACGACTTATTATTTATTTACATGGTTGACTGGTGGCAACCTGTATCTGCTCAAGAGTCAACAAACAATGAAAAGGTAACTTTTAGTTTTGATTATGACCTTTAGAAGCTTCATATCTGTAGTTATGCTTTCATGCTTTTTTGGAGGAGCAACATATGCTCAACTAAAGTTACCAACGTTTGATGTAGAATTAAAAATTCAGCAAAACCTTACTCCGGGGGACGGACAAAATGATGGTGACATTGAATTCGTTGAAACAACTAATTTCTATGGAGGGGCTCATGTTCAAATCAATCAGCATATAGCATTGGGTGGGTTCTATAGCAGAAGTTTTAGAGGCGAGGGAAGGATTCATTACGATCAGGATAATAGCATAGACAAAGAAGTGCTTCAATTACAGAAAGGAATTGATGTTCGCTTTTCTACAAGCCGTGCAAAAAAATGGCGAAAGTATGTAAGCATAAATTATACTCAGGTTGAAATGGTACAAGTAAACGAGGGCTACCGCCTTGCAGACAAATCAAATGCGGTTGGATTTAACCTTGGTATTATGTGCAAGCTTAGTAATAACCTATATCTGAATGTGATTGAACTGGGTGTTAAATTAATGAGTGACTATATTTTTTGGTTTGGCTCAGAAAACAATGGCATTATAGATGCTAAGATGGGCGTCACCTACAATATTGGTAAGAGGAAATAAACGTTAGGAATGATGAAGCGATTGATCTTTTTGCTGGCTTTGCTTTCAATAACATCAAGCAACCTGATCTCACAGGATTTATTGAAACTAACGGTTAAAATTAAATCACCAATTGCTTTTGGGTACACATACGACAATAAATACCTAGCTGTATCCACCAACAGCGAAATTCAATTGCTAAATGCAGGCAGCGATACCAAGGCCACAACGTTAAGCGGAGCGCTAAATCGTGACATATCGAATGTTATTTTTAGTACAGACAATACGTTGATGGCCACCGCCAGCGGAGACAAGACCATTAAAGTATGGACAATACCAGGCGGCAAACTTGTCAGAATTCTGAAAGGCCACACAGATGCTGTGCTTGCAATTCGGTTTATAAACAATGATAAATTTATTGTTTCTATTGGAGAGGATAAGACCATCAATCTCTGGAGCATTGATTCTGCTAAAATTGTATACAGCAAAAGTGATCATGTCAAAGCAATCCGGGCGTTAGACGTCAGCTACGATGATAAGTGGATTGCCACGGGTGGAGCTGATCGAGATATTTTTTTAAGAGATGCGATAACTGGATCGATAGCCAAAAAACTACAGGCGCATGAAAATTGGGTACGAACCCTTGCCTTTTCACCCGACAGCAAAACCCTTGCCAGCGGGGGTGATGACAAAAAAATTATTTTGTGGGATGTAGAAACCGGAAAGCAAGTGCGTGAGTTTCCACAGCGTGGCTGGATTTATGATCTTAAATTCAGTGAGGATGGCAAATATCTTTTTGCGGCACTCGAAAAAAACGCTGTTGCTGTCTATGATCTGGCAACAGGATTACCTGCTTTAAAACTGGAAGATTTTCAAACCCCAGTGAAGGCCATCGCCATTAGCCCGAGCGGAAAAGAACTTGCCACCATTGAAGAGTTTGTACAAACCGTAAAGTATTGGAATATTGAATCGCTACACATCACGCCTGTGTTCCGGCATAAAGACACAAAAGACAAATCTGGCCCGTTAATATTGGTTTCGAATCCTCCAAACATTCAAGACAATCGCGTTCGTATCTATAAAGATTTGATTGACTTACGTGGTACTGTTACCGATGAGTCGGGAGTTAGAAGTTTGAAAGTAAACGGAATAGTTACCCCCGTGAAAGACAACGGTAATTTTGTTATCAACATCCCGCTTGCCATGGGTGATAATTATGTAAATATTGAAGTAGCAGATGTGAATGATAACATTGCTTTGAAAAAAATAATAATTACGCGAAAAAGTGCTGATGGAGAAGTGTACAATCCAGCTATCGCGAAAAATTTTCTTTTAGTAATTGGAATCAACGATTATCAACACTGGCCCAAACTCAATAACGCGGTGAAAGATGCGAGCGACATAGCAACTGTGCTAATGGGTAAATATAATTTTGAATTTTCAAATGTAACCTTAGTCAAAGATGAACAAGCTACCCGATCTACTATTTACAGGAGCTTAAGAAGTTTAATTGAAAAAGTAAGTCCGCAAGATAATCTTGTGATTTACTTTTCAGGGCATGGATATTTTGATGAATTGCTGAGTGAAGGCTATTGGATTCCGGTAGATGCTGAACTTAATTCCAGCGGAGATTATATTTCCAACACGGAGATATTGAAAGTTCTCGGCAGCATAAATTCTCAACACACTTTTCTGATTGCTGATGCATGTTTCTCGGGAGCGCTATTCGCAGACTCACGAAGAGGTTATACCGATAATGTAGAGAAGTTTAAATCACGTTGGGGCCTTGCTTCCGGCAGATTAGAAACCGTTTCAGATGGGGAAATTGGAAATAACAGTCCTTTTGCCAAGCGGGTAATTCAGTTTCTTCGTGAAAATGAGAAGGACAAATTCGCCATATCGGAGTTAATTCAATATGTAAAAACTCAGGTAGCTGAAGATACAAACCAAACCCCTATTGGCAATCCGCTCAAAGCCTTGGGCGATGAAGGCGGTGAGTTAGTATTCTACAAAAAGAGGAATTAACTCGATTTTCCAGAGAATTTGAAGCCGATGGACGACAGCCGGACAAAATTCTTTAAATATAGTATGCATGCATAACAATTTTTTTTATATTCGTTTCCCTTTTAGGATTTCGAATGAAGCGCGAAGAAACAATAGACTATCACATTCGGGCTACTTGGCATGCCATCGCCAGGCTGTACAATCAGCAAGCTTCCGAACACGGAGCTACCATGGCCATTGGATTTGTGTTATTGAATATTGATGTTGAGGAAGGCACTCCCGCCACCAAGATTGCTCCCCTTATGGGATTAGAAGCCCGAAGCTTAACCCGGTTGTTAAAAACATTGGAAGAGAGAGGAGCAATTTATCGTCAGGTTGACGCAAATGATAAACGATGCGTGCGTATTTTTTTGACGGAGGAAGGAAAAAAAGGAAGAGCGCGCGCGAAAGAAACAGTCGTTCAATTCAACAAGGTTGTGCACGAAGAAATTCCAGAAAATAAACTCGATGTTTTTTTTGATGTGATTCAAAACATCAACAAGATTTTAGATAGAAATAATATTTACGAAAAGGCATATCATTAATTTAGGTAGAACAACAAAAAAATATGAAAAGATCTATTCGCAAAGTTGCAATATTAGGATCCGGAATCATGGGGTCACGCATTGCCTGTCACTTCGCCAATATTGGTGTGGAGGTATTGCTGCTGGACATTGCTCCGAAAGAACTCACCGAAGAAGAAAAGAAAAGAGGCTTGGCTCTTGATCATCCTGCTGTAAAAAACAGAATTGTTAACAGCGCGTATGAGGCAACCTTGAAAGCAAACCCGGCTTCGTTGTTCAGCAAAAAATTTGCCTCCCGTGTGAAGCTTGGAAACTTTACGGATGATATGCCGAAAATCAAAAACGTTGATTGGACAATTGAAGTCGTTGTTGAAAACCTTGACATCAAGAAAAAAGTATATGAGGAAGTAGAGAAGTATAGAACACCCGGTACACTGATTACTTCTAATACTTCAGGAATTCCTATCCACATGATGGCCGAAGGAAGAAGTGAGGACTTTCAGAAGCATTTTGCAGGAACACACTTCTTTAACCCCCCACGCTATCTCAAATTGCTCGAAATTATACCCACCACTAAAACCGATCCGGAAATCACCAAATTCCTGATGCATTATGGAGATTTGTACCTAGGTAAAACAACCGTACTCTGTAAAGACACCCCTGCTTTCATTGGGAATCGCGTTGGAATCTTTGGGCTTCTGAAGGTAATTGACTCCATGCGCAAGTTTGACATGAATGTGGATGAGATTGATAAACTAACAGGTCCGGTTATCGGTAGACCGAAATCTGCAACGTTCAGAACATCGGATGTCGTTGGGTTGGATACACTCGTGAAAGTGTCAAACAATCTTTATGAAGGGTTGGTGAATGATGAAGGACGCGAGATGTTTAAGTTGCCAGAAGTAGTTACTAAACTAGAACAGAATAAATGGCTTGGCGATAAAACAGGTCAAGGATTTTACAAAAAAACAAAAGGACCAAAAGGCGAAACAGAAATTCTAACGCTGGATCTCAAAACATTAGAGTACAAACCGAAAGCAAAAGCGAAATTTGCTACACTCGAATCCACTAAGACAATTGACAATCTAAAAGATCGTTTCAAAGTATTGTTAGCCGGTAAAGACAAAGCCGGTGATTTCTATCGCGATGCTTTCTTTGGATTGTTTCAATACGTGAGCAATCGCATTCCGGAAATCAGTGATGAACTTTTCAGAATTGATGATGCCGTAAGCGGAGGTTTTGGTTGGGAGCTTGGTCCATTTGAAACATGGGATGCATCCGGATTGGAAAAAAGTATTCCACTAATGGAAGCTTCAGGATACAAACCTAATCAGTGGGTTTATGATATGCTCGCTTCCGGAAATAAATCATTTTACAAAGTTGAGGGTGGGCAGAAGAAATATTATGACATCCCAACCAAGTCCTACAAATCAATTCCAGGAAGAGAAAGCTTCATCATCCTCGAAAACAAAAGTGAAAATGTTATCTGGAAAAATGCCGACTCAAAAATCACGGATCTTGGTGATGGTGTAATCAACTTTGCGTGGTACTCCAAGAGTTATACACTGGGCAGTAGCGTGATTGAAGGATTGAATAAGTCCCTCGATTTAGCAGAAAAGGAATATAAAGGATTGGTGGTTGGTCATCAAGGATCCGACTTTTCTTTAGGCGCCAATCTTGGATTAGTATTTATGTATGCCATCGAGCAGGATTATGATGAAATCGACTTCATGATCAAAGCATTTCAGAATTCAGTGATGCGCCTGAGATATTCCTCCATTCCTGTGGTAGTTGCCCCGCAAGGGCGGACGTTAGGCGGTGGATGCGAAATGACGCTCCATGCGGACATCGCACAAGCAGCAGCCGAAACCTATGTGGGACTGGTAGAAGTAGGCGTAGGCCTTATTCCAGGAGGCGGGGGTACTAAAGAATTCACAAAGCGCGTAAGTGATGCGTTGCAAGAAGGCGATGTAGAGTTAAATGCCCTACAAAATGCTTTCATGACCATCGCAACAGCAAAAGTGGCTACCTCAGCAGAGGAAGCACGCGAATTGGGAATCCTGAAAAAATTGGATCGTGTTTCCATGAATAAGGATCGCCAAATCGCAGACGCAAAAGAAGCCGTACTTGATTTGGTGAATGCGGGCTACACGATGCCGGTTCAAGCAAAGAATATAAAAGTTCAGGGTCGAGCAGGGCAGGCGCTATTTCTTGCAGGACTACAAGGCATGCGCATGGGTAATTACATATCAGACCACGATGCGAAAGTTGCCAAATGGATAGCCAACATAATGTGCGGTGGCGATCTCACATCGCCTCAAGAAGTAAGTGAACAATACTTATTGGATCTGGAGCGTGAAGCATTCTTATCACTCACCGGAGAGAAGAAAACACTGGAAAGAATTCAGGCAATTTTAACAGGAGGGAAACCTCTTAGAAATTAGACATAAGACTTAAGTACGAAGACTCAAGATATTAAAAAGCAATAGTTATGGACGCATACATTGTAGCAGGCTACAGAACAGCAGTAGGAAAAGCAAAGAAAGGCGGGTTCCGTTTTGTACGGCCCGATGATTTGGCATCGGATGTTATCAAGCATTTGGTGAAGTCTATTCCCGGACTTGAAAATAAAATGGTGGACGATCTCATTGTAGGCAATGCTGTTCCGGAAGCGGAACAAGGCATGCAGATGGGAAGAATTATTTCTTTGCTTGCATTAGGTCTTGACACTCCAGGCATAGTGATCAATCGTTATTGCGGTTCGGGTGTGGAGGCTATCGCCATGGCAAGTTATCGCATTCATGCCGGTCAGGCCGATGTGATCATTGCTGGAGGAACTGAATCCATGTCGCTTGTACCCGTGATGGGATTTAAAACCGCATTGAATTATGCAATCGCGAAAGACAATCCTACCTATTACACGAGCATGGGCCTAACGGCCGAAGAAGTTTCGAAGCAATATAAAATATCACGTGAAGATCAAGATCAGTTTTCATATGAATCACATATGAAAGCAGCAGCAGCATGGAAGGCCGAAAAATTTAAAGGAGAAGTTGTTCCCATCACCGTGAAGGAAGTTTATGTGGACGAGAACATGAAAAAGAAGACGCGTGAATTTATTGTTGATAAAGATGAAGGCATTCGTGCCGATACAACGGTGGAAGGATTGTCGAAACTAAAGCCTGTATTTGCCGCAGGAGGAGTGGTGACGGCTGGAAATTCTTCTCAGACTTCTGATGGAGCAGCTTTCGTAGCGGTGATGAGTGAGCGTATGGTAAAACAGTTAAACCTAAAACCCATCGCGCGTATGGTGAGTTACGCTACAGCTGGAGTTGATCCACGGATTATGGGCATTGGTCCTGTAGCGGCTATTCCAAAGGCATTGAAAATTGCGAACATGAAGCTCAACGACATTGACTTGTTCGAATTGAACGAAGCATTTGCAGCACAGTCATTAGCGGTTGTAAGAGAATTGGGAATTGACAGGGCAAAATTAAATGTAAACGGAGGAGCAATTGCGGTGGGTCACCCACTTGGTTCGTCTGGAGCGAGGTTGTCTGTGCAACTTTTCAATGAGATGAGAAGACAAAATAAAAAATACGGCATGGTCACCGCCTGTGTTGGTGGAGGACAGGGTGTAGCCGGCATCTATGAATTATTAAACTAGACCTAAGATTTAAGACTTAAGTAGCAAGACCAAGATCATGCATAATTTTAAAGAACTAAAAATTTGGCAATTATCTAGGCAGCTGGTTAAGGAGATTTATGTGCTTACATCAAGTTTTCCAATGGAGGAGAAATTTGGATTGATATCTCAATTGCGAAGATGTGCTGTATCGATTCCAACAAATATTGCTGAAGGATCTGGAAGAAATACAGACAAAGACTTTGCTCAATTTTTAAATATAAGTTTAGGATCGGCTTATGAATTGGAGACTTTACTTATTCTTGGCTTTGATGTAAACTTTATTTCATCAGATCAACTAGAAATTTTATCCGGAATAATATCTGAAATACAAAAAATGATTTTTGGCTTAATCAAGACGTTACGCCCAAAGTCTTATGTCTAACGTCTTGATACTTACGTCATCACAAACTATGAACGCAGAAACTAAAACCAAGCAGGCAATCAAAGGAGGAGAGTTTCTCATTCGAGAAACAGAAGCAAGTGAAATTTTTATTCCAGAAGATTTCAACGAGGAACAAAAAATGATTGCACAAACGTGTAAAGACTTTTTAATACAAGAAGTCTATCCGCACCTTGATGCAATTGATTCGATGAAGGATCTTACCCTTATGCCGAAATTGATGGACAAAGCCGGAGAACTTGGACTTCTTGGCACTTCTGTTCCGCAAGAGTTAGGAGGCTTCGGTATGGACTTTAACACGACCATGTTGGTGGCAGAAGTAATGGGTGGAGGTCACTCGTTTGCTGTTGCAATTTCTGCTCATACGGGTATTGGTACATTACCGATTTTGTACTACGGAAATGATGCACAAAAGAAAAAGTACATTCCAAAACTTGCTTCAGGCGAATGGAAAGCAGCGTACTGTTTAACGGAACCAGATTCAGGCTCCGATGCCAATTCTGGAAAAACAAAAGCTGTTTTAACTCCCGATGGTAAGCACTACGTGATTAACGGACAAAAAATGTGGATCACGAACGGTGGGTTTGCCGATGTGTATATCGTGTTTGCCAAAATTGATAATGATAAAAATCTGAGTGCCTTTATTGTTGAAAAAACTTTTGGCGGCATCACAATGAATGAAGAAGAAAAGAAAATGGGTATTAAAGGATCAAGCACCCGTCAGATTTTCTTTAACGATTGCAAAGTACCGGTAGAGAATTTATTAAGCGAGCGCGAAAACGGATTTAAGATTGCTGTCAATATTCTAAACGTTGGTCGAATTAAACTAGGCGTGGCAGCGGTTGGCGGAAGTAAGATGTGTTTATCTACAGCTGTCAAATATTCAACGGAGCGAAAACAATTTGGAGTTCCGATTTCATCGTTTGGGGCAATCAAGCATAAAATAGCCGATGTAGCAACCCACATTTTTGCCTCTGAATCGGCACACTACCGTGCAAGCCAAAACATTGATGATGCGTATAATGCATTTGTTGCGGCAGGTATGAATACTGCCCAAGCCCGATTAAAGGCACTCGAAGAGTTTGCAATTGAATGTGCCATCCTAAAAGTACACGGCTCAGAGGTATTGGATTATTCTGTAGATGAAGGTGTACAAATTTATGGTGGGATGGGATTCTCTGCCGAAGGCCCAATGGATCGCGCTTATCGCGATGCGCGCATTAACCGAATCTTTGAAGGAACAAATGAAATCAACCGCCTGCTTACTATTGATATGTTGATGAAGCGAGCCATGAAAGGTCATATTGACTTAATGACTCCTGCCATGGCTGTTCAAAAAGAGTTAATGTCCATACCTGACTTTAGTTCAGAGGATGACACTGCCGTATTTGCAAAAGAGAAGAAAGTGTTACGCAATTTGAAAAAGGCAGGCTTAATGGTTTCGGGAGCCGCGGTTCAAAAATTCATGATGAAACTCTCAGAAGAGCAGGAGGTACTCATGAACTTAGCCGACATGCTCATTGAAGGATATGTAGCCGAGTCGGTATTGTTGCGTGTAGAGAAATTAATTAGCCTACGTGGTGAAAAAGCTTGCGCGATTGAGAAAGAGCTAGCAACGGTTTATCTGCATCATGCAGTAGAAAAAGCGGCATCTGCCGGAAGGACGGCCATCACATCGTTTGCGGAAGGAGATGAACAACGATTGATGCTCATGGGCCTGAAGCGGTTCACAAAAGTTGATCCCTATAATTTGAAAGAATCGAGAAGAAAAATAGCCAATCATATTATTGAAAAAGGAGAATATCCTTTTTAGACATATTGCCTATTGTAAACATAAGCCGGGAGAGATTCCGGCTTATTTTTTTCAATTACCTTGAGGTTGACTAGGGTGATTTAATTTTGTTATTTTTAGCCATGCCCTCTATCATCCCCAATTTCGAGTACGATATCTTTATCTCCTATCGTCACAACGATAACCGTTCAGGATGGGTAACGGAGTTTGTAAATGCCCTGCAAGAAGAATTGGCGGCCACCATCAAAGAGCCACTCACAATTTACTTCGATCAAAATCCGCATGATGGCCTGCTTGAAACGCATGATGTGGATGATTCACTCAAGGAAAAATTAAAGTGCCTGATCTTCATTCCTATAATCTCCCAGACCTATTGCGATCCAAAAAGTTTTGCGTGGAGTCAGGAGTTTTTGGTTTTTCTAAAAATCGCAGGGGAGGATTCTATTGGTTTAAAAGTTCGGCTTCCCAAAGGAAACATCTCCAGCAGAGTTTTGCCCGTTCGTATTCATGAGTTAGATGTACACGATAAGAAAATAATTGAAGCAGAATTGGGTCCACTTCGGGCCATAGACTTTACCTATCAATCTGCTGGCGTTAATCGGCCGCTTCGTCCTAAGGATGATGATTCATCCAAAGGATCGTCAACTGTTTATCGTGATCAGATAAACAAAACAGCCAACGCTATTAAGGAGATTATTGCGGGCATTCATGGAAGAGAAAGAGTAACTGCTGCAGTTGGAGAATCGGATAGAGAAAATGCTATGGGGTCAACTTTTGTTGAATCAAGCAGACGTAAAAAATGGAATATTCAATTCCCAGGAACAAAAACGATGCTTGTTTTTTGCCTGATGTTAATTGCAATATTAATAGCAGTATTCGTTTACACGAACACAATTAATAGCAGTAAGGAAGATGACTCACGCATAGCCTCAATTACATCCATCAATCTTCCCGATTCTATCTCTTTAAGTTTTATGGCGGGACCCTTACGCGTAGGAAGACGCGGACTAGATATTTCAGCTGATGGAAAAACTATTGTATATGTGAGCATGGATAGTACAGGAACATCCTATTTAAATCTCCGCCCTATTGGTGAAGATAAGGTGTTGCGATTGCTCGGAACAACGGGGGCATTCGCTCCATTCTTCTCACCCGATTCAAAATGGATTGCATTCTTTGCCGATGACAAGCTGATGAAGATTTCAGTTGACGGAAACATTAAGGAAACTTTAACCCATACCGCAAACCCTGTCGATGGGATTTGGGACAATGATGACAAAATAGTCTGGATAGCCAATGAGGGGACTTCATTTAATTCAATTGATTCGGAAGGTAAGGACTTTAAAATTTTGAAGACAACCATGCGCTTTACTGCCCGAGCAGTTCAGCTATCTTCTGATCAATACATTGCCAACAGTACCTTCAATGAAACGTATATTGTTTCTTTCACCAAGGGAGTAGGAAAATTGATTCTGACAAATGGCACTTGTCAGGCCATCTATAACGGTGAACTGTTTTTTATTAAAGGAACTGATTTATTTGCGATTCGTTTTGATAAAGAGAATCAAATAACGGTAGGTAATCCACGCATCATCTTAAAAGGTATTAGTGTTTCATACGGAACGGGACAATTTTCCATTTCAAATAATGGTACACTTATTTATGCCACAGGAACAAATGTTCAACAAGGCCAACTTGTATGGCGCAGCAGTAGTGGCCAAATTTCAAACTTACCCTTCAAGCCTGAATTGTATGGTACATTTTCCTTGTCGCCCGATGGTAAAAACATGGTGATAATTAAACGTAGAGAGCAAACCGAGGTGTGGAATTATGATATAATGGATCCAAAAAAAAATGTCCAATTATTGCAGCAAGGAGCTGTGAGCTCCACAGTGTGGTCTCGTAATAGCAATTGGGTTTATTACCAAATGTATCAAAACGGAAAATTGAAGATTGCCAGAAGAGATGCGGGCGGTAGAAGCGATGCGGAATTAATTCTAAGCAATGATTCATTACGATTTTTTAATGATGTAGATAACGATCAAGTACTGCTTTGCGCGACTACCGAAAAGGATGGGTTAAATGATTTAAATTTTTACGCCCCTGATAATTCAAAAACGCGTTATTCATTTGTTTCGCGGAAAGGGGTTAATGAAACCCTTGCCAAGTTCATGTCTAATGACTGGTTAGCGTTTACAAGTGATCAAACTGGACGTTCAGAAGTTTTTATTTCTGATTTGTTAAATCCATCTGTGCGCATTCAAGTTTCTTTTGAAGGTGGTGAAGAGGCTCGCTATAACGATGCTGACAAGACACTTTACTATAGAAATGGAAATAAGTTAATCGGTATATCATTGACTTTTGATGCAAACCGTAAGGCTACACTGGGAGCTTCCAAAATTGTTTTTGAAGACGATTACTGGGTCAATGTTCCTGGTTATTCGTACGATATTTCACCCGATGGCAAGCAAATCCTATTGGTAAGAGCGGTTGGTAAAAGAGAAGCAAATGAAATTAATGTCGCGCAGAATTTTTTGACTAAATGACGTAGACATGTTTGATACCCTGAGCCTGTCGAGGATTTACTGCTGTTTACCTTGTTCAATCAAAAATTTAAAATCCTTTTCCAGCAGCGGATCGCTCGGATGCTTAGCATTCAAATTGAATACACTTCCATCTTTTGAAAGTAAAATATACGTTGGTGTTTTGTCTATTTTAAATGAATTAGCTACATCTGCGTCTTCACCGATTCGATAATTGATGATGCCATCTGCAAAAAGATTGTATTTCGTAAGTAGTTGTTTCCATTTTACCTCATCGCCCTCCAATGAAAGCAGCACAAAGGTTATTTTGTTTTTATAGAATTGATTTAATCGTTTGATGTGTTCAATTTCAAGTAAGTCAGAAAAAGAATCAAAAGAACTTTTCCAAAAGCAGAGATACAGAATGCGCTTGTCTTTACTATCCTCTTTTAGCCAATTAAATTTTGCCTCACCATTTTTGCCACCGTCCGTCACGTTTAATTCATATTGTTTATAAAGATAAAATTGCTTGTTCAATGAAGCTCCTCCGCCCAAGTCGTGAATGATGTCTTCTTCTAATGGAGTGGTTTTTAAAATGGGAGTATTGTTCCAAAACATGGAGTCATAGGGTATTTTAAGCAATTCGTCTCTACCCGGTTCCTGACCTGTAAATAATTCGGATTCGCCATGGCGTATTTCTACCGACATCAATTCAATGTGAAATGAAGTAAATTTTTGATCCAGGAATCTGCTTTCGCCCTCCCTCATTAAATGGTATGGATAATATTTAGTACCATATTTTCTATAACAGACGGAGGTGTGGATGGTATTGACGTCATCGTATTTAACGTCTTCTGTCTTAACGAAAGCATAAGTATCCATTGTAATATATAACGTACCCGAAGCTTCTGCTAGAATTTTATATCCGGAAGTAGTAAGTATTGAATCCTTTTTATGAATGTACCCTATTTTGTAAACATCCTGACCATCGTAGTTGGTAATACCATTGAATGTAAAACTGTAGCTGGTAAAATCAGTCCACAAATTACTGGTCTCTTCAAAAGGACTCAGGGGAATTCCTTTGATAGAAGTTTGATATCCAACAGCATCAGCTTGTAATATATTACTTAGCCAAAGGGGCCTCTGCCCCTGCACCATCCCTGTGATATCTAAGCTTCTTCTAATCTGGGTAACGCGCACTTCTTCTTTTTCTCCAACGAAACTTCTTGTGATTTGATAGCCCTGGTGTTTCCAAACTTCAACAGAAGCCTCTATCAATTTTTCATAAGCGGAATTCGTTAAACTATAATGCCGGTAAAAATATTTTTGAAGATATGATTGACCATCATAGTTGTCACCGATTCTGGCAAAGGCTTTACGCACAATTTTTTTAGGATTAATGGCTTTGTTTGTGATGAGTACCGCATTGAGCTCTGTGGCGATAGACTTAAGTCGAATCAAACGCATTTCTTCACGTGACCGTACAACGTGTGATTCGTAGCCCAAACAGGTTACTTTTATTGAAGCAGAGTCAGAAACAGTTAATGAAAACTCTCCAATAAGATTAGAAGTTGTTCCCTGCGAGGTTCCCACGATACCAATGGAAGCGTACGGAATGGGAGTACCGGTTTCTTTATCTACGACCTTTCCTTCAATTACATGTTGACTATATGCCGTAGAAGTGAGCGCAAAAAATAATACTAAACACCGAGTCACGTTGTTCATCCTCACAAAGGGTAGTTGAGTTTTACGGCCGCTGTAAAAACTATTTGTTAATGCAATATGGGAAATGTTCAAAAACGAGCCAATCGTATTATAGCTATAAAAGAGTAGGCTTTGTAAAAATGGACACATCAATTGTTCAAATATGGACAATGTTCCCTTAACGAAGGGGATTTTAGCTCTTTTTTGGCTTATGACACAAGCCTCAAGAATGGAAGGATTTTTGAGATGGAGGGCTTACTAAACTAAAAATATCCATGACCCGCTCAAGCTCCACATTTCTTATTATTCTATTGATAATTTTCACCTTCCCAATCTGGATAGGAATTTTTGGTGGATTATTCGGATTGGTTACCGGTTTATTTGGTGCGTGTATAGGAATAGTTGCAGGAGTATTTGGGGTGGTTTTTGGAGCGATCGGTTCTGTGTTTGGAATTTTTAACTGGTCATTTCCGCATATCCACATTTCGGGATTCGTGGTTATTGTCATTATATTTCTTATCGTTTTGATGAGCAGAAACAAAAAGAAGAATTAATCCTAGCCACATTTAAATGAGCCAACTAAAGGAGCGACCTAAAATTTCTTTCCTATACATATTCGTAACATTTTCAGCGGTTATTGTATCGTGGCTGATTCATGAATTTGCGCACTGGAGTACCGGAGAGATTTTGGGAAACGAAATGAGGATGACATTAAACAAATGTTATCCACAAGCAGGCAAGTATGCGGAGGATTGGCACGGAACAATCATCAGTGCTGCTGGTCCCGTCATTACGCTTATTCAGGCTTTTATCTTTTATGCCTTATTGCGAAGAAGTTCAAACAAATTGTTATTCCCATTTTTGCTAACATCGCTTTACATGCGAACACTTGCGGGGGCAGTGAGCTTTATTAACCTGAATGATGAAGGAAGAGTAAGCAGAGATCTGGGATTGGGGCCGTTTGTACTTCCACTTTTAGTTTTTGGAATTCTCTTTTACCTGGTTTACAGTACTGTAACAACAAAAAGGTATGATACCAAATTCATTACGATGACCACCCTACTCATTATGCTCTTTAGTTCAATACTAATTTTGTTGGATCAGGCATTTAAGATAACGGTATTATAAAAATTATGTAATCGGATGTTTATTATACAACGAAGGATTCGAAAAATAATTGCTGTACACCGGGTAGCGCCTGACAAGCTCTAACACCGGACGCCCGCCTCGGGAGGAGTTTACTTTATAATAAAATTCATAGCCTTTGTCCACCCACACATCTTTTCGCAGTACATACCAAACCTTATCGCGTGGATTTAAAACCTTCACCATAATGTGATACAAACCCGGGTTACCTTTAATTCGCAAAAATGACATAGCTTGAGACGTGCGAAGTTTTCCATTTACATAGACTTGCATCGTTGAATTTTTTTCTGTTTGAATGGCAATGCCTGAAATATAGGCCGAGGAAATATGCACACAGGCCACCCACACTAATGTTAAAATCAACCGCTTCATAACCCGCTCTTTTGTTAATGGAAGTACAACCATCATGCCAGCATTGAAATAAAAATATCAAGCCGATCCCTACAAAATGATAGAAGTTGTTGTTGGCTAGTTGATTCGCAACTCAACCTTGAAGCCCTTTATAAAGTTTTGTATGGCTTGTTCCCAAGTGGTTTCGGCATCCCATTTTGTTCCAAGAAAAACATTTCCGGAATCTATATGGCGCACATAGAATTTATAAACAGGGGTATCGGCAGTAATCGTTTTTAACTGGAGTTGCCCGTTGGGGTAGGTGACGGAAACAAATGCACTTTCTGATTTACTAACAGGATACCCAAGCAACTCTTTGGCGATACTGCTTCTGGTATACACGAAACACAGTACATATAAAAATCCTTGTGCGCGCAATTCCTTATCGGGCACTGTATGATTTGTGAGTTGATAGGGAAAAGGATAGGTCTTAAAAAGCTCGTCAAGTTTTTTGTCCAATTCAGGATCTTCAAAATTAGGAACCGCGAGTTTGTCAACTTTTAAATCAAACCCGAACATTTCAGCCCGCTCACCATCGATGACCCTAACAGGCAAATCGACTTCAGGGATTTCATTGATCAGAAGATTTTTCTTTTTATTGGAAGCAAGCGCAGCGCGATAGACAATATTTAAAGCCTCATTTAGAGAAGGCGACTGTGCGCTCCATGTAGGTTGATTGGGATTGACAAACCCCTCCTTACCATTGAAGGGTGTAATGTAGATCGTGTATCCAGTTGTTAATTTTTGAATAACAATGAGGCTCGAAATTTCTCTCTTCGTAAAGTATTCTGCATAAGATTGTGCAACATCTCCGCCAGCCAATACGCCATCAATTTTAAAATATGCGACCGCATCAAAACCAGTGCGAACCAGGCTTTCATGAATTGATACTAGTTGATTGGAGGTAACCGAATGGCTATGAAGGACGACAGATCGTTTGCTAAGCGCATCTTCTGTAATGTTACCACCACTTTTTAATCGAGCCAAAAGTGTCTCTTCGGTAAAAATCTGAGCCCCACAAAAGAGCGGAACGGAGAGCAGTATAGGAAGTAGTAATTTCACAGAGGGTAAACGAAAACGGTCAAATAGTATTTCAAAAAAGCTATTTAAACACCAATAAAAAAACCAGATTCATCAATTTTTATCGGGTATGTCACCAAATCGGCCGACCGCGATGAAAGTTCTCTCCCGGTTTGCAAATTGAAGCAGTGATTATGCAGTGGGCAAATCACTTCTCCAAGATAGTTAATATGCCCCTTACTGAGAGATTCCCCACTGTGTGAGCATGAATCCTGAACGGCATAAAACACATCAGCATGGCGAACTAAACATATTCGCTTACTATTAGCAATTACTAATTGCGGACGATTGGCCTCAATACGCTGTTGCGCTTCTGCCTCCGTTGAGAATATTTTTATCCACTGCATATTTTCTCTTTGATAAAGATCAGGAGAAAACCCATATTTTTTTCATACAAGATTTTTTAATTTACACCATGTTACTTTCAATCAAAAAGCCATGAAGAATATAGTATTGATTTTGTGCATGCTTGGCACTGCAAATTTTGCATTCACACAAAGCAAAAAGCTTACACCGAATAAGCAATCAATCATTCAATCCGTAGAGAAAAATACGGGAGACTATACAAAAATGAGCGATGCAATCTGGGCCTATGCCGAAACTGCTTTGAAAGAATACAAATCATCAACGCTGCTAGCAGACTATGCCGAGGGAAAAGGTTTTCGGGTGAATCGTGGAGTAGCAGGCATGCCCACAGCTTTTACAGCAGAGTTTGGTTCGGGCAAACCCGTTATCGGTATCATGGGTGAATACGATGCCTTGCCGGGGATTTCACAAAAGGCTCAACCCAATAAAGAACCGCTTGAAGTTGGTGGTAATGGTCACGGATGCGGTCACAATCTTTTTGGTGTTGCAAGTTTAAGTGCTGCGATTGCTATCAAAGATTTAATACAGTCTGGAAAACTTAAGGGCACCATTCGATTTTACGGAACACCGGCAGAAGAATCGGTTGGGGGAAAAATCTACATGGCACGTGATGGATTGTTCAACGATCTGGATGTTTGCATGGATTGGCATCCTGATACGGAGATTGCTTCAAATACACAAAGCTCTCAGGCACTGATTGATTTTATTGTCGAATTTAAAGGCAAGGCTGCTCATGCCGCGTATGACCCGTGGAATGGCAGGAGCGCAGTTGATGGAGCAGAACTTTTCACCGATGGCGTAAATATGTTGCGTGAACATGTGAAGCCGAGTGTGCGCATGCACTATGTAATTCAAAATGGAGGACAAGTTCCAAACGTGGTTCCTGAATATGCTAAAGTGTGGATGTGGGCGCGTGACTCAAAACGCGAAGGCGTTGATGTTGTGTTTAATCGCGTAAAGGAGATTGCGCAAGGTGCTGCACTCATGAGTGGAACAGAGTCAAAAGTAACTGTGCAAACGGGTGACTACGAGATACTCGTTAATGTAAAGGGAGCAGAGGCTATGCAAAAGAATTTGGAAATACTTGGTTCCATTATTTACACCACCGAAGAAGAGAACTTTGCAAAGGAACTTCATAAGAATACGGAGATAAAGGAAATTGGATTTTCGTCATCGGTGAATCCACTGAAGCCAACAAGCGTAGATCCTCCAGGGGGCTCATCAGATGTTGGGGATGTTAGCTGGATCGTTCCGGAAGTAGGATTGATCGTAACCACAGCACCTAAAGATGTTCCTTGGCATTCTTGGGCAGTCGTGGCCAGCGGAGGGATGTCAATCGGGCATAAAGGAATGTTGTATGCTGCGAAAGCTATGGGATTAACCTTGGTGGATTTATTTGAGAATGAGACCTTAAGAAAGGAAATTCATACCGAATTTGTGAAACGCAAAGACGGTCATGTGTACAAAGCCTATATACCAGAGGGACCCCCGCCTTTGCCAAAGTGATGTTTTTTTACTTGTTCAACCTCTCCATTTTCTTCTGAGAAGCAGTAACAATTCGGATTACGAGACCGGGAAAGAATCGAACTGCAAACGCATTTAATTTTCCCACAAATGTTAATATCACTTTGAATCTTCTTTTTTGGATGGTTGTCAAAACTGCCTTTGCAACTTGCTCTTGTGTTTGTTGCAAGTAAGCTGGCCGTGTTGCAACGGGAATAAGTTCACCTGTTGCATTGAGCACACGTTTCTCATTATCATTCTTTGTAAAACCAACATGAACAATTCCGATATGGACACCAGCGCTTGCTAATTCAATTTTCATCGACTGTGCTAATGCCGTAAGCGCCATTTTTCCTGCGCTGTACGCTGATGCAGTTGGTAAACCAATCATTCCTGCTGCGCTGGAAATGAAAACAATATTGCCTTTTGCTTTTTTAATATAAGGCAAAGCTTTTAATGCCGGAAAAGCGGAACCGTTAATATTACTCTCGATGATTTGCGAAAACACTTCGGGTTGAAGATTTTCAAAATGCTCGCGCATACTGATGCCCGCATTGGTGATAAGAATATCAAGGCCACCAAACGTGTCAATTGCTTTCTGGATAATAGCATCACACTCTAAGCTCTTCGTAACATCTGCGCAAACAGTCACAACACTATATCCTTTTTGTAAAAACTCTTGATGCGTTTTTTCTAAGCGTTCAGCATTTCGTCCGTTCAGAACAACATTTGCTCCCGCTTTACATAACTCAAGCGCAATAGCTTTTCCAATGCCCATACCGGAGCCGGTGACAATTGCTGTTTTATTTTTGAAGTATGACACGGTTTAATTTAGTTTTTTAAATAATCATTCTCCTTCAACCATTCAAAACATTCTTTAATTCCTGTTTCGATAGGAGTTTGTGGAAGCTCTAATTCACGCACTGCTTTTGCTGGTGAAAAATAATGTTCGTCACACGCAATTCGCGAAAGCGGATAACTGATGGCAGGTGTATTTCCGCGCAAGGTCCCCATAAACGAACCTATTCGTCCATAAAGTTTTGCAAAAATAGAAGGAATGGAAATCGAAGGAGGCCTTACCCCAATGGTTGAGGCGATTTTTTCAAAGGCTTCTTTGTACGAAAGATTTTGATTTCCCAAAATATAGCACTCTCCTACACGACCTTTTATTAGAGCATTGGCAATTGCAAAAGACGCATCTTTTGCACAGATATAATTTCTTCCTCCGCTGGTGTAGCCCGGAACTTTACCTTTGTACAGCGCCACAATCATCGCGCCTGAACTTGGGTTTGAATCGAACGGACCAAACATAAATGTTGGATTGACAATAGTAGCCGGCAGTAAATTTTCTTTTACTTCATTCAAAATTATTTGCTGGGCTTTGTATTTAGAATCCATGTAATCCAAACCATACGTTGCAGATTTATATGGATTGCCCTCAACACCCGGATTTTCTTTAGAGCCGAAACCAAATGAGTTGGCCGTACCCACATAAATCATTCGTTGAATTTTATTTTGCTGAACCGCCTTGATAATATTTTTTGTGCCCTCGATATTGACTTTGTTCACAATTTCTGATCGAATCGGCCACACACTGGTGCTGGCCGCACAATGGATAACGGCATCACAACCTTCACCCGCCTGTATTACCTCATCGGCATTTAAAAGATTGCCACGAAATTTTTCAAGCGTTAATCCTTCAAGCGTTTTTTGTTGACGCCCAAGTTGAACAAAGGCACGGATAGCATGCCCTCGACTTATTAGCTCGCGTACTAAATTACTTCCCAGCAAACCATCGGCACCTGTAACTAAAATTTTCATTTGAATCCTAAAATTGGATCGCAAAGATAGTTACTGCGAACTAACTTATATAAAGCACCAATCCTTTTAAGTATTCTCCCTCTGGATGAAACATAGAAACCGGGTGATCGGGAGGCTGCGTAAGTTGATGCAACACCCGTACATCTCTTCCCGCAAGAATGGCAGCGGAGGAAACGGTATCATAGAAGAGTTGTCTGTCAACTACCTGTGAGCAAGAGAACGTGAAAATAATACCTCCGCTTTTTATGGCTTTCATCGCCTCGCTATTCAAGCGTTGATACCCTTTCATTGCCTGATGCCTTGCATCACGATGCTTAGCAAAGGCCGGAGGATCAAGGATAATTAGATCGTAGACATCTTTTTTATCCTTTAGAAACACGAAGGTATCCTCTGCGTAGCACGCATTGGTGGTGGCGTCAAACCCATTGAGCGCTAAATTTTTTCGCGTCAGATCAATGGCTTTTTCAGAAGCATCAACTGAGTGAACAAACTCAGCCCCTGCTTTTAATGCATACACAGAAAAACCACCGGTATAGCAAAACGTATTGAGCACCTTTTTCCCTTTAGAAAATTCTCCAAGTAGTTTTCGATTTTCGCGCTGGTCTAAAAAGAAGCCTGTCTTCTGGCCGTCCTCCCAATCGACAAAAAATTTATTTCCATGTTCATGGATTACATGCGGTACACCGCTCATTCCTGACAAATATCCATCGTTTTGTTCATCGCGCACCTTTCCCGGTAAGGTTGTTTTACTCTTGTAATAAACCGAAGTAAGTTTTTCTTTTAAAACTACGTGAAGTGCTTCCGCAATTTTCTCACGATCGGTATTCATGCCAAGCGAGTGTGCTTGCATCACCGCAATGCCATTGTAATAGTCAATTATTAGACCCGGTAACCCATCACCCTCGCCATGGATCAGCCTAAAGGCATTAGTTTCAGTTGAAATCAATCCAACGTTTAAGCGTAAGGTATAAGCGGCTGTTATTTTTTCACGAAAAATTTCCCAGGTAGGAATGTTTTCGCTGAAGCTAAGCATCCGTACCGCGATTGAACCATTTTGGTAGTGCCCGTGTCCTAAAATTTTGCCAGACGAATTCAGTACACTTACCCAGCATCCATCTACTACAGTGCCCTGTATGTTGGCAATTGCCCCCGAGAATACCCACGGATGAAATCGTTGAAGCGATATTTCGCGACCTTTTTTAAGAAACACTTGTCCGCTAATCATGGCAACAAGTACGAGAAAAGGAAGGCGCTTTTCAACTCCCACTAAAGATGTCAATGGTTGAGTAGAGGTAGGAACGGGAGGATTGATTTTAAAAAATATCGTAAGGTGGGTATGTTATCAGGGCGAACCTTAGCCCGCTTAAATTCGTATTATGGTTACGTTTGAGATTTGCTGGCGTTGACTATCAAAAAGACATACTTTAATTTGCAAAACCTGACAAAAATTCATTTTCAGGTGTTTCTGCCTATCTTTTTGCTTAACGATTATATCTAAAAATCAATGTTGTTTATGAAACGATTCGGAACATTATTTCTGGCTGCCATATTGGGAAGCCTTTGCACCATTGGTGTGGTTGAATTTTTTAAAAAGGATGCTGTAAAACTGACGTACGCAATGCAAGCACCCGTTTCGCAAGTGTCGTATACTACAGATGAAAGCGGCACAACAATTCCACTGGATTTTACAGCCGTTGCTGCACAAGTTACCCCAGCCGTTGTACATATTAAGTCTACCCAAAGTGGGCGGGCACAAGATCAAGGTATTGACCCACTTCGAGACTTCTTTGGGCCACGTTATCAGCAAGGGCCAAGTCAAAGCAGTGGATCAGGCGTAATCATTAACGAGAGCGGTTACATCGTAACAAATAATCATGTTGTTCAGGATGCAGAAATTGTAGAGGTCACGTTAAGTGATAACCGATCATTTAAAGCAGAGGTAATTGGCACCGATCCTGACACCGATCTTGCCTTAATAAAAATAAACCTTACGGGATTGAAGTATTTATCTTTTGTAGACTCAGATCAATCGCGCGTTGGCGAGTGGGTGTTAGCGGTCGGCAATCCTTTTAATTTAAATTCTACTGTCACCGCTGGTATTATCAGCGCAAAGGGAAGAAACATTAATATTATTAATGGCAACACGGCAGAGGGCAACACTGCAATTGAGTCGTTCATACAAACGGATGCAGCAATTAATCCGGGTAATAGTGGAGGGGCGTTGGTAAACATGAGTGGAGGATTATTGGGAATAAATACAGCCATCGCAAGCCCGACCGGTTCATACTCTGGTTATGGTTTCGCGGTTCCTTCCAATATTGTGAATAAGATTGTTGAAGACCTGATCAAATACGGAGTTGTACAGCGTGGTTGGCTCGGTGTTCATGTTGGAAGTGTAACAAGTCAATTAGTAAAAGATCAATCACTTGAAGTGAATGAAGGAGCGTATGTTTCTGGCTTTGCAGAGAATGGCAAGAGTGCCGCGAAAGATGCAGGGATTAAGGAAGGTGATGTAGTTGTTAAAATTGATGAAACACACATCAACTCAAGTACCGCACTGATTGAACATGTTGGCCGTCATCGTCCGGGTGATAAGCTAATGATAACCGTGAACCGCAAAGGCAAAGAAATTATATATCCCGTTGTACTTAAAACACGTGATGGAGAAGTAACAACCGTAAAACGTGAGGAAAAGAAAGGGTATGCTGCGCTCGGAATTGAATTAGAAAATCTTGCGCCCAAAGAACTCAAGAGCATGGATCTTGAAGGTGGAGTAAAAGTGAAAGCACTGGGTAGTGGTAAATTAGCGCGTTATACCGATATACGTGAAGGCTTCATCATCACGAAAATAAATGATAGGGCAGTTAAATCAGTAAAAGAATTCAACGAGTTATTGGCGAGTAAGAAAGTCGGAGATTTGATTATCTTAACGGGCACATATGAGGACTTTGCGAGAGAATTTAACTATGCATTCAGAATGTAAAAACAAATCAATGGACATATGCGAATGAGAAGATTGTTTAAAAGAGGAGAGCGAGTGAGAAGTAAAATTGATGGAAAGGTGATGGAGGTATTGAAGTACATCAAGCAAAATGTAGTTGAGGTTATGACCTTCGACATCGTATCAAGAGAGGTTCGTAAAAAACAGGTGAAAGAAGATAAGCTGTCGAAGGCAGCATAAATACAATAAAGGCACGCGATCGTGAGTGCCTTTCCTTTTTTTTTGATACATCCCTCCAAACATTTCTGTTAACTTTACGGTTAGTCAGTTAAAAGAATATTGCTATCAAAAAATTTGAAATTCCTGCGTATTACCGGTCATCTATCACCGGAAGAATAAAAGAATCGCGTAGAGTAAAAGATTTGCGTAAGCAGGATTTTTCTCCCACCGTGCTTGACTTTGGCCCTGTTAAATTTTTCATCGCTCGTCATTTTGGTTTTTGCTATGGAGTAGAGAACGCTATTGAGATTAGCTATAGAGCAGTGGAAGAAAATCCAGATAAGCGCGTTTTTCTTCTTAGTCAAATGATCCACAATCAGGAAGTAAATAATGATTTACAAAGCAGGGGCATTCAATTTGTTCTCGATACAGACGGGACTCAATTTATTCCGTGGGATCAAATAAGTAAAAATGATGTAGTTATTGTTCCAGCGTTTGGAACAACCCTTGAAATCGAAAATCTACTTCTTGACAGAGGTGTAGAAGTTCAAAAGTATAATACGACCTGTCCGTTTGTTGAAAAAGTTTGGAATCGCGCAGAAAAGCTGGGGAAAGATGAGCATACCATTATTATTCATGGAAAACCCCGGCATGAAGAAACCCGTGCTACCTTTTCGCACAGTGCAAGTAGTGGGCCATCCGTGATTGTAAGCGACATGGATGAAGCGCACCAATTAGGTGAATACATCTTTGGAAGAAAAAGCAAAGAAGAATTTTACGAAGAATTTGCGTGGCGGTTTTCGGAAGGATTTGATCCTTCAAAACAATTGCAACGCATTGGCGTGGTGAACCAAACCACGATGCTGGCTACCGAAACGCAGGCCATTGCCGACTACTTCAAACAATTGATGATTCAACAATACGGAAACGAAAATCTGAAAGATCATTTTGCCGATACGCGTGACACGTTATGTTATGCCACAAACGATAATCAAGATTCGACTTATCAACTATTGGAAACCGATGCCGACCTGGCGATTGTGGTTGGAGGTTATAACAGTTCGAATACTTCTCACATTGTTGAGCTTTGTGAACGAAAATTTCCAACCTATTTTATCAATTCAGATTCTGAGATAATATCAAATAGAGAAATTCATCATTTTGATTATCACAAAAAGGAAAAACGCACTTCGCATGATTTCCTCCCTACTAAAAATCCGGTAAACATTGTATTGACGAGTGGCGCCTCCTGCCCGGATACTTTGGTTGACAGGGTTATGCTGAAGATCCTTGACTTCTATGGGGAGGCGAAGTCTGTGGAGAAACTTTTGGGTGAGTTCAAATAGAACAAAAAAAAGTGTCAGGCTAAACGTGTTTCTGAAAGAAACGTGGCCTGACAGTTCAAGATCTTTAATACTAAGGTCTAGGCCTTTTTCTTCTTTTTTATATCATCTACGCGTTTTCCATTGCGGTGCTCGCCTAAAAGAATAACATCTTTTGTGTTTTGATATAACCGGCCGGCCAAATTCATGGCATCTTCGGTATCACGGATTAGAACAGTACCTGATTTTGCGCCTTTATTGCGAATTTCGAGGTACCAGCCGTCTTTTTTCTTGAGTGGCAGTGTTGGAGGTCTTCCCATAGTGTTTTTTAATTGTAACCGCAGAAGCGGTTTTTTTGTTCGGGGCGCAAGATGCAAAAATTATCCCGTTCTTCCACTCCTGATTTATTCCTCGCAGAAAGAGCCCCTTGCTACGTGCAATTTTTTTATTTCGAATTGTAACAGCGCCTCTTGTACACCGGGGTCTGCTTCAATAATTTCTTTTTCTAATGCTCCTTTTAAAACCAGAATACCACCATCGTACGTACCAAAAATTCCTTCTGTAACTACATTGCCTGTTCTTGAAAATTGTTCTTTGATATATTCATCATGGCGATTTAGTATATCGGGGTAATTGCCAGTTGTTGATTTTGTCACTTGGGCAATAAACCGAATAAAATGATAGGTTGTCATTTCATAATGCTCACCAACGGCACACACTCCACCTGTTCGGGGATGATACGGTAGAACTTCAACGTTCCAGCGATTGGCCCGGACTCCCGGATCGGTACTGAGCCAAGTATTTACTTCATCAACCGAAGTTGTATTGAAAATAAAGATGCCTCCGCCTCCCTCAAAGGGGCCAGCGGTGATAAGTTTACCTTCTTGAGCCAAACGGTTGATGTTGGCCATATGGCCCTCCATAATTTTTTTACTCTCTTCTGCTGTGATGACTTGCTTGTCAGGCTTGTTGTTCAGGAAAACAAATGTGTAGCTCTGGCTTAAACTTGTTAAGCCTGCTAACAAGAAGATTACGATAAGAACACCTCGCATATCGGTAAACTTTTAATTGATTTATAAAGATAATCTTCAACTAGAATGACTAAGTGTTTTTTATGCTAGCGGTAATGTCTTCAAGTATTTTAGGTCATTAGATACGCGTAAGAACTTTTACAAGCTTTTGAAAATCCTTTTCCGTGTTATAGACATTTGGGGCAACCCGAATTGCATCACCGCGATATGAAACATACACTTTATGTTTTAACAATGAATCTTTTACTTTACGAAGCTCCATCCCTTGTGGTAGTCGAATACCGAATAGATGTGAACCTCTCCACGCATCATCCTCAATCATGAACCCTTTTTCTCTTAATCGCGGAATGCTATCAGCACTAATCGTTTTACAATATTCTTGAATGCGCGCTACACCCCACTTGTTAATTTGTTGAACAGACTTTAGCAACATCGGAATCAAATTAAAATTGCTGTGCTCACCCACTTCGTATCGCAACATGCCAGGTTGATAGGATGACTGATAGTTAACCAAGCTTGCGAAATCTTCGCTGTACAGACGATTTATCCAGCTTTCTTCGATTGGCTTACCGTTATCAAAATACTCTCCGTAATAAGCTAGTCCTGTCGAATAAGGGCCCAGCAACCATTTATAGCCAGCGCAAACCAAGGCATCGGGTTTAATCCTTTCAACATCAAATGGCATCGCACCCACCGACTGAGTACCATCAATAATCAGTAACGCTCCTACTTCAGTTGTTCGCTTGCGGATGGCCTCTAAATCAAAACGTGTTCCATCAGCCCAATGTACATTGCCGATTGCAACGGCACGTGTGGATTGATTGATGGCCTCCAGAATTCTTTCGTTCCAACGCTTTCCGCGATTTAAGAAATCATCGGGGGCAGAGATGCTTTTTATTGAAGCCCCGGTTTCTTCACATATTGATTTCCATGGATAATAATTACTTGGAAATTGCTCGTTTGCCACGATGATGTGTTGCTCTTTTTTGATGTTAATGTTTTTAGCAACAGTCGCCATACCATATGATACCGAAGGAATTGTAACAATCCGTTTTGAGTTTTTCGCATCAATTAGTTTGGCAAATTCAGTGCGCAAGAATTCAGTGTCGGTATAAAAATCCTGAGGAGAAATTTGTGTTGGGTTTCTTTTACTTCGCAAAGCTTTTAAACCAGCCTTTTCCACGACTTTTAATAGTGGAGACATATAGGCACAATTGAGGTATGTGACTTGTGGGGGGATTGTAAACTGAGCGCGTTTTGAGGTTAGCATGCAATTAGTCGTTAGTCTTGAGTAAATAGTCCTGAGTTTTGAATGTGGCCACAAGTCTCAGGACTAAAGACTAAGGCCTCAAGACTACTTATTCCAATCGAACGTATTGATCATGTGCATGATGTCTTTTTTCATGTACTCGATCGCAGGCTGTAATGAGTCGTTGTTAACTTTTGTATTGAAGTATAGGGCACCACGTAAAAAATTCTGAGTAGAATCAGTGATAGTAAATTGCATTTGGCTAGGTACTTCCCCGTCAAGTTCAGCCACAATGGCGGTTCGCCCCGAAGTTGTTTTTATAATAACCTCATCAATGGCGTAAGCTTTTATCTGATGTTTTGCAACCAGTGTATACGCATCATTCATTAATTCCCTCAACAGCTTTTCCTTGTTCTCTAATCTTTTAAAGGTGATGTGAACATTGGCTTTAATTTCAGGATAGTAGATTTCAATCCAATAGCGTTCACTGTTGGTAGTGTCTAAGAACAATTTAGCGTGTTGGGAATATTCGAATGTATACGGCAGGGTATCGGGCAGTGAACGGTAAACGGGCGGATGTAAAGTAAGCCGATTATACCCTAATGGTTTAGGAAGGTATTCGTGCTGACAACTGACGAGTGTAAACAAAAGCACTATTAAAAATAATTTCAATCGGCAGTACATAGCAACGATTAGAAGGGTAAGTCATCTGAACTGCCAGACGTGGCTGGAGTTGAATCACTTGGTCCTAACTTAGAATATCCCACGTTCGGAGAATTTTCATTATTTTTTTTAGTGGATAGCATTGTAAACTCATCAACCAAAACCTCCGTAATGTATTTTTTCTGACCGTCTTTCTCCCAAGAGCGGGTTCGAAGTTTGCCTTCAACATAAAGGAGATCTCCCTTATGAACATACTTTTGAGCAATTTCAGCAAGCTGAGGACGGCCAATTGTAATGTTATGCCATTCTGTAATTTCCCTTTTCTCGCCTGTGGTTTTATCTTTAAAGGTTTCGGAAGTGGCCAGAGTGAAATTTGCGATCATCCCCCCATTTTCGAAATTTCGTATTTCAGGATCTTTGCCTAGATGACCCACTAAAATGACTTTATTTACTCCAGACATAATCGTATTGTTTTTTTATAGTGTTGATTCTAAAATTCAAGGTCAACAAAATTACCGATCTTACATAAACTATAAAAACTGATGATCGGATAGAAACCGGCTTATGAGTACAGGCTTCGGCAATTGACCTATTTTCTTCCGCGAATAAAATTTTAGTCCAGAGCCATTCACGTTGGGATTCCCTGAAACCTCAAGTTGAATAAATCGTGAGAAAATAACCTGATGACTTAACACGTGTTTATAAACGTCACTGATTTCGGTTGCCTTCTTTCGTCCTAATAATTTTTTTAACATTTTATCCTCCACTAGCAGTTTCTCAGGATCATAGGGTCGATTTTTTTCAATCAAATAAAAATCTGAAAGGCCATGCCAAATGTCTTTTTCATTTCGTGTCTTCATGAGCAACGATCTCCCTTTTTGAATGACGAAATAATAGAAGTATCGCTTACGTACTTTTTTAGAAGGAATTTTAACAGGTAAAACCTGCTGCAGTGAATTTCTATTAGCTACACAAGTCGATTTAAATGGACATGTATCGCACGAAGGATTTGCGTGCGTGCAAAACAAAGCCCCAAACTCCATCACAGCCTGGTTGTGTTGATCGGGATTAGTTGATGAAATGAGCTTATTCGCCAATTCCGAAAAAACTTTTTTCCCTTTCGGACTATTAACCGGTGTATCAATACCATAAATCCGAGACAACACCCGGTAAACGTTTCCATCCACCACCGCCACGGGTTCGTTAAATGCAATCGATGCAATCGCGGCTGCGGTATAGTCACCAATGCCGGGTAGGGTTTTAAGTTTTTCGAAAGTTGAAGGAAATACTCCCTTGTATTGACTAACAATTTCTTTAGCGCATTTATGCAGATTCCGTGCTCGCGTGTAATACCCCAATCCCTGCCAAAGTCTGAGAACTTTCTGTTCAGGAGCCCTTGCCAGATCATTCACGGTTGGGAAGGCCATAATAAATTTTTTGTAGTACGGTAATCCTTGGTTTACACGGGTTTGCTGTAGGATTATTTCGGAAAGCCAGATGAAATACGGGTCTTTCGTCTCCCGCCACGGTAACTCGCGCTTATTTATTTTGTACCATTCAACGGCTATTTTAGAGAAATACCGACTATCCATCGTGCTGATTATCAGATTTTTTCAATATTCATTTTTAATTCTGACCGCACAAATTAAATTTGCCCTCCCTCAGAATCAGAACATTAAAAATATACGATCGTGACCAAAGCAGATATCATCAACGAAATTGCTGAAAAGACAGGTGTAGATAAGGCCGATGTAACGGCTTCTGTAGAAGCTTTCTTCAGTGTAATTAAGCAGAACATGGCCAGTGGAGAAAACATCTACATTCGCGGCTTTGGCAGTTTCATTAACAAGAAGAGAAAGAAAAAAATCGCCCGCAACATATCTCGCAACACAGCCCTTGTTATTGACGAACATTTTGTGCCCAGCTTTAAGCCAGCCAAAATTTTTGTGAACAAGATTAAGAACAGCGAAAAAGTTAAGCAGGTAGCCGAGAAGGCCTAGTTTAGCACCTCGCTACACAACTCATGCTACGAACCCGTATTATTCTGATTGTTGTCAGTGCGCTACTCATTGTTGCATTGTTTTTACTGCCGAAGGTTGTGGTAGAGAATGAAAGCCAACTAACCAATACGTCTGCCGACTCAACTAATAATAGTACAGATCCGCATGCCGGAGCTCCGGAGGCGTTGCTAAGCCGGATAACCCAATTACGCATTCAGTACGGGGCATCTTCCGAGAATCAAAAAAAGGCTATCTTTGCCGATTCTTTGGCAGGCCTGTACTCCGAAGCCGGCAAGTTTGATAGTGCCGGTTGGTATGCAGAGCAAGCCGCGAAGTTCTTTAACAATGAGAAAAGTTGGGGAAAAGCCGGTGATAACTACTATCAGGCATACACCTTTGCCCTGGATGCCGAGAAGCAAACCCAGTTAGCAGAGAAAACACGGGAGCATTTTACAAAAGTGCTGGAACTGAACCCGGGTAACCTGGAGGCTAAAACCAAAATGGCGATGACATATCTATCGTCAGGCACCCCAATGCAAGGCATTTTGATGCTTCGTGAGGTGCTAAAGGCTGATCCAAAGAATGAACTAGCGATGTTCAATCTAGGAATGTTATCAATCCAATCGGGGCAGTATGACAAAGCCATCGAACGGTTAACAGAACTCGTAGAGATTAACCCTGGACATATTCAGGGACAATTGTTGCTCGGTATCGCGTACATGAATAGTGGCGAGAAGAAAAAGGCCCGGCAGCAATTCGAAAAAGTGAAAGAAATGGATAAGGACCCAGCGGTACAAGCAACCGTTGATTCGTATCTGAAGGATTTAAAATAATTGTTTAACCAACCCCGCCTTAAGGGCAAGGGGTAAAAAATTTTAAAACTATGCCAAGCGGAAAGAAAAGAAAAAAAAGCAAAATGGCCACCCACAAGCGCAAGAAGCGTTTGAGAAAGAACAGGCATAAGAAGAAGTAATCCCTATCGGGGATTATTCCTGTTCGCGCTATACACATTTCATTTTTTACATTTTAAACATTTATCGTTTTGAGCAACGAACTAATTATTAGTAATACTCAAGACGGATGTCGTATAGCCCTACTTCGAGATAAAACGCTTGTAGAATTCCATCAGGAAGAAGAAGGAAGCAAATTTACCGTAGGAGAAATTTACCTCGGTACCGTCAAAAAAGTTGTACCCGGATTAAATGCAGCATTTGTTGATGTTGGTTACGATAAAGACGCTTTTCTTCACTATTTAGACCTTGGGCCACAATTCAGTTCGTTAAATAAGTTTACCAAACTGACGCGTGGCAAAAAGATTTTTGGCAAGCTTGAAAAATTTACGCTTGAATCGGACATTGACAAGCATGGCAAAATAGCCCAGCAACTTACAAAAGGTCAATTATTACCGGTTCAAATTGTAAAAGAACCCATCTCGACAAAAGGGCCACGATTATCCTGCGAGTTATCATTAGCCGGGAGGTACCTGGTACTAGTGCCATTTTCGAAAGCCGTTAACGCTTCGAAAAAAATTACGAGCAACGAAGAACGCAAAAGACTTTTGCGACTCATTCAATCCATTAAGCCTGAAAACTTTGGTGTGATTATTCGCACCGTTGCAGAAGGAGCTGATGTAGCTGAGTTAGATAAGGACTTACGAAACCTGGTGAAAACCTGGGAAGAAGGCATCGTTCGTTTACCGGAAGCACAACCCAATGATAAACTCATTGGTGAGTTAAATAAAACCTCATCGCTTTTACGCGATCTGCTGAATGAATCATTTGATAACATTCATGTAGACGATAAGAAGATTTATGATGAAGCCAAGGCTTATGTTCGCAACGTTTCGCCAGAGCAAGAAGGCATTGTAAAATTTTACAGCGGCCGTGCTAAAATTTTTGAACACTACGGTGTTGAAAAACAGATCAAATCAGCATTCGGTCAAACTGTAAGTTTGAAAGCTGGTGGATACCTGATCATTGAGCACACTGAGGCGCTTCACGTAATTGATGTAAACAGCGGAAACAAGTCGAACCGGGAAGAAAACCAGGAGACTACTGCGTTATCGGTAAACATTGAAGCCGCAAAAGAAATTGCACGCCAACTTCGCTTACGCGATATGGGTGGCATTATTGTGGTCGACTTCATTGACATGCGCAACCCCGATAACAAAAAGCTGATTTATAAAATCATGCGCGATGAAATGGTGGGTGACAAAGCAAAGTCAACTGTTTTGCCGCTTTCTAAATTCGGGCTGATGCAAATCACCAGAGAGCGTGTTCGTCCGCAGGTAAACATTATCACAAAAGAGACTTGTCCAACGTGTAATGGAACCGGAAAAATAACTGCCTCGATTCTTGTTTCCGATTTGATTGAAAAAACACTTGACCATTTATTGGTGAAGCAGAATGAAAAGAATTTAGTGCTTGCGCTTCACCCCTATTTACAAGCTTTTTTCACGAAGGGTATCATCTCGATGCGCGTGAAGTGGTTCTTTAAATACAAACGTTGGGTTAATCTGGAAACGGATTCTTCCCTGGGCGTTACAGAATTTAAATTTTTAAATCAGGAAGGCGAAGAAATTCAACTTACCGCCTAAAAAGTAATAAGAGGTCGTATTTAGTACGACCTCTTTTTTAACCAATTACTGCAAAGATTCTGGAGGAGGCTTATTAATAAAAGGAGATGCCTGTTGGTGCAATTGAATAGCCTTTCTCGAAAGTATAAAAGCAACAATCAACGAGAGAATCGCACCAACCCAGATTCCAGGCACATAGGCTATAAACCAAAAATAATCGTAAGCGCCATGAAAAGCTGTAGGCACCAAGAGAGCTAAAATGCTATAATAAATCCCTTTTCTGTGTGTGAATTTTGCCTTGCCTAAGAAATAACCCATTAACACAGCAAACGTAGCGTGTGCAGGCACGGCCGTAAACATGCGAATAAATCCGGTTGGTGCACCGTACTGGAAAACATATATAATATTCTCAAGCGTAGCGAACCCCATACCTACCATGCAGGCATAAACGATTCCGTCAAAAGGTTCATTGAAATTTTTGTTGTTATATAAGATGAAACGAATAAAAATAAACTTGCTGAACTCTTCCACTAAGGCTACTTTAAAAAAAGCATTCCAAAATTGATGAACAACATTCGCTTCGTTAATTGTGACTATGAAATCCAGAGGCCAACTGATGAACAACGTAACAGCCGTGCTAAGCACACCATAAAAGAAACTAATAAGTAAGAGGCTTAACGGTTCACGCTCGTGCTTATCTTTTAAATAAATATAGATGCCAATGGCTATTCCGGGAGCAAGGGCAAGCGCGAGTAGGTAAACAACATTCATTTTTAAATGTACCGATTTTAAACAAATGGATTTATACAACCATTGCTAATCTTTAGCAAGCTAAGGCTGAGCTTCTAAGGCTTCTTCCACTTCATCCATTTTCTTTTGACTGTAGTTGCCAGAAGTCGCGTATATTATTTTTCCATCCTTATCGAGAACGAAAAAGTAGGGGACATCCTTTTTCTCAAAATCGAGCGCATCTTTGTAAGGCTTTAATTCTCCTTTGTAAAACAATAAATAAGGAAGAAGATTAGGATCTATATTTTTTAGTGCATTCTTTTTTGCGGTACCCGTGGCGGCCGCATTTATACCCGTGAACATTGGAATAAAGTAAACCGTTACTTCATACCCAAAACTTTCAAAGAGTCCCGTATTTTTTTGAATGAATTTTTGAAACACGGGCTGAAACCAGCTGTTCAATTCATCTTCTGATTTTTTTGAATAGGCTAGTCCCAGTAAGGTATATTTTCCCGCTACCTCCAGCGGAAGATTTATTTTTTTGTTATCCACTGTTTCAGCCTGCATATCTGGAAACGTTTTTCCAACTACTTGCGCTGACAACCCATTGATTAAAGCAAACCAAACAATGCTTAGTGCAACTATTTTTCTCATGTATTGAAGATAGCAAAAAGAAAAGTAAAGGATAAAATTAGTTTCAGCACATTAAGAAAATAAAAAACCCCGATTTGGTCGGGGTTTACAAATTCAATATCAATTAGCGATTAAGCGTCTTTCCACTTTATTGTGCAGCCCATCGCTTTAGTTTTTCCAGTAGATACAGTTTTGCCAGCTAGCAGCGCATCTACAGCTTCCTCCACATATTTCTTTGATACAGCTGAAGCATCACGAGCATTATCATCAATCGCTCCAATGTAGGCTACCTTAAACGCAGTGCCATCTTTCTTTAATAGAAATACATGAGGTGTATTTGTTGCACCAAAGCTTGTTGCAACCCTTTGTGTTTCATCAAACAGGTATGGAAATTTATAATCCTTTTCCTTTGATAATCTGACCATATCGTCATAAGAATCCCCCCGTGAAATTTCGGGGTCATTTGGTTGTATTGCTATAACTGGGAATCCTTTCAAGGCATACTTATCATTTAGAGCAATAATCCGTTCATTATACTTTTGTGAATAAGGGCAAGTATTGCAATCAAAAATTACAATGACACCCTTGGCGTCTTTGAAGTCAGTTAATGCAACCATTTTGCCATTTGTGTTCTTCAGTTTAAAATCGGCAACAGTGTCGCCTACTTCATACCCAAGTTTTACCGGGCTTGCGGCCACCATAAGCAGTAGACAAGCAGCCATTAAAAAAAGTGATTTCATCATATTATAATCTGTTTAGTTGTTACCAGTTTGTTTATTTCTATCCCCTTTTGGGTGATGGTTTATTGTATTTCGGCAATTAGTTTTTCAAGCTCGCCTTCGTGAAGTTCTTTTCCAACAAATTTTCTTTGACCGGTTTTTCCATTAATAATAATGGTAGCAGGCAACGCCCCCGACCAGTTTTTGTCTATTTGATCGATATACGAATTGGGATCTTTTTCATCTAAGATTAATACTTGCGATTGAAGTTTCTTGCGCATCACAAATTTGTGGACTTTTTCGGGGTTTGGATCAAGATCAAGATCCATGCTTACCAGTGTCACTTTTACATCGGGCCGTTCCTGCCCCAGTTTTTCAAACAAGGGTAATTCCTTTATACAAGGGGCGCACCAGGTAGCCCAAAAATTGATGACCTTAATTTGATCTGTTTTAGCCTGTATGATTTCCTGAAGCTGATCTAACTTTACGGTCTCAGCTTTTTGAGCGGTAGTTGAAAAGCCGGTAATTAGTACTACCAAGGTTAAAAGAAGTTGTCGCATATAGTTTTCAGAACGAGCATTAGCAAAAGTAGTTCCGAAAATTACATTCCAATTTTTCCACGCTTTTAAGTTTGCAGGAGTTTAGCGTAAACGAAGCAAAATCACTAAAATTCAGGCAGTTACATAACACCTAAAATTCAAGCTAAAAGAATCCCACAAAACTCATCAGTTATCCACATTACCGGAATATTTAGTGTTAAGTGCTTGATATACATAGTGATACACCTTATAAAATCAATCAATTCTTTGTGGACAACTTCATTACTGATAAATAGTTGTTGGAACAAAGGATTTAATTCTAATAGTCAGATATTCAGAATCATAGAGTATGATAGCACACTTTTACCTATTTTTTGCCCATGAATAGACAACAAAATCGAATCATTAAACTCCTTAACATTACGGTGCCTATTATACAGGCGGGTATGGTTTGGTGCAGCGGATGGAGACTTGCCTCTGCTGTTAGTAATGCAGGTGGGCTTGGAATAATCGGTGCGGGATCAATGCATCCAGAAGTCCTCAAAGAGCATATTCAGAAATGTAAAGAGGCCACCAATCAATCTTTCGGAGTTAATGTTCCGCTACTCTATCCGGAAATAGATAAGATCATGCAGATTATTGTTGAGGAACGTGTGAAAATTGTTTTCACCTCTGCAGGCAACCCATCGCTATGGACCAGCTTATTGAAGGAGAAGGGAATTACGGTTGTGCATGTTGTATCCAGTGTGAAGTTTGCAAAAAAAGCTGAGCAGGCTGGCGTTGATGCAATAGTTGCAGAAGGCTTTGAAGCCGGTGGTCATAACGGGCGCGAAGAAACAACCACCCTGGTACTAATTCCTATGGTGAGAGATGCTATTTCCATACCATTAATTGCTGCCGGAGGAATAGCGGATGGGCGAGCCATGCTTGCAGCGGAAATACTTGGTGCGGAGGCTGTACAAATAGGAACTCGCTTTGCGGCTAGTATTGAATCATCGTTGCATGCAAACTTCAAAACGAAAATTATTGAAGCGCAAGAAGGCGACACGTTGTTAACGATGAAGCAACTTACCCCTGTACGCTTGCTGAAAAACAAATTCTTCAAGCAAGTTGCAGATGCAGAAGAACGAGGCGCTGGAGTTGAAGAGCTGCAAATGATCCTTGGCAGGGCACGTGCAAAAAGAGGAATGTTTGAGGGTGATCTTGATGAAGGTGAGCTAGAAATTGGGCAGGTATCAGCAACTGTTAGAGAGATTAAGCCGGCCGCTGAAATCCTTACTGAAATTTGGAAAGACTACTGTACCCGAAAAGAAGAAATGTGCCGATCATGAAGTTCACTAAAATAAAGGAAACGTGTTTGTATGTACATGATTTAGAACGGGCAAAAAAATTTTACCACGAATTGCTGGAATTACCGCTGATTGGATACGTACCCGATAAGCATATTTTTTTTAGTGCTGGCAGCTCCGTGTTGCTATGTTTTAACCCAGAAGACTCGAGGTATAAAACTAATCCACCGGGGCATTATGGTGGAGGAAAACAGCACTTTGCTTTTGAAGTGAGACGGTCTGATTATGAAGAATCAAAAAAGCAGATTCAGAAAAAGGGAATTGTGATTACCGAAACAGTTTTATGGAAAAGTGGAGGTGAATCTTTTTATTTTGAAGATCCAGAAGGGAATGTTTTAGAAATTGTACCGGATTACGGAATTTGGCCTTAATAACTATATAGGATAATTTAAGAGGCCTTGCCCAGAGAGATTCTTAATGAGAAAACCTCTACCGGTTGTATAATCGGTACAGATGAAACGGATCTTACAAAGATATCGTGATACCAATTACGATAGACTTTATATTGAATGCAATCGCTAAGAAGGGTGTTGCCAACAAGAATTTTTATTCGTTCGGGCTGTTGCGAATACTTAAGCATCAACTGCTGATCTGCGGGCAATTCGCTAACATTGATAAATTCAATTCCCTTATATACTGTTGCATTTAACCTCATCCTGCTATTTATTTGGCTGAAAGAAAAATAGTAACCATTTACGTGTTAGACTGTAAATTTTAATAGAGGTTTATAGCCAGCTTAGGGATAGTAATAGTTTTTATATGTTTTAAAGATTAGGTTTCGCATGCGCGGATTTTTTGAAACCCCAGTAGAGTACCTAAAAGGCGTTGGACCCCAGCGATCGGCATTGCTAAATAAGGAGTTGAATATTTTTACGTTTGGCGATCTTATTCAATACTATCCATTTAGGTATGAAGACAGAACCAAATTCTATTTAATTAAAGACCTTAACGATGAAATGCCTCATGTGCAGATTAAAGGCACGCTGATTCGATTAGAAATAGTTGGAGTAGGTGTAAAAAAGCGATTGACCGCCCAACTAAAAGATGAGTCGGGCATTATAGAGTTGATATGGTTTCAGGGTATAAAATGGATGTTAGAGAAGGCAAAGCCAGAAATTGAATATGTAGTATTTGGGAAACCCACACGCTATGGTACGAAGTATAGTATTGCACACCCTGAAATTGAACTACTAACCAGTGCCAATGAAAATGGCATTTCTCTTCAACCGGTGTATCCCCTTACTGAAAAATTGCGATCACGCCACATTGAAAGCAAGGCCATTTCAAAATTGCAACAAGAATTGCTTCTGTTAGCGAATAACAGAATAAGAGAAACATTATCCGAAAGCATTTTGCGGCAGTTCACCTTAATGGATAAGCTGCAAGCGATGATAAACATTCATTTTCCACAGAATGTTGAAGCTCTACACGGAGCGCAACAGCGATTAAAATTTGAAGAGCTGTTTTATGTTCAGCTTCGTTTGTTGAAAATGAAACTCATTCGGCAGGAAAAATTTAAGGGACAAATTTTTAATGATGCAGCACTCCTTACAAAGTTTTACAAGGAGTTTCTTCCTTTTAAACTTACAGAAGCTCAAAAGCGCGTGATCAAAGAAATCTATGCCGACTTACGATCTGGCCGACAAATGAATAGGCTACTTCAAGGAGATGTAGGTAGCGGCAAAACAATTGTAGCTTTTGTTTGTGCATTAGTTTCGATTGGCGCAGGCACGCAATGTGCCTTCATGGCTCCTACAGAAATTTTGGCACAACAGCATTTCAAGAATCTCAGTAAGTATGCAGAGCAAATGGGTTTATCGATTGCATTGCTTACCGGATCGACAAAGCGCAGCGCACGAAAGACTATACATGAAGAGCTTGCATCAGGAGCATTAAAAATACTTATTGGCACACATGCACTATTGGAGGATGAGGTAAAATTTAAAAACCTTGGGCTTGCCATTGTTGATGAGCAACACCGGTTTGGGGTTGCTCAACGATCGAAGCTTTGGAGTAAGAATACAGGAACACACCCACACGTACTCGTGATGACGGCCACACCCATTCCGCGTACACTGGCAATGACGTTATATGGAGACCTCGATATTTCTGTTATAGATCAGTTACCAAGCGGTCGGAAGCCAATTAAGACGCTTCACAGATTTGATTCGCATCGGTTACAGGTAAATCAGTTTCTTCGGGAACAAATTACAGCAGGCCGACAGGTATATATAGTATATCCACTTATTGAGGAGTCAGAAAAGCTGGACCTTAAGCATTTGATGGATGGCTATGAGAGCATTTGTCGGGCATTTCCAAATGAAGCGATTAGCATTGTGCACGGAAAAATGAAATTGGAAGCAAAGGATTTTGAGATGGGGCGGTTTACAAAAGGAGAGACAAAAATTATGGTGGCTACTACAGTTATTGAAGTAGGAGTAGATATTCCCAATGCATCTGTTATGGTAATTGAAAATGCTGAACGATTTGGCCTTTCACAGCTGCACCAATTAAGAGGGCGTGTGGGTAGAGGCGCTGAGCAATCCTACTGCATTTTAATGACCAGCTTTAAACTGTCAGCCGATTCGAAAATACGGATTGAAACCATGGTGAAGACCAATAATGGATTTGAAATTTCTGAAACAGATTTGCAATTGCGTGGCCCGGGCGATTTGCAGGGCACACAACAAAGCGGAGCGCTTGACTTGCTCATTGCCGATTTGGGCAAAGACGGAAAACTTTTGCAAGAAGCTCGCGATTCGGCCATAGCAATATTAGCGGCAGACCCAAATCTTGAATTAAATGAAAATAAGGTAATCAGGATGCAAGTTGAACAAATTCGAAATTCAGCGGTTAATTGGAGCAGAATAAGCTGATGGGATTTAGTAGATTTGAAGTTGCTCTATGAGATTCTGTATTATCTTTTTAAGCCTTGCCCTCTCTGTTGCTAGTTACGCGCAAACAGGAAGTTATTTTCTTTCCCATTTCTCACCGGATGAAGAACGGTTCAATATCATGTGTTTCGATATTGAACAAGATGACCGAGGTGTATTTTATTTTGCAACACAAGCAGGCATACTCCAGTTTGATGGAAGGAATTGGGACATTATTGCCACCACAGGAACGATCTACTCAATTGCCAGATCCGCAGAGGGGATAATTTATGCTGCGGGGTCAGATGGCTTTGGAAGAATTATTCGTGACGAATACGGAGTGGAGCTATATGAGTCGTTATTTAAGCAACAAAGCGCAGAATATATTTTTCAGATATCTACCCTGCCAAATCAAGTATATTTTTTAAGTGAAAAAAATATTTTTGAATACGCTATCCGCACGGGTGAAATCCAAACACAAGCTGCCAATGGGAAAACAGGATCGTTTGTTGCGATGAATGATATGTTTGGTAAAATTTATATCAGTACCGAGCAAAACGGACTTTTTGAAATTGAGTCAAAGAAAATTTTAACGTCAACCCTGGAAATACCAGACAGCGCAACCGTTATTTTTTCGTTGCCTTATAAGGATCAATACCTTTTAGGAACAGACCGCAATAGAATTTATACTTATAAAAAGGGTAAACGCATTGAAGAGATTAAACTAAAGGATTCTGTTTACGCTGCTGCGGGGGTCATTGTAAATGCTACCTGGGTTAATGATAACCTTATTGCCATTGGCTTGTTGCGCGGAGGTGTAATGTTTGTAAATCCGTTAACAGGTGAAACGGAAGAAATTATTAATTACAACTCTGGCCTGCCAGACAACGAAGTGTTTTCAATTATTGGAGACAAGAATCAGAATGTTTGGGTTGCTCACGCCTACGGCTTTACGCGAATAGCACCTTATCTACCCTTTCGCTCATTTCGCTATTACCCTGGCCTTGAGGGAAATTTATTATCAGCCACAACGCACAAGGGAAAAGTTTATGTTGGTACATCAGCGGGGCTTTTCAAACTAGAGAAGGAAGAGTTTTATGATGAAATAACGTATTATGTTGAGGTGCCGGTAAAGCAAAAGCCGGGGATTAAGCAAACGCAGAAAGAAGTAGCGATTGTAGAAACAGAAGATTCAAGACGAGGGGGATTTTTTCGTTTTTTGAAGCGTAAGAAGAAGGAAGAGATAGCAAATAAGCCCACCACAGCAATCACGCTAAAGCAAGCAGTTAGAAGAGAAAAACGAGTAAAAAAAATATTAAGGCAGGCTTATTTTAAGTACAAAAAAGTTGATGGTGCTGATTCAAAAATTACGCAGCTCATTCATTGGAAAGATAAATTTATTGTGGCTGGATTAGGCGGGGTGTATGAAATTGGAGAAAGGACAGTTATAAAAATTATACAAGACCCAGTAAGGTTTTTATTTGCATCCGAAACATCGAATAGCCTCATCGCCTCTACCTATGATGACAAGTTGCGCCAATATAAATTTGATAAAACCTGGATAGAAACCGGAGTTATAGAAGGCATTAGTGGACCTGTTAATTACATTTTTGAAGAAGGCAGTGCCGCACTTTGGTTTTGCGGATTTGATAAGTTGTTTAGAATGAACTTACTTGATTCGGCTCATCGTGTGGAGACATTGAGTATTGATAAGCGCAACTTCAATCAGCCACAGGGAATCAGCTTTAATAACGAAGTATTCATTGCTACTTCATCCGGATTCTATTTTTATGATCCCATAAAGGGCAAGCTAGTGGAGGGTGATTCATTACGAAAACCAACAGCCTATTTTGCAAGCACCAAAAATTTGTGGTTTAGGGATAAAAACAATTGGCATATTGCTGGCGAGTCGGTGGGGCATAATAATCTTCAACTGCTTAATCTTTTTAACAATATCCGATTCATCGATTCTGATCCTGAATTTGGTGGGCTCTTAATTATCACAGGAGACAATGAGTTGCTTCAATTTAATAGTGAAGCACAGCTTCGAGACGAAATTTTGTTCCCCGTAATATTAAAATCAATCGAAAATGATGATAAGCTCTTGCTAAGAAAAGGCTTTATTAAAATCGATCAAGAAAAAAGCTCCTTAACGGTAGAGGTTATTCGGCCTGATTTTATTGGCGCAAAATTTATTGAGTACAGGTATTTATTAGGGGGGCTTAATAAGCAATGGACGGAATGGTCGACTAAGCACAACATTATTGACTTCCCCTATCTTCCAACAGGTGAGTATACACTTCTTGTACAAGCCAAAGATATATTCGGGCGGATCAATGAATTAGACAGTGTGAAAATTGAAGTGGTTCCACCGTATTGGAAACAGACTTGGTTTTTTGCCGCTGAATTTAGCGTATTCGTATTTCTGGTGATTCTCTCCTTCCGATTGAGCTATCGATTTATTTTCCTCAGTCGCATTTTGTCTCTCCTTTCAATCATTATTTTTATTGAGTTCATTCAAACTATAGCCGGCTCAACCATTACTAAAAGTACGCCTGTGCTTGACTTCGCGATTCAAGTAGCAATTGCTTTTATGATTTTACCAATAGAAGGTTTTTTGCGCAGACATTTTTTGCTAGCCATTACAAAAAGAAATGAGAAGCTTCAACAAGCCGGGAAAAAAGACACCGAGCCTCAAGAGCCGCTACCCCTGATTTAGTTCAATTACATGCCTGTTCTTTGGCATTACCAATGAGCTTAATTTTTATTAAATTACCCGTCTGTATAGCGAATGGTTGATACGGAATTTTACTGTTTCGCTTATTCATCGTGAATGGCAAAAAGAATTAAAACAAAAGCGCTGCAGAGAGAGAATCCTCACCTTACCCAAGGTCGCTTTAAAGCATTGATAGAAAATGCATACGATGGAATAGTGCTCTATGATGGCAATGGAATCATCCAATATGCAAGCCCTTCAATAAAAAACTTTGGAGGGTTTGCCCCCGAGGATCTGCTGGGAAAAAAAGGGACCGACTTTGTTTATCATGAAGATGCATCGGCCGCCAAAGGTGCTTTCTACAAAGTGTTAAAGATGCCCGGTAAAAGTATAACGCAAACACAGCGATTTATTACCAAAGGGAAACAAATACTATGGGCAGAGTATACACTCACAAACCTTCTTCAAAATCCAGAGGTAAATGGAGTTGTTTCAAATTTCCGTGATGTGCACCAACGGAAAATAGCGGAAGAAAGAGCCATCCGAAGCGGGCAACTATTAAATACCATCAGTGACAATATTGTTGATGGTATTTTTTCAGGAACACCCGGCCATGAGTTTCGATATGTGAATAAGGCCTTTTTGAAAATAACAGGATACAAATCGTTGGATGAATTAAAAAAAATAAAACCCCATCATCTATTCATGAATCCTGAACGGTGGAAAGAAATAAGGCAAGTCCTGGAGAAGAGAGGAAAAATAAAAAACGAAATTGTTGCTGTACGAAAGAAGAATGGAGTTTTTTTTTGGGCGAAGGCAAACCTCACACTTTTTGAAGATAATGGTACGATGTGTTTTGTAGGGTCAGTTCAAGACGTTACCGTTCAAAAGCGCTCAGAGGAAGAATTATTCAAAAGCCAGCAATTGCTGAATTCCATTAGTCAAAATATCAAAGAAGGAATTTTTAGAAGCAACGGTAAAAAATTTCTATTTGTGAATGAGGCTTTTGCAAAGATGTTTGGTTATGAGGCAATCAAGGATGTGTTAAGCATATCACCAAAAAAACTATATGTAAATGCCAGTGATAGAAAGGAAGTGTTAAGTCGGCTGAAAAAGGGCGAAGTGTTAAGTCGGGAGATTCAGTATAGGAAGAGTAACGGGAAAAAATTCTGGGGCTTATTAAGTTGTACGCGTGTAAAAGATACGCACGGGGAGTTTTTAATGGATGGTGCTGTTCGTGACATTACTCAGCAAAAGGATTCCGAAAAACAGCTAAATGAATCTCGGAGTTTTTTGGATAATGTGATGCAGACGGTTGCCGCACCAATTTTTGTTAAGGATAGCAAACATCGGTGGGTAATGTTCAACGATGCATTTTGTTGGTTTATGGATAGAGAGCGAAAGGAATTGATTGGAATGACAGACCAAGATTTTCTATCCAAGGAGGAATCGAAAGTGTTTTGGAAGGTTGATAATCAGGTACTGCGGACAGGCGATGTCGTTTTAAATCGGGAGAAGATTACTATTCGCAAAAACAAGGTAAAGCACTTGTTAACCGTCAAATCAAGATATATAAACGATGCAGGTGAGAAGTTTGTGATCGGGTTTATAACCGACATAACCGAAATTAAGAAACGAGAAGAGGATATTGTTAAATTAAATGCCAACCTTCTGGGTGTATTAGAGAGTGCGCACGACTCCATTTATGCAATTGATAGGCACTTCAATTATATCACTTATAATACGAATCATGCCAGAATGTCTAAGTTGATTTATGGAGCAGAGATTTCGATTGGGAGTAGTACACTTGGCTTTTTGAAAGATACTGCTGAGTATAAATGGTTGAGAAAAGAATTAACCAGAGCATTAAAAGGCGAACACTTTGTTTCTGAGCAGCACCTCAACCAACCGCATTATAAGGATAAGTATATAGAAACGATCTATAATCCCATTTTTGATAAAAAATCTAAAGTAACGGGAGTAGCCGTTTTTGTGCGCGATATAACGGAGTTTAAGTTGGCACAGGAAGTTATTAGTCAGTCCAACGCCCGACTAAAGAGCGTTATTGAAAGCACTCGAGACAGAATTGTTGCTGTTGATAAGCAGTTCCGTTATATAATTTTTAATAAGAGCCATGCCATAAGCATGAAAAAACTTACCGGTAAGGAAATTGCAGTCGGAGATGATATTATAAAGTTGTTGCCACACGAGATAGCCACGAAAACTAAAAGGCAATTATTGAAAACTTTTAAGGGGGAAACAGGCACACTGGAGTTAGATCTACTTGGTCAGCACCTTGAGATCTCGCTTAACCCAATACAAGATTCAAGTAACAAGATAATTGGCGCAACACTTTTTGGTCGCGACATTTCCAGCAGGAAAAAGAATGAAGAAAAAGTGCGGGTTTTAAATGAAGGACTTATTTCACAAAATTGGCAACTAGCAACACAAGAAGAGGAGCTGAAAGCTACGCTGGAGGAGCTATCGGAAAGAAATTTTGAGCTTGACCAATTAATGTATAAAACTTCTCATGATTTACGCTCGCCACTTAGTTCAATTTTAGGATTAGTAAACCTGGCACATCTTGATTCTAATAGAGAGAATCATTTAACATATTTTAATAAAATTGAAGATCGGATAAAAAAATTAGACGAATTTATTAAATCAATGTTAAACTATGCCCGCGTTAATAGAAGCGATGTTACCTATGAAAAAATTGACCTTGCCCAATTAATTGACAGTAGTGTTGCGGAACTACAATACCTCGAAAATTTCTCAGCACTTAAAATTATAGTTTCTAAAGCGGAGAATGTAACCTTGAAAAGTGATCTACTGAGAATAAAAATTGTAATAGCCAATATCATTTCAAATGCTTTTAAATACTATAACCCGGCCGTAAAAAGTTACCTGAAAATTAGTATTCAGATTGCCCCACAGGAGGCCATGATTATTTTTAGAGATAACGGTATTGGTATAAAAAAAGAGTACGTGTCAAAAATCTTCGACATGTTCTACAGGGCAACAGAAAAATCGCAAGGATCAGGCCTGGGAATGTACATCGTAAAACAAGCTATAGATAAACTGAAAGGGAGCATCAGTGTGAAGAGTGTTTTTGCTGAAGGCACCACTATTAAAATTAGCCTTCCCAATAATTAGTAATAGCATCAATCATCAAAATTGTTTATTTACTTTGAGTTATGAATACTTCGCCCGATTTTAATACGCTACCTGATTTTTACAAGAAGTATGTAAATCAGGTCAAGGATTTAGATGTTCTGGAGGCGCTTCACTCCTCAAACAGCAAAACTACGACACTCTTGCAATCGCTACCAGAGGATATTGGGGAGTATAAGTATGCGCCAGAAAAGTGGAGCATAAAAGAAGTGATTTGCCACATGATGGACGCGGAGCGAATTTTTGCGTATAGAGCTCTACGGTTTTCACGCAAGGACGCTACCCCGCTGACAGGGTTTGAGGAAAATGATTATGCAATTCAAGCGAATGCACATGGAAGAAGTTTAAAGAAATTGCTTCTAGAGGCGAATAACATACGGGTAACGACTATTGATTTGTTTTCAAGCTTTACTGCTGAAATGCTTCAACGAAAAGGATCAGCAAACGGCAATTTAATTTCGGTCGTCAATCTTGGTTACGTAATTGCCGGCCATGAAACCCACCATCGAAACATAGTAGCAGAACGTTACCTTACGAAGTAATGATGAAATGGATTTTTATCGTACTTATGTTTGGTGCGATTGCGTGCTCACCGGTTTCAAAGATATCCTTGAATAAAAAATTTCGATCTATTGAAACTAAAATTCAAAATCATGCGGGGTTTATGTTGTATGATCCGCAGCAAAAGAAGGAGCTGTACGCATTCCAGTCATCGCAATACTTTACTCCGGCATCAAACACAAAAATTTTTACATTCTTTACGGGCTTGACCGTGCTAGGCGATTCAGTGCCAGCGTTAAAGTATTTTGAAAATGGAGATTCATTGATTTTCAAAGGGACAGGCGACCCCTCATTCTTGTATAAGTATGCTTTTGATTCCAGAATGGTTTTTAATTTCCTCTCCCAGTGTAATAAGAACCTTTATTTAGCAAGCGATAATTTTTTTACAGACGAACTGGGACCTGGCTGGGCTTGGAGTGATTATCAGTATGCTTACTCAGCTGAGCGCTCAGCATTTCCGGTAAACGGAAATTTTACTTCCGTTGCGTACAATGGTCGATCATTGAAAATTGCCCCACAAATCTTTTCTTCTGAAATTGCAGTGAAGGATAGTCTGGATGAAACTGAAGTTATACGCGATATAGGGTCAAACAGAATTATTTTTCACCCGGGAAGAAATTACAAGAGCTTGGAGCAGTGGGAAATCCCCTTTAAGACGAGCCGTCAAATAACAGCTCAACTTTTATCGGATACGCTGAAGAAAAAAATTGGTGCAACGGAGAGCACCTCCTGGGCGCTGGCAAAAACCGTATATAGTATTCCTGCCGATAGTTTGTATAAAGTGATGATGCAGCAAAGCGATAATTTTATTGCGGAGCAGTTGTTGCTGATGTGTGCCGATGTGCTGAGTGATTCGCTAAAGCCAGAGATTGCGATAGAGTATATGAAATTGAATCACCTGAGCGACTTGCCAGACAAACTTATTTGGGTTGATGGTTCGGGATTGTCGAGATATAATTTATTTACGCCACGAAGCATTGTAAAACTGTGGGATAAAATTTATGCAAAGGTTCCGCGTACGCGATTATTTCAACTATTGGCAATTGGTGGGAAGGCTGGTACAATAAAGAACCTGTACAAAAATGATCCTCCTTATATTTATGGCAAGACCGGAACCTTAAGTAATAATCATAGCCTGAGCGGATACTTAGTTACAAAGAAAGGAAGAACGCTTATCTTTAGTTTTATGAGTAATAATCATCCAACATCAGCAAGTACTGTTCGAAAAGAACTAGAGATAGTCTTAAAACAGATTTATACAAATTATTAAGAATGAAAAAGCAGATCGTAACATTTGTAATATCCGTGTTGACATTTGCCAATTATCAATTGTCAATTGCGCAAGACAGTCTCGATATTAAAATCGGGCAAATGATTTTAATAGGGTTTCCGAAGGCAGAAGTTGACCCCACCGTATTAGATGAAGTGAAAGCGGGCAAAGTAGGCACACTAATTTTATTTGAAAAGAATATTCCAAAAAGCACTGCATCCTTTGCCGCGCTGAAGAAGATTATCTGGACGTATCAAAAGGCCGCGCCCATTCCACTTTTTGTTGCTATCGATCAGGAAGGCGGCAAAGTAAATCGGTTAAAAGATAAATACGGGTTTCCCCGATCGATCACCGCGCAAGAGATGGGGCGTTCGCTAGACTCAACTAAATTTTATGCGGAGTCTATTGCATCAAACTTGGCGGGCTTAGGCATTAATGTAAATTTCGCTCCGTGTGTCGATCTTGGTGTAAATAGAAACAACACGGTAATCTATTCGGTAGGAAGGTCATTTTCGGCCAATGGCGATTCAGTAGCGATGCTGGCAGAAGAGTACATTAAGCCACACCGAAAATTTGGAGTGATAACGGTGCTCAAACATTTTCCGGGCCACGGAAGCTCACTAGCCGATACACATTTTGGAGTAGCGGATGTTACAAAAACATGGACAGCGCAAGAATTAATTCCGTATCAGCGACTTCAGGAACGGGGGATGATTGATGCAATTATGAGTGCCCATATTGTAAACACCAGGCTTGATCAAAGAGGATACCCCGGAACGCTTTCATCACGTGTGCTCGACAGCCTATTGCGTAAGAACATGAGTTACAATGGAGTTCTGTTCTCCGATGATATGCAGATGCAAGCCATCGCTAAGCAATATGGGTTAGAAGAGGCCATAAAACTGGCAATCAATGCGGGCATCGATATTTTGTGCTTCTCAAACAACATCATGGGAAGTGAGACTCGCACGGTAGACAAAGTTCACCAGATAATACGTAAATTCGTGGAGAGTGGTACAATTAAGCGTGAGCGTATCGATCAATCGTTTGAGCGCATTATGAAATTGAAAGCACGATTGAATAATAGCGAAGAAACATATTACCGTAATGAATGGTTGAAAGCACAATCAAGGGTAAATCAAATGGAAAGAAATCTTGAATTAAGATTACAATACTCAGAAGAGGCTGCAAGAGAAGCGAAAGAGATCTATAAAAAAAGTACTCAGAGTTTAGAGGATAAGAAGAAAAGAAAGAAGAAGACAGAATAACCAAGGTGCGCTATGAATGCTGAAGAACAATTACGAAAAAACCGTGAAACCAAGCAAGTCTCCGCGAAGACAGTGATGCGGAACAAAGTTATTTCGTTAGTGATGATGGGCATTGCAGCACTTTGCGCAGTGTTTGGGTATAAACAACAATTAGAAGCCAAAGCACAGCGAGGAGAGGTTATTAAACTTCACCGTCAGATAAAACAACTAACCGAAGAGTCGGAAGCGGCACGCATGGAGTCAGCAAAACTTAGAACCCTGATTGAACGTGAAAGAAGCAAGACAGCGGAAGCACTATTGGAAATGCAAAAGAAAGCCAAGTAATCTTGCTTGATATGAATGCCGAGGAACAAATTCAAATGCTGAAGCAAATTCCGCCACAGTCAAAAGCAGAAAAGAGTAGAAATCTTAGAAGAGCAGTAGTATTGGCAATGGCCACAGTAGTTTCTGTGTTATTTTTAGTGTACGCCTTTGTTCAGAAATTGGAAGCAGACAACCAACGAATTTCAGCGGAAAAAATGCATGGAGAAATTTTAGTACAAAAAGCAGCAGCTGAGTTTGAAGAACAGCGGGCAATGGAAGCCATGAACCGAATGAATAACCAACTCGTATCAACCCTCAGGAACTGGAGCGGTGTAAGAATGGCAAAAAGTAAGAGTAAGCATTGTTAGCTAAACAAATTATTTAACTCCAAGTCAACCTTCCCAACAATAAAGGCGAAGTCATCAATATGTTTAACGAAATCAAGTTCGTTTACATCAATGATTAACAATCGCCCCAGTGTATAACTGCTAATCCAATTTTCGTAATGTTCATTTAAATTTTTGAGATAATCGAGTCGCATTGCGTATTCAAAATCACGGTCGCGCTTTTGTATTTGCCGCACCAATTTTGGTACATCGGCACGTAGATAAATAAGTAAATCGGGGGGCTGCACAAAGTTTATCATCGAATTAAAAATGTCGAGATAACTTTGATAATCGCGATCGTTAATATGGCCACTCGTGTGCAAGTTCATTGCAAAAATGCGGGCGTCTTCATAAATCGTTCGGTCTTGCACCGTGGTTTTATTGTTTACACGGATTTCATTGATCTGCCGGAAGCGGCTATTGAGGAAATAAATCTGCAAGTGAAATGCCCAACGCGTCATGTCCTTATAGAAATCACGTAGATAAGGGTTGTGCTCTACTGATTCGTATAACGGACTCCAACCATAATGTTTTGAAAGCTTTTCGGCCAACGTTGTTTTTCCACAACCAATGTTGCCTGCAATGGCGATGTGTTTAAGGGCGGATGGCATACTACAAATATACACGAGGGGTTACTCACTCACTACTATTGGCTGCCTCTTTCCTGAGTTTATGGAAAGCCGGTGATACGTATGTTCTTGTATTATCAAAGTATGCTTTCGGTTGCACCCAAAATGAAAAAGCCTGTTGTGAGGATACCAACAGGCTTTAATCTTTATCGTAACGGTCTATTCTCTACTGGTCGGCTTCAGCATCTGCTGCGTCAGCTTTCTTTATCTCTTCATCAATAATCTTTTCAATTAATTCGCGCTGACGTTCTGTAATTTTTTCTTCCACCTTGGCTTGTTTTTTCATGAAGCGCAACATGGCATTCTTTTTTATTTCGTATGCTATAAAAATCGAATACTCTTTAGTTTCGTCATTAAAGAATTTTGTTTCGCCCATCTTGCGCAGATCAGAAATGTTTGTGTTCATAATCTGACGAACCAGGCTTTGAAATTTATCAGCGACATCAGCCGCTTCAGCATTTTCGGTTTGCCCCAGGTATTGATCTGCTACTTGTTTCATCGTAGTATTTACCTGCCCTGCCAATTGTGCTTTTGCGTCAATATCGGCCTTGCCACGCGCAATGTTGTCTTTTATGCTAGATCCTTTTCCGGTACCGCGCCAAAACCGATTGTTTGATTCGTAGGCACTGCCCTGAAAGGGTTCTTTTACTTTTTTACCAAGCACACCAGAAGCACAGGCAACTGCAATGAATACAGTAAGTACAAAGAGGATTTTTGAGACAAATTTCATAGAAGGTTGAATTAGATAATCTAAAAGTAGTAAAAATTGTGCCAGATTATTCAAAATTCAACCCTCGACCTCAAGCATCTTGTAATCAAGATGTTTATAATCATTCTAAGCTCAATTTTCTATAGCTTGTTAATACTTAACCCAACCAACCAATGAAAAAGAACCTCGTATTATTCATGATCGCCCTAGGGGCTATTTTATTTTTTACCGGATGCGGTGATGATGAGAAAGCAAATAGCCTTTCCGGAACATGGCTTGTTACGGATGCTGCAGGTATAGAATGGCAAGAAATTGGTACGACAGGAGTCGGAGAAATAATTAATACTAATGATCCGGATCCTGAGTTTATTGATGAAAATTTTATTTTTACCGCGAACGAAATTACATTAGCTTCTTTTGGAACCTTTGACTATGAATTTTCAAGCGGAGTAATTTCGGTGAGTATTGGTGGCGGTGATACAGAGGTTTGGAATGTTGAATTTGATGGCTCAAGCACCATGTACTGGACACAAGATGAACCAACGGTGCATGCTGATTATGAAGAGAATAACCCTGGGCAATTTCTGTTTTATCAGAAGTCCTTCACGCTTGAAAAGCAATAGTTAAAGCCTCCAAAGATTATGAAATTTGAAAATTGATATGTGGCAGTGCTGCTCGTGGTAGCAACATGTGGTGACGCAGGCATCTTGAAAAACCTAAATTATTTGTCAGACTAAGCTTGTCGAAGTCGTTTTGGAATACAAAAAAGCAACTAATTAGTTTCTATAAGCTCAACCTGACAAGGTTTTTAGAGAGGTCTTTGGTAGATATAGAATTGATCTTTGATTACTGTGCAAACACACCTTAAATTTTACTGTCTTATGAATAAAAAAATTCTTTCTGTTTTTTGCCTGCTCCTAATTCAGGGGCAGCTATTCGCACAGTTTAATCCTTCCGACTATGGTAAATCCTTCGATTGCACCATTATTTTCAAATCAGGCGAAACAAAAAAGCTTTATGCAAAGTATTCTCATCCGGGTATACAAATGGGGACTAAAAATCCCCTTGAAACCAATACTGCAGGCAATATTGACAAGGGGTTGATTGAGACCTTCTACATGAACAATCAGTGCTGGGTTGAACGATCCACCCCTGCAGGCATGCAATGGGTAATATTAAACAGACAGGGTGTAATAGAACACATCACGTATATCACCACAGCGGTTAAAACCTCCAATGCAGGTACCGATAACTTCACCCCTGTAACGAGTGATCTGATCTCTAAGAACGGACAATCGGAAACAAACGCATCCTTAGTATTGGGATACAAAAAGAAAATGAGTCAGCTCGTAAGTGACTATGCAGAATTAGCAAGCAAAGTAACCAATGAGGAAAAGGGGTACGGGTTTATTACCTACCTCAATGTAGTGGATGAGTATAATGCGTGGTTCGAAAAAAATAACCCGGGTAAAATAAAATACTATCCTTGGTTTGGAAAAAATGGTAAAGGAGGTAGCAATGCTCCCACAATAGGAGAAGTAAAGCAGGCCATTAAAGAAACTAAAGACAGTGTTGCGAATGCGAAAAAAGAATTTGCTGCTTCTCGCCCCGTAACGGTTGCAGCGGAGATCGCATCATTAAAACCAAATTTGCCACCCAAAAAGGAAGCCTTCACTGCAAAAATAAAAAGGTATGAAGCCGATGGTCACAAAATTGCCGTGGTAATGCAAGACCAAAAGACCAGACTATTCATAGGGGAAGGTGGTATTGCTGGCATGAAGGACCCGAAAATAGTTGGCTTTGAAGGAGTAGTGGAAGCGGAATTTGTTCAGCCAGGAATTTTGGATGAAACAGTAGCTGAATTAAACAAGGTGTACGGCACCACCATTTTTACGGCTGTACAACAAGTTCAAATCCCTTTAAAGCAAATTAAAAACATGCCTGTAGATGACTGGTGGAGCACCCGTTACAAAACGGTTGTTTCCCTTTCTCATATTCGCCAATTTTCTTGTAATACAGATATGTTAAACGAGGGTGATTTCGAAGGATCAGGAAGTTTAGGGTTATACGCAAATGTTTTTGAGTATACCGACAATGAAGGCAAACAGGACACCGATGTATTAAAACGGTTGTACAACTTAGGATTTGGCAACAGTGATTCTTTTAAATACAAGAAAGCAGATGGCTTTGTGAATTTTGAAATTTTAGATACGAAAATTGATTGGGATAAGGTGAAGCAACGCTACACAAAAAAGAGACAAGATCAATTTGCAAAACTTGTTGAGAAGTGGGACTAAGTAAAAGTGGATTAATTTAAAGTATATTATTAGCCATCAGGGTATACTTTTTTTCAGGCTGTCGATATAACTACCTGCCAACGAAAGGCCCACTTCCATTTTAATGTATAATTTTTAATGCCCGCTTGATGAAGTATATCCATTAGTTCGGTTCTTTTGAATCCACGATGTACGGAAAGCGGTGCATCATATTTCACCATGGAGGAACGAGAAAAAAATCTTGTTAAAATTTTAATGGAATAGTATGCCAGCCAATGCCGGTGCAGATCGTTGATGACAACCCCCAAACTGGTCTGTTGTTTAAAACCTTTAAAGATTTGAATTAGCTGTGTTGATGAAAAGTGGTGAAAAAAAAGTGTTGCCAGTATAATGTCGAATTTCTTCTGCTTAAACTCAGTGTCTAAAATGTCTGCTGTAGAAATCCTGACTTCAGGAAAATGCAACACATGTTTTTGAGCATACTGTACGATGTTTGGATTTGCATCAATTCCTGAAAAAATAGAATGAGGGTTTGACTTTCGGAATTTTTGTGCAACGATCTTCAACAATTCGCCACTACCACAGCCGAGGTCAACAACGTGTAAACGGGTAGCTAATTTTTTCTTTACAAGCGATTCAATTCCCTGAAGTGTAACTTTATTACCGCCCAATAATTTATTAATGGTATCCAGTTCTTTAAGAGTTTGATTAACCACATCTCCTGAGCAATTCAAATTGTCCATGATTTCAATTTCTGCAGATCGCTTAGAAAAATCCAGAATCATAAATTAATGAAGGTGAACAGTAAACAAAATACTTTCCAAAGTAAGCCCTGGGCCAAAGGCAAAACTTAAAACATTAGAATCCTCATCGGGAGTTGTTAAGTTTTTAAAAACCTTATTCAGTACAAACAAAACCGTTGGGGAAGACATATTACCGTAATCATTCAAGATTTCATAAGCATACTGGTTTTGTTCTTTTGTAATGCCCAATTCCTTTTCAATTACTTCCAGAATTTTTTTTCCGCCCGGGTGAATGGAAAAGTGATTGATGTCGCTAATCTTTTTGTCTATTTTTTCTAACATTTCGGTAGTCAACGTATGTATTCCTCCTTGAATGACATCGGGCACATACGAGGATAACTTCATTTCGAAACCAAAATTTCCAATATTCCAGGCCATGTGTTGCTCAACCGTAAACGATAAGGCGTTATGAAAAGCCACCGGTGAAAGATTCCATCCTTTTGCTGGATTAGATTCCAACAAAAGCGCTGCTGCACCGTCTGCAAATAGGGCGTTTGCTAATAGATTGTCATCTGTATTTTTCTTTTGAAAGTGCAGACTACACATTTCTGTGCAAACAATAAGCACACAGGCATTGCCGTTTGCATGGCAAAAGGCGTCACCTACTTTAATGGCGTTGAATGCTGCATAGCAACCCATGAAGTTTATAGCGGTGCGTTGAACATCTAAGCGCAAGCCAAGGGCTTTCACCAAATCGATATCCAAGCCGGGTGCGTACATCCCGGTACAGCTAACAGTAACCAAATGAGTCACAGAGCTGAGGTTAAAGTCACTTCGCTTTGAGATGCAATCCTGAACAGCTTGCTTACTTAATGTCAATGCGTGCTTGCGGTATTCAGAAACTCTTTTTTCCGTTGATGGAAAGGGTTCAAAATCTTTGGCAGTTGAGTAAAATGTGAAATCACTAATCTTTCCATAGTCATCAAGCACTGAGTGGCGATAAGAAATTCCACTTGACCGAAAAATCGTTTTCAGTTTTCGGCTATTCACATAATCTAACTGCATGGCTTTAACCATAAAATCGCCAAGGGTTGATTGACTAAAGCGATTTGCAGGCACCGCTGTTCCAATAGACGTGATAAAACTCATGTATTGTACCTTAACCAGTAGTGATTATTCATAAATAACTCCATGCTGTAAGAAGAAGAAATAGTATATAGATGATGGAAAGTACGAATCTAAATATCTGGTTGTTTTTTGTATTCATGTTAATAACGACAACTGCGGCAAGGGTTGCGGAACTTAAAATAATATTTAAATTACCTGTGGAATTGATTCTCGGCCAACCCGTAAGAAAGAAAGCTATTCTTTCGGGATGTGTTTCGTAGCGATTAGCAGCAACTATCCAAAATACAAAGAAGTAGATGTCGAGAAGCGCGACAACAGAAAGCAGTATGTTTTTGTAAAACCTCATCCTGTAATTTATTGCAAATGAATATACAAGATGTACAAATTCTGCTAATTTAGGTCATTCCTATTACCAACTTCGTGCATATGCTAAAACGCTCTTCCTGGCTACACCTTCGTATTCCGTTTTCATATTTTTTGCTTCCGGTTTTTTTGTTTGCGTTGGCTATCTCTCCTAACCTGAATGAAAGCAGAATGTTTTGGGTATTTGTCATTCTTCACGTATTCCTTTACCCGGCAAGTAATGGGTATAATAGCTATTTCGATAAAGATGAGAAAAGTATTGGAGGGCTGAAAAATCCACCACCGGTTAAAAAAGGGTTATATTATTTAGCACTGCTCTTTGATAGTGTAGCGTTAGTACTTGGGTTTTGGAAAATCAACGCATTGTTTGTTGGCATGCTTTTCATTTATGGACTTATATCAAAGGCGTATAGCCACCCCGCCATCCGACTAAAAAAATATCCAATACTTGGCTGGATTGCTGCTGGATTGTTTCAAGGTTTTTTCACATTCATTGTGTGCTATGTTGGAATCAATAATTTTTCTTTAGAAAATTGTTGGAATGCAAGCGTACTTATTCCTGCCACCCTTAGCAGTTTGATGTTATGGGGCAACTACCCTATGACACAGGTGTATCAGCACGAAGAGGATGCCAAACGGGGTGACCGAACGCTTAGCTTAATGCTTGGCGTGAAGGGGACTTTTGTTTTTACTGCTGTAGCATTTTCATTTGCTGTAGCTGGTTTTATATTTTATTTTGTTAGCCTCTTCGAAATAAAATACACGATCGGCTTCTTGCTAGCACTAACTCCTGTGTTGGCCTTTTTCTTGTTTTGGTTTGTGAAAGTATTAAAGGATGAGCGCAACGCTAGCTATGGCTATACAATGGGACTTAACTTCGTTTCAGCTACCTGTTTAAATATTTTCTTTATATACTTCTTCTTAGAAAGCAGTCATGTATTGCAGGCCATTGAAGCGGGTTATTAGAATATTTTACCGTGTGTATTTTTTATAATTGCCCTTGCGATTGGTTTAGAATGGACCGCAAGCTTAATGGCCAGATTAGAGGTGAACGCACTACCGAAAAGTCTATTTTGAATTAGCCGCCCTACCCATAGACGTTTCGCAAAAATTTTATTCCACGCATAGGTGTATTCTTGTTCGAGGTGGTCACGAATAAAAAATTTCTTTTCTGTGTGTTTTCTAATAAGGTCACTTAAAATTTTGGCGGAATGAATAGCCATGGCCATGCCATTGCCACATAATGGAGTAATCATACCAGCTGCATCACCGCTCATCAAGATGTGATTCCAAACAGGGTCTTTGGTTTCGAATGAAATCTCGTTTGTTGTTTCAGGCTTCTCAAACAAAAACTCAGAATTTTTGAAAATGTATTTGAGATTAGGATTTTGAAAGAGAATGGTTTCTTCCATCTCATGAATATTTTTATACCGCTTTAAATTATCACGGTGTGTAAGGTAGCATAGGTTTGTCTTGCCATCTTCAACGTTACTAATGCCGCAGTATCCTCCCATAAAATTATGTAGGGCAATCAGGTTTCCCGGATGTTGCGTTCGAATATGGTACTTGATACCTACATAGGGAGACCGTTTCTTAAAAAAAGTACGATCAAGCGAATTATCTAACTTCGAACGTTTGCCAAAGGCGCCAATGACGATTGCTGCCTCCAGACTTTGAGTGCCTGTTTTAATTAGAAACTCATCGCCAGCAAAAAGTACCTCATTAACTTCGGTATCCAACAAAAAGGTAACACCAGCTTCTTTTGCTTTCTCGTAAAGGAATAGATCGAACTGGTATCGACTAATCCCAAAACCGCCTAGATCTAACGAAAGTTGTGTGCTTTTTCCGCTAACCGAACTGAGCATAAACTGAGTTATCTGTGCTGGATTTAGCGCAGTGGGGTAAAGCCCCTCATTTTTTAAGAACGATGTTGTTTCGTTAGAAACGTACTCGCCACAAACCCTGTGAAATGGATATCTCTTTTTCTCAATTAGAATACAGGGAATGGCTAGCCGTGCCAGTCTAATTCCGGTAATTAAGCCAGCTAAACCCCCTCCAATGATTACGACTTTTTTCAGAATTGAAATTAATTAGAACTCTAAAATCTAACTTTTTTAGGCATTCTCAATGAAGATTTTTCAACAAAGAAAAAAATGGGATGAAATGGCGGTAACCTTTTAAGTTCAAAACGTGTTAACAAGTTAACTGGCTTATTATTTTTCTAGATGCAACAACCAACGGATTCCATAAACATTCTTCTTATTGGGAATAATCCAATAGAAATGAGTGAGATGTTAGCAACAATAGCAAAACTTCCCGGAAGGAGGATTATAACTGAAATTGCTTTTAACCTGGAAACAAGTTTGGCGAGGTTGGTAAATTTTACACCCAATTTTATTTTGATTGATGATAATATTGGAAGGACAGAGCTTGACCATACTGTTAGTTCGTTAACGAGTAATTCTCAAACGTGCAATATCCCTATTACTGTTTTAAAAAATTCTAACTATGTAGAAGCTATAGCGTCTGCCAATGTTATGGATTATCTTTTGAAGGGAGGTCTTACAGCAGAATCGTTGTACAGCACCATAAAAAACACCTTGAAATTCAGACGTACCCGTCAATACATTTTAGAGGCATATAATAAAAGGAAGAGCCTTTTGCTTAAACTGGTCAATTAGTAACACTCAGATTTGATTCTCAAGCCGAAAAATTAGGGTAGACTGTATCTTATTCCGCTCTACAATGAGTGTCATTTTTTTTCCGGGCTTTAAATTTAGCATAGAGTTAATTTCATTCAGGTGAAAATCTTTTACCTGAAACCCGTTAACAGAAAGCAGTATATCGCCCGGAAGTATGCCTGCTTTATCGGCTGGAGACAATTTTCTTACTTCCGAGATTTCAAAAACATTAAGCGTAGCTCCTTTAGCTTTTAAATCAATACCGCTCAGGTTCAGGTAAAATTCTTTTTTGAATTCCGCGTTCTTTTTTAAATACACCTTACCCTGCGGATAATTAAAGATCACCGTAAATCGACTTAGTATTTCTCCACCGATAGTGCCATGCCTAAAGGTGAGCGTGCTTTTGAGTGTATCCATGTAACTATTCGGATCAGGAAAATTAACCAACACATTGTTTAAGGTATAATCTCCTAATTTTAAAGAGTTAACCCGTCCAATCTTACCTGTAATTATTCCACCAAGTCCTCTTCCAATAACCGTACTCACAGTATTTTCTGGTACGGTAATTCGCTCATCCGATGCGGGGTCTAACATCAGGCCATGACTTGCACCGGTGTCCATTAAAAGTTTTGCGGTCATGGATTTGGTAGGAGTCAAATTTAGCGAGGTAAGTATAAAAGGTTTTGTGTCTTCTACCAACATGGGTAATTCCTGATAGCTTTTTTTAGTGTGAAACTTTTCCGGCAGTATCAACGACATCATCTTTCTGGAATAATCAATCTTCACAATAAACCGGCTGAATAATTCATAACCCAAAATTCCATGTACATCCGTACCGAGAAAATTTCTTAGCTCCAAATAATCTTCTTCCAAAACAAGGAGTGAGTGCCCTTTACCAGTAACGCCCGGCAAGGCAATAGAGACATTTGATGTTACGTAGGCATCAATAAGTTTTTCACCGCCAGGTCCGGTAACAGATAATTTACGATTATAGGCTAGCTGAAGTATATCGGAAAAAGCTTTTTGGGTGAGTATGGCTGTTCGGACGCCTGTATCTACTATAAATTTTAGTGGCAGCACATCGTTGAGAATAACAGGCACTACAATCAGATTATTCTGAATCTCAATTGGGATATCAACCCGCTTTTTTCCATCCGCAAGAGCAAAACCTAATGTTTGACTTTCAGAATTTTTAGCGAGTGGAAATACAAGAAAAAGGATAACAAGAAATCGTATCATAAGTAATACCTAACCGCATCAAGTTAAAAAAATTTTTACGTAAAGGCCTCTACCCCTTATTGTGGTATAAGTTGGGATACTAATTGTGTTGGATCTGAGCTGACCTTTATGGAATTGAAATTTTCTAGTTTTAGAAATTCCTCCTCAACCATTACCGTCATTTGCCGGAGAAGAGTATCAAAAAAACCATTCACATTTAGAATGCCTATCGGCTGGTGGATTAAACCAAGCTGTTTCCAAGTTAAAATTTCTGCGGTTTCATCAAGTGTGCCCCAACCTCCGGGCATAGCAATGAAGGCATCCGATAAATCGGCCATTCTCTTCTTTCGCTCATGCATGCTGCCAACGATTTCCAATTTGGTAAGGTTGGTGTGTCCCACTTCTTTTTGCATTAGAAATTCGGGAATGATTCCAATAACACGTCCCCCTTTTTCGAGGACTGCATCTGCCATTATGCCCATCAGACCAATGTTTCCCCCACCATAAATCAAGGTATGCTGCTGGGCGACAAGAATATTACCAAGACCTTGGGCTGCCTTGGCATATACTGGATTACTGCCAGTGCCTGACCCACAGAAAACGCAGATATTCATTTTATCTGATTGATAAGCAACTAGTGCTTATTGTCGTGCTTATTGTTGCTCACCATTTTGTTAGGGAAAATCCATGGCGAAACAATAGCCAAAACAAATAGTGCAATAACTACGTAGAAAGGAGTCCAGGATGCGTCCATAATTGTTTTTGCTTTTAAGGAAATCTAAAAATAGAGGTATTCAAGTAATTTCAATAGAAAACGATTAAAATTTATTGTATGTTTTGATGTTGTTTTTTAGTGCTTCACTGTAAAGTTTATTGGATGAGGAAATTTTTGATCTTTTCGGCAGTTGGTGTGGTATTGATTACCATGTTAATTCTTTTTGTTGGTTACATCCGACTTAAAAATGAAAGGTCATTTAGCCCGGAAGAAGAAGTAGTTTATACCGATGGCGAATTGGAGTTGAAAGTACAGTACAATCGGCCTTTTAAACGCAATAGGGTAGTCTTTGGTCAGCTTGTTCCCTATGGGGCAGTATGGAGAACAGGGGCAAATGAGGCCACTATTTTTCAGACTAACAGAACAATAACAATTGAAGGCAAAAAGCTAAATCCGGGGAAATACAGCTTTTGGACAATTCCTGATAGTACTACTTGGTCTGTGATATTTAATACAGAGGCAGGGCAATGGGGGATTAATCACAAAGGTGAAGCCAACCGCAATCCGGAATTGGATGTTGTACAGATTCCCGTTCATGCCGTAAAGCATAAACGAGTGTTTGAGCAATTTACAATTGCCTTCGAAAAAGTTGGTGAGGAAGCCGAGTTAGTTTTATTATGGGACAATACAGTAGTAGCGATCCCTTTTTCTTATAAATAAATTAGAAGCAGGCAGCCCGTAAGGTTAATCAAGTATGAGAATGCGAGCCAGCACAATCCTTGCAATGATTATTTTTTAGCTCTTGCAACTAGTTTCACAGTAGTCTTTCTGTTTTCAATTATCTCCTCGGGTCGAACATTTACAAATAAGAGAAGATTCTTTCGCTCAACACCAAGAGCTACAAGTTGCTGGATGATAGCCCCCGCTTGTTTTTCAGTTCTATCATTGTGATAGGTAGTTTTTACTATTAGACTATCGCGCGTTGTAAGTTGCCCGAGAGAATCGATACTTTCTAGGATAACGGTTGAGGAATCAATTACCACTTCAGATAAATCGGAAGAAGATTGTATTGAATCCTCAACATATCCTGCCAATAATACTTGGATCTCAAAATTTAATTGTGGCGAACTTTTTATTAGGCGTGATAAGCGTCTTAGTTCAGAGACCGCGTTATCAAGTTCGGTACTTTCCGGTTTAAAATGCAGCGCCTCCAGCGTAAGCTCATCACCAGCTGAAATAGATTTTAGTATAATGTCTAGATTGTCGTTTCGTAATGCAGCATTGTGCATAAGGTCATATATTTTAGAGTAGTAAGTGTAAGAACCTTCTTCATGATCGACAGAGAGTTCGTATGCTCCTCCTTCTAGCAAATAGAAATAGAACGAACCATCGGTTGCTGGCTTGCCACTAAAAACACGCTTGTTATTGTATAAATCGGTAACTGAAACGTAGGCAGAAGTTGGTGAGCCCATTACATCCTTAACAGATCCGTCAACCTTCATTACCCCTTTAGGTCTTAGTTCGTCCGGTATAAGATATTCAACCACCTCGCTTTTAAATTTTCCTGGAGCTTCTTTTAACAGGTATCGGCCATTGGCTTGAGCGCTTACATACTGATCACCCTTTTCGGTGTTAGCAAAGTCTAACGGCAGCGGGTTAGTCCATGAACCATCTCGCAATTTTGATACGTATAAATCCATCTCGCCCTTGTTTGGCAATAGCTTATCAGAAGAAAAGATTAATGTTTCCGCATCTGCCATAATGCGTGGCGTTTGAGAATTTCCGGAATTAATATTTGCTGGTAGTTCTGTTGGTTCTTCCCATTGACCAGTCGGGTTTTTATGGGAAACAAAAATCTTGCATCGATCAGCTTTCTGCATATCCATTTTTTCGCAGCGCATAAAATAAACCGTGTTGCCATCGGTTGTAAAGGTTGGGCAACCTTCGTTTGATTTGGAGTTGATAGGCAGAAATAAATTTCTCAGTTCACTCCAAGCACTTCCTTTTAAATCACTCGCCCACAAATCATAACCACCAACTCCACCCGATTTGATCGAGGTTAGGTATAAAGTCTTTCCGTCAGGGCTTAGTGAGTAGCCTTTTAAAAAATTTACACGCCCATTTAAATGCCGGGGTAGCTCCACGGGAGCTTTCCAATCAGCATTTTCTCGTTTACTGAAGTATAGTAGCGTTCCATCATCGGCATAATCTGAGGTGAATAAAAGAGAGCCCCCATCAAGACTTATAAATGGGGCAAAGACATTTATAGAAGGATTATTGATTGAAGGAGGGAGCTTTCGGATTTTCGCCTGAGAAAAGGCTGACAGAAAAATTTGTGACAGACAAACGATTGCGAAAAGACGCTTCATAATTGCGGTTTTGAGGTGAATAAAGTTAGCGATAATTTTATGAGGTACCTGCAAGAATCCTGCCTAGGCGGAAGTAAAATTCAAACGATCTGATGAATGTTTCAACCGCAAATGGTATTTTAGCCAACCAAACATATGAGATGATACAAGTTATACCATCAATAGCAATCCGAAACGGGAAAGTTGTAAAAATGCGTAAGGGCGACCCTACCAGTGAAAAGTCGTATGATGAAAACCCACTCGACTTAGCCAAGCGTTTTGAAGATCACGGCATAGAGGTTATTCACCTTGTTGACTTAGATGGTGCCGAACGAGGAGCCCCAGTAAATTATCACGTAGTTGAGGCAATTTCTGGATATACAGATTTGAAAATTGATTTTACGGGCGGCATTTCCACCGATGGGGATATCAGCAAAGCGTATGAAGCGGGGGCTGAATATATAACGGCCTCCAGTATTGCCGTTACCAATCCCGAATTGTTCGCTTCCTGGATAGTTTCGTATGGTCGCGAAAAAATTACGCTCGGTGCAGATGTAACGGATGTGAAGAAAAAGAATCTTTTGTTTCGTGGCTGGCAAAGTAAATCAGAACTCACCTTGTTCGAACATCTGGAATATTTTTATTCACGCGGGTTGAAATACGTGAAAAGCACCGATGTATCACGCGATGGCGTGCTGGAAGGCCCTGCTTTTGATTTCTATACAGATATCCGTGAGCGCTTCCCGGAATTGTGCGTGCTGGCCAGTGGAGGAGTTCGTGGCGTAGATGATATTAAAAGACTGAATGACCTAGGCATATTTGCCGTAATATTTGGTAAGGCTTACTATGAAGGAATTTTAAAACTGAAAGATCTTGAGCAGTTTTTAGTGAAAAAAGGGGTTTAACTGTTCGTTGCTTTCTTAAAACTAATGGGCACCACAATTTTAAAATTGAAATTCCTTCCCATGTTAAATACACCCATTCTATTGGTTGCCAGATTTTCAGTTGCGTATTTTAATCTACTCAAATGATGTTGGTAGGCCTTGTCGAACACATTGGCAACATTAAAATAGATTGAAAATAGTTCAGAGCCTTTCATGGAGTTAAAGGTTGTCCCCATTCCAACATTAAAAATTGAGTATGATAACGTTGGCGTCTCTGTTCTGTTTTCGAGCAATACGCGATTTTGCTTCCAACAATGCGTTAACTCAATCTTAAAAAATGAATTAAAGCAATTTCTTCCTAATTTCTTGATTGTTGCGCGAAGCTCACTTTGCAAGCGAGGAGACGGAATGAATGGTAGATACTTACTGCTATCATTTTTTATTTGCGATTTATTTTCACCGTGCACCAGCGAAAATGAATTTTCAAAATGAAGCCAGTCGAGCGGGTGAGGGTGAATATCTAACGTTAACTCACCTCCCCTCAGTTGAGCCTCGCCCTGAACATAGTGATAAGCAGGCGCGGGATCACTTGGGTCTGGAATACTATCCAACCCGTTCGAGTTCAACAATTTTTTAGTATAGATGTAATCGTTAATTGTATTTTGGAAAAGAGAAACCTCTAGTGAAATATGTTGAGAATTCAAGAGTATACTAGCATCTAATTGCAGTGAAGTTTCAGGATCAAGATTCAAATTGCCGTATTCATATCGGATCGTGCCCTCATGTCGCCCATTCGAGGCGAGCTCAGATACATTTGGTGCGCGAAACCCACGCGAAACGTTTAGTTTACCTATAAAACTTTTAGAGAACGCGTATGTCGCCCCCACACTTGAAGAAATGTTTTTGAACGTTAAATCCGCGGAGCTAAATTTTTGAGTCATGGATGGATCATTTGTTGGGAACCCATTGGCATCGAGATACAGGGAGCTACTGTTGAGTGAGCGCTTATCAAACCGTACGCCACCCGCTAAATCCAGTTTGCCAATTGGGCGCTTTACGAAACCAAATATTCCCCAATCGAATTGAGTGTATTCGGGAATAAGAAATTCTTCGCCTTTGTTTTTGTTTTGCTGAACCAAACTACTCGTTCCCAACGAGAACTGCCACACGCGTATGTCCGGAAGAAAATAGATTAAATTGTAGCTATATGTTTGCAAATCAAAATAAAGTTCAGCTTCATTTTTATCTAACACATTTCCAAACTCTTTTCGTTGATTGCGCTGATAGCCAACATTAAGCTGAATTCTGGATTCGTTTAAATAGAAATTGGATGCATTTGAAATTCTAGAATGTTGTATGGTTTGATTTGGTGTAAACAGGTGATAAGACCTCAATTCATTATTCGTAACGGGGGTTACTATGTTGTTACCATTTACGTTTTTTTGTCGAACAAAATTGCCATTACCATCTCTATCGCCCTCAACTAATCCAATACGTTGATCAAAATTGCTTATGGCGAGTTCCGAATAACCCCACTTTTTACTAATGCCAATCAGGCTGTTAAAATTAATTTCGTTAAATCCTGAATTGAAAACTCTGCCGTCATAAGCATTCATGTACGGTTTAGCTAGTTTGTTACTAGCTCGGGTTAACCAATAGATTCCATTCGTGTTCCCCGCTATTGAAAAAGAATTCGCAATTAGTCCATTATTGGTTTGAAAGGCACTCATCATTTTTCCAGCAATGGAACCAATCGCCATAGGAGTTGGAGATAAAAAATTTATTACACCTCCCAGGCCATCGCTGCCATACAATAAGCTACCGGCACCTTTAATAATTTCAACACGATCAACAGAAAATTCATCAATTTCAATTCCGTGTTCGTCACCCCATTGTTGTCCCTCTTGCCGCATGCCATCATAAAGGGTGATAATACGATTATAGCTAAGGCCACGGATAACAGGTTTTGATATAGCACCTCCGGTGGTAATTTGACTAAGGCCAGGTTTTTTCGAAATGTTATCGATAAGGTTAGTAGAATTTGACTCCACCATAAATTGATTGTTGATGGTAGTGAGAGAGATAGGATTTTTACGCAACTCTGTGGTATGACTTATTCCGGTTACCACTACCTCATGAAGTTCAGTAGCGATACTGGCGAGGGCAATGTTTAATTGAATAGTACCATCAATTTGCAAGGATTGAACCGAAGCGGTATATCCAATGAGTTTCGCCTCGATAAAGAATTTGCCCTTTGGTAGACTGTTGATTAAAAAGAACCCGTCATCATTTGTAAGGGTACCCTTTTTCAAGTCAGCAATATAAATTGTCACTCCTGCTAACGGAATTTTAGTATCGGAATCAGTAACGATACCCGTTAATGTATTTTGAGCCTTGCAAAGCAATGCCGAAAAAGTTATAAAGACAACGAAGAGGGTTCGCATGAATCGCTATTAGGTGCAACAATGTTGCAAGTAAATGGATACAAGCAAAAAAACAAACTCGTTACTCGATGATATCAGACAACTTGAATTTTTCGATGATGTAATAAAGGAAGTTAAAGGATAAAGGGTCTTCCTCAACCTTATCAGTAGATTTAATAATAGGTTTTACAGGTCTTACTATTAATGAGTCGGGCTTAATAGCAACCGTAATTGTATTCTTATCAGGTGTAGGCTCACCCTCAGCCAATGTTATTGGATCAAGGTCAATTCGTGCGTCTCTTGTTACGATTTCACCCTCACTGTATGATTTTTCCTCCTGTGCTTTAGCCGAAACGCAGAAAGCAAGCACTGTGTACATTGCCAAAACTATCCGATAAAAAGGCTTATGTTTCATGGGGTAATGAAGCAAAAACGCAAAATTTATTTCTATTGTTACAGGAAAGGTAAAAATTTCATTTAGCTCTGAAGCAGAAATTGTTGAGAATCATTGTTTTAATACCTAAAAGGCGAGATTTGCCTATTATTTTTATCTGGTTATTATGATTTCATGGAGTGATTTTACCAAAATAGACCTGCGCGCAGGCACTATTACAAAAGCAGAGGTATTTGTGGAGGCTAAAAAACCTGCGTATAAATTGTGGATTGACTTGGGTGAGTTAGGAGTAAAAAAATCGAGCGCGCAAATCACTGGCTTGTATGAACTAAATTCACTGATCGGTCGCCAGGTAATTTGTGTAGTTAATTTTGAACCTAAGCAAATCGCTAATTTTATTTCCGAAGTTTTGGTTACTGGTTTTCCAGATCAGAACAACAATGTTGTTCTAAGTTCCATCGACAAACCAGTACAGAACGGGGCTCGACTTTTTTAACATGCTTCAATTCGCACAATTAGAGAATATAACAGGCGGAAGAAATCTGGTTCTCTCTTTAGACAGGCCGGTTGTTTATCTTATAACAGACAGCCGTAAGATGTTGCTTCACCCAGGATCTGTTTTTTTTGCAATTAACGGAGATCATCACGATGGCCATCAATACATACAAGCTTTATATGAGGCAGGGATACGGCAATTTATTATAGAAAATGATTTCCCATTTCAAAAATTTGTGAATGCAAACTTTTTGCGAGTAGACTCGTCTGTGCATGCCTTACAAAGAATTGCTTCAGCGCAGCGTGACAAATTTTCATTACCTGTTATTGGAATAACAGGAAGCAACGCAAAGACAATTATTAAAGAGTGGTTGTACCAACTCTTATCAAAAGATTATACCATTGTAAAAAACCCAGGCAGTTATAACTCACAATTGGGCGTTCCTTTATCTGTTTGGCAAACAGAGTCATACCACACGTTAGGCATCTTTGAAGCAGGGATTTCAATGCCTGGGGAAATGGAAGCTCTTGCGTGCATCATACAGCCAACCATTGGAATCTTTACCAACATAGGCACTGCTCATGACGAAAACTTTAAGGAACTGCCTGATAAGATTAAAGAAAAGGCCAAGCTCTTTAATCGTGCCAAGGTTGTAATATGTTGTATTGATCAGGTTCATCTGGCAGAAGAACTTCAAAAAACATCTCTTTCATTGTTGACGTGGGGGTTCTCAGAGAAGGCGCAAATAAAAATTTCAAGAATCGACAACGTCTATAGTGTTTCCTGGAAAAATATTTTATTTCAAATAGCATTACCATTTTCTGACACAGCCTCAATTGAAAATGCGTTCCATTGTATTTCGGTAATGCTTTTCATGGGCATTGATGTACAGGTTATTCAACAGCGCGTTCAGTTACTGCGCGCTGTGCCAATGAGACTTGAACTTAAAGAGGGTATTAATCAATGTCAGGTAGTTGACGATACCTATAATAACGATTTAGCCGGGCTACAAATCAGTTTGAATTTTCTTCATCACCAGAATCAGAAAATAGAGAAAACGCTTATTTTATCAGACATACTTCAATCGGGGCTTGATCAGGAGACCCTAACGAACAGTGTAGCCCTGTTGATTAACAATAGTGGAATCAAAAAATTTATTGGGATCGGACCGGATTTAGTTAAACATGCCTCAAAGTTTCAAGTCCCTTCTTTATTCTATCATACCACAGATGATTTTTTAAGATCCGTAAATTTAAATTCCTTTCAACAAGAAATTATTCTGATAAAAGGTGCGCGTGTATTCCAATTTGAAAAAATTGCATCGTTGTTACAACGAAAAGTGCATGGCACTGTGATGGAAGTTGATCTGGGATCCTTGGTGTATAATCTGAATTATTTCAAGTCTAAATTGAATGCCGAGACAAAATTAATGGTGATGGTAAAAGCGTTCGCCTATGGTAGTGGAAGCGTTGAGGTGGCAAATGTGCTGCAATACCACAAGGTAGATTATCTTGGAGTGGCTTACGCAGATGAAGGCGTTGAGCTAAGAAAAAATAATATTACACTCCCTGTAATGGTTATGAACCCCGCAGCGGATGGATTTCAAACCATGATTAATTATAACCTGGAGCCGGAGATTTATGGATTCAAGATTCTTAACGAGTTTAGTAATTTCTTAGACGGTAGGCAATGGAAAATACATATCAAATTAGATACGGGTATGCATCGCTTAGGATTCAATGAAATTGAAACGGAGCAGTTAATACGATTTTTAAAAGCAAACAATAATCTCGAAGTGGCTTCAATCTTTACTCATCTTGCTGGGTCTGATGAACCCGAGCATGATATTTTTTCAAAAAAACAGGCAACTGATTTTATTGAAAGAGCCAACAAAATTTCGAATTCACTTAATTATAAGCCATTATTACACATCCTAAACACACCTGGGATTTTGCGTTTGCCTGAATGGCAACTCAACATGGTTCGCCTTGGTGTTGGATTATATGGTGTAAATCCAACAACGCTCGATCAACCATTGAAGCCAGTTGCTTGTCTTAAAACAATTATATCGCAGATCAGAGAAATAAACGAGGGTGATAGCATTGGTTACAGTCGAAAGGGTAAGGCGATAAAGGCCATGACTATAGCAACAATAGCGGTTGGTTATGCGGATGGTTACAGCCGTGCCTTTAGCAAGGGCGTAGGTGAAGTACTGGTGAATGGGAAACGGGCACGTGTTGTAGGGAATGTATGTATGGATATGACCATGATTGACATCACAGGTCTTGATGCAAGCGAGGGGGATGAGGTAATTTTGTTTGGAAAGGATATGCCAATACAAGAATTGGCAAAAAAGATTAATACAATACCATACGAAATATTAACGAACACAAGCGAGCGTGTTAAGCGAGTTTTTGTGGCAGAAAGTATTTAGTGGATATTTGTACAGACTGCAAATTTAAATCTGGAAACGATGAAACATTTAGGGAAGAAGAAAAAGTTGATGATGGTCCTTTCTGGATTATTAATTAGTGTACTTTTTTCAATCGCAGCTTGCGACAGCACAAACAAAGAAACGGCAGGGAAAAATGATCATGTAAATACGTGGATACTGGACAATATGAATCTGTATTATTTGTGGAATACCAGTATTCCAGCCTCTCCAAGCAAATCACCAGCGCCAGACGAATTTTTTGAGTCGTTGCTTTCTGATGAAGATCGTTTTTCCTGGATACAGGATAATTATATCGAGCTCTTAAATTCACTACAAGGAGTAAATAAAGAAGCGGGTTACGAATTTAAGCTGTATCTCGAAAGCGCAACCAGTGAAAATGTTATTGCCCATGTAATGTATATTAAAACAAGCTCACCGGCTGCCTCTGTGGATTTGTTGAGGGGAGACGTTATCACCCATATTAATGGAACCCAAATGACATTGTCGAACTATCAAAGTTTGTTAGGTCAAATCAGTGAAAATCATAACGTAACATACAAACGATATAATGGCAGTAGTTTCGAAAATAAAGGGATTCTCGCATTAACTACGGTTGAGTTTGCCGAGAACCCAAACTTATTAAGTTCAGTAATTGAAATTGGCGGTAAGAAGATTGGCTATTACGTGTACAATTTTTTTGCGGCAGGGCCAACACAGGAAAGCCAGCAGTATAATACGGAGATGGAAAACATTTTCGGTGAGTTTAAAGCTTCCGGAATAACGGACTTGGTGCTCGACTTGCGCTATAATAGTGGTGGAGCAGAGAGTGCCACCATTAGGTTGGCAAGTCTTATTGGTAAAGACGTTGATAACACGAAGGTATTTACAATTAGGAAGTACAATGCCGAGTTAACCGATGCAATTATTAATGACCCCAGTTTGGGCACTAGTTTTTTACGGAAAAAATTTGAAACCAAAACCCAAAATGTTGGTAATCAAATTTCCGGAAAAGTGTATATTCTTACCAGCAGCCGTACCGCGTCTGCCAGCGAACTTTTAATCAATGGCCTTCGGCCATACATGGAAGTATTTATTATTGGTGACACCACACTAGGAAAGAACGTAGGTTCGATTTCACTGTATGAAACGAATGACCCAAAAAATACCTGGGGCATGCAACCGATTATCACAAAATCTTTCAATAGCCTTAATCAGTCCGATTACAGTGAAGGTTTTGTTCCCGATGTTTTAGATAAAGACAATTCACTTGTAGTGGCTCCGTTAGGAGATGTTGAAGAAACCCTCTTAAGTATTGCGATTACTGAAATTACAGGAAGCGGAGGCAGAAGGGCTTTTGCCAGTCATTTGCATCAAGCTGAGTTGATTGGATCTTCTGCAGACCTTAAAAATAGAAATTTCAATTTGCTAATTGATGATGACCGTATTAAAACACTTATCAAAAGAAAGTTGGTAAAATAGGGCCTAGCCGCAGCCTATATTTTTTTTGAAATCACGATTGGGTAATCCGCCATAGTCAACTGTAGGTTCGTCCTGCTGTTGATGAGGCTGGGTTACTTTTTCATTCTTTTTCTCAGACTTACCGGCAAGTAGTTTTCCTTTTTTAACAGCATTTTTCTTTCCCATCCTTAAAGGTAACTGACAAGAATCATTGTTTTGATGCCAACCAGACCATATCTTTGTTTGAAATCAATCTAAATAAGAATGGGCGAAGGCAGTAAAAATGTATCCCAAATGAAACCGGGAGAAGTGGGAATCATTGCTGGCTTTACAGATGAAGAATTGTCGGTGAAATTGTTAGAGATGGGGTGTTTGCCAGGCGCAGCTATTCGATTTAATTTTTCAGCGCCCTTTGGAGGCCCCGTTTGTATAAGCGTATTGGGCTACGAACTTTCTCTTCGGTTAGATGAAGCTGCCACTATTTCAATACTAAATTGATGTCCGCAACTCCCCAACGATTGAAAATTGCTTTCGTGGGGAATCCCAATTCTGGCAAGTCGTCATTGTTTAATCACCTTACGGGTCTTAATCAAAAAATTGGAAATTTTCCGGGGGTTACGGTAGAGAAACGTTCAGGGTATTCCGTAATGAGTGATGGAACGGTAGCCGAAATTATTGACCTTCCGGGGATTTATAGTTTGTACCCACGAAGTATCGATGAAAGAATTGTTTCGGAGATTTTACTGAATCGTAAAAGCGAAAATTGTCCAGATAAAATTGTTGTAGTAACGGATGCCACTAATCTCAAAAGAGGTTTGTTACTGCTAACGCAACTAATTGATGTTGGTGCGCCAACTATTTTAGCGTTAAACATGATGGACCTTGTAGCCAAAGCAGGTATCAGTTACGATATTAATGCATTGTCGGCAAAACTTGGAATTCCGGTAGTCCCCATCAATGCCAGAAGCGGAACGGGGCTGGAGGAACTTAAGCGTGTAATGACTAATCCACTTGAAATTCCAACAAAGAAAATTTTTAAAATTTATGATGCCGCAAAAATTGCGGTAAAAACATTGCGAGAGGGCCTTCAGTTGGATAATGATTATGAGGCTTATCAATTTCTTCAACAACCAAAATCATTAGAGTTCCTTTCAAAAGATCAGCAACAGTTAATTGAACATGTAAGCGAAGAGCACAACTTTTTTCCGGGCAAATTTCAAGGTGCGGAAACGATACAGCGATATACTTTCATTCAGGAGATGCTTGATAAAGTCACGTTGAAAACCTCGAATGATTCATGGAAGCAATACAGTGGCAAGCTTGACAAAATACTCGTGCATAAAGTATGGGGATACGTTATTTTCTTTACCGTACTTTTTGTGATTTTTCAATCGATTTTTGCCTGGGCTACGGTGCCCATGGATTTTATTGATGGTTTATTTGCATCCCTTAGCAATTCTTTAGACAGAATTCTTCCTGCGGGCGCACTTACAAGTCTGTTAACCGAGGGAGTTATTCCGGGTATCGGAGGAATCGTAATTTTCGTTCCGCAAATTGCTATTCTCTTCGCCTGTATTGCTGTTTTAGAAGAGTCTGGATACATGGCACGCGTGGTTTTTCTGATGGATAAAATCATGAGAAAGTTCGGGCTAAACGGCAAAAGTGTTGTGCCGCTTATGTCGGGAGTGGCTTGTGCAATACCCGCAATAATGGCTACTCGTACAATCGATAATTGGAAGGAGCGAACCATAACAATCTTTATAACTCCGTTAATGAGTTGCTCGGCACGACTTCCCGTGTTTACAATTTTAATTGCGCTTATCGTTCCTGATCAACTGGCTCTTGGATTCTTTAATCTTCAGGGAATTGTGCTGATGGGTATGTACATGTTAGGCTTTAGTGCCGCAATGCTTTCGGCCTTAGCAATGAAATACCTGATTAAATTAAAAGAGAGGAGCTACTTAATAATGGAGCTGCCAGCATACCGTTGGCCAAAGTGGTCGAATGTTGGTTTTACTATTGTTGAAAAAACAAAGGCTTTTGTATTTGAGGCCGGTAAAGTAATTATAGCCATTTCAGTTGTGCTTTGGGTGTTGGCCAGTTTCGGGCCTGGAGAAAACATGAATGAAGCCCGTGAAAATGTTATACAAGAATCAGCAACCCTTAAACTTACTGAGCAAGGACTTAAAGACAGGATTGCCGCATACAAGTTGGAGCACTCGTATGCTGGCATTATTGGTAAAGGGATCGAACCACTTATTAAACCGTTAGGGTTTGACTGGAAAATTGGAATTGCTCTTATCACATCATTTGCTGCACGCGAAGTTTTTGTAGGAACCATGGCAACGATTTATAGCATCGGAAGCGTAGAAGACCAAACCACAATAAAAGAGAGGATGGGAGCTGAACGAAACCCAGAAACAGGAGGGCCAATGTTTACACCGGCCGTTGGATTTTCATTACTTGTATTTTATACTTTTGCCATGCAGTGTATGAGCACCATAGCCGTAGTGTACCGCGAGACAAAGGGTTGGAAATGGCCGCTGATCCAACTTACATACATGTCTCTATTGGCCTATGTCTCAGCTTTTGCTGTTTTTCAGATACTCTCCTGAGTTAAAATATTCATAATCCTTTCTATATTTAAGGATAAAAACATCCTATGAACAAGAACTATCAGTTGGGTTTGTTGTACCTCGTTCATTTATTAGTAAGTGCTGATGGTGTTGTGGATGAGAATGAGTTAGCAGCATTGGATAAAATAAAAACGCGGGAAAAAATTTCTGACGATGTATTCGCGCAGTTCAAGGCGAACATTTCTACCATGAAAGAACGTGAAATTTATCAACTGGGACTAGAGCATATTACCCCGTGTTCAATTCAGGAAAAACTTCAAGCGTTTTCTATTTTGTACAAGATGTCGGAAGTAGACGGGCGCGTTCATGTAAAAGAAGTGCGGTTGCTACTCTACTCTACTAAAATGACGGGTGTTGAGTTTGATGATGTTGTAAAGCAAGCCGCAATGATCCCTTCTTTTTACTAAACGAATAGGCACAAAGCAATAAACAAAGGTTTCATTGTGAGGAAAGCGTGAGGAGTGAGATTGCTCTACGCCATTGCACTACGGGAGCTTTAGTTCGTAATGGCCGTTAGTTTCTACGTAACCCACTTCGTAACATGATTCGCATTTTTATTTTATTTTCATTCTGCGCGTTGGTATCCTGTGAGAACAGAGACGATCGCACCAATAAATTTTTGGATCAAACCCATGTAGCGATTGCTGATTTACAAGATCGCAGATTGTCAGAAAGCTTATACCAGTTTTTCAACCACGAAAATCCTGCGTACAGAAAAGATGCCGTACTAGCATTTGCTTCTATTCAAGATACCCTGGCCATTGCAAAATTGGGAAATGTGTTGAAAACCGATTCTGATTCAAATGTTAGATCTGCTGCTGCTTTTGCGTTAGGGCAAACAGGAACAGCAAAAGCTTTTGCGGCATTAATGGATGGATTAGTCTCGGAGAAAAATGCATTCGTGCAGAATGAAATTGTTGAAGCTTGCGGAAAAACCAGCACAAAAGAGATGGCAGTAAAGTTGATCCTTTCTGACAAACAAAATCAGGCTGGAGGATTTGCGTGGGCGTACTACCGTTTAGGACTTAGAGGCCAAGCCGATAGTTCTGTTGTAGAAAAGGCAGCCCTTTTTTTAGAGAGATCAAATAGCGATAAGACACGAATTGGCGCAGCTAACTTTTTTGCACGTGGCCCAAAAAATATTTCATCAGTCGAAAGTATTCTTCAAAAGAGTGCGATTGAAGATTCATCGGCAGATGTTCGGATGGCCTCAACATTTGCATTACGAAAAATTAACTCACCATCAACACGTGAGACGATTACGAAAATTCTTTCAACGGATTATGATTACCGTGTGCGGATAAGTGCCGTGCGGGCATTGCAGACTTTCCCAATACGGGATGTAAAGCAAAACTTGTTTGCAGCGCTGCGTGATTCAAATAAACATGTGAGTATTGCAGCATCGGAAGTAATTAAAGCGGTTGCTACAAAAGATGAGTTTCCCGAGTTAGTGACGCTAGCGCGTTCAACAAAAAACTGGAGAGTTCAGGGGAATTTATTCGAGGCTGCATTGGCTGCATCAAATAATAAAGAACTTGCTGAAGAAATAGTTAGGCTATATCATATCATTGAAAATCCTTACGGTAAGGCTTCGCTTATTACCGCATTGGGTCAATCAACGGTATCTTATAGTTTCGTACAAGAGCAGTTACAGAAATCACAGATCCCGGTGATAAAGTCATCTGCGGCCGATGCTTTAGTTTCAATCAACAGACACAAAGAATTTAATGCTGCTATGCAAAATACATTTGTTACCATTTATAAAGATGCTTTCGAAACCGGAGATGCAGCGGTGATCGGAACGATTGCGTTGGCTTTAGGTGACTCCACATTAGGCTATAAAAAAATAATAAAGGATTATACTTTTTTGCACAATGCAAAAAAGAAGCTTTCGCTTCCAAAAGATAACGAAGCACTCCAACCTATTGAAGCCGCTATTGCTCACTTTGAAGGAAAGAAATTATCAAATGAAGTAAAGAATGAATTTAATCATCCGATTGATTGGGATCTGGTAAAAACAATACCAGCCGATCAAAAAGTACGTATTGTAACTGGCAAAGGAGATGTTATCATACAGTTGCTCGTAGAGGAAGCACCGGGGTCTGTTGCTAATTTTGTTCAGCTCGTTAACAGCCACTATTTTGATTCAAAGAATTTCCATCGGGTAGTACCGAATTTTGTACTTCAGGGTGGCTGCAATCGTGGCGATGGCTGGGGAAGTGAGGATTATTCTATCCGGTCTGAGTTTTCGGGGAGACGTTATACCGAGGGATCTGTTGGGATGGCTTCAGCAGGAAAGGACACAGAGGGTACACAATGGTTTATCACCCACTCTCCAACGCCTCATCTTGATTGCCGCTACACCATTTTTGCAATTGTTACAGAAGGGATGGATGCAGCACATCAAATGGAAGTTGGCGATACTATTTTAAAGGTAGAGTTGCTTCGATAACTTAGCGAGAAAGACTAAAAAGGAGACCCCCTTTTTAAATCTGACAATTACTTTCAAGGGTTTAATTGACCACTTTCATTCACTTATACATTTCAATGAACTACGGTCACTCTTAAAAAAGTAGCAGGTATTGAAGTTTTATTCGTATCGGTGCTTTTGTTTTGACTGTTAAACAAAATTTCTAATTCATGCTCCAAGTCCAACGCTTTTCCGTTCTTTTCGGCAGCTTCAAAAGCATTCATCGTGGGGCCATAATAGTTCTTGAATGTGGTAACCAGTTCGGATGGTGAATAGGGGGCGCTGAAAGTAAACGTATCTTTAATAAATGTTATGTTTTTTTTCTCGATGCCAGCATTAGTAAAACGGTCTACAACATTTTCTTCTACACCCCACAACATAGGACTAATAAAACCCTCCGGTGGTGGTGGTGTATAGGATGAGCTTATTTTTAATATTTGCGCTACCAGTGTAGGATCCCCTGGAATCCAGTTGCCCATAACAATTTTTCCTCCCTTGTGCGTAACCCGAACCATTTCCTTAGCGACATCCAATGGCCTTGGTGCGAACATGGCACCGAAGATGCTGACAACAAGATCAAAAGTTGAATCTTTAAGTTCGTTCAAACTGGATGCATCGCCCTCCTGAAAAATACAATTCGTGAGTCCAGCCGATTTTGCTCTTATATTTCCAGCCTCAACTAGATTACTTGCGATATCAACACCTAAAACATTAGCGCCCAGCATTGCTTCTGGGATTGCCGTAGTACCATCACCACAACCGAGGTCAAGCACGTTAATACCTTTGGTAACCCCAAGCTTGGACACCAGTGTTATACCGCTTTCGCGCATGGTGTCAGCGATTCGACTGAAGTTCCCTTTTTCCCATAATGCTTTGTTTGGATTCATAGTTCATGTTTTAAAAACGTCCAATAAAATTTAGCAGCGAACAAATTTGGAAGAAGGTTAAAGTTAATGAATTTCAGGTTTTTGTTGTTTAACATTTCCAGTATTTACACGGAGTCATGGACTGGATTCCACTAAGTTTTTGCCCAAGAAATTTAATAAATTTTTCAATCCGGGCTATCCTTATTGCGGCAATTAATACCTTGCAAATCAAATAAATAGCAGTTGAGTAAATCATTTAATCAGGATTTTAAAATAGGAATATTGGGCGGAGGCCAGCTTGGTCGCATGCTCATTCAATCAGGCATTGACTTTAATATTATTTTCTCGGTACTCGATCCGGATGAAAACGCACCATGCGTGGGGCTGGCTGATTTTCATGTTGGTAAACTCACCGATTTTGAAACGGTAATGAAGTTTGGTCTTTCTTGCGATATCATTACGATCGAAATTGAAAACGTTAATACACAAGCGCTTAAAGAGCTCGTTAGGTTGGGGAAGAGAGTTTATCCGCAACCAGAAATAATTGAATTGATTCAGGATAAAAGGAAGCAAAAATCATTCTATACGAAGCATCAAATCCCAACAGCAAAATTTATTTTGACTGAAAGTAAACAGGATGTTTTTCAACATGAAAGCTTCTTACCGGCCGTGCATAAACTTGCAAGAGATGGGTATGATGGCCGTGGCGTGCAGGTACTAAAAACGAAATCAGATTTATCAAAAGCATTTGAAGCACCTGGATTGTTGGAAAAATTTATTCCCTTCCAAAAGGAAATCTCTGTTATTGTTGCCCGTAACGAAAAAGGTGAAACTGTCACGTATCCCGCGGTTGAAATGATCTTTAATCCGGAACAGAATTTAGTTGAATATCTTTTTGCACCGGCTCAATTAGATGAAGAAATTTTGCGTGTGGCTGACGGAATAGCACGGAAAGTGATAGAAGATTTGAAAATGGTAGGCTTACTCGCGGTTGAGATGTTTGTGACAAACGCTGGGCATGTATTGGTTAATGAAATAGCTCCTCGCCCGCATAATAGCGGCCATCAAACCATTGAAGCCAATAGTACATCACAATACGAACAACACCTACGGGCAATTATTGGGTTACCGTTGGGAGGCACTAACCTGCTTACACCATGCGCGATGGTAAATTTGTTGGGTGAGCCCAACCATTCCGGACCAGCTAAATATGAGGGCTTTAATGCTGTAATGAGTGTGCCGGGTGTACATGTTCATTTATATGGAAAGAAGCTTACCAAACCCTTTCGAAAAATGGGGCATGTAACTATAATTGATCAAGACATTGAAAGTTTAAAACAGAAGGCCACCTTTGTAAAACAAACACTCAAAGTAATCGCATGACAAAGTCAGTAATAGGAATTATTATGGGCAGTCAATCTGACCTTCGCATTATGAAAGAAGCTGCAGAGGTTCTGGAAGAGTTATCAATTCCATTTGAACTCACGGTGGTTTCTGCGCACCGCACGCCTTTACGCATGGTAGAGTATGCCAAGCAGGCGCGCTCAAAGGGAATTAAAGTAATTATTGCGGGAGCAGGGGGTGCCGCACATTTACCAGGCATGGTTGCCGCGCTTACTTCATTACCTGTAATTGGTGTTCCTATTAAATCCTCAAATTCAATTGATGGATGGGATTCTGTTCTTTCAATTTTGCAAATGCCCTCCGGTGTTCCGGTTGCTACGGTAGCATTAGATGGCGCACGCAATGGGGGCATACTTGCAGCCCAAATTATTGGAGCCTTTGATAAAGGAGTAGCTAAGCGTTTAGAAAAATTTAAAAAATCTCTAGAAACGAAAGTCGAAGCATCAGCCAAATCTATTGAAACTAAGGGGTGGCGTAAAGCCCTTCAATAGCGTTTTCAGATTGGTTAAAAATCCGTAATTTCAATCTTTACGAAATTATATGAAACCTAACGAGAAAGGGTGGCTCAAAGTCTATCTCGATTTCAGAAGAGATCTCTTAAAAGATTTAACACACAAAAAAAGGGATTCTCACCCTGAATACTCGCTTTATAGAATAATTCAGCCAACAGGGTTAATGTATGGGCAGACCGTTACTCATATTGACCACCCAAGTGCAAATGATTGGAGTGAAAAGGATAAGATGAAAATCCTACTTGCAGAAAGTTTAATCAGCAGTTCTCTCTTATTTTATGATAAGCCTGTTAAAACTCCCGAGGAGTTGTCGCAGGTTTTTATGACAACAATTGAAAACATTGCTAATTTCTATAATAATATTTTTCCGGAATTAGCAACACCAAGTAAGACTTTGTTTGGGAAAAGGCGTTCTCCGTTGGAGATGGCAGAAAAAATACTTGAGAAAAGAATTGAACGAACAACGGATTTTAAAGGCAATTTTTGGGTCTACTTCTTTCATAATAGCCTTTTGTTTCTAGATGTATTCATTTATGGGCAATGGATTCACACAAATGCGGATAAGATTGTAGCCGATTTTTTTAGGTATGAGCGTGATGAACTCCGCTTTTCAATTGTAAAAGTAATTGCGGCTGCGGCACACTCCGATAATTTTGTAGATTCGGAAGAACGCAAACTTTTTGAATATTTTATTCAAGGCACAGATTTACCTGGAGATAAAAAGAAGGACGCTCTTCAGATTTTTGAAAATGGTGTAGCGATTGATTCTATAAACCTTCCTTCGGAGAATTCGTGGATTTTAAAGAAGTTCTTTCTTGAGATAGCGATTCTTACTACCTGGGCAGATAAAAAAGTTGAGCAGGCCGAGCAAGATTTTTTAAAACAGTTTTGTAATTATCTTGGATTCTCAGATGAAGACCTTGAGAATAGCATGATTGCAATTGAAGGGTTTGTGCTTGAGCATTGGGAACAGTTGGATTATCTTCAGGGGAGGCAGGATTATAATCGAGTGAGTGAACACTTTATTGATCGTGTCGCCAAAATTGCAGAACGAAATAAAGGAAGATTGCTAAAGGAGATTCAGGATAGTGAAGATATTCTGGCACTTCTAAAAAAGGCACGAACAGAAGAACTTACAGTAAAGGAGAGTGAACGAATTCGTCAGGAGTTGATAGTAGTGCTGAAGACCATTCCCACATTTGTTATTATCTCACTGCCTCAACGATTTTTAACGTTACCCATGCTTCTTAAGATTTTGCCCAAAAATCTTTTTGCAGAGGGGCTGAAGAATTAGCGTCAAACTATTCTGATAGATTTTCTTTCCTTCGAGGAATTAAAATTGAGAAGACGACTGACAAGGTAAGGGTGGCTATGATCACCGTAAAGGAAAGATATACGTTGATATCGATATCAAAAATCTCTAAAAGCATTTTAGCGCCAATGAAGAAGAGGATAATGGACAATCCTTTTTGTAATAGATAGAATTTATCAATTATACCGGCTAACAAAAAGAACATGGCGCGTAGGCCCATTACGGCAAAAATATTTGAAGTATAAATTAAGAACTCATTTTGGGTAATGGCAAAGGCCGCAGGAATAGAATCAACGGCAAATATTAAGTCAGTTGTTTCAATTAAAATAATAACCAAAAAAAGCGGAGTGAAAAAGAATTTTCCGCCTTCGGAAATAAAGAATTTTCCGCCCTTATCACTTATTGAAACCGGCAGGTATTTTCTACATAGTTTAAGAATTGGGTTTTTCTCTGGCTCGATTTTCTCATCACCATCCTCAAAGTATATTTTGATACCCGAGTATATAAGAAACACACCAAAGATGTAAAGTATCCAATGAAACTTCTGTATCAGGATGGCGCCAACAAAAATGAAGAAGGCTCTGAAAAGAATAGCACCTAAAATTCCCCAAAACAACACCTTATGGTAGTATGTCTCATCTACCTTAAAATATTTTAGTATTAGAAGGATAACAAAAATATTATCAACCGAAAGGGCATATTCTGTAAGGTAAGTGGTGAAATATAGAACAGCCGCTTCCGAGCCGCTTAGAACAATCTCAGCTCCTGCTTCAAGGTGTTTGTAGGGGCCACCAAAATAGATGAGGCATCCAAAGATAGTGCTTATAGAGACCCAGAAAATGGATTGGTATAGGGCAGATTTCGTGGTTATTTTATGGGCCTGCTTATGAAATAGCCCTAAATCCAGAACCATGAAAACGAGGATAACTGCTACGAAAATGCCAAAGAGTAGGGTTTCCCTTTCATCGCCACTAAAAAGAGAAAATAGAAGTATATCCAAAGTGCTCCGAAATTAATCTTTAATTCAACATTTAGGGACGAACTGACGTAGCGAGAAAGCTACATTTAGAAACCCCATACTTTCAAAAATACAAATATAAATTAAACACAGAAACTTACATGGCCGATTTATGGATATAGAGAGTTAAAGGGAACCAGCAAACCAGAAATGTTACCCGCATTTCTCACAGATACCCTGAATAAGCAGATTTATCTCTTTAGGTTGGAATCCTTTTGGCAGTTTTACACTTGGGATATCAACCTGTAAACAGTTTGTTTGGCCACATTTAGTACATTTAAAATGAACATGATTATGATGGTGATGCACAAGGGTGCAGGCCTCATTGCAGAGAGCATACTTTAAGCTCCCTTCGTCATCTAGTACTTTATGGATAAGACCTTTGTCCAGAAACGTCTTAAGAGTGCGGTATAGGGTCACCCGATCAATTGATGCTGGCACTTCTCGCTCCACATCTCCATGTGACAGTGCAAAATCAAGCTTTAAAAAAGTTAGTAAGATAGCCTCACGACCCGGAGTTGAACGCAACTTAAAATCTTTGAGAATCTGTCTTGTGGTATTCATCCTTTGTGCAACTGTAATTTTAACAGAGTACTGTAAATGCCGTTATTAATCTGAGTAAATAATGCTCACGTTTTTTCCTTCCCATAATTATTTTAATGTCACAGTCCCTTTTATGGAAAACTGTACAGCATCCCTCAAGAGCATTTTCTGACTTCCCTCAATGGAGTATGATGTTAGAACTGCCTCATTATTTACCTGTTGAAACTCCATCAACAAGAGTCGCGATCCTTTTAGCAATGTGTTTTCTTCCCGGTACAGGGCTTCTACCCGTCTAAGAAAGGAGGGGTTGTCCAGGTAAAATAGTTTAAGGTAAACAACGGGTAAAATGGTAGTACTGGTAAATGATCGGATAAGTAAATTACTATTCGGGTCTTTAACCCCGGTTTCAATTGTATATAACCCGGCATTTGTTGGCTTATTTATTTCAGCTAGAGCTGAAAAAATGGCTAACTCATTTGCCCAAGAGATTGTGTCTGTTGGGGTAAATGATATTGCCTCTTCTTTGCCATCAATTTCCGCTTTTTTGGTAAGCACAGCTTTCGACTTTGTCAAGGAAACTACCTGCGCATGAATTAGGCTGTCAACTGAGTAATAGGCTCTATGATTATTATCACGAACATTACAAGAGAACAGAAAAGTGAATAATACAAAGTACATGGCGGCAGAAAAAAAATTTGTCATGATACCTAGATCAGGGTTTTATCGATAAGAATTTGCCCAGTCATTTGAGCCGGAATTGGAACTCCCATCAACGTAAGAATAGTAGGGGCGAGGTCAGCCAGTTTTCCATTTGCAAGGGAGCCTTTGTAGGAATCGTCAACCAGTATGCAGGGAACCTGATTAGTAGTATGTGAAGTATTCGGAGATCCGTCATCATTAATCATAAAGTCAGCATTGCCATGGTCAGCAATAATGATCGTTGAATATCCATTTTCGAGCGCTACCGCTGTTACTTTACCAGCACAATAGTCTACTGTTTCGCAGGCTTTAACGGCAGCTTCAAAAACTCCTGTATGGCCTACCATATCTGGATTGGCAAAATTTAAACAGATGAAGCCTGCTTCTTTTTTCGCCAGCTCAACAATAATTTTGTCTTTGATTTCATGCGCGCTCATCTCAGGTTTGAGGTCGTAGGTAGCAACTTTCGGTGAGGGACATAGAATTCTGGATTCACCAGGGAAGGGGGTTTCTCTTCCTCCGGAAAAGAAAAAAGTAACATGCGGATACTTTTCGGTTTCGGCAATACGAATTTGCTTCTTTCCGGCATTCGCGATTGCTTCGCCAAGTGTGTTTTCGAGATTATCTTTATCGAAAATGGTTTTCATATCGTTGAATGTATCATCGTAATTAGTCAGGGTGATGAAATTCAAGCGAAGAGCTTTCATATTGTGCTCCGGAAAATCTTGTTGCGTTAGCACTTGTGTAATTTCTCGTCCTCTATCTGTTCGAAAATTAAAGCACAAAACCACATCCTCCGGTTGAATAGTTACAATTGGTATTCCAGCATCAGCAATCACAATTGGTTTTATAAATTCATCGGTAACATTGCTGTCGTATGATTTCTGAACAGCCGAAAGAACATCACTTGTTTGTTCTCCTATACCAGATACTAAAAGATCGTAGGCTAGTTTTACGCGTTCCCAACGCTTGTCACGATCCATCGCAAAATATCGACCTACAACGCTGGCGATCTGACCAGTCGTTTTGTTTATGTGCGATTGCAAATCACGTAAAAAATCAAGACCACTCTTTGGATCGGTGTCACGCCCATCGGTAAAAGCATGAATAAATAGATTTTTAAACCCGTTATTGTGAGCTATGGTGCACAAGCCCTTCAAATGATCGATATGAGAATGCACCCCGCCATCAGAAACAAGCCCGATTAAATGAAAATTCTTTCCATTCTTTTTAGCGTAATCAAAGGCGTCAATTAGTACACTATTTTTGTCTAGTTCCTTTTCCGTAATGGATTTATTTACCCTCACTAAATCCTGATAGACCACTCGACCCGCACCAATATTCATATGTCCAACTTCCGAGTTGCCCATTTGTCCTACCGGTAACCCGACAGCCAGCCCAGATGCTTCTAATCGACTGTTAGGGAATTGAGAATAAAGTGAATCAACGAAGGGTGTGTTTGCTTTGTCAATTGCCGAGACATTTTTATTGGTAGCAATGCCCCACCCATCTAAAATCATTAGCAGTACATTCTTACTCATTGCACACAGTTAAATAGCAAATATAATCAGTTATTGAAGCCGTAAAGGGTTACCTTCCCCATCGATTATTATTCATCTTTGAAATAGGTTCCTCTTGCCGGCTGAATTGGGTAATTATCCTTCTTTATCTGTTATGTATGGCATACTTTTGGTTTGAATTATGATTATGAAGACAAGCAGAGTCATTTCGTTGATTATTTTATGTGTAGCCTTGTTACCCGGGGTTAGGGCATTTTCGCAGGCAGAGGGTATAATTGATCAGGTTAAGGAATCGATTAAAGCCGGAAGCGCTAAGGAGCTCTCCAAATATTTTAATCAGGCAGTAGATGTAACCATTGAAGGCAAGCCAGAAAATTTTAGCAAAGCGCAGGCTGAATTTGTATTAAGAGATTTTTTTAAGGCTCATCCCCCAAGCGAGTTTAATATTATTCACCAGGGTTCCTCTAAGGGCGGCCAGCCTTTTGCTATTGGCCAATACAAAAGCAACAGTGAGACGTATCGGGTTTGGATGAAGATTAAAACAACCAGCAATGAGCAGCTAATTCAGGAAATTTCCTTTGTTAAGGAGTAGAAATTGACCTTCCGTTACTAATCAATCCAATCTGCGATCTATTTTTGTGCTGTGAAGCCCGCATACATTACAAAGCAATTTCTAGAGAAGTTTATTTCCTCAGCGCTGTCTGAAGATGTAGGAGATGGTGATCACTCCTCCCTTGCGGCAATTCCTATAGCAACTAAGAGTAGGTCAAAACTATTAGTAAAGTCCGATGGTATATTAGCAGGCATTGAACTTGCGAAGCAAATTTTTCATCAGTTCGACCCATCATTGGAAGTCGTAATTAAAAGAAATGATGGCGACCTTGTTCGTGTTAATGATATTGCCTTTACCGTAGCGGGATCGGCTCGATCGATCTTAACCACAGAGCGCCTCGTACTTAACGCCATGCAGCGCATGAGCGGCATTGCAACCGATACGCATCGCTTAGCGAAACTGGTATCAGGTACAAAAGCAATTTTATTGGACACCCGAAAAACCACACCCAATTTTAGGCTTCTTGAGAAATGGGCCGTTGTTATTGGTGGAGGCCAAAACCATAGAATGGGACTTTTTGATATGGTAATGTTAAAAGATAATCATATTGATATGGGTGGGGGTATTGAAAAGACAATCCTTCGAACAAAAGAGTATCTTCGCGCCACGAATAAAAATCTGAGGATTGAAATAGAAACGAGAAATTTAAATGAAGTGGAGGAAGTTTTGCGTGTTGGAGGGGTAGATGTAATCATGCTTGACAATATGAATACGGATGACATGAAAAAGGCGGTTTGGCTGATTAACGGAAGGTATCGAACAGAAGCGAGTGGAGGAATTACGGAAGAAACGATCAGAAGTGTAGCCGAAAGCGGTGTAGATTTTATCTCGGTAGGAGCACTTACGCACTCCATGAAAAGTTTAGACCTTAGCCTAAAGGCATTTTAGAAGAAGTTGAAATAGTATTTGAGATTTTATGATTGTACGGACAAAGAATTACAAACTCGAAAAAAAGACCTATATAAAATTAGCATTGCGAAGCGTGCTGCAGCGCCAAGGGTGGATTGCCTCACTCGCTGCATTCGTTTTATGTCTGGGATATGCAATTCCGGGCGCCCAAAGTATTTGGTGGTTTATTAGTGCTTTTATTGGCCTAGGGCTTTATATTTTATTTTGGTGGATTCAGTTTTATGGTGTCACGCAACTTGAGCAAGGTAAAATGTTGTTTGAACGATTTTCGTATGAGATCAACAGCCAACAGATATTGATGAAAATTAATCCGCGAGAAGGGATGCCTATGAAATGGGATCAGATTAAACGTGCTGCGATTGGTAAAGACTATTTTGTAATGTACGTGAACAAAGCACAGATGATTTACCTGCCGTTTAAAATTTTCAATACCGACAACGAGCGAAAATTTGTAGCAAGTATTTTAAGATCGAAAGGCTTTGTGAAGTAAGCGACAAATATTTTGCAACTATACCATTGTGCAAAAAAACACCACCCGATTAACATTCGAACAAGCAAAACAAAAAGCGCTCCGTTACTGCGTTTATCAAGAGCGCGCGCATCAGGAGGTAAAGAATAAACTCTACGAATTTGGGATGTTCACTTCTGAAGTAGACGAGTTGATTACTTATCTTATTACGGAAGGATTTTTAAACGAAGAGCGCTTTGCTAAATCATTCGCAGGCGGAAAATTTAGAGTAAAAAAATGGGGACGTATAAAAATTGTACACGCTCTTGAAAGTAGGAATCTTACTAAAAATTGCATACGAATCGGCCTGAAAGAAATTGATGAATCAGACTACTTTCATGCACTGGAAGAATTGTTGAAATCGAAACTTTCAGGACTTGCAGAAAGCAATGTATTTATTGCCAGAGATAAAGCATCGAAGTATGCTATTCAAAAAGGGTATGAGCCTGATTTAGTTTGGGCTACTCTAAAAGACTTGCTCCCTAATTGATTTGTTAAACTGTATCTTCTGCGACATTTTAGTATATTAAAAAACCCCAACTTTGTCTTCTTCGTATATCTAACATTATGAAAGCAATTTTTGCCACACTGTTAACGGTTGTAAGTCTAGTTCAGGGGTCCGCTCAGACAGACGCCCTTCGATTAGCGCATTTTAATATAAAGAAGAATCTAGCCATTGATGGGTATGACCCCGTGAGTTATTTTGATGGAACACCAACCAAAGGTGATGAGGGGAAAAAGATCACCCACAAAGGGGTAATCTACCAGTTTGTTTCACTAGCCAATCTAAATAAGTTCAAAGCCAATCCCGAGAGGTATGAACCTGCCTATGGGGGCTGGTGCGCATACGCTATGGGCGAAACGGGCGAGAAAGTAAAAGTTGACCCAGAGACCTATAAAATACTGGATGGGAAACTTTATTTATTCTATAATTTTTGGGGCAACAACACCCTAACGGATTGGAATAAAAGTGAGAAAAAATTCAAAGCCTCGGCCGATACCAGTTGGGCAAAAATTGTTCGATAGACGTTCATAAATAGCCAATGCCCACACATGGTAGGGGTTCCTTTTGTGTTTCATTTTACTATATATTTGTAAACTTTAATTTGTGGTATGAATCTCAATATAGCCTGCGGAAATATTTTAACTCAGCTTACCAATCTGGTCAACCAATTATCAGAACAGGATTTTATTAAACCGGTTGATTCCCTTGGTCACTCCACCGTTGGGCAACATTTGCGTCACACACTCGAATTTTTTATTTGTCTCGAGCAAGGTTTTGAAAGCGGCCTAATTAACTACGACAAGCGAGCCCACGATAAGTTGATTGAGAGTGATAAGTTCATCGCATTAGCAACACTGAACAAGATCAGCGACTTTATTCTTTCCCAATCTTCTAACAGGGCGCTAAAATTAGAAGCTGGATACGATCTTGATAAGGAGGAGTTTATAGCCATTGAAACAAATTATTTAAGAGAGCTTATTTATAACATTGAGCATGCCGTACACCACATGGCTATTATGAAAATTGGGATAAGGGAAATTGCACCTGCAATAAAGCTTCCCCATGATTTTGGTATTGCTGCTTCCACGATTCGCTATCAGGAATCCGCTTCTGTTTTGCGTTAACACCTTCGGGAGTTGAAAAAACTGTTGCAAAGTAATTTTTTCATTCGCCTTACCAGTTGGGAATACTGGCCATTTGGCATCGTGCAACTCCCCTTTTTTATTTATTGGCTTTGGTTATCATTACGTGCCAGGTCATTTCTTTTTTTTTCAGCTTCGAATCCAAGCATCGTTATGGGTGGTATGTTTGGGGAATCAAAATTTGATGTATTGAAATTAATCCCAGAGCAATACAAACCCAAGACCATTCGAATTCAGTATCCGTATACTTCAGCGCACGTTCTTACGGTGCTTAACAATAATGGGTTTCGCTTTCCGGTAATTTTTAAACCCGATTTGGGTGAGCGAGGTTTTATGGTGAAGCGAATTTTTAATGAGGCTGATATAGAACAATATGAAAAAAAACTGGCCGCTGATTTCCTAATCCAGGAGCTTGTTGATTTACCCGTTGAGTGCGGTGTTTTTTATACACGCTTCCCAGAAGAGAAAAACGGTAAGGTAACATCTCTCTTATTAAAAGAAATGCTCATGGTTACAGGCAATGGTAAATCAACGTTACAAGAATTAATTCATGCTAAACCACGCGCAAAACTTCAATGGAAGGTTTTGAAAGAAGTTCATACGGAGAAACTGGCTACCATTATCCCGAATGGGGTCCGCGTAGAGCTTAGTGCAATTGGTAATCATTGTTTAGGTGCTACATTTTTGAATGGTGAGCACTTGATCAACGATAAGTTATCGCAAACCTTCGACTTAATCAGCAAACAGATTAAAGGGTTTTATTTTGGGCGATATGATTTGCGATGCGCAAGTATTGAGGATTTATATGACGGGAAAATACAAGTAATGGAACTAAACGGATGTGGGGCGGAACCTGCTCATATATATCAACCCGGGTTTTCGTTATGGCGCGCGCTTAGCATTTTATTCACACATTGGAAAAACATGTTTGTAATAAGCGACCAAAATCATAAACGAGGCATTCCATATATGCCCCTTAAAGAAGGGAAAATAGTATACAGAAAATTTAAAACGGTAGTTCAATAACTGGAATGTTTCAATTTATTTTTTAGCCCTTTAAAAATAAAAAGGAGATCAGGCATTTGCCACCGACATACTTTTATAACCCACTCCTAAACTATCTATTTATAGTAAGAAAATCGTAGATTGATTTATTATTTACGATTTTGATCTATTTAAATTTAATATCAGGGCCACGCAACATCTCAACAGCGCTCATGTATTCATTCGCTCAGCGAAGTGATACGGTTGTTTTCGATGAACCGTTTTATGCATGCTATCTTTCTAGCACCAGCACACATCATCCCGGTAAGGAAGACGTTTTGAAAACACAATCCTCGAATGAAGAAACTGTGAAACTCGAACTTTTCAAAAGAATTGAGCCCCCTGTTTTGTTTATTAAAAACATGGCACATCATATTGAAATACTGAATGATGATTTTCTTTCACAATGCATCAATATTTTTTTGATACGCGATCCCAAACAAATTATTGCTAGTTATGCCCAGGTGATTGATAACCCAACAATGCGCGATATTGGTATAGAGTATGAATATCAATTGTTTGAAAAGTTTAAAAATCGTAACCCGATTGTGATTGACTCGGGGTTGCTACTCCAAAATCCCGAATCTGTTTTACGCCAAACATGCGTGATGATTGGGATTAAGTTTGAAAGCCAGATGTTACATTGGCTCGCAGGGCCTAAAGAGTATGATGGAGTTTGGGCTCCACATTGGTATGCGAATGTTCATCGGTCAACCGGATTTGAAAGGCAGCCAACAAGTGAACGGCCATTACCCAAACATTTAGATTCGCTATACAAAGAGGCTTCAGTTTTCTATGAAAACCTTTTACAGTACGCTTTAAAACCATAAGAAGATGTTACAGAAATTCAATCCGAAAAATGAAAGTATAATGGTACACGTTGGCGGTAAACTTCTGGTAAGAAGCGAAGCTAAGGTTTCAGTTTTTGACAGCTCCGTGCAGGGTGGGGATGCGGTATGGGAAGGGCTACGCGTATACAAAGGGGGAATATTTTGCCTGGATCGTCACCTCGACCGGTTACAAGACTCCGCACACACATTAGCGTTTGTACAAATACCGTCAAAAAATGGCATTAAGAAGGCAATCTTTGATACGTTAAAAGCGAACGGAATGCGTGACGAAACACATATACGTTTAACGCTAACGCGCGGAGAAAAAATAACATCCGGAATGGATCCGCGTCTTAATACAAAAGGCCCCTGCCTTATAGTATTGGCAGAATGGAAGCCCTTGGTGTATGATAATGAAGTTGGTATTCGTGTGATTACCTCATCCATGCGAAGAAATAATCCACAGTTTCTGGATTCAAAGATTCATCACAATAATTTATTGAATAACATTTTGGCCAAGATTCAGGCAAATGTAACGGGTGTTGATGCCGCAGTCATGCTCGATCATCAGGGGTTTGTAGCTGAGCTCAACGATATCAATCTTTTTATGATAAAAAATGGCATTGTGTTTACCCCCTTTGCAGATGCTTGTTTACATGGAATTACGCGAGGTCTTGTCATTGAAATTTGCAGAGACAAGGGGATTCCAGTAGAAGAAAGAAATCTATCGCTCACTGAATTTTACACAGCCGATGAAGTGTTTGGTTCGGGGACGATGGGTGAACTTACTCCCGTAAAAGAAATAGATGGAAGAGTTATTATTAATCGATCGGGTAAGCATGTATTGAATCAGCTAAGAAAATATTTTCATGAGTTAATTCCAATGTATTCTGAGAAGCTCCCTTTCTAAAAATCTAAAACAGATTTTTCTGCGGTAACGCATAGCCTTGCGGATAGACCGTGTACCCACGCTATATTGGGGTTCGCATGTCCAATTGGAAAACTAAACCCAACAGGATAGCGATAATCCTGAACGTGCTGTAGAATAATCTCTTCAATAGATTCACCAAAAGGAAGTTCGGTGTCTTTCATTTCCGTTAAATGCCCAGCCACTAAACCTGCAAGGTGTTGTAGTTTGTTCGCTCGCTTAAGCTGCACCATCATTCTGTCAACCCGATATAAGTACTCATCTACTTCTTCGATGACAAGAATTTTATTTTTTGTATCGATTTCCGTTGACGTTCCGAGCGAATCCACGATCAGTGACAAATTTCCTCCAATCATATTCCCTTGGGCAACGCCAATTTTATTTTTAGGATGACCAGTTGCCTCTAACGAGATGCGTTCACCAAATAAAGTTTTTTGAAGATTTTCTACAGAACGTACTGATTCAGACTTTGAAAAAAGTACGGGCATTGTTCCATGAATACTTTGTAAGCCCAACGAGTGAATTTTTAAATGAAGTGCGGTTATATCGCTAAACCCACAAACCCACTTTGGGCTTTTTAAGAAGGAAGTAAAGTCTAACTGATCAAGAATGCGAGTTGTACCATACCCACCACGCGCACAAAGAATTGCGTTAACCGAAGGGTCGTTCAACATATTTTGCAAGTCATTCAGTCTTTCAGCGTCTGTTCCCGAGAGATAGGAATGTGTTGAACTAAAGAGATTCTTGCCCAGACGAACACTAACACCCCAGGATTCAATGTATGGTATTGCGGCATTAACAAGGCTAGCATCCAACTTTCTTCCGGGGGCAACAATGCCTATAGTATCGCCTTTTTTTAATGCAGGAGGGGGTATCATGTTTCGAAAATAGATAAATTATTTACGAAGGCTCCTAAAGGGCTTCAAGAGTTTTAGATATAAGCACGCAAACAAAAAACCCCATCTTTTCGGGATGGGGTTTAAAAGAACATTTAGTGAATTATTTCTTGGGCACAGCCGGAGGCGTTGGCGTTACCCCCATTTTTTTCAACACGATGTCTGAGACATCCAGTTTATCGTCACCAAATAAAATTACATCAAGTCCACTGATCTGCTGATTTAAAATCAGCGAGAATGCATTTTCTTTTGCAACCTCTTCAATTGCTTTACCCACTTTTGCATATACGGGCTCCATTAAGGAAACTTGTTTCTTTTGTAAGTCGGTTTGTGAATCTTGCTCGAGCTTCTGAATGTTTTGTTGGAGCTGCTGAAGTTCACGTTCTGAGTTTTGTTTTACAGCATCTGGCACGGTTGCACCAAATTGCTGATACTCCTGAAGTTTCTTCTGAAACTCAGCCACTTTGGTGTCATATTGCTTTTTCAGCTGACCTTGCAATGTTTGAAGTTCATTGTCAATTTGTTTTGCCTCTGGCATTTGACTGAAAATATACTCCACATCAGCATATCCGATTTTTAAAGGAGCCGTTTGGGCATTTGAAACTACCGTTGCAAATCCAAACGCAAGTACAAAAAATAATTTTCTCATTACAGTTTTAAGTTTTAAATCAAATTTAATTTTTAACAACATCATTGGGGTCTCCTAACCCCAGTTCATCCAATACAAAGTCGGTATAGTCATAACGAGGATCGGTATAAATCATTACCAACTCTCCCGACTTGTCGAACACAATAGCTAAGCTGTTTTTCTTTGCTACTTTATCTACCGCATCCCACACTTTATCTTGTATAGGCTTGATGAGTTCTTGTTTCTTGAGAAAAAATAGCCCTCCAAACCCAAATACTTTCTTCTGATATTCTTTTAATTCTGCCTCTTTCTTTTTTATAGTCTCTGTACGCTCTTTTAGCATTGCTTCGGTTAATAATACCTGTTCAGCCTGCAATGAACTGTACATCGCCTCAATCCCCTTCGACATCGCCAGTGTTTCTTTCTCCCAAAGGTCTGATAGTTGATTAATTTCTTCCTGAGCCTTTTTGTATTCGGGCATTTTATTCAGAATAAAGTCTGTGTCAATGTATCCGAACCTCTGAGCGTTGACAAAATTCAGGCCGAAAATGATAAAAAATATTGGAATTAGGTAAAACCGCATATTTTATCTGATTTGTTGACCAATAGTAAAGTGAAACTGCGCTCCGCTTTTAGGGGCTCCACTGCCTAATGGGAATGGATCAAATCCGTAAGCCCAGTTAAGCCCAATTAAACCGAAGGCCGGCATAAATATACGGGCTCCAAAGCCAGCAGATTTATACATTTGAAACGGATTAAAGTCTTCATAATTGTACCAGTTATTTCCGGCTTCTGTAAACACAAATCCGTAAATTGTTGCTGCATTTCCAGTAGTAATGGGGTATCGTAGTTCAAGCCCAAATTTGTCGTACGCAATTCCTCCTTTTACCGTACCACCTAGGTTGTCGTAGGGCGGGGTGATCTGATTGTTTTGATATCCCCGTAGGCCAATAACTTCCTGCCCCAATACAAAGGAGCCAACGCCACCGGCTAAACCATCGCCCCCAAGATAGAATCGTTCAAATGGCCCCACACCTAATTGCTTAGAGTACGATCCAAGGAACCCAAAATGAGCTTTTGCCTCTAGCACAAGTTTATGTGGCGATTTCCTATCCAGAGGAATATAGTACTTCGCATCAAACATCCACTTATGATATTCCACAAATTTGTTTTTTTCAGATTGTGTGGCGGTCTCATAATTCAAATTTCTCCACGATGAATAGGGTGGTGTTAAATCCATACTTAAAGAAAGGGAAGATCCCTGCGATGGGTACATTGGATTATCGATACTATTTCGTGCGAGTGTTGTGTTTAGTTTAAATCCATACGAAGAGCAATCAGAGCAACCTAACCCGTACGCTTGCGGGCTAACGTTTTTAACGGTATACACTGTATAGGATATTGTATTGAGTAGCGTGAAGTAATTATCAGGCCATTCGAGTACACGCCCAAGTCCGACAGAAATGTTATCTACTTTTAACGAGGAGTTTAAATCTGTAAAGGAACCATTCGTAGCATATCTGGAGATTGATTTGTTTGCACTAACGGTTAGCGATTGAGGTTTACGTCCACCAAGCCAGGGTTCAGTAAATGAAATTCCGTAGTTCTGGAAACTTCTTCCGTTAGCGGTAATTTTTAACGATAGTCGTTGGCCGTCTCCTACAGGCAGCGGTCTCCATTCTTTTACGTGTGGGATGTTGCGTAACGAAAAGTTATTAAAGGTTAGGCCAAGTGTTCCTACAAAACCGTAGAATCCTCCCCATCCACCGGAGAGTTCAATTTGGTCGTTCGACTGTTCTTCTACTTTCCACTCTACATCCACGGTGGCATTGGCTGGGTTAGGCACTAAATTTTGTCCAATGTTAGTAGCATTAAAATACCCGAGTTGTCCGAGGCGTTGCTGGGTGCGGATAATATCTGACCTCCGGAATTTTTGACCAGGCACTGTAGACAATTCACGTCTGATAACATGATCGCTTGTTCGGTCGTTTCCGGAAATGGTAACTTCATTTATGGTGGCTTGATCGCCTTCGTAAATGCGCATTTCTACATCAATAGAGTCGCCCTCTACAGCCATTTCTACTGGGTTAATTCGGAAGAAAAGATATCCGTCATCCATATACAAACCGCTTATATCAGGCCCCTTAGGATTAAAGGTTAGCTTTTTATCGATGAGTTCGCGATTATAAACATCGCCCTTTTTAATGCCCAAAATTGAGTTGAGAGTTTTTTCAGTATGTAAGTAGTTGCCCGTCCAAAGAATATCGCGAAAATGATATTTAGGACCTTCAACAACTTTAAGGTCAATGTTGATTGTTCGTTTATCGAAGTTATATACCGTATCGGTTATAAGCTCGGCATCGCGGTATCCTTTCGAGTTGTAATAGGAAACAATACTTTTTTTGTCGTCTTCGTAGTCGTTCTGAATGAACTTCGAGCTTTTAAAAATGTTTAATTTGATGTTGTCACTCATAAATTCTTTAACGCCCTGCCACGTAACGGGATGTGTGGAGCCAAAAAATTCGCGAGGCTTAAAGTTAAAAAGTTCGGTGAGTACAGTACGGTGAAGTATAAATCGAGGGTGTTCGTGCGTCCCTTTCATTTTGCTTTTAAGCTTGCCATCGGCCGCATTTTCATTTCCATCAACGGATATTTTATGAATCTTAACTTTTGATTTAGGATTTACATTTATCTTTAACCGGATGCCACCACTGTTCAAGGTGTCTGATTCTTGAATAATTTTAACCTGTGTGTTTAGGTATCCCTTCTTAACAAAAAACTTTTTTACGGCCAGTTCAGTGTTTCGAAGCATAGCATCGTTTACAATTTTTCCGCGAATCAAGGTAAGGTCTTCCTTCAGTGAAGATTCCTGGCTATTGCGTATGCCGGAGAAATAGAAATTGGTAAGTCGCGGTCGCTCAGAAAGTGTTATTACAAGCCATACGTTTTCGCCCTCAATTTTTTCTACACGGATGGTAGCATCGCCAACCAATCCATGCTTCCACAGTTTTCGGATTGCGCCTGAAATGGCATCACCAGGTATTTTTATTTTATCGCCAATTTTTAAACCGGTAAGCGAAATCATAGCGTTTTTATCGAGCACGTTAAGACCTAAAACTTCAATACCTGCAATACTATATTCAGCAGGGTTTGCATAGTTAAGGTTGGTGTCGTTACCGGTCTCTACACGAGCGCGATTTTTTCTGAATTGTGCGCTGGAATCAATCCCCACAATAAGTAAAAGTAAAATCAGTACAGTATTTCTCATTCAATTAACCGGATTCAATTGTTCACTTGTTTTCCCAAATCTGCGTTCACGCTGTTGATATGCCCAAATGGCTTCATACAAATTTTCTTTACGGAAGTCTGGCCACAGTGTAGGGGTAAAGTATAATTCTGAGTAGGCAATTTGCCATAATAAAAAATTGCTCACGCGCATTTCACCACTTGTGCGAATAAGTAACTCAGGATCAGGAATGCTTGCTGTTTGTAAATTGTTTTCAATCAATTTCTCATCTACTTCAGTATTCAAATCTCCGGCTTTAGCACGGGCCACAATTGCTTTAACAGCCTGCACAATTTCCCACCGCCCACTGTAGCTTAACGCTAATATTAAAGTTAGGCCACTATTTTTTTTGGTCTCATCTTTCGCCCACTGTAAATTTTTCTGACAATCCACCGGAAGATTAGATGTATCGCCAATGGTAATTAGTTTTACCTGATTCTCCATCAGGGTCTTTATTTCCTCCTTTAATGTATTAACCAGTAATTCCATTAAGCCATCGATTTCCGCTTTTGGGCGGCTCCAGTTTTCGGTAGAAAAAGCGTAGAGAGTCAAATATTTTATTCCAATCTCCCCACAACCTTCCGTTACATCCCGAACGGCCTTTACAGCATTTCGATGACCAAAAATGCGCATAGCACCCTTCTTTTTAGCCCAACGCCCGTTGCCATCCATTATAACGGCAATATGGCGCGGCAGATTATTGAAGTCTATATGTTCTTTAAATGAAGCCAAGGGGGGCAAAAGTAGCGTATTTTCAACAAAAGCTATCGCAGGTAACTTGCTTATTTATAAGGATTTGTCGGGCAGGGGATATCGTAAAAAGTACGGGTAAAAGTTATCCCCACAAAAAAGTAATTATCGAAATCGTTTGGGTTTCCATATTGATAATTTTTTTGAGTTTGATCAGTAAAATCAGAGACGTTATCGAGGTAATCAAAAAATGTTTTTCGAATACCAATCTCAAAGGCTGCATACCATTTAGGATTAAGAATATATTTAAAGCCACCCCCAAAGGGTATTGATCCCTGAATGTTACTGTATTCGGCTGGTTTGGTGCTATTGCCGGAGATTCCAAACAACCCCAACCCAGCAAAGATATAGGGTGTATAACGCATGGGTCGCTTATCGTCTCTCCAGTTCAAAAAGTGATACTCCATTCCTAAAACTCCTTCAAACAAAAAAATATCAAAGGATGCATCTCGTTGTAAGGCGGCAGCATCAATGGGTTTTTCACTGGCACCAAGTTTTCCTGCCGTTATACTAGCCCGAAAGCTGACAACTTTGCTTAGGTTAGAGCGATAGAAAACAGTGGCCGCGGGCTTAGAATATTTGATGTTGTAGTTTCGGACAAGATCGCCCGTGTAATTAAAGGTACCTATACCAAAGCCAAGTTCTGACCGCTGAGCAACTAATGCTTTGCTTGTGCAAAAGAGTATTGTTATGACCAATACCTTTCTAAGCATTATCTGAACTTAGCCCGGTGAAATGTTTTTCCAAGAATATAGGTAAGCCGCACACTTGTTACCATATAAATATCTTTATTGTCGCTATTGCCACGGAGTGAGTATTTATCTTCATGACCATACCCAGGCCACACTGTATAGCCCCCAGAATCTGCACCGCCTGATCCTATTGGCGGAGGAGTCCCCTTAACTTCATTTGTTCTGTAAGACATGGCGCGCGCTAAATCATCATTGCCAAAAACATCCAGATCAACATAGTTACCACTAACATCGTCTAAATAGTCCGTGAATGTATAGCGGAAACCAAATTCTCCTGAAAGATCCATAACCTCGTTTATTCTAAAACGAGCGCCAAAACCAAATGGTATGGCAAACTGAATTCTTTTGTAGGGCTTTAGTCCATAGTTTACATCCGAGGGATCAAGATCTGAGTTTTGTCCTTCGGTACCAAGCGGTTGTAGGTCAACCCACTCTCCTTTTTTGCCTGTTGGATTTCCTGCGGCATCAAATTCGGGGGCCTGTGCTTGTGGGTTGTGATGAAAAACAGCCAGACCCGCATAAATATAGGGCGTCCACTTAACACGGCTAATGTATGTTGATTGGTTTTCGAAAAGGTCAACCTGCGCAACAATGGAGAGTTCCTTAATTCTATTTCTAAAAGAGAGGTTTCTGTTATATCGGAAAATACCATTTTTTGTATCCTCCGGGTCGGCCGAATCATTGTCGGAACCCCGAATGCCACCGTACATAAAACTGCCTACAAGTTGATAGCGTGGCCCAAAGCGATGCGTAAAGGAAACGCCTATGGCGGGGCGTGTTAAACTTATATCGGTACTTATTCTTTTTGGAGAGGGGGATAAATCACCATAGTAATTAAACGCGTTTAAGGAAACACCTAAAGCATTGTAAACCTTGTTCTTATCAAAATGCGACTTGCGGCCCTTAAAACTTCCAATCCGTTTATTATTTCGCTTAATGCTTCTGCGATTCATTTGACCATAAGCCTCGTGTTCAAAAGCTGCCAGCAAAACAAATGCAATTAAAAAATAGGCTATTTTCCTCATCACCCTAAGTATTTCTAAATCAGTGAACTACAAATGTAATAAAAATCAATTTCTAATATCTAAGCCCCAATTAAGCTTTTGCCGGAGAGTTTTAAAATAATGCTGCCCCTCCAGTAAAATTAGGTTTACCTTAAAATTCTCTTTTACAATTTTTAGCTTCACCGCGTTATCAACGGTAGCCGTGCGTGAATCGAGGGAAACCAAAAATTTATTACTGCGCCCTTCAACTTTAAATGAAATCTCTGAATTATCGGAAACCACGATTGGCCTAACCGTTAAATTATGGGGGCTTACCGGTGTTATAACAAAGTTACCGGAGCGCGGGAACACAAGTGGCCCTCCGCAACTTAACGCATACCCGGTTGAGCCAGTAGGGGTGGATACGATGATGCCATCGGCCCAATATGAATTCAGTAATTCACCATCAATGTAAGTATGTACAGTAATCATGGAAGAAGAATCCTTCTTTACTAAGGTAAAATCATTTAGTGCGAAGCAGAGTTTGCCAAATAAGTTTTTATTTGACTCCAATCTTAGTACGGCACGTTTATCAAGCGTAAAAGCCTTGCTAAAAATTTTATCGAGTGCTTCCTCCACATCTTCTTTGTTGATGGTGGCTAAAAACCCAAGGCGGCCAGTGTTAATGCCGAGTATTGGGGTTTCGTCTTTCCCAATGTGTGTTACCGATTCAAGTAAAGTTCCATCACCCCCAATGCTTAAAAGCGCATCAAGTTTCTTTAAACTGTTTCCGGGCTCATAGGTTTTCCACTTGAATTTCCTAAAAACGGAAGCGGTAAGATATCTTTCGAACTTAGAAGAAATGTAAAGTTCGGCTTTGTGGTGTTGAAGAAAAGTTAGAATTTTCTCCATTAACGGAACCAGCTGACGATTAAATTCTTTCCCGTGTATCCCGATTTTCATACAAATCTACTGGGTTTACAGCCAGTTAGTTTGGGCTGAATGTTAAAGTTAGGAATGAATTACGGAAAGGAAAAGAGTTATTTCTAAGGGTCGACTAAATATCAAGGTAGCGCAGCAGCATATCGATTCGTTCCTTTTCTGTGCCAATAGGCTTAGGCTCCTGATATCGACCAATTACTTTATAGTTGAACCGTTCAAGGGTAGCTACGATTCTTGAAAGGTCAAGTTCATTTAGCTTAAGTGTAAGTCTTATTTTCCCCGTATCAAGCGGATCTTCTTTTACGATGCTGCTGAGTATGCGCGCGCGGTTCTCTTCAATTAGCCGACTTATTTCTGCTAAAGAATAATCGATATGATTCATGGATAAAACCAAAATGCCACCCGGCATTTGCACCGCAGCAGTTTGCGCAAAGGAGGTAATGGTATCCTGCATGGTGATTACCCCTGCATAGACTTCATCATCGTCCAGCACACAAACCATTTGAAGTTTATTGTCGGCCGCTACTTTTAAAATATCATAAAAGTGTGAAGTCATGTGAACGTAGCATGACTCACCCACCAACGGAAAATCTTTTAGTTTTTTTTCTATGTCGTTTGTTTCAAGAATAATTTCTTCAGAGATGAACCCAAGAAGTTTGCCATTCTCTACCACCGGCATTTGATTGCATCGAAACTCTTCCATCCATACGATCGCCTTATGAGCATCGTCTGTTGCCTTCAGCGGGGGAATCATTTGATTGATTAAATCTTCGGCTATCACGGGGCGTGGTTTATACCTCTATACTTTATGAAAGCAAAAAGTCTTCAACAAGCGTATTAAATTTTTCAGGATGTTCCATCATGGGGGCATGGCAGCAGTTGTCAATAAAACTCAGTGTAGAGTTCGGAATAAGCCTGTTAAACTCATGCCCGACAGAAGGGGGGGTTATTGTATCGTTTAATCCCCAAACCAATAGCGTGGGGGCTTTAATATTTGGAATGTCAGGAGCCATGTTGTGTCGCTGGGCTGATTTTGCAATGGCAACGATCCGCAAACATTTAGGAATACTGTTAGTCGTTTCAAAAACCTCATCCACTAGTTCTTTCGTAGCCACCGTAGGATCATAAAAAGTATAGGATACCCTTTCTTTTATATATTGATAGTTACCGCGTTTTGGGTACGATCCTCCCATGCCATCTTCAAACAAACCAGAACTACCGGTAAGCACAAGTTTTTTCACCTTGTCGGGATTTTTTAGTGTGTATACTAAGGCAACATGACCTCCCAGGCTATTGCCCATGATCATCATGTTCTCTAGTTTTTTTAGTGCAACAAATTCTTCCAGAAATTTTCGCAAGCCTTCCAGTCCAGCTTCTTTAATAGGCATTTCATAAATGGGCAACATGGGAATTACCACACGGAAATTTTTTGAAAAGCGGGTTACAACGCCTTCCCAATTGCTCAGCGCACCAAACAACCCGTGCAAGAGCAACAATACATTTCCCTGACCCTCGTCAACATATTTAAATCCGCCTTCTTCTTTAACCTTCAAAGCCATACCTGTTGGATTTATATCCGATAAGTAAGGAAAAAAAATCCAAACATTGGTGGGAAAGAAAAAGTTTCAAGAGTGGCCACCAAAAAGATCGCTGAAAACAGGAAAAATCTGAGCAATCCAGGCAGTGACTTCTGGCGCAAGAGATGCCGTAAGAGGATAGAGCCAGGAGTCTTTGGACCAATCTTCAGGAATGTTCATTTCGACTGAATTTGTTATCCAGATTACTACGCTCACCATGAACGCAGCCTTTAAGATACCCAGTGCGGCACCCGCCACCTGATCGGCATTGCCAAGCACCGTTTTTTCAAGCGAAGTTTTGAGAAATTTGCCGAGGAGCGAAACGATAATTAAAACAATTAAAAACACGATACCAAAAGCAACATAGGGAAGTATCTTCTCATCAACTTGATAATTCTTATCCAGCATAAGCATGGCAGCACCCATTAATTTGAAGCCAGCTAAAATTCCCAGAATGATGCCTAATAGCGAAAACAGTTCAGACAAAAATCCTTTCCGATAGCCACCAAAGGCGCCAATCAAAAAAATGATTACGAGTGCAATGTCAATTTTACTCAAGGAGTCAACAGTTTTTTTGCAACATCCGAAATCATTTTGCCATCGGCTTTACCGGCTAGCTTTTTTGAGGCCACGCCCATTACTTTTCCTACATCGTGCGGTCCGCTTGCGCCTACTTCGGCAATAATAGTTTTGAGTTCTGTTACAAGTTCGTCTGGCGAAAGCTGTTTAGGAAGATACCGGGAGATGACCTCCAGTTGAAGGAGCTCTCTATCGGCCAGATCGGTACGGTTTTGTTGTTGAAAAATATCGGCCGATTCTTTTCGTTGCTTAACGGCTTTCATCAAAAGTTTGTTTTCTGTGTCTGACGAAATTTCTGCTACGCTACCCTTTTCAGTTTCCGCTAATAAGATCATGGATTTGATGCTGCGCAGTGCCTCAAGCTCTTCCTTTTTTTTAGCCAGCATGGCCTTTTTTATGTCGGTATCAATTTGCGTTTTTAAACTCATAGGTCAATTTGAAAATTAACTGATTTGAAGATTTGAAAATCCCTTCAAGTTTAAGCAATTTGAAGATTAACTGATTTGAAGATCCAGAAATTAATCGTCAAATTTTCAAATCATCGAATTTTCAAATTAAATAATGACGCGCCTAAGTGTAAATATTAATAAGATTGCAACCCTTCGAAATGCTCGGGGTGGTAATAATCCAGATGTACTTAAAGTCGCCATGGATTGTGAGCGTTTTGGTGCCCAAGGCATAACCGTTCATCCCAGGCCAGATGAACGCCACATCCGCTACAGCGATGTAGTACAACTGAAAAGCATCGTAAAAACAGAGTTCAATATTGAGGGCTACCCCGATGGAAGGTTTATGAAACTTATTGCGGAAATAAAACCAACGCAAACCACATTGGTGCCCGATGCCCCAGCGGTTATTACCTCAAATGCCGGTTGGGATACCGTAAAAAATGCCGCGTTGTTAAGAGAAATCATTGCAGAACTAAAGCGTTCAGGAACGCGTGTTTCTGTTTTTATCGATCCCCAGGCCTCGATGGCAGAGGGCGCAGCGAACGTTGGTGCCGACTGCATTGAATTGTATACCGAACAATACGCTAAAAATTTTAACGCAAATAAGGAGAAGGCCGTAAACGCCTATGTGGAAGTCGCGCAAGCAGCGATGTCATTGGGGTTAGGTATTAACGCTGGACATGATCTTGATCTGCACAATCTCCAATTTTTAAAGCAATCCATTCCCTACATGCTTGAAGTTTCCATTGGCCATGCGCTGATTAGTGATGCACTGTATTTTGGATTGGAGAATACCATTCAACTTTATTTGAGACAGTTAAAGGAATAATGGACTTATTAATTTCGATTATCTTTCCTATTCAATGCAGTCACTATGAACATTCATAAAAAATTTTCTGATGGCGATTTAAACCGCATTAAAGCAGCAGTGCACGAGGCCGAAAGTAAAATCTCGGGTGAGATTGTGCCAGTAATTGTAGGAAAAAGCGGTCACTACACCATTGTCAACTATAAAGCCAGTCTGCTGGTGGCTTCGTTGGCTTTTCTAAGCATCATTTTTTTCGATCGGTATGTGCCAACATTAGCCGTGTATGATCCACTGTTGATATTTTTTATAGTGTTGGTGGCAGGTGCCTTGGGCGCGTGTGCCTCATATTATTCCAGTGTTGTAAAGCGCATGTTGTTAACGCAAGATCATATGGACAACGCCACACGGCAGCGAGCCGAAAATGCTTTTTTAGAAGAGGAAGTTTTTAACACCAAACACCGCACCGGAATTATGATTTTTATTTCCTTCTTCGAGCATGAAGTTATTGTAATGGCCGACACCGGCATTAATAAAGTTGTTGAACAGAAAGAGTGGGATAAAATTGTGAATAACCTGACCACGGCAATCCGTAAAGATAAAGTTGTAGAAGGTTTAGAAGCAGCACTAAAGCGATGCGGAGAGATTTTATTCGAGAAAGGTTTTCACATTGAAGCCGATGATAAAAATGAGTTGCCCGATGACCTTAGAATTAGTTAGTCAAGCTTCGGTTCTCAAAGATTACCAGTAAAGCATTATGATGACACGATTTTTTATCGCAGCTACGTTTGTACTGACTTCCATCGTTAGTATTTCTCAGCGAGCCATTCCAGCATTGGAGGGCAGGCGTGTGCATGACGAAGCTTCGGTTTTGTCTGCCTCAACCATTCAACAACTTGAATTGCAGCTCAAGCAATTTGAAGATTCAACGAGCAATCAAATCGCTATTCTTATAATTCCTTCTCTGGAGGGAGACGTTATTGAAGATTACGCTTTGCGTGTAGCGCACGATGTATGGAAATTAGGACAAAGCAAAAATGACAACGGAGTCTTATTAGTCGTTGCTGTTGACGACCGGAAAATGCGAATAGAAGTAGGGTATGGGTTAGAAGGGGTTTTAACCGATGCGTTGTGCGCACAAATTATTCGTAATGAAATGGCCCCCAATTTCAGGCGTGGCGATTATAATACAGGTGTAGTTACTGCAATTTATGCTATAATACGGGCAACGCAGGGTGAATATATAGCTGATGATTCAAGCTCTGGGGGACATCCGATGTCCGCGAAAGAGCGAGCACTTTTAGGACTATTCGTATTCGGCATTCTCGGAATTTTTACCTACACGGGGTTAACCTCACAGGGCGCGATAGGCTGGGTACTATATTTTTTTCTGATACCTTTTTATGCAATTTTTCCGGGTGCTGTATTAGGTTATAGCCTGGGGCTATCGGCACTTGGTGTTTATGTTGTTGCCTATCCTATTTTAAAAATTCTATTTAAGAAAATGGGCTGGAGTAAAAATCTTTCAAGCTCAGGAAGTTCAGGCAGCCGTGGGTGGTCATCAGGGGCAGGCTGGTTCGGGGGAGGTTCTTCCAGAGGTAGCAGTTGGGGTGGTGGCGGAGGATTTTCCGGTGGTGGTGGAGGTTTTGGTGGTGGAGGCAGCAGCGGAAGTTGGTAGTGAAATTTTGGAGAGAAAATTTCGGATAGGAAACTTTGTTCCCTCAATCAAAAATACTGTTAGTCTTTTAATCCAATAAATCCTGATCTAAATTTGGCCTTTCATTTTAAATCCAGCCCATCATGAAAAAAGACAAAGTCATCTTTGATCTTATCGAAAAGGAAAAGCAACGCCAGGAGAACGGTATTGAGCTTATTGCTTCCGAAAATTTTGTTTCGCAACAAGTAATGAAAGCGCAAGGCACTGTGCTTACGAATAAGTATGCTGAAGGCCTTCCCGGTAAACGTTACTATGGTGGCTGCGAAGTGGTAGATGAAATAGAGCAAATTGCTATTGATCGTGCCAAAGAACTTTTTAGTGCCGATTGGGCAAATGTGCAGCCGCATTCGGGGGCACAGGCCAATGCGGCTGTTATGCTAGCAGTATTAAAACCGGGAGATAAAATTTTAGGATTTGATCTTTCGCACGGAGGTCATTTAACGCATGGCTCGCCTGTTAACTTTTCGGGCAAACTTTATCAGCCTTCGTTTTACGGTGTTGAGGAAGCGACCGGTAAAATTGATTTTGATAAAGTAATTGAAATCGCGAAACGCGAAAAACCAAAGTTGATTATTTGTGGTGCTTCTGCTTACAGTCGTGATTGGGATTATAAAAAACTAAGAGAGGCGGCCGATGCCGTTGGTGCATTGGTGTTGGCGGATATATCTCACCCTGCCGGTCTCATTGCCCGAGGGTTGATGAACGATCCTATGGAGTATTGTCACATTGTAACTACCACAACACACAAAACATTGCGGGGGCCACGTGGAGGAATGATTCTGGTAGGAAAAAACTTCGATAACCCGTGGGGATTGAAAACCCCAAAGGGTGAACTAAGAAAAATTACATCTATTTTAGATTCTGGTGTATTTCCAGGCACACAAGGTGGCCCATTAGAACACGTAATAGCAGCGAAAGCAGTGGCTTTTCAGGAGGCCTTGTCAGATGAGTATTTAGCGTACATTGTTCAGGTAGCAAAAAACGCTAAAGCCATGGCAGAAGCCTTTATGGCAAAAGGGTATAAGGTTATATCGGATGGTACCGATAATCATTTAATGTTGATAGACCTTCGATCGAAAAAACTAACCGGAAAACTAGCTGAAGAATCACTCATAAAAGCCGACATCACGATTAACAAAAACATGGTGCCTTTCGATACCCAATCACCATTTGTTACATCGGGAATTCGTATTGGATCCCCCGCCATTACCACACGAGGGCTACAAGAAAAGGATGCTGTAAAAGTGGTTGATCTGTTGGATGAAGCACTGAAAGCTCCCGAAGACGTAAGCAATTTAAAAGCAGTGAAACGAAAAGTGCATGCGTTGATGAAGAAGTTTCCGCTGTATTCAAAATAGAGGGTGATTAGATGAGTGTAGAAAAGGAAATGTCGTTTCTTGATCACCTGGAAGAATTGCGGTGGCATTTTATTCGGTCATTGCTAGCCGTTGTAGTGCTAACCATTGTGGCGTTCATGTTTGTGGAGTGGATTTTTGAGAACATCGTGTTCGCTCCGGGTAAATTAGATTTTCCGACATTTCAATACATGTGTCAATTGGGGAATGCCCTTGGAATTCCCGAGTCGCTTTGTGTTACAAAATTACCCTTTACGGTACAGAGCCGGAATATGACCGGGCAGTTTATGATGTCACTAACGGCATCATTTGTTATAGGCCTGGTTGTAGCATTCCCTTACGTGGTGTGGGAGTTTTGGAGTTTTATAAGACCTGGACTTGAGACGAAAGAACGAAAATTTTCGAAGGGAGCTGTGTTTGCCGTATCCTTTCTGTTTTTGCTGGGTGTTCTTTTCGGGTATTATTTTCTATGCCCGATTACAATTTGGTTTTTAGCAACATATTCCATCAGCAGTGTAATCGTCAACGAATTTGATATTACTTCCTATGTTTCAACTATCACAAGTCTGGTGGTTGGTTGTGGTCTGTTGTTTCAATTTCCGGTGGTTATCTATTTTCTCTCCAAAGTGGGAATCGTTACGCCAGAACTAATGCGAAGATATCGCAAGCACTCTATTGTTGTTATCTTGGTATTAGGTGCAATTATTACGCCCTCTGCTGATCCGTTTAGCTTAACGGTGATATCATTGCCGCTATATTTGCTATTCGAAATCAGTATCTTTACTTCCGCTATGGTAGTAAGGCGTCAGCAAAAAGAAGAAGCCAACGTAAAGACCGACTAAGAGCGTTAAGGATGGATAAAATTGCAATCGGATCGGATCATGCCGGATTTGAATTTAAGGAAGCACTAAAAGTGTGGCTTGAAAGGGAAGGTTATCCAGTAAAGGATTTTGGAACGTATAGTGCTGAATCTGCCGATTACCCCGATTTTGCGCACCCTGTTGCCAATGCCGTAGAGAAAGGAGAATTTGAAATAGGCCTTTTGTTATGCGGAAGTGCCAACGGTGTGGCTATCACAGCGAATAAACATCAAGGAGTTCGCGCAGCTCTTTGCTGGACGGAAGAAGTAGCCGAACTAGCAAGACTCCATAACAATGCTAATGTTGTTTGCATCCCTGCACGTTTTGTTAGTTACGAATTGGCAGAAAAAATTCTCTCTCATTTTTTACAAACAGCCTTTGAAGGCGGGCGACACGCACGCAGAGTTGATAAAATTAGTTGTTAACGCTCCGGGCTCTTCTCTTTCAACCGGTAACCTTCCGGAGATTTTTTATACTTTTTTTCGAGATTCGGTAATCTTTCAAAAAACGCTTTCATTAAATTTTCAGGATCAACAATTAGTTCAGGCATGTCGTGTTCAAAGGCACGACTAACGGTTAAAATATGCTCATAATAATATGGTTGTTCGAATATGGGTTGGCATAAATCCCAGTCATAAAATGAAGTTGCAAGCGTGTTATGTACAAACCAGTTGGGCTGGTGAGCTAACACAAGTAGCCGCGTATTTTTTACCGTCACCGGCACCTGCTTGAGTATAAGATTGTCATAGGATATACTTTTAATTTTATCGTAACGCGATAAATAGGCAACTGACAACACACCGACTATCAACACCCATAGATTAAACTCAGCAATTCTCTTTCTGCGGATGAGCAATAAAAAGTGCGTTAAGAAAAAACTAACGGGAGGAATAAGGGGGAGCAAACTTTGAGGCCGTAAATCTTTCGCCAGAAAGAATTGAATAAGCGCAACGATGAACCAAAGAAACATGGCTTGAAAAATTTGAGCCTGGTATTTTGTTAGTCGTGCATCACGATTAAGAATAAAAAGTGAAACGAACAAATAGAACAAAGGCAAAGCGCACAAAACCAATAACCCTGTTGAGCTTATGAGAGCATACGTAGGAAATTCAAGATTTGGTAGATAAAAGTAGTACCACAATTCTGAGACAGTATCGGAAAGAAAATAAATGCAGACTAACATTAAATGCGGTAGCAGAAAGCCAAAAAGTAGCAGAAAATACTTGCGCAAGGAGGTGCGCGTAAAAACAATAAGAATAATAATAGCGCCCGGCAAATAAATAATGTACGAAAAGCTAAACAGTGAGGCTAGCCCCGTAAAAAGACCCAATGCGAAAATTGTTTCATCTCGTTGAATGCGGAATTCAATTTCTTTAAAAAGATTATTGATCACAAGAAGTATAAAACCAAAAGCAAGCAGTTCCGGCATGAGCGATAAAAAATCGAATGAAATAAATACGAGCAAGGAGAACAAAAGTGATGGAATGTATGTGTTCTCGGCAAAAACCTTCTTGTTCACGAACATTACACCTAGGTAGGCACTTTGAGCAAATAAAATAAGTAAGGCAATGATGTGGCGCGCGACCAACGATCGTCCAAAGAGGAAATCACACAGGCCATAAAAAAGTGAAGCCAAAGGGGGCGTGCTGTCAATAATCTCGCTATAAAGGGCGTGCCCTTCAGCAATTTTTTGCCCAATAACAAAGCTCTTTAATTCCGGGGAAGTGAGTGGCGTTGTGGTAATAATATAAGGAAGCGCTACCAAGGCCATCATGATAAGTAACATGATTAGCAAATATGGATCGTTGATGCGAAAATGGCGTAGCATAGAATAACAATTGGCAATTAACAATTAAATGTTCATTGTTAATTGTTCTTTGTTCAGGATATTTGATGCTATGACAGGCACTACCCGACAAATGAAATTTTCACGACTCATTCAAAAAGAGATCAGCGATATTTTTCAACGTGATAAACGAGGGATACTAGACAACGCATTTGTAACAGTAGCAGATGTAAAAGTCAGCCCCGACCTTGGCTTAGCCCGCGTGTACATCAGCATGATGCTGGCGAAAGACAAGCAAGTTATTCTTGATAGAATTATGAAACGCAAAGGTGAAATCCGAAAGGCACTTGGTAACAAAATCGGCAAGCAGGTGAGAATTATCCCCGACCTTGTTTTCTATCTCGATGAAGTTGAAGAAAATGCTCAGCGCATGGATTCACTAATCGACAATCTAAAAATTCCATCGGCTTCAAAAGAAGAGGAGTAAACTAGCATAACACCAATTTAGCACCAGACAATAAGCACTTTGAATCTTTCCTTTTTTATAGCGAGGCGTTATTTGCTTTCAAAGCGAAAGAAAAACTTCATTAACATAATTTCCATTCTATCGCTAATTGGGGTTGCCTTTAGCACCGCAGCTCTTATCATTGTGCTTTCTGTGTTTAATGGGCTGGGCGATTTATTGCGCTCATTGAATAATTCCTTCGATCCTGAAATAAAGATTCAGGCAAAAACAGGCAAGTCATTTCATGTTAGCGATACGTGGTTAAATAAAATTAAGAGTGTTGAGGGTGTTGAAATTGTGACCGAAGTAATTGAAGACTATGCTTATTTGCGCTATCGAGATGCGAATCAAATTGTGACCCTTAAAGGAGTTAGCGATAATTTTTTGGCGCAACATCGTATTGATGAAAAAATTGTTGACGGTAAGCTTCAATTGATGGAGGGCAATATACCCTATGCAATAATTGGCCGTGGCATTCAGTATGCTCTTTCAATTGCCGTAGGCGATGATCAACATGCTATGCAACTGTATTACATCAATACTATAAAATCAGGAAGTTTAGATCCCTCCAAACTATATTCGCGCAAAAGTATTTTGCCGGGGGCGTCCTTCTCTATCATACAGGGATTTGATGAAAATTATGTAATTGTACCACTCAACTTTTCAAAAGAGTTATTGAACTATGGTGATAAGCGAACTTCGCTTGAAATAAAAACAAACACCCATGCAAATGTAATGCTGGTACAGACAAGTCTTAAAAATTTTCTTGGTAAAGAGTTTTCTGTACTGAATGCAGAAGAACAGCATATTGATTTATACCGATTGATGAAAATGGAAAAACTTTTTTTCTTTTTAGCCTTTTCAATTTTATTAGGGATAAGTTCTATCAATATTTTTTTTAGTCTTATGATGTTAGCGATCGACAAAAAGAAGGATATTTCAGTACTGGCTGCGATGGGTGCCAATAGCAGATTGATTAAAAATGTCTTTTTGTTTGAGGGGGCTATGATAGCCGTAAGCGGGGCGTTATTTGGGCTAGCATTAGGCGGTTTTTTTTGTTGGCTTCAGCTTCAATTTGGCCTGGTATCCATGGGAATGCAAACCTCCGTTACCGAAGGTTATCCAATAAAGGTTATCCCTTCCGATTTTCTGCTCACCATGCTGGTGGTTGTTACCATAACTTTTTTAACATCCTACCGTCCGGCAATTCTGGCATCACGAGCCCCAGCCGTTCAAAACCTATAAAGGGGCATGTATGAAATTGCCGGTTTTTGCCAGATTTTCTATGTTTAAATCATTAGCTTAGAGGTTCCGTTTTTAGTAAAACACTAAAAATGGCGTAAGCATGAAGGTTTCTGCCGCCCAGCCATTTCAAATTATCTACTCGTTGTTCCAACACGAGCACTTGGGCTTGCTGTTTGAATCCTATATCGTGCATTTAGATGATAAAGGGAAACTTACTTATCAGCACCAAAACATCTCCTCAAAAAATGCACGTGAATTTGCAAAAGGCCTGGACGACCGTGATTTTGAACTGATCAAAATAACAGACTCAATGCAGCAGGAGTCGGTTATAAAAAAGTTTGTTGGCAAACCAATGAAGTCCGATGAGTTTTTTTCAAAGGTTTATGCTAAAAATAAAGGTAACGATGCCGTTCAAGAACAAATTGAAATTCACATTGAGACTAAGCGTGCAGAATTTCTTGATTTAATGAAGGGAAAACTATTTTTCGAAATGGGTAGTGATGGAGAGCCAACCTGGAGAAAAATAGAAGTGATGGAAAAGCGGGCGACCATACAGTTTCATTTTATACGTAGCCCTGAGAGTACAAATTATTATCCTACCATTAAATATGATGGTAGAAAAATTGACCTGCCAAATGAGTCTGCGTATTTAATTTGCAAAAATCCAGCGTGGATGGTGCTCAATGGAAAACTCTATGGCTTTGAAAAATATGTTGATGGAAAAAAATTAATGCCCTTCCTGGGAAAGAAAAATGTTGTCATTCCTAAAAGCCTGGAGGAGACGTACTATAACAAATTTATCGCTCCGCTGATAGCCTCTTTCGATGATATAGAGGCAAATGGATTTGAGATAAACAAAAATGAGTATGATCCCAAACCAGTTCTGACCTTATCAGAATTAGTATCAGCAAAGTCTTCTTCACCGGCAACGCTATTTGAAACAGTTCCTACCGAAGACAGGAGTGATGAATCAGGCAAAATAGTTTTTGACTTATCTTTTAAATACGGTAAGCATCGGTTTCAGGGTCGTAATAGAGTGCCCGTTAGTGTTACTGTCGAGCGGCACGAAAACGACTACGTTTTTCATCGGGTTACAAGAAAGACGGAAACGGAGAAAAATTTTCTTCATACCCTTCAAAAGTTAGGCCTATCCATGAAGGATTTTAATGTCGCGGTGCCGAAGTCGGAGGCATTTTCGTGGTTAAATGAAAACCGTGTAAACTTATTGAACCTGGGGTTTGAAGTGAGCCAGCCACAAAGTAACGATAAAAAATATTTTGTGGGCAAAGCAGTGATTGACATTGAGGTGAAGGAAAGCATCGATTGGTTTGACATTCACGCAAAAATAAAGTTTGGGGAGTTTGAAATTCCATTTAAGGAGTTGCGCAAATTAATTCTTCGAAAAAAAGTAGAGTTTAAACTTCCCAATGGGGAGATCGCCATTATACCCGAGGCTTGGCTTACAAAATATGCCGACTTATTCGCGTTAAGCGAAACGCATGGTGATCGTGAAAAACCTGTGTTGAAGAAGCACCATATTAATTTGGTAAAGGAGCTTGAAGAAGGGAACCTGGCAAGAGTTCACGTAAGTGAAAAAATGAGGGCGTTAAGTTCTTTCAGTGGCATTAAAAATTATGGATTACCCAGTGGCTTTAATGGAGAGCTGCGCCCGTACCAAAAAGCGGGATACAATTGGCTAAGATTTTTAAATGAATATAAGTTAGGCGGCTGCCTGGCCGATGACATGGGCTTGGGAAAAACCGTTCAGGCTCTTGCATTATTATTGGCCGAGAAAGAAGCTGGTAGTGGCGCCTCGTTGCTTGTAATGCCCACATCGCTTATTTATAACTGGGAAATGGAAGCCGGTAAATTTGCTCCACACTTAAAGGTACTCAACTACACAGGAACCCTTCGCAATAAGGATATTAAGCGATTCGAAAAGTATGATATTGTACTTACTTCGTATGGCATTACCAGGCTGGACGTTGAACTACTGCAAAACTTTTATTTCAACTACATTATTCTGGATGAATCGCAGGTTATAAAAAACCCATCATCGAATATAGCAAAGGCTGTTCGCGAGCTAAAGTCACGGCATAAACTTGTTTTAACAGGTACTCCGCTGGAAAACACGACTATGGATTTATGGTCACAAATGAGTTTTATAAACCCCGGAATGTTAGGTACACAATCGTACTTCCGCAGTGAATTTCAGGTGCCGATTGAGAAAAAAGGAGAAGAAGCGAAATCGAAAAAACTCAACGCGGTAATAAAACCATTTGTGTTAAGAAGACACAAGTCGCAGGTGGCTACCGAGCTTCCCGAAAAGGTTGAACACATACAATATTCGGTAATGACAACCGAGCAGGAGAAGCGCTACGAGGAAGTGAAATCGTATTATCGTGGAAAAATACTGGATCACATAGATAAAGAAGGTCTTGGCAATAGTCGTTTTATGATTTTGGAAGGTTTAACAAAACTCAGACAACTTGCCAATCATCCAAAAATGATTGAACCTTCATACAGTGGTGACTCAGGTAAGTTTGAGGACATCACCCATATGTTAGAGAACGCGATGGCAGAGGGGCATAAAGTATTAGTGTTTAGCCAATACGTGAAGCATCTCGAACTGGTTCGTCAATATCTTAAGTCTAATAAAATTAACTTCACGTATCTTGACGGTGGCAGCACCGATCGTAAAGAGCAGGTAGAACGGTTTAATAAGGACCCAAAAATTAAAGCTTTTTTGATTTCTATAAAGGCAGGAGGGTTAGGGCTTAACTTAACAGAGGCCGATTATGTATTTATACTAGATCCATGGTGGAATCCAGCGGTTGAAGCACAGGCAATTGACCGCGCGCACCGCATCGGTCAGAAGCGAAAAGTGTTTACGTATAAATTCATTACGCGAAACTCGGTAGAGGAGAAAATTCTTCAATTGCAGCAGCGGAAACTCAAGCTTACCAGTGAATTAATTGTTACCGAAGAAACAATTATGAAGCAGTTATCGCGGGACGATATTTCGCAGATGCTAGCGTAAGGTGCCGTTTTTTCCACCGGTTGTGTGACCATAACCAGCCAGAAGGATACTCACGAATTATGTTTTCAGCAGCCTTCACATAACGCTCAATAATTTCATCTGTGTCTTTAGAGTACGGAGGCTCCGCTAATTCAGTAAGGGTAACCTTGTAGTAGCCACGTTTTATTTTTCTTGTTTCTGCGTACAGTATGGGATATTGCGTAAGGGTAGCAAGCTGATTAGTTCCATAGAAAAATGCTGTCTCTTGATGAAGAAAGGAGGTAAGAAATTTTTTATTGCGTGCGTGTCCCGGATATTGATCGGCAATAATAGCGACACCGCGCAACACATTTTTGCGTTTAACAATTTCGCGAGCCAGTTCATTTCGTTTAATAGGGTGTGCGCCAAAACGTGTTCGGCAGGCAAGTAGAAAACGATCAACCATTTTGTTTTGCAAGGGTTGATACACAAAATCAATGGCTACGGGTAAACTAAAATTGCCAGAAGCTAACAGCCACTCCCAATTAAATTGATGAGAGGCTAACAGTAAGACAGATTGATTTTCAGATTTATATTTCCGTAAAACTTTTTCGTTGTTGAAAACTACACGTTTTGCAAGATCGGCTTGTTTTATGGTTAATAGCTTTATTGTTTCAACAGCGTAGTCGCACAAGTTGTGGTAATACTCACGTTCAATGGAAGCAATTTGTTTGTGTGACTTTTCGGGAAAGGAGTTTAGAAGATTATTTCGCACCAGGCCACGTCTGTAACGCACCACATAATAGCTTAGAAAGAAAAGGATATCCGATACTATGTATAAGAAGCGGAGGGGCAATTGAGCAACAAGTCGGATAAGCAGCATGTGATAGTGATCTCGCCTACGCAAGTTAACCAAGTATTGCTAATTTTGGTTTTCCATGTAATGACCATGAAAAATCACCAGGTATTTTTTCTTTTTATGTGCCTACTGCCGGCTGAAAACATATTCGCGCAAAACTTATTAGACGCACCTTCTAACAGTTCAAAATTTATTCCCACACCACAAACGGTTATGACGTTTGACAACCGTTATGAAGGCGTGAAAGGCTTTCATACTTTTTTCGAAGAATTTAATGCAGGAACCATAGTAATGACAAAAAGCACCTTCGATAATGCGTTACTTAATTTTGATGCTTACACAGGAAATCTGTTAGCGAAGATTGATAGAATTAATGAAGTGGTTCAGCTAAAGAAAGAAATGGTTAAAAACTTTACGATGCGGAATACCGCAGGAGAAGTATTTTTCTTTGACAAGAAAAATTTAGTCGGAACGCCTGCTTTTTTATTAGAACTTGTTCAAGACTCAGTAGCGCTTTATTGCAAAATAAAAAAGGTGATAAAGAAGGCTGATTTCGGAGGGGCATATAAGGCTGCTGGGACACGCTATGATGAATTTATGGAAGCGAATATATACTATACAATAAAAGACGATGGCGAACTTATTGAAATCAAAAACACTAAAAAGGGTCTATTGAAAATGTTTCCCCAATTTGCCAATCAACTTGAAAGCTATCTAAAAAAGGGCAAAATTAATTTTAATGATTACCGCCAAATGAAATTGATATTCTTATACATCAATTCCCTGGATGATTAATTGCGGCTTGTCAGGTTTTAGTTAGAAAAACAAGTTTAGCGTTATCGGCTTTATTTACGGCTTTATAGAAATCAATAAATTCCTGGTATGCCCCGGCTGGATAGCGACCTTTGTGCACAATCATTTTTCGGGTATACACAACAAGGCCTTGATCAATTTTATAAGAGGCCTCGTATTCGCCAAACTTTGATTTCAACGTAATTGGTTCTGGTAAAAATTCGGGATAGATTTCTTCGGGAATATTAAACCGAATCGTATCGTAATCTGCATAGCCGAAGTTTCGAACGATTTCTGTTTTCCGGAGTTCCGTTTTTTCAGGAATAAATGAACTGCGATTTAATAAGTTGGGGGTAAGCATAAGCCGCTTACCGGTTACAGTAGCCAACCGAGAAAGACTCAAATCAAGACTCACCACTGCGGAAGGTATTTTTTCCTTTCTGTTTTCAAACTTAAAGGACGTAATATCGAAGCTTGGGATATCAGTTGTTTTGAGCACCCAATTTTTTTGCAAATCATATTGATCGTTTAAAACACCACTTAACCCATCATTTTCATATTGGAGACCCGAGTACGTAGTTTTTATCTTAGCAGAAGCATCGCCCGATATTTTAATAGAGACGTCAGCAGTTCTGGATTGAATATTTTGAAGCGCAGCATATTTTGGGGTATTAACCCAGACTCCACCACTCTCTGTTACCATAAAGGCTTTTCTATCTCCCGTGAACATGCCCGAGTAGCCAAATGGATTTGTCTGGCTGGTACATTCAAGCCATAATGTATCTGCTCCATTTGGAACGGCAACGATAACATGATTAGATTGGTGACTTGGAAAATCCAGCATGAGGTCGAATTCGAAGTCTCCTGCCTTTATAGTTGTATAGTATCCTTTTATGCCAGCTTCAAAAAGCATTGAGACCATATAATTTGATAGAGCTTTACAATCTCCGTAGCCAACCTGGTCAACAAGCGATGCTTCAAAGGGTTGAAGGCCGCCAATCCCTAGTTGAATACTTACATACCTGGTTTTACTTTGAAGATATTCATAAAGGGTTTTCACTTTCTGTTCGGTGGTGGAGAGCTCTTTTGTTAATTCCCGCACCTTTAGTTTAGCATTTTCGGGTAGTTTATCACGCCCTTTAATAACCAAAGATTTCCATTTTCCATAATTCTCCCAAGTACTCATATCACCGACATAACCTTCGTATTCAAACCCGCTGGGGGCAGCAATAATTCGGGGAAGCAGTTTATCTGAGCCTGGGCCATAAGGCTCAAATTTAACGGGCTTGAGATTTTCAAACGACCAAGAGAGAGATTGAAAGCCTTTTTCAGTTACAGCCCTTACCGGTTCGGCATTTATATTTAAGACTTTATACCGAGGGGCAAGATCTACTGGGAAAATCAATTGGTAAGAAACATGCTGGACAGAAGCTTTTTCTCCTGGGATAAGAACAGTACCTTCAATACCATATAAGAATTTATACTCAACTTCATATTCAAATTCCACAGTATATGGGTATGAGCCTTGTCTAAGGTCTGCGCTTTTGTATCGATTATCGCTGTAAAGGCTAAATCCATCAAACGAACTCTCATCAGTAAGTTCCGAGGGTTTTAGTTTTTTTATCAATTGACCTGCTTGATCGAAAGCGCTAGCCTTAAAACTGGTTATTTTACTTAATTTATCATAACCAACGCTTCGCAATGCAAATTGTCTGCCTTGTCCATTCAGGATAGTAACAACGAAATAAGAATATAGCGATGCCGTGCTTCTTGAATTAATTTTGTAGATCATCTTATCTTCCCGCACTACAACGTTTACGTCTTTTTTTAATTCTTCAGGTATTGCACTTACCGGATATTTAGGATCAGCACCCAAACAAACGAGAGTAATGAGAAATAAAATAGTGGGTAGCAGAAGTTTCATCGATATCTTTTTTAATTCTTCTTCTTCAATATAATTTGCTCAGCTTGTTTTGCCACAACCATATTATAGAATTCTCGCAAGTTTGGATAATCATCCTGGGCAAACAAGCTCCGATTGATAGATAGCATACTGGTTACAGTAATTACATTGCCTATTACCTGAACATTGTAAACATATTTTCCTGCGTTATCGGGTAAAGCAAAAATCTTGCTCACAGGGAGCTCCTCAGCTTGATAGTTTTCAGGAATGGTTAGTTTGCAAACGAACGTTTGATCCAGAGCACTTCCAAAATCAACAGGGTAAACACGCTCTTCCAGTTTAAACGGATTTTCTGTTAATCGAAGGTGAAGTATTGGGTTAATATACAAAACAGAAGCGTTTCCAAAATTATCGAGATGTGTAAATTCGTAACGCTCTTTGGCAGGTTCACTTAAGTTTTTTACATTTTCGAATTCACTTTTATCTACCTGCCACGACATGCTGTTGGTAAAGCCTTTCACGTATTCTTCTTCTCCGTTCTTCAGGTATTCATTCCGCATTTTAAACCCGAAGTATCCATCTTTTGAGATGCTGATTTTACCTTTTAGCTGGCCCTCTGAATTTAGCGTAACTTCAGCCGAAGCGTATGTTTTTGATTTAGACGCACTGAGGGAAATCCAGCCGGGTGTCTCTTTCGAGATTATATAGCCTCGTCCATTCAAACACACTTCAGGAAGTATGTTAATAGGCAATAGTCTGTTGGTAGCATCCAATAGAATATTTTTGCCATCAACCATAACCTGACATATTACATAATTGAACTGAGAAGAAATTGCCATATTCTCACGAACAAAACCATTGTCACGCGTACTGATGAGCACAGGATTAGAAACCAAGTCTGCTTTTTGAAGTAATGAAACAAGTAAAAGATTTATTTCTGCTGAACTTCCCTTTTTCTCATCCAGTGGTTTTTTAAAATTATCATCCAGGTATTTACGATAGCGGCCGTCCCACGCAACGTTTGATTTTACGTAGTTATAAATGGCGGAAATTTTTTCCTGTGGGGTTGCTAACCCTGCGATAAGTTGATCGGCAGTATTTTTGAGAAATCCAGACCCGCGAACAGCTCTCCCAAGAAAATCACTTTCTAATAAACTTTGGTTCAAGTCCGTCCATGTACCCATGTATGTTTCAATTGGCTTACTTGGATACTTTATGTACGCTAGTTCAAAATTGATTTTTGAGATATAATCACGGTAGTTTGTTAAGTAAGGCTCTTCTTTAAATGCCGGAACATTTTCTGCTACCCAGCGATTAACCGTACTTTTTGATTCAAGTGTGTATACTCCTCGTTCAACCCCTCCACCCTCTTTAGGTACTTGAGATGTGTATGCAATTGAAAACTTCTGATCAACCGGTTTGGATTCATTTACACTAAGGCCAACGTATCCCTGCATGTACTTTTCGTAATTAAAAAACTCTGGAAAAGTAGCCCGGTATTCGCTCCATTTTACAGGTATGAGAGATTGAAACTCCCAGTCCTGAAAATTGTATACAAAATCTGATATTACACTATACTTTACTTCCACCACACTCCCTTCTTTTACATTTGGAAGTGTAAATTTTATCAGGATAGTGTTTTCAGAAGATCGTTCCTCAAACGTGGCTTCACTCTTCATTTTAGTCTCTACTATCTTACCATTCTCCAGGTTGTATGTAACAGCTTTAAGACCGCTCAGCTTTTCTTTTCCGCTGTTACTTTGATAAAGCGGAATGCTAAAATCAGCCCATCGATATCCATCTTTTTTAAATATTTTTATGCGCACTATCCGTTCAAAGGATAGTTGCCAACCTTTTGTATCATTATAATTGAATTCGGTGTGCCCGTAATCTCCGAATACAGCAGCAGCCGCTGCCGTATCCTGCTCATACCGAACCATTTTTAAGTCGTCAATAGATCATCACCAAATTTTAGTGCTGCCTTTTGAGCAAAGGCACATATGCAGAGCGCGGTAAAAAGCGCGGTAGCCAGCAGTTTTTTCATTCTTGTTTAGGGTTTCGGTAAGGTTCGAACAAAAAGAACCAAATAATCAATGAGTTACAAGCAGATGTAAAGATTCATGTATTTTTAGCCTTTCCTTATTTAACCTTGGCAAAAACTAAATCCTCATTCTTCTGTCAGCAGTGTGGTCACGAGGCAGCAAAGTGGCTCGGCAAATGCCCTTCGTGTGGCACGTGGAATTCGCTTGTAGAAGAAGTCGTGCACAAGCAGGAACCAAACAAAAATGAGTGGCGACAAGAAAGCTTTAAAGCCCGGCAAAGCAAGCCGATAAAGCTCGATGAAGTTGAGGCTGGCAAAGAAGTGAGAATTGTAACGCATGATGCAGAATTAAACCGTGTATTGGGTGGAGGCATAGTTCCGGGATCGTTAGTATTAATTGGAGGAGAACCCGGCATCGGCAAATCAACACTCATGTTGCAGTTGGGGTTGGCCTTACAAAAAATGAAAGTACTTTATGTTTCGGGGGAAGAGAGTCAGCAACAAATTAAAATGCGTGCCGACCGCCTGGCAGCATCTCGAAATGAGTTGTGTTATATCCTTACTGAAACAAACACAAAAAGTATTTTTCAGGGAATTGAAGGACTCCAACCTGAGTTGGTCATTATCGATTCTATTCAAACACTTCATTCTAGTTTGCTAGACTCAACTGCGGGAAGCATAGCCCAGGTACGGCAATGTGCTGGTGAGTTGATGAAGTTTGCAAAAGAAACAAACACTCCTGTTTTTTTAGTTGGCCACATTACAAAAGACGGCATGTTGGCCGGGCCAAAAGTATTGGAACACATGGTAGATACCGTGTTGCAATTTGAAGGCGATCGTCATTTAGCCTACCGAATTTTACGAACGACTAAAAATAGATTTGGCTCTACTTCGGAGATCGGGATTTATGAAATGTTGGGATCGGGATTACGCGAAGTCTCTAATCCGTCTGAGATTCTTATCTCACAAAAAGATGGCCCACTCAGTGGCGCAACAATTGGGGCTACCATGGAAGGGAACAGACCCTTGTTGATTGAGATTCAATCATTGGTGAGTGTTGCATCGTATGGCACACCACAGCGTACATCTACCGGGTTTGATCACAAGCGATTAAACATGTTGCTGGCCGTACTTGAAAAGCGTTGTGGCTTTCGCATGGGCACACAAGATGTTTTTGTAAACATGGCAGGCGGCATAAAGGTTGAAGACCCCGCGATTGACCTGGCGGTTTGTGTCTCGATTGTCTCTTCTTTTGAGGAACTTCCGGTACCCGATAAAATTTGTTTTGCGGCAGAAATTGGTCTAAGTGGCGAACTTCGTGCCGTGAACCGCATTGATCAACGAATATCAGAGGCTGAGAAACTTGGCTTTACCGAAATTTATATTTCACGGTACAGTCAGAAATCAATTGATAACAAAAAAGTAAAGATCGCGGTGAAATCCTTCGGAAAGTTAACAGAGGTTTTTCAGGAATTGTTTGGGTGATGAGGTTTCTCGTTCAATCTTTGCGCTTTTAAATTGATATGGAAAGTTTTTTTATAAATCTCGGCATTTCTGATGAACTCTTCAGTTATTTTCTGTTGCCGCTGCTGATTTTTCTCGCGCGTATTACGGACGTGTCCATCAATACCATTCGAATTATTTATGTTTTAGGTGGGAGAAGACTAACTTCTACTATACTTGGTTTTTTTGAATCATTCATTTGGCTCATGGCTATTCGTCAGATTTTTGAACACATGGATAATTGGATTTGCTATGTCGCATACCCCGGAGGATTCGCGATGGGTATATTGGTAGGTATGATGATTGAAGAACGCATTGCGTATGGAAAAGTGATCGTTCGAATTATTACCCGTAAAGATGTTGCTGAGTTGATTGCGTTTTTAAACAAAAATCAGTTTCGTTATACGAAGGTCAATGCCGAAGGTCCGGATGGTCACGAGAATCTGGTGTTTACGGTATTGCAACGTGAACATCTTGAAAGTTTACTGAGCCAGATGAAAGCAATTTTGCCATCAGCCTTCTACACCGTTGAAAAAGTTAACCGTGCTGCCGATGGCGGGATTGTTGTACAGGAGAGCACGCGCTGGAGTATTGGAGGGTGGTTGAGGGGATTGAAAAGAGATTAGGGTTATCGAACTCCTCCTGAATGAATAAACAAGATAGTTGATCCTTTAGAAAAAATATTTTTGTTGATCATATCAAAGACCCCCGATATGGCCTTCCCTGTATAAACATACTCTAACTGAATTTGTTGCTTGTCGTTGAATCGTTGAATAAACTTGAGCAATTGCGAATTTACTTTCCCATACCCACCAAAATGATAGTCTGTTACAATTTCCCAATTGTCATGAGTTCCGCTATCCAATAATTCTTTCACTTCTTCTTTCAAGAAATCACCACCTTTCAAAACAGAAAAACCAAGCACTTTCTTTTTTTCAGATACTCCTTGTATCAACCCTGCTAGTGTTCCGCCTGTTCCAACAGCACAACATAAATAATCAAAATCGTCTCCAAGACTTTTAGCAAATTCTGTTACGCCTTTCACTGCTAATGAATTTGTTCCTCCCTCCGGAATCAAGTAAAAATTCCCAAATTTTTCATGAAGTTGATTGATGAAGTGTTGCTCCGTTTTTACTCGATACAACTCCCGATACACATACTGCAATTGCATCCCCTGATCTACAGCAAACGAAAGCGTATGATTTAATGGCAGCGTCTCCTCTCCACGAATTATCCCGATTGATTTCAAGCCAAGTTCATTTGCCGCTGCTGCTGTAGCGTAAATATGGTTAGAGTAAGCGCCTCCAAATGTGAGTAACGTTGTATGATCAAGCTTTATCGCTTCTTCAAGATTGTATTTTAATTTCCACCACTTGTTTCCAGATACAAACGAATGATTAAGATCTTCACGTTTGATCAATACCCGCACGCCTGCTTTATCAAAAGCAACATCTTGAATTTCCTGAATGGGTGTTTGGGTATAGCGTAACATTTTATGACAGCTCCTGTCACGGTAAGTAAAGTTAATTTTTTGAGAACCGAAAGGCGGGTACATTGGCCTTATGCAGGAAGATTATTTTAAAGGTCGCGGGGCGCAACTTAAAACGGGAAATAAATTTTTAAAGGCTCACTATGTCACCGACCACATTGAAGGATTGGATGAGGCGTTGTTGTCTTCACCCACGACACAAATTTTTCAGGAGCATCCCAAAAAAATTGTCAACAAAGTTACCAGTCCCGATTTAGGGATGATGTATTCGCTTAATCCGTACCAGGGTTGTGAACACGGATGTATCTATTGTTATGCACGCAATACGCATGAATATTATGGTTTTAGTGCAGGGCTTGATTTTGAAAGTAAGATTATGGTGAAGCGGAATGCCCCTACACTCTTGGAAAAATTTCTGTTGCGACCTGACTGGCATCCGGTTCCCATTAGTGTTTCGGGCAATACAGATTGCTATCAACCGCAGGAACGAAAATTTGAGATCACACGAAACTTATTAAAAGTTTTTGCTCGCTATCGTCATCCGTTGGGGATGATTACTAAAAACAGTTTAATACTGCGTGATCTTGATTTGCTCACCGATCTGGCAAAAGATAATCTTGTGCATGTATACATTTCCATTACAACCTTGAATGAAGACTTACGAAGAGTGATGGAGCCCCGCACTGCCAGTGCCATGAAACGTTTACAAACGGTTGAAGCATTATCGAAGGCTGGTGTTCCGGTTGGTATCATGAATGCCCCCATCATTCCTGGTTTAAATGATAGTGAAATACCAACTGTACTAAAAGCTGCAGCAGATCATGGAGCGCTCACTGCGGGAATGACCATTGTTCGATTGAATGGCTCAGTAGGAAAAATATTTGAAGATTGGCTTCGTAAAAATTTTCCGGATCGGTTTGATAAAGTCTGGAATCAAATAAAGTCAATGCATGGAGGAAGTGTAAACGACTCACAATTTGACAGGCGCATGCGCGGTGAAGGTAATTTTGCAGATTCTATTCACCAGCTTTTCAGCACATCAAAGAAAAAATATTTTGCAGGCAAGACCATGCCACCCATCGACTTAACAAAATTTAGAAGAGGAGGTAATTTGAGCTTGTTTTAGCCTTTAATAGGATTTCAAAATATAGATTCGAGTGTATCTTTAAAGAGATCTACTATTGCAAAATGAATATAAAGGGTAACTTTATCTTAATGTTAACCCAGATCACTTAACGCATGAAAGCCCCTTTTATCCCCACCCCCCCAGAATTCCTAAATGGAGTTAAATTTTTAGTTTTTGTAATTATATTAGGTCTGTTTGGTTGCGATAACCAACAGGCAAGTGAAAAAGAGATTCAGGACGAAATTCTTAAGGATGAGGATTTTATAGCGATGATGGCTAATGCTTACCTTTTAGTGTACTACGAACACAATGAAAACTCTACCTCAAAGATTCGAGAGGAGAATTTTGCTGTATTCGACTACTATTATAAAAATTTGAATAATAGATATAGTGACTTTTATAGTAATGCCCGGCTTGCGATGGCAAACAAGAGTACTACAAGTTATATAAAATTTACTGAGAGTTTAGGTGAGAGTATCTATTCATTACTCCCTTTAGAGTCAGCAAGAATAGCGGCATACAATGGAGCATCCATTTGTGGACAAGAATCCTGCGGTAATAGCGCACAGGATAATACAACCTTGGGCTGCACAGCAGGAGCAGGCTTTGCTGAACTTTATTGCTTAAGAAATAACATGGGGCATTGTTCAGAAATGCGAAATGCAATCATTGATGAGTGCTGTAATTCATTTTGTAACCCATCGTAACATTTAATCTAATTTTGTTATGAAAAGCAGGATACTCATATCGATTTTATTCGTTTTGTTGATTCTTTTGGCCGTAAATACATATAAGCAACAAAATAAAATGAATAAAGAGCACGAAAAAGCTGAACAACAGACGAAAACTATTGACTCACTTTTGTTAATAATAGAAGCTAGACATGCCGAAGAAAGATACATGCGTGAGAAAACGCTGCAAATAATTGCTAATACTCAAAAACAAGCTGATTCAATCGAAAGGGTTAATCGAAAAAACTAAATAAAATTGCCCCCGTTTCAATCTGGGTTTGGTTTTTCGCCCGGATGCAGATAGTTTTTATAATATTATCTCAACCTGTTTATTCAACAGATCTTCAAATATTTCGCGTTCACGAATCAGCTTAGCTTCACCATTAATCACCAAAACTTCGGCTGGCCTTAATCTTGAGTTATAATTTGAGGCCATTGAAAATCCGTACGCTCCTGCATTTTTAATGGCAAGAACATCTCCCTCCTTCACCTCATTCAATTTTCGATCGCTCCCAACGGTATCTGTTTCGCAGATGTAGCCAACCACATTGTAAAGTTTTTCAACACCCTTTGGGTTGGAGACGTTTATTATTTCATGATACGCATCATACATCATGGGGCGTAGCAAGTGGTTAAGCCCACTGTTAATATGAACAAAGATTAGTTCGGGTGTTTCTTTTACAACATTGGTTTTTGCCAATAATACACCTGCTTCGCTCACCAAAAACTTACCGGGCTCTATTACCAACTGAATCGGTCGGCCGTATTTTTCACAAAACTGTATGAACGCTTTTGTCAGCGCGCTGCCAAGAGCCGAAATATCCGTAACGGCATCATCTTTTTTGTATGATACTTTGAACCCTCCACCAAAATCAAGAAATGTAAGCGCAGGAAACTGCGAAGCAGTTGAAAATAAAACATCGGCAACTTTTAAAAATATAGCAAGATCACTAACCTCAGAGCCTGTATGAATGTGGAGACCGCTAATGCTTATATTGAATTGCTTTACAACCTCAATAATTTGAGGTAATTGTTGAATAGAAATTCCAAATTTTGACTGGTTGTGCCCTGTAGAAATTTTGTAATTGCCTCCCGCCATAATTCCAGGGTTTAACCGCAACGAACAAGCCTTTGTCTTTCCGTAGCGCGCGCCAAATTTTTGTAACGTAGGTAGGTTGTCGATGTTTATAGAAACTCCTGCGTCAACAGCCTCCACAATCTCATCAAACGAAACCCCGTTGGGGGTAAACATAATTTCAGCGCGACTAAAACCAGCGTGTATTGCCAATTGAACTTCTTGAATTGAAACCACATCAATTCCCGATTCATGCTTTCTTAATAACCTGAGCACAGAAAGATTTGTGAGTGCCTTTGCGGCATATTTGATTTTGAGGTCGACACCTTGAAAGGCCGATTTCAGCGTGTTGAGTTGTGTAACAATTTTCTCACCATCATACACGTATAGGGGGGTTCCAAACTGTTCGCAAATGTCTAATACATTTATCTTTTGAATAGTGTAGACGTCTTTGATTAATTCCATCGTTCAATAAAATTCAAATATACCAATTGAAAATTCGTTGCGCAGCTTTCGTAAGCATATAGTGCATCTGAATAAACTCTGTGATCTCCGCGGCAAATACTCTCGCTAAGATTGCAAAGCTGCTCAGAGCAGCATAAGGTCAACTTCTAAACTATTATCTATTTTAGCAAAATGAAATTATTCTTTCGTGAACTGGGAAGCGGCCAGCCGTTTATTATACTTCATGGCCTCATGGGCTCAGCCGATAACTGGCTTACGCAATCGAAAATGCTGGCCAGTCAATATCATATTTATATGATTGATCAACGCAATCATGGATTGTCTCCTCATAGCAATGAGTTCGATTATAACGTGCTGGCAAACGACATAAAAGATTTTATCCTTGAGCACAAGATTGAAAAGCCCATTATTCTTGGCCACTCCATGGGAGGTAAAGCCGCTATGAATTTTGCGGTGTCGAATCCAACAATGCTCGATCGGTTAATTGTAGTTGACATTGCACCGAAGGCTTACTCTGTTCATCACGATAGTATTATAGATGGATTAAAAGCCGTTCCAATCAATACAGTACAATCAAGAAATGAAGCTGATGAAATTTTATCCGGCTATGTGCCTGAGGCGGATGTTCGTCAGTTTCTGCTAAAGAATTTGTTACGCCAACCCACTGGAGGATTTACCTGGAAAATTAACCTGTCTGTGATTGATAAAAATCTTGAAAAAATTAGTGCCGACATGCAATTTCCGGGTTCTTATAGTGGCCCAACGCTGTTTGTTCGCGGAAGTAAATCACATTATGTGAAGGATGAGGATCGTCAGCGAATCAAAGAGTTGTTTCCTAATTCTTCTTTGGTAACGATGGATACCGGACATTGGGTACAGGCAGAAAAGCCACAAGAGTTTGTAGATGTTGTGAAGAATTTTTTAGCAAACGCGAATTAAAACATGAATCAGCGCGGAAAGGTATTTTTAATCCCCACGGTAATAGCAGACGGTACGCAAGAAGCTGTAATACCAGCTTCTGTGAGAAATGAATTACAAAATATTCAGCACTTTTTAGCGGAGGATGTTCGAACAGCTAGACGATACCTGAGTAGCCTAAAAATTTATAGCTCCATCGAATCACTTGATTTTAAAGTCTTGAATAAAGACACAGAAGAAACGGAGTTGAAGGAAATGTTCGCGCCTGTTATGGAAGGAAAAAATTTGGGCATTCTCTCCGAGTCTGGTTGCCCAGGCGTTGCCGATCCCGGAGCCTTAGCAGCAAAATATGCACATCAAAATCACATTCAGGTTGTTCCGTTAACGGGTCCGTCTTCAATTTTATTAGCCCTGATGGCTTCTGGACTAAACGGGCAGCATTTTGCTTTTCACGGTTATTTACCCATTGATTCGAAAGAATCATTAGTGGCAATAAAGGAATTTGAAAAGGAGTCCAGGATCAAAAATCAAACGCAGATTTTCATTGAAACCCCATATCGCAACAATCAATTAGCGACTAATCTTATTAAAGGATTAAGCCCCGAAACCCAATTGTGCATAGCGGTGGATATAACAGGTTCCCAAGAATCCATTTTAATGCATCCTATAAAAGAGTGGAAACAGCTGCCTAAGGAATTACCGAAGCTGCCTACTGTTTTTCTTTTTTTAGCCTAGTTTTCTACACCTTGTTCTCGCACGCTCACATACCCCTTTCCCCATGGAGAGGGGCAGAGGCGAGGGGATTTTTCAATTACTGCCAAACTCCTAACTTTGCCGCCTTATTGAGTAATTCATCATTTAAAATTATAACCACATATGCCCTATTTATTCACTTCCGAGTCTGTTTCTGAAGGTCATCCCGACAAGGTTGCCGATCAAGTTTCTGATGCCCTGATCGACTATTTCTTAGCCTACGATCCGAACTCAAAAGTAGCGTGCGAAACACTGGTAACCACGGGTCAGGTAGTGCTGGCGGGTGAAGTTAAATCAGATGCGTATCTCGATGTTCAGGACATTGCCCGCGAAGTAATACGCAAAATCGGATACACAAAAAGCGAGTATATGTTCGAGGCAAATTCGTGCGGTATTCTTTCAGCGATACACGAACAATCGCCTGATATCAATCAAGGCGTTGAACGTAAGAAAAAAGAAGAGCAAGGAGCTGGCGACCAAGGGATGATGTTTGGATACGCAACCAACGAAACGGATAATTACATGCCCCTTCCGCTGGAGATTGCACATTCACTATTACGCGAGCTTGCTGCTATTCGCAGAGAGGGCAAAGTAATGACGTATCTCCGTCCTGATTCTAAATCACAAGTTACGATTGAGTATAGCGATGACAACAAGCCACAACGCATCGATGCAATCGTGGTGTCAACACAACATGATGATTTTGATAAGGATGCACCCATGCTGAAAAAAATCAAGGATGATGTAATCAATATTCTTGTACCGCGGGTAATGAAGAAACTTCCAAAGCGCGTACAAAAGATTTTCGGTAATGATATTAAGTACCACGTTAACCCAACGGGAAAATTCGTAATCGGGGGGCCGCACGGTGATACCGGACTAACCGGTCGCAAGATTATTGTGGATACTTATGGTGGAAAAGGAGCGCACGGTGGTGGTGCATTCTCCGGAAAAGATCCTTCTAAAGTTGATCGTTCAGCTGCCTATGCAACACGCCACGTTGCTAAAAATCTCGTTGCGGCAGGCGTATGCGATGAGGTATTGGTACAAGTTGCTTACGCCATTGGTGTTGCAAAGCCGGTTGGTCTTTATGTAAACACGTATGGTACATCAAAAATAAAACTGAATGACGGTGAGATTGCGAAGAAGGTTGAGAAGATCTTTGATATGCGCCCTTACTTCATTGAACAACGCTTCAATTTAAGAACACCTATTTATTCTGAAACTGCCGCCTACGGCCACATGGGCCGCGAGCCTAAACTTGTTGAAAAGACATTCAATAAAGGTAGAAGGAATGAGCTGAAAGTTAAAGTTGAATTGTTCCCGTGGGAGAAGTTGGATTTTGTAGATCTGGTGAAGAAAGCGTTCAAATTATAATTGACTTACCATTTAAAATAAAAAAGCCTCCGAATTATTCGGAGGCTTTTTTGTATGCCTATTGTTATGCCCTTCCTTGTTTCACTTTCGTTTTAAATTTCTGCAATTGGTTTTTCAATGCTTCAGTTGCCTGGTCAGTGGCCGCTTCGAAGGAACGGGCTTTCTCTGTTGCGAAAAGCTGAGTCCCAGGTACGTTTACCCGTATTTCAACTGTTTTATTATCAATGCCTTCGTTGTTTAACCTCAAAAAAACCTCACCGTCTACCAGGCGGTCGTAGTACATTTCCAGTTTGTCTACTTTTTTTTGGATAAAGTCGATCAACTTGTCGTCTGCATTAAAGTGGATGGATTGAAATTCTAGCTTCATAGTTGTAAAATTTAAAACGTTAAACATCGGCTCATCCGGTATAGTTTGAATGCCGCCTGCCTGCCTGTAGGCAGGGTAATCGTGCTGGTAGATTTTTTACATAAGCTTAAATTTTAAAGAAGTGAACATGTTAAAAAAGTGGTTATGCCTTTGGATGTGCCTGATCAAAGGCTTTTTTTATTTTTTCCATCGAGTTGTGCGTATATACTTGAGTCGCAGCTAAACTGCTGTGACCTAACAAATCTTTTACGGCATTTATCTCCGCCCCTTTGTTTAACAAGTGGGTGGCGTACGTATGACGCAGCACGTGCGGACTTTTCTTTTCGGAAGTTGTGTGGGCACTCAAGTACTTTTTAACGATTCTATACACCATCATCGGATAGCAGGGATCCCCCTGATCTGTTACAAATAAATAACCATGATCCTTCATAGATATTTCGTGATCCCTTACTTTTCTATACCCCTCAAGTATTTTTACGATACTGACTGGAAAAGGGATTACTCTTTCCTTATTTCTTTTTCCTAAAACTTTTATTGTACGCGCATGTAGACTGATTTGATTTTCCTTCAGTTGAATTAATTCGGAAAGACGTATGCCGGTCGCATAAAAAAATTCCAGAATCAACCGATCGCGCCATCCCTCTAATGTGTCTTCAAATACAACCTTATCAAGGAGGGTTACCATATCACCTTCCTTTACAAAAGAAGGCAATCGCTTTTGTGTTTTAAGTACACGGATCTTTTGCATCGGGGTTTTAGTAATCACTTCCTGGCGCATCAAAAATTTATAAAATGTTTTTAGACTCGCAATTTTTCGGTTTACCGATGTAGCCTTAATACCACTATCCACCAATTGAATTATCCAGGTACGAACTATACCATAATCAGCAGACTCAATTGGTGTATCCGGGAAAACCTCTTTCAGGAATTGTGAAAACTGGTCGAGGTCATTTTTGTACGCTAACGAAGTGTGAGCACTAACGCGCTTTTCGTATTGGAGGTATTTTAAAAAGGAATCAATCATTCGGTGCCCACACAAACCCTTCCCGATAGCTATCGGGATACCTAATGTAAAAAAATAATCCCCTTTAAGAAAGACCTAAAGGGGATCGTTTAAAATATTGTATTCGTAGCGCTATTAAGCGGTTTCGTTTCTTCTTAAATTTTCGATGTATGCTGCCTTCTTTATTTCTGTTCTGCGCGTTATAGAAGGTTTTTGAAAAGATGTACGGGCACGAAGCTGCTTTAAAACGCCAGTTTTCTCAAACTTCTTCTTAAAACGCTTCAGCGCCTTATCAATTGACTCGTTTTCTTTGATGTTGATAATAAGCATGTTTTCTTAATAATTAGGGCTGCAAATATAGTAAAAGGCTATCCAATTTTGCAAGACTACTTCAAAATCGTGCGAGAAATGACCAATTTCTGAATTTCAGAAGTCCCTTCGCCAATCGTACAGAGCTTAGCATCCCGGTAATACTTCTCAGCCGGAAAATCCTTCGTATAGCCATATCCGCCAAAAATCTGAACGCCTTCGTTGGCTACTTCTACTGCTACTTCTGAAGCATAAAGTTTAGCCATGGCCGACTCCTTATTCACATTAAAGCCTTTATCTTTTAAACTGGCAGCACGGTAGGTCAGCAATCTTGCAGCTTCAATTTTGGTAGCCATATCGGCCAGCTTAAATGCAATTCCCTGAAACTTTGAAATTGGCTGGTTAAACTGATGGCGCTCGTGTGAATATTTAAGAGCAGCTTCAAAAGCTCCCTGTGCAATTCCAAGGCTTAATGCCGCAATGGAAATTCTTCCACCATCCAGCACCTTCATCGATTGAATAAACCCATCGCCTTCTTCTCCAATCATTTGCGATTTATGTACGCGACAATCGGTGAATATCAACTCAGCAGTCTCGGAGGCACGCATGCCCAATTTGTTTTCTTTTTTACCGGATGAAAATCCGGGGGTACCTTTTTCAACAATGAAAGCAGTCATGCCGTGTGAATCTCCCACTTTTCCCGTGCGTACAATCACAACCGCAACATTGCCCGACCGCGCATGTGTGATAAAATTTTTGGCCCCATTGATTACAAAATAGTCACCATCTTTAACAGCAACTGTCCTCATGTTACCGGCATCAGAGCCTGTGTTTGGTTCCGTCAATCCCCATGCTCCAATCCATTCTGCGGAAGCAAGTTTGGGTAGATATTTTTGTTTTTGTTCTTCATTTGCGTGTTGTAAAATGTGGCCTGTACACAACGAGTTGTGTGCAGCCATTGAAAGGCCAATTGATCCATCAATTTTAGAAAGCTCAGCAATGGCCGTGACGTATTCGGGGTAACCAAAACCGGCACCACCGTACTCTTCTGGCACTAGCACACCCATAATGCCCAGCTTGCCCATTTTTTTGAAAACTTCTATTGGAAATTCCTGGGATTCGTCCCATTCCATCATTTTCGGTTTTATTTCTTTAGCTCCAAAATCACGGATCATTTGGGCAATCATTTTCTGATTTTCGCTCTCTTCAAAATTTACTCCAGTCATTTTTTCTTCTAATACCTCCATAAATCAGCTTTTAATAGTTTAAGGGATACGAAGTTAGGCATTTTTTGGTTTTGCCAAACGAATGTTAGTTTGTTTAATTGTTAAGCCACCTTTAAGCTTAACCAGAGAGTTGTGATAAAAGAATTATTTTTGGCAGCTTTTAGTTAAGAATTATGAAAATATCGGTTATCGGAACTGGATACGTTGGGTTAGTTACAGGAACCTGTTTTGCTGAAACCGGCAATACAGTTACATGTGTGGATATTGATGAGAAAAAAGTAGCCACGCTGCAGCAAGGGAAAATCACAATCTTTGAACGTGGACTAGAGCCCATGTTTGAAAAAAATGTACACCAGGGGCGACTATTTTTTACGACAGACTTAGCAGCAGGAATTAAAGACGCAAAGATCATTATGCTTGCGTTACCAACACCCCCGGGTGAAGATGGGTCTGCAGATCTTCAATACGTTTTAAAAGTGGCTGAGCAAATTGGTCCAATGTTAAAAGAGTATACCGTTATCGTTAACAAAAGTACCGTGCCGGTTGGAACATCGGAATTGGTAAAAGCGAAAATTGCAAAGAATGCTACCGTAGAGTTTGATGTGGTTTCGAATCCTGAATTTTTACGCGAAGGGTTAGCAGTAGAAGATTTTATGAAACCAGAACGTGTTGTTGTTGGCACACGTTCGCCACGTGCTATTAAAGTAATCGAAAATTTATATGCTCCGTTTACTCGGCAGGGCAACCCGGTAATTTTAATGGACGAGCGGTCTGCAGAACTAACAAAATATGCGGCAAATGCTTTTTTAGCTACCAAAATTACCTTCATGAACGAGATTGCCAACCTCTGTGAAACCCTGGGCGCTGATGTTGACCTAATACGAAAGGGAATTGGATCTGATAGTAGAATTGGCAAGCGTTTTCTTTTTGCAGGAATTGGATATGGAGGGAGCTGCTTTCCGAAAGATGTAAAAGCTCTTGCAAAATCATCTGATGATGCTGACTACGACTTCAAAATTTTGAAAGCAGTGATGTCGGTAAATGAAAAGCAAAAAACTAAATTGGTGTCCAGCCTGAAAAAATATTTTAATGGATCACTGAAAGGAAAAACAATTGCCATGTGGGGGCTCTCCTTCAAACCTCATACCGATGATATTCGCGAGGCTCCATCGTTATACATTATTCAAGAATTATTGAATGAAGGTGCGCTGGTAAAGGTTCATGATCCGGAAGCAATGGAGAACATTAAAAAGATTTTTGGCACTAAAATTCAGTATGGCGAAAATCAATATGACATACTACAAAGTGCGGACGCATTATTGATTGCAACCGAGTGGCCTGAGTATCGCAATCCCGACTTTGATAGAGTGGGTGCGTTAATGACAAATAAGCTAATTTTTGATGGAAGGAATCTTTACGACTTATCAAATATGGGTGAACTTGGGTTTACTTACGTTAGTATTGGGCGCAAATCCGTGAAAAGCTAATTCTTCATGCTGACTAAAACCATCTTAATTACTGGAGGGGCCGGCTTCATTGGTTCACATGTGGTAAGGCTGTTCGTGAACAAGTATCCTGATTATTCCATTGTTAATTACGATAAGCTTACTTACGCTGGGAATCTCGAAAACCTTCGGGATATAGAAAGCAAACCAAATTATCATTTCGTTAAAGGAGACATACTCGACCTGGAAGTTTTGCATGAGACTTTCACAAAATATAAAATTGAAAATGTTATTCACTTGGCGGCAGAGTCGCACGTTGATCGTTCCATTCATAATCCCGATGAGTTTGCCATCACAAATATTATTGGCACAATTCGCGTTTTGAAGGCAGCGCAAACTGTATGGAATGGAAATTATCAGGATAAATTATTTTATCACATTTCAACAGACGAAGTTTACGGATCAATTGCTTCAGGTTTTTTTACGGAACATACTTCACTCGATCCACGCTCCCCATATTCAGCCTCAAAAGCAAGTAGCGATCATTTTGTGTTAGCCTTCAATAACAGTTATGGACTACCCACGATTGTTAGTCGGTGCTCAAACAATTATGGCCCCTATCATTTTCCAGAAAAATTAGTTCCATTGATGATCAATAACATCATCAATAATAAACCGTTGCCGGTATACGGTAAAGGCGAAAACATTCGCGATTGGTTGTATGTAGAAGATCATGCGAAAGCGATTGACACAATTTTTCATAAAGGCAAATCAGGTGAGGTTTATAATATTGGTGGCAACAACGAGTGGAAAAATATTGATGTAGTAATGTTACTGTGCTCAATATTGGATAAAAAACTTGGGCGTGCTTCAGGTACTTCTGCATCTTTGATTACCTATGTGAAAGACAGGCCCGGTCACGATTTACGCTATGCCATTGATGCCTCTAAATTGATGACAGAAACAGGTTGGAAGCCTGAGGCAACTTTTGAAACAGGCCTTGAAAAAACCGTGGATTGGTACTTAAATAACCAGGAATGGCTTAAAAATGTAACTTCCGGGGCATATCTTCAATATTACACCAAAATGTACCACGACTGATGAAGGGAATCATTTTAGCAGGCGGATCTGGCACGCGGTTGCATCCACTTACACTGGCCATCAGCAAGCAGCTTATGCCCGTGTATGACAAGCCAATGATATATTACCCTATGTCGGTATTGATGATGGCTGGCATTCGCGAAATTCTAATTATTTCCACACCGCATGATCTCCCTCTTTTTAAAAAATTACTAGGCGATGGTAAACAGTTGGGATGTGAATTCTACTATGCTGAGCAACCCAAGCCTGAAGGATTAGCCCAGGCGTTTATTATTGGAGAAAAATTTATTGGTAACGATTCGGCTGCACTCATTCTTGGAGATAATATTTTTTATGGATCCGGGTTAATGAAATTATTGCAGTCTTGTTCGAATCCCGATGGAGGAATTGTGTTCGCCTATCATGTGAATGATCCGGAACGATACGGTGTTGTCGAGTTTAATAAAGATATGAAAGCATTGTCGATTGAAGAAAAGCCAAAGCAGCCAAAATCTAATTACGCAGTTCCGGGACTTTACTTTTACGATAACAGTGTTGTGGCCATTTCAAAAGCACTAAGGCCAAGCCCAAGAGGTGAACTAGAAATCACCGATGTTAATAACATCTATTTAAAAAACGGAAAACTAAAAGTAGCACCCATGAGCCGCGGTACTGCATGGCTTGATACCGGAACATTTGATTCGCTGATTCAGGCTGGCAATTTTGTTCAGGTAATTGAACAACGACAAGGATTGAAAATAGGATGCATTGAAGAAATTGCTTTTCGGATGGGATTCATTAATCAGAATCAACTTCTGGAATTAGCTAAGCCTTTAGAAAAAAGTGGGTATGGTCAGTATCTGAAAAACCTTCCTAATTATTTGTCTTAAACTGTGATTTATATGATGCACATGATTCTTCTAAAAGAATATCATGCGAATCATTTTAATCAGGTAAATCATAGTGGAGACAATGTGTTCACTCGTGATAAACAACCTGTAGTAACGTTTGCCCAACAGCCTGCAACGTTTCTCTACTTATAATTTCCATATTGTCTTTGCGCGTGTGATGAAAATCGCCAAAGCCAGTAATGGGGTCATAACTTATAATATCAATCATGGGGATTTTGCCAATCTCATTTACAAAACGATGATCATCCGTGGTAAACCCAATAGTCGTATTGATAAAGTATTGTGAGAACCCTATACGAGAGGCTGTATTCCATACGTTTTCCACCACACTGGGGGCGTACTCCATCGAATAACCCTCGCGAGCAAATTGAGCATTTTTTCCTCCTACCATATCCAATAAAATTCCAAAATAAGCTGAGTAATTTGGTGTGTGTTTATTTTTTGACCAATGTTGAGATCCTAAGCACCACCATTCTTCCAACCCCGTTGGTAATGGGCGAGAGCCACGTTCACCGTCTTTTTCACCCCAATCCTCTCCATCAAAAAGAATAATATCAACACCGACCTTAAGCACTGTGTCATTTTTAATTACTCGTACAATTTCTAACAAAACTCCAACTCCGCTTGCTCCGTCATTTGCTCCATCAAATGTGGATGTTGGTTTTTCAAGGTCTTTATCCGCTATTGGTCGTGTATCCCAGTGAGCCGCTAATAGTATTCTTTTCTTTCTTTCTGGATTAATCGATGCGATAATATTGGTCAGGTTTAATTTTTGATTGTCATAGCTGGTGGCAGAAAAGTTTTGGGTTGTTACAGTAGCCCCATACTTCTTAAACTGCGCAATAAAGTAATCACTTGCTTTGCGATGAGCTGCCGAATTCGGAATTCGGGGACCAAAATTAACTTGCTGTTGTATAAACTGAAAAGCTGAATCGGGATTGAATTCCGGAACATTTGCGACCCTTGAGCCCTCAACTTCTTTGCTCTTTTTCTCTTTTTCCATAGTACAGGAGGCCAAACCCAACACCCCAATTAAGATTACCAGCTGAACGCGCATACATTAAGTTAAAGCCCGAAACTATCGAAAAAATTGAAGTAAAATCTCAATCTAACTATCCTCAAAATCAATTTATCCAAATCCATTATTGCGAAAATATAAAAATTGGCTACCTTTGCTTCACTAAACGGGATAATCAGAAGAGGGGACACAAGTCCCCTCTTTGTTTATACGCTTTTTTAAATCAGGGTTTAGCAGAATAATGGATTTGCAGGATTATACAGGGGAAATAAAGAAATTGGCCGAATCGCATCTCAAAGATGTGAGCCACTTTGTGGTTGATGTGATTGTTTCGCTTCGTAATAATCCTAAAAAGCTGTTGGTGATCTTGGATGGGGACAATGGCATTTCAATTGACGACTGTGCTGAGTTGAGCCGGAATCTTTCGAATGCGCTGGATGAAAATAGCTTGATAGATGGTGCTTTTGTGTTGGAAGTTTCAACGCCAGGGTTAGATCAACCCCTGAAAAACAGAAGGCAGTATGTTAAAAATGTTGGCCGAATCGTAAAAGTTAAAACAAAAATTGAAACGCTTGAAGGGAAGTTATCCCACGTACATGAAAACAAGATAGAGCTTCTTCAACAGATAGGAAGCGGAAAAAAGAAAGAAGAGAAATCAGTAGAAATCTCTTTTGAAGACATTGACAAAACATTTGTGTTGGTATCATTTAAATAATAATTGTAATGGACGCTAGTACGCTCATAGAGTCGTTTGCAGACTTCGCGAAACAAAAAAACATCGATCGCCCTACCATGATCAGAATACTGGAAGATGTATTCCGTAACATGATCAAGAAGAAATACGAGACAGACGATAACTTCGATATCATTGTAAATGCCGACAAGGGTGACCTTGAAATCTGGCGTTTCCGGGAAATCGTTGACGATGACTCCGAAGATATTTGGGAACACGATAAAATCGCCTTGGCCGAAGCACAAAAGATCGAGCCTGATTTTGAAGTAGGTGAAGAAGTAGCAGAGCAAATCTATTTAGAAGATTTTGGTCGCAGAGCTGTAACAACAGCGCGACAAACGCTTATGCAAAAGGTTAAAGACCTTGAAAAGGATATTATTTTCCAAAAGTATAAAGACCTTGTAGGTGAAATTATTAATGGAGAGGTTTATCAGGTACTTGGTAAAGAAGTGTTGTTGATTGACGCAGAGGGTAATGAAATCGCTATCCCTCGTGGAGAGCAAATACCAAAAGACCGTTACAGAAAAGGCGAAACTGTACGTGCTATTGTTCACAAAGTAGAGATGGTGAACGGTAGTCCAAAAATTATTCTTTCCAGAACATCTCCTGTATTTTTAGAGCGTTTATTCGAGCAGGAAGTTCCAGAAGTTTATGATGGCCTTATCACTATTAAGAAAGCTGTTCGTGAACCCGGTGAGCGCGCAAAAGTTGCCGTAGAGTCATACGATGATCGTATCGATCCGGTTGGCGCGTGTGTTGGTATGAAAGGGTCTCGTATTCACGCAATTGTTCGTGAATTACAGAATGAAAATATTGATGTAATCAACTACACCGAGAATCTTGAACTGTTTGTTAGTCGTGCCTTAAGCCCGGCAAAAATTTCCAGTATCAAGGTTGATAAGGATAATAACCGCATCATGGTGTATTTGAAACCCGATCAAGTTTCACTGGCTATTGGTAAAGGCGGATTGAACATTAAACTGGCAAGTCGTCTGGCCGGTTATGAAATTGATGTGTTCCGTGAACTTGAAGGCGGGCAAGAAGAAGATGTTGACTTGGATGAGTTTTCGGATGAGATTGAAAGTTGGGTTATTGATGAACTTAAACGCATTGGTTTAGATACCGCCAAAAGTGTGTTAGCCTTAAATAAAGAGGAAATTGTGAAAAGAACAGACTTGGAAGAGGAAACCGTTGAAAGTTTACATCAAGTATTGAAAAAAGAATTCGAATCGTAAGGGAAATGCAATTGAGCATAACTTTTTAGTATCGGCAAAAAAGAATAATATTTTAGAATGGCAGAGGAAAAATCAATTAGAGCAAGCCAGGCGGCACGAAAACTCAATGTAGGGCTTCATACCGTGTTTGAGTTTTTGGCTAAGAAGGGGCATGAGGTTGAAAATAACCCCAATGCTAAGCTCACGCCCGATCAATTCGCTATGCTATCAAAGGAGTATGCGTCATCTGCTACTGAAAAACTTGAGGCTTCAGGTCTTACTATTGGAGCAAAGCATGCCGATAATATCTCTATAGAAACTGAAAAGGAAACGAGGAAGCAGACTCTTGATGAAGAAGAGAGCGTGATGATCAAAAATCTGAGCGCAAAAAAAGAAGAGGAGAAACCAGAGAAAGTTGAGCGTGAGCGCCCCGTGCTAGAAGGCATTAAGGTTGTTGGAAAAATTGATCTTGAAAAGAAAGCAACACCTCCTGCAAAGACAAAGAAGGAAGAGGCGGTTAAAAAGGAAGAACCGATTAAGCCAGTTGTAGCTCCTGAAGTGAAGCCGGTAGTTGTTGAAAAGCAACCTGATTCGGAATTAATAAAAGCAAAGGCAGGTAAGCTGCAAGGCTTAAAGGTTGTTGATAAAATTGATTTACCGGTAGAGAAAAAGAAGGATCAACCAGTTGCTTCATCCGATCTTAAAGATGATGCCCGTAAGAAGAGACCAAGGAAACGACTTCCATCCCCAAGTGATAACAGAGGTCAGGGCCAACAGCAACCAAGACCAGGCGGTGGAAGTAATACTAATCCACGGGGAGGCCGTCCGGGCGGGCCGCCACCACGTACGCAAAAAGCAGAGCCAACCGAAAAAGAAATTCAGGAACAGATTAAAGCCACGCTCGCTAAACTAAGTGGTGGACATAAAAAAGGTTCGGGATCAAAATACAGAAGAGAAAAACGTCAGGCGGTTTCGGATGCTCAGGATGTAAAGGATATTCAGGAACAGGAAGATTCAAAAATACTGAAGTTGACTGAATTTATTTCTGCCAACGATCTTGCATCGCTTATGGACGTTTCCGTGAATGATGTAATCTCCACCTGTTTAAGTTTAGGAATGTTCGTGTCTATCAATCAGCGATTAGATGCCGAAGCCATCACTGTTATTGCCGATGAATTTGGATATGAAGTTCAATTTATCTCTACGGAAGAAGATGAAGCAGAAGAAGAGCAAGATGCAGAAGAAGATCTGACGCACCGTGCTCCTATCGTTACCATCATGGGTCACGTTGACCATGGTAAAACTTCGTTGTTGGATTACATCCGTAAAACGAAAGTAACAGCATCAGAGGCCGGTGGTATTACACAGCACATTGGAGCATATTCAGTAACAACCCAAAGTGGTAACAAAGTTACATTTCTCGACACACCTGGTCACGAAGCGTTTACTGCGATGCGCGCGCGGGGAGCGAAGCTTACAGACATTGCTATTATTGTAGTGGCTGCCGATGATGACGTAATGCCGCAGACAAAAGAGGCAATCAATCATGCTCAGGTAGCCGGTGTTCCAATCATTGTAGCGATTAATAAAATGGATAAGCCAGGCGCTAATCCTGAAAAAGTTAAGGATTCACTTTCTAAAATAAATATTCTTGTTGAAGAGTGGGGTGGTAAATATCAGTGTCAGGAAATTTCCGCGAAAACCGGTAAGGGTATTGACGACTTACTTGAAAAAGTCTTATTAGAAGCGGAGGTACTCAACCTGAAAGCGAATTCGAATAAGCTGGCGATGGGTTCAGTGATTGATGCACAATTAGATAAAGGCCGTGGGTATGTTGCAACCATCATGGTGCAAACAGGAACGCTTAAGATCGGAGATATTTTATTAGCGGGTGCACATTACGGTCGTGTAAAAGCGATGTTCGATGATACCGGCAAGCGTGTAACTGAAGTTGGTCCGTCAACACCTGCGCAAATGCTGGGGTTAGATGGTGCGCCACAAGCGGGTGAAAAAATTATGGTGATGGAGTCTGATCGCGAAGCGAGAGAACTTGCGGCTAAGCGCGGACAAATTTTGCGTGAGCAAAGTATTCGTACAAAGAAACACATTACGCTGGATGAAATCGGAAGACGTTTAGCGATTGGTAATTTCAAGCAATTGAATGTTATCGTGAAAGGTGACGTGGATGGTTCCGTAGAAGCGTTGTCGGATTCATTATTAAAACTTTCTACGCAGGAAGTTCAGGTTGCTATTATTCATAAAGGTGTTGGTCAAATTTCTGAATCCGATGTGTTGTTAGCATCCGCATCCGATGCCGTTATTGTTGGTTTCCAGGTTCGTCCTTCAAATGCCGCAAGACGCATTGCCGATAATGAAGAAATTGAAATTCGCTTATACTCTATTATTTACGATGCCATCAACGAAGTAAAAGCCGCAATGGAAGGTATGCTGGCACCAGCAACGCAGGAAATAATTGTGGGTAACGCAGAAGTACGCGAAGCATTCAAGATCACAAAAGTTGGAACGGTAGCAGGCTGTATGGTAACCGATGGATACCTGAAGCGCAGCAACCCGATACGCCTCATCCGCGATGGTATTGTTGTGTACTCTGGTGAGATGGGCGCGTTGAAACGCTTTAAGGATGATGTTAGCGAAGTACGATCTGGTTTCGATTGCGGTATCAGCATCAAAAACTTCAACGACATTAATGTTGGTGACGTAATTGAAGCGTACGAGCAACGAGAGGTGAAGAGAACACTTTAATTCAGTAGATAGAATAATAAAAAAGCTCCCCGATAAATTGGGGAGCTTTTTGTTTGGTGTTGAGAGTGTCTAGAATTTCACTTCAGGTGCCTTCTCAGAACCAGCAACTGCTTCGAAATATCCTTTTGCTGTAAAGCCAAACATATTGGCGATCATATTCGATGGAAATTTCTTTATGTACACATTGTACGGTTGCACAACTTCGTTGAAGCGATTCCGTGCAACGGTAATTCTGTTTTCTGTTCCCTCAAGCTGCGCTTGCAAGTCAAGGAAATTTTGATTGGCCTTCAGCTCCGGATATGCTTCCACAGATACCAAAAGCCTACTCAACGCTGAGCTTACTCCGTTTTGAGCCTGCTGATATTGTGCTAACGCTTCGGGTGTAATATTACTTGGATCAATTTTCACCTGCGTGGCACTTGCGCGTGCCTCTATTACCTTGGTAAGGGTTTCCTGTTCAAAATTTGCGTAGCCTTTTACGGTGTTCACCAAGTTTGGTATCAAATCAGCTCTGCGCTGGTATTGAGCCTCCACATCCGCCCATGCTTTCGGAATCGCCTCTTGCAATTCAACCATCGTGTTGTAACGACCTGCAAAAAAACTGTATAGCATAAATGCAACTACCAGTATAATTCCAATTGTAATTAGTCCTTTTTTCATAACGTTGTTTTGTTCGTGATTAAAATTAGTGAAAAGATTTATGTGTATCTGTTTCAAGTCCTAAAATAGTATGAACGTCATTTCGCAGCGACCCTGACGAAGGATGGTGAGCGGAGAAATCCCCTTGAGGGTTACGCGAAAAGGGGATTTCTCCGTCCTGCCTGTGGCCGTCCTGCGAAATGACGGACTAATATTATTTAAGACTCATTACGGATACTGATAAAAAGGTTTTAATTGGTTAAAGAGATGCTCCCTCAGCCATTTTTTCCGCACTATCTGCAATGCGAAGCTGCTCAATGAAATCGTCAATTTCGCCATTCATAACGGAAGGCAGGTTGTGTTGCGTGTAGCTAATGCGATGGTCGGTAACGCGGCTTTGTGGGTAATTATAGGTTCTTATTTTTTCGGAGCGATCGCCACTGCGTACCATCAATTTTCGAACGGCTCCTAATTCGGCCTGTTGCTTCGCGACTTCCAGATCATACAGTTTTGCTTTCAGCATTTTCATGGCGCGTTCGCGATTGCCCAGCTGTGAGCGTTCTACCTGGCACGTAATCACGATGCCCGTTGGCTTATGCGTGAGCTGCACTTTTGTTTCAACCTTGTTTACATTTTGACCACCCGCACCGCCCGAACGCGATGTTTGTACTTCAATGTCTGCAGGGCTTATTTCAATGCTAACATCTTCTACCTCGGGTAGCACGGCCACCGAAGCTGCTGAGGTGTGCACTCTTCCCTGAGTTTCGGTATCAGGAACACGCTGCACCCGGTGAACGCCCGATTCAAATTTGAATAGCGCATAGGATCCCTCGCCCTGAACACTGCTAACAATTTCTTTAAATCCCCCTGCTGTACCTTCGGATGAGTCGAGAACAGTAAGCTTTAGTCCGCGCCTGTCGCAAAAGCGTTGATACATTCGGAATAAATCGCCAGCGAAAAGTGCGGCCTCGTCTCCGCCCGTTCCTCCCCGAATTTCAAGAATGATGTTTTTATCATCATTCGGATCTTTCGGAATCAGCATTTCCTTCAGCTCGCCTTCATACAATTCTATTTTAGGAGCGAGTTCATCCAATTCCTCCTTTGCCATGGCTCGCAAATCCTGATCTTTTTCCTTTTCTAATACTTCTTTTGCCTGTTGCTGATGATTGAGCGCATCGCTGTACTGATTGTATTTAAGAACGATCTTTTCAAGATCCTTATACTCTTTGTTCAGCCCCATGTACTTTTTAATATCCTGAATAATTTCAGGTTGTACCAGCAGCAATCCTACTTCCTCAAATCGATGCTTTATTTCTTCCAGTTTTTGAATCATACCCAAAATTGAGGTGTAAAGTTAATCAGGATTAATGACCTGCCTACCAGACAGACAGGTTTTTAGAATAGGACTAGCAGGGGTAACAACCCAGTAGCTTTGTGTCTCTGTGGCTCAATTTTTTTTGCCACGAACACCAAGACACAAAGAAAATAACAAAGTGAGTATATTGTAACATGAACAAGCAGTTACTCATTTTCCTAGCACTGTCATTATTTGCTTGCGGTGGTTCTCTCACCGATGAGCAGCGAAAAAAAATGCGCGAAGGCAGCGAACAACAGGCTATTGTAAAAATTACAGATGCGCAGATAACCGAAGCTGCGTTTTCGAAAGGGAGAGCAGTAATGACGGGATTAACTTCGCACGCAGTAACCGACTCCATTGCCGAGGCGGCTCGTGTTAAGATTCATTGGCTCGAGCCTGGCGCAAAGCATGCCTTGGAAATTGAGCAACAATTAATAGATGCATACATTAATAGTGTGATTGTAGGAACAACAATGCATGATAACGTTCAAAAAATTGGAGTGGATTCGTTGCTTTATACGCAAGCAGTTGTGCTTATTCGACCAGATAGTTCGGTGGAGGTAAAGGGCACGTGGAATATATGGATGTCGAAGCGGCAGCTAATTCTTTCCATGGCGAAGAAGTGATTAAGAACCTATACAAAATTATACGTCATTGCGAGGAACGGCATGGCTAGAGCGCGTGGGTGACGAAGCAATCCCCAAGACCGTGCCTTTCACAATCACTGGATTGCTTCTCGTATCCTCTCAACCCACGCATTAATTCGTAATGACAGATTTGATTTTTAGCAGCGTTCCTTTTTCTTGAAAATAGCCTCGCTTTACCAGGGTTAGTAATTTTTTAGGAGACGGGTTAATTAAATAATGGGTGACACTATCAACCGTATTTTTAATTACCGGTGTTTCTTTTGAGAGTCTATCAAGAAAGAGTTTCCGTTTTGGTTCCTCTTCAGGAACATTTTCCATCTCCAGGTATATTAAGTCACCATTTTTTAGAGGCTTAAGAATACGCAATAGCCACTCGCCACTTTCGCGATAACTAATAAAATAATGATTTTTGTAATTCTTTATTACAATGCTGTCACTCAAAAAAAGAACGTCCTCCTTCTTGTCTTTTGCGCGAAACCCTCTTTCAAAAAAAGTGATGGTATCTTCTTTCCATAAGTACGTTCCCTGAATTTTAACAGGAACTGACGCCAGTGACGTTATACCCCTTGGTTGAGGTTCGTTATATGTAATTTCTGTACAGGCAACGACCGAAATCACAAAAAGAAATGGGATAAGCTTATTCATGGTAGTGAAGATACATAAAATGTTATTGTCGTTAGAATTTCAATAATCCAGACTTGCCCAATTCTATCATAAGCGTTTTGTGTCTAACATCCGGATTATCATTAGTTTTGTTGGGTATGATGAAATGTGCAAAAAGGAATATTGTGTTAGCATTGATTTTTCTGCAAGTATCCTGCAATCAGCCGGAGCAAGAAGTTAAGGTGTTTTTAATTTCATATTTTTTTAATGATTCAGAAGAAGGATGGACAGGCGATTTTGCAGACTATCCGGAAGGAGACTCAATAACCTATCAACTGGTTATCATGCATGACACAATACCATCGGGCACAAGTGTAAATTCAACAACAAAAGGTCTGCTTGTTTCTGGCAAGAATCTCAGCGATGATCTCTTTATGTTTATTAAAAGGAAGATTTCAGGGCTGCGCCCCAATACTACTTATGAAATTTTGTTTAATGTTCGGGTAGCTTCTAATGCGCCTACCGGTGCAGTTGGGGTTGGTGGAGCCCCTGGTGAAAGCGTTTACCTTAAAGCGGGCGTTACATTGATAGAGCCAAAAAAAGAATTAGAAACCGGAATGTATCGCATGAACATCGATAAAGGCAATCAGGCCGAGGAAGGTTCAGACATGATGAACATCGGGCATGTTGGTGTTGGTTCAACCACAACAAAATATACCGTGATCATCCGGAACAATAATGCAAGTAGCAGTTTTCAAGTCACCACAGATGCTACAGGAGAGATTTGGTTAGTCTTTGGAAGTGATTCTGGGTTTGAGGGAACCACAACACTATATTATACACAAATTGATGTAGCGTTTAATGCGGTGAACTAGCGTTTTTTCTTACCGGCTTGCTTTCGCGAAGCGTTTTGGCGAAGCGGGGCTGTTGGTAGTTTCTTTTTTCTCGCCTTGGGCACGTTACCAATTCTCGGGTCTCCTTTCAAAATAAGATTACATACTTTTATGGCGCTTTCCTCAAAGTCCTCGGCATCAACAGGAAGTATCTGCCAATTAGTTTTTCCATTTCCCAGAACCTGGATGGATCGCATGGACGAAAATATTTTTAGCAGTGTTTCATGATGTTCAAATTTTGTGGCAACCCAAATTCCATTGTCTGCTATGTGTTCTCCGACTTTATTGCGTAGAATTAGCATAATCTTATCACCAACGTAAATAGCATGACAACCAAACATGGGCCGCACAACAGGCTCAAGCGAAAAGAGCTCTTCTAGCACAAACTCAAATGGAATAACGGGTGGCTTTTTCATTTTAGGAAGTTCACATCTTTGAACCTTATTCGTTAATCCAAATCACTTTCTCTTCGATTGGGGTTCGTCTGCTTACCTGATTTAAATGTTTTGGAACACCCATGTGAAAGAAGCCTAAGATCCGATCTTCTGGAGAAAGCCCAAAGGCCGCGTTCGACTCTTCAAAAAAAGTAACACCTCCCGTGCTTAAGTAGCACCCCACTCCGTAAGCCGCAGCAGTCAGGTACATATTTTGAACAGCGCAAAATACAGCGCCAATTTCTTCAAGTTCTGGAATAGATTTTTTTTCATCACGCTTCATATAAACCAGAATAACGTGAGAAGATTCGAAAGGCTTACTGAATAAATTCTGGTAACGCTCTTCTTTAAACGTTCCATCTGCTTCAGTTTTTTGCTTGTAAACAGCAGCCTGTAGTTCCCCTAGTTTTTTTCTTCCGTCATCCGTGTAAACAACAAATCGCCAGGGTTCTGTGAATTTGTGAGTAGGTGCCCAATTGGCATTTTGTAGTATTTGTTCAACAATAGCATCATTTACTTTTTCTCCTGTATAATCTTTCGGAAAAACAGAGCGCCTGGATTTTATGATGTGATTTACCTGATCAGTAATAGCGTTCATACAGTTGGTTTTGAACAAATGTATCCAGTAAATTTTGATTGATCATTAAACCTTACAGACTTGTATGGCTCTAAGCGTAAAACTGATTATATGAAAAGGAGAATGATAGCGATAGTAGTGACGCTTTTTGTAATGATGAATGCAGAGGCGCAGGTAATTGTAAAAGTCAGGCCAATCACACCGGTTGTCATTAAGCCAGTTTGTCCATCTGCCCACCATGTTTGGATTGGGGGTTCGTGGAGATGGAATAAAAGGCAAAAAAATTATGTATGGGCTAACGGCTACTGGGCCCGACCGCGCAAGCATGGTGCTATTTGGAGGGAAGGTCATTGGCGTGCTGCCCGTGGTGGATGGCTATATGTACCCGGTCATAGTGTAAAAATAGTTTGGATTCCCCGGCACACAGTTGTCGGGGTTCTTTTTTTAACCTGATGCAAATGTTCCCTACCAAAATTTCCTACCTTGGCTAGCAAAACAATGGGCATGGAAATGGTTAGGCAAATTTTACTTTTACTTTTTCTCTTTTCTGTGATTTCCGTTCAGGCACAGGATTCATTTGAAGGGGCAAGAAAAAAAATGGCGGCAGGAGATTTTGCAGGAGCCAAAGCTGATCTTGTAAAATTCATTACCGTAAATCCAAAAAACAAAATGGCCTTTAACGTAAGCGGGCAATCACGGATTGGGCTGGAAGATTTTTACGGAGCCATCGGAGACTTTACCTATGCCATTGAAATGGATTCTACTTTTTCTGAGGCTTTTAATTACAGGGGCGGAGCAAAGGTTGCGTTGGGCGATGATGAAGGCGCTATTCTCGATTTCGACAAGGCCGTAAAATTTAACCCCAAGTATACAGAAGCATATACCAATCGCGGACTGGCAAAATATAATATTGAGGATTTCCAAAGTGCTTACTTTGATTTTTCGAAAGCCCTTGAATTAGGGCCGGTCGATGCTGATAAATATTTTAACCGCGGCGTTGTAAAAGCAGAGTTGGGAGAATTTGTTAGCGCGATCGATGATTATTCAAAGGCGATTGAGTTAGACAAGACGGATGCCAGTTTGTACAATTATCGTGGAGTTGCCTTTTATAATATCAGTAATTTTGAAAATGCCATTACAGATTATAATGAGTCGATAAAGTTAGATCCTAAAGACGCGTTGAAGTACGAGAATCGAGCGCTGGCAAAAAGCGCAAAAGAAGATTTTAAAGGTTCACTGGAGGATTACAGCAAAGCGATTGAACTCAATCCGGAGGAACCAGAGACATACAACTTGCGGGGAGTAATAAAATATAGCCTGGAGGATCAGGATGGGGCAATTGCGGACTACACAAAAGCTATTGAGCTTGACGCAACGAATCCGGTATACTATGATAACCGCGCGCTTAGTCGCACCGAAAAAGAAGACTATCCAGGAGCCATAGAAGACTATAGCTCTTCCATTGAATTATATCCAAGTGACCCAGAAACCTTTTATCAACGCGGATTGGTGAAGCTTAGCATGAACAATAAGTACGATGCCTGTCTTGATTTTAAAACCGCTGAAGAACTAGGTTCTTCAGAAGCAAAAGCTGCTATAAAAAAGAATTGTAAGTGAGTTCAAATGTTTCGCACGGAACCAGTCTAGACTCTTCTTATCAAGAAATTAGAACGAATTTAAAAATTGCTGTTGTCCTCAATGGAATCTCGCTTAGAAAAAAAGCTTTTTATAAAAAAACACTTCCTTTAATAGCAAAAGATTTCAAAGTAGATGTATTTGAAACGCGCACTGCACACGATGCGATTTCGCTAGCCTCTAAGGCGGTCGACAAATCGTATGATTTAATACTGGCAGTCGGAGGAGACGGAACTCTAAATCAGGTTTTGAATGGAGTACTGGCTGGAAGAGAAAATTATGATGACTTACCCGTAATAGGGGTATTTCCGATTGGCACCGGTAATGACTTTGCCCGTACAATTAAAATAACAAGCAGTAAAGCTGAGCTTCAAGAACGACTTCGGACATTTAACGTACGTAAACTGGATGTTGGAAAAATTGTTTATCAAAGCGAAGACTCCAAGACAAATTCATCATACTTTATTAATGTAGCGGATGCTGGTATGGGCCCCGAAGTGGTGTGCAGGGTAATGAACAGCGATCGGTTTTTTGGTTCAGGCGCAGCCTATTACTTCGCTATCCTTTCCACTTTTTACACCTATAAACCAATGGTGGTGAGCGTAAAAACGCCAACGTGGCAATGGAAAAGTAAAATGAGGACACTGGCTGTTGGTAACGGAAAATTTTTTGGTCATGGATTATGTATTGCACCGGATGCAGTAGTGGATGACGGGATGTTTTCAACGTTTATATGTGGCGATGCTTCCGTTCTCGAGTTCATTCAGTATTCCGGAACGATGAAAAGAAGTAAAAAACTAATTCATTCGAAAGTGAATTATACAACGGCCAGGCATCTTGAGCTTAGTGCTGAATCGCCCTGTAGAATAGAAGCCGATGGCGAATTACTGGGATTCCTCCCGGCTACCATTGATATTCTTCCACGTAAGATTAAATTTCTTTGCTGATTCATTTCTTGCTGATTACATTTAGTAAAATACTCAACTGTGAATACAACCTTTCAACCCATCTATAATGAACTTGAGCATCAGCGCTCCGAAATCCTCAATAGGGTAAAGGATTTAACCGTTGATAAATTTAATTACACACCTTCTTCTGAGAAATGGTCAGTCAGTCAAATTCTTACGCACATCCTTACTGCAGAGCAATTATCGGTTGGATACATGAAGAAGAAGGCCTTAGGAATAGATCAGCTCAAAAATTCGGGCACCTTTTCTTCACTCACGCTTATGTTGCTAAAAATTTCTCAGCGAATTCCCGCAATAAAATTTAAGGCTCCCAAGGTAGTTGTTACCAACACTCCTGCCCCTTTACCCATCGCTGAGCTAACAAGTCGGTGGGAAGCGCATCGCCATGACTTAAAAGTATTTTTAGAAAGTATTGACGATAGAAATGTTAAAAAATTAATTTACAAACACCCGATAGCCGGAAGGCTGGATGCCCGACAGGCCATGATTTTTTTTCATGAACATATTATTCACCATTGGCCCCAGATTAATCGCCTGCTAAATAGGGATTAGCAACCTCTGTGGATTATCGGATTTTTATAGTAACCAACAACTTATCTTTCAGTTAAAATTATAAACGATATGCGTAAAATTTTTCTACTTTTTATTCTGGTCATAAACATCAGCGCAAGTTCAGCACAACACGTCCTTCAAAGTCCAAAAGAATTTTTAGGGTATGAATTAGGCGATCGGTTTACCCGACATCATCGGGTAGTAGAATATTTTAAGCAGGTTGCCGATGCGCTGCCAAACGTAGATCTTATTCAGTATGGGGAAACGTATGAACATCGACCATTGGTGTATGCTGTAGTCACCTCCGAAGAAAACTTTAAAAACATCGAGCAAATACGAAGCGATAATTTGCGGAGAGCCGGAATGGAAACAGGAACACCCTCCACGAAAGTGGCCATTGTGTGGTTGAGTTACAACGTTCATGGCAATGAAGCCAACTCACTTGAGGCTTCCATGAAAACATTACACGAGTTAGCCGATCCGACCAACGTTAAATCGCAGCAACTACTGAAAAATACGGTTGTCATTATAGATCCTTGTATAAATCCGGATGGGCGCGATCGGTACGCTAACTTTTATAATCAATACGGCAACTTTCCTCCAAACCTTGATGGAGATTCAAAGGAACACCGCGAGCCTTGGCCTGGTGGGAGAGCCAATCATTACATGTTTGACCTTAATCGCGATTGGGCTTGGCAAACACAAAATGAATCTAAGCAACGGATAAAAGTTTACAACCAATGGTTGCCACACGTTCATGTTGATTTTCATGAGCAGGGACCGAACGAGCCATATTATTTTGCCCCTGCAGCAGCTCCTTATCACGAGGTGGTTTCAACGTGGCAGCGCGAGTTCCAAGTAACGATTGGTAAAAACCATGCCCGGTATTTTGATGCACAAGGCTGGTTGTATTTTACAAAGGAGGTTTTCGATTTGTATTATCCAAGTTATGGAGATTCGTATCCTACGTTTAATGGGTCAATTGGTATGACCTATGAGCAGGGAGGAAGTGGCAGAGGCGGACTTGCAATAACTACCAATGAGGGAGATCCGCTTACGTTGAAAGACAGACTTACACATCACCATACGGCAGGTATATCTACAGTAGAAGCTACTTCGCTGAATGCTAGCCGTGTGGTAGATGAGTTTGAGAAGTACTTTCGTGAAAATGTTAGTAATCCAGTCTCTCCATATAAAACGTATGTTATTAAAAGCGAGAAGAGTGGAGATAAGCTAAAGCAACTTGCTGCCTGGATGGACACTCACAACATTAAGTATGGTCACGCTTCGGCAGGCAAACCCACGAAGGGATTTGATTACACGACACAGACAGTTCAAAATTTCAACCTAACCACCGAAGATTTAATTATCAATATTTATCAACCTAAGTCAAGATTTATTACAACGCTTTTTGAACCACAATCAAAACTGCCCGATTCAGCAACATACGATATCACCGCCTGGAATTTGATGTACGCTTATGGGCTAAAGGGATATGCATTGAATGAGCGAATTAATGTAGGTAAGAATTATGCTCCCGCCATGAGCGACAACGTAAGTGTGGCAGCAAAGCCTTACGCGTATATTTTCCGGTATCAGAGTTTACGCGATTTAGAATTTTTGGCCGCCATGCTTAATCAGGGCGTGAAAGTTCGTTCGGCATTAAAGGCATTTAAAGTTTCAAACGAAAGTTTTGAACCCGGAACACTAATTGTAACGCAGCGCAATAACGAAAGCGTTGTTGATTTCGATAATGTTATTCAAACGCTTGCGAAACAACTGGACAGAAAGATTTACACCTCTACAACGGGATTTGTTGATGCCGGAAAAGATTTCGGATCGGAATATGTAAGTTATCTGAAGGCTCCTAAAGTGGCGATGCTGGTAGGGGAGCAAACCTCTTCGTTATCGGCAGGGGAGGTTTGGTATTTTTTTGAGCAGGAGTTGAAATATCCGATTACACAGTTAGGCACAGAATATTTTAAGTCAATAGACCTGAAAAAATTTGATGTGTTGGTTGTACCCGAAGGCAACTACCGATTATTTGACGAGGCCATGCTGAGCAAGGTTAGCGATTGGGTATCTGCCGGTGGCCGCCTTATTCTTATCGCGAATGCATTAACTTCCTTTGCAGATCAGAAAGGATTTGCATTAAAGCAATACCCAACCGAGGATGCAAAGAAGGAAGCCGAAAAGAAAGAAAAGGAGGTGAAGGAAAAAGAAGGGTTGTTGCGTTACGAAGAAGCTGAGCGAAAATCAATCTCTGATTTTATGCCTGGCGCTATCTATAAAACGACACTGGATAAATCGCACCCGCTTGCCTTTGGACTGGGGGATACCTATTACTCGCTTCGCGAAAACGGATTGCGATATAGTTTTCTGGAGGATGCCTGGAATGTGGCCGTGATTAAAGGATATGCCAAGCCGGTACAAGGGTTTGCTGGATTTAAAGCCAATAAGAAATTAGATAACTCGCTTGTGTTTGGCGTGGAAGATAAAGGACGCGGAAACGTAATTTATTTTGTAGACAATCCATTGTTCCGTTGTTTTTGGGAAAACGGAAAGATGGTTTTTGCTAATGCTGTATTTTTAATAGGAGGACAGTAGCTGATTCAGATTTTCGATTCTAGCTACAGTGGCCAGAATCGAGATTCTGAAATTCAGAATTAGAGAGAAGCGAGAGCCGCATCATAATTAGGTTCATGGCCTATTTGCGGAACAAGTTCTGTGTATTTTATCTTTCCGTGCGCATCAATCACCACAATAGCGCGTGCGCACAGGCCCGCAAAACCACCATCAATCAATTCAACACCATAATTTTTGGAAAAACCGCGGTTTCTAAAATCGGTAGCGGTTATTACTTTATCAATCCCTTCTGCTCCACAAAATCGTTTTAGTGCAAAGGGCAGGTCTTTCGAAATGCAGAGTACAACTGAATTAGTGAGTGAAGCCGCCCGTTTATTGAACTCCCTTACAGAAGTCGCGCAGGTGCTGGTATCGACACTTGGAAAAATATTCAAGATCAAGGTCTTTCCTTCAAATTGTTTTGAGGAAATGTCCCGCATGTCGGAGCCCGTAAGTATAAATTCAAGTGCTGAAGTACCTACAGCGGGAAGGTTACTGTTGGTATTAACTACGTTTTCGCCAAGTTTGGTTTGTGCCATAAGAATAGTTTTTAATCGAACTGCAAAGTTAACAACTTTAACAGGGCAATTGTTTGAGAACTAAATCAATACTTCGTTAATTTTTCGTTAGCAAAACCTGAGTTTTTTTTAAAAAATTTCTTCTGGCTATATATGAGAAATTTGGGGTTCTCTTACGAGTATGAATGTGCTGATGAACTGCTTTAGGTTAGTGAAGCGCCTTCAAATTGAGTAATTTTTTTCTTCTGCAATTCTGGAACTTCAATGGTTTTACTTTCTGCATAATCATAGCACACTAACACAGCAACGCCTTGCGCAATCACCTCCTCAGTTGCTGATTTTTCGCGAATAATAACCCAGCTTAATTCAATACTCTTTTTTCCCAGTTTAGAGCATCGGGTATAGACAAACACATTGTCGCTGAGGAAGAGAGGGCTTTTATAATCGATAGAAATGTGGGCTAAAATAATCCCCTGTTGCTGGCTCCAGTTTGCATCTGAGCCCACTATATCTTCGAAATATTTTAACCGGGCAAGCTCAATGTAGGTCAGGTGGTTTGCGTTGTTTACGTGCCCCATGATGTCCGCATCTTTAAAGCGGAGTTGAAAATGGGCGTTTTGTGTTTGAAGTGCTGCATTTCGTAAAGATAGCAGGTAGAGACGCATAATTATGCGTCTCTACCTTGAGTGTCTGTCTGAGCATAGTCGAAGACAGGTTTCGACTCCGCTCAACCTGACAAATTACTCGTCCTTCAATACTTCTACTGGGTTTGTGAGTGCCGCTTTTACAGAATGATAACTCGTGATCAGCATTGCAACAAATAGCGTACTCAAACCCGTTACTGCGAAAATCCAAATTGATGGAGTGATTCTAAAAGCGAATTCGCTGAGCCATTGTTGCATCAACCAATATGAAAAAGGTGAGCCAATCAAAAAAGCAACTACAATAAGTTTAGTATAACCCCGCGAAATCAGCTTTAAAATATCCCACACCGAAGCACCGGATACTTTGCGTATGCCAATTTCTTTAGTGCGTTGTTCCAATGCATAGATGATCATACCGAGTAGGCCAAGGCTTGCAATTAGAATAGCGAGTAAGGCCATTACGGTCAACACTTTTCCAAATTGTTGTTGCGCGCGAAATGTTTCGGCAAAGGCCTGGTCAACAAACGTGTATTCAAACGGAGCATCTCCAGCATGTACTTTCCAGAGTTGATTCAAGGATGCAATTGTTGTTTCCCAAGCCTCACTACTTTGTGGTGCAATTCGGATGGCTAAGAATTTTTTATCGGAGTCGTAGAGGTTCTTTGTTTTGACATGAAAAACCGCGAAGGGTTCAATGGGCGTAGCCAGCGACCAATAATTAAAATCCGACATCACCCCAATCACTTCAAATTTGTGGTTATCGTATTCTATATTCTTTCCGATAACGGATTCATCCGGTGCCCACCCGATTTTTTGTAGGGCGGCTTCATTCAAAATCACACGGTCAACATCTCCAGGGGATTCAATCGAAAAATTTCTTCCTACTTTCAATTTGATGCCGAGGGTGGGCAGAAACCGTTCATCGACTTGAGCGAAATTAAGCGGGAACCCTTGCCCGTTCATCCCCTCTGCGCCAAACGTATCGCCTCCCCATATTTTAGGTGGAACCGAACTGCACCAGGAAGCATTTTCAACTCCCGATATATTCATCGCTGCTTGCGCAATACTCGCCCCATCTTTAACTGCTTCACCATGGCTAAGCACCAACAGGTTTTCTTTATTGAAACCAATATCCTTTTTCGAAATGAAATTGAGTTGTTGAAAAACAATAGCCGTGCAAAGAATTAGAGTGATAGAGACACTGAATTGGAAGACGACTAATCCGCTACGGAATGTTTTCCCCTTGCTACCAACTTTTAATTTTCCTTTAATAGCTTCTGCTGGATTGAACGAGCTAAGAAAGATAGCCGGGTAGCTACTAGACACGATAGCCATCAGCAATACAAGACCAAGCATTGCAGATATCAAGAATGGGTCGCTTAATAAATTTAATTCCAGTGACTTGTCTGTTATTAAATTAAAACCAGGAAGCAGTAATTGGGTAAGCCCGAGGGCAATTACTAACGCAATAAGGCAAAACGATACTGCCTCTAAAAAATAACTAAGACTCAACTCTTTTCTACCTAGCCCCATAATCTTACGTACGCTGGCCTCTTTAATTCTGCGGGTGAATTGCGCGGTGGAAAGATTCATGAAATTTATGCACGAAAGCAGTACGATAAAGATTGCGGCTCCGATGAACGAGTATATAACTTTAACATCTCCGGCATCATTGAGTCGGTTATAAACCATTTCGGAAGGAAGGTGAATGGTTGTCATAGGTTGTAAAAACAACTCCCATTTTTTCCCTGATTTAATATACTCATCAAAGGTTGTGTTCATGGCACGCCTTAATGTTTCGCCTGCATGCTTGCGCGGAATTTCGGCTAGCTTAGCTCGAACATTTTCTACGTTTGCTGATGGATCCAATCGAACATACGTTTCCAGTTGTGTCCATACCCAGCTCCAGTAAAATCGTTCGATTGGAAATCCTTTCATGGAAAGAAGCATATCGAATTCGATGTAGGAATTATCGGGAGCATCTTCAATCATACCTGTAACTTCGTATGTCTGTTGTGTGCCTCCTGCTAACCCTCCCAGACTAACCAGCTTACCAATTGGATCTACATCACCAAAATATTTTTTTGCTGTTGACTGAGTCATCACTACTGTATTTGCTTGCTTAAACGCAGATGCAGCATCTCCCTTGATAAGCGGAAAATTGAACATGCTGAAAAAATTGGAATCGGCTGCGAGCACTTTACTCTCTTCAAAGGAAATTACTTCATTAGCGGGATTGGTATAAGAGACAATAAAATTACCCGGAGTATGTATACTGGTCATCAGCTCTACTTCGGGCAACTCCTCTTTAATCGCATAGGCAACACCCGGCCCCGTAGAGGCAAATTGATTATTACTATTTTCTCCCCAAATAAAAGTTTGATTAACCCGATAGATCCGGTTCACATCTTTGTGAAACCGATCGTAGCTGAATTCGTGCTGCACATATATGTAAATGAGCAGCGTACTAACGATGCTAACGGTAAGGCCGAGTAGGTTTATAAACGAAAATACTTTTTGCCTTCTGAGGTTTCGGACGAACAAAAGGAGGGAATACTTGAACATGGCTTTAGGTTTTGCCTTGGTTTGCCAAAACTATACCAACACGTTTCAAGAGTATTTAGGCTGATTTTGCAAACAATTATGTTCGTTGATGAAGAGAAGTGTTCGATAGTGGGAAGATTAGTTGTAAGTAAAATCCCCCCGATTACCCTTTAATGTCACTTGTTTTTTATTCGCTGTTTCAACTCTTCCAACGACTTTTGCTTCCACCCCAAATTGCGTTGAAATATCAATTACCTGTTGCGCGTATTTTTCGTTCAGGTAAACCTCCATGCGGTGCCCCATGTTAAACACCTTATACATTTCTTTCCAATCAGTTCCACTACATTCTTGAATGAGTTTGAAAAGCGGAGGTGTTTCAAAAAGGTTGTCTTTAATAATATGAAGATCGTCAACGAAGTGTAACACTTTTGTTTGTGCTCCTCCACTGCAATGCACCAGTCCGTGAATGTGTTGACGAAGTTCATTGACCATTGTAATTATTATTGGTGCATACGTTCGGGTTGGCGATAGTACAAGTTTACCAACATTCACATCAACGCCCGGAATAGAGTCAGTCACCTTGTACTTTCCGGAGTAAACTAATTCAGAAGACACACTCGAATCAAAAGACTCCGGATATTTTATTGCATATTCCTTTGTAAACACATCGTGTCGTGCAGAAGTAAGTCCGTTACTGCCCATGCCTCCATTGTAGGAATCTTCATAGGTAGCTTTTCCAAAGGAAGATAGTCCCACAATTACATCTCCGGCTTTGATGTTTTTATTATCAATTACATCGGTACGTTTCATGCGTGCTGTAACTGTACTATCAACAATTATGGTGCGCACCAAATCTCCAACATCAGCAGTCTCTCCTCCAGTGCTGTAAATGGTTAATCCATATTTTCGCAGCATCTCTAACACATCTTCTGTTCCGTTGATGATGGCTGAAATAACTTCACCCGGAATATGATTTTTATTTCTACCAATTGTTGAAGAAAGTAGAATATTGTCGGTAGCGCCTACGCATAACAAGTCATCAATATTCATGATGATGGCATCTTGCGCAATGCCCCTCCATACCGAAAGGTCTCCCGTTTCTTTCCAATAGATATAGGCGAGTGATGATTTTGTGCCGGCCCCATCGGCATGCATAACCGTGCAATAGTTTGAGTCACCTCCCAAATGGTCTTCTACAATTTTACAAAACGCTTTTGGGTACAAGCCCCTGTCGAGATGGCGGATGGCCTGATGGACATCTTCTTTGCTGGCGGAAACTCCGCGTTGGGTATAGCGATCGGTAGGCAATGCGTGATTATTAATACGCAAATGTGCCAAATTTTACTCTGAAATTGACACAATGATTCATGGAGAAATTATTTTATCTGGGTCTGCAATGGATCCTAAACTAATATTTGTTCGTCATTTCGCAATCCAGCCACAGGCAGGATGGAGAAATCCCCATATCCTGTAACCCTCACTGGAATTTCTCCGCTCACCCCCCTTCGTCAGGTTTGCTGCGAAATAACGTTCATACTATTTTAGCACATGAAACGGATACTCAAATTATTTTATTCTGCACATGTTGCCACAGCTAACAGTGAAGTAGCTTAATTTGCCTGTATGACGAAGGTTAGTTCTGATAAATCTGTAGATGAGGTAATTGGGGCTTTACCAAGCAGCGAGCAAGTAATCATGAAACGATTACGTGCCTTAATCCTTGAATGCCTTCCGAAAGGCATTGAAAAAATAAACTATGGGGTTCCGTTTTACACACATCATCGGATGATCTGTTTTATATGGCCACCCAGTATTTATTGGGGGCCTAAAAAGCAATGGAATGATAAAGAAGAGAAGGGGGTGACACTCGGCTTTTGTCAGGGAAATTTAATGTGCAATGAAGATGGTGTTTTATTGGCTGAAGGGCGCAAACAGGTTTATTGCATGTACTTCAACTCGTTGAAAGAAATAAACGATGAACAAATTCGTGCCTTGTTGTTTGAGGCTGAACTCATTGACGATAGTTTTAATAAAAAGCGAAAGAAGGAGACAAGTCACAAGTCTAAAGACTCCAAATAAATATCTTCAATCTTCTGACGAGCCCACGGAGTTTTTCGAAAAAATGTAAGGCTTGATTTAATACTCGGATCATTGATGAAACAATTCACGGGAAGTCGATCGGCCAACTCATCCCAACCATAGCACTCAACTAAATGTACGATCATCATTTCAAGCGTTATTCCATGTAAGGGATTGTTGAGTTGTCCTTCTTTCATAGGTTACATCAAGTTATTAATTTCTCGTTGATAATCGGACTGAAGATCTTCCGGTAGCTTTGCTAGAGCAGCATAAATTCTGTTGAGCTGCTGTTGGTACAAATTAAAAAGCACGGTGCCTTCCGTTAACGGAACCTTTGCGTCCTTTATCTTTGTACAAAAGTACGTGCGCAATTCAATCTCTGTTTGATTTATGCCCGAGTATTTGATCTGCTTATTTACGAAACGAAGAATTTTACGAAGCACTTTTTTAGTAAGGTAAAGATTTGGCGCGGGGATATCTGTAAAGAATTTATCAACTTCTTCCTTCACAGAAGAAATATAAGCCTGTTCATTATGAGCCTCAAAAAGGAGGTAGTTCAGTAACTCCTTGTTTTCCTTTTTATACTTTGCCAGTCGCATACATAAGCCTGCTATGGTTTCCGGGTTGAGGGTATTTACCTCCTTCTTAATCTCGTTTAAAGAAGCTGTATTCATGTACCAATTTACGTATTTGATGTTTCTAAGTGTCTTTTTACTTAAGCGGCACAACGCCAGCATTCTCAAAACCGTTAAATTCACATCACCTTAAATCACACACCCATGAAAGCCAAACTACTTTTTCTTCTCTTACTGATTGGCGGATTTGTCCGTGCACAAGTTCCAATTTTAGTAACGCCTCAGTGGCTTAATGAGCATAAAGGAGATCCGAATCTGATTGTCCTTCAAGTGAATTTTTTACAGGCAGAGTATGAAAAAGAACATATTGCAGGCGCAAGCTTTCTGTGGCCCAATTGGCTGGCACCCAATACTCCGCAGGGCAACTATAATGCCCCCGACATTAAAGAAGCTGAAGAAATTTTACGAAACTTTGGTATCTCCAATACTTCACACGTTGTAGTGTGTCATGTTAAAAACGAAGTGTCGCCATCTGCCAGAATGTTCTTAACACTGGAACATCTGGGTCTGCGCGGCCAAGTCTCTTTTCTCAATGGAGGGTTAGAAGCCTGGAAGAAAGAAGGTCTTCCGGTAACAAAAGAAACCCCTGTAGTAGTTAAAGGAAAATTTAAAGTAAAACCCAATGCACTATTGGTGGACAAGGATTACGTATTAAAAACTCTTCAATCAGCCAATGTTGTAGTTGACGCACGCATACAACGTTTTTACGATGGTGACCCAACGGGCAATCCACGAGATGGGCATATTACAGGCGCTAAAAATATTCCGTATACTGAATTGGTAAATACTTCAAACAGGTTTAAATCTGTTGATTCCCTACAGAATTATTTTACACCAGTAGTACCAAATAAGAAAAGTGAAGTGGTTGCCTATTGCTTTATCGGGCAAACCGCCAGCGTGGTGTATATGGCCGGACGAATTTTAGGATATGATATGAAGCTATATGATGGCTCGATGCAGGAGTGGAGTTGGTTGGAGAATTTACCAATGGAGGCTACAAAAAAATAGTCTGAGTCTAAGTGTCCTACATCTTTAAGATGTAGGACACTTATGAGTTTAGTTTCCTAAAAAACTCCCAACAGACAATTCCCAGACACACTGAGATATTCAACGAGTGTTTCGTTCCAATTTGAGGAATCTCTAATGCCACATCACCCTGCGCAATAACTTCATCACTTACACCACTTACTTCATTGCCAAACACTAAGCAGTATTTTGTTCTTGCTTCAGGACTAAATTCATTGAGTGGTTTACTCGCTGTGGTTTGCTCAATTATTACAATTGTATAGCCTTGAGTTTTTAAATCCTGAATTGCTTTAGCGGGACTTTCAACATATTCCCACGTAACAGATTCGGTAGCCCCAAGCGCGGATTTTTGAATTTCACGATGTGGAGGGGTGCCTGTAATTCCGGTGAGGTAGATTTTTTCAACACGAAAGGCATCTGCCGTGCGAAAAGCAGAGCCTACATTGTGAAGGCTCCGAACATTATCCAGCACAATACAAACCGGAAGTTTCTCTGCGTCTTTAAATTCCTCTACTGAAATCCGTCCCAGTTCTTCGAGTTTGAGCTTTTTCATTTCGTAAATTAAAGCATAAGCCCTTGTTTCTGATTACATATTCTTAAGTTTCTTAAGTTTGCCTCTTAATACTACTTCATTGAAATACATTTTCTCATTCTTCTTTTTTGTGATCACACTGTCGGGTTGTAACCCTGAGGACGTTATCCAGCCCGATGATAAGGTGGGCTATCACACATTTAATTCCTATGCCGATTTTAATAAAACACTTCTTCACCTGACTGAAATCAAAAATGAAGAAGATCGTGACGAGCAGTTGGTTGTTTTTTTTGATAGTCTTGCGGCAAACCACCAGGTACCGTTCACGTGGGATGACTCGGTTGCTTTCTTGTATAAGGGTAATCCAACCTCAATAATTTGGGTTGGAGATTTTAACGGTTGGAATTCTTCAGTCTCTGGTTTTTCTGGAACACGCATTGGCACAACTGATATTTGGATGCTGGAGAAAGTTTTTCCTTCGGACGCCCGACTTGATTACAAGATTGTTAAAGATGGCAGTTGGATACTCGATCCTGCTAATTCATATATTCAATATAGTGGGTTTGGACCAAACTCTGAATTGCGAATGCCTGATTGGCAATATCCACAAGAAACGCTGTTGGGAGAAAATGTCGTTCGTGGTCAAATGAGTGAAAATTTCACGATTCAAAGCCAGGCTGCGAACCTCAACTATGCTGTACAGTACACGGTCTACACACCTTTTGGGTATGATGCGCTTTCGGATTTGCCTGTAATATATGTTACCGATGGACATGAGTACTCAGACGAACAAAAAGGGTCTATGCTTACGGTATTGGATAACCTGATTTTCAATGAAACCATTCAACCAATTATTGCCGTTTTTATTGATCCGAGAAATCCATCTAACCTAAGCGAAAACAGAAGGGGTTCGGAATATAGAAGTAACATCAAGTTTGCAGATTTTGTTGCTGATGAATTAGTGCCTGTGATTGATGCGCAATACAAAACGAATTCTAATCCAACTGCCCGTGCGATTCTCGGTACATCACTTGGTGGTTGGAATGCTGCATTCTTCGGGCTTGAACGAAGCGATGCTTTTCAATTAATTGCCATCCATTCTCCAGCCTTTAACAGTGCTATAATTCAATCCTACACTTCTTCGCCTATGTTACCCTTGAAAATTTTCATGAGTACCGGTGTAATTTATGATACCCAAAATCAGGCACGTTCAATGAAGTCCGTCTTTGATCAAAAGGGATATCCTCTCACGTATAAAGAAGTTAATGAAGGTCACAGTTGGGGAAATTGGCGCGCCCTACTGGAAGAGCCATTAGTTTACTTTTTTGCTAATTGACAGCAATCGCTTTCAGTAATTGTACTGCTTGTGGTGTGTTCATTAAAATTTGAGAATACTTTTCTAATGTAATATCTCCTGCTCAAAATCCAGAAACCTGAATATCTTTGCCCACATGGCTGGACCTGGCGCAAACGATACTCCCTTAATGAAGCAATACAATGCTATCAAGGTGAAATACCCAGGTGCGTTGCTGTTATTCAGGGTAGGTGATTTTTATGAAACGTTTGGTTCAGATGCAATTACGGCCTCAAGAGTCTTAGACATTACATTGACCAAGCGCGGAAATGGTTCGGTTTCTGAAATTGAACTTGCCGGATTCCCCCACCATGCATTAGACACGTATTTACCAAAACTTGTCAGGGCGGGTCATCGGGTGGCGATTTGTGATCAGCTTGAAGATCCGCGATTTGTAAAAGGAATTGTGAAGCGAGGTGTAACCGAATTGGTAACGCCCGGTGTTTCCTTCAATGATCACGTCTTAGAGAAAAAACAAAATAATTTTCTCGCATCCATTCACGTAAATAAGAATAACCTGGGGGTATCCTTTTTGGATATCAGTACAGGAGAGTTTTACGCAGCTCAGGGAAGTGAGAATTATGTTTATAAACTCGTTCAGAGCTTTAGTCCTGCAGAAATTATTTTCAGTAAAACGTATCGTCAAAAATTTGAAAGCCAGTTTGGGGAAAGTCATGCCACGTTTACTCTTGATGATTGGGTATACGCATTTGAGTATGCAAACGAAAAGCTAATCAACCAATTCAAGACAGTCAACCTAAAAGGTTTTGGAATGGATGGGTTGAATGAAGCGATCGTAGCAGCTGGGGCAATTTTGCATTATCTGGATGCTACCGAGCATAAAGACACGCAACACATCGGCTCGATTGCCCGCATCGATGAAGAGAAATACGTTTGGCTGGATAAGTTTACAATTCGAAATTTAGAATTAGTTGCTCCCAACGGGGAGGGTGGTGTGGCATTAATTCAAATCCTTGATAGCACGGTTACTCCCATGGGTTCACGCCAGCTTCGCAAGTGGATGGTGTTGCCGTTGAAAGAGAAAGCCGCTATCGATGAGCGCCTGCAAATTGTTAGCATCTTTTATGAACAGGTTGATTTTGCCGAAAATATTCTCAATAACCTTCGACCGATTGCCGACCTCGAGCGATTAATTTCTAAAGTAGCGGTAGGGCGAATCAATCCACGCGAACTGCTGCAACTCAAAAGATCTTTACAGCGCACGGTTCCAATTAAAAGTGAGCTAGGCAAACAAAAGACTTCTGAATTGAGGAAGTTGAGTGATCAGCTCAACGCGTGTGATTTCTTAATCGAAAAAATTGAGAAGGAGTTGAGTGAAGAAGCACCCATGCTGGTTCACCAAGGTGGAATTATTAAAAATGGTGTGCATGCTGAGTTGGATGAGTTGAGAAGCATTGCCTTTTCGGGAAAGGATTACCTGTTGCAAATCCAGAAACGTGAAATTGAACGCACGGGCATAAACTCTTTAAAAATATCGTACAATAAGGTTTTCGGATATTACCTGGAAGTCAGCAACGCAAATAAAGATAAAGTCCCTAACGATTGGATTCGGAAGCAAACGCTGGTAAATGCCGAGCGTTATATCACCGAGGAGTTAAAAGTATACGAAGAGAAAATTCTTAACGCGGAAGAGAAACTGAATGTGATCGAGCAAAAACTTTTTCAGGAGTTGGTGCACCATGCTTCAGGTTTTGTTTTACCAATTCAACAAAATGCTCGAATTTTAGCGCAGTTGGATTGTCTGCTTTCATTCGCAACCGTAGCACGGCAGAATACGTACTCAAAACCTGAGATCAACGAAAGCAAAGCTCTTGATATCAAAGCGGGTCGTCATCCTGTAATTGAAAAGCAACTACCTGCAGGCGAGCGCTATGTGCCAAACGATATTTTTCTTGACACAGAAACTCAACAAATATTAATTATCACCGGCCCCAACATGGCAGGTAAATCTGCCTTGCTGCGACAAGTGGCGTTGATTGTATTGATGGCACAGATTGGAAGTTTTGTTCCTGCCGAAAGTGCTACAATCGGAATTGTAGATAAAGTATTTACCCGTGTGGGCGCATCCGATAATCTCTCACGCGGGGAATCTACGTTTATGGTAGAGATGACCGAAACGGCCAGCATCTTAAACAACCTGAGTGATCGCAGTTTAATTTTGATGGATGAGATTGGTCGCGGAACCTCTACATACGATGGTGTTTCCATTGCATGGGCAATTGTAGAGTATTTGCATAATCACAAAGACTTCAAACCGAAAACACTTTTTGCTACACACTACCATGAGCTCAATCAACTTGAGGAAGATTTAGTACGGGTGAAAAACTTCAACGTATCCGTAAAAGAAACAGGCGACAAAATTATTTTCATGCGCACGCTCAAAGCCGGTGGCAGTGAACACAGCTTTGGTATCCATGTGGCACAAATGGCTGGCATGCCCAACAAAGTAGTATTGCGCTCGAACGACATTTTACATTTTCTGGAAAAAGAAAAGCATAAAAACGAACCAAAAAGAAAACTGGAAGACCTGCCTAAAGCTACTCCTCAGATGAGTTTATTTGAAATGGATCCAAAATCAAAAGCTGTTCATGAAATGCTGGAGAAGATTGATATTAATACGATTAGTCCGGTTGAGGCTCTATTGAAACTAAATGAGATTCTTTCGCTACTGAAGAAATAATTTTCAACAAAAAAGTAAAATGGCTATTGGAATACGTAGTGGAACAACGTTAAAAATCCGAGGAACACAATTCCAATCCCTCCCACAATCACCATCGCGAGATATCGGTCAATGAAACTATTGATCCAAACGTCTGTGGGATCGCTAGGATTAACAAAAAGTTCTACAGGCTCTCCTCGTTCGAAGGCAGGAGGGTTCGTGTATGTGTTACTCACATACGTTAAGTCTTTTCCTTCCCACGAATATGAAATCACGGGCCGTGCCATTCCACCATTAAACTGATTTCGAATTACAGTTCCTTCAATTCGTGTATATAGGTTCGCTGCCCGTTGATCAAAATAAAAAAGTACGCTAGCAATCGTCAGAAGTAAAAAACTAATACCTCCAAAGGCCAGGTAAAACACACGGGGAAGTTGTGTATCGTTTTTCATTAATTTATTAATACTGGTATCTAAGTCTTACTTTATAAGAGAACACACATTGGTTATAGTTGATTATCATCGCGCAAACTTCCGTATAATTCTCATCGCACGATCACGATTGCCAGCCAGGTTAATTAGGCTCTCATAATAGGTATCATCTACAATCATATATCGGTCGGCAGGTTGAGCTTCGGTCCAGCCCGCTTTCACTGATTCCAGGGCTTCTGGGTTTTGTTTATGTAGCTCTAAAAGTGCATTTTTAAGGCTAATTTTAATGTTTTCGGGTAATTCTTTCTTACAAACTACTGGCCCCAACGGTACTGGAGGAGACTCCCAAAGCTTGTCAACTTTTACAGTATCTGCGCCAAGCTTGTAATATTCGTCACTTCCAAAAGCGGCAATCGCATACCCTTGTGTTAACATACTTTGAAGTGCAGCATCATGACGCTCGGCATATTGAACTTCAAGGAAAAACATTTCAGGATCATCTTCCATTATCGAAGCAAATTTTAATCGCGGTACAAGATTACCCGAAGTTGAACCGGGACTCACCAAAATCAGAACGTTATCACCCGCACGAGAAATTCCATCCTGCAGTGATGCAATACGATTCGTACGCGGAGAAACAATAACTGTTTTGTAAACAGATGCAGCCTCATTTGACAAATGTAAGGCAGCTGAAATTTCGAATGCTGAAGTTTGTTCTTTCAACATTAAATATCCGAACGTGTTCATGAACGCAACATCTACCTCACCTTTGTACATGGCTTGCAAGAGCAACGAAACAGACGGATAACTTTTCACCACTGTTTTTACATCCGCTGTTTCACCAAAATGCCTGGCAAAGGGTTCGATGTTTAAAATGCGCGGATTATCTCCGTATTGATATGTTGCAACAACAAGTGCTTGTTTGTTGCTCAGCGAATTTTGAGCTATCGTAAAGCATGGACTAAGAGCAAGAAGGATCAGTAAGTAAATTCGTTTATTGTACATGGGATAAACGTCAATCTTGTTTTTTATAAGCCTGAGCCTGTCGAAGGCAACCCTCAAAACAGTCTGTAGAACTGCCTGCCTGTAAAAAATAGTGTTGTAGTTGGGATAAGAAATCATAAAGCCCGACCTTTGCATTTCATTTGAATGAAGCTTGATTCGTTATAAACTGTACCGAAGTTAATCTAAGTGCTTAGAAAATCATGAGTACAACAACTGTAACACCCGAAGTTAGGAGAAAACCGCTTGTGAAGCAGGAGATTGCTTTTTTAATCGTGCACTTGTTGCCACTGGCCGCTATTTGGACAGGCGCAACACTTTTCGACTGGATTGTTTGTGGTGTGCTGTACGTAACACGCATGCTTTGGGTAACGGGCGGCTATCACCGCTACTTTGCACATAAGTCGTACAAGACTTCGCGCTGGTTTCAATTTGTGATTGCTTTCCTCTCGCAAACCACAGCCCAGAAAGGGGCGTTGTGGTGGGCAGCACATCATCGTCATCATCATCGCCACAGCGATACCCCAGCCGATCCTCACTCGATGAAAATTTATGGATTCTGGTATTCGCATGTGGGCTGGATTGTTGGCCCCGATTTTAAAGAGACCGATTACAAAGTGATTGGTGATTATGCAAAATATCCGGAGCTTGTGTGGCTGAACAAGCATTACCTTGTGTCTCCCGTAACGCTTGCCGTTATTGTAACGGCACTCGGTGGAATTGTAAACGGAGGTAGCATTTTTACGATGTTTACGACTGCGGGTATGTCAACCCTATTAATCGGATTTTTCTTGAGTACAGTTATAGTATACCATGCAACATTTTCAATCAACTCCATCATGCATAAGTTTGGCAACCAGCGTTACGACACCAACGATGAATCGCGCAACAGTGTGTGGCTGGCATTGCTTACGTTGGGTGAAGGCTGGCACAACAATCACCATTACTATGAAACCAGCAGTCGGCAAGGATTTTTCTGGTGGGAAATTGATTTCACGTGGTATATGCTAAAAGGCTTGCAAGCAGTGGGTTTAATCTGGGATTTAAAGGGTGTTCCTAAACACATCAAATACTCTAAAAACAAGCAACACGCACAGGAATTAAAGCGTGAGATGGAAGATGACCTAAGGAAATTTGCCTAAAATTTTATGATTTATTGCATTTTTAGAAAGCATAACTAAATTTGCACTCCCTTTGCAGAAGGTAAAGGGGGAAAAAGCCAGTCTTAACAAGTTTTGGCTTACAAGCGGGAGTAGCTCAGTTGGTAGAGCACGACCTTGCCAAGGTCGGGGTCGCGAGTTCGAGTCTCGTTTCCCGCTCAGAAGTAAAAAAAAGTCATGCCGCACTCGTTGCGGCATCTTTTTTAGTTCAGGAGCACACATCAACCCTAAATAGTTGCCCGGGTGGTGGAATTGGTAGACACGCAGGACTTAAAATCCTGTGGATAGTAATATCTGTACGGGTTCAACTCCCGTCCCGGGTACAACCTGACTATTGTAAAAAAGTAGTCAGGTTTTTTTTGATTAAGGCAGTGAAGGAAAGAACTTGGTTCAAGCGTCAGCTTGGATTCTAACTTGGACTGGTTGTTTAGTAGCGCAAGAGATTGAGCTGGAAGAAAAGGATTGTTTAAAATATATTTTATTGAGTAAAAGCACAAGCGGACGCTTGCGCCAGGTACTTCACCAAATTGTTTCTATCAATTCGCTCTGATATTAAGGTATTTAGTGTCAATTCTGTAAAATACTTGATGTAAAAGGTAAACTGGATAGTATGTTAAGTCTGAGGAGCGTACAACTAAAGTCATCCAGTTCATAAAACTCAGACGCAACTTGTATTGAAATATCCTTCTTGATTTTCTTAAAATACTTTTTTCTAATCTTTAATTCTTCTCGTTGAAATTTCTCTGATCTTTTGATAAAGTCGTCCATGAATTTTTCATCGGAACTCATGTATCCTGATAAATAGTCGACAAATAGTTTTATGACAGTGTGGTCAAGCTCGTTTTTCTCTTTGATGTACCCTGTGTAAATCGGATGGAAAAGACTGGCTTGCGAAATAGTCAGGTGCAGAGTTTGAGTAAAAATTGCATCACGTTCCTGCTCGAGTTTATTTTTAGCTAGTTCTAATTCCATTTTGGTAAATTCTTCCTCGTCTGTTACTTGCGCTTGTCCATTTGAAAAAATTATTAAAAAGCTAATCATAATGATCGTTTTAACAACCGATGTTTGATCGGTTGAGGAAGCGCAATAGAATGGTATAAGATTAGTTACCGTAAAGCCTATCGTTTTATTTTTTTTCTTCATTCCGAGATCTTTTTTAGTTAGTGTAGAAGGGTATTTATAAAGACTTAGTTTGAAATTGTCATAGGCACACTAAGCTGGTTTAACATTAATGCTTTTTCTGCAATAGCATAGAAGCAAACATAGAAACACCCAATGTCAGAATAATAAAGCTCAATGAGATCTCAATCGGTACTTTATACAGATCAGTAATACACATTTTAAGGCCGACAAAAATCAAGACTACTGCCAGGCCATACTTTAGGTACTTGAAATACTTTTCAATTCCCGACAAAGCAAAATAAAGGGAGCGAAGCCCTAGAATAGCGAATACATTTGATGTGTAAACTATGAATGAATCGTCAGAGATAGCCAATATGGCTGGTATTGAATCAACAGCAAAAATTAAGTCACTTACTTCAATCATGATCACTACCACAAATAATGGGGTAGCCCACATTTTTTTATCAATCCTTACAAAGAATTTATTGCCAACGAAATCAGGAGTTACGGGGAAGAGTTTACGAATCAATATGACGATCGGGTTTTTATCCGGATCGATTTTAACATCATTCTGGGTAACGAAACGAATTCCCGTAAAAATGAGAAACCCACCAAAAATATAGATAAGCCAATGGAACTGATGAATAAGCTCAATTCCTACAAGAATAAAAACTACCCTCATCACCAACGCGCCTGCAATGCCCCAAAATAAAACTTTATGCTGGGAGGAAGGAGGTACATTGAAGTAAGAGAATATCATGATAAACACGAATATGTTATCAATACTCAGGGACTTCTCTATTACATAGCCTGTAAAAAACTCAAAGGCTTTATCTTCTCCAAAATAGTAGAATACGAATACGTTAAATAGAAAGGCAAGTGAAATCCAAATACCCGTCCATACTAATGCCTCTTTGACCGAAACTTTCTGAGCTTTGCGATGAAAAACACCGAGGTCGAGCACCAGCATGACAAGTATGAATAGGTTAAAACTGATCCAGAGTATTGATGATTCATCCATGTTTGTAAAGTAATTTCTGTGTTCTGCTTTTATTTTATCAATGATTGCCCTTAAAATTCCATTCGTAAATAAATATTGAGGACTGCGTTATTTAACATCTTATTGAGCGTTCGATGATACTGGGTTAACCGCCTGGCATTCGAAAGAAACCAGACGGAATTTAAATACTACGATACATTGTCTTTTATTGAGATGGGAAATATCCTTCACTGCGAAATATCCTAATCATTGTTACACCGAAAATATCCCGTACTTCCCGCGCTCGTATCATAGCTTCATCTCCGTTTGTAAATACGGAGTGCATTTGATTTTCAATCTTTAGTTTTTTCATTTTATCTGTCAGTACGATTGCGATAAAATCATTTGGTTTTGGATTCTCTTCAAGAACGACCCACTTCATAAGATTTTGCATTTTTTTTTAAAACCTGAAACCACTATTTTTTATCCGCATCAATTAGCATGGGCGTCTCACCATTGGTCATAATGATTTTGGAGTTTGGTGATTTTGCCAGTTCTCTGAATGCTTCAATGCTTTGCCATTTGATGATCTGATCATTTAGCCCTTCAGAAATTATTTTTTGAGCATCTCTTATACCCTGTGCTTCAATCATCTTACGCTGAGCCTCCCGCTTTTCGCGATCTAAAATAAATTCCATGCGCTGAGCGTTCTGTTCAGCCTCAAGCTTTTCTTCTACTGCACGCGCAAGACCTTGTGGTAGTTGTATATTTTTTAGCAAAACAGCTTGTACGTCAAACCCTCGTGGCACCAAAAGTTTCGCCATTTGCTCTGTGATCTCACGCTCAATGCTTGCCCTCTGTGCAGAGTGCATATCTTTTGCGAAAAAACGAGAGCAAACATCCGCGGCTGCCGATCGGAAAACACTACTGATTATTATCTCTTCATAGTTCAAACCAATGTTCTCCAATATCCCAGGTGCTTTCTCTGGCTGTATCCTATAAAGAATAGAAATTACTGCAGCAACATTTAACCCTTCCTTTGATGGCAGGTTGGATGTAATCTCTACATTCACTGTCCGAATAGGCATCTTAATGATTCTTGCAATAAATGGATTAAACGCCACAGGCCCTGGTTGAATTACGGACGGATTTAATCTGCCAAGCTTCCTTTTAATCCCTACTTCTCCCGGTTTTACTATGGAGCAACTCGAGGCCAGTATGGCTGCTGACAATAGGACAAAAAATGGTTTCATTTTCATAACGTTGATATTTGGTGTTTTATGCTTCGATTATATTTATGATTGCTTAACAAGAGTAAGACTTTGTTGTCTTAGCCAATTCTTCAGCTCATTTGCTTCATCCTTAGTAAGCCAGGATAAAGATTTTCTATATTCCTTTCTAAAAAGCTTCCTATCAAAGCTTACTTTGTTCAGGACGATCTTGAAGTATTCAAGCATGGAGATTTTCATGTATTTGAACATTTATCGTTTTATAATTTAATTGTTATCCGAGGTGAAAGATCATTGTTGATGGGGATGCCATAGATATGAGGAATGCGGTTATGATGCATATCAACATAGCGCAGGTTCTTCATTTCTTTAAACTCTTTTGGTACAACCTTTAAATCATTGTCATTGAGATACAACTTCTCCAATGATCTGAGATTTCGGATTCCTGGCGGAATATCACGAAAATGGTCACCTTCGAGATGGAGTTCCTTTAACTTTGGCAAACGACTGAGCAAATCGATATTTTTTCGCAGGTCAAATTGGCTGTCTCCATTAACGGATAGTATCTGTAGATTTTGGAGACCAGAAAATTCAGCAGGGAGTACTTCAATTTGATTGTAGGAAAGTTCCAGATACTGAAGGCTTTTAAGTTTTCCAATCGAGGCTGGCAATTGAACAATGCTATCGCCTGAAATATCAAGTACATTCAGGTTAGGAAGTAAAGCCAGTACCTCAAAGTCTTGCTGTAAATTTTGCTTGCCGTTATAATCCAAGTATAAATTGCGCAGTGACTTAAGATTGGAAAAACTAGACGGTAATTCTGGAATAGAATTCCCTGAAAGATCCACGAAGTACAACTTGGTCAGTGCTCCAATGTTATCAGGTAAGCTCGCAATATGGTTCTGGCTCAAGTCCAGATACTTTAGATTCCTAAAAGCAAGAATTTCTTTCGGAAATTGATTTAATCCCTGTTCCCTCAGTGTAAGCCATTCAACGCTATCAGGATGTTTCAAGGCCTCATCTAAGTCTTTGTAATTTTTAGATCTGCCTTGCCCCATAAGGGAGAATCCGATAAGTATTAAGAGCGAGGACATTAAAATTTTAATTTTCATTTTGGTAAATTTTAGTTAACGATTTTCGTACGTTCTGCTATTGTACATTGATTCTATTGCCTGGATGTTACGCGGCACTCTTCTTTGCGTGTGTTTTGTTTCCATAGCTCATTGTTTTATTCTTGAAGTAACAATTATCAGAATGTGATGGGCCTTTTAAGTTATTTGGATTCAAATGAGGAGGCAGCGATGCTGAAGGTATAATAGTGACTGAGAAGATGTTTCTTCTCTAACGAAGTGATACGTTGTTTTTATTTTGGGATAGCATAAAATGGACGAATTGCATAGTAGCTTCTTCCTTTGCTTTCTTACCTCTGTGGTTATCAAACCGTCATAAAGAATTTCGATGCTCTCCGCTCTTTCAACTGTATTCTCTTCTGTACATTCATCTAGGCTTTGCCCAGAAAGAATGATGGAGAGCACAATTAGAAAAAGTCTTGTTATCATACAGAGTAAAACATTATTATATGAAAGTAATACTGTTAAAACGAAAATGCAGATTGAATGGTTTCAAATTAGCAACTCTTTTTTTTGTTTACTTGGTAGAGGAAAGAGACGCGAGTATTAAATGACGTAGAAAGTTGATAACCTCTTTTTCATCCTTATTCTGGCCAAAATCAGTAAGCCTGGGCAAGTTATGCATGAAAAAATACTGATAATGCGCCATTTCAAGAACCGTACTGGTCAGTGACCTCCCATACTTATATTTTGGATTAATCTCAAGAAGGACTTCCGCAATCCGCGCACATAAATCTTTATAGGGCTTAAACAGTTGCAGTTTATTATCTTCTGTCACGTGGCTGGTCAAATAAGATTTTGAACCTTCTTTTATTATCAACTGATGCAGAATTTGTTTGTCGACTTCAGGCCCTCCCATTAGATCACCTTCCACTTTGAGCATCAAAATGTTAAGAATAACATCAATCTTATTATTAGGATCCTTGATATTGTTGGTATGCACTATCACCTGATACTCAATCCATCTCCAGTACCAGTCTACTAAATAGAGTAACAGCCGGTGCTTGTTCTCAAAATATCGGTAAACGCTAGACTCGTTGGTTTTAAGCTTGGTTGCAAGTTTTTTAAAGGTAAATTCTTCGAGCCCCATTTTTTCGATCATGGTGGCTCCCTGCTTTACAATACTTCTACCCACCTCCGAAAGTGCAGGATCACGTATAAAAAGCTTTTCGTTCAGTTGAATTTGTATCTGCCAGTTCATTTTTTACTGCTTTCTGTCAAAGTTAAAATTTATTTATAGTAATATTTTCATATGTGAAAGTATTGCTATTATGTAACTTAAAATAGCTCCATATGTGTTAATTTATGTTGATGAAATCATTCACAACACAAAGGGTATTGTTTCTCCAGTCATTATTGGTAAGTAAGGATGTGACAGGTTATTGGTAAAGGTATTGTATTTGTGAACGGATTTAATATTGGACGATATTGGAGTGTAGGCCCGCAACAAACATTGTATCTTCCGGGCTGCTGGCTGAAGAAAGGAAAGAATGAAGTTGTAATTTTCGAGCAGCAAAATGATAAACCACAAACGCATCTTAAAACAATTGATCACCCAATTTTAGATTCGTTATGAAAAAACATACAACCGTTTTTCTGTTTCTATTAATTCTGTTTGGATGCTCCAAATCAAAAGGACCTGTAATCACGCAAGAAAATATTCGTGAGGTACTCACGAAGTACGGGCAGGAGAATCCGGAAAATGAAGTGATCATTGAAACGAAATACGGAACCATGCACCTTCGATTGTTTGAAGATACTCCATTACATCGCGCCAATTTTGTTAAGCTGATTAAGGAAGGGTTTTATGATGATGCTAATTTCTATCGTATCATGTATGAGTTTATGATTCAGGGGGGTGATCTCAAGCAAAATTTAGCGTATCGTGTGCCTGCGGAATTAAGACCAAATCATTTTCATAAGAAGGGTGCGCTATCCATGGCACGTGTGAGTGAAAACAATCCGGAGATGCAATCATCAGCTTCGGATTTTTTTATCATTCATGGCGGAGGTTATAACCAGGATGATATTGACATCGATGCCCGCAATCTTGGTCTCACGTTAACACCTGAACAGAAACAGGCCTACCTAACGCAAGGTGGCTATATGGAACTGGATCAGAAATACACGGTATTTGGTGAAGTAATTGAGGGCTTTGAGGTGATTGACCTAATCGCGAAAGAAAAAGTGTTCAATGAAGATAAACCGCTGCGCGAAATTCCATTGAAGATTCGTGTTGTAGAGCGAAAGAATTAAGGAATTCTTCTTTTCGTGATGCTACGAATTATTTTTTATGTGTATCCGTTTCAAGTACTAAAATAGTATGAACGTCATTTCGTAGCGAACCTGACGAAGGAAGGTGAGCGGAGAAATCCCCTTGAGGGTTACGCGAATAAGGGGATTTCTCCGTCCTGCCTGTGGCCGGACTGCGAAATGACGAACAAATATTATTTAGGAATCATTACGGATACTCAATTAGTTTTCTTTTCCTTCGTTAAATCTCCAAACATGCTATTGAACAGTGAAAGGATCAGACTAAATAACAATGCCCACCAAAACCCATCCACACTGAACCCATCAACAAAGTAATCCGCCATTAAAATGATCATGGCATTGATGACCAGCAGAAATAAGCCAAGCGTTAAAATCGTAATCGGAATGGTAAAGATGATCAGTATAGGTTTCACGACAACATTGGCAATGGATAGCACCAGTGCCACGATTAAGGCTGTCCAATAATCCGTGACGTCAACACCGGGTAAAAGATAAGCGGTTAGTACAACGGCTAATCCGTTCAATAAAAAGCGAATGATCCAGTTCATGGTTAATAAATATCATTCAATATCTGTCTTTATATGATTATGTCAAATATATACCTTGCGGCATGTATGCGATTGTGGATATTGAGACTACCGGGGGCTATGCAGAGAATCATCGCATCACAGAAATTGCCATATACCATCACAATGGAATTGAGGTAACGGATCATTTTCAGGCATTGATCAATCCCGGGAGGAATATTCCACACTACATAACGGGTCTTACAGGCATCTCTACAGAAATGGTAATGGATGCGCCCACGTTCGAAGAAATGGCCGAAGACATTATGCGCCTGCTGGAAGGCAGAGTATTTGTCGCACACAACGCGCACTTCGATTATTCGTTTTTAAAGAAAGAGTTTGAGCAAGCGGGTATTGCCTGGCAAACAAAAAAATTGTGCACCGTTCGGTTAAGCCGAAAAATTATTCCTGGATTACGTTCCTATAGTCTGGGGAGCCTAGCAGAAAGTTTAGGAATTAAAATTCTGAACCGTCACCGCGCAGGAGGCGATGCAGAAGCCACGGTAAAAGTATTTAACATGTTGTTGCAACGCGATCGTGATGGGTACATCAGCAAATCGTTGAAGCGTAATTCGGGCGAAACCATTCTACCTCCGAACTTACCAAAAGAAGAGTATGATAAGCTGCCTTCTAAAGCCGGGGTATATTATTTTTTGAATGCCCGCGGACAAGTAATTTATGTTGGCAAAGCGAACAATATTAAAAAACGAATTGTCGGGCATTTTACGGGCGATGCACGCGAGTGGAGTCGCTCAAAAATCAGAAATGAAATTCATCATATTAGTTACGAGCTCACAGGTAATGAGTTGATTGCTTTAATTCTGGAGTCACAGGAGATACGCAGGTTTTGGCCGAAGTATAATCATGCACAAAAATATAAAGTTGAAGAGTGGGGCATTTACGATTATGAAGATCGCAATGGGTACCACCGTTTTTCAGTGAATATGGTTTCAAAGGGCTCTCGCCCCTTGATTCGTTTTAGCACAAAAGGTGATGCTTGGAATTCGCTGTGGGAAAAGGTGCGCGAGTTTAATCTTTGTCCAAAGCTTAGTGGACTTCAGCTTTCAAAAGGACTGTGTTTTCAACATCAGTCCGGTGAATGTAAAGGCGCCTGTATGGGAGTGGAAACTGTAGCGAAATATAGTAAGCGATCTACCAAGGCAATTGTATCTTTTAAAGGCAAAGGCGAGTCGCTTGCGATCATAGGTAAAGGAAGAAATACCGAAGAACGTGGTATGGTGCTGGTAGAAAATGGAAATTACCTTGGTTTTGGATTTATGGAAAAAGATACGGTGGTAACTGATTTTGAAACAGCACGCAGGTATGTAAAAATTGGACATGAAACACCAACTGTTCAAAATCTCATCAATTCATTTTTGGTCAACCCACGCGGGTCGGAGGTGATTCAGTTTGAGCATGCATAAAAAGGTAGCCCTTCTTTTTTTTATTTGTCACGTCACACTCGCTGGCGTTGGCCAAAAGAAAGTGAACATCTTGTTTATAGGTAACAGTCTTACGTATTACAATAGCTTACCGGAATTAGTAAAACTTATCGCTAAATGCGACAGCGTTGAAATGACGTATCGAATGCTAGCCCTTCCGAACTACGCATTGGAAGATCATTGGAATGAAAGCAAAGCGCAGAAGGAAATTGAATCAGGCTTGTACAATTTTGTTGTTGTACAGCAGGGGCCATCTTCGCAAACCGAAGGCCGAACCTATTTGCTTGATTACGGATTGAAGTTTGATGTCCTTTGTGATCAATACAATGCCAAGCTGGTTTCATACATGGTGTGGCCCGCAAAAGCCAGATCGGCTGATTTTCCTGGAGTGTTTGAATCGTACAAACTGTTGGCAGATTCTGTAAACGGTATTTTTTGTCCAGCCGGTAAAGCGTGGTTGAAAGTATGGGAGAATTATCCGGAGTTTAAACTGTATGGCCCAGATGACTTTCATCCAGATTATCGAGGAAGTTTGCTAGCGGCTATGGTGATCTACGGAAGTATCATGCATAGAAGTGATCTCAGCTTTGTGGATTACAACAAGTTAAAAAGTGTAGATCTGATTAAATCAGATTTTAAGATACTGATACGTGCAGCACAACGTTCACTCACAGATGGAAAGCAATAATATATTCTCTTTCCTTCGATATACCTGAATTTAAATGAGGTACAAGGGCCTCATGACACTTGAAGCAAGGCCTTGTGGGCGCCATGGATATCACCGATAACGAACGAATGAGGCATGTCACTTCGTTTATTGAATACTTACGTAGTTATTTAATTATTAAGTCGAGTTTAATCTTCGCAGATTTAAAATAATTTTTGTAGATTTCATACATTAACAGCTTGGATGAGGGGTTGATTTAATTAACCAAAACAATCTGTAATATGTTAGATACACATTTTAACTCATCTTGGGTTCCTTCCCCTGACCTTACATCTGAATATGCAACTATAGTTCCAGATGGGGCGACTAATATCCATCTCGCTTCTGTCCCTGAATCTTCCGATGATTTCTGGTGTGTGGTTTTTTTTAAGGCAGAAGGTAGTACAGTGGCGGATTATGTTCTTGCGTATAAAATTATATCTGAATTTCGCTGTACGCTAAAAGCAAATCAAGGTAAATATTATGTGACGCATTGGAGGGGAGTTTCAAGTCCTTTAGAACAAATTACTTTGGAGTACTTAGCCTCAACAAGTTAAAATCTACGACATATGTCAAAAGTACGTTCCTCTTCAAATACTACGTCCACAGTAACGACAACTGTGGATGTTACCTGAACTAAAGGTAGCTGTGCGGGTAAATTACTCGGGCATAGTTGCACAAAGTTCAAATATGGTTTGCCAAACCTTGGCACTTTTATTTTTATTTACTCCAATAACTGTATTTGCCCAGCTTCCGAATGATTATTTAAAAAAGGTCCAACATTCCCTAATCATTGAAGATTCTTATTCAGCCAACTACTACATCTCACTTCTTCAGCCTTTAATCGTTTCTCACGAAGAGAAAATGGAAGTAGATTTTTTAAAAGCTGAAAAGTCTTTTTTAGAAGGAGACTATGATGGAGCAGAAGTATTTGTTAAAACCGTAAAACAAACGCGTAATAGCCACGAACTTGCGCGCAGTTATTTACTGGAAGGTAAAATTTTGAATCGCAAAGACCGGTTTAAAGAGTCCCTTAACGCACTGAAAAGAGCGAGTGAATTGGTGAAAAATAATGCTAAGGATCCATTGTTTGGAGAGCTGTCTCACTGGTTGGGCATGTCGTGGAGTGCTGTCGGCAACTATGATGAAGCAACAGAGAATCTGAATCAAGCCTTGAATTTTTTTCAAAGTGACTCTCTATTGTATTATATAAAGCTTGCACAGGTGCATATTACCAGAGGGTTAAATTATAAGCGCAAACGGGATTATAAAAAAGCAGAACAGGAATATCATAGTGCTTTACAGATTTTGGAAAGCACTCCCATTCCAAAATTTAAAGAGTTATCTCGTGCATACATCAACTTAGCAAATGTCTATAGTGAGCAATCGGATTATGTTGCTACAAAGCTGTATTATGAAAAAGCAATTTTTATTAATGAGAATAATCTTCACGACACCAAACAGCTCGCAATTATTTACAGTAACATAGCCCGATTTTACCAAGACAATGGAAATTTATTGAGGAGTAAGCAGAATTATGAAAAATGGTACTTGTTATTTGATGGTGGGAAAAGAAACTCACGCGAAGAGGCCATGAAGATGCTTCTCAATTATGGAGCATTTTTAACTGATATTTTTGAGTATGATTATGCCGACAAAATATTGTTACAAAGCAATGGCTTTCTTCGAGAAGAGGATGCCACGGAGACTCAATTGTTGATTCTATTTGCTCGTGCCAGAATAAAAGAGTCTCTCAATCAACAGGATTCTGTTTCAATTCTGTTATTGGCGGCACACGCCCTCATGAAGGCTAAGCATGTTACGGATGCTAAAATATGGAGTCAATTCAACTATAGAAAAGGTGTAATGGAATCAAATGCTGGTAATTATTCTCAAGCAGATAGTCTTTATTTGTCAGCCTTGCAGACAGAACGGCTTCAGGAAGAAATAGATTCCGATGTTCTTGCAGATATCTGCAGTAGCCTTGCCATTAATTATAATCTTCAGAAGAAATATCATGAATCCATATTTTATTTTCAAGAAGCACTTCGCCTGACGAAATCAGTGATGCCTTTATTCTCCCCTCAAAATATTGAACTTCTGAATGATATTGGATTACAGTACTTAGAACAACAGCAGTATGACTCAGCTACCAGCTACTTTACAAAAGCCATTCAACTCAACCAATTGCCTCACCAAGAATCGTTGGAGTATAGTGACTCCTATGAAGTGTTGGTTTCAAACTCCCGATTATTACTTGTTGCCTTAGCACGCAACTCTGCGAAAGAACTTAAAAAGGCAGAGGTCTATATTTTAACTGCCTACCCAATTATTGAAACCAAGCGCAAGTCCCTCAAATCTTTTGAAGACCAGGTAGCCTATAACAGGGAGGTTCGTGATTTTTTTGACATCGCAATAGAATACTACCATAGGATGTTAACCCTCACGGATGAAACAGACTATTTTAATAAAGCATTTGAAATGGCGGAAAAGGCGAGGTATCAGGTGCTTCAACATTCACTTCGCGATGTTCGTATTGGAGAATTTGCCAATGTTGCACAAAAAGTTATCAGCGAGAACGAAAACACTCAAAAGCAAATCAGTTTACTGACAAAACAAATTGTCGAAGAGATGGAGTATGGGGAAGAGGCTAATCCCGATTTATTGCAGGAGTATAAAGAGGGATTGGTAACGCTACAAACCCGTCATGATCAAATGATTGATTCAGTAAAAAATAACCTTCCGGGATTCTATAATTTAAAATTCAGCGCTGCCACGGTATCACCCTCAACACTTAAAAAGGATTTACTAAAGGACGATATGGCCTTAATACAATATCATGTTGGTTATGAGAAAGTTCATGTATTGATCATTACCAAAGAAAAGAATTACATGGTATTGCTTAAAGACAAGACAACGTTGATGAAATCAATTCGAGGTCTTTCAAATATTAACCGGCTTAAGCTTACTAACGAATTTATTCCTGCAGCCCATCAATTATACAATCAACTTATTTTTCCGATAGATTCTGTTCTTAGAAATAGTAAGAAGATTACGCGCTACATAGTTATTCCGGATGGAGAAATAAACTATGTTCCGTTTGATGTATTGGTAATAAAGCCAGCAGCAGAGTTGAGTAAGTGTAAATTTCTACTCAGCGATAAAATGCTATCGCATGGTTATTCTTCCACATTGCTTTGGCAAGAATTCTCTGATTATGCCCAGGAATTGAAGAAAATAAGAATGTTAGCCTATGCCCCGAACTTCAACGCTGAATCTGCAAGCAATTTAGGTACTGATTTGTTGAGAAGTGCCACCACCAAATCAAAGTATGCCACATACGATTTTCCTCCATTACAAATGAATGCAACAGAAGTAAAGAGTATTTCGTCAATCTTGAACAAAAGTGGTTTTCAAAATGAAATGGTTTTAGATATTGATGCTGATGAGGCATCTTTTAAAAGTAAAAACCTAAACCAGTATGAGATAATCCATTTGGCCACACACGGTTTTGTTGATTATCCAACAGCGAATTCATCCGGTATTGCATTCTCTTTTAATCAGGCATCTCGTGAGGATGGAATCTTGTTTATGGATGAGATATTTTCACTGCGCTGCCATACCCATCTGGTTTGCTTATCAGCCTGTCAAACCGGGTTTGGACAAGTAGATGTTGGTGAAGGAATGATGAGCATGACCCGCGCGTTTTTATATGCCGGTGTTAAAAACCTGGTGGTTTCACTCTGGGCGGTACAAGACAATAGTACCGCTTTGTTAATGGAGAAATTCTATAAGCAGTTTGTAAAATCGAAATCTATTTCTCATTCGTTGCGCAAAGCCAAGTTGCAAATGTTACAGGAGGCTGAGTTTAGCCATCCGTACAATTGGGCAGGCTTTATACACGTAGGAATGAACTAAACTCGAAAACTATGACTTGGATTGAAGCCGTTGGCCATACCGGAGCCTTTTTAAGCAGTATCACCTTTATTCCCCAGGTTTACAAAGCTTGGAAGTCGAAGAGTGTTGGTGACTTGAGTACCGCCATGATGCTCATTGTATTTTCGAGTACGATTGTCTGGCTGATTTATGGCATCAACCTGGACCTCTGGCCCGTGATCATTTGTAATACAATTATAGCAGCACTAAGCCTCCTTCTCATATATTTTAAGTTTACATTTAAAAAGTAGGCGTACCTGATCGAGCTTACCGCTGAAACGGCTGCTATGTTTCTCATCACATTTTTTTACTATATCTTTAAAATTGCCCTATTTTTGGGCTTGCCTGCCGTCAGGTAGACTTTTATTTCAACATTTGAATTTATCGTATGGAAGTAGTTGCAGCAGAGAAGCACCTCGCACACAAAGAAAAAATTAAAGATGTTTTTGGCGAAGTAGCCAAGGTGGTAGTAGGGCAGGAGTATATGGTGAACCGGCTACTCATCGGGCTCTTTACCAATGGGCATATTTTGTTAGAGGGTGTTCCGGGATTAGCGAAAACCCTTACAGTAAGTACACTGGCACAAGTACTGCATCTTGACTTTTCACGAATTCAGTTTACTCCCGATTTACTACCTGCCGACTTAGTGGGAACCATGATCTACAATCAGCGTGAAGGGAAGTTTGAAGTAAAGAAGGGCCCCATCTTTGCCAACATTATTCTAGCCGATGAAATAAACCGCTCCCCAGCCAAAGTGCAGTCGGCATTATTGGAAGCCATGCAGGAAAAACAAGTTACTATTGGCGAAAACACATTTAAACTAGACAGACCTTTCCTGGTATTGGCAACTCAAAATCCAGTTGAGAATGAAGGAACCTATCCATTACCGGAGGCGCAAATTGACCGCTTTATGATGAAGGTAACGGTTGATTACCCTACCAAAGATCAAGAGTTAGAAATTATGAGAAGGATATCGAACATGAAGTTCGATTTTACGGTAAATGCATTATTAACGAGAGAAGATATTTACGATATCCGAGATCAGATCAATAAAGTAAAAATTTCGGAGTCGCTGGAGCGCTACATAATAGAGCTTGTATTTGCTACACGTAAGCCGCTTGAGTACAAGCTTAATGAGCAAGCACCGTATATTCAATTTGGAGCATCGCCCCGTGCCAGCATCAATTTAAACCTGGCCGCTAAAGCAGCTGCATACTTTGAAGGACGTGATTATGTATTGCCCGAAGACATTAAATCGGTTGCGTTAGACGTGATGAATCACCGGATTATCATGAACTATGAGGCCGAAGCGGACAATGTAAAAAGTACTGACATCATTAAGGCAATTCTGAACAAAGTTCCTATCAGCAAATAATATACGGCTTAACATTCCCGTAAGAATTTTTTAAACTGCGTAATACACCAATAACAAGCGTTAGCCTTCAATAAATCGTAATGTTACGATTTAGCTGTAAATCAGCTAAATACGCCACAAATTGCTCTTAACAATTTAATAATACAGGCGTTCTCATCAGGTAATATTAGACTCTGACATTTGCAGCAAATTTTAAAAGTATGCGCAAGGGATTCCTTCTGATTGTTTTTATAAGTTCTTCATTTTTGGCAGCTGCTCAAACTGGTTCTATTTCTGGTACGATTACCGATGCGAAAACTAATGAGGCGCTTATTGGAGCGAATGTCATTATTAAAGGCACACAAATTGGAGCGGCTACTGACATTGACGGAAAATACACGATCAGCGGTGTTAAACCAGGAACATACAGTGTAGTACTATCTTTTGTAACCTATAAAGCAGATACGATCAACAATGTTACGGTCGAATCAGGTAAAACGGTGACTGTTTCAACGGCCATGAATGAGGAGGCAAAGGAATTGGATGAAGTAGTGGTGCAAGGACAGAGAGACCGGACGCTTGAATCTACACTTTTACTAGACAGGAAAAATTCAGTTGAAATGGTACAAGGCATTGGTGCGCAGGAGCTTTCACGTAAAGGAGTTTCAGATGCAGAAGGAGCTGTTGTACAAATAACAGGAGTTACCAAGCAAGAAGGTGTTCGAAATGTTTTTGTTCGAGGATTGGGAGATCGTTACAATAGCACATCGCTTAATGGCCTTCCGCTTCCTTCGGAAGACCCTGAATTTAAAAATATTTCACTTGAACTTTTTTCGTCCGACATCATCAGCAGTATCGATGTGAATAAGACATTTAATGCAGAAATGTTTGGTGATGTAGCCGGTGCTAATATTAATATTAAGACAAAAAAATTACTCGATGATCAGGAACTAAAAGTATCCGCTTCAGTTGGCGTTAATTCACTCACTGTAGGTCAGGATTTTTATCGCGCAGATGGTACAAATTTTCTGGGTACAGCTTCGCGTGAAATTCCTATTACAGATTTAGGCCAGTATACGTTTGATAATTCCTTTCAACCGGTACAGGTAACAAGTCCATTGTTGAATTCAAGTTTCGGAATATCTGGAGGAAAAAGCTTTATCATCGGTAACAGGCCGCTGCGAACGTTTGTTGTTGCTTCAATGAATAGCGAGTATTTTTTTAAAGAAGGTGCTGCACGACAAGTAACTCCCACAGGTGGTATTCGTCAGGATTTTGAATACGATAAGTCTGAATACAATGCCTCACAACTTGCGATGGGAAATTTTGTTTATGATTTCGGTCAGAATAATTCGGTTTCATACAATATTATTTATATACACGACAATACACAGACTGTTGGAAACTATACGGGATTTAGCTTGAATGGTAACGATGATATTGCCGACCCCAATGCCTACAAAACTTTTGTTAGACGCCAGCAACAGAATAGCAATACCGTACTAGTAAATCAGGTATTGTCGGAAATACAGCTCTCTGAAAGATTAGACTTGAATCTAGGAGGCTCCTTCAATTTAGCATCGGGTAATGAGCCGGATAGACGAACAAATTTCTTCATCTTTAATGGAGATGATAACATAATAAACTCAGGGTCTTCGGCATACAACCACCGTTTCTTTTCTTTTCTTAAGGAAAGAGATATTGCAGGAAGAGCGCTGTTATCGTATAAACTCACAGGGAAAGAAGATTCTAATAGTAAAATAACATTCGGGTATAACTATCGGTTGACTCATCGCGATTTTGAAGCAACACAATTTAATTTCAACTTCTTTCTGGGCGAAGTTGTTCAGTTGAACGATACAGACGGACTATTCAATCAGCAGTCGATTGACAATGCTGTATTTGAATTGCAAACTGCACGGGGTACAGGGAGTAACGCATTTGTTCCCTTTACATATTCTGGCGACAGAGGGATTCATGCTGGCTTTATAAACGCGGTTTATGATTTCTCCGATGCACTCACCGTAAATGTGGGTGTGCGAGCAGAAATTTTTAGTCAAGAGGTAGTTTGGGACACCAACCTAAGCAACGGCAGTCAAAAAAGAGATAAAACGTATTTCTTGCCTAGCTTAAATGTGAAGTATAGTTTATCAGAAAAGGATATCCTGCGACTCGCTTCAAGCCAAACGTACACCTTTGCTCAATTCAAGGAGCTTGCCCCATTCTTTTATGAAGATGTAAATCAGTCTAGCTTTGGAAACCCCAAGATTATACCTGCAGAGAATTTTAATATTGATCTTCGGTATGAGCATTACTTCAGCGACATTGAATTAGTGGCTTTAACCGGATTTTATAAAATGATAAAAAACCCGATCAACCGGGGTATGGTAACTTCTGCTGCAAATGAGTTCTCCTATGTTAACTCTACAAGTGGAGCTGCTGATATTTTTGGTGCTGAGTTGGAGTTTAGGAAAACAATTTTCACAGCAACAAAGAACGACAAAAGCACAACACTGGATTTCGGAGTAAATCTTTCTTACCTGTACTCAATTCAGAAATTAGAAGATGTGACTACAGATGACCTGGCATTCGAACCGACCAATAGCGAATCGTCACTGGAGGGAGCGAGCCCTTGGCTGGTTAATTCAGATATTACAATGACAAGAGAGGGCGCTAATGGTAGAAAGTCAAAAGCTACACTACTTTTTAATTATAATACAACGAGTATTTACTCTCTGGGAACGGGTGGCCCGGGAGGAAATTTGGATATAAATGATAGACTAGTACCAAAGCTGGATTTCATTTACAGTCTGGACTTGAACAACCATTTTAGTTTAGGCCTACGGTTTAAAAATCTTCTCAATCCACATTTTAAGCAGACCAAGGAAGTTATTACGCTAGCGGGTGTAAGACGGGAAGAGATTATAAGCGATTACCAAAAGGGAATTACTACATCGCTGGGGGTTACATATAAGTTTTAAGCTTCTCTAGCATTCAAATTTTTTTCAATCCCTGTTAAGGATTGGTTATGCCGCATAACATTGCGGTAACCTTTAAGTAAAGCTCTAATCATAATTTCATAACACTACGTTTCAATTTAAGTAGAATGTCTGTCTCACCTTTGCGACAGTAAACCGGGATAGGTATTACTATAAAAAAATTAACACGTTTAAACCCAAAAAAATGAAAATGATTAAGTATTTCATGCTTTTACTTTTAGTAGGAGCGACACTTACGTTCACAAGTTGCTCGGAGGATTCTCCAGCATCGGTTGAAACCCCTAATGGCGAAATTGAAGATCAGGATGACATCGACTTAGTTGTTGCTGATTTGAAAGGTGAGATTACTGGCGACATCACGCTTTCAGCTGATGAGGAATGGATGCTTACAGGCGCACTTGTTGTTGCAGATGGCGGTTCATTAACCATTGAGGCTGGAACGACCATTATGGTTGAGGCTGGCGGTACAAACGTTTACCTTGCAGTTGAACGTGGTGGTAAGATCTATGTTAATGGTACATCAGCAGAACCAGTAACAATGACATCTGCGGCTGCAGCACCTGCAGCGGGTGACTGGGGTGGATTGATGGTAATGGGCTACGCTCCTATTACAGGAGGAAACACAGCGGTTACCGAAGTTGTTGATTTCTTTTATGGTGGCGACAATGCTGCTGATGACAGCGGAGATATCACTTATTTAGCTTTAAATTATACAGGCGCAAAAATCAATGGTGAAAAGGAATTCAACGGATTAACATTGTATGGTGTTGGTTCAGGCACAACAATCAATAATGTATTCATCTCAGATGGTGATGATGATGGTATTGAATTTTTTGGAGGCTCCGTAAACGTTACGGCTATTCTTGTTGTGAATGCAAGAGATGATATGTTTGACTGGACACAAGGCTATACTGGTACGATAACAAATGCTTATGGAATTCGTGAAGCTGGCTATACAGATGTAACATCAGACCCAAGAGGAATTGAGGCTGATGGTAACTTAGATGGATTAACGCCTAATGCAACGTTTCAATCGAATGCAACAGTTACCAATATTACTTTGGTAAACAACTCTACAGCTGTAATATCAGATTTTATTAAAATCAGAAGAAACAGCACAGCTACTATAACAAATGCATTAATTGTACAGGGCTCAAGTGCAGTTGCTCCTGGCGATGTAGTGGACTATGATGATTCGGCCGGTACTGCAAATGCAAACACAACAGCAAGCGTTACAATCAGCGGAACCAATTTAAGTGAGTCAAATATTGACAACACAAACTCTGTACCTGCTACAATTGCGACCATTACTTTTACGGGCGCTAATACAGGCACAGCTACTTCGCTATTTACCTGGACAGGCTATGCTTTCTAGGAATTAGTTTTTTTTTAGTAATAAAAGAGCCACTCAACTTGAGTGGCTCTTTTATTAATTCTGTAGTCGAGGGAGAGGAGTCTTTAAAGACTGCCTCAATTCACTTTTTGTTGTCGTTCTTTATGTATTTCAACCATCTTCTTGATTTGGATTGTCGCAATAGCAAGTGAGTCTTGACTCTTTTTATTGACCGAAATATTCAGCAAGAGCGTTTCGTACTCAACCTTGTTGTCAATCAGCGCTTTCTCAAGCCGTATTTTTTCTTTTTGGTTAAACTCTAATTTAGAGTTTAAATTTTTGCTTTCATTTAAAAGGCGTTGCGTTTTCTTCTCCGCAGCTTGCTGAGCACGAGTAGCTTCATCAATATCTACTTGCACAATATCCCTGTAAAACTTTACGCCAAAGTTGTACAGTAACTTCGTTAACGCATTGCTTGCTTTGTTGTACTGGGCTGTGTCTAGCCAATCAGTAGGGTTTGCCCCAAGCCACACAGTTGTTTTATCTGCTTTCCCTTTTGTGGTTGCATACAGTGGCCATGTATATTTTGTTTGATCGATGGTCACATCCGATAGATAAATTATCTTGTCTGTGGTTTTTATTTTGCTGAAGGACTTAAGATACTTGGTATACGAGTTGGTTATTTCTTCTAGTGTCCCCGTCAATTCTGTTGCGTATCCATTAACATGATCTCCTTTTATACGGTGAGCGTCTTTTGTAACAATTACTTTTTGTGCTTGCAGTGCTAAACAAGTAAGGATGATCCATGCTGTGATAAAAAACTTTTTCCTGTTAATCATGTTTTAAAGAGGTTAACTTACGCTTCGAAAGCTACAAAATTTGATCCAACTCATCAGCAAACTCATGTCAGCCTGAGCCTGTCGAAGGCAGGGTTTCGACAGGCTCAACCTGACAAATATTTTTATGAGTAAAATTCTAATTACAGGGGCTACAGGATTAATCGGAACACGATTAACCGAAATGCTGATCCAGCAGGGTCATGAGATTTCGCATCTTGGCCGAACAAGGAGGGAAGGGAAAATCCCATCCTTCGTTTGGGATGTTGATCGTGGAATCATGGATGAGCAAGCTTTGAAGAGTGTGGATACTGTAATTCATTTGGCGGGAGCGGGCGTGGCGGATAAGCGATGGACGGAAAAGAGGAAGCAAGAGATTCTGGAAAGCCGAATAAAATCAACAGCCTTATTAGCTCGCTACCTGGAAACGAATCAAAACGTAAACACCCTTGTATGCGCTTCGGCCATTGGCTATTATGGCTTTGGATTGGGAGATGCTGAGTATACGGAGGAGAGTAATTCGGGAAATGATTTTTTGGCGAAGGTTGTCAAGGCCTGGGAAGCTGAGGTGGATAAAATCCAAAACAAACGTGTGGTAAAATTGCGCGTGGGCATTGTGCTTAGCGAAAAAGGTGGTGCCCTGAAAGAAATGGCAACGCCTTTTCGATGGGGTATTGGTGCACCTCTTGGAACAGGCAAGCAATACATGAGTTGGATTCACATCGATGACCTCTGTAGAATGTTTATCAAAGCGGTAGAAGATAACGCAATGCATGGAACGTACAATGCTACAGGCTTATATGCTGTAACAAATCAGGAGTTGACACGAGCAATTGCCAACGCATTACACAAGCCGATAGTGCTCCCGCCCATTCCGGCATTTGTATTGAACATCCTAATAGGAGAAATGGCCATCCTTGTATTAAATGGCAGTATTGTATCATCAAAAAGAATACAGCAAATGGGTTTTAAATTTCAATTCCAAACACTTGAAAGCGCACTGACGAATTTGTTGAATCCTAAGCGAACCTAATCCGCCTCATTTCTCGTTCCATCCTTGTATATTTCGATACTAAATAGATTGTATGGCTAAGAAAAAAAATAAAGGTGATGAAGTGCTTACACAACAAGCTATTGAAGACGAGCATCGCATTCGTAAGGCATTTGTCGATAAAGACTGGGCCGAAATAAAAAGCGCGGACTCGTGGGTAATTTTTAAAGTCATGGCAGAATTTGTAGAAGGTTTCGAGAAACTTTCGAAGATCGGCCCATGCGTTACTATTTTTGGATCAGCCCGAACAAAACCAACTAATCCGTATTACAAGACGGCAGAAGAGATTGCTTTCAAACTAGTGCAACATGGGTATGGCGTAGTTACGGGTGGAGGTCCCGGTATTATGGAAGCGGGTAATAAAGGTGCGCATCGTGCAGGAGGTAAATCAGTAGGCTTAAATATTTTTTTACCGTTCGAACAGAAAGGAAACATTTACATTGATCCGGACAAATTGATAACCTTCGATTATTTCTTTGTGCGTAAAGTAATGTTTGTAAAATACTCACAAGGATTTATCGTGATGCCGGGTGGATTCGGAACCATGGATGAGCTCATGGAGGCGCTTACACTTATTCAAACAAAAAAGATTGGCCGCTTCCCGATCGTATTGGTGAGTAAGAAATTTTGGAAAGGCTGGTTGGAATGGGTAAAAAAAGTGCTGGTACCAGAGGGTATGATTAATGAAGCCGACCTCGATTTATTTAGCGTGGTAGATACACCCGAAGATGCCGTGAAGGTTATTGATGATTTTTATTCGAAGTATTTATTGTCACCAAATTTCTAATTGGCAGTAGGCTTAGTGTCTTTGTGGCAAAATGAATTAATCAGCCAACAAGCACAACAGCACAAAGAATAGATGCTCATGGTTAACACAAAAAATTTCCCGCTATATCTTTCACTCCTGAGTTTGGCCATTGTATTGGGCTATGTACGCTATGCAAATGATCGAATGCGAAGTTCTCTTTCGGTTGTTGAGAAAGGGACTCGACTTGAAGAAGGCTCGCTTGCTCCTGCCGATTTAGATGAGGTGGTGATGCAGCCTATGCCTGCCATTACATTTGATCTTCCTGATTCATTAAGCTTTGCGGGCGAGGTTGTTCCCATGCATCTCACGGATGTTCGCGAGCGGATTGATAAAGAATTGCATATTAATACCTATTGGCACAACAATACAATTTTTCTAATCAAGCGTGCGAACCGATGGCTTCCACAGATTCAGGAAATTTTAAAGAAAAATAATATTCCGGAAGACTTTAAGTATTTGCCCCTAATCGAATCGGGATTAATGAATGATATCTCTCCGAAAGATGCCGTAGGCTTCTGGCAGATTTTGAAACCAGCTGGGAAGGAAAATGGATTAGAGATTACCAAAGAAGTAGATGAACGCTATGATCCGTTGAAAGCGACAGAAGCTGCGTGCAAGTATTTGAAAAAAGCGTATTCGAAGTTTGGTAATTGGACAATGGTCGCAGCTTCCTATAATCGTGGCATGGGTGGAATAGAGCGTGCGATTGAAAACCAAAACGTAAAATCCTATTACGACTTGTATTTGAATACAGAGACTTCTCGCTATGTATTTCGCATACTCGCCTGCAAAGAAATTATCGAGCATCCGGAAAAATATGGATTTCAGGTTAGCGCGCGACACTTGTATAAACCTGAGCAACTAAAGTATGTAGAAGTACGCGAGTCAATACCAAATCTAATAGCCTTTGCAGAAAAATGCGGTATAAATTATAAGCTACTCAAACGCCATAATCCGTGGCTTCGTGATGAAAGACTATCTGTGAAAAAGGGGAAGCATTACCGGGTTGCCTTGCCTGGTTAAAAAATAACTCCGTCCGCCCCATAATTTCGGCTGTTCAGAAGCATAGGATTAGAACCCGAACCCAATTATTTCCTTTACATTTGACTATAATCCCGTGCGTACTTTAATTCGATTGTATGAAGAAATATTCAATTATAGCGCTTGTGTTACTGCAATTTTGGGCAGGGCCATTGGCTTCACAAAGTTTTTTAGGCGATAGCTGGAGTCAGGTTAAAGCAAATAAGAAGGGGAAAATTGTGGTAACCCACACCAAAGCTCCAAAATTTACGGAAAAAATTAATGGAAAATATTCAGGGGTATGTTATGGTATTTTAAATGATTTCACCGCCTATCTGAAGCAACAATATGGTGTAGTACTCACGGTAGAGTATAAAGATCTTTCAGATCCTGAAGATTTTGACCTCTTACTGAAGACAGTGGCCGGTAGCAAGGATGGAGTTATAGGACTTGGTGATATAACGATTACGAACGAGAGAAAGAAAAAATTAAAGTTCACACAACCTTACTTCAATACCATTGCAATTTTGGCAACGCATAATGAGGGAAAGAATTTGAGTGATATGGCAAACATCGCTAAGGATTTTGCAGGGATGAAAGCCATCGTTCAAAAAGGAACTACACATGAAGCACGAATTCAAAAAGTTAAAAAGGACTATTTTCCAGCGTTAGTAATAGAAACAACTACCGGGTTTGATGAGGCAAACAAAAAGGTAATGGACAACAGTAATTATTTTACCTACATTGACATCTCCACCTATTTTAATGTACTCGATAAAAAATTACCACTGAAACGCCAAGCGGCAGGTGACCAGAAAGGAGAATCCTTTGGCTTTATAATGCCGAAGACAAGTGATTGGGATGTGGTAATGAACGAATTTTTTTTAGCTAACGGTGGCTATACCAACTCCATGCAATACAGAAAGGTTTTGTCCGATAACCTGGGTAAGCAGGTGCTTAATCTTATTGATTCGATGAATAAATAAAATACCTTTTTTGCTGCAAGAATTTTGTTCAAAATATTGAAGCGGTCCTACCATCCAAGCCCATAATCTTCTCCATGATTACTGGAGCCGCCCCAAAATGTTCCATGCTCCCAATCGAACCAAATAGCATTGATGGGACCACTGGTGCGGTCATCAAAACGCATGCGATAGCCCATACGTTGCAATTCTTTTCGCACATAGGGAGGCGTGCTGTCGTGCAATAAAATATTTCCAGCTTTTGGTGCACGATCTTCTCCACCCAGTGACAACCGCAATTGATCCGTGTTTATGCTGGGTGCTTCGGTGGCCTCCTGTACCGTCATTCCAAACTCTACTACATCCAGAAAAAATTGCAATAAATATTGGTCTTGCGTATCTCCACCTTGTACTGCAAAGGATAAAAATGGTTTACCATCTTTCAACGCGAGCGATGGCGTTAATGTAACCCGTGGTCGTTTCCCTGGCTCCACTACATTAAAAGGATTCTCTTTCGGATTCGTCACAAAACTTTGCATGCGCTGGCTCATGCCAATACCAGTTTTGCCGGCAATGCACGCAGGATTCCAACCGCCACTGGGCGTGATACTCACTACCCAACCTTCTTTATCGGCAGCCTCCACGGAAGTAGTACCTAAAAAAACCTGCTCGAGATATTCTTCTGACAAGGGAGATGTAAAGGTCCCAAGCGATACTTGTGATTTTAAATAATCAGTGTACGGATTTACTTTTCCTTCGAACGGATATGGATCACCCGGTGCGGCTTTCGGATCATTGCTTTCCCAGTTGATTGCCTTGATTCTTTCTTTTGCATACTCTTTTGATAGCAATCCTTTCATCGGTTCTTCTGGAGCGAAGTAAGGATCGCCATAATAAAAATCACGATCGGCAAATGTTAAATTCATCACCTGGTAGAGCGTATGAATATAGCGTGCAGAGTTAAAGCCCATCGCTTTCAGATCAAAATTCTCAAGCATATTCAGTGCCTGCAACATGACAGGGCCCTGTGTCCATTGTTGCATTTTGTACACTTCAATGCCTTTATAGTTCACCATCAAAGGTTCTTCGGTAATCACTTTCCAATTCGCTAGATCTTGTTCGGTGATGAGCCCGCCTTGTTCCTGGCAACCACGCGCATACTCTTTGGCGATGTCTCCTTTGTAGAAGCGATCATAGGCTTCATAAATTGCTTCCTTGCGTGACTTACCTTTCTTTAATGCTTGCCGTTCAGTGTCTATTAACTTCTGAAGCGTGGCTAATAAATCTTTCTGAACAAAAATTTCTCCTGCGTTTGGTGCCTCGCGTTTCTCACCAAGATGTGGAAGAAACACCGCCTTGGAATATGGCCATTGCTTGAGCCTTTCTTTTTCACGTTCGAAGCTATTTGCAGTTTGTGCTTCAATCGGATAACCTTCTGCCATTTGCATAGCAGGAGCAAGCACATCTTTTAAACTCATGGTTCCATATTCGGCCAACATCGTCATTAATCCACCGGGTGTGCCGGGCGTCACTGCCGCTAGCGGACCATATTGCGGAGGATAGTTCATGCCTTTGCTTTTAAAAAAATCGGCTGTGGCACCAGAAGGTGCAACACCTAATCCATTGATTGCAATTACTTTTTTTGTTTTTGGATTGTATAAGAGCGCTTGTGTTTCACCACCCCAACTCAGCACATCAAACATTGTACAGGTTGCTGCCAGCATGGCACATGAAGCGTCTACTGCGTTTCCACCTTTATTAAAAATCATAGCTCCCGCAGTGGCAGCAAGTGGCTTACCTGTTATAGCCATCCAGTGACGAGCATGCAATGGAGGTTTTTGTGTTGTTACAGGGAGATTGTTAAACGATTGGCTGTTAGCATAATTGGCAAATAGGACCAACGCAAGAGTAAGTAGTTTTTTCATACAGTCTGGATTTCCCGAAAGCGATTAAATAAAGATAACCTAATTGGCAGAAGTTTGGTGTTGCTTTTTTTGATGACCGGGTGATTTTTTATGATCCAAGGTAAACTGTACCGTTTGATTGCTACTTTTGATATATAAATTTCAATCATGTTAAAACAAATCAACGAAGCCACCGAGTTTATTAAAAAACGGGGTGTGAAGAATCCGGAAGTGGGAGTCATTCTGGGTACGGGGCTGGGTAATCTTTTTACAAAGGAAATAAAGAATCCGATTGTTATTAATTATAATGTTATTCCTCATTTTCCAGTGGCAACAGTTGAGTCGCATAAAGGACAGTTGATTTATGGTGAAGTAAAAGGTAAAAAAGTATTGGCTATGCGAGGCCGCTTTCATTATTACGAGGGCTATAGTATGAAACAAATTACACTGCCTGTGCGCGTAATGAAGATGTTGGGTGTTGAACATTTATTGATTTCAAATGCAGCAGGTAACATGAATTTGAAATGGAAGAAGGGTGAGTTAATGTTGATTGAAGACCACATAAATCTGCAACCTGATAATCCATTGCGTGGAGAGAATTTCGAAATTCTAGGTCCACGCTTTCCGGATATGAGCCGCCCATATTCTGAGAAGATGAATAAAAAATTGATCAGTATTGCGAAAGCACAAAAAATCAAACTAAATAAAGGCGTATATGTTGGAGTGATGGGGCCTAACCTGGAAACCCGGGCTGAGTACCGTTTTCTAAGGGCGATTGGAGCAGATGCAGTGGGCATGAGCACGGTGCCGGAAGTTGTAGTGGCCAATCATATGAGTTTGCCCTGCTGCGCGATATCTGTGTTAACCGATGATTGCGACCCCGATAATTTAAAACCTGCCAACTTTAAAGATATCGTTAAAGTTGCGAACAAGGCTGAGCCAATGTTAACAGCGTTGTATGTTGAGTTGATCGGCCAACTTTAAATAATCGTGAATATTTCTATTCACGATTAGTATGACAGTAATTAATTATCAAGTTTAAATTTTATTGGCAGCACCAACTTTACGGCAACAGGCATTTTATCTTGCAAGCCCGGTTTCCATTTATTCATCATCGAAATTACCCGCATTGCTTCTTTGTCGCACTCTTTACTGATCCCTTTGATTACTTCCACGTTTGTCACAATTCCCATGGAGCTTATAACAAAGCTTATGTACACAGTTCCTTCGTCTTTTTTTCTTTCTGCAAGAGCCGGGTAGCGCAGCTTCTTTTGTATGAACTTCATCATGGCTTCAAGTCCGCCTTCATATGCAGGCATGATTTCAGCGTATAAAACGAATTCTGGCTTTGGAGGCTCAGGAATATTTCCCGGGATCAACTCCTTTTGCGGGGGGCCATCGATCGGAAGCTCTGTGCCACCTGATACACCAGGGCTTCGAGGTTGAATTGGGTCCATAATTTTTTGGTCAGGCGGATCGTTTTGAGTTAACACGGGAGGCAAGTTTCTGTTGACTTGTTTTGGAGCAAGGGCTGTCGGAGCCGTTTGAACATCAAGCTTAAATTTAGGGGGAGGCATGAATCCGGTGGGAACAGATGGCTCAAGAGGAGGAGTGATTATTTCCTCAATTGAAAGGAATGAGAAAAGAAAAATACAAGTCGCTACACCAAGACTTATCACCCATCCGGTCAAAACATGATCGTCATAACTTTTTCGGATGGCATAAGCTCCATAGACCTTGTTACGTTTTTCAAAGATGATGTCGTCCCATCGTTGAACTTGTTCGGATTCTGTTTTCATAACTATAGAGTTTAGGTTTAATGTGAAAACCAGCCAGCGGTAATCATGATGATGACTTGTCTCTATAATTCTAAGGAAGGAGTAAAGTAACGGGAGTTAAAGAAAATCTGTGAAAAGAAGCGAAAACGAAGGGGAACGCCTGAGAAATCCAATCCCCTTCTGTGAGCATCGTTGGGGATTTCTTGCTGCTCTCGAAATGACGTAAATTATTTTACGTAAATCCACATAGTTAAGTCACAATCAAATTAAAAGTTATTTCAATTTTCCTTTCAAGAAATCAGCCGTATAACCTTTTCCTTTCCTCACCATGTTTTCTGGAGTGCCCACAAAAAGAAGCTGACCTCCTTTTTTTTCTCCGCCTTCAGGGCCTAAATCAATAATCCAGTCGGCACATTTTATTACTTCCAGGTTGTGTTCAATCACAATGACTGAGTGACCTTGGTCTACCAGTGCATTAATGGCTTTTAGTAGTTTCGATATATCGTGGAAATGGAGACCGGTAGTGGGCTCATCAAAAATAAACATGATGTGTCCATCGGTAGAGTTTTTTCCAAGGAAAGAAGCAAGCTTTACTCTTTGAGCTTCACCGCCACTCAATGAATTAGATGATTGGCCAAGTTTTACATAGCCGAGACCTACCTCATATAATGGAAGAATTTTGTCGTATACTCCTTTTTTATCTTTGAAAAATCCAAGGGCATCTTCAATGGTCATGTCGAGGACATCGGAAATACTTTTCCCGTTGTGTTCAACCTCCAGTGTTTCTTGCTTGAATCGCTTTCCACGGCAGCTTTCACAAAGCAGGAAAATATCGGCCATAAATTGCATCTCCACTTTTATCTCGCCTTCACCTTCACAGGTTTCGCAACGACCCCCCTCCACGTTAAAAGAAAAATTGGATGGTTTATATCCGCGTTGTTGTGCTAAAGGTTGATCGGCATATAATTGACGTATAACGTCATAGGCTTTAACATACGAGATTGGATTGGAACGTGAAGATTTTCCGATTGGATTCTGATCCACAAATTCAACTTGGGTGATGCGTGATACATCCCCCTCCATTTTATCATACTTACCAGGGGTTTCTCCAACCGAGCCATTCATTCGCCCGATTGCTGGATAAAGAATTTTTTTGATAAGCGTTGACTTTCCAGAGCCGCTGACTCCTGTTACAACCGTAAGTGTACCAAGTGGGAATTGAACTTGAAGGTTTTTTAAATTGTTTTCACGGGCTCCATGAATCGTTATCGAGTCGTTCCATGAGCGCCTTATCATTGGGACTTCAATTTTCTCAACTCCGTTAAGGTAGTCTACCGTATGAGATTTAGTTTTACTATTCAGTTGTTTGAGTGATCCTTGAAAGATGAGCTCACCGCCATGTGCCCCGGCATCCGGCCCAATGTCAATGATTTGATCGGCTGCCCGCATAATTTCTTCTTCATGCTCTACCACAATGACGGTGTTGCCTAAATCGCGTAATGATTTCAGCACTTCAATCATACGGGCTGTATCTTTCGGATGCAATCCAATACTAGGTTCATCCATAATATACATGGAACCTACCAATGCGCTGCCTAACGATGTGGCAAGTTTAATGCGTTGGTATTCACCTCCTGATAAAGTAGAAGTAACACGATTGAGTGTTAAGTAGCCTAATCCCACTTTATCTAAATACTCAAGCCTTGATTTTATTTCGGTTAAAATTCTTTCTGAAATTTTTCGATCGTAATCGACAAGTTTAATTGTTTTGAAAAAACTAAGCGTGTCTTCAATCGGCATCAACACCAGATCTGTAATGGAGGCGTTAGTAATCTTTACGTACTGAGCATCTTTCCGAAGTTTGGTTCCTTTGCAGTCAGGGCACGTTGTTCTTCCGCGGTAACGCGACAGCAACACGCGGTACTGAATTTTGTGCATTTTAGATTCCAGGTATTTAAAGAAAGCATGAATGCCTTCAAAATAGGAATTGCCATTCCATAGAATTTCCTTTTCTTTTTCTGTTAGTTCATTGAATGGGCGATGAATTGGAAAATCAAACTTAATCCCATTTTTTAACAACGGTTTAGCCCACTCACTCATTACTTCCGTTCGCCACGGTGCAATGGCACCTTCGTAAACCGATAATGACTTATCAGGAATAACGAGGTCATCGTCAATACCCAATATTTTACCAAACCCTTCGCATGTTTGGCAAGCGCCAAAAGGGTTATTGAAACTGAAAAAATTAACGGATGGTTCCGTGAACGTTATACCATCCAATGCAAATTGATCCGAGAAGCGCATGGTTTTACTGCCTTCGGCATACACCAAACATTCATCCTGACCTTCGTAAAAAGCTGTTTGCACAGAATCGGAGATTCTAAAAACGGTATCTTCATCGTCAGCATTTACCGAAGCGCGGTCAATAAGAATTTCTATTTTATCTTTCGCAGTAAATTTCTTTTTCGAATTTAGAAGCTCCTCAATAAATCCAACCTCTTCATTTACTAGCACTCTTGCGAAACCTTTACTGAGCAGCAGATTCAATTCATCCTGAATTTTTTTCCCTTTTTTCAGCGTAAGCGGACAAGCAATCATTATGCGAGTGCCGGCTGGGAGTTTATGGATTGCATTAACGACATCTGTTACGGTGTCGCGCTTTACTTCTTTATGGCTAATCGGTGAATAGGTTCTGCCAATCCGCGCGAACAGTAATTTCAGGTAGTCGTAAATTTCCGTTGATGTACCCACCGTTGAGCGGGGGTTTCGGGTGTTAACTTTTTGTTCAATAGCAATGGCAGGAGAAACCCCACGTATATAATCCACATCTGGCTTTTCCATGCGCCCTAAAAACTGGCGGGCGTAGGAGCTAAGGCTTTCTACATACATGCGTTGGCCCTCGGCAAACAATGTATCAAAGGCTAAAGACGATTTTCCAGAACCCGAAAGGCCGGTAACTACTATAAGTTTGTTTCGGGGTATAGCAACGCTCAAATTCTTTAAATTATTAACCCTGGCCCGTTTAATGATGATGTATTCTTTTGGATCGAGTTGGTCTAATGTAGAGTCGTCTTGTAAAAATTCGTTCACAGTGCAAAGTAATTATTAAATCATAAATGCCACTCTAATTGGAAGAGGAAGGGAGAGGGGTAAAATAAAAAACCCCTTCGGTGGGGATGGTGTTCAGGTCGTATTAGAATAATTATTAACGGATCGGAAAACGCACACTAACAAATTCCCTGACCGGTATCCAAAATTGGAAAATCTTCGTTGCGCTCAAAACAGGAACGGTTGTTTTGGTGTGGATTATTTAGCCAGGAAATCAATTGTCGAAATCCGGATCGTAGCCGGGTTCATTGCTTGATTTTCCGCCTCCGCCATCTTCATCGAAGGCATCGGAGTCCTCCTCGTTATCGTTATCTTCAGTACCCGTTACGCCATCACCACTACCAAAATCATCATCTTCTTCGAATTCACCTTTGGTTCTGTTCTCCATGTCATAACCACCATCGCTATTTTTGGTGACAGGCACCTTAACTAGATAGGTAGCATCGTCTGTTTCCAACGGAAAAACAAAAAGGTGTTCCTTTTTGGGGCTCACAATTCGGGTAATGTTACTTTCGTACCCATTTGGGTATTGACGTTTTAGTAACTCTTTCAAATCTTCGCTTAGCGTATCTAAGCTTTTGATCACGCGTTTCTTACTTACTGGCATAGAGGATTAAACTCAAAAATCGAAAGCAAATACCTTAAGAATTTTTGGATGAGGCAAGAATTTTTTATTTTTTTTTGCAGTATTTCATAATATTTCTATCTTTTCGAACTAATTGTTCCACTAACCCCCAACAATATCGAATAAACCTCTACGTTACCTAAATGTGAGACAGGATGATTCAAAACAAATGCAGTGACAGTGAGTTGGTGTCAGGCTATAAAAATGGTAACGAGAAGGCTTTCGAAGTACTTCTACATAGGCACAAATCAAGAGTGTTTACAGCAATATACCTGATTGTGAAAGATCGGTACGTGGCGGAAGATTTATTACAGGAAACATTTATCAAGGCCATCAACACCATTTTGGGCGGGCGCTACAACGAAGAGGGTAAGTTTTTACCATGGATTTGTAGGATTGCTCATAATATGGCTATCGACCACTTCCGCAAGGAAAAGCGATATCCGGAAATTGTGCTGGAAGACGGAAGTCGATTACTGAACTCGATGCAGTTCGCAGATGAATCGATAGAAGATAAACAGATATTTCGCGATACAGCCTCACGCTTACGCGGATTGATTAAGGAGTTACCGGTAGAACAAAAAAGAGTGCTGATTATGAGGCATTATATGAAAATGAGTTTTCAGGAAATAGCTGAACACTCCGGAGTAAGTATCAACACTGCACTTGGAAGAATGCGCTATGCGCTTATAAACCTTCGAAAGAAAATGATTAAAAACCATCTTGCCTATGATAAAGACTTTTACCCAAAACGATCTGACGAGGTATTTATACCACGAGACTACGGAGAAGGAGGAACAGGAGATTAACAAAGCCCTGCTTACTGACACCGAATTACGCGTTATGTATCGGTCTATGGTAGACCTTAAAAAGGAATTGGACAACGCTCAAGTAGAGCCATCGACCAGTACGGTACTGCGTATTGTCAGTTATGCAAACAGCAAGCAACACCAGAAACACTAGTCGTCAATAGAAAAGCTTAACCCCATGACTCCGAATGGAATCATGGGGATTGGATGACATTACACATCTAACCCTGAGCAAGGCTTGAGGATCGGAGCAGTTGCCAATGAATTAGCATCTCATCTCTGGAAATTTCATAAAATCCATTCTTTTGCAGTACCCGTTGTGATGGAAAATTTAACAGCGGAGTATCGGCCACAATTGCTTTCAGGTTTTCATTTTTAAATCCCCATGGAATAATCGCCCGCAAGGCCTCAGATGCGATGCCGCATCCGTGATACCGAACATCTAAACCATAGCCTGTCATAGAAGTACCTGTTTCGTCCGGCAGTCCGGAAAAACCTATACCTCCAACCGCAATGTTTTCTTCTTTAAGAATAATTTCCCAGTTGGTAAACCATTCGAAATGCTCGCGGTGTTCTTTTGTGTTTTTAATCCAGAATTCGATGGCTTCTTCCAGATCAGCGGCTACGGATGGATCACTCTGCCGTTCGATGTAACGTGTGCCAAGATTTTCTGCCAAAGCTTTTGGATCATTTTTATATAGAATTAATTGTTCGTGCTGTAAAGGCACGAGTTTAAGTCGTGTTGTTTCTAACATGGATGATAAATAGTAAAATGATATGATAATAGAGTCTATGTCCGCGAAAGCGGATAAGGAATATTAACTGATCTTGAGATCAGTTAACTCAGGCCCATCCAGGCGTTATAGAATAAGGTGTATTTGTTTTCAGAGGCGTTAACTCATTGCAAAAGTATTGCTTTTCTTTACAACGTGAAAGTGCTCATGTTGCATCAGTATTTTAAAACGCCTCAAACGGGCGGGGCGTTGCGTTCGTATTACCTGGCCAAAGCATTGGTGGAGAGGGGAATTTCAACCGTTGTGATCACAACGCATAATGGCAAAACGACTAAAAAGGAAATGGTGGAGGGAATTGAGGTTCATTATTTGCCAATACCGTACAACAACAGCTTTGGATTTTTTAAACGTGTTTCTTCTTTTTTAAAGTTTGTGTGGAGCATTGTTCGGGAAGCAGATGAGTTTCGCGATGCGAAAGTTTGCTATGCCATTTCCACACCACTCACTATTGGCTTAGCAGCGATTTGGATAAAAGTTCGTCATGGAATTCCCTATTACTTTGAAGTAGGCGACCTATGGCCGGAGGCCCCTGTACAGATGGGCATTATTAAAAATCCGTTGCTAAAAGCATTTTTATACAAACTTGAAAAGTCAATTTATAAACGTGCAGACGCGATTGTTGCATTATCAGACGCGATTAAAGAGGAAGTTCAACTAAAGGTTTCTGGGAAGAAAATTCACATCATCCCCAACATGGCCGATACGGCTTTTTACAAGCCCGAATCCAAGCGGCCAGAGCTTGAAGAAAAATTCGCTGTGCAGAATAAATTTGTTGTCTCCTACATTGGCACCATTGGGTTGGCGAATGGACTCGAGCATTTGCTTGCTTGCGCAGAGGGTTCACGGAAAGCAGTGTTACCGATTCACTTTTTAATTTGTGGCGAAGGCGCTGAAATGGATGGATTGAAAAGGCTAGCTAGGGAGAAAGCAATCAATAACCTTTCCTTTATTCCAGCTCAGAACCGTGCAGGGGTTCGTGAAGTATTGAATGTGACAGATGCAGCCTTCATAAGTTTTAAATCGTTGCCTGTGCTGGAAACTGGTTCGCCTAATAAATACTTCGATGCATTAGCCGCAGGAAAATTGATTGTAACAAATTTTGGTGGGTGGATAAAAAGGGAAATTGAAGAGAACCGGTGTGGTGTTTATGTAGATAAAAATAACCCTCTTAGATTCGCTTCTAAAATTCAGGAGTTCATAGAAGATGAAAATCTGCTTTCACAGGCTCAAACAAATAGCCGAAAGTTCGCTGAAGACAAATATTCAAGAGAAATGTTAAGTGAGGAGTTCTGCAAACTATTTAGAACTTGATGAGGCTAGACCTGTCTCTCAATCAAATCCTTCGCAAATTTTCGGAGAACACTCTTCGATTCAGTATTACAAGTTAACGATTCAAAATTCTTAAATCCTTTATCAAAATAATGATTCACTTTTTTCTCGGTAAGAGACTGTATGTTTAAGGAATCGTAAATCGACTTAACGGCTTTAACTTTAACCTGCTTTTTGAATTTTTTCGCTTCCAGTAAACCCGCTAATTCTTTTCGCTGTTTGCCCTTAGCGTTTTCCAACGCCATAATCAATAGATAAGTTTTTTTGTTAGCGATAATATCACCACCAACCTGTTTCCCGAATTTTTTAGGGTCGGCATAAGCATCGAGCAAATCATCTTTTAACTGAAAGCCGATCCCAATGTTGATTCCAAAATCCCGTAAAGCTTTTTGATCTTCGGCCGGAGCATTGGCAAGGATGGCGCCTAACTCTAAACTAAAACCTAACAGCACAGCTGTTTTCTGGCGGATCATGTCGATATACTGCGCTTCGTGAACAGTATTCATCGTTTCAAATTCCATGTCCCATTGCTGGCCTTCACATACTTCTGTTGCGCAGTGATTAAAGGCTTTTAATACTCTTTTTAATTTTTCGCCCTCTAAGGATAAAAACATGTCATACACTTTTACTTGCATCACATCGCCTGATAGAATGGCAGTGTTCACATTCCATTTTTCATGAACAGTGGCATTGCCTCTGCGCAAGGGGGCATTATCCATGATGTCGTCATGCATGAGGGTGAAATTATGAAAGACTTCAACGGCTACAGCATAGGGTACAATTTGCTTTGCATTGTCTTTATATAGAGAATAAGCAAGAAGGGTTAACAACGGCCGCAAGCGTTTCCCGCCAAGTCCCATCAGGTAACGAATGGGCTCGTACAATGAGGCGGGCTGCTTCCCGAACTTGTTTTTTTTTATTTCTTGTTCGATCCAACGCTGATACGTGCTAATACTTTCCATGAAAATGAACGGGAATTAAGAAGATAAATCTTTAGCGAATACCAGGTCAATCATGCGTTTGTCGACATCTGTCTTTTTCACCTTAACGCGGGCCTGATCACCTAGGGTGAATATTTTTCTCCGTCTGCGACCCACCACACAATAATTTTTCTCATCGTATTCATAGTAGTCATCGTCCATATCGGCCAGGCGAATCATACCTTCGCATTTCGTTTCTATGATCTCAATGAAAATTCCCCACTCGGTAATGCCGGAAATTATGCCATCGTAAACTTTGCTTTGATCCATCATCGACATGTACTCTACCTGTTTGTATTTGATAGAGGCACGTTCAGCATCAGCAGCACGTTTCTCGCGTTCTGATGAGTGCAAACACTTTTCTTCGAAATCTTTTTTATTCACAGATTTTCCCTGATCCAAATAATGTTGCAGTAAACGGTGCACCATCATGTCAGGGTATCTGCGGATGGGTGATGTAAAGTGTGTGTAATGATCGAATGCTAAACCAAAATGACCTTTTGCCTCCGTAGTGTATTTTGCTTTTGCCATGGAGCGAACGGCCAGTGATTGCAGAACATTCTGTTCGGGTTTGCCTTCCACTTCTTCCATTAATTTATTTAAGGAACGTGAGACAGCGTGACCTTCAACATTAAATTTATGACCGAATTGTTTTGCGAACAACGCAAAGTTTTGAATTTTTTCTGGATCGGGAAGATCGTGTGTCCGGTAAACGAATGTGTTTTTGTCTTCTCCCTTCTTTTGATTGTAGATGAATCGGGCTACCTGCTTATTAGCCAACAGCATGAATTCTTCAATGAGCTTGTGCGCATCTTTCCGAACTTTTGGAATTACCGCCAGTGGCTTGCCGGTTTCATCAAGCTTGAATTTTACTTCTGTAGTCTCAAAATTCACTGCGCCTTGCTTAAAGCGTTCTTTACGAAGTTTATGGGCAAGGTCGTTTAGCGTTTTTAGCTCTTGAGCAAATTTTCCTTTGCCTGTCTCCAAAACTTCCTGTGCGCCTTCATACGAAAAGCGATGATCGGAGTGGATGATCGTTCTCCCAAACCATTCTTTCTTAATAACACCATTCACATCCATATCAAACACGGCCGCAAAGGTGAACTTGTCTTCGTTTGGCCGGAGGGAGCACAATCCGTTAGAAAGTTTTTCTGGAAGCATGGGTATCGTTCGATCTACTAAATAAACAGAGGTAGCACGATCAAACGCTTCTTTTTCGAGATCGGTATCCAGTTTTACGTAATGGGTTACATCCGCAATGTGAACACCTATTTGATAATTGCCATCGGAGAGTAACTCAATTGAAAGCGCATCATCGAAATCTTTTGCGTCTTCCGGATCGATTGTAAAGGTTAGCGTATTGCGGAAATCCCAACGCTTTTTAATTTCAGCGGCCGTAAATCCCTCATCAATTTTATTGGCTTCTTTTTCAACTTTTTCGGAGAATTCAAACGGCAGTCCAAACTCAGCCATAATAGAGTGAATCTCAGCATTATTCTCACCAGCCACACCTAATATATCAACGACTTTAGCCGTGGGATTTTTATCACCCGAGGCCCACTCGATAATCTCTACAACTACTTTGTCATTACTTTTAGCTCCATTGATGTGTTCGGGGTATACGAAAAAATCCTGATGAACTTTTCTGAAATCAGGCACTACAAACGCATAGTTTTTCGACAGTTCAAGTTTCCCGACAAAGCGTGTACGGTTTCTTTTCAATACGTCTACAACACGACCTTCGGGATGTTCGCCCTGACGGCTTTGGCTGATGTTAAGTGTAACCGTATCACCGTCCATGGCAGAGCCAAGGTCACGGGTTTTAACGTACACATCCGACTTGCCTTCGCCAATTCGTACATAGGCAAAGCGAGCATTTACATGATCTACAATACCGGTAACACTACCTGTTGTTGGTGAACCAGATTTTCCTGTGCTATACGTTCCGTTGCTAAGTTCTTTTAGTTTCCCGCTCTCTTCCAGTTCGTAAATCAGTACGGTAACTATTTTTATATCCTCTCTCTTCTTCAACCCTAATTTTTTTACGATCTGTTTGATCGAATACGCCCGGCCGGGCTGGGCTCCTAATAATTCCAATATCGAAGCATGAAACTTCGCAATGAGGTTTTTATCGGGAGCATCTTTTGTTTTTTTTCTTTTACTCATAAATAATTATGTTACGCAGTATGGACAATATTTTGCGTGTCCACCAACGCCATTCCTTTTAGTTTTAAAAATAACTGGGTAAGCACTACCACATCGCTGATGCAATAGTTTTTAATCTTTTCCAGATTGTTGTCTTTATAATATACACTGTTCACCTGGCTTCCGTCCATATCACTTTTACTGGAAGGGATATTAAAAATTGCCGCTAGCAAATCGAGTGACGTGTAGTGTTTGTAGTCGCCAAATTTCCAAAGTTCCAGTGTGTCGAGGTGTGGATTTTCCCACGGTTTACGCCCCGAAAGATTTAGAGTATTTGGTAAGGGTATTCCCTGGATAAGCATTCTGCGGCTCATGTATGGAAAATCAAATTCTTTTCCATTGTGTGCACAGAGGCGTACAGTAGTGCCTTCCATTTTATCCAGCATAGTTTTAAAATCGCGGAGTAAGCGATTCTCATCGTGATCGAAAAAAGCTTTGGTCTTTAACCCAATCTCACCAGACTCCTTTTCAAACAACTTACCCACGACAATGCAGATAATTTTTCCAAACTCAGCATAGATGCCCGCGCGTTGATGAAATAAATCTTCATCGCTAATGATCTCTTCTCGTTTGAGAAATCCAGCTTTACGCGACCATTGAGTTTGGAGACGTTCGTCAAGCGATTGAAAATTATCGGTGCAGGCTACAGTTTCGATATCGAGAAACAGTATGTCGCGGAGTTCAGGTGTCATCTAAAAAAATTATACTCTAAAGTAATCATTTGCAAGGTAATGAAGATGCAAAAGTACCTTCTCTGGTGTTACCCTACCATTAATTCCATCCTAAAAAGATCTGCAATTTTCTTTTTAAGAATGTCTTTCACGCGATTCATATCGACAGGGGCACCAATTTCTTTATCCAAGGATGTTACTGCCTTATCGGTAATACCGCACGGAATCATTTTGTCAAAAAAGGAGAGGTCAGTATTCACATTCAAAGCAAAACCGTGCATTGTTACCCAACGGCTTGTCTTTACCCCAAGGGCGCAAATTTTGCGAACTTTTTTCACATCATCGATGTCAAGCCAAACGCCCGTTAATCCCGGAATGCGACCAGAGACTACACCAAACTCATGCAACGTTTGTATAACAGCTTCTTCTAACAGGCGCATGTATTGGTGGATGTCGGTAAAGAAATTCTCAAGATCAATAACCGGATACCCTACAAGTTGGCCTGGTCCATGGTATGTAATGTCTCCTCCTCGGTTAATGTGATAAAACGTTGCGTCAATCGTATTGAGGTCTTCTTTTTTGATTAGCAGATTGCTTTCCTTTCCACTTTTACCAAGCGTGTACACGTGTGGATGTTCGCAGAAAAGTAAATGATTGTTGGTTTGTTGTTGTTCGTTAGCAGGAAGATTTCGATTCTGTGATTTTATTCCAAGAATGGAATTAAAAAGTTCTGTTTGATAATCCGAAGCCTTTTGATAGTCAATAAGACCCAAATCTTTAAACGCTGTTTTTCTATTCGGATGTTCGTTCAAGCGTACATGGATTCAATTGTTATTTAAGATTGTTAAGCTCGCCTTTTAGGTAGTCAATCATTTCTACCGGATCGGCATCAACACCATTTTCTTTCGCGAGATAAAAGGAAATCCAGTCGGTTAGGTGAATCAAATAGTAATATTGTTCCAATAAAGAGGCACCTTCACCAATGATATCAATAATGCCGTTTGATTTTTTCTCAAAAATATCACGACAGATTTCCATTCGTTTTTCAACACGTTCGTGGTCGTGATCGGAATACAGATACATCACCTGTAACATCGGTAAAATAGCTTCTGGGAATCTCCACCCCACCAGCTCGTTGTGGTTCATTTCAGGAAATGTATTCACGTGCGCCAATTGCTTTGCATTTTCATTCAGCTGTTGCTGAAAACGAACCGCCATTGCATGAAGCCTGCTGTCGCAATAAATAATTGGAAATTTTCCTTTTAATTTTTTAGCGATAATCTCTGCTTCCGTTTGAATTGCCTTCTCACTCCGGTTAAGGTGTTCGATTGAGTTTTCAGTTTCTTTAATAAAAGCAGCGCCAATCAAGTTGGTGTGATATAATAGAGAAAGCAACCCAATCATATTAAAGCCGAGCATCGCTCGTGGGCTCGGGGAACCAGCAGGAAGCTGTATATAAAACAAATTATACTCACGCGCTATGTCTAGAATCTTTCCGCCCGAAGCGATAACAATACAATGTGCACGTTTTAACAAAGCTTTATTAAGTGCAGCAATGGTTTCTTCGGTGTTGCCACTGTACGAACTGGCCACGAACAACGTATGCGGACTTACAAATTGTGGAATATTATAACTTTTGCAAACTGTAATTGGAATTGGGATTCGGCCAAACGTGAGCGAATCAACCAGGTTAGCACCAATGCCCGAACCGCCCATGCCGGCAATTACAATATTGCGGATATCGCTACCCGGACGAACCAAGTCCAGCGATTGGCCGATCTTTAGTGCTTCGCCCAGTTGCAGGGTAAAGCCTTCAATATATTTTTTTGTCGTTGACATGGGTGCGAATTTACGATCTTTAATCAATGATTTTAGATTTCCGTTTTTAGATTTTTAGTATGACCGATAAAACCAACACGGGGAGCATAGGCGAAAATAAGGCAGCGGTTTTTTTGCAAAAAAAGGGGTATGAAATTGTGGCCCGAAACTATCGCTATAAACATGCTGAAATTGACCTGATTGTTAGACACGGAAACGTATTGGTGTTTGTAGAAGTGAAAACACGTAGTTCATCATCGTTTGGTGAGCCTGAGGATTTTGTGGATGCGAAGAAAGTGTCAAAGATTTTTGAGGGAGCAGACCAGTATATTCACGAAACTAATTGGATAGGAAATATTCGATTTGATATTGTTTCCGTGAAAACGGGGGCGATTGCAGAGGTTGTTCACTTTGAAGATGCGATGCACTAATTTAAAATAGATTACTTCACCATCTTATTATTCCTGTAAATCTCCTTCCCCTTCTCGTTCCACTCACTTTTAACATATGGAATAATTTCGTTATCGAAAGGCTCTTTGGAGTAGGCAATTAATTTTTTTCGTTTACCGGTGGGGTAGTACTCAACCCAGTTGCCAACCTTTTTATCCCATTCAAACTCACCGGTGACTGCAACGAGTCCATTTTCATGAAACATATAATAGAAGCCTTCTTTTTCGCCAAATTCAATAGGCGTGATTTCTTTCACCTTCTTTCGTTCAAGCGGATCGTAGTATGTTACCAGTGATTCTTTCGGCCAACCTCTAAAGTATTTTGCTTTGTCGGTAAGTATGCTATCGCGGTTGTAGGTCATCCATCGGCCATGTTTTGTTCCTTTGTAATAAATACCCGATTCGAGTACAACCTGGTTCATTATTCGTTTATAGGGACCGTGCAAGAGTACACCTTTCTTCGGATCGAATTTACTGGTCTTCCGAACCTCTCTTCGTGTATAATCGTAATAGAAAACATCGCGCACAAATGTTTTAGGCATTTCCGATTTTTTCAAATAATAAAATAGCTCATACGACACACGTTCACCTACACCTTTTCGTGTAAACCCTTTTTTAGTCTTAATTCCATAGAAGACTTTTTTCTTTACCTTTTTCTTCTTGGTAGAAATGGGTTCTTCTTCCTTATTAAAATCGAGATTAACGGGTGTGTCTACCGTGAAGGCCTGATCTTGCGGTTCGTCTTGTTGAGCCTGAACAAGCAGAGTGGAGATCAAAAAAATCAACAGGAGGACGCTTCGCATAGCTATTAGATCGTCTTGAAAAACGAAATTACTTAAAAAATAGTGTTTACGGTATTCGAATTCCGCGCCATAAATAACTATCGTCACTTCGCAGGGAAGAACGAACGGAGAAGTCCCCTTATTGTAGACACAAATCAGTGTAAGTTGTATTGAATTCCTTCGCTGCGCACGAAATGACGTGGATAAAATCGGTGCTACGAAATTGCCATCACTCCCTACGAAACCAAATCCACGCTTCGTTTAATAAAACTTGTCAGGTCTGCGCCATTTAACATATTCTGAGAGAGAAGCCCAAGGTCAAAAGCCTGCTTTGCCAGCATTGATTTTTGCTCTTCGGTTTCAGCTTTAATAATTTTTTGCACGATGGCATGATTTCCATTTATAGCAACAGCATAATTATCGGGCATGCTGCCCATAAACGCGTACCCGCCAGCGCCCATCTTGGCCATATCTTTCATTCTGCGCATGAACTCACTCATGGTAATAACAACAGGCAGTTCATCGGTAGCCAATGACTCAACTGTAACAGTCATGTTTTTATTGTTTATGGCTTTTTCAAAAACACTTTTCACCTGTTCTTGCTCCTCGCCACTTAAAACGCTTTCTGTTTTTTCATCTTTAGCAATCAGCTTATCAGCGGTGTCGCTGTCAACACGTTTTATTTGTGTCTTCTCTAACTTCTGCTCAAGCGTGTTAATGAAGTGATTATCAAGCGGACTATCCAGAAGTAGTACATCGTAAGCTTTGTTTTTAGCTGTCTGAATAAAACTATCTTGTTTGCCGGCATCCGAAGTATACAAATAAACCACCGTGCCGTCTTTGTCCGTCTGTGTGGTTTTTACTTTCTCTTTGTATTCTTCGAATGTAAAGTATTTTTTATCGGTGTTTTTGAATAGCGAGAAGTCCTTTGCGCGATCGTAGAATTTTTCATCACTGATGATGCCGTACTTTACAAATAAATTGATATCGTCCCATTTCTTTTCAAAATCGGGGCGATCTTTTTTAAACATATCCTGAAGCTTGTCAGCGACTTTTTTCGAAATATGCTGACTGATTTTTTTTACACTGCTATCGCTCTGCAAGTAGCTGCGTGAAACGTTTAACGGAATATCGGGTGAATCCAACACACCGTGAAGCATCATCAGAAAATCGGGAACTACATCTTTTACCTCGTCCGTGATAAACACCTGGCGAGAGAATAGCTGAATTTTATTTTTCTGAAGCTCAAAATCATTTTTCACTTTAGGAAAGTACAGAACGCCCGTAAGGTTGAACGGATAGTCTACATTTAGGTGAATCCAGAAAAGAGGATCTTCGCTGAAAGGATATAGCTCCTTATAGAATGCTAAATAATCTTCGTCTTTTAGCTCGCTTGGCACTTTCGCCCAAATGGGTGACGTGTTGTTGATGATGCGATCAACGGTAACGGTTTTGTATTTTGGTTTATTTTCGGCATCAACTCCATCTTCAATGCTCTCCTCCTTTGTACCAAACTTTATCTCAACGGGTAAAAATTTGCAATACTTTTCAAGAATTCCTTTTAATCTGAACTCATCTAAGAATTCTTCGGAGTCTGCATTCACATGGAGAATTACATCAGATCCACGCGTTTCCTTTTTAGCAGAGCTTAATTCAAATTCAGTAGAGCCATCGCATTCCCACTTTGCTGCTTCTGTATTTTCTTTAAAAGATTTAGAAATCACTTCAACTTTATCGGCAACCATGAAGGCAGAATAGAAGCCCAATCCAAATTTTCCGATAATGTCTTTCCCGTCAATCTTATCTTTAAACTTCTCTACAAACTCGGTTGCGCCTGAAAAGGCAATCTGGTTGATATATTTTTTTAGTTCTTCGCCCGTCATGCCAATACCTTTATCGCTGACAGTGATAGTCTTTTTCTTTTTGTCGAAGCTTACCTCAATCTTTAAATCACCAAGCTCGCCTTGAAACTCGCCCATCGAAGACAGCTTCTTTAGCTTCTGCGTGGCGTCTACCGCATTGCTGACTAATTCGCGTAAAAATATCTCGTGATCGGAGTACAGGAATTTTTTGATGATGGGGAAAATATTCTCGGTGTGGATGGAAATAGAGCCTTTTTCCTGAACGGTTGACATAGTAGTATCGGTTTATAGTAAAAAATCCTGCAGGCGGCAAGATTTCAAATTGTGTTCCAATTAAGTAAAGGTGACAGGTTGGCAGGGTTACCGTAGCCTCTCTGAATCTTTCACGAGTCGTTCATCTCTTCGAATAAAACGTACCGCAAGCCAGTTGCAGAGGACAGCAACAAAAATGAAGTACAAACCAATTCCGTTTTGTGAACTTGCCGGATATTGTTCAGCTAGGCGCACAGTATAGATGGCAACACTGACCATTGTACCTGCAAGTATTAACGTGTTTAGTGCGCCAAGTTTCATCTGCAGTACCCGATTGTCGTATCGTCTGATTTCAATTAGCGCAAGCGTAATTCCGGCCACAGAAAGTACCGCGGTTAGGCAGTATGGTATATAGATGTACTGATTGTTTTGGAGTAAGTAAAACGGAGTAAGTACAATGGCTGAACTTTCGTGTTGCCCTTGCCAAACTGGCAAAACCAACGAAAAACTTAATGCAATAATTGTAATACCCAGAAATACTGTTTGTATCCGTTGCCACATAGTTAATTCAAAATTGAAGATTTTTAATTCAAAATTAGATCGGAAATATATAGAAAAGTTGAACATTGAGTCGGAATTTTAAATCTTGAATTTGAAATATATGAAATCAGCCTACATCGTTGATATTCTTCGAACACCTATTGGTAAGTACGCGGGGACGTTAGCCTCCGTGCGCCCCGATGATCTGGCAGCACATGCGATAAAAAAATTAATGGAAAGAAATGCTTCGGTAGACCCAACGTTGATCGAGGATGTAGTAATGGGGGCCGCGAATCAATCGGGAGAAGACAATCGCAACGTTGCTCGCATGGCATTGCTCCTGGCAGGGCTTCCTGTTGAAATAGGTGGAGTAACGGTGAATCGACTTTGTGCTTCTGGACTACAAGCAATCATGGATGCATCGCGGGCTGTGATGGTGGGCGATGGAGAAGTTTACATTGCTGGCGGAGTGGAGAGCATGAGCCGCGCTCCGTTTGCGATGGCAAAAACTTCGGAGCCATTTGCACGCAAGGTTGAAGTGTACGATACAACCATGGGCTGGCGATTTATTAATTCAAAGCTGTCGAAACTCTATCATCCATATTCCATGGGCGAAACGGCTGAGAATGTTGCTGATAAATGGAAAATCAGCCGGCAGGCACAAGATGAATTTGCGTATCAATCGCAAGTAAAATATCAAAAGGCACATGATGCAGGGAAATTTGCAGCCGAAATAGTTTCTGTTCAAGTTCCGCAAGGGAAAGGAGAGCCCCTTTTATTTGAAAAAGACGAGCATCCGCGCGTATCAACAACCGAAAAATTAGCAACACTTAACCCGGCTTTTAAAGAAGGAGGTTCAGTTACAGCAGGAAATTCTTCGGGCATTAATGACGGAGCGGCAGCAAGTTTACTTGTGAGTGAAGATGTTGTAAAACGATTTAACCTTAAACCGCTTGCGCGGATCGTATCAATGGCGATTGCCGGAGTTGAGCCCGCCTATATGGGTGTAGGCCCTGTGCCTGCATCTCAAAAGGCTTTGAAACGTGCGGGTTTAAAAGTGAGTGACTTAGGGTTGGTAGAATTGAACGAGGCTTTCGCTTCCCAATCCCTCGTGTGTATTCATGATCTTGGATTAAATCCCGAGATCGTTAATGTTAATGGAGGCGCTATCGCCATCGGTCATCCACTCGGATGCAGTGGCGTTCGCATCAGCGCAACGCTGATTCACGAAATGCAAAAGCGAAAAGTGAAGTTTGGGTTAGCTACCATGTGTATTGGCGTGGGACAGGGTGCTGCAATTATTTATGAGAATCTAATCTCCTAGCTCCTCAAATGCCCAGGTATCTCTTTGAAATTGCTTACAACGGAACACACTACAACGGGTGGCAAAGTCAGCTGAATGGTACCGGTGTTCAGGAAATTGTGGAAGGTGCTTTATCGAAATTATTGCGAACAGAAATTAAGATTTTAGGCAGCGGTCGTACTGATGCGGGCGTGCATTGCGAACAACAATTTTTCCATACCGATATTGAAAAAGAGTTTGATGAGAAAAATCTTGTGCTGAGAATTAATTCACTATTACCAAAAGATATTTCGATTTACTCATTCCGAAATGTTAAACCCGATGCCAGCGCTCGCTATAATGCCACAGAGCGCACGTATCAATACCGTATAACACGGGTGAAAAACCCTTTCTTGGAGAGCCTTGCATGGCATTATTTCAAACCAGCTGATATTAAAACCATGAACAAGGCTGCTGCGTTATTATTGGGCGAACACGATTTTGAATGCTTTAGCAAAGTGAAAACGGAGGTGAACCACTTTAGGTGCGATATTAAAAAGGCAATCTGGGAAGAAAAGGATCACACATTAGAGTTTACCATCACCGCGAATCGGTTTTTAAGAGGCATGGTTCGGGCTATTGTTGGAACCTTGTTGGATGTTGGGTCTGGAAAAATTACTGTGAATGAATTTCAAGCGATTATTAAAAGTAAAGACAGAAAAAGAGCAGGAGCGAATGTTCCTCCTCACGGTTTATTTTTGACAAAAGTTAAATACCCAAAATTAATTTTTATAAGTTAAACCCTCCCCTCTCCTCTGGAGAGGGGTCGGGGGTGAGGTCATGGAGAAAGAACAAGTTAGCAGCGGTAATATTATAGACTTCAAGGTACTTGGCCGTATCATGAAATTTGTAACGCCCTACAGAGGAAGATTTTACCTGCTGATATTTCTTACCATTTTCATTGGATTACTCTCACCACTGCGCCCCATGCTTATTCAATGGACACTCGACCATGATGTAGCTGTTGGTGATTACAATGGCATGGTGCGGATGATGGTGATACTGGTCGGGCTTTTAATCGTACAATCACTGGGTCAATATGTGCATACGTATTTGTCTGGATGGATGGGGCAACAAGTTATTCGCGATATCCGGACAAAACTATACCAGCATCTCATCAGCCTTCGGTTACGTTTTTTTGATAAGACACCCATAGGCCGGTTGGTAACCCGTGCTATTTCAGATGTTGAAACATTGGCCGATGTTTTTAGTGAGGGCTTGGCTGCCATGGTGAGTGACTTGCTTCAGCTAGTATTCATATTAGCTTTTATGTTTTATGAAGACTGGCGATTAGCGCTACTAAGCTTAGCGACAATTCCCCTGCTGCTAATTTCAACCTACATTTTCAAGGAGAAAATAAAAGTAGCCTTTAATGATGTTCGAAATGCGGTAGCAAATCTTAACACGTTTGTACAAGAGCATATTACAGGAATGAACGTGGTGCAGATTTTTGGAAGCGAAAAACGTGAGTTTGAAAAATTCAAAGAAATTAATGAAGAGCATAAGCAAGCAAATTTACGCTCGGTACTGTATTATTCTATTTATTTTCCGGTGGCAGAGATTATAGCAGCAGCAGGTATCGGTTTATTAGTTTGGTATGGCGCGAAGGGTGTTATTAATTTCGATGCAACAGGCATTACAGTAGGTAAGCTCATTGCCTTCATCATGTACATTCAAATGTTTTTCCGTCCTATACGAATGATTGCCGATCGATACAATACGTTGCAAATGGGTATTGTTAGTTCTTCACGCATCATGAATTTACTGGACAGCACCGAAGACGTTCAGGTAAATGGTTCATTCAAACCCCAAACGATTTCAGGCGATGTGAAATTTGAAAATGTGTGGTTTGCTTATACCGAAGAGCAATTCGTATTGAAGAATATCAACGTGAGCATTAAGGCAGGTGAAACTATTGCGATGGTTGGCGCAACCGGTGCTGGCAAATCTTCGGTTGTTAATTTGCTTAGTCGATTTTATGAAATCAACCAAGGCTCCATTAAAATTGATGGAGTTGATATTCGCGAGTACGATCTTGGCATCCTGCGCAAAAACATTGGGGTAGTGTTACAAGACGTTTTTTTGTTTTCAGATTCTATTTATTCAAACATTACATTAGGCAACCCCGATGTTACAGAAGAAATGGTTTGGCACGCAGCCGACTTAGTAGGCGCCCGAAAATTTATTGAAAGATTACCCGGACAATTATCGTACAATGTTATGGAGCGGGGGGCAACGCTTTCAGTAGGGCAACGTCAATTAATTTCCTTCATTCGGGCTATGGTATATGACCCTAAAATTTTGGTCTTAGACGAAGCCACCTCTTCAGTAGACAGCGAAACGGAGGCCATGATTCAGCAAGCCATTGAAAAAATGATGAGTAGTCGCACCTCTATAGTTATTGCACACCGCCTGTCAACCATCCAAAAGGCAGATAAAATTATTGTTCTTGATCATGGCGAAATAAAAGAGGAAGGCCGTCATGATGAGCTTCTTCGGCAAGGCGGGTATTATGCTCAACTTTACCAAATGCAGTACAAAGAATTTGTCTGAGCATCAATCAGTTAAGGCAAAAGAATTATATTTGCTTTAATGCGGTTTGTGAAAATTGCCCTTATTACGTTTTCATGTTCATTTGCTATAGGCGTTACCTATGCGCAAAAGGTACACCATGGCGGCAAGACAACGCATACCATTACCCGGCATAATTATAATGTAATTAAGATGTCGCGGTCGAAGGCCAAAACTGTTTGCCCAATTTTTGAGGATACAGGCTATCCCTATCAGGGATTAGGTTTTAAATTCGGAGATCCTTTTGCCATTACCTATAAATACTATCCGAATAAGCATATCGGAGTTGTTATTGATTTGGGCAAGTCTTCCAGCGGTTTGTATAGCAGGTATTACAGTCAAATTTTTTCGGAGTACACACAACCCGATACGATAGACTTAGGTGAAAGTGTTGCCTATTATAGTCACAATGTAAAATCCGATTGGGTTGGTGAAGTAAAACTACTCTATCAAATAGAAGCAGAAAGACTTTCACCAGGGTTACAGGTTTACGGAGGCATTGGATTGGAAGTGCGAAGCCTTACCATTAATTACGACTACCAGATTCTGTCGGTTTCTGAGAATAAAATCAGAGGCATTGAACGTAGTAGGTTTACTTCGGGTATCGAAGCTATAATTGGTATTGAGTATTCTTACTTTAAACTGCCGATATCTGCATTTATGGAATTAGAATACTATGTTGACGTACTCAAAGACCCTGGTTGGCGCAAAGTGCAAGGGGGAGTAGGGTTACGGTATGTATTTTAAGCGAAGTTTTTTCGTGTATGAAAAGATTGTTTTTTTCGACCATACTATATTTCCTTGTTACCCTTTTTTGCTTTAAACTCTTGCTTGGAAAAGCATGGATTCAATGTTTGATGGTGTCAGGAATAGCATCTTTTATTTGGTATATAGGAATGGGGTTCTTTTTGCGTAAGAAGGAGAATGCCAACAAATAGTTGTTATTGGTTATTGGCAGTTTCAACTTCCTCAACCTGAATTTGTTTTTCATACAACTCCTTATAAATACCTTGCTTGGCCAGGAGTGACTCATGTGTACCGTCCTCTATTATTTTGCCATCTACCAGCACAATAATTTTATTGGCAAGCTTTGCGGAAGACACCCGATGCGAAATAATGATTGTCGTTCGGCCAACCATGATACGTTTTAAACTATTTAAAATTGTATTCTCAGTTTTTGTATCTACTGCCGATAGCGCATCATCGAGCATTAATATTTTTGGTTCACGAACAATAGCACGCGCAATAGACACACGTTGTTTTTGCCCACCAGAAAGCGTAATGCCACGTTCTCCTACTCGTGTAGCAAACCCTTTCGGAAACGCCACAATGTTTTCGTAAACATCAGCATCTTTTGCTGCTTGCACTACTTTTTCTTCATGCGTATCAATCAGCCCGAAAGCGATATTATTATGAATTGTGTCGCTGAAAAGAAAAACATCTTGTGGCACATACCCCAACTGTGTGCGTAAATCGTTTAAGTTGTAGTGATCAATTGGGGCATCGTCAATGAAAATTTCTCCCTCGCGAGCATCATACAATCGTGCAATAAGACTCGAAACTGTACTTTTACCCGAACCCGTAGTGCCAATAATAGCTAACGACTCTCCAGGGTTAACGGTAAATGAAATATCGTGTAAAGCTTTTATGCCGGTATCCGGATACGTAAAGCCAACGTTTCTAAATTCGATTTTTCCTTTTATTGTATGGAAAAGGTTTTTTTCTGAAACAATATTATTTTGTGTTTCTAGAAATTCATTAATTCGTTTTTGCGAAGCTTCCGCGCGTTGAACAAGGCTGCTGGTCCAGCCCAGTAGCGTTACCGGCCACGTTAGCAAGTTTACATAGATGATAAACTCCGCAATATTTCCATACGATAAATTGCCACGAATTACTTCTGTACTGCCCGCGTAAACCGTAAGAATTGTACTTAACCCAATCAGGCATAGTATAAGCGGAAAGAATAGTGATTGTATTTTTGTAAGTTTTAGTGACTGCTTCTTATAGAGGTCACTCTCAATCGAGAATTTTCTAAGTGACTCCGCTTCACGGTTAAAAGATTTTAAAACACGAATGCCACTAAAAGCTTCTTGAACAAAAGTGGAAAGTTTTGACTGACTCTTTTGAATTTCCTCTGACCGCCTTTCAATTATATTGTTTACAAAAAAAATACTGAGTGAAAGTAGCGGAAGCGGAATGAGTGAATACAGCGTAAGCGTAGGGCTAATGCTAAACATTATAGGAATGAGGATGATAAATAATGTTACGAGTTGCAAACCGTACATGATGGCAGGCCCCAGATACATTCGCACACGACTCACATCCTCAGAAATCCGATTCATTAAATCCCCCGTATTATTTCTACGATAAAAACTTAACGGGAGTAACTGGTAATGTTCAAAGATTTCATTTTTTAAATCATATTCAATGTGGCGTGACATTACAATGAGCGTTTGACGCACGAGGTACAAAAAGAATCCTCGTAGCAGTGCCATGAGTAGAATTAACCCAGCGTATAGTAGAATGCCAAAAGTAAAAACGTTAAAAAAATCATGCTGAAGAGAAAGCCCTTTGAAAGAACGATACACGCGAATATTTTCGGTAACTAAGTCAATGGAATGACGTACTAGTTGCGCAGGAATGATTTGAAAAACATTGGAGATAAGCACAAAAATTACACCCAGCACAAGGTAGTATTTGTATTTGACCAGATATTTATTGAGGTACTTAAGTTCTTTCATGTGTGTAAACCCTGTTGTTCAAACCACGATTTGCCAAAAAAAATGTTAGTTATAAAGTTTGGTCAATAGACCCAATCACTTCATAAAATTTGGTTAACTCCTATACTTACGAAAGAATCGTTTAAAAGTTTATGCAAACGATTGTGTGCAGGGATAACCAAACAAAATCGGGTAAATTTGTGAGCCCTTTCACACGGGGTTTTAGAGCTTTTAAAAGTACACAATAGAACCTAAAACAAATCCAATGGAGATTAAAGAAATAGAAAAAGTGGAGCAGGCAGGCATCTTCGGTAAGCTTGCACAATTGGGTCACGAGCAAGTAGTATTTTGTAATGATGAAGCTACAGGCCTCAAAGCAATTATTGGTATTCACAATACAGTACTTGGCCCTGCATTGGGTGGTACCCGTATGTGGAATTATGCAACAGAACAGGAAGCGGTAACAGATGTATTGCGCCTATCGCGTGGCATGACATTTAAAGCAGCAATCAGTGGATTGAATTTAGGCGGAGGAAAAGCTGTAATTATTGGCGATGCCAACACGATGAAAACAGAAGCTTTTCTGAGGAGGTTTGGAAAATTTGTGAATAGCTTAAATGGTAAATACATCACAGCAGAAGATGTTAATATGAAAACTGTTGACATGGAATACATAGCCATGGAGACAAAACACGTAACAGGATTGCCGGAATCAACCGGTGGCGGTGGAGATCCTTCTCCTGTTACTGCCTACGGAGCATATCTGGGAATGAAGGCAGCCGTAAAAAAAGTTTACGGTAACGACATCCTAACCGGGAAGAAAATTGCAGTGCAGGGTGTTGGACAGGTTGGAACGCATCTGGTTGAATATCTTGTAAAGGAAAATGCTGTAGTATACGTCACAGATATTTCGGATGAAAAAGTGAAATCACTTTCGCAGAAGTTTGGTGTAAAGGGGATAGCGATGGATGACGTTTATGATTTAGATATAGATATTTATGCACCGTGTGCGTTAGGCGCCACACTCAATGATAATACCATACCAAGACTAAAGTGTAAAATTATTGCTGGTGCTGCCAACAACCAATTGAAAGACGAAGTAAAGCATGGTTATATGCTGATTGACCGCGGTATAACATATGCCCCCGATTTTTTGATTAACGCGGGTGGGTTGATCAACGTGTACAATGAGTTTCTTGGAAATTACAATCGCGCCAGAGTGTTTGAACAAACTGAACGTATTTATAGTACGTGCTTAAACATCTTTAACCTTGCAGCAAAAGAAAAAATTAATACGCAGGAAGCCGCAATAAAAATGGCAGAGAAGCGCATCGAAGAAGTTGGGCGGGTAAGGATGCCGCGTTAACGTTCACCAATAGCAATTAACAGATAACAATAAATCCTGATTATCTTTACCTGTTCTTTGAAACTATGCTCAACCGAAGAAGCCTCCGTGTAAAAGTAATGCAAAACCTTTTTGCCTTTCAGCAATGCAAGGATGCAAATTATTCATTAGCTATCGATATGATTGAAACAAGGTTTACCCCTGATCTCAATTCAATGGAAGCGCAAGACAAGAAAGAGCTCTCCAAACAAAAAGCGCTAGGGGTAAAGGAATTTGAGAAAGCTTTTAGCGCAGAAGAAAAAAGCATAGAGCATGAAGATTCTAGTATTAAGAAATCAGTTAATGAGGCTATTATTTTTTATGGTAAATCTGTAAAGAAGGATTTTGATTTTTTGCGAAAGAGCCTTGTATTGGAATCAGAAAAAATTTATGATCGGTATATTTCCGTGTTATCGCTTGCCGTTGCGCTGGCTGAAGCAGCCGAAGCGGATAAAAGAATAAGCCATACTAATTTTTTAAATAACGCATGGATAAAAGCCTTGAGCAAGAGTGATGAGTTAAAAAAGCAATCGCTTAAGCAGGGTATTCCATGGGATAAAAATTTCGACCGTGTACGTCAGTGGTTAAAAGATGTTGTTCGTCAGGATGCGGACTATATGCATTACCTCGATAAAAAATCACCCTCTATTGATGATCAGAAGAAGATAATGAACCACTTGTTTAGAAAAATCATTTTGGGAAAAACCAGCATCAATGATTTCTTTGAAGAGGAGGTATTGTATTGGGCCGAAGACCATGATATTGTAAAGGGCATGGTTGAGAAAACCGTGAAGTCCTTTAACCCCGAAGAGGATAAAGACATTCAGCTTCATTTATTGTCATTGAATTGGGACGATGACCGCGACTTTATCGAGAAACTTTTTAGCGAAGGGGCAAACCTGGACGAAAAATACAAAGACTTAATTGCCAATAACACGCGTAACTGGGAAGTGGAGCGGTTGCCCTTAACAGACAGGATTATACTGGAAATGGCCATAGCTGAGCTCATCACGTTCCCCCATATTCCTATAAAGGTAACGATGAACGAATACATTGAACTGGCGAAGAATTATAGTACCCCCAAAAGCCGCCAATTTATAAATGGAATTTTAGATGTGATTTCGAAAGAGTTGAAATCCACGGGCAACATGAAGAAAAGCGGCCGAGGACTGATTGATAACAAGTAATCTTGTTAAAAACCTGTTAAAATCTTCTTTTAGCGATTGTCAATTCCAATGCCTCAGTATTTTTGTAGAGTAAGGAGTTCAAAAGCATGGAAATCTCAAAAATCCTGGTCAAATTTGAAGTCCTATGAGTAGAAAAAGTAGTAATTCTCTGATGGCCTTCCTGCTTGGAGCAGCAACAGGCGCGATTCTCGGTATTTTGTATGCTCCCGATAAGGGTGTAAATACTAGGCAAAAGCTATCGTTTCAGTTAGAAAAATACAGAGGCATGTTGCAGAGTTTAGTGAATGATTTAATTAATGGTAAAGAAACTCCCCTTACCTCCGAGGCGAAATCGCAGGGTCAAAAAGTAGTAGATGAGGCAAAATTAAAAGCAGAGAAACTTTTAGAAGATGTAGATGAACTTTTAGGTCAAATAAAAGGTAAGAGGATTTGATATGGGAAATAGTGGGATAAGTCGTTTAGTGTAGATTATGGCAGAAATGCTGGATGAGCAACGTTTGTTCAGAAAGAAAACAGAAGAAGGATTTAGTTCCTTGAATTTTGCTGTTGGTGAACTCAGATTATCTGTTGTGAAATTTAGCAAGCAAAATTGAAGCTGTTCATGATCACGAGAACAGGATTGTGAAAATTGAAAAAATTGTTTTTAAATAAGAAAAGGTAATAGAAACATGAAAACTAAATTGATTTTACTCATTGTTATTGCCGCGATGGCTACTGCCTGCTCAGATAAAGATGCAGAAAAGAAAATTGCGGCTCTCGAGGCGCGATTAACCGAATTAGAAGGAAAAAAGGGGGTTGCAGCACCTGCATTGTCACAGACACCTGCATTGCCAGAGCCTGAAGTAAAGCCAGATGGGCCATCTCCGGTCATTGTTTTTGAAACTACCGATCATGATTTTGGTACGATTACAGAGGGACAGAAGGTTTCGTATACCTACAAATTTAAAAACAGCGGTGACGCACCGCTAATCATACAAGAAGCGAAAGGATCGTGCGGTTGTACAGCGTCAGACTGGACCAAGGCGCCAATCCCACCAGGCGGTACGGGCTATGTTAAAGCTGAGTTTGACAGCAATGGAAAACCGAACGTTCAAAATAAAACAGTTACTGTAACGGCAAATACATGGCCGAAGTTAACCACACTTAAGTTTAAAGCGATGGTTACACCAAAGGCCGAGAGCAGCGGTCCGGTAGTAAAGTAATTTCTTTATAGTAACTTCAGCATCCCAAGCCGTTACCTACGGTTTGGGATGCTTCATTTTAAGCCATAACTTTAACCTTCAAATAAATTAATACTATGCATACAATTCTTTTACAAGCAGGCGCGAATAACTACAGTTTTTTCATCATGATGGGATTGATGGTTGTCATTTTCTATTTCTTTATGATACGCCCGCAGCAGAAAAAGGCCAAAGACCAAAAGAAATTTATCGAAGAAATGAAACGTGGCGATTCTGTTGTTACTATTGGCGGAGCCCATGGTACGATCGCTGAACTGGAGGGCGACACCTTTATTCTGGAAGTAGAAAAAGGTGGAAGAATCCGCTATAATAAATCAGCCATCTCGATGGAGGCTACCAAAATGTCGACTAAAAAATAGTGTGAGTCTGATTCGCTCGATATTTGATTTTCTACGCTTCAATAAAAGAAACTGGAAGGCTGTTGTTCTGTGCTTATCATCGGCAACCGTCTTCTGGTTTTTTAATGCCCTGAATAAAAGGCATTCTGCCAACATCAGTTTCCCGATAGTTTTCGATTACAATCACGAAAATTATGTTCCGGTATCCGATTTTCCGTCATCCGTAAGAATAAATGTGAGTGGCTTAGGGTGGGATTTGCTTCGTAAAAGCTCGGGGCTAAAAGTCCCTCCGCTGGTTATTCCGCTAGAGAGGCCAACAGAAATCCGAAAAATAGTGGGGAGTACATTGCCCGCGTTGTTCGCAACACAGCTTGAAGGATTGCAAATTAATTTTGTGCTTGCCGACACCTTGCACATCGATATGGATGAGCTGGTCAGTAAAAAATTCACGGTGAAAATTGACTCCATTAGAAAGTACCTGAACCCGGACGTTGGTGTTTTTAAGGAAGTAAATTTTAAGCCTGATACTGTTTGGGTGACTGGCCCAAAACGAATTGTATACGGACTACCGAATATCATTTCACTCACACTTCCAAAAACCAATATCAGCAAGGATTTTGATGATGAAGTAGAAATCATTTTTAACAATCATGAAATTTTAAAGCGCAACCCGTCAGCAGTGGATGTTTCATTTGAAGTTGAAAAATTAATGGAGGTTAACGATCGAGTAAAATTGGACGTGTATTATGGAGCTACCAAATTACGACCCTCAATCCTAACGAAGGAAGTCAACTACTCATACCGGTTACCAGCCAGCTTGGTAAAGCGAATGTCAGCAGATTCAGTCACGGCATCAATCAACGTTGAAGAACGTACAGCCGGAAACTACAAACTCATACCGGTAATAAGGGGTCTTCCTGCTCAAGCCTATCTTATAAAGATTGATACTGTTCACATTAATTATTGACTTGTGAAAAGACCCTTGCAAATAGGCATTACGGGTGGAATTGGTTCTGGTAAAAGTATAATAAGCCGCATATTCTTTTCATTGGGGATACCTGTATACGATGCAGATAGCCGAGCGAAATCCTTAATGACCACCGATGGAATAGTTGTATCACAGATTAAAAAAGAATTCGGACTATTGTCATACCATTCCGATGGCAGCCTAAATCGTGAACACTTAACCATAGCCTTTAAGAACCCTGAAAAGTTGAACGTATTGAATACTCTAATCCATCCGCGTGTTGCGCATGACTATGGTCAATGGGTAAATGAACAGGAGAGTAATTATGTTATAAAGGAAGCGGCACTATTATTTGAAGCGAAATCAAATGTAAGCCTGGATAAAATCATCGTTGTGTATGCTCCGAAAGAACTGAGAATCAAAAGAGTGTTGCAGCGCGATCCTCAGCGAAACGAACAACAGGTGTTGGATATCATGCGCAATCAATTAACGGATGAAGAAAAAATGAATCTGGCCGATTACGTAATTATAAATGATGAAAGCATGTTGGTTACTCCTCAGGTGCTTGAACTTCATACGAAGTTTATGTCAACGAAATAATTGTTTAAATTTTTATTGGGTATGCTATTGAGTAGAGGAATTTGGAAGTTGCTTTTCATGGGGATGATGATACTCACCGCGTGTGGTTCAAAAAATGAGGGATCCCAATCCGGAAGACCTCGGCCGATAACGCCTGAAGTAGACGGGTTTATAGTTCAACCCCGAGCTGTTAGCGATAAGATTGAAGTGTCAGGTTCGCTGTTGCCATCCGAACAAACGCAAATAAAACCAGAAATAAGCGGTCGGGTTGTTCAATTAAATATTCAGGAAGGATCAGTTGTTGCGAAAGGAGCATTAATGGTTAAATTATTTGATGCCGATTTGCAGGCACAATTGAAAAAATTGAAAGTTCAGTTGGAGATCGCAAAAAAAACCCAAGAGCGACAGCGTGAATTACTTAAAATCAATGGCATTAGTCAGCAAGACTATGACTTGGTTGAATTGAATGTTCAAACCCTTAATGTAGATATTGAGTCAACGGTAATTGCAATAGCAAAAACAGAAATAAGAGCCCCGTATGCTGGAGAAGTCGGGCTTCGATATATAAGTTTAGGGGCCTCTGTCTCACCTGTTGATGTGATTACCACCTTACGACAGGTCAGCGAATTAAAACTTGAATTTTCTATCCCCGAGAAGTATGCAAAGGAAATCCGTAAGGGTGACAAAATTTCTTTCAGAGTAGATGGTGGCGCGCAATCTCACCAGGCCGTTGTAATTGCTACAGAAAACAGTGTAGAGCAATCTACCCGAACGTTGAGAGTGCGAGCGCTGATAAAGAATAACCACCCTGAACTTGTTCCGGGTATTTTTGCAAAAGTTAATCTACAGATGGGTAAAAATACCAGCGCGCTAATGATTCCAACGCAGGCGGTTATTCCTACTGCAAGAAATAAGCAAGTAATTTTATTTAAACATGACAGCGCAGTGTTTACGGTAGTTGAAACCGGCATTCGCGATTCGGTGTTTGTTCAAGTATCCAAGGGATTAAAAATTGGCGACACCGTTCTTACTACTGGGCTCATGGTATTACGACCAAATGCCAAAGTGAAAATAAAGAGAGTAACCTCGAATAAGTAACTGCTTCAGAGTATGAATATTTCTGAGTTAAGTTTAAGACGTCCCGTAATGGCTATTGTTATGAACATCATCATTGTGGTGTTCGGAGTAATTGGCTTTAGCTTTTTGGGCGTTCGCGATTACCCGGCTATTGATCCACCCAATGTTAGTGTTAGCACTTCGTATTCAGGCGCAAATGCCGACATCATTGAATCGCAAATTACTGAACCGCTCGAGAAAGCCATTAATGGAATTGCCGGTATCAAGAACATAACCTCATCCTCCAGTGTCGGGCGAAGTAACATTAATATAGAGTTTGAATTGGTGGTAGATATGGAAGCGGCCACGAATGACGTTCGTGATAAAGTATCTCAAGCTGTACGATCCCTTCCACAAGATCTCACCTCTCCCCCAGTAGTTTCGAAAGCTGATGCGAATTCTGAGGCTATTATTTCCATGACGGTGCAAAGCAATACGCGGAACCAGTTAGAACTAACCGAGTACTGCAATAATGTATTAGTAGAACGGTTGCAAACCATTCCCGGAGTTAGCAGTATTCAGGTGTGGGGAGAAAAAAAATATGCCATGCGTATTTGGCTCGACCCATCGAAGTTAAGTGCTTATAGCCTTACCGCGTTGGATGTGCAACAAGCACTGAATCGGGAAAACATAGAGCTCCCTTCCGGAAAAATCGCTGGCAACTCGACCGAACTTACAGTACGAACTTTTGGGAAACTCTATTCCGAAGAAGATTTCAGCAACGTAACAATCAAGTCTACTGAAACTGGTGACATCCGATTAAAAGACATCAGTCAAGTACTGTTGGGTACCGAGAATGAAGAATCCATTCTTCGTGAAAGTAGAATACCCATGATTGGCCTTGCTATAATACCTTTACCGGGATCAAACTATGTGTCGATCTCCGATGAGTTTTATAAGCGGATGGATCAAATCAAAAAGGAAGTTCCGGAAGACATTAAACTGAACATAGCACTCGACCAAACAATCTTTATTAAGCGCTCTATTTCAGAAGTAGAAGAAACACTTCTTGCTTCGTTCTTGCTGGTAGTCCTTATCATCTATCTTTTCTTCCGCGATCCTATTGTTGCATTGCGCCCCTTGATTGATATACCGGTGTCGCTGATTGCAACATTTTTTATTATGTACGTGTGCGGATTTTCCGTGAATGTTCTTACCATGCTTGGTATTGTATTGGCAACAGGTCTTGTCGTAGATGATGGTATTGTTGTAACCGAAAACATTTATAAAAAACTGGAGCAGGGTATGAACAAATACCAGGCAGCCCGGGAGGGGTCCAAGGAAATTTTCTTCGCAGTAATTTCTACGTCTATTACATTAGCAGTTGTATTTCTGCCGATACTTTTCTTGCAAGGATTTACAGGCAGGTTATTTCGTGAATTTGGAGTTGTGGTAGCGGGCGCTGTGCTCATTTCATGTTTTGTATCGCTGACGTTAACACCGGTGTTGAGTGTAAAACTAACGGGTAAGTTTGGCGTACACTCGTGGTTCTATCGCGTGACCGAACCATTTTATGCGGGCATGGAAAATGGATACAAGCGACTTCTAACATCGTTCATGAATGTGCGTTGGATTGCACTTGTGATTATCGCGTTTTGTCTTGTGTCTTCATACTTCATCAGTACGCAATTGCAATCGGAATTAGCACCGATGGAAGATCGCAATCAATTCTACATGCAGTTGTCTGCACCCGAAGGTTCTGCATTCGACTACATGGATAACTATGTAAGTGCGATGACACAGTTTGTCATGGATTCAATTCCGGAATATCAAATAGCACTTTCAGTAACCGCTCCCGGCTTTACGGGTTCAGGTTCGGTGAACACAGGTTTTGTGCGTGTGTCTCTTTCAGATCCGCAATATCGAGATCGCTCACAACAGCAAATCGTAGACATGGTAAGTAGAAACCTGAAAAATTTTCCGCAAGGTCGTGCGTTTCCAGTTCAACCACAGACCATTGCCGTGAATAGAAGAGGAGGGTTGCCCGTTCAGTTTGTAATACAGAATAATAACTTTGAAAAGTTGCGCGAAGTGCTTCCTAAATTTTTAGAAGCCGCCAACAGCAATCCGGTACTACAAGGTGTTGATGCTGATTTGAAATTTAACAAGCCCGAATTGAAAGTGCAGATCAACCGATTAAAGGCTGCACAACTCGGAGTAAGTGTACAAGAAATTGCGCAAACCTTGCAATTGGCGTACAGCAATCTCCGCTTTGGATATTTTACCAAAGAGGGCAAACAATACCAGGTAATGGGTCAGGTGGCACGCATCAACCGCGATGATCCGAACGATTTAAAAAGTTTGTATGTACGCACCCGTTCGGGTGAATTAGTTTCGATCGATAATTTAGTGACCGTGGAAGAATCGACCACACCGCCATCACTCTATCATTTTAATCGATATAAGTCTGCTACCATCTCAGCCGGTTTGGCTCCCGGCAAAACCGTTGGCGATGGCGTTAAGGTTATGGAAGAATTAAAAGAAAAATTGTTAGACGATACATTCACAACATCACTAGCCGGTAGCTCACGCGATTATGTTGAAAGTGCAAGCAATACGTCTTTTGCTTTTGTACTGGCGTTGATCCTGATTTATTTAATCCTGTCTGCGCAGTTTGAAAGTTTTATAGACCCGCTCACCATTATGCTTACGGTGCCATTAGCATTGAGTGGTGCATTCATTTCTTTGTATTTGTTCGGGCAAACCATCAATATTTTTTCTCAGATTGGAATGATCATGCTAATCGGGTTAGTTACTAAGAATGGAATCTTGATTGTAGAGTTTGCCAACCAAAAACGCGAAGAAGGATTATCGCGCATCGATGCTGTGCTGGAAGCTTCACGATTAAGACTACGTCCCATTTTAATGACAAGCCTAGCGATGGCATTGGGCACGCTACCCATTGCACTTTCACTGGGGGCCGCGTCTACCAGCCGTCAACCACTTGGTATTGTGATTGTGGGAGGCATTTTATTCTCGTTGGTTTTAACATTGTTTGTTATCCCCGCCATGTATTCATATTTATCACGTGAGCGAAAGCCAGTTGAATTCGGAGATGAAATTCCAGAATCTAAAAAAAAGTTTGTGTATGAGGCTTAGCGGTTCAGTATTTCTTTTATGGCTTATTTTTTTTGGAAGAAATGCTGTTGCGCAAGAGCAAATTACCCTGGAGCAAGTAGTTGCATTGGCATTGGAGAAAAATTATGATGTGCTGCTAGTAAAAAATTCAGCGCAAGCGTCTTCAACGGATAATAGCTATGCGAATGCCGCTTTTTTACCATCCCTAAATGCAACGGGGAGTAAATTATGGAACAAGAATAATCAAAAACAAATATTAGCAAACGACTCCTTGGTAGAAAGGAATGGTGTGCGCACGGAGAACCTTCAAGGTTCTGTTCAACTTATCTGGACACTTTTTGACGGAACAAAAATGTTTGCATTACGCGAACGCATAGCGGAGCAGGAAGTACGAGGCTCGCTAAACGTAAAAGATCAGATGGTGAACACCATCGCGGCTGTAATTGTTAATTATTATAATGTTGTTCGTCAAAAGCAACAATGGATGGCCCTGCAAGAGCAGATATCGGTAAATGAAGAGCGTGTAAAGCTGGCAACACGAAAATTAGAAGTTGGCGTAGGTGGTAAACCGGAACTTTTACAAGCCAAAGTTGATTTGAATGCCCAACGTACATCCATGCTTCAGCAAGAAACAATAATTGCCCAGCTGAAAGATTTGCTGAATGGATTAGTGGGGCAGCAACTCCCAACTAATTTTGATGTAGCCGACTCCATTGCAATTAACCTCAATCTTCAACAGTCAGCGATTCAGTCTGCCGTTAGCGTTTCTAACTACAGCCTGCTTTCTGCAAAAGAAGGAATCAGCATAGCGCGCTTATCGTTGCGTGAGCGTACAGCAGAAAAATTTCCAGTTATTAATTTCGTTTCAGCATACAACTTTTCACGAAGAGAGAACTCCTTGGCAATAAATCAATTCACACCGTTGTTTGATCAGAATAGAGGATTCAATTATAGCTTCTCTGCAACATTGCCAATTTTTAATGGATTTAATAACAGACGACTTGTGCAGCAAGCGCGCTTAAACGTTGCTCGCACGGAGCTTCTTTATGAACAGCTAAAAGTAAACGTAGATATTGGCCTTCGTAATGCTTTTGTTAATTACGACAACGCCAAAAAAGTGCTGTTAATTGAAGAGGAAAACATTTTGCTGGCAAAAGAAAACGTTGTAATCGCGCTCGAAAGTTTTAAACGCGGCATTGCTACATTTATAGAATTGCGCACTGCGCAACAAAGCCTGGCCGATGGCTACAATCGCTTAATCACTGCACGTTACAATGCAAAAATTGCAGAGACAGAACTGTTGCGGTTAAATGGAGCGTTGTTGAAGTAGTTAAATTATTGACAATTTTTTAGGAAGCCGTCATGCATTCTGAGTTTCTAATCTACAAGGCTAGCTATTCTGATTCCGGTAATTTATGGTAGATGCTATCCGGAAACTTCTACAGCGAGTCTTACAAAGAGTTGGGTTCCTGAGTTGTTCCAATCTCCTCACCCTTCATGATCCAAAAATTATTAAACCCCTCACCAACCTGTATAGAAAGTTCGCCTTGTGCTAATAAATCGAGAATGGCCAGGAAGTTAAAAATAAGTGCAATGCGGGTTTTGTAGGTTTCAACGATTTCAGAAAATGAAACACGCTGTTTTGTAGTTACGGCATTTATTAAAAATTCCCGTTGCCCTTCAATCGTGTACGGATATTGAATAATTTGATGCACCGGTTTATTTTTATCGGCTTCAAATCTTTTAAGAACCTTTTCAAAAACCGACATAAGTTTAAACATGTCAACATCCTGAAGTTCGGCCTCCACATTCGAGGTTTCAGCCAGCATGCGCAATTCCTTCATTAGGTTTCCGCGCTTCTCTTTCATCAGCTCTGTTTCCTCCATTTTATGGAAGGTGTCGATTACCGATTTGTATTTCTTGTACTCTAATAAGTGCTTCACTAACTCTTCGCGCGGATCAATTTCATTGCCCAGTTCATCGAGTTGCGGCCGGGGCAGTAACATTTTAGACTTAATACGCATGAGCGTAGCCGCTACCAGAATAAACTCACTGGCAACATCCACATTTAGTTCCTCCAATTGATGGAGGTATTCCAGGAAATCATTCGTGATTTTTGAGATCGGGATATCGTATATGTCCAGCTCGTCTCGTTCAATAAAAAAAAGAAGAAGGTCGAAGGGGCCTTCAAATAGTGAGAGTTTTATTTCAAAAGTGTCGTGTGATGTCATTTTTAACGTGGAAAAGCTAAATCGAGGGGCAAATTTAATGTTATGTGCTACCATTTCAAACCTCAAATCTTACCCTTTTAGTGATGATAAATACCCACAAAATTTGGCCATCACTCTCCATTTTGGCGAGGAAAAAGCTGAACTTTCAGTCAGCCCCAAACTAGGATGGGGTGAGGTGGAAATATTTATCTTTGTACGCAGTTGCAATGAATCAGTTGAAAGGGTGTTTTAAACACTTAATTTCATTCGTTGTTAATACAAAAACCCCGAAAGCATGCTCATAACGCCCGGTCCGCTTTTAAAGAGAATCAATTCGCCCGATGATGTAAAAAAACTTGATCAGGAGCAGTTGGTACTGCTTTGCGATGAGCTGCGGCAATTCATTGTTGATAACGTGTCGGTGTATGGCGGTCATTTTGGTGCGAGCCTGGGGGTAGTTGAGTTGACGGTTGCCCTGCACTATATTTATAATACGCCCTATGATCAATTAGTTTGGGATGTTGGCCATCAGGCTTACGGCCATAAAATTCTTACAGGGCGCAAAGAAGCATTTCACACCAACCGTTTATATAGAGGCATCTCGGGCTTCCCCAAGAGAAAAGAAAGTAAGTACGATACGTTTGGCGTTGGGCACTCCTCCACGTCTGTATCGGCAGCACTTGGAATGGCAGCGGCTTCGAAGTATTTAAATATTGAAGATAAACAGCACATTGCGGTAATTGGCGATGGAGCATTAACGGGTGGTATCGCCTTTGAAGGATTAAATCATGCGGGCGTATCGGACACAAACCTGCTGATCATCCTCAACGACAATTGTATGTCGATTGATCCAAATGTAGGCGCATTGAAAGACTACCTTACGGATATCACCACTTCGAAAACGTACAACAAACTAAAAGACGAAGTCTGGAATTTATTGGGCAAACTTTCACACTTCGGCACAACAGCACAGGAAATTGTTTCGAAAATTGAGAACGGAATTAAATCGACATTGCTCAGCCAAAGCAATTTATTTGAGTCGCTAAACTTGCGTTACTTTGGCCCGGTCGATGGCCACGATGTTAATCACTTGACCAGCGTATTGGCCGATCTTAAAAAGATTAAAGGCCCGAAAATTTTGCATTGTGTAACGGTTAAAGGGAAGGGCTATGGGCCATCTGAAAAAGGGAACGCCACAACCTGGCATGCCCCGGGCACATTCGACAAGATTACCGGAGAGATACACAAAAAAGTAGTTGAGAAACCCCAACCACCAAAGTATCAGGATGTTTTTGGCCACACATTAGTAGAGTTGGCGAAAGCAAATGACAAAATTATGGGCATTACACCTGCAATGCCTTCAGGCTCTTCCATGAATATTATGATGAAGGAGATGCCCGACCGCGCGTTTGATGTAGGTATTGCAGAGCAGCATGCCGTAACGTTTTCGGCAGGCTTGGCTACGCAAGGATTAATTCCGTTCTGTAATATTTATAGTTCGTTCATGCAAAGGGCGTATGATCAGGTTGTGCACGATGTGTGTATTCAAAATCTTCCAGTAAACTTCTGTTTGGATAGAGCGGGATTTGCCGGTGCCGATGGCCCAACACATCACGGAGCATACGACATCGCCTATTTCCGGTGCATACCGAATATGATTGTTTCAGCACCGATGAATGAGCAGGAGTTGAGGAATCTGATGTTCACAGCAGCTCTTCCCAGAAAAGAAAAAGCTTTCTCGATTCGTTATCCACGGGGTCAGGGGGTGATGCCCGAATGGCGCACTACAATGGAGGCTGTTGAAATTGGAACGGGTCGAAAACTTCGTAATGGTGATGAGCTGGCAATTCTTACGATCGGCCATATTGGCAATTATGCGGTAGCGGTGTGCGAGAATCTGGAAAAGAAGGGTATTCGGATTGCACATTTCGATATGCGCTTTGTAAAACCGATTGATGAGAAACTTCTCCACGAAGTATTTACAAAGTATAAAAAAGTTATTACAGTAGAAGATGGTTGCTTGCAGGGTGGCTTTGGTAGTGCAGTTCTTGAATTTATAGCCGATCACAATTATTCAGCCGAAGTAAAACGACTGGGTATTCCCGATGAAATCATTGAACATGGCGAACAGAGTGAGTTGCATCAGGAATGCGGATTTGATGCTGAGCATATTGAACGAACGGTTATCAACATGCTTGAGCCTGCTTATCCGCAGGCAGACGCTGTTGTAAAGGATGCCTGAAAATTCAGGAATATTTTATACCGATCAGGGCAAGGGATTTCCGGTGTTGCTTATCCACGGGTTTTGCGAAACCCATGAAATCTGGGATTCATTTTCGAATAGACTATCAGACAATTATAGGCTCATTTGTATAGACCTACCGGGCTTTGGCCGAAGCAAACTTTTACCAAACGGGTTTTCATTAGCCGATGTAGCTTCAAAAATTATTGTTTTATTGGAAGAGCTGAAAATTGAAGCATGTATTTCCATCGGTCATAGTTTAGGCGGGTATGTTAGCCTGGCGGTAGCTGAACAACGCCCCGCTATCTTAAAGGCTTTTGGGCTTTTTCACTCAACGGCATACGCGGATACGGCAGAGCGTAGAGTTTCGCGTAACAAAGTGATTGAGTTTGTTTCCAATCGCGGTGTTACCCCATTTATAGAGTCCTTTATTCCTCCATTGTTTTATAATCAGTCCAATCCATATATACAGTCAATTGTTAGGCTGGGTTCTCAAACGAATCGCGATACATTACTTGCCTATGTAATGGCCATGCGCGATCGGCCAGACAGTACTTTTGTCGTTGCCCATTTCGAAGGAGCGATTCTATTTATTGCAGGCGAATGGGATGCGGGAATTGCAGTGGAATCTATTAAAAAGCAGTCAGAAATGGCCATTAGGCCAACGGTTTGTGTGTTAACCAATACAGCACATATGGGAATGTTTGAACAACCGGATGAAGCAATAAAGTATATACAGGTATTTTTGCAGTCAGAAATCAGAAATTAAGTGCTTTAAACACTTAAAAAAGCTATTTTTTTTGATTTTCTGATAAAAAGTGTGTTAACTTGAATTGCTTTTTTCTATCGGAGGATTAACTCCGTTAGGTTAAATTGAAACAGGATTTTATATTTGTAAATATCACTAAAACCAAACCCATACATGGAACCAGTTGTACAGGATTTCACTTCATGGAACCAATTAGCCCAAAACATAGCGTTCGGTTGTTGGGCAGCTTCAATTTTAATAGTGTTTGGGCATCTCGTAAAGTTGTCCATTACGAAGGAAGCCAAGGATAAGTACGATTACATTAATAAGAACGAGATTAATTTATTGTGGCTCGCTTCTGTTATTTTGGTGATCGGCATATGCTTCTATGCGAATTCAAATGTTGTTGAATTGAGCGTATTATGGGTTTTTGTGAGGCTATTTACGACTATCTCTATGGGCTTGATTGTTGCCCTTATTGTACAAAATTTGCTTAGGTTCTATTATCCGTTTTACATAGAGAAGCGCCTTAAGGCTCTTCGTTTCAAACCACGTATTTCTCCAAAATCGGGTACGGCTATGAAGTTGTTAAGTGAAGAAGAGGAGGATGCCTATTTGGATGAGGGCATGCAGGCGGAAGAGAACCTCTTTTCGATGGACTATGATGTATGGAAAGATGAAGTGACAGGATATGTAAAGATTGAGAAATATGCTGGCCACTTGCACGCTGTACGTTGCCCGGAATGTAATTATCAAACGTTTAAAGTGGTAAAGGAAGAAATATTGAAAGTTCCTTCTGAATTGGAGGAAGGAGAATTAATGAAGCATTTCTTGTGTAACTATTGCGGATACAAAGCAAAGAAAACGGTGACATTGAAAGCCGCTACTAAATTCGAAGGATCTGCTGCGGCTACCGCGTAAAAAATACAACATTATTGAAAGCCCGTCCGGATGATTATCAGGACGGGCTTTTTTATGCTTGCTATTTTAAATCCCAGCAGGCAATTTAATTTGATCGTAGTAGAATTTCATTCTTGTATGACGGTTGTCCAACAAAACAATTTTTTCAATATGGGATTGTTTCGGGTTGATAAATACCTCGAGGTAGTAATTACCCAACATGTATAAATTTATTTTGTAATGATAGTATCGAATGTCCATCACAAATATTCCACGCTCATATAGCGCGCGAATTTTTTCATTAAGTGGATACGTTTTAAATTCAGCCCACGGTATCATATACTAAACCTAGCTAAAAAATAAAGCCCTTCAAATGATCAAGGGGTTTGTTATTAATTCAGCTTTTTATGAGTATCCGTAATGAGTCCTAAATAGTATTTGTTTGTCATTTCGCAGTCCTGCCACAAGCAGGACGGAGAAATCCCCTTTTCGCGTAACCCTCAAGGGGATTTCTCCGCTCACCCTACTTCGTCAGGTTCGCTACGAAATGACATTTATACTATTTTGGGGCTTGAAACGGATACACCTACAATTTTTCTTTAAAAAATTGCATGGTTCGGCTCCAGGCAAGTTTTGCTGATTCTGAATGGTAGCGGGTTGGGCTAGTATCATTATGGAAAGCATGCTGTGCGCTATCGTACATAAAGATTTTATAATCTTTCTTTTCGGTTTTAAGTGCTTCTTCATATGCTGGAATGCCCGCATTCACTCGCTCATCTTTTCCAGCATAATGTAGTTGAAGGGCTGCTTGAATTTTAGGAACTTCTGCAATATCGGGCTGGCGTCCATAGAATGGGACAGCAGCGAGTAGTTCCTGAACGTGGATTGCTAAATTGTTACTCATGGCGCCTCCCCAACAAAAACCGACACAACCAAATTTTCCAGTGCAATCTTTACGGGTTTTCAAATATTCAAATCCCCTTGCAAAATTTAGAATTGTCTTTTTTGCGTCAAGTTGCTGAAACATTTCACGTGCCTTATCGCTTTCAGCAGGCGTTCCTCCTAAAGGCGAGAGAGCATCGGGGGCAATGGCGAGAAAGCCATCTAAAGCGACCCTTCGAGTAACATCTTCAATGTGTGGGTTTAGGCCTCTGTTTTCGTGGATTACCATTATTGCAGCATATGTAGCACGTGCTTTAGGCCGAGCAACATAGGCCTTCATGGTGTCTGTGCCATCACCCAAATAGGTTATGTACTCGGTTGTCAATCGGTCATCTTGTAGGGGCACGGTTGATGCCATCGCATAGTTTACTTCCAGTAAGGGAAGTATGGCTAGTGCAGCGGTTGTGCTGCCCGTGAGTATTACTAGCTTCCGGAAAAAATCTTCCCGGGTTAATGGCTTGTGAGTGTACTCATCAAAAAGATTGATAATGCGCTGATCCATACATCATGGTTTATTAACGCATTTAATTTCGGAAGTTATACGACCTATTCCAAGTTTTTATCCAGTGCCAGAATGGCCAATAGAATTGTTTCTGTACTGTTTTTGTAAAACTCAGGATTGATCTTGTCAAAGTCATCGCCTGATTTATGGTAATCGATATGATCCTCTACACCAAAATATATAAAGGGAATTTTTTTCTGATGAAAATTATACTGATCCGACTGGCTAGTCCAGTTATTTTTACCCGTTGTTGGATCATCATGCCCGAAAAGAAGTTTTATTCCGGAGGGTACTTTAATTTTTTCAATGTTTTTTTTCAACGATGGATAATGAAATGTACCGCAAGCGTAAAGTTCATTTTTGTCGCTTCTGCTTACCATATCAAGGTTAACATTTAATACAATATTTTCTTTTTGTAGGTCAAGTGAGTTTATAAAATATGCCGAACCTTTTAAGCCTAACTCTTCTGCATCAAAATAGGCAAAGATGAGGCGATGTTCCGGAACGGTTTTCTTAAAGTATTGCAACATTGCCAAAAGCGTGGCAACACCTGACGCGTTATCATCAGCACCGTTATAAATCATATTGTTTCGGATACCGAGATGGTCATAGTGCGCACTGATCACAATCGTTTCTTTCTTTGTTCCGGGAACAACGCCAAGAACATTAACTCCGGTAACAGATTCTGAGATTGAAAAGGACTGTTCATAGCCGGTAACAAATGGCTCAATACCTGCCTTCTTAAGTTGTTCAATAATGTAGACTCTGGCTTTGATATTACCATCGGTACCTGTTTTCCTTCCCTCCAATGAGTCTGAGGAGAGGATTTTTAAATCTTGCATGAGTTTATCTGGGGCGAAGGAATATTGTGGGTAGACCTCACTGGCGACCAGCGAAAAAAGGAAAAGAATCGCTAATTTTTTCATCTATTAAATTAAAAAACCCCGAAATCGGGGTGTTTTGGGTGAAAGACGGGGCTCGAACCCGCGACCTCCTGAACCACAATCAGGCGCTCTAACCAACTGAGCTACAATCACCATTTTAAGGACTGCAAAGTTAGACAGGCTGACCTAAAATCAAAAGGTTAGGCCCGATCAAATAATAACCGTTTCCCCATCTGATTTTCATGAAATTCTCCGGCCTCGTATGCCAGATGACCCGAAACAATCGTATGGGTAACCTTTGATTTAAAAGTCGTGCCTTCGAAAGGAGACCAGCTACACTTGGCAAGAATATTATTTTTATTAACGGTCCATGATTGATTAAGATCAACCAGTGCCAGGTCGGCAAAGTACCCTTCGCGGATAAATCCTCTTTTTTCAACCTGGAAAAGTATCGCTGGGTTGTGCGCCATTTTTTGTGCGATCCACGGCAAGTCAACTTTCTTACGATGATAAAATTCAAGCATCGCGGTTAGACTATGCTGAATCAATGGACCACCAGCGGGGGCATTGAAATAACCATTCCTTTTTTCTTCTGCGGTGTGCGGAGCGTGGTCCGTAGCAATAACATCAATTCGATTTTCAAGTAACGCGTTGAATACCGCCTGTTGATCAGCTTGTGTTTTAATTGCAGGGTTCCACTTAATCAACATTCCAAGTTTTTCATAATCGGAGTCGTTGAACCACAGATGATGGATGCATGCTTCGGCCGTAATTTTTTTATCCTTCAGGGGGAGTGTGTTATCAAACAACGCTGTTTCTTTAGCAGTTGAAATATGAAGGATGTGAAGTCTGGTTCCATGTTTTTTTGCTAAGCTTACAGCAAAGGAAGAAGATTTGTAACACGCCTCTTCACTTCGAATCATCGGATGATATCGAACAGACATTGCTTCACCGTATTTCTTTCTAAACTCTTCGGTATTTTTTCGGATTATAGGCTCATCCTCACAATGCGAGGCAATAAGGAACGGAACTTTTGAAAAGAATCCTTCTAGGACTTTTGGATCGTCCACCAATAAATTTCCGGTGGAAGAGCCCATAAAGATTTTTAGCCCACAAACTTTCTGCTGATCGGTCCTCAGAACATCTTCAAGATTATCGTTTGATGCGCCTATGAAGAAGGAATAATTGGCTAACGAATTTTGCGATGCAACCTGATATTTATCCTCCAGTAATTTTTGGGTGAACGCAGGGGGAATCGTATTGGGCATCTCCATAAAACTGGTAACACCGCCAGCAACGGCAGCCCGCGATTCGGAATAAATGGTAGCTTTATGAGTAAGGCCAGGTTCACGAAAATGCACTTGATCATCAATTACTCCTGGAAACAAGTGTTTACCTTTCGCATCAAGTATCGTTGTGGCTTGTAGGTATTGAAGATCGCTTCCTATCTTTTCAATGAATTGATCTTTAATAAAGACATCGGACTGAACGACCTTGCCTTCGTTGACTATATTTGCATTAACGATAAGAATAGAACTCACGGAATCAAAATTAGTGAAAGAAGAATCAACATTCGAGCAATTCAAACTAAATCGGCAGTTGCTGGATGCGATACGTGATGTAGGCTTTGAGAATCCAACCGAAATCCAAAAAAAAAGCATTCCTATTATTTTAGGCGGGCAAGAAGTAATTGGGATTGCCCAAACCGGAACAGGCAAAACGGCAGCGTATTTATTGCCGTTATTGATGAAAGTAAAATATGCGCAGGGTGAAGATCCACGGGCCGTAATATTGGTTCCCACAAAAGAGCTTACGCTGCAAATTGCGGAGCATGCTGTTCAGCTTGCCAAGTATACGGATATTAGAATTTTACCAATTTTTGGTGGAGTTGGCATAAAGCCGCAAATAGAAGCGATTAAAAAGGGAGTTGATATTTTAGTGACTACTCCGGGGCGGTTTATGGAGCTTTACCTGATGAACGCCTTGCCGATAAAACAAATAAAAACGTTGGTTATTGATGAGGCTGATCGTATGATGGACATGGGCTTTATGCGTCAGTTGCGAAAAATCTTTGAAGTGATTCCACTCAAGCGACAAAATCTTCTATTCTCAGCAACTTTTCCTGAAAAAGTTGAAAAACTATCCGCTGATTTTTTAGAGTTCCCAATAAAGATAGAGATCACACCTCAGGCAACTGTTGCGCGCCAAGTCGAGCAGATGCTGTATCACCTGCCAAACTTGAAAACAAAAATTAATTTCATTGAATACTTGTTGCAGGATCGCGAAAAATTCAATCGGGTCATGATTTTTGCCAAAACCAAAGCAAATGCAGATGCGGTATATAAGTATATCGACCGAAAGGGACTGGGTTCTGTAAAAGTTGTACACTCTAACAAGGGTCAAAACACACGCATTAATGCGGTGAATGAATTTAAGGAAGGAGGGTTGCGAGTGCTTGTAACCACAGATGTTACATCACGGGGAATTGATGTGACAAAAGTTTCGCATGTTATCAATTTTGATGTACCTGGGTTGTATGAAGATTATGTACACCGCATTGGGAGAACAGGACGCGCATTTCAGGAAGGGATAGCGATTACATTGGTGACTAAACCAGAAGAGTATCACATTAAAAAAATTGAAAAACTGATTCGAGAAAAAATTACAGTTAAGGAATTACCCTCGGACTTAGATATTGCAAAAACTTCTTTTGAAGAGGCTCAGGCCATGGCTCGAGAAATAGACGAGCAGAAGAAGAAGGATGATCCTAAATTTAAGGGCGCATTTCATGATAAGAAGGAAAAATCTTCTTAACGATGTTCGCAGGAATGATTATCGTAATTGCTGGACGTTCATCCACATCCCAAGATTATTGCTAAAATAAAAAACCGCCTCAGCTATCGAGGCGGTTTTTAAATATGAAATAGAATAGGATTACCCGTTCATTGACAACAAGAATTCATTGTTGTTACGAGTTCCTTTCATTCTGTTTAGTAGCAATTCCATGGCCTCATTACTGTTCATATCGGCCATGTATTTGCGTAGAATCCAAACGCGTTGCAGTTCTTCTTCTTTTAATAATAAGTCTTCACGTCTTGTGCCAGAAGCTGTAACGTCAATGGCAGGATAAACACGTTTGTTGGCTAGCTTGCGATCAAGCACCAATTCCATATTGCCCGTTCCTTTAAATTCTTCAAAGATAACTTCGTCCATTTTAGAACCCGTTTCGATAAGTGCAGTTGCAATAATGGTTAGCGAGCCGCCATTTTCAATATTACGTGCAGCACCGAAGAAGCGTTTAGGCTTATGTAGTGCGTTAGCGTCTACACCACCGGAAAGAATTTTGCCGGAAGAAGGAACAACGGTGTTGTATGCACGAGCCAATCGGGTGATGGAATCAAGCAAGATCACTACATCGTGACCGCATTCGACCATACGTTTTGCTTTCTCCAATACTATGGAGGCAATTTTTACGTGGCGTTCAGCTTGTTCATCGAAGGTTGAAGCAATTACTTCGGCTTTTACACTGCGCGCCATATCGGTAACCTCTTCTGGACGCTCATCAATTAATAGAACTAATAGATAAACCTCTGGATGGTTTTCTGCGATAGCATTCGCGATGCTTTTTAGCAATACTGTTTTACCTGTTTTAGGCTGGGCTACAATCATACCCCGTTGTCCTTTACCAATTGGGCAAAACAAATCGAGAATACGCGTAGACATATTATCGCCAGTTGTACTGAGTTTTAGTTTTTCCTCCGGGAAAAGCGGAGTAAGGTATTCGAAGGCAACACGGTCACGAATTTCTTCTGTAGTTTTTCCGTTAACAGATTCTACTTTTAGTAAAGCGAAATATTTTTCGCCTTCTTTCGGAGGGCGAATGAGACCTTTAACAGTATCACCGGTTTTTAATCCGAATAATTTTATTTGTGAAGGGGAGACATAAATATCATCCGGGCTTGCGAGGTAGTTATAATCGGATGAGCGGAGGAATCCATACCCATCCTGCATGATTTCCAACACACCTTCATTGCCGATTGATCCGTCAAAATCTTTTATGTTAGGCCTGACTTGTTGTGGTGTTCTTTCTTCTCTTGGCTCCCGTTGCTCTCTTGGCTCTCGAGGTTCCTGTATAACATCTTGCCTCGGTGGTTGCGGTTCTTGTGATTGCTCTGGTGTTGGTTCCTCAAAGCGCGTAACGGAGGAATCGAAGTCTACATTAATGGATTCAATAAGCTCATCGGAAGATAAATCTTTGTCAGCTTTTGGCGCCACGTTTTCTCGCTTACGAGGTCGCAGCGTACGGCCTTCAGGTGAAGGTGTAGTTTTTTTTGTGTCGGGAGTTTCGTCACTCACAGCTTGCTGATCGAGGATTTTATAAACCAGCTCTTGCTTGGAAAGTTTTTTGGCGTTTTTCACACCCATCTGCTCAGCGATGTCTTTCAGTTCGGAAAGAAGCTTGACATTGAGATCGTCAATTGTGTACATGGTACTAAAAAGTAATTTGAGGTTAGACTTAAAGTTGATTTATTAAAACGAGGAGTAATTGAAATTACGGTTGAATGAATTCAAAAGAATTGGAACACGAGTTACTTAATATTATAGCAGGGCAAGGATTTTATCTATATCGAGAGGCCTGTAAGGAGGCCGATGATGTTGCAAGTATAGGGCAAAATTGAATACAATCAAATAATTGTTAAGAAATTGTGGCTAAGAAAACTCTCAGTCCGCTCAAAAAACTAATTTTACAGATACTTTCATAAACGAAACTATGCTTCAGGTTGCCACGATACGCGAACAAAAAGAAAAAGTAATAGCAGGCCTTAAGAAAAGAGGGCTCAAAAATGTTGAGGAACTGATTGACATAGCAATTGATTTGGATGGTAAGCGGAAAGACACCCAAAAGCTAGCGGATCACCTGAAAGCGAAGTCAAATACAGACTCTAGGCTAGTTGGCGAGTTAATGAAATCAGGAAAGAAAGATGAGGCGACAACATTACGAGAGGCCGTTGCAAAAGATAAGGAGCTTATTAAAAAACATGAAGACGACTTAACGGGATATGAGGCACAACTACAACAACACTTGTATAAAATCCCCAACGTGCCGCATGAAAAAGTACCCCTTGGTAAAAGCCCGGAAGAAAATATCAACCTTTTTCAGCATGGCGAAATACCAACATTACACAAGGGTTCATTGCCTCATTGGGAGCTTATCAAGAAATACGACATTATAAATTTTGATCTGGGAGTAAAAATCGCAGGGGCTGGGTTTCCCGTGTATAAGGGAAAGGGTGCTAAGCTTCAACGCGCATTAATCAATTTTTTCTTGAACGAAGCCGATCAAAAGGGCTATACAGAAATTCAACCCCCGATAGTAGTAAATGAGGCATCCGGATATGGAACCGGTCAACTTCCGGATAAGGAAGGGCAAATGTATTTTATTGGAGAAGATAAACTGTATTTGATTCCCACCGCGGAAGTGCCCATTACGAATTTGTATCGTGATGTAATGGTAAGTGAAGATGAACTACCAATAAAAAATGCTGGCTATACACCTTGCTTTCGCAGAGAGGCAGGAAGTTGGGGAGCACATGTTCGAGGATTAAACCGACTTCATCAATTTGATAAAATTGAAATCGTGCAAATCACGCGGCCAGAAGACTCCTACAATGTTTTGGAAGAAATGAGTTTACACGTGCAAGGCCTTTTAGAAAAATTGGAATTGCCTTATCGCAAACTTCTGTTATGCGGGGGCGACATGGGCTTTAACGCAGCCATGACTTACGACATGGAAGTATATTCTGCCGCACAGCAGCGGTGGCTCGAAGTAAGCTCGGTTAGTAATTTTGAAACTTTTCAGGCAAGTAGGTTAAAACTTCGTTACAAAAACAAAGAAGGGAAAACTCAATTACTGCATACACTTAACGGAAGTGCGTTGGCTCTTCCTCGTATTGTGGCTGCCATACTGGAGAATAATCAAACAGCCAATGGAATCAATATTCCGAAAGTGCTGATACCGTATACGGGGTTTGATTTGATAAACTAGATTCTTAAAGATTTATTTAAGAATACTTAAAAAAGCAGTTCCCAGGTTGTTGGCAATTATTTTACGATACTTAACGCTTCTGCGATATTCGGGAGTCATAAATTCTTTCCACACCGCGTCCCAATCACTTTGTTTGTGCATGATAAAGGCTAGTTCTTCCGCTGCTCCAAATTCAATATTTTGTCTTTTTACAGGTAAGTTTTTTCGGGTAGCGTCAATGTATTCTGTGAAATCAAGGATTGTAAAGAGTTTGGGGTTAGTGGATAATTTTTTTAGAATCGCGCCACCAGAAGGCCCATACGATATTTTTAATGTAGAAATATATTCTTTTTTTATTCGATCGATGTGTTTGGTATGTGTACTTCCGGCTATTACTTCAGCAGAGTAGCCTTTGAATTTTTCACCTATTTCAGAAAGCCCCAGCAATGTTGGTGCATCTTTATGTGTGATCATAACAACCGGATTAGATAAAAATGCTGGTGTAAACTTCACCAGTTTTTTACGTTCCTCGGTAATAGTTACATTGGTTACACCTAAGACATCTTTGCAATTTTGCGCTTGGATTAAAAATTCTGAGAAGACGGGCTCCTTGCCTGCATACGTAATCGCAAGTGTTTTCCCGTATTTCTTTTGTACGAAGGCTTTAAATTCTGCTAATAAATCTGCGCAAGCACCCTTTACCTGGCCATCTTCCTCATAAATAAGACCTGCTTGTTCATAGTAAAATACGGTAAGCGTACCACCGTTGGCTTTTACTTTTGCCCAACTGTCGCCCGTATATTTTTGGCTAACCCCAACGTGCGCCAATAATAGCAGTACACAAATAATACAGTTTTTCATGTTCATCATTTGATACTAAAAGTAAGAGAACAGTTGAATAAGCCCAAGAAAACAAAGCCCTGATATAGCCAAATCAAGGAAAGCCCTTAATTTTAGCCAATTGAAAGTAAATGCCATGTCGAATATAAATATCAGGGTTGGTACAAAAGCAGATTTACCCAGCGTATTGGAACTTGTTAAGGAGTTAGCATTATACGAACGCGCACCACACGAAGTGACTAATACCGTTGAACGGATGGAGAAAGACGGCTTTGGAGCCAATCCGATCTACGGACTTTTTGTAGCGGAGAATGAAAAGGGCATTGTAGGAATTTCTATTTACTATTGGAGATACTCGACCTGGAAAGGGAAGCGATTGTACCTCGAAGATATTATTGTAACAGAAAAGGAAAGAGGCAGCGGAATTGGCAAGCTGCTTTTTGATCGTACGATGCAACATGCATTGGACGAACAGTGTACAGGTATGTTGTGGCAGGTATTAGAGTGGAACGAGCCCGCAATCAATTTTTATAAAAAATATTATAGTGCTAAGCTGGATGGAGAGTGGATTAACTGTAGTCTGGAAATTAATGACATTAAGAATATCTTACAGAAATAATAGCGCTTAAATTTCTTCAAGGAGCGTACGGAAGGCAACATGTTTTCCAATAAATTTTTGTCGGTGTTCTTCTGCCATAGCGGGGGCAAAAACTTCGAGATACTGTACAACGAGTTCTAATGAGGTAGCAAAGTATTGTACACAATATGAAATTGTACCATCGTTGTTGTCGTGGAGTACTTTATAAAATTTATAGTCAACAAACATTCCCGTGTTTAAAACATCGGGAATATGCTGGTTTTTCATCCAATCTATCCATGCTTGTTCAATGTCGGTATCAATGCCAATGGTAACGTTGTATAGAAACATGATCAAAAATAAGCGGTTTTAAAGATTTTTAACCTTTTTTGAATATGCTTGTTCTAACAAAGTGAAAAAATTATTAATCATTATCCTCAGTCTAGTTTCCAGCATGGCGTTGGCTCAGCAAATCGCTATCCGTGGCCGAGTTTCTAATAAAATTGGCAATGAACCTATTCCATTTGCTAACATTATTGTGCAGGGTACATCCCTCGGCACACAAAGTGATGAGAATGGATATTATACAATTTCTATTCTGCCTGCGGGGCTCTATAATATAGAAGCCACGTTTGTTGGATTTAAAAAATTGATTGTATACGAGATACAGGTAACGAATGCGCGGGCTGCTATTGTCGACTTCACTATGGAGGAGGAAGCCCGGAATCTTGACGAAGTAACTATTACTTCCAGCAATACTTTTAGTAAGTCAGATGAATCCCCGCTTTCGTTGCGCACCATTGGGACTACCGAAATCAAGCGAATGCCTGGGGGCAACCGTGATGTTTCAAAAGTGATTCGCTCATTGCCCGGGGTGGCATCGACACCCTCATTTCGGAATGACATTATTATTCGTGGAGGTTCTCCAAGCGAGAATACATTCTATCTGGACGGAATTCAGATACCCGTGATCAATCATTTTCAAACACAGGGGTCGTCAGGTGGACCTGTAGGTATTATCAATGTCGATTTGTTACGCGAAGTAAATTTTTATTCGGGGGCCTTTCCGGCAAACCGGGGAAATACCATGAGTTCTGTATTTGATTTTAATTTAAAGGATGGCCGTGATGATAAATGGACAATGAATGCTGTTGTAGGCGCATCCGATCTGGGAATTACAGTAGAAGGCCCGGTGAGTAAAAAATCCTCTCTGGTATTTTCTGCCAGACGATCGTATTTACAATTTTTATTTAAAATATTTAACCTGCCTTTTTTACCCGTGTACAACGATGTACAGTTCAAGTACAAGTATAAACTGGATGATAAAAACCAAATTACCCTGCTGGGCATTGGCGCCATTGATGATTTCACGTTAAATCTGGATGCGCCTGGTAATGCAGACAATCAAAAAGATAAGGAGGAAGCTGAATATATTCTAAATGCACTCCCAACGTCTGAGCAATGGAATTATACAATCGGGATAAAGTATGAACGTTTTAGGAGGAGTGGGACAAGCTCAGTTGTAATGAGTCGTAACGAACTGAATAATTCAGCGATAAAGTATAAGGACAACGATAGTTCCGATCCCAATAATCTCATTCAGGATTACAACTCCCGCGAAACCGAAACGAAATTACGACTTGAAGACTATCAGGTAAAAAAGACATGGAAGCTGAATTATGGAGTGAGTTATGAATTCGCTAACCTGAGTACAGAGGACTTTAATAAAATCGTAACCCAGCAAGGAGCCGTAACGCGCAATTACGAAACGCAAGTCTCCATTAATAAATGGGGAGTATTTGGACAAATCAGTAATACATTCTTTAATACACTTACTATTTCTGCGGGCCTTCGTGCCGATGCGAATGATTATTCACGTGATATGAGCAATCTGCTCGATCAATTATCTCCAAGAATTTCTGTTTCGTATGCTATTAATGAAACAATAAACGCAAACTTCAATACAGGAATTTATTATCAACTACCTCCCTACACAGTTTTAGGGTACAGAAACTCAACTACCAATGAATTGGATAATAAAGAAAATGGAGTTATGTATATTCGAAGTAAGCACATTGTGTCGGGGCTGGAGTTTAATTTGAAAAGTAATTCACGCATAACACTGGAAGGGTTTTATAAGATTTACGATCAGTACCCATTCTTGTTAGAAGATTCAATCTCGCTGGCTAACCTCGGAGCGGATTTTGGGGTGATTGGGAATGCACCGGTAAGTTCCACATCCGAAGGCCGAAGCTATGGCATTGAGGTATTGGCTCAGCAAAAGTTATTTAAAGGGTTTTATGGAATTCTGGCCTATACCTGGGTGCGCAGTGAGTTTGAAGACAAGAACGAAAAGCTAATTTCTTCCTTCTGGGATAACCGCCATCTTGTGAGTTTAACGGCCGGAAAAAAATTTGGAAAGAACTGGGAGATTGGAGCACGCTGGTTGTTTACAGAAGGATCACCGTATACTCCGTATAATGTTCAGGAAACTGTTCGCAGGGAGAACTGGGATGTCAGACCATACGGTATACAGGATTATAGCCAACTCAACAGCAAGCGAATAAGTCCGTATCATCAGTTAGACTTGCGCATTGATAAGAAATACTTTTTTAAGAAGTGGTCCTTGAATATTTTTTTCGATGTTCAAAATGTTTACAACTATCAAACAAAATTTGAAGATAATATTGATGTGGTGAAAGATGGTAATGGTACTCCTATTCCGGATGGAAGCAATCCGGGATTTTATACACCGAAATTTATTCAAAATACTTCCGGGCAGGTGTTGCCTACCATTGGTGTGATTATTGAGTTGTAAGTTCAGGCAACCGCATAATCTGCGTCCACGTTTTTGGAAGATTGCTGCAATTTGAAAGTCGCTTGAGGGGCGAGTATAATGCCAATATTTTCATTAGTCGTCCATTCTTTCAATTTGGCATAATTTACTTCCCCTACCATATAGTTTTGTCCATTCGCTGCGTAGCCGGATTTGAAATTTTCAAAGTCTCCAATCGCAACGGACTCACCGTGAGGGAATCGTACAAAAACCTCCACAGACCAATCGTCTGAGAATGTGTTTACCGGAAGTTGATTAATCTTTTTATACTCGTACCGATAATCATAAGACAGGGCAGAAATATCAGACAATACCGCTGAACCGGTTGGATAACTTCCAGCTCCTTTTCCAATGAAAAGTTGCTTATCGGAAAAGGCTCCTTGTACCTGCACAGCATTGTATTCGTGACGAACCGTACTGAATGGGGTTTCGCTTTCTATAAACTGTGGAGCAACCAGCGCAAAGATCTTCCCATTCACTTTAATGGCGCGTGCTATTAGTTTAACACTGTATCCTTTTTCACGGGCAAACTGTAAATCGAGATCTGAAATTTTATCAATACCGATGTTGATAATATCTTCGGGCTTCACGAAAACGCCAAATGCGTGGGCAATCGCAATTGCTAATTTGAATTTAGGATCGAACCCTTGAACATCCAGAGCCGGATTCGATTCAGCAAAACCTAAATCCTGAGCCTGCTTTAATGCATCGGTGTAGGATTTCTTTTCTTCGAAAACCTTTGTGAGTATGTAATTGGTTGAGCCATTGAAAATCCCTTCAATGCCCGTCAGTAAGTCATTGTCATAATATTCTTCCAGGTTTCGGAGTATGGGGATACTTCCGCACACCGCCCCTTCGTACAATACCGACCGATCATATTGTTGTTGTAGAAAATGAATCTCTTCCAGATTTTCAGCGAGCATTTTTTTATTGGCCGTCACAACATGTTTACCGTTCTGCAACGCTGATTTCAAAATTTGAAAGGCGGCTTTTGAATCGTCAATCAACTCTACCACTACATCAATCTCCGGATCGTTGAGAATATCTTCTTTTTGAAATGTAAATAAACTATTATCGAATGGCCGTTGCTTAGCCTTATTCTTCACGCAGATTTTTTTTATCTCTGCTTTTAGCCCATGTGTTTCTTCCAAAACATGGTAAAGGCCTTGCCCTACACAACCGAAACCAAATACGCCAAGTGTTAATTTATTTCTCATGACAATTTATGTTTAGGCTACGACAGCAATTATTTTCTTAGTTTTTACAAAGGCTTGTTGCAAATCATCAATTAGATCTTCAACATCTTCTATTCCGCAGGATAATCGAATCAATGAATCGGCAACACCTGATTGATGACGTTTTTCAACGGGCACTGACTTATGGGTCATCTGTGCGGGGTGGCAGATTAAACTTTTTACTCCACCCAGGCTTTCGGCCAGCTTAAAATAGTGCGTAGAGGTTACAAATTCAGTTGCAGCCTGCTCGGTATCATCTTTAAGGGTGAATGAAATAACGCCTCCAAATAATCCGTTTTGCTGCCGTGCTGCTAGTTCATGATTTTTATGAGTTGGTAATCCGGGATAGTAAACGGATGCAACATCCGCGCACGACAAAAGATACTCAGCGGCTTTCTGTGCCGTTTTGCATTGACGCTCTACACGCAACGTTACCGTTTCAATGCCACGAATTGTAAGCCAGCAATCTTGTGGACCAAGAATTCCACCAGATGCATTTTGTATAAATTTTATTTTTTCTGCAAGTTCTTCTGTTTTCACAACCACCAATCCGGCAACGAGGTCAGAGTGACCCGCTAAATATTTTGTGCCGCTGTGAATTACAATGTCCGCTCCAAGCTTCAACGGTTGTTGTGCAACGGGTGACGCAAACGTATTATCTACAACTACCAACGCTTGATTGGCGTGCGCGATGGTTGCAATTTTTTCAATGTCGGAAACTTTAAGTGTAGGATTAGTCGGAGACTCTAACCAAACGAGTTTGGTTTTTTCGTTGATGTAATCACACACATTGTCAGCATCAGTTGTGTCAACGTATTGTACGGTGATACCAAATTTTTCATAAATGTGGGTGAACAAGCGATAGGCTCCACCATAGATATCATCGACCGCTACAATTTCATCGCCCGATGAAAGTGTTTTTAATACAGCATCAATGGCAGCCAGGCCTGTGGCGAACGCAAACCCCGAATGACCACCCTCTAATTTGGCAACGATGTTTTCCAGTGCCAAGCGCGTTGGGTTATTGGAGCGGCCATAATCAAAGCCTTTGTTTACACCGGGTGCTTGTTGCACATAGGTTGCTGTTTGATAAATCGGTACGGAGATCGATCCTGTTAATTCGTCAACAGGGATGGAATGGATGAGGTTTGTTGTTGTGTTGCCCATGGTAATTGTTTTTTTTTGGTTTAAAAATTTTAAAACCACTTACCATGAAAGGCATATCGGAGTGCCGTTTTATGTACCGCACCAAAAGTGTGGGCATAAAAAAAGCTCTTCCGATAAATCAGAAGAGCTGTTGAATATTTTTAGGTAGAATTTCGAAGCTATTATCTGACTTATCTCTCTCCGATTTCTCGAAGTTGGAATTGGCACCTTTTTCCTTCCGATAGTTATCGGAGCGGACTAGGTTGTCAAGGCTTCACAGGGCCATTACCCTCTGCCTTTCTTGATAAGTGAAAATGTTAAAGAACGTGAACAAATATAGGCTTAGAAAAGATGATAACACCAAATGCTCTAAACAAGTATTTTTTAGGACTGATTGTAACTTCCTGCTAAAGAGCAGATTGAATGAGAAATTTATTAAAAAATTTTTTCAAAAAACTCTCACTAATTTTTGAATAAATCAAAACACGAACAGTTGTTTGGTATTTTTCTTTTTAAACAAACAAGTCTTTTTTTTAAGATTCTTCTTTACAGATTTTAGGTGAGCATACCACCATCTACTTGCAATACTTGCCCGGTTATGTAGGATGATAAATCTGATCCAAGAAATACACAAGCATCTGCTACATCTTCAGGTTTTCCGCCACGCTTCAAGGGAATGGCATCGCGCCAGCCTTGTACAGTTTTAGGATCTAGAACAGCAGTCATTTCAGTCTCGATAAATCCCGGTGCAATGGCGTTCGAGCGAATTCCGCGAGATCCTAACTCCAAGGCAACAGATTTTGTGAAACCAACAATACCAGCTTTCGAAGCAGAATAATTGGTTTGGCCCGCATTTCCTTTCAAACCCACTACCGAAGTCATGTTGATGATAGAACCGCCTCTTTGTTTCATCATGGGCTTTGTAGCAGCCTTCACCGTGTTGAAACACGATTTCAAATTCACGTTAATTACTTTGTCCCAAGCCTCTTCATTCATGCGGAGCAATAAATTATCCATTGTAATACCTGCGTTGTTCACAAGAATATCAAGCGATCCGAAATCAACTACTACATCGTTGATCAATTTATCCGCTTGAGCAAAATCAGAAGCATCAGAACGGTAGCCTTTCGCTTTTACCCCTTTTGAAGCAAGCTCGACTTCAAGTGCCTGACCTTGTTCAACACTAGATAAATAGGTAAAGGCAACGTTCGCACCTTGCTCAGCAAATTTCAGTGCAATGGATCGGCCGATACCTTTGGAGGCTCCCGTGATAAGAGCGTTTTTTCCCTGAAGTAATTTCATTTTTTTAGTCGTTTTTAAAGCGCAATGCCCAAAAATAGACATTTCTGATCATTCTTGTGGGCCTTCATTTCTTAGGTCAATTCCCTTATATTTGGCGGCATTTAAATTAAAATCCACGTCTATGTCAAAATATGATTTGATCGTTATCGGAAGCGGTCCCGGGGGATATGTTGCCGCTATCCGCGCTTCTCAGTTGGGAATGAAAGTAGGAGTAGTAGAGAAGACCGAGTTGGGTGGGGTTTGCTTAAACTGGGGGTGTATTCCTACAAAGGCCTTATTGAAAAGCGCCAATGTGTTTGAATATATTCAGCATGCGAAAGATTACGGTATAGAAGTGAAGGATGCGAAAGCGGATTTTGGATCTATCGTTAAGAGAAGCCGCGAAGTCGCAGGAGGCATGAGCAAAGGAATTCAGTTTCTATTCAAGAAAAATAAAATTGATCATATAGCTGGTACAGCAAAATTAAAAAAGGGTGGTAAAGTAGAGGTTGCAGATGCTGCTGGAAAGAAAATTGATTACGAAGCAAAGAATATTATTGTAGCAACCGGAAGTCGCGCGCGCGAATTACCAAACATTAAAATTGACGGAAAGAAAATTATTGGCTATCGCGAAGCAATGGTAATGCCGGAGCAACCTAAAAAATTATTAGTGATTGGTTCAGGTGCAATCGGTGTTGAGTTCGCCTATTTCTATAACACATTGGGAACAGAGGTAACGATTGTGGAGTTTTTGCCGAACGTTGTTCCCGTAGAGGATGTAGATGTTTCGAAGGCGTTGGAGAAGTCGTTCAAAAAAGCGGGGATGACTATTTATACAAGTTCGGAAGTAACGAAAGTTGATACTTCCGGAAAGGGCTGCATTGCAACGGTAAAAACTCCAACAGGAGAAATTAAAATTGAGGCTGATGTTGTTTTGTCCGCGGTGGGTGTTACAACAAACATCGAAGGCATTGGACTGGAGGATGTTGGAGTAAAGACCGATAAAGGCCGCGTAGTTGTTGATGACTTCTACAAAACAAATGTTGCTGGCATTTACGCGATCGGAGATATTGTAAAAGGGCCTGCATTAGCACACGTTGCATCTGCAGAAGGAATTATTTGTGTTGAGAAAATGGCAGGACAAAATCCGCATCCATTAAATTATAATAATCTTCCTGGTTGTACATACTGCAATCCCGAGATTGCTTCTGTTGGCTATACAGAGGAAGCCGCTAAGAAAGCTGGTTATGAAATTAAAGTTGGCAAATTTCCGTTTACCGCATCCGGTAAAGCAAAAGCGGCTGGGGCTGCAGATGGTTTCGTTAAATTGATTTTCGATGCAAAATATGGTGAGTGGCTAGGTGCGCACTTCATTGGAGCTAACGTTACGGAGATGATTGCTGAAGTTGTAGTGGCAAGAAATCTTGAAACTACAGGCCATGAAATTATTAAATCGGTACACCCGCATCCAACCATGAGTGAAGCTATCATGGAAGCTGCAGCCGCTGCTTATGGTGAAGTGATTCACTTATAAAGAAGGCCAAGTAATTAAAAATGCCGATGAAGAAATTCATCGGCATTTTTTGTTAGATATTTAATTACGATTACGGCATCACCACTGTATCAATCACGTGAATTACTCCATTGGATTGGTTCACATCCATGATCGTGATTTTTGAAGTGTTGCCTTTTTCATCTTTCAACACAACATTTTTTCCATCCATCATCGCCCAGAGTTTTCCGCCCTGAACAGTTTTGAACTCAGCTTTTCCGTTTCCGGCTTTGATTGCTTTGGCTACATCGGCTGAACTGAACTTACCAGCTATTACATGATAGGTAAGAACTGCAGAAAGGGTTGCTTTGTTCTCTGGCTTCAATAAATTGTCTACCGTACCAGCAGGCAATTTCGCGAACGCATCATTGGTTGGAGCAAACACAGTAAAGGGACCGGCACTCTGCAATGTCTCCACTAACCCTGCTGCTTTTACAGCCGCTACAAGTGTAGTGTGGTCTTTTGAGTTTACGGCATTTTCAATGATGTTTTTAGTCGGATACATTTCTGCTCCGCCTACCATCACCGATTTTTGAGCGAAGGCTGTTGCGCTTACTACAAATAAGCCTACTGCTAACATGGTTAATTTTTTCATACTGTTTATTTTTATTGGTTTAATCGTATTCTTTACATACGAACATTACCTCAACACTGGATCTCATATTGTTTGTTATCAAAAAAAGAAGCTAAGATGAAGTTTAGTGAAAAAAGGAGTCCCTGGTGTAAAATGAATTTCAGAAACAGGCTCGGCTTCAGTAAACATTCTCGATTCAGTGACAAATTGGGCTTCTTTCCATTCTGCGTTAAGAATGTTTTCAACTGAAAAGCCGATTTCAAATTTTGGTTTAGTGTAGTTAAGCACACCGTCCATTAGAAAATACCCCTCCGCTACCACACTATTGTCTTCATTGGCTGCGCGATCATCCAGGTAGCGATAGCGCAAGCTTCCGTTTAAACCGTTTTTAGAACGAATGGTTAATCCGCCAATGCTCGAAAACTTCGGAGCCAATGGAATGTTGTCTTCCCCTTCTATAGTTCCTTTTGCTTTCGGATCGGCCAATGTAACATCGGTATCGGCAAATAGCCATGTCAATATCTGATACCGAATCGAAAGATCAATTCCCTGACGTTGCGTTTTTCCACTTGGCTCTACAATGCCCGCATCACCAACATACACAAATTCCTGATCGAGATCGAGGCGCCATATGGCTGCTTGAAGTAATACCTTGTCTGATAGCTTAGTGTTTACCCCAAGATCAACTCCATAAGCGCGCGGAAGAATCTCTTTTGCATTTTGTTCAACTACTACCCGCGCATCATTTGAGTGAAAGCCAGTTCCGGAGCGAACGTAGAGTTGTGTGTTTTCATTTACCTGATAATTGATGTTTAGCTTCGGACTTACGATATAGGCGTTCTCTTTTTTCTTTTCATCTGTTAGTTTATTATCATACCCGAATGTAAAATAATCAAATCGTGCGGCCGCGTTCACGGACCATCGCTCGTTTAATGCAATTGTTTCACTTACAAAAGCATTCATGTTTGCTTCCGATAAATCTCCGCGCTGAATGTCACTCAGAAATTCTCTTTTAACCGTGTTCGATAGAGCAATGTCATTCACATCGTCATAGCGTATGCCTGCACCGACATGTGTTTTTAATTCTTTACCGAATAAAAATCCCGAAGTATTATAATTGGCTTTGTACCCATAAATCATCCGAGATTCTTCCTGTTGGATTTGATCGCCATTCACCGGATCGTTCAGGTAAAAGGTAAAATTTGAGTACAGATTAAAATTGTAGTGCACACCATACACCTGTTGATCAAACGTTGAGCCGTTACCGAATTGAGAGTAATGTTTTGCATACAGATTAATTCTTCCAGTTTCTCCGCCCTCCGTGTCATCGATGGAACCGAAAGATGAAATCTCTCCGCTTTTAACGGCCCGCTCCGGAATTTGCCCCGAAGCATCCCAGCTGCTGTTAAAAAAACTGGCGCCCACCGTTAGTCTGTTTGAAGTATTCAACTCGCGCGTGTATTTTCCGGTAATATTGAATCGCTTAAAATCCTGCGGACTTTCAAAATAACCATCAGACCTGAAAAATTCGGAGGCGATATAGCCGGTTTGTTTTGTTGACTGTGCTGGAATAAAATTGATACCAGCCACTCCGCGGAAACTCCCGAATTGTCCACCTTCGGCTTTTACAAAATTTCGTTCAAGTGAATTTTTAGTTTGAAAATCTACGTAACCGGCTGTGGTAAAATCTCCTTTGTCTGCAAAATAGGGTCCTTTATCAAAGTCTGCGAACTGCACTAATTCCGGAATAAGAAAGTGCAAGTCGGAATAGCCTTGGCCGTGCGCGTGTGAAACCATGTTCACCGGAAGGCCATCTACCTCTAGGTTTATGTCCGTGCCATGGTCAATATCAAAACCGCGGAGAAAGATTTGTTCGGCTTTTCCGCCACCAGCATGTTGTGCGATAAAAAGCCCTGGAACCATTCGCAAAATATCTTGTGAAGTATTGGTGGGACGAAGCTTAATATCAATTGGAGAAAGTGTGTTGAGGGGTCGGTCAGCACTGGACGAAATCACTACATCGGCCAATTGAATATTTCCGGGTTTTAGTAAAATAATTAATTCAGTCGCGCTTTTATCCAGTATTTCTACGGCTTGAATTGCAGACGAATATCCAATAAAAGAAACTTCTATCTGATATGAGCCAGGTTGGATTTTTGGAATAAAAAAATTACCGTTTCCATTAGCAAGTGCTCCTGCTCCTATTCCAGAGAGAAGAATATAGGCTCCCGTAAGTGGTTGATTGCTGCCCTCTTCATAAACACTTCCTTTAAGTGATCCTTGCCCGACCGCCATAGAGGCGGAACAGAGAATAAGGAGCAGGGCTTTTCGAAAATGGAAAATCATAGTCTAAGCAGCCGAAGTTAAATATGTTCAAGGGCTTCCTTAATATTTTTGGTAACACCGGGTCCCAGTTCAAAAGAAGATTCCAATGCTTCTTCCAAGTATTTTTCCGCTTCGTCTTCAAAACCATTGGCGAGGTAAATCATGCCTAAGTGGTAGGCAGCATCCGGCTCGAAGGTTTTACCGGTAACGTATTTTTGTGCAAAAAACAGGGCCTCCTTTTTTCGTCCAACGTGCAACAACGCCCAGGCTTTAAGATCAAATGACTGAGGTGTGGGCCTGTTGTTGATTTCTTGTTCTGCAATGGCCAGGCTTGCCTCAGGCTTCTGTAAGTCATCGCCATAAATTTCAGCAAGGTATTTAGCGTACATCGTCTTATACCCACCGTTGTCGGTCAGGGTTACAAACAGTTTTAATTGCTTGATTTTTTCCGTCTCATCATTTTCCATTTCAGCAATTTCTGCCAGCATCAGGTGTGCTTCGGGCATTCGGGTTCGCGAAGCGAGTATCGTAATGATTCGTCTTGCTTCTTTATAATTTCTGTCGTGTGAAAGTGCGATCCAGGCAATTCCTTTCAAGGCGTAATCATAGTTGGAGTCTTTTTGTAATACGGAGAGGTAGGCCTGGTATGCTTCTTCAATTCTTCCGGCATGGCCGTACATGTCACCTAAGTTTGATAGTGACCAGCAATAGAGATCCTTGTTTCCTTTGATGCGATCAAAGGCGGCCTCCATGATGAGAATAGCGGAATCCAGTTGACCTTCATGATCTTTTACTTTCACCTGTCGGATACGGTGCGCGAAAGAATTTTTATTAGTGAATTTTTTAAGGGTGCTTTTTGCTTTATGATAGTCACCCAGTTCAAGCGCCACATCGGTGATAATGAGCAATGCTGCAGCTTTACTTCCGCCTTCATTCAACGCGGCTTCAGCATAGTCTCCGGCTTTCTTAAACTGATGTTGGGTGATGGAATTTTGTGCAAGGCCTAAATACAATCCTGTTTTTCGCGATGAGGTTGTTTTCAGGAGGTAATTGTAAATACTGTCGGAATATTGTAATTCTTCAACTCTTCCTGTTTTTCTGAAGTTGCCGGCATGCAGTCCGGCCAGTTTTATTTTAGAGGCTTCATCGTTGGGCATGCGCGTTAACCGTTCTCGCCAAAAACGCATATCTTCTTCAATAGAATAGTTGTTTACTTGTTTTACAGTCAAGTAGGTTTCGTAATCAGTGGAACGTGTAATGATTTTCTTCTCTTCTGAGCACGAGCAAGCAAAAATCAATGATGCAAAAGAAAGTAAGAGGAGAGGTTTCATAAATATTTTCTTTGGTTCTGAGTGTTGGGAGAATCTTCAAAAAAGAGATTCTCCCTAATACTCAAAATGAAATCAATTAGAAAGGTGCTGCGAGATAAGGGAATGTTCCCAGAAATGCTTTGTCATTGGCATCCACATGGTCATCCGTCAAACCAGGATTGCTGGTTCCGGCAGGCCCTCCAAAGATCAATAGCAGTTCAGTACTGATCACATCATCTGCTAAAGCGCGTCCGGTCAAAACATTGGTGCCATCAAAAAATGTAGTTGTTCCTGCTAAGGATACGTTCAATACATCAGTGGCCAAGAGCCCTGAGAAAGTGGCCGCGTTTTGCGTTAACGCATTTGTTGTGTAACCGGCATTCAGTGCTAAAAGACGTGTGTTAAACACTGTAGCGTAAGCCGCTCCCATGGCCGAAGGAATAGTTTCGTTGAACGCATCTTTCGGATCACCAGAAGCAATAAACACGGTGTTAATTGCGGGACGCGCCATCTGATCTTCCTGTTCGTAAGTTGCAGCGGGCTTGTTGTCGTCATCATCGCTACACGCGGTGAATGTAAAGGCACCTCCGATTAGGACGATGGTTGCCAAGTAGTTAAATATTTTTTTCATATTAATAAATTAATTTTTACGGTTTGAAGTAGCCCAGATGTCAATGGTACCTGTGCCTACTTGTGATTTTGGAATTTCAATAACCAATGACATGACATTAGTACCGGCAAAGGAGTCGGTGCCAGGGCTATTGAACATCGTAGCGGTTCCTGCAATAATCGCTTTGTATTGAGTAAGGTCAAAGAAGAACGGATCATCACGCGGGCCTGCAAAAACTTTAACACCGCCTTCTGTTCCGATAACCGGAGCATCACCGTATTCGGTAATGTTAGCGCTCACGGTTGTACCGCTTACTAGTGTGCTAGTTAACCCCGTTGTAACAGGAGCCTTCGGGCCATGAACATAAACTTTGCCATCTTTGAATGTTGCTTGGATCACAAGGTCTTCAACATGGTCTTTTGTTGCATCGTTGTCGATGTTGATCTCCAGCATCACTTCTTCATCGAAGGTTGCAGAAGCAGTTGCAGCAGGCGATAATTTTCCCTGCGTGCTTACGACAAATACAATGTTTTCGCCCTTGGCAAAGGCGTACACATCGGTAATATCAGAACCTATACTTGCGGATCCTGCACCGGTCACTCCTGGGGCATCAACGTGATCAGCCGCAATCAGGTATGCACCTGAAGCTCCGGCAATCAGAAATGCTGCACCCAGCATTTTCATTTTGTTTGTAATTTTCATAATGATTTAATTGTTTATTTGATTGGATGTACGAAGTGTATGGAGCATCTGGATTCATCTGCTTTTGGCAATTCACATTCTTTCAATAATTTGCTGTATAAATTCCCAGTTTTATTCCAGTCACTTCTGTTCATATTGATGAGAAAAGTTTGGTTAGTCGGCTGAAAGCCAGAGACAAGTCTGCGTTCGAGTATTTATACGATCATTATTCAGGCTCGCTGTTTGGAGTTGTCAGCAGAGTTATTCAAAAAGAAGAAGTTGCCGAAGAAGTGCTTCAAGATGTGTTTTTAAAGATTTGGAATAAGATTGACAACTATGATCCTGCCAAAGGAAAACTATTTACGTGGATGCTGAACCTGACGCGTAACTTGGCTATTGACAAAACGCGTTCAAAAGAGATTGGTAAGGAGGGGAAAACCAAGGGTATTGATAATTTCGTAAATACCATTGATAGACGAGAATTTACTGAACAAGGCATTGACTCAATTGGAGTAAAAGACATTCTGACTGGGTTATCAGAAGATCAGAAATTTGTAGTTGAACATTTATATTTTAAAGGATACTCACAATCCGAGTTAGCCGAGGAATTCAATATTCCGTTAGGCACAGTAAAAACCCGGTTGCGATTGGCCATGAAACAGTTACGGTCTATAGTTAAGGTGATTTGAAAACAGAAGAATACATATCGTCAGGAATACTGGAGGCTTATGCACTCGGTGAACTCTCGCCAACGGAACGGGCAGAGGTTGAGCGAAACCTTGTTCAATACCCTGAGCTAAAGCAAGAGTTGTTACTCATTGAAGAGGCGCAGGAAAAACTCTTACAGAAAAGCGCTGTTCAACCCAAGGCATCCGTAAAGGAAAATCTTTTCAAAAAGATTGATGAAAAGAAACCAGACGGCAAAGTTGTTTCAATGCCGGTTGGTGATTCACAAATCAGTTTCTGGAAATATGCTGCTGCAGCTTCCGTAGCAATTGCTCTTGTTACTTCTTACCTGGCGTACAACTACTATGGTAAATGGCGCAGCACCGAAAATAATTTGAACGACCTCGTTGCGCAAAATCAGCAAATGGCACGTGATTACAACACGGTAAATCAACGGTTAGATAAAATCGAAACCGACATAAAAGTTATTGATAACCCGGCATTCAGCAGGGTAGTAATGAAAGGAACACAGAACGCTCCCGATGCGATGGCGTATGTGTACTGGAATGAAAACTCTAAAGAGGTTTACTTGAGCATTCAAAGCATGAAGACTCTTGCTCAGGAAAATCAGTATCAGTTGTGGGCCATAGTGGATGGCAAGCCGGTAGATGGAGGCGTATTTGATGCGAACGTAGCCGGCCTCTTAAAAATGAAGGATCTTTCCGGAGCGGCTGCTTTTGCCGTAACTATTGAATCTCGGGGGGGCAAGGCAACACCATCTCTTGAAACCATGCAAGTGATTGGAAATGTTGTGAAGGGTTAATTTCTATCGCCAGGAATGGGGTATTTACAAAATTTCCTGCCCCTTTATCGAAATTAATGTAGGTCGGTACACCCTTTTTGTCGTAATTAAAGTATTACTTTAACACCTAAACAGGCTATGAGAAAGTCCCTATCAACCAATTCATATTTTTTCAGGGCTAAAGTATTCGCATACATGATGGTGCTAAGTGCCCTGCTTTACCTTTTTTTGAATGTTTTCCGTCTACTTGGAATGGAATAACGGATTATGAAAAAGGGCATTCCGTTAAAGAGTTATTTCAACCGCGCCAAGGTTTTTGGATACGTTCTAATCCTCATTCTGGTTAGCATAATTGCCTACCTTACGTATACTTCAATTGTTGGATCTTAATGACAATGAGTTTTTACGCATTCTGAGTATTTCTCATCCCCTGATTTGTAATTTTGTTCCCCTTCAATTCCAGATGCTATGCGTGCTTGTATTGTTTTTTTCTTTTGCCTGATTTCGTTTTCAGCTTTTTCGCAGCAGGCAGATTCTTTATTGGATGTTCAGTACCAGGAAGCGCTTGCAAAATTCAAGGAAGGCAACATGGGTGCGTCCGTTATTCAATTTACCCAGCTCATCAATTCCGGATTCTCTAACAAGGAAGTTTATGTGAAGCGCGGCATGATTTACGCTCACCAAAAAGATTTTGAAAAGGCAAAAAACGATTTTGATGAGGCGGTGAAAGCACGTATCAGCAGCACCGAACTTTTCGAAGGCCGCGGCACTGCCAGGTATAACCTTAACGATTTTCCAGGGGCAGGTTCCGATTTGGAAAAGGCAGTGAGCATGGGTGCTAATGGTTTTGAAACGTATGCTAACCTTGGCAACTGCAAGTTTAGAGTGGAGAATTATCGTGAGGCAATTAGTAATTATGATAAAGCCATGGCATTGGGAAAAGCCGATGCTACATTGTATAACAATCGCGGTAAAGCCAAATTCAATTTAAAAGACTACAAGGGTTCGCTGCCTGATTTTGATAAGGCGCTTGAATTAAAATCGGGCTACGATAAAGCGATTGAGAATCGCGCGGAAGTACGTTACATGCTGCAAGATTGGGCAGGCAGCATAGCGGATTTCGAAAAACTCATTTCCAGCGGCCGAGCCGATACAGAGATTTTTCAAAAAGTGGGTACTGCCCAATACACCTTAAAAAATTTCAAAGCTGCAGCGGAGGCTCTGAGTAAAGTAGTTCAGAAGGGAGCAAAAGATAAAGACGTTTTTAAAATGCTGGGGCTAAGCCTGGCAACAGAGGGTGATTGCTTGGGGGCTGGTCAAAGTTTATCGGCCGCGGTATCCTTGGGATTAACCGATAAAGATGTATTTGCGCAATTGGGTTTATGTCAGTTTAAGAATAAAGAGTTTGCTGGTGCCGTTGAATCACTCGGCCGGGCAGTAGCACTTGGATCAACCGGCAAAGAGGTCTTGCAGGCTAAAGGCAATGCCGAATTTATTCAGAAGGATTATGACAATGCACAAAAAGATTTAGAGAAAGCAGTGTCATTGGGAGTAAATGATACCGAGGTTTTTAAAAATCTGGGAGATATACGTTTTTTGAAAAATGATTTTCCTAATGCCATTAAGCAATACGATAACGCCATTAAACTTTCAGATAAGGACGCCATCATGTTCAACAATCGCGGAAAGGCCAAAATGAATACAGGTGATGCCGCTGGTTCCATTGCTGACTTCGACAAGGCAATTCAACTCAATCCAAATTATTTTAAAGCAATCTTAAATAGAGGGACAGCAAAATTTGGGTTGCAAGAGTATGCTGGCGCTGCCGATGATTTAGAGAAATCAAAAGGATCCGAAGGTGAATCAGCCGAGGTATTGAAAATGTTAGGCATTGCCCGGTATAAGCTTAATCAGAATGATGTCGCTAAAACATACCTTGAAAGTGCCATTAAGGCTGGAGTAAAAGATAGCAAGGTAATGTTGTATGCAGGCTATCTTCGTTATGCAAGCAATGATTTTAAAGGAACTATCGATGCCCTTACAACTGCCGAAATAGGTGGAGAAAAGGAAGAAGGCATTTATGAAAAAAGAGGAAAGGCATCGTATCAACTCAAGCAATATCCGGCTGCTATTAGTGATCTTGAAAAGGTAGTTCAAAAAGAAAGCGCAGATTTATTAGTCTTCGAAGCGCTTGGTCTTTCTTATTTACAATCTCAAAAAGAAAAGGAAGCTGAACCCATGCTTGAAAAAGCGGCCACACTAAATAGTAGAGACAAAGAAGTATACTTTCAGTTGGGAAATGCCCGGTTTAAAAAAAATAATTTTGTGGGCGCAATTGAATCGTACGATAAGAGCTTTTCATTAGGGTCAAATAATGAGATCATCTTTAACAATCGTGGTAAAGCAAAACTTGCTGCAGGCCAAGTGCGAGAATCAGTAGAGGACTTTACGCGGGCTTTAGCATTAAAATCAGATTATATTTTGGCAATGAAGAACCGCGCGGCTGCAAGATTTCAATTAAAAGAGTACTCCGCTGTAATTGCAGACGAAGCAATTGTAATTGCTCGTAACGAGGCTGCTGTTGAAGATTTTGCGTTTTCAGGTATCGCTAAGTTTAATACCAAAGATTATAAAGGCGCAGTAACAGACCTTACTAAAGCAACTGAAAACAATAGTAGCGATTTAAAAGTATTTGGTGCAAGAGGCATAGCCTATGTTGAACTAAAAGAATACGACAAAGCATTACCGGATTTAAACAAAGCTATCAGTGGAGGCGAAAATGATATTAACCTTACTTTGAAAAGAGGAGTTGCCAAGTTTAATTTGAAAGACTACAGAGGTGCCCTTCCGGATTTTGATAAGGCCATTGGTGTTGGCACCTCTGATGCTACACTTTACGACATGCGAGGTGTCTGCCGTTATGATGCCGAGAATTACATTAAATCTATCGAAGATTTCAATGAAGCCATTCGGTTAGATTCTAAAATTGCGCAGGTATATTACCATAGAGGAAACTCCAGATTAAGTCTTTCCGATCCGACTGCTGCAATTCAGGATTACACACAAGCCATTGCACTCGGAATGAAAGATGCAATTCTGATGAACAATCGAGGAAGCGCCTACCTTTCGGAAGAGCGATTTGCAGAGGCTATTAAAGATTTTGGAGTAGCGATCAGTCTTAATTCAGAATATGGCAATGCTTATTATAATCGTGGGCTTTCTTATTTTAAGACCAGCAAATTTGAGCAGGCCGCAGAAGATTTTCGGATGGTTGAGAAACTCACCGAGAAACCAGAGATGGATTTGTACATGATGCTGTCAGAGTCTTACTACAACATGAAACAGTTTAACGTAGCGTTGGAGTATTTTGATAAACTTATCCAAGGAGGCACGAAGGATAAGGAAATGTTGTATAAACGCGGAAGGTGTTTGCTTGAAATTGAAGAGTTTAAAGAGGCGATCAGCGCTTTTGAAACCGCCAATAAGTCGGGGGTTAATACCGTACAGCTTTTTCTAGACAAGGCAAAAGCATACCTCAGCCTTGAAGATCCAAAATCAGCTATTGCAGCACTGGGTAGTGCCGTTACACTCGACAAGAGTAATTCAAACATCTATTTTAATCGCGGCTTAATTAAAGAAGGAATGGCAGATTATGAAGGAGCCATACTTGATTATAATCAGGCAACAAAATTAAATCCGAAAGATGGACTTGCGTATTACAATCGCTCAACCTGTAAGGCTGAGATTGACGATTATGGAGCCGCTATTTCCGACATGGATGAAGCCATTCGTGTAGAACCTAAAAACGCATCGTACTATAAACAACGTGGTAATTTTTACTATCAGATTGAGAACAGAGAGAAGGCTTGTTTTGATTGGAGGCGAGCCGTAGAGTTTGGCGATGAAAAAGCACGTTTTCAAATTGACCAGTATTGCAACAAGAAGTAAGTAATGCTAATTTTAAGTTCAGCCGCTTTTAACAACACTTTGGCGATTCTATTTATACCGCACACAATTTTCGGTAACAACGACAGTTGATATTTTTGTACTTATGATGCGACATTCTGTAATAATCATTTTTCTGTCACTTGTTGTTATCAGCTCGGCTGCTCAATCTAAAAGAAAGAAAAGCAAAGAAGATGCTCCGGTAGCAGAGCAACCTAGTTCGCTTGAACCCTATTACCCTAAAAAAACCTATGGGCCCAAGCCAGAAAAAAAGAAAAAGAAGCAAAAAACCACTTACGACTATGATGCCCGCGAACGATTTGATGAGCGAATGAATGAAGTAAACAAACAGGCACGAAGGATTGAAAAAGAAAGTGAAAAGCCGCAGAACTCTGACCCGATGTATTTTGGACACAAGCGCCCACCCAAAAAGCGCCCCGTTAACAAAATGAAATATTGCAAGGTTTGCGGCATCCGCCACTAACAATTGTCAATTGACAATTGTAAATTGGTGGAATGAACATTGCCCAATACATTGAGCACACCAACCTTTCGCCAACACTCACCATTCGCGATATTGATACCTTGGTTGAGGAGGCTCGTCAATTTGGTTTCTTCGGTATATGCGTTCCGCCTTTCTGGGTGAAACGTGCAAAGCGTGAAATTGCAGCAGAGAAAATTGTTCTGGTAACAGTGGCAGGCTTCCCGCTTGGCTACAACATGACCGAAACAAAACTTGATGAAATCAAGCGCGCAATCGATAATGGTGCCGATGAAGTGGATGTTGTATGGAATATTACATCCTTTAAAACGGTTATTCCCTGGACAAAAATTGAAATCGCGAAGTGCAGTAAAATCACGCATGACTACCAGAAATTATTAAAAGTTATTATTGAAACCGCGTATCTTTCAGATGAAGAGATTATCGAGGCGTGTAAACTTTGTGCCGATGCCGGTGTAGATTTTGTAAAAACTTCTACAGGGTTTGCGCCTTCGGGAGCCAAAGTAGAACACATTGCGTTGATGCGAAGTACGTTGCCTTTACATGTTGGAATAAAAGCATCGGGAGGAATTAAAACGCGCGAACAGGCAATTTCCATGATTGAGGCTGGAGCCGACAGACTTGGTACGTCTTCCGGAGTTAAAATAATTGGATCACAGTAAGCACTAACCTTTTCAACCATGATTAATTCGCTAACGGAAATATTTCCTTCAGAATCTTCTATTCCGGATCAATACAAAATAGATTCATTTATTGAACAACATGAGTACCTGATTGATGGTGAACTGAAAGTATGGAAAGGTGACCTTAATCCGGTGATGAGCCCTGTTTTTATAAAAGACGGAAATAGCCTGAAGCAAAAAGTAATTGGGAGTACACCGTTGATGAATGGCAATGAGGCATTAAAAGCATTGGATGCGGCTGTGAGAGCACATGATGTGGGCAAAGGGAGTTGGCCAATGATGTCTGTAACGGATCGTATTGCGCACGTAGAAAAGTTTTTATCGCGCATGCGTGAAAAGCGAAGTGAAGTTGTAAAACTTCTCATGTGGGAAATAGGCAAGTCACTAAAAGATTCTGAAAAGGAATTTGACCGTACATGTGATTACATCGTTGATACCGTTAAGGCATTAAAAGATCTGGATCGACATTCCGCCAAGTTGATTGAAGAGCAAGGATTTATGGCGCAAATCAGGCGCGTACCGTTAGGCGTTGCACTGTGCATGGGTCCATTTAATTATCCGTTGAATGAGACGTTCACTACGCTTATCCCGGCCCTCATCATGGGGAATACCGTGATTTTTAAACCCGCAAAATATGGCGTGCTATTAATTAAACCGTTATTAGAAGCTTTTCGCGATTGTTTTCCTGCAGGAGTTATTAATATTATTTATGGCAAGGGTAGGGAGACGGTAGGCGCCCTTATGGAAAGTGGAAAGATTGATGTATTTGCTTTTATCGGCACAAACAAAGGCGCTAATGAATTGAAAAAGCTTCATCCGAAACCACACCGCATGAAAGCTATACTCGGACTGGATGCAAAAAATCCCGCAATCGTTTTACCCGATGCAGACTTAGGCAATGCCGTTAGTGAATGTATTATGGGTTCACTTTCCTTCAATGGTCAGCGATGTACTGCGTTAAAAATATTATTTGTTCACAAAAGTATTGTCGATGAATTTATAAAAAGATTCAATGAGGAAATTAAGAAACTGAAGTGCGGAATGCCGTGGGATGATGGAGTGAACTTAACCCCCTTGCCCGAGCCGGGCAAGACGGCTTATCTGAAGGGGTTGGTGGAAGATGCAAAACAACATGGTGCAAAAATCATGAATGAAGGAGGCGGGGAAATTTGCGAAACATTCTTTTACCCAACTGTGCTTTACCCGGTGAATGAAAAAATGAGAGTGTATGTTGAAGAACAATTTGGGCCCGTAGTACCCATTGTGGCGTATGAGGACGTGGATGTTCCTATGCATTACGTTATAGACTCGAACTTCGGACAGCAGGTCAGTATCTTTGGCAAAGATTCACAAACCATTGCCCGGTTAATTGACATGTTCTCGAATCAAGTAGGAAGAATAAATCTAAATACACAGAGTCAACGCGGGCCCGATTCCTTTCCATTCAATGGAAGAAAAGATTCGGCCGAAGGAACACTCTCTGTTGCCGATGCGCTTCGTGTGTTTTCGATTCGCACCTTGGTATCCACCAAAGCAACGGATGGCAACAAACAAATTATTAGTACGATTATCAAAAACCGTGAATCGTTGTTTTTGAGTACGGAGTATATATTTTGATTAGAGATTGTGACATGAGTATACGCCTGCCGAAAAGGCTACAGGGGTCATACTGTTCATAACAAGCTTATACGTGAATCAAAAATCTACTATTGTCGATCGAATGTCATTTCATGCAATCCCTCTATAGATGCTAGCCGACCGCCATCGTAAATTGTGGTATCCCAATAAAAAGACAATACCAGTTGTGATGCGTTAACGCTGATGACATCAATCAATAGTCCATCATCACGAATTATTTTGTCCCCTTTATCTCCAAAAAATTCCCAGGTACCTACAGGTTCCCATAAACTTGCTCCATTGGTTGTTGTGTAGGTACTTGAACCAAACGAAAGCGTGAGGCCATCATACTGGCTGCTCACCACACCATCAATTTTTGTTTGTGACAATTCCCATACTTGTTTTCGCAACAGCTTTTCAGTTTGCGCATTGGGGGTGAGTTGTTCTTCCTTGCCGCATCCAAACAAGGCCACGGCAATGAGTATAGAATATAATTTTAGTAATCTCATAGTATTATTCTTTTGTAAATTTGGCTATACGTGTGAATGTTTTATTTACAACGTGAAGGATGTAATTACCTGAACCATACTGGTTGATATTTAACGTACCCTGATTGCCTACCACGTCCAGCTTTGTTACCACCCTTCCCAACAGATCGTACACGGTGAATGTCGATGTTTCATTCTCTTTGACTCCTGTCAGTTGAATGCGAAGTTCGTCACGGGCGGGATTCGGGAACAGACTTAGTCGTACCGAATGTTCCGGATCATTCAGATCCGTGATGATAACAGTAAACGGATCGGACAATTCACCGGCACAACCATCTATCGTTGTATTGACTGTATACTGACCTTCATCATCCACTGTATAAAATGTAGCTGTTTCTCCTGTAAGAATACCTCCATTGCGATACCATTGATTACCTGCTGTTGCGGATGAGGTAAGCACAGCATTTTCTGAATCCAATCCGGTTGCAGTAATGGTTGGTTTCGCTGGTAATATGCAAATGGTTTGGCTTACGGATGACGCGGCTTCATATTCATCACTTCCTGCTTGAGCAGCGGTGATGGTTACACTTCCGGAAGCAAGTATCGTAACGGTATTTCCATCGATAGAGATATTACCGGTGTTTGCAGAGCTGAAGCTAACGGGTAGTCCGGAAGAGGAGGTCCCAGTGAGTGTAAACGAACCGACTGTTTCCACAATAGCGTTTAGTGTGGTGAAGCTAATCGTTTGTGGTGCCTTGGCAATAGTAAGCACACCACTCACATAAGAGAAACTGTAATTATTGTCGGCTCCACCGGATACTGTAATGGTGTATGGTCCAACAAGACTGGCCGGAGTAGCAGAAGCACTTGCCGTAGGAGAGGAGTCAATGACAGAAGCGGTCTCGCTGTTCTTGAAGCCCGAGTAGGTAACTGTGAATGCAGGATTAGCATCTCCATACACTCTGCTCTTATTATCGGCTGTGGCGGTAAGTGTAGCCTGCGTAATTGTAAGCGTACCATCTACATAACTAAATGAGTAGTTGTTATCGCCACCACTGGCAGGCACAATGTTTTCCGTTCCAACATTACTTGACTGCGTAGCTGTTGTGGTTGTAGTTGGAGCAGTGTCAATCACGGAAGATGTTTCATTGTTCTTAAAGCCAGCATAGCCGATTGTGAAAGCTGGATTAGCATCTCCATACACTCTGCTATTGTTATCGGCCGTGGCAGTAAGAGTAGCTTGCGTAATTGTAAGCGTTCCATTGACAAATGTCAATGAATAGTTATTATCCGTTCCACTTGCGGGCACAATGTTATATGATCCAACATTACTTAATTGTGTAGCAGTAGTTGTAGCGGTTGGCGCAGTGTCAATAACCGAAGATGTTTCACTGTTCTTAAATCCCGAGTAGGTAATAGTGAAAGCTGGATTATCATCTCCATACACTCTGCTCTTGTTATCAGCTGTGGCGGTAAGGGTAGCTTTATTAACGGTTAATGTTTGTACAACAGATTGTGCTGGCCCATAGGTATCATTACCTGATTGAGTGGCTGTGATTACCGTTGTGCCGGCAGCTTTAATTGTAATAGTATTACCTGAAACTGTTGCCACATTAGGATCTGAACTTACATAGGTTACATCTAAACCCGAATTAGAAGTGGCCGATAATGCGAAGGAAAGATCGCCATAAGTCTTTGCTGTTAAACTACCAAATGAAATGACCTGAACTTGTTTTACTGCTGTATACAATTGCAATACTTCTGCTTCACTTAATGCGCGGTTGTAGACCCCGACATCGTCAATTTTACCGTTAAACTTAGGCCACACAGGATCAGTATATATTATGTCTCCTGAAGGGACTACAGAAGCTCCTATACCGAATTTTTTGCCTGCAACATTAGTAGCAGTTACAGCAGCAGCAATTGTATATGAAAGTGTACCATCAAAGTAAACTTTGATATTAGTTCCATCGTAAGTAACGGATGCAAGATGCCATGAATTATTTGCCGGCTGAGGATACGGAGTAACATTTCTAAAGGCAGTGCAATGTCCTTCAATGCCCAGATTACCCGGAGCCTCGATTGGATAGTCAAAGTACATCATCCAACTGGTACCACACGATCCACCACCATATCCAAAAAGTTGTTTGCCGACAGCGCTTTCACCGAGAGTATTCCCCATATACCAAATTGAAATGGTACGGTTTCCTGAAGGAAAATTACTACTCGAACCAAGTATGTAATCATCAACACCATCGAAATTGTACGCACTATTTGTATTACCTGCTCGATCGTTAGTTAATAATGCGCCATTTACGGTACCATCACCTCCATTCCCACTCTCATCATTTGCATTACCATTGAACGGATACCAAGCAACAAGTCCATTAAGTGGTACTGTTTCGTCTACAACATTAGTCACTAATATGACAAATTGTTTCTCATATGTTAATCCTCCATTATCTGCTACATTCATGCGAATGCTGTAAGAAGATTTTGTTTCGAAATTGAATGACGCCCCCGTTTTTAATTTATCATTAACAATTGTAAAGCTGCCATTATCAGAATCGCCAGTACCTGAAAATAACGAGTAAGTCATAGTACCAGCTTCCGCATCAGTTGTACTTAGCGTGCCTACGGTTGTGCCTATGGGAAGATTTTCAAATATGGATGTTGAGCTTAATGAAATATCCGTTGGGGAAGTATTGCAAATATTTCCTAATACAGAGATTACATTGGATCCTACACAGTTTGTAATTATATCAATTTTTTGGTCCCCATTTAAATCCCCAATGGCTAGCCCCAATGGAGTACTTGCTGTTGGAAAGTCAATCTTAGAATCAAAACTACTTGTTGATATAGTACCAATAGTTGAAGTATTCTTAAATATAGATAGTGATCCTGATAAATGATTTGCTATGACTAAATCTGTTTTCCCATCCCCATCTAAATTACCTGATGAAATACCCCATGGATAGTTTCCTGTTAGGAAATCAACCTTGGTTGAAAAACTGCTCGATGAGATAGTTCCATTGGTTGATGTGTTTCTAAATATTGAGACTGTCGACTCCCCTCTATTCGTTATAGCCATATCAACTTTATTATCTCCATCTAAATCACTAATGGATATACCCATCGGGCCAGCTCCCGTTGTGAAGTCAACCTTAGAGGCAAAAGTACTTGCGGAAACTGTTCCAACATTTGAAGTGTTTCTAAAAACTGAGACGGTGTTTGAATTAAAATTTGTAACACTTATGTCGACCTTCCCATCGTTGTCTATATCATTTATCGATATATAATGGGGATATGATCCGGTAATAAAATCAACTTTGGCTACAAAGCTATTTGTTGTGATTGTTCCTTTAGTTGATGTATTGCGGTATACTGATATTGTATTGGAATCTCGATTTGCTACGACAATATCAGGTTTACCATCATAATCTATATCTGAGAATGAAATACCTACGGGGAAACTCCCCGTTACAAAATCAACTTTGGCTTCAAAACTAGTTGATGATATACTGCCATTTGATGATACATTCTTAAATATGGAAACAGTATTTGAGCCAGTATTTGTTACAGCAATATCTAGTTTCCCATCTCCATCAATATCTGCAAGCGAAATGGTATTTGGAGAGAGGCCACTAGCGAAGTCAATTTTTGTCTCAAAGCTACTTGATGAAATAGCACCATTTCCAGTATTACGATATACTGATATTGAATTGGAATTCTGATTTGATCCAACCATATCTGTTTTTCCGTCTCCATCCAAATCTCCTAATGAAATGTTATAAGGAACGCTCCCAGTTGTAAAATCAACCTTAGCCCCGAAGCTAGTGGCGCCACAGGAATACGTTACATTATAAGGTATTAAGCTTTCTGCCATTAAACCTGATTCAGAATTCAAAACCGTAATTGGTTCGTAGGTAGCGCCAACCGGAACAATAACCGTTAATGAAGTTAACGCTGCACTTGTAACGATTGACTTTGTGGCTCCGAAGAAAACAATGTTATTGGCAATTGATGTGCTAAAGTTAGTGCCAGTAATAGTAACAGAAGTACCGATGTTCCCCGCGGATGGTGTAAACGTGGTAATTGTTGGAACTCCATCTAAAAACAAGGATGATATTTCAGGCTCAGTCAATAACCTGTCATAAACAGCGATGTCATCAATTGAACCTAAAAATTGTGCTGATAATAAACCTGGATTAGCGCCAATAGTTAGATTTTGTGAGTCGTTGCCTGTATTTAATGGAATACTTGTAGCTAATGAACCAACAACGGTACTTAATAAAACATTATCAAGATACACCTTACATGCAAGTACATTAGTACCAAAAGTTGATGAGTATACAATAACAAGGTGATGCCACTCATTTAATGTCGGGATCGGATCATAGACAGCATAGGAGCCACCAATATCTACTCCTGTTCTATTGCTTTGAGCTGAGATGTTAGCAGGAAAAATCATTGCAGCAAAACCACTGCCTTGTGTAAAGCCACTATAGTTAAATAAGGGCCACTCACTTGAGCCACTATTTATTGTTGTTTGCTTGAACCAAAGAGAAATTGTTCTGTCGTTTGTTCCTGTTACGCCAGGATAATTTGTTATTATGTATTGACTTGTACCAGTAAAATTATATGCACTGTTAGTATTGCCTAATCTGCCAGTTGTAAGGGTTGCCCCTGTAATTGTACTGGTATATCCATTTCCACTCTCATCATTGGCATTTCCATTGAACGGATACCAAGCAACCAGGCCGTTGGTAGGAATGCCTTGAGCAAAGCTTGTATTTGTAAATAAGAGGAAAGTAGCGATGAGAAGGATTTTCTGATTTTTAACCATAATGTAAGTGTCTTTAAGATCGTGGATTTAGCTGTAGAACTTTGTTTAAGCTAGATCGTAAATGTCTCAACTGATTGAGCAAGAGCAATTATTAGGTAATTATTTAGGTGATTCACCTACTTTAAAAAATATTAATGCGATAGCATTGCTTGCGTGATTTAATATTGGTGAATTACCTATTTTTAGTAGTCACAAGACTCTTTTTTCAAATCCATGCAGCGTTCCTGTATTGTCATATCGTTACTTGTTGTATTTACTGTATCAAATACTATATGGGTATGCAACGCTCAAGAAATTATTCGTGACCATGGCTTTTTCAAAAACCTCCTGATGGACTCTACAGGAATTTTTGACATTAATACGCTCCATTATACTGAACCGAGAAGTCTTGAAATAAACGATGTTCCATTTCAAAAGTCTGGGTCAACTGTGAAATACATCAGAAACCAAGTGGGGCTTTATGTATTTGTGGAAGGAACAGGACGGGTGTATCAAATCAATATTGGGTCTGATGATTTGCAATTGAGTCGTTTAGATTCTACCATTTTTTTTGGGTACAACTTTGGGTCATATGAATTCTCCTATAGAGATACATTATTTTCTTACGGAGGCTATGGCTATTGGCATCACAATGGGCACTTACGTTATTTTATTCCTGTAAATGGAGAGTGGGAGCTTGCGCATACTTTAAAGGAGATTCCAGCCCGTAATGACAATGGAGAAAGAAACAATATTTGGGCTGATGTCAATGATGGGAAGTTGTATATTATTAAGGCGGCAGATCATTCTGACTCTATTTACGCACTTGATCTGCCTTCCAAGCAATGGAAAACACTTGGGCTCAGCTATCTGCCTAAAGACTTTTCATATGTGCTTTCTACTCCATGGGGTCCAATGTGTTTATTTACCGACAACAATCAACCTGCATACTCACTCATTAATTTAAAAATGAACGAGGTGATGGAATTGAGCAAATCAAAAAATGAGAAATTGGCTTCTTTATGGAGTTCAAACACGAAAGTTTATGCCAAAGACTCAACCATATACTTAACAACGAAGTCTAGCCCTGATGAACTTGTGGCAATCAAGCTCAGTCAGAAAGATTTTATTTCAACAGGTAAAAATATTTACGAAGAAATACCAGAGAAAAATACGGTTAGTTTATTTATTGACAACCTGTCAATAAATTGGATAACGCTAGTAACTGTTTTGATTAGTTTTTGCTTAGGTCTGTTGGTACCATTTCAATACTTGAAATTTAAAAGGAACACGTTATTCGCTAATGGTCATGGATCGTCAAATGGGCTAACGCATGTTTTTGATGAGAAAGAAAAGGACGTGATAAAGCTGGTATTGAATAACTCATCAGTCAACAAGGTAACTTCTATTGATGCGGTTAACCAGATTTTAGCTATTGCTGAAAAACCACCTGACCTTCAGAAAAAACACAGGAGTGATATATTGTCATCCATCAATAACAAGTATCGACAGGCTAGAGATTCCAATGAAAACCTGATCGCGTCAAAACGGAGTGACTATGACAAGCGGTCGTTTGAGTATTATATTGAGGAAAGTAAAATTGAAGAAATCAAAATAGTCTTTAATGGTCATTAATTCAATTCGTTAGTAGATGTCCTACACCTTTAAGGTGTAGGACATCTTGATAAAGTCATGAAACATCTCTCCATTAAAGTGTCAGGCAACGTTCAAGGTGTTTTCTTTCGTGCCTCAGCAAAAGATGTTGCAGAGAAATTGGGAATTAACGGGTTTGTTAGAAATGAAAAGGATGGATCGGTATATATTGAAGCTGAAGGAGAAGAGGAAAGAATAAATCAGTTTGTAAATTGGTGTCAGCACGGGCCTCCCCATGCGGTTGTTGAAAATGTTAGTGTTGTCGAGGGTGGTGTTCAGCATTATACAAAATTTGAAATAAAACGATAAAACTATTCAGCATGGATGTACGGGTAAAATTTTTAGGAGCAGCTGAGAGCGTAACCGGTTCGCGTTACCTGGTTGAGGTTGGTGATTTTAAGTTTCTATTTGATTGCGGACTTTTTCAGGGTTTAAAAGAATTACGCCTTCGCAATTGGGATGAGTTTCCGATTGATCCAGCTTCGATTGATTGCGTAGTTATTAGTCATGCGCACATCGATCACACCGGCTATCTGCCGAAGTTGGTAAAGGATGGATTTAATGGCCCTATCTATTGCACACATCCTACTGCCGATCTCATAGAGATTATGTTGCTGGATTCGGCAAAGTTGCAAGAAGAGGAGGCCGCCTATGCTGAGCGAAAAGGGTATTCAAAACATGAGCATCCACAACCGTTGTATCGAGAAGAAGATGCGAAGGCTGTGTTTCAACTCCTTAAGTCTTTTAAGTATAATGAGTCTATAAAAATTCATGATCGGGTAGAAATCATGTATCGTGATGCCGGCCATTTATTGGGATCTGCTATTACAGAAGTTTTTATTAAGGGAGATCGCCAGCAGAAGAAAATAGTTTTTTCGGGAGATATTGGCCGCTATCAGCAAGAAATGCTTTACCCCCCAACGGTTATTGAGCAAGCCGATGTGTTGTTTGTTGAATCAACGTATGGAAACAAAGACAATACCTTTGATGATCCTACTGATGATTTCGTTCGGATTGTAAAAGACACCTTTGATCGGGGAGGTGTATTGCTTATTCCAGCGTTTGCTGTGGGGCGTACACAGGGTATATTGTATTATCTGCGTAAGCTGATGGTCGAAAATAAAATTCCGGATGTGCCCGTATATGTGGATAGTCCCATGGCTATTAATACCACACATTTATTTTTTGCTCATCCTACTTTTTTGAAAGAAACGTTTAATCTCAAAAAGTATGTTCAGGAAGGGGAGCCCAACATGGTTGTATTTGTGCGATCAGCGGAACACTCAAAATCATTGAATGATATAAAAAAACGAGCCATTATCATCTCTTCCAGTGGTATGATGACAGGTGGAAGAATTTTACACCATCTTTATCACCGATTGAAACGTGAAGAGGATACTGTTTTGATTGCTGGCTTTCAGGCAGAAGGGACTCGGGGTCGAAGGTTGTTGGATGGTGAGAAAACAATTAAAATGTTCGGTGAACAAGTACCGGTGAATTGTAGGATTGAATACATCAGTTCGATGAGTGGCCATGCCGATCGGGAAGAATTATTTCAATGGATGAGTGGTTTTAAGAGTAAACCGAAAATCACATTTGCAATTCATGGCGAGGGAAAAGACTTGGAAACGTATGCTCAGGCCATTCGCAAAAAGAAGGGTTGGAATGTTGTTGTTCCAAAATACCTGGAATCCGTGAAGTTGTTTGACGGAATCTAAGCAACGTACTTTTTCAAAATGCCCTTTTGTGGATGAATCTTCAATTCAAAAAACTGTGAGACAAACACGTTGATACGGTTGCCTATAAATTGTGCTTCAGCTTCCTTAGGATAAAACACAGTAAGCTCCAGCACTCCCCATATAAAGTTTTTTTGCTGACAAAGTTCGCGAGCCCATTTTTTAAACTCTGTAGTCCACTCGTCACAATATTTTTCGAACGGGTCTCGCCCATCAAAACCGAACTCAAGTTGATTATCGTGGTAATAGCGAAAACGAAAAATCCCCATCAGGTTTACGTAGAGCTCATTCAGTTTGCTAAAGTCCTTTGTTTGGTGTTGCTCAATGCGCAGTACGGTTTCATCAATCAGGCCTAATGAATTATACTGGAGCATATATTGCACTTTTACATAATCGACCAAGTATTCAAGTAGTAAATTCTCCAGCGACAGTTGTGCCTCCTCAAGAATGTAGTTCTTATCGAGCGGGAAGAATTTTCGAAGCACAGCGCAAAAGTTTCACAAAGTTAAAAAAAAAGGGGCAGAGCCCCAACATAACTTCTTGTTCACCAAGTGTTACTACCCAAAACTTTCGGCACTGGCTTTGTTCAGGTACGATTCCAGTTCTATCGGAGCATCGGCACTGTCCAGTAGGCAGCCATCGGGTAATTGCGGATAGATTTCCGCATAGGTTTTTACCATGTTCATGAACACACGCCTGTACACATGGGTTCTATCAATTTTTTCGGGATGACTAAGTCCGGCAGCAGCCAGTAACTCAACAAAGCTCTCTACCGTATTTTTATGAAAGTTGGCTACGCGCACTTTTTTATCTTCTACTACCAGACCATTCATCAGAATTGGATCTTGCGTAGCCACTCCCGTAGGGCATGTATTCTTATTGCATTCTAATGCTTGTATGCATCCCAATGCTAGCATCATAGCGCGCGCGCAATTTGTAGTATCTGCGCCAAGAGACATTGCTCTAAAAATATTGAATCCTGTCATCACTTTTCCAGAGCCTATCAATTTTAGCTGATCACGAATTCCAAAACCACGAAGGGCGTCATCGGCAAATGCTAGTCCATCAAGAAAAGGCATCCCTACGGAATTAGAGAATTCAGGAGGGGCAGCGCCTGTTCCTCCTTCGCCACCATCGATCGTTATAAAGTCAGGATAACTATTGAGTTGAACCATGGCTTTGCAAAGACCTAGGAACTCACTCTTGCGGCCAATGCAAAGTTTAAAACCTACAGGCTTACCACCGGAGAGGTCGCGCAGTTTATCAACAAATTTAATTAACTCAACAGGTGTACCGAAGGCACTGTGAAAAGGAGGTGAGAAAACAGTGGTGCCCGGCTTCACTAAACGGATGGCTGCAATTTCGGGTGTGTTCTTTTTTGCCGGCAAAATTCCTCCGTGCCCTGGCTTGGCACCTTGTGAGAGTTTTATCTCAATCATTTTTACCTCGGGTCGGCTAGCATTTTTTTGGAATGCTTCATTGGAAAAAAATCCGTCTTCAGATCGCGCACCAAAATATCCGGTTCCTACTTGCCAAATCAAGTCGCCACCATTTTTAAGGTGATGCGGACTAATACCGCCTTCGCCTGTATTGTGTGCAAAGCCACCAATTTTAGCTCCACCATTTAAAGCTTCTATCGCATTTCCGCTTAGCGAACCAAAACTCATAGCCGAAATATTAAGAACGCTCATATCATACGGTTGCTTGCATTTCGATCCGCCAAAGCGTACCCGTGGATTATGTTCAAGCTTATGATGATCGAGCGAAGCGATCGAGTGAGTCATCCACTCGTACCCTTCGGCATATACATTAAGTTGCGTGCCAAAGGGAATTGTATCTATCTGTTTTTTAGCCCGCTGATAAATAACGGAACGTTCATTTCGATTTAGGGGCGTTCCATCGGTATCAGACTCAACAAAGTATTGCTGAATTTTCGGGCGCATGTCTTCGAAAACATACCGAAGTCTGCCTAATACTGGAAAATTTCTCCGGATTGCCTGACGCACCTGTAGCATATCGGCTATTCCCATATAAACAATTGGGAATACAATGATTAAGGCAAAAAGGGCATCTATCCAGAAATATGCCCATACCAGAATAAGGCCTATTGTAAGGATAGAAGTGGCGATGAATATTTTTCTCATGGTTTAAAGGGGATAGGAACAGAACAAGTTAAGGGGTGCGTTGGAAAACACCAAGAACGTGGGTATTTTTAGTTTCTCAAGAGCTATTGTATGCGAAAAAAAATATCAATTGGCCTGTTAATGCTGGTTTTGATTGTGCAAGTGTTACAACCAACCAAGAACGTTGCGGAAGGGATTTCTGTGAATGATATTTCGAATGTGTATGCAGTGCCTGTTGAAATTAAAAATATACTGGATGCAAAATGCTACGATTGTCATAGTCATAATACACGATACCCCTGGTACATTCATATACAACCTATTGGATGGTGGATGGCCTCACACATTAAAGAAGCAAAGGGTCATTTAAATTTTTCGGAGTTCAAGAATTATGACAGCAAGAAGGCGGCTCATAAACTCAAGGAAATTACTGAAGAAGTAACGCATGGATCGATGCCATTAAAAAGTTACGTGTGGCTTCATGCCGATGCAAAATTAACGGATAAAGAGAAAAAGATTCTTACCGAATGGATTCGCTCGCTAGACGTTGCTGAAAGCGAACAGGATTAATATTAGTCATTACCGTAATCAGTTGTAACGTATAAAAGCGGGAGCTCTCACAAACCCCGAAGAATACTTTACGCGCAAATTCCCCGAAAGAGTAATTCTGAAGTGAGATAAATCCTCGGTTATAACAGGAAAGTAGAACATCCGTAACTCAATGGTGCCAAAAATTAAATTCTCGTTCCGGGTACGAATCCCACCACCCAAGCCGAAGTAGGCTTTTTGATCAAACAGGGTTTCCTTTTTTGGTGCTACTAAAGCCATATGAGCGAAAATAAAGGGAGCGAAATGAAAGCCTAAAAGTGTAGGTCGTATAAAAAGAAACGTTTCTGCGCCTAAGCCAAATCGTTGTGTTCCCAATAGGCTGTCGGCACGGAAATTATTTATACCAAAATCGTTATCAATGCGCAACGGAAAACTAATGGTTTGATTTAAAATAGTGGTGTAACTTATACCTAATGATTGCCGGATTTTTAAGCCTTTCCACTCAATGAGTTTACTAAAAAGCGAAGCTGAAGCCAGTATGGTAATGTCTTCTATTTTTTCATTTTTAAAACCACCGGTGCGCAACGAATATTCACGGAAGTCACCGTTTTTGCGCACGACCGATTTATTGAATTCAACTCCAAAATAGGGTCGGGTAAACCCCAGTTGCTTTGCCTGGCCTGCCAATAAGGTTATGCTTCTTCCATAGGGTATATCTTCTGTTCGACCAAATCCATAAATATATTTTGTGCGATAGAAGTTTTGGTTATAGAAAGTAAAGGCTCCCAGTAAAAAAGTTTGGTTATTGTACGTTGGGTTCAGCTCCTCCAGGTTTTGTGACGGGCGCTGAATAAAGCTTTGCTCAAATGTTCGTATCCCGATAAAGTGCCTGTTGCGGTTTTCTGCTCTATGTTTAATACCAATATTATAGCCTATCCAAAAATCTTTTACCTGATAACGATAATTCCGAAACGCTGTGTCGGGAGTTTGAAAAACATTGACTGACCAGTTACTACTTAGTTGAATACCGCCCGCCCAACGAGAGTATGGCGATACTAATGGCCTGTCTAATTTTATAAAAAGGGCGCTTTCGTTCTCTAATCCATAACTTGCGCCCGAGTTCAATTGCGTATACGATACGGTAGCATCGATGAAACTTCCTTTTATACTATTTTTAGAATAGAGTAATTGAACACCAAACGTTGGATCACGTTCTGTATCGACTAAGCCTATAAATTCCGTTCGTTGACCAAGCCCGCTCAGGTTTGCATCGTAGAGATCAAACTTAAAACTTGACTGCGATTTGGGTGTGAAGCTTGCACCAATACTAAAGACATCACGCGTAATGACTAACACATCTACCATGTCGCGGCTGCCACGAATTGGCTTAACAAGGATGCGGGCATCCAGAATAAAATTAAGATCCCGCAAATATCGTTCGTTATCGGCAAGCCGATAGGGATCAATGGGCTTATTCTCTTTGAAAAATAAATTGTTACGAATGATTTCCTCTTTTGTATTTGTATGCAGCGAATTGGCTAAACGGGTAATGCTGTTAACCACTCTATACCGGGTAGTGTCATTTATATTTTGCTCAAAGCCAAGGTGATTAATGGTAATCTTGCGAATAATTTTACCCTGGTAGCGCATAAAACCCACCTCACTTTTTTTCTCTAAAATCGTGTCTTTCGGATTTTGAAATAGAAGAGACTTAACTTTTTTGGTGACTTTTCCTTTCAGGTTATTACGGTTGCCTTTATTTACGGTATTCGGCTGCTGGGCAAAGAGTACTGCCGGGTATACGAGTAGCATAGTTAGTAAAACGAGAAAAATTAGTTTTTTGGGCATTTCCGCTAAACTGTAACATTAATTCGAGGCACAAAAATAAATGTCATTCAAAAAGGTAACTGAAAATCGCTATTCTGGTGATTGCAGTTAGTATCCTAGAAATCCCTTCTTTTTCATTGTATGCCGCATCTAGATTGTGTTAATTTAATATCAACAATCATTCGGCAGATTTAAAACATTGTTAAACCAAAGTCAGCGTGAATGCATTAGTTTTGCTCGATTTTTAAAACTAAACCCCATTACTATATGAGGAGAATTTTACTGTTTGCATCTTTTGTGTTAATCGCTGCTACAGCAACGGCACAGGGGGTGACTACGGCTTCCATGACAGGAGTTGTAAAAAATTCAAAAGGAGAAATTGTTCCGGGGGCCAATGTTATTGCTACCCATGTGGCTTCTGGCACCACGTATGGGGCAGCATCCCGATCAGACGGGTACTACAATTTACAAGGCATGCGCGTAGGGGGGCCTTATACCGTAAAGACTACTTTTATTGGTTTTAAAGAGCAAATAGTAGAGAATTTGTACCTGCAATTAGGGCAGTCATTTGTTTTGAGTTTTACGTTGATTGATGATGCCACCGAATTGCAAGAGGTGGTAGTTTCAGGCACTAAAGATCCAACGCTTAACTCGGATAAAATTGGAGCGTCAACGAACTTTAATGTAAATCAGATCCAGAGCCTTCCTTCAATAGGACGTGATTTCAGAGATATATCAAGACTTACTCCGCAAGCCGGTGGAGCGTCCTTTTCATTTGGTGGTCGTGCGGCCATTTACAATAACCTATCGATTGACGGAGCCACAGCCAATAACGTATTTGGTCTTAGCCCGTTACCAGCAGGTCAATCAAATGCAACACCTTTTAGTATGGATGCCATTCAGGAAATTACTGTTTCCCTGTCTCCGTACGATGTGCGCCAGGGTAACTTTACGGGTGCTGGCATTAGTGCTATTACGCGAAGTGGAAATAATGAATTAAGTGGTTCCGCTTACTATTTCTTTAGAAATGAAAGTCTTGCTGGTAAGAAGGTTGATGGCGTTGAGTTACCTGTTCCGAGTTTTAAATTCCAGAATTATGGTGTTCGGTTAGGTGGGCCAATTATTAATAATAAGCTATTTTACTTTGTCAACATTGAGTTTGAAAAGCGTACCGATCCATTTTACACAAACCCCGTTCGAACCGATAAAACTCAACCGATTACGGGAGCAACACAAGGAACGGATGACTTTGATCCGGAAACCGGATTGGCAGGGTTACGAGACTTCTTAATTAATACCGTTGGTTACGACCCTGGCGTTTATAAGAATGTTGATCGTGAGACAAATAGTATCCGATACGTAGCTAGGCTTGATTACAACATTAATCAGAACCATAAGCTTACGATACGGGGAAATGTAACAAATGCTTTTCAAGATCAAGCCCCGAGTACTTCAGCAGGTTTTGGTCCTGCATTGCCAGGTGGCCGCGGAAATACGAATAACGTGTTGTCCTTCTCTTCATCTTACTACCGAATTAATAACAACAATTATTCTGTTACAGCCGAGTTAAACTCAACGTTGGGAAATGGGAAATTTACGAATCAGTTAGTAGGTGGTTATACGGCATTCAGAGATATTCGTGAGAATGCTGGTGGGCTTGCTATTCCTAATTTTCCATTGGTGGATATTATTGGCCCCAATGGTCAGAATATGACCTCCTTTGGTCCTGATCCATTCACGCCAAATAATCAGCTTAATCAGGATGTTATTCAACTGAACGATAACTTCTCGATTTACTTAAAGAATCATACGGTTACGGTTGGTACAAACAATGAGTATTACAAATTCAATAACGTATTTACGCAGTTGTACAATGGCATGTATCGTTATAATAGTTTGGCTGACTTCTATGCAGATGCTCAGGGCTCTCCAACGATTGGTCCTTCTTCGTATACAATACAATATGTAGCGTCTAAAGGTGGGCCTGCAGGAACTGCCGCCAATTGGTCAGCGCTTCAAATGGGCTTCTATGCACAGGATGAATACACGGGTATCAAGAATTTGAAATTAACCGGTGGCATTCGGGTAGATGTTCCTATTTACCTGACAGATTTATACACGAATAATTACATCAATCAAATTGATTTTAATGGTGAACAACTACGCGTTGGTGGCTGGCCGGATGTGAAGCCGCTCTTTTCTCCAAGAGTTGGATTTAACTGGGATGTGACAGGAGATCGCAGCACACAACTTCGTGGCGGAACAGGGGTATTAACAGGTCGTGTTCCTTTTGTTTGGCTATCGAACACAGTAAATGCAAACGGGTTGTACTTTGGTGAGTTTAATTCAACGGCAGTTCCTCTTGATAATACAGGTGATGGGTTCCCCTATAATTTCAGCACTACACCGTATCGCCCTAATGAGAGTACACTCACTGATCCAAGCACCGGTAATCCAACGTTTATAACAGATCCAACCAGTGTGAACTTTGGCCGACCAGCGAACGTAACAACGACCAATACATTGGCGAAAGATTTTAAATTTCCACAAGTATGGAGAACCAACCTGGCAGTTGACAAGCAACTACCGTATGGCGTTGTTGGAACTTTGGAGCTTATATACACGAAAGATATTAATGCGGTATATATTAGAAATGCCAATCTGGGAGATCCTGTAGGCATATTAGCAGGTGATGGCCGTCCGCTCTATGGTGCGAATGGAACTACCCGCCAAATTTATGGCAACGACCGAAGAGTTAATGGTGATGTTGGCCAGGCGCTAGTACTGGATAATACAAGCAAGGGCTACCAGTGGAGCATTACCGCTCAACTGCAAAAAAGCTTTAGCAGAAATTTCAATGTATCTGCCGCATACACGTATACAGATGCTAAAGAGATTAATCCTGCTTTTGGCACAACAGCCGGTAGCATTTTTAACTCTCAGGTAAACGTTGGCGGTGCTAACAATCCAGGGTTATCATACGCCAATACACTCACACCTCACCGAATTATTGCCTACGGAACATATCGCATTGAATACAAAGAACATTTTGCAACGACTATCGGACTTACCTATGAAGGTCGTTCTGGCAGCCCGTTCTCGTACACCTATAATGGTGACGTTAACAGTGATGGTGTAAATGGTGATTTGATGTACATACCCGGCAATCAGGATGAGATCGTTCTCACAACCTCCAGTGCAACCGATACGCGCACGGTGGATGAAATCTGGAACCAGTTAGATACATACATTGCTCAGGATGAATATCTTTCTGAACACAGGGGTGAGTATGCGAGTCGATTTGGTGCCTATAACCCATGGGTGAACAGGCTTAATGTAAGTTTGCTTCAGGATTTTTATACTACGATCAAAGGAAAAAAACACACGTTTCAGTTTTCTGTAAACGTTGAAAATGCTTTGAACATGCTTAACTCAGGTTGGGGATTAACAAAGTTTACTTCCAGATCGAACCTAGTGCGTTTTGTTGGGTATGAACAACCGCACACCGCGGGTTCTGCAACTGCACCTTTAGGATCGCTTACAACAGGCAAACCTGTTTACGCATTTGATACGAATGCAGATGGAACACCGTTGTCGGAGTCGTTTATTCCAGACCAAACGGTTAATGGCCGCTGGCAGTTACAATTGGGCTTTCGGTATATTTTTTAGTCAATACGTAATGTGATATGAATATGAAAAACATAATAAAAATTTTTACGATAAGCACGCTGGTTGGTTTGCTGTCATGCGAAGATGTGGAGACGTTAACGCCCGTGCCGGCTACTGGCGCGTCAAGTTATTCTGCAAAATTTCTTTTTATGAATGCTTCACCCGATGCGCCTTCACTCGATGTGTATGTTAATAATATTAAAACGGGAGCAAGTGTAGCAACAGGTGTTGGCCATACTTCATACAATACCGTAGCCATCTCTTCCAACGCTATCATTACCGCTGCGGCTAATACAACGGCTAGTGTGTTATCGGGTTTAGGTTCTAATACCAATATCCGTACAAAGGCAACTACCGGAACAATTGGGGGCACGTTGGGTACTAGTGATCTCATTTACCGAGCGGGTAATAATAACAGCAATAATTTTTTGGCGGTGAATGGTGCCAGCTATACGGTGTTTGTTGTTGACACCGTTAGTAGACCAAAGCCTTACAGAACGCTTAGAACCGATGCGACCACGGGTTTAAAATTTGGTGATGCCACTTATTACTCGACAAAGAATTCGTTCACGGCACTTAAAAAAGTGGGAGTCGGAGACACCACCATTTATCTGAACGTTGAAAATTTTGGTATTGATAATAATTCGACCGGAGCATTTGCGAGCAATAACTCCATTGATGCGTTCAACCTTGTTAAAAAGTATAACGGTAACGTGAATCCAAGTTTCATGATAACCTTAGGCACGGTTCCGCTCGGCAGCAGCGATCCTGGAGGACTTCGCTATTTAGTTGTAACCGATGAGTGGCCTCTCCCATCAACCTTGCGTCTACCGGTTCCTACTACGAATCGATTTGCAGCTCGGTTTATTAATTTATCGCCCGATGCTGGAACGGCTACAGCAGCTATTAATGGAACAAATTTACCCGGAGGCTTATTCAGTTATCCGTTGACTCAAGGGAACTTTAATCCAACCGTAGGCTCGAGAAATACAACTGGTTCTGGCTCATCAGCAACTCCAGTCATAGCAGCGTTTACGAATAATTTTGGTGGCTTGGCTCCTGGCAATTATGCAATTAGCACGAACGCAGCAGCTGCTAGTCTTCCCTATGATTTTGCTGATGGAGGAATTTATACTGTCGTGCTTACAGGCTCGAGTTTAAAAGGTACGCTTATCCTTTCAGTTATTAAACACAACTAAATCTACTGACCATGAACGTATTTAAATTTAATAAAAATAAGACCACGATAGCCCTTGTTGCGTTAGGGTTGGCATTTTTAGCTTCTTCATTGATTATTAGTTGTGCAGAAGAATTTGAGTCTCCTTCTACCGTAACAGGATCTACCCTTGTAGATTTAGCTGCTACGGATACTACGTTGCAAATATTTACAGCCGCCATTGCAAAAACGGGATTGGGTATATCGCTTGATAATGTTAACTCTGGTCAGCACACAGTTTTTGCACCTACAGACAGCGCATTTCGTGTTTACTTAAAGGCAAATGCACCTGCTCCGCCCTCTAGCTATGATACAGATGCTGGCGCGATTAGTTATATAAACTCAATGTCGCCCACTTCTTTCATTACCTTAGCTGCGTTTACATCACGCTTGCAATATCACGTTATTAGCTCGGAGGTATTAGCCAGTGAGGTTACTACATCACAAGTATTCACAACCATTAATGGCGCGCGCATGTCGTTGTCGAAAAACGGAAGCAATGTTTTTATAAATGCAAATAGAGGTGTTACAGGTGGCAAGGTTAGGAAGTTAGATATCGATGGTGCGAATGGAGTTCTTCATACCATTGACAAGGTTCTTGTTCCGCTTGGTACTGCAAATAGTGGATCACCTGGTGGCCTGGTTACAAACGCACTTGGCTCAACGGTTGATTATACAAAATCGCCTCCAACCATAACCATCGCAGGAACCCAAAATACTAACTATGATATATTGGCGGGAGCGCTTAAGAAAACAGGGTTAACGTTCATTTTGCGACCAAACGTTGCTACCGCATCGTTACCTGAGTATACAGTTTTCGCTCCAGATGATGCTGCGATGGATACATACTTAGAGGAATTAAGCGCAAGTACTTTTGCACTTGACATCGATGCTATAAACTACATTAATTCATTGACTGGAGCTGGGCTTACAGCATTTACGGATGTTATGAAGTATCATATTGTTACTGGACGTGTACTTACTACAGATTTAAGTGTAAATCAAGTATTGACAACAATGTTGGCGGGCAAAACTTTTACAGTATCAGCTATAAATCTTTCAGCGTCTCCGTATGCAAATTTTACTGGAGTTGGAAGTAATAGTACAATTACAAGCCCAGACTTAGTTACGAATTCGGGCGCTTTACAGAGGCTGAGTGTTGTGCTAAAGCCGCAATAGATATTAGTATTATCATTTTTTTTAAAGAGGCCGTTAGGCCTTTTTTTTATATATCCCCCTGGCGCGGATGTTGTGTAACGGCAAGCGGGGAGGTTATCCGTGCCTTACTGGTTCTACGTCATGTCGCAGCGCAGCGGAGAAATCCCCTTCGGGTTATTTGAATATTCGTTGTACTGATTGGGAGACTTCTCCGGTCGTACCCTCCCTGCGAAGTGACGGGGTTATGAAGTGACGGTGGGGGCTTAGGACTTTAAGCGGATACACATAAATCTATTGGATGACGTCATTTCGCAGCGCAGCGGAGAAATCCCCTACGTTTAGCTGATGGTTATTATTGATGGAGACTTCTCCGCTTCGCTACGAAGTGACGGGGTAGGGGCTTTTGGTTTGTATAATCATTTGAGTATTTTCAATGTCCATGCCTGCCCGTTTTTTTGTATTTCTTTATCTGCTTCTGTTTCCATTAGCCTGCCAACAGAAGAATGATCGACCGTTTTCCGCTGAGCCTCAAGTAGCCATAGATCTTGAGACCATTGTTAAGCGAGGTGTTTTAACCGCGCTGGTCGACAATAATTCTTTCAGTTACTTTATTTATAAAGGCCGTTCGATGGGCTATGAGTATGAGTTGCTTAAACTGTTGGCCGATCATTTAAAGGTAGACCTGAAAATCAAGTTAATTTCAGGAGTTGAGAATGCGATAGCACAACTCAATTCAGGTGAAGGAGACATTCTCGCCTTTCCGCTTACCATTACAAAAGAGCGCACACAGTATGTGAGTTTCACCCGGCCGCTGATTAATTCGTACCAGGTGCTCGTGCAACGCAAACCGGAAAACTGGAGAGACCTTTCTCCTGACCAACTAGATCAAAGCGTTATTCGCAATACGGCTGATCTCATTGGCAAAGAAGTTCATGTTATGAAAAGCTCTAGTTTTTCTGAGCGCCTGAAAAATCTTTCGAATGAAATTGGGGGTGATATTCTAATTCGTGAGGACAGTGCAGCGGCAGAAAGTGAATCGTTAATTAAACGTGTGGCAACCGGTGGAATAGATTTTACTGTTACGGATCATCCTATCGCTATGGTTAATGCAACCTATTACCCTAATCTTGACGTAAGCACCGTGCTCAGTTTGCCACAGCAAATTGCGTGGGCCACGCGAAAAAATTCACCCAACATGGTAATTGCCGTTAACGCATGGCTTGAGAAAATTAAGAAAGAGGCAACCTTCATGGTTATTTACAATCGATATTTTAAAAGCCCGCGCACTTCATTGCTTCGCGTAACCAGCAATTATTCATCGATAAGAGGAAGTAAAATTTCGCAATATGACGAACTAATTAAAGCCGGTGCAGAAAAGCTTAAATGGGATTGGCGATTGCTGGCTGCTATAATTTATCAAGAGTCGCAGTTTGTCGCTAACGATGAATCCTGGGCGGGTGCCCGAGGCCTTATGCAACTTATGCCAGAAACAGCTGAACGTTTTGGCGCTATAAATCCTGACGACCCCCGGCAGAGTATTCGCGCAGGCGTTAATTTTTTAAAATCGTTAGATGCTCACTGGTTAAAAAGTATTGGCGATCAGGAAGAGCGTTTAAAATTTGTGTTGGCCTCGTATAATGCGGGGCTTTCCCATATTATTGATGCACGAAAACTTGCTATAAAATATAAGAGCGATCCAACAGCGTGGAAGGAAGTAGAATATTTCCTTTTACAAAAGTCAAACCCCAAATTTTATCGCGACCCCGTTGTAATGGCCGGATATTGTAAGTGCGAAGAGCCTGTAAACTATGTGAAGAGTGTGCTTGAGCGGTTTGAGGAGTATAAACTGCATATAGCAGTGTGAATTGTTACCAGGCTCCGGTTACCGGCAACCAGTAACTGATAGCTGATTAAAGTCTGTTTACGATTTCTTCAAAGTTTAACGAGCTCCAATTGGATTCGATGCCCGGTGTCTGCATCACCTCATCCATAATTTTTTTCTGCTGTTGACCGATACGATAGGCTTCAGAATAGCGCATATCATCTTGAAAGGTTACCATGGAATACAACGGAATCCATTTATCAGGATACAATTCGTATAGTTTAGCTTCAATTTTTTTTCGGAGAAGAAAATCAGCATCCCCGACCAGATCGCGCATTTCAACAAAGTTATCCAGCGCCAACTGAGCAATGGCATCGGCATCAGGTTTTCGCTGCTCTTGAAATTTTGATAAGACTATTTCCCAGTCATCGTTATGGGTATCCAGTAACTCGTTTAGTACTCGACAATCTTCAAAACCGGCATTCATACCCTGACCAAAAAATGGAACAATTCCATGCGAGGCGTCACCCATCAATAACGTATTATTTTTTACCCACGGAAAACACCGAATGGTAACTAGTGACGCGGTAGCATTGTCGCGAAAATCTTCCTTTAGGGTAGGCATCAAGGCAAGCGCATCCCGGAAGTATTTTTCGAAAAAGCGTTGAATATCCTCTTCGGTAGTTAATTGACTGAACGACACGGGGCCCTCAAATGGAAGAAATAGGGTACAGGTAAATGTCATGCTAGGGTTTGGCAGCGCAATAAGCATGAAACTTTCACGTGGCCAGATGTGAAGCGCATTCGGTTCGAATAGAAATTCACCATTTTCACCAGGGGGTATTCGCAATTCTTTATATCCGTGTTCAATAAAAGTTTGAGAGTATTCAAATCGATCTGTAAACTGCATAGCCTTTCTAACTGCGGAAAAAGCCCCATCGGTTCCAATGATCAAATCATACTTTTTATGATAAATCGCTTCATTCTCTTTCAGCGTTAACTCTGTTTTATCAAAATCAACATGCACGCAGCGATGCTCAAAGTAAAACCTAACACCAAGCTTCTCGGCCTCGGTCATTAAAACCATATTTAGGCCACTGCGTGAAACGGAGTTTATAAACTGTCCCGATTTTCCGTACGGTTGAAAGGTTAATTTACTTTTTTCGTCATGGATCATCCTTCCATGCATCGGAATTGCAGTTTGTTTGAGAACATCCGCTAGGCCCACCTCGTGTAGCGCTCGTATGCCCCGGTTACTCAATGCCAAGTTTATAGAGCGCCCCCCTTCGATTTGATGTTTCCGCATATCCATCCTCCGTTCAAAAACCGAAACCGTGTATCCTCTTTTGGCGAGGTAGATGGCAATAAGCGAGCCTACAAGCCCCGCCCCCGTGATGGCGATATTTTTGGTTTTTGGCGATGACATCGAATTATAACTTAGTTAAACGTATTTAAATTATTGGTGAAAACTCCTGATAATTATCAGGAGTTTAGCCTTTAAGATTTTTTTTGAGAATCTCCACAAAGCGAAATACATCTTCAAACGTGTTGTAAAGGGGCACAGGTGCTACCCGGATAACATTTGGTTCGCGCCAATCTGCAATAATCCCTGCTTTAGTAAGGGCATTAAAAATTTCTTTGCCTCTATACTTCATATATATGGAGAGTTGACATCCCCGTTCGGCAGTAACGGAGGGCGTAAGAATTGTAAAATATTGTTGTTGAGAATCGATTTGCGTTAACAGATATTCAAGGTAGGCTGTAAGCTGAAGACTTTTCTTTCTTAAATTTTTTACTCCTGCTTGCTGAAAAATTTCTAATGAAGCGAGTAATGCCGCACCGGGTAACACAGGGAAATTAGAAAGCTGCCATCCATCTACACCCTCCATGGGCTTAAAGCCTTTTTTCATTTGAAATCTTTCTTTTTCATTGTGCCCCCACCAACCCGCAAGCCTGGGTAAATCGAAGTTCGTGGCGTGACATTCGTGCACGAATGCTCCGGCAACTGCTCCGGGGCCTGCATTCAAATATTTATAACTACACCACACCGCAAAATCTACATCGTCTTTATGAAGCGTAAGCGGAGTGTTTCCGATTGCATGTGCTAAATCAAATCCAACAAAAGCCCCTGCCTGATGACCTGCTTCTGTTATTTTTTTTATGTTGAATAGCTGTCCCGTATAATATTGAACGCCACCAAGAATCACCAGAGCAAGTTGACTTGCGTTTTCCTGAATTGATTTGATGATGTCTTCTGTGCGCAACGAATCTTCACTATGACGAGGCTTGAGTTCAACAATGGCATCTTCAGGTCTTAATCCATGAAGTTTTACCTGTGATTCAAATGCATATTGATCGGAAGAAAATGCTCCGGCTTCTGTAATAATTTTAAAGCGTGATGTGGTTGGTTTATAAAATGAAATCAACATCAGGTGAAGATTCACTGTAAGCTGATTCATCGCTACAACTTCTGAAGGCTTTGCCCCGGTAAGCAAGGCCAACCCTTTCTTTGTGAATTTATGATAATACAACCACGGTCTTCGTGAGTGGATATGGCCTTCAACTCCCAGTTTTGCCCAGCCCTCAAGTTCTTCTAGTACAAATTTTTTGGTGGTCTTTGGTTGAAGGCCAAGCGAGTTGCCTGTAAAATAGATGGAAGGCTTTCCGTTAACATTGGGTATGTAAAATTTCGTGCGAAATGATTTCAGCGGATCAGTACGATCTTGTTGCTTGGCAAAAGACAGGGTGTTTTGAAATTTCATACTTCAAAAATATACATTCATATTCTGGAATTTGGCGGGTACGTTTTAAAGGAATTAAAATATTTCCAATTGATTCAGCGCGCCCTCATGCCGTAACAGCCACACTTTTTTATCAAGCCCACCGCCATAGCCCACTAAACTTCCATCTTTGCCTATCACCCGATGACAGGGGATAATGATAGCAATGGGATTTTGTCCGTTTGCTAGGCCCACTGCACGAACAGAATTGATGTCGCCAACTTTAGCGGCTATATCGGCATAATAGGTTGTTTTTCCGTACGGGATTTCAAGCAACTGACCCCATACTTTTTGTTGAAAAGAGGACCCCATTGGGTTGAGTGTTACACCGAAGAATTTTCTTCCCTTAAAAAAGTATTCGTCCAGTTCTTGAATGCAGGCCTGAATAACTGGTGTAGGGCTTTCTGTCTGTTTGGTGTCCTTTAAGAAAGTAACGACAGTAATAGCATCGTTTTTGGAGTGAACTTCAAGCTCGCCTACGGGTGATGAATAGTATGCAAGGCCATTCATATATTTTGATTAAGAATGAATATTTGAATTGGCCAGATTTTGCATTGTTTGCTTTTCGTGATGCTTAACATGACAGATCGTGAAGTATAGCATCTCGCGAAGCGTAAGTTTACCAAGCAGTGGGTGTGGAAGAATCAAAAGATCTAATTTTTCTTCCGAAAATGTGTTGACCCTTTTAACTAATGACAATGTTAATGCTTCAAGTTTTTTAGATAATTTTTCACGATCATTTAGTGAAACTCCTTTTGGGATAAAGGGTGAAGAGGCTCTGCCTCCAGCTTCTAATTTTAATTTATATTTTTCGACCAGTGCTTCATAGCTTTTCGAAGGTCGATTGGCTTTACCAAAATAGATGCTCAATAAAAAACCGGGAAGTATAAGTGCTAAATTTACGGGCGCTACACTTTTAATAATGTGATCTAATTGTTGGCCGGCCGTCCACTTATCATTGTACGAACGTAAAAAATCGGAATCCGATAAATCATTTATCTGCTTAATAAATCGAAAATAATTGTCCTGCAGCTGTTGTTGAATTTCTCGTTTAGTCATGATGCTTATACAAATCGTGGATCAGCCTCCATTGTGGTACCGCACTTCTTGCAGGTGAGATGTTCCTTCGATCCGTAGAAGTCACGGAACCTTGGAATAAAATCCTTCTCGATATTCTCCAAATGGAATTTATATTCATGGAGCTTATTATTACAGTTTTCGCAAAACCACATTAAACCGTCATCTTCACTTGCCGCACGCTTGCATTCAATGACAAGTCCAATGGTATTGGCGGGTCGAATCGGTGAATGCGGAGTACGAGCCGGAAGCAGAAACATATCACCTTCTTTTAAGGGTATGGCCACGGCCTTTCCTTCTTCCTGAATTTTCACAGTAATATCACCTTCGAGTTGATAGTATAATTCTTCTGTTTCATTGAAGTGATAATCTTTACGTGCATTGGGCCCTGCAACAATCATTACGATGTAATCACCGGCATCGGCATACAGATTTTTATTGCCTACAGGAGGTTTTAAAAGATCACGGTTTTCAGTGATCCATTGCTTAAGATTGAACGGTCTGCGAACGGGCATATTCTTGAATAGTTACGAGTAAAAGATTCGATTAAGTGCTAATTTAAGAACATTTTATTGGAGTCGAAGTTTAGTTTTACCTTGAATTATGAATTTAGATTTACACGGCAAAACGGCCATTGTTTGTGGAAGCACACAGGGAATTGGGAAGGCCTCAGCCATTGAGTTGTCGTTATTGGGTGCGAATGTAACCCTCGTTGCCCGCGATGAACAAAAACTCAAACACGTTTGGGGCGAATTGCATCATTCCGGTCATCAGTTGCATCATTATTTGGTTGCAGACTTTAGTCATCCTGCTGAAGTAAAAAAGAAAATTGAGGAATTTGTAAGTAAGCACACCGTTCATATTCTGGTGAATAATACCGGAGGTCCTCCGGGAGGTCAGGCCATCGATGCGAACATGGATGATTTTTTAAAAGCGTTTTCAAATCATCTTATTTGCAATCAACTATTGACGCAGTCGGTAGTGCCCGGAATGAAAAAAGAAAAATACGGGCGCATCATTAGCATCATTTCAACATCGGTAAAAATTCCGCTGCGCGGATTGGGTGTTTCAAATACTATTCGCGGAGCAGTAGCCAACTGGTCGAAGACATTATCATTAGAATTGGGGCCGTTTGGGATTACGGTGAATAATGTGCTGCCGGGCGCAACGATGACGGGCCGATTAGAATCTATTCTTAATACCAATGCACAGAAGAAAGGAATTAGTCTGGAGGAAGCAAAACAGGATATGGTAAAGGAAATTCCATTGGGTAGAATTGCAGAGCCTCATGAAGTTGCTGCTGCGGTGGCATTTTTAGCTTCTCCGGCTGCGGGGTATATTAATGGAATTAATATTCCGGTGGATGGCGGAAGAACCGGAAGTCTTTGATTTGGTAATTTGAATTGTTTGATGGAAAAAATTTTCAACTATATAGACGGTAAATTGGTTGACCCCGTTAGCGGTCAATATTTCGACAATATTAATCCTGCCGAGGGAAAAGCGTACAGTCTAATCCCGGATTCTGATTCCAACGATGTTGCATTCGCAGTTGATGCTGCAAAAAAAGCTTTTCACGATTGGTCAACCATGCCCGTTAATAAACGCGCTGATATTCTTATGCAACTTGCTGACCTCATCGATCGTGACCTCGATAAACTTTCGCTAGCAGAAAGTATTGATCAGGGAAAACCAGTAAAGCTTGCAAAGGCTGTTGACATACCGCGCGCCTCGGCTAATCTTCGGTTTTACGCCACTGCGAGTTTGCACTTTTCGTCTGAAGCGCATCTTACCAATCAGGAAGCGATCAACTATACCCAGCATGTTCCAATCGGTGTGGCGGGTTGTATTTCACCCTGGAATCTTCCGTTGTATCTGTTCACCTGGAAAATAGCTCCTGCCCTCGCAGCAGGTTGTACGGTGGTCGCCAAGCCATCGGAGCTTACGCCCATGACGGCTTTTATGTTTTCTAAACTCTGTATTGAAGTGGGCCTTCCTGCGGGTGTGTTAAATATTGTCCACGGCTATGGACCAAAAGCAGGGCAAGCTATTATTGAGCACTCGGGTGTAGCGGCCATTTCATTCACTGGAGGAACTGCCACCGGAAAAAAAATTGCAGCTACGGCAGCACCGATGTTTAAAAAGATTTCGCTTGAGCTGGGAGGCAAAAATCCGAACATCATTTTTGCTGATTGTGATTTTGAAAATACAGTAAGCACTTCTATTCATTCTTCGTTTTCGAATCAGGGTGAAATTTGTTTGTGCGGATCAAGGATTTTTGTTGAACGACCACTCTATCAAAAGTTTGTTGATGAGTTTGTGAAGAGAACAAAAGAACTTGTTGTGGGCGACCCGCTGGATGAAAAAACAAAAATGGGACCGCTTAATTCGGAGGCTCACATGCAAAAAGTGCTTTCGTACATTGATCTTGCTAGAAAAGAGGGAGGCAAGATTCTCACAGGAGGGAATCAGTTAAAAATAACTGGCCGATGCGCAAACGGTTATTTTGTGGAGCCCACAGTGATTGCTGAATTGAATTCAACATGCCGGACAAATCAGGAAGAAATTTTCGGGCCGGTTGTAACCATCATGCCATTTGATACAGAAGAAGAAGTGGTTGGGTATGCCAACGGCACTGCATACGGGTTATCCGCTACCATCTGGACAGAAAATTTAAAACGTGCGCACCGCGTTGCGGCTCATGTTAAAAGCGGAATCATTTGGGTAAACTGTTGGCTCTTCCGCGATTTGCGTACCCCATTTGGCGGCATGAAGCAATCGGGTGTTGGACGTGAAGGAGGCTTTGAGGCGTTAAAGTTTTTTACAGAAGAGAAAAATGTGTGCATAAAACTTTAATCCCTTAGTGAGTTCATTCTTCGACATCAACAACATTTTTTTTGAAGTTTTGGGATACCCCATGAGCTATCTCGAATTTTTCGGGACATTTGCCGGAGCCATTGCCGTTTGGCTCTCTGCAAAAGCAAATGTTTTAGGTTGGCCCATTGGCATTATTAACGTAACGCTCTTCTTTTTTCTTTTCTTTCAAGTACAGCTTTACCCGGATATGTTTTTACAGGCCTTCTTTTTTGTTACGAACCTAATAGGTTGGTGGCGATGGAAGCATCCGAAAACAGGAGAGGAAGATGTTAAACAGGAATTAAAAGTTAGCTATATGCCTCTCAAGCAAATGTTGATGTTTACAGGAGTTGGGATTGCGGGCACTTTTCTTTTCGGGAGCTTTGCCAGCAGGTTACATGAAATGCTACCCGCAATATTTAGTCAGCCAAGCGCTTTTCCATATTTGGATTCTTTTGTAACCGTCATGAGCATTATTGCCACGTTCTTAATGATACAAAAAAAAGTGGAGTGTTGGATTCTCTGGATCATTATCGATGGGATCGCCACCTACATGTATTTTATGAAAGGAATAAAATTTGTGAGTATTGAGTACTTCGCGTTTTGTTTTATTGCCGCCTTCGGATTTTGGAATTGGATGAAGGAGTATCGCTCATATTCTACCCAACATGTATAATCAAATTAAGTTGGTTTGTTTTTACGGGCCTGAAAGTACTGGGAAGTCATTCATGGCAAAAAAAATGGCCGAGAAGTATAAAACTGAATTTGTGCCTGAAGTTGCCCGAGAGCTAATCACTTCGAACGATTTTAACCGTGAGGACATCATGATGATTGGGCGAACACAAACTGAAAGAATATTTCAAAAGGTACCCAAGGCTAACAAAATTCTTTTTTGCGATACGGATTTGATCACCACGCAGATTTACTCCAGACAATACTTAAAGGTTGTACCTCCTGTATTGTACGAGCTTGAAAAAATGGTGGAGTACGATTTATATTTTCTTTTCGACATCGATGTGCCCTGGGTAGACGATGGGTTACGTGATTTGGGAGATGATAATAGGAGAGAAGCGATGTATGCTGTTTTCAAGAATGAACTCGATCGAAGAAATATTCCATATGTGAATGTGCAGGGAGATTGGGACAAGCGCGAACAAATTATTATCAAGGAATTGGAGAAGCTAATGCGTTGATTTTCTTTTGAAGAAGCTCAATTTCCGATTTGGACTTAGTTAGATCCAGTGCTAGCTGATAGTGTTTTTTTGCTTGTAGTGTTTTACTTATTTGCTGAAGGAAATCACCCATCGCTGCATGATAAATGGAATTGTCCGCTAGCCCTTTAATTGCACATAGGCTTTCTATTCCTTTTTGTGGCGATTCCGAAAATCCTAATGCGATTGCTTTGTTCAGCTCTACAATTGGGTCAGACTTAATTTTAGAAAGGAGTTCGTAGAGCCTGAAAATTCTTTTCCAATTTGTGGCTTCGAATGACGGAGCATTTGCATGGCAGGCAGCAATGGCAGCCTCGAGGTGATATTCACTTATCTCTTCACCAGCAGCGGAGGCATTTATGTACTCATTTCCTTTTTCAATTAGGGGTCTATTCCATAGCACTCTGTTTTGATATTGTAGTAAGATAATACTCCCATTCCCATCAAGTCGCGCATCGGATCGTGAGGCTTGAAAACACATTAGTGCCATCAGAGCACGAACCGTTGGGATGTTGGTCATTGTTTTTTTGATGAGGAGTAAACACAACCTCATTGCTTCTTCACAAAGGTCATGTCGGATAAGCTGATCGGGGTGAGAGGAATTATAACCTTGGGTGAAGAGCAAGTAAATTGTGTGCAGTACAGTCTCAAGATGTAACATCAACGTTTGGGGAGATGGTATTTCAAGATCTATTTTGTCTTCTCTAATTCTTTCACGCGCACGGTATAATCGTTTCGTGATGGTTTCTTCATTAGTTAAAAAACTATGAGCAATTTCCGAAACGCTAAGTCCGCAAAGTGTTTTCAATGTAAGCGCAATTTGTGATTCGTATGGAATAGCCGGATGGCAGCAGGCGAACATCATCCTCAACTGGCTATCTTCAATTTCATGTTCAAAGAATAGATGCTGAACGGCTGGTGCCATTGTCCACTCCGATTGAAATGCTTTTGCCAGGTCGCTTTCAATTTGATGATGAATTTTTTTCTGACGGATGGCATCAAGTGCTTTTCGTTTGGCTACCGTATAAAGCCAGGCGGATGGATTTTCAGGAATGCCTTTTATTTTCCAGGTGTTGATTGCCTTTAGTAGTGTATCCTGAACAAGATCTTGTGCGAGGTCTAAATTTTGTAAACCAACAATGCGTGTTAACACAGCGGCCATCTTTCCCGACTCGTGTCGAAAGAGATGGCCGGCCAGTTGATTTACATCTTGCTCAAGCATCTATAAAAATAGCCATTGAAAGCGTGATTTTAAGCAGCATCAAACTTCATCACTTCGCGAACTTCAACAATACCGCCAAGTTCATAATCCGGACAAGCTTTCGCCATTTCGGTTGCTTCATTTAAATCTTTAGCGGTTACAACAAAAAATCCACCCACTACTTCTTTACCTTCAGCAAAAGGGCCATCGGTAACAGCTTTCTTAGAGCCTTTTATTGTTTTTCCACCGGGCAGTAAGGCTTCTCCCGAAACATACCGTTTTTCATTTGTAAGTTTTTCTACCCAGGCAAACCATTTTTGCATGTGCGCCTGCTGAGCTTCTGGTGACAAATGACTAGGGTCACCACCTATAAAGATGAACATGTACTTTTCCATACGTTAAAAGTTTAAGATTGAACATAATTTACTCTATGACGGCTGATCTACACTATACTGGACAGGGTTTGTAAGAAACTTTTCATAAACCTCAATCAATAGTCCCCAAAATTAGAATTAGTCCCATTTATGACAAATTGAGTAGGTATATTGGTTTGCCTTTTGATTCATAGCATCTATTTTTGATTTCGAATCAAAGCGATAAATCAAAGAATAATGATTAAAAATAAAAAATTAACCTTGCTAGTATTGGCAGCCGGAATGGGAAGTCGTTACGGAGGCATTAAACAAATTGATGGATTTGGCCCTAGCGGGGAAACCATTATGGATTACTCGCTCTTTGACTCAATTTGGTCTGGGTTTACAAAAGTGGTTTTCATTGTTCGTGAAGAAATAAAGGAGACCGTGAAAGAAATATTTCTTCCAAGATTAAAAGGGAAGGTTGAAGTTGAGTTTGTTGTGCAGGCTCTCGATACAATGGTTCCTGCTGAATATCAAAATTCTGATCGTACGAAGCCTTGGGGTACCGCGCATGCTGTGTTGTGCGCACGTAATGTTATACATGAACCATTTGCCGTAATCAATGCCGATGACTTTTATGGCCGGGCTGCATTTGAATCGATCGCTAATTTCTTTGAAAACGAGACGCACGGTGCTCACGCCATGGTAGGATATACCTTAAAAAATGTTTTGTCTGATAACGGAAGTGTTTCACGAGGTTGCGGTGCGCAAGATGTAAATGAATTTTTAACGTCAGTAGTAGAGCGCACAACCATTGTTAAAGAACATGGTAAAATTATCTCAAGAGAGAAAGAGGGCGATGTTGAGTTAAGTCCTGAAACACCAACCTCCATGAATTTTTGGGGCTTTCACCCGAGTATCTTTACGTTGATCGAAAAGTTCTTCCTTGAGTTTCTGCAAGAGAACGGTAAAAACCCGAAAGCAGAATTTTTTATTCCGCTTATTGGCAATCAAATGATAAAGCAGGGATTAGGGAAAGTAAAAGTTCTACAGGGCGGAGATATTTGGTTTGGTGTTACCTACAAAGAAGATAAGGAAGAAGTATCGGGCAAGATCAAGGAATTAGTAAACAACGGAGAGTACCCAGCTCAGCTTTGGTAACCGTTAATTAAAAAGTTCAAATTCAAGATTCAAAACTATCTGATTTCAGATAGTTTTATTTTAAAATCTTGAGTCTTGAATCGTTTTAAAATTGCTCTGTCTTCGCAAAAAAGAATCCACCTTCAATCCCAGCATTTTCGTCACTGTCACTTCCATGAATAGCATTGGCTTCGATTGACTTAGCGAACAAATTACGGATTGTACCAGGAGCTGCCTTTGTTGGATCGGTAGCGCCAATCAGTTTACGAAAATCCTCTACCGCATTTTCTTTCTCTAAAATCATTGGAACAATCGTGCCGGACGACATGTAAGCAGTTAGGTCATTGTAAAACGGTCTTGCTTTATGGACTTCATAAAATTGACCAGCACGCTCTTTCGTAAGCTGTGTTTTTTTGATGGCCACAATGCGAAAACCTGCCTCTTCGATCATTTTAATAATCGCCCCTGTGTTGCCGGCACCTACTGCATCGGGCTTAATCATGGTAAAAGTTCTATTCGTAGCCATTTATAATAAGATTTAATTTATTTTTCGTTCGAATCGGGCGCAAAAATAATGTTTCCCGGCATTAATCCAGCAATCAATCCAATATTCCTAAAATTCCGAGAATCCTGATTATTTTTGCCCCTTCTAAAACTGTTCATGCAAAATCTCGGTGCTTTTAAGAATTTTATGGCGCAGCCCCGCAAGGTGGTAATTGTTACGCACCATAAGCCCGATGCCGATGCGTTAGGATCCTCGTTGGGGTTATCTGGATATCTAAAACTGAAGGGTCATGCTGTGCACGTGATTACACCAAGTGATTATCCCGAATTTCTGCATTGGATGCCCGGAAATAGTGAGGTAATTGCCTATGAAAAAAATAAAGCTGTATCGATTACTAAAATTGTCGAACAAGCCGAGATAATATTCTGCCTTGATTTTTCTGCCCTAAGCCGAATTCAGGATTTAACAGAGATCGTGCGAAAATCAACTGTTAAAAAAGTGATGATTGATCATCACTTAGAACCAGAAGATTTTGCCGAGTTTGTTCAATGGGACACCCAATCTGCTTCTACTGCAGGGTTAGTATATAATTTGATTGTAGAAATCGGTGATAAGAATATAATCAATGCAACAATTGCCAATTGCCTATATGCGGGCTTAATGACAGATACAGGTGGATTCAGACATTCAAATACACGCCATGAAGAATTCTTGATTGCTTCTGAGCTAGTTAGGCTGGGGGCTAATCCAACACAAGTTTCAAAACTCATATACGATACCAATTCACTAGAACGTTTGCGTCTGACGGGCTTTGTGTTGGGTGAAAAACTAAAAGTATTGCCGGAATACAACACAGCATACATGACCCTATCGGCTGAAGAACTTAAAAGGTTTGGATCGCAGACAGGCGATACCGAAGGTTTTGTGAACTATGGACTTTCTATTAAAGGGGTTCGACTTTCTGTAATGATTTATGAGCGAAAGGATAGTATAAAACTTTCGTTACGTTCGCTGGGTAATTTTTCGGTAAACGAAATGGCACGTAAATATTTTGAAGGCGGAGGGCACAAAAACGCCTCTGGCGGAACCTCTAATTTATCACTCGATCAAACCATGAAAAAATTTTTGGAAATACTTCCGGAATATAAAAATCAATTAAACAAAAACGATTAAACCTTTAATTCAATCAACTATGAAAATTACGAATGTGCTGTTTAGTTTGGTGATGTTGCTAAGTGTGGCGTGCAATGAATCTGAAAAAAAGACACCCGGAGGGATGAAATTTAACGTTCTGAAAACAGGTAATGGCGTATTGTCTAAGCCGAATGATGTGCTTGTGTTTAATTTTAGACTAATAGATTCTAAAGATTCTGTTTGGGGCGATACGTATTTGGATGGAATGCCTGCCGCTGTAACGATCCGCGATACAAGTGCAATAAAAGAAGAAGACGGTATGATGCAAATGCTACGGATGACATCTCCCGGAGACAGCATTACGGTAAATTTTACGATTAAAAATTTCTTTAAAGAACTTGCTAACAGACCAATTCCTCCCGGACTTGACAGCACGCTTAATTTAACCTACAGTGTAAAAATAGATTCAATTACAACGCGCGAAGGCATAATGGCCTTGCAGGCATCCTTGATGGAGAAAAAATCTAAGGAACAACTCCAAAAAGATATTGCTGCTATTGATGCTTACCTGGCAGTAAAAAATATACAGGCAGTAAAAACCGATGCTGGCTTGCGTTATGTAATTACGAAAGTTGGCTCAGGCGAGAATGGGAAACCGGAGCAAACTGCTAAAGTGAATTACACGGGGTACATGTTAGATGGACAATATTTTGATGGCAATGTAAAATCAATTGCACAAGAGAAGGGATTTTACAATCCAGCGCGCGAGCCATATGCTCCGTATGATGTTATTATTGATAAAACGAGCGTAATAAAGGGATGGCATGAGGCGTTAAAACTAATAAACAAAGGTACTAAGGCAACATTTTATATACCCTCAACCCTGGCTTATGGACCCCGACAGCGGAGTGAAATAATAAAGGAAAACTCAATTTTAGTTTTTGATATGGAATTAGTTGATTTAAAATAATTGATATGAGAGGAAAAATATTGATCGGTTTAATTTTTGTGTTGGCAGCGTGTGGTGATGATAGTATTATTTCTGTCCAGCAGCAGTTACAGAAGGATATCAAGGCAATAGACGATTATTTGGTAGCTAATAATATTACCAATGTAATTAAAGATGCTAGTGGAGTTCGATTAGTAATTACCACATTGGGTACAGCAGGGTTGCCACCTAATCTTGGCAATGATCTTAAGATCGTATATGCAGGCAGACTTTTAGGAGGACCTGAATTCGATAGTGGAACCCTATATGAAAAGCTTGGCAACTATATTTTTGGATGGCAGATTGCCTTGCAATTGTTACCGGAGGGTAGCGAAGCAACGATATACATCCCATCAAGTTATGCCTATGGCAGCCAGGGAAATAGCTCAATACCGCCAAATACTAATTTGGTTTTTGATGTATTTTTAGAAAGCGTTGTTTCTACCACCGGTCAGCTCAGTAAACTTGCTTCAGATGGAGTAATCATTGATAATTATTTGGCAAGCAAAGGTGCAGTAACGGCTATCACGCACAGTTCTGGGTTACGATATGAAATTTTGGCCGAAGGTAATGTTGACGGTGCAACGCCAGGAGTGTACGATCAGATAAAGGTTACCTATACAGGGAAATTGATACCTGCAGAAACGGATTTTGGTGCTGGAACAGTTGAGCCAAACGCAGCAACCAGTAGCCGCGTTGTAAATTTTGTTCATGGGTGGCAGATTGGTCTCCCACTTTTAAAAGAAGGTGGAAAGATCAGGTTATATGTTCCTTCAGGCCTTGCTTACGGAAATATAGTTCAGGATAACATACCTGCCAATTCCAATTTATTTTTCGAAATTGAGTTAATCGACATCATCGAATGACATCCCTTTGTTTCGCGACAAACAATAATAATAAACTTGAAGAAATAAGGGCCCAGCTTGGGTCCTTTTTTCTGATTAAAAATCTTGAAGAGGTTGGATGCTTTGAAGAGCTGCCCGAGACACAGAATACTATTGAAGGTAATTCAATTCAAAAAGCTAAATATGTATTTGACCGGTACAATGTATCCTGCTTTGCTGATGACACTGGCCTTGAGGTAGATGCCTTACATGGTGAGCCCGGAGTTTACTCTGCCCGATACGCCTGCCTGAATGGTGCAGTCGGGCAGGCTGGTCATCAAAGAAGTAACGAGGATAACATTCAATTGGTGCTGGCAAAACTAGAGGGAGTTAAAGATAGAACAGCACGATTTAGAACTATAATTACATTGGCAGAAGCCGATGGAATTAGTACTTTCGAAGGGCTGGTGAATGGAGTCATTCTTCGAAAGAAGCGAGGTACTTTTGGTTTCGGGTATGACTCTATATTTCAACCAGAAGGGTTTATTACAACCTTTGCTGAAATGAGTTTAACCGAAAAGAGTTTGGTCAGTCACCGGGCAATTGCAGTAAAAAAACTTATCAAGTTTGTAAAAGCGAAGTATTCATGAGTTCACCATACACCATTGGTATAACAGGAGGCAGTGGCTCTGGTAAGACTTTTTTTATCAAGAGCCTCTCAAGCCGGTTTACCGAAAATGAAATTTGTCTTATTTCACAGGATCACTATTATCATCCACGCGAAACTCAAAAGGTTGATGAGCGAGGAGTTAAAAATTTTGATTTACCGGAATCAATTGACCACAAACAATTTCAACTGGATATTCAGTTGTTAAAAAGAGGTGAGATTCTCAAAAAAAAGGAGTACACCTTTAATAATCCAAAGGCTGAACCAAAAATTTTGGAGTTTAAGCCTGCTCCTGTTATTATAATTGAAGGTCTTTTCGTTCAATACTTCCCTGAAATTGAAGAGGAACTTGATCTAAAGATCTTTATTGAGGCAAAGGATTACCTGAAACTCAGTCGCAGAATTAGGCGGGATAATGAGGAACGTGGATACGATTTAGACGATGTATTATACAGATATCAAAATCATGTAATGCCTATTTACGAGCGCCTGATTGACCCTTTAAAGCATCAGGCCGACATTGTGATTCCTAATAATAGCCACCTGGATAATGCACTTGATTTTCTAACACTTGCAATTCGGGCTAAGTTGTCGGGGTTGAAGCCATAAAAAACTCTCCCAGCCTCGTCACTTCGCAGGGTGGCAGGACCAGAGAAGTCCCCCCTTTATTCAGAGCAAGAACTCTTACCCGGCTACCAGCAAGCGGATTTCTGCGCTGCGCTCCGAAATGACGGGTTTACTATGTATATTTTTAGCATTACACTTTCATTTTTTGACTAATTCTCTACTTTTGTAGGCCTTTATGAAAACCTTGTTCAGACATAAGATTTTAACGCTCCTGGCCGGTGTTGCTATTGCCTTGGTTATTGTTTTTAGTCAGCTTTTCTATTTTCAGGCTGCTAATTACTGCCAGAAAAAAGTAGACACCCAACAGCACGATCAGAAAACAGATGTGCCCAAAAGCCACATTTCTATTCCGTCCAGTACAATCACTTCTACATCTCACTTTGAGATTCATCAACATATCTCATTTGCGCTGGAAATTCTTTTTGAATTAGAACCTGAAGAAAAATCTAGTGATATCGTATCGTTTCCAACGAGTAGGTTCTTTCATACCTTATTCAGATTTGTTATTTCTCCTAATGCTCCCTAAGGGCTAGAAAAAAAATTGGCGCACAAGTAAGTTGCGTCTCTTAAATTCAGTTAACATATTCCATTTAAAATTTATTCATCATGCAAAACAAAGGATTCATTGTTTTCCTAACCATTATCGTTTCTACTTTATGTGTTTACTACCTCTCGTTCACTTTTATATCGCGCGGAGTTCAACAGGATGCAGTAACGTATGCATCAGACGTATCGGGAAAAATTAACATCGATAAAAAACAGGTTTATCTCGATTCGGTTTGGAATAAACCAGTATACAATTTATTAGGGCTAAAAGAATACACCTATAAGGAGGTAAAGAATAGTGAAATTAGTCTGGGCCTCGATTTGCAAGGCGGGATGCACGTAACATTGGAGGTTTCCCCGATTGATATCGTAAAAGGACTAGCCGGTAATTCAACAGATTCTGCTTTTTTAAGGGCTATCAACAAAGCCATAGTTGATCAAAAAACAGGTCAGAAGAATTTTACTGAATTGTTTTTTACAAACTTCCGTAGAGATAATCCTAATCGTAAGTTCTCGTCCATTTTTGCCAACGCGTCAACGCGAGGTCGTATCAGTTTGCAAGACACCGATGAGCAAGTTGTTTCCGTTGTTGATAAGGAAGTTGAAAGCGCAATTGAACGATCCTATACAATTTTAAGAAACAGATTAGATCAGTTTGGAACCTCTCAGCCTAATATTCAACGCCTAATAGGCACAGGTAGAATTCAGGTTGAAATTCCGGGTGCTGAAAACCCACAACGGGTGCGCAAACTTTTATCGGGCGTTGCCCGCCTTGAATTTTGGGATGTGGTAGAACCGAGCACGCTAAACTCATCTTTTTTATCTATTAACCAGTTGTTGATTAAGGAACAAAAAGCAGCGGCTTCCCAATTGGTTGTGCCTACTGAAAAGGATGGCTTATCTGCTCAACTTGCTACTTCGGCCGATAGTGCTTCGACAGAACTTGAAAAACAATTGCAAACAGCTACAGACAGTTCTAGCACAGGTCTTGACTCTCTTCAAAAGCTGAATGTATCACCGTTGTTTGCGCTCAGCAGTCCGCCAAGCACTTTCCGTTATAATTTAAAAGATACCGCAGAAATAAATTCCATTTTTGACCGTGACGATGTGCGCTCGCTACTTCCGCGCAATGTTGGTGTATACTGGGGTAACAAGCCAGATGATGACTATAAAACAGGTGAAGCGCTTCAACTTTATTTTCTAGAAGTAGGAAGAAACGGAGTAGCAAAACTAACAGGTGAAGTTATCAATAACGCTACACAGGATTTAGATGAATACGCTCGCCCAGCGGTAAGCATGAAGATGAACGCTACTGGAACTCGCGTTTGGGCAAAAATGACCGCTGATGCTGCTAATAAAACTCCAAAAGGAAGAATTGCAATAGTATTGGATAATACAGTTTATTCTGCCCCCGGTGTGAATGGGGAAATTCCAAATGGAAATTCTCAGATCTCCGGTAACTTTACAATTGATGAGGCGAAAGACCTTGCCAATATTTTGAAGGCGGGTTCATTGCCTGCGCCAACCCGAATTGTTGAATTCACATCCGTTGGCTCTACGTTAGGCCAAGAGGCCATTACAAATGGATTGATTTCAATTGTAGCGGGATTTATAATCATCATCCTGTTCATGTTTGTAATGTACAGCAGTGCAGGCTGGGTTGCTGATCTTGCGGTTATTCTCAACTTGATTTTCCTGTTGGGCGTTCTTGCTTCTCTTAATGCAGCACTAACGTTACCGGGTATTGCAGGTATTTTATTATCACTCGCTATTGCGGTAGATGCTAACGTATTGATTAACGAACGGGTAAAGGAGGATTTAAATTCTGGAAATGATTTAGCCACATCGGTGCGAAATGGTTATAAGAATGCGTTCTCAGCCATTATCGATTCAAACGTTACAACACTTATTAAAGGGGTTGTATTATTAATTTTCGCGTCAGGCCTTATTTACGGATTTGCCGTTACGTTAGTCATTGGTATTCTATGTTCCTTTTTTACATCTGTTTTTGTTACCCGACTTACATTTGAATATTTCATCAGCAGAAAGAAAAATATAAAATTCTCACAAAGCTGGTCTAAGAATTTATTCAAATCGATTAACATCAACTTCATCGGAAATAGAAAAATTTATTATGCCGTTTCGCTGAGTATCATTGTTGCCGGCATGGCGATGTTAGCTGTTAAAGGATTTAATTATGGCGTTGATTTTAGAGGAGGCCGATCGTATGTAGTGCAATTCGAAAAACCAGTAGGTGTAGAGGATGTTCGTAAAGCCCTCACAGAATCTTTTGAAGGAGTTGCTACAGAAGTGAAAACGTTTGGCTCGGACTCTAAATACAAAGTCACAACAAGCTATTTGGTAGAGGACGATTCGGAAGAAGCAACCACTAAAGCAGAGCAATTACTGGAAACAGGACTTGCAAAGCTAAACGGCAATAAAGCTACTGTTGGCGGATTCGTAATTGTTAGTCCTACAATAGCGGATGATGTAAAAATTTCAGCGGTTTGGTCACTCTCCGTAGCGGTTGCATTAATGTTTTTATACATTTTGATTCGCTTCCGCAGATGGCAGTTTGCATTGGGTACGGTAATTAGTTTATTCCATACTGTACTTATGGTGCTCGCTATTTTTGTGCTGTTAGAAGATGTGATGCCTTTCTCGCTCGAGATTGATCAGGCTTTTGTGGCCGCTATTCTTACAGTGATTGGGTATTCTATTAACGATAGTGTGGTGGTTTTTGACCGTGTTCGTGAATTCTTAGCAAACAAGTTAAGCTCAGAAGATACACCATCAGTAGTTAATCGTGCGTTGAATGATACACTTAGCCGTACGTTGATTACGGGTATGTCTACGATTTTTGTAATTATTATCCTATTCTTTTTTGGTGGCGAAACCATCAAAGGCTTTACGTTTGCGATGTTGATCGGTGTAATTATTGGTACCTATGCTTCGCTGTGTATTGCAACTCCGGTATTGGTAGATTTCTCTAAGAAGGATGAGAACTAGAAAGTAGTAGGTTAAAATTTTAATACAATCGACCTGTCAGGATGAGAACCCTGACAGGTTTATTTTTTCACAGAAGATTCAACGAAAAGACCGACCGCTAAAATACCGTGCAACGTATCGGTGCGCATATTTTGCTCAAACTTTATGGTGTAGATACCTTTTTGTTTGAAAGAAAAATCCTTTAACAATAAAATCTGTTGGTCGTAAATATCGCCCAAGCCACTGCGACCAAAGGGTGTTCCGGTCTTTTCATCAAACAGAAAAGTATTAATCATTTCTTTTTTAACGAGTAGTCCTGCGGAATCCTTTATTTCAAAGTTTATAAAAATGCGTGAATAGGGGTAGTCTACACTATTTCTAAGGTTACAGTACAATGTAAAAGGTTGATTATCGTCCACCGTAAAATCAAACGATGGCGTCTCCTGTGTAAGCCAATAACGGTTGGCTAAGTCAAGATTTTTTTCATAGACACGCGAATTATCGCAGCATGCCAAAAGGCCGGTTACCACTACTAGAAATACGGTTCTCATCCCGGAGTTTTTGGTTGATTTGGGTTTTGATTGCGATTCGGGTTTTGGTTGCGGTTTTGATTGCGGTTTTGGTTATCGCGCCCACCTTGTGGTTTCTTTTTCTTTCTTTTTGATTTATCTCTGAATTTTTGATCCATCTGCTCAAGGTCGCTATTGAGTTTTTGTATTGGGATTTTCTCAGCGATTACATCGTCTTTTAAATTGGCTGGTTTTTTTCCAGCCCGATTCATTTCTAAAATTTGATTTACTCTGTCAACATTTAACGGATACCAAGTGTTTTCCTCGCTGTATCCAAACCACATAATCTTGCGAAAGATATCTGTCTTTTGAAGACGCGCCTCTCCCTTTTCGGTGAGCAACGGGTTTTCTATTTTCGGAATATCCTGGAGCGCATCCATGTAGGTTTCTAACTCATAGTTGAGACAACACTTTAGCCGGCCACATTGCCCGGATAATTTGCTGGGATTTAATGAAAGATTTTGATAGCGCGCTGCGCTGGTGGCTACATTTTTGAAATCGCCAAGCCAGGTAGAACAACAGAGTTCCCGACCACATACTCCAATACCTCCCAGGCGGCCGGCTTCCTGTCGCAGACTAATTTGGCGCATTTCTACTTTAATCCTAAACTCTGTGGCGAGCCGCTTGATGAGTTCACGAAAGTCAACACGGTCATCGGCTGAATAGAAAAATGTAGCTTTTGTATTGTCGGCCTGATATTCAACATCCGACAGTTTCATTTGTAATTTATATTCACGAATCACTTCCCGCGTATGATAGAGCGTTGGAAGCTCGCGCTTTTTAACTTCTTCAAGTTTTTCAAGATCCTTTTGATGCGCGAGCCGGTAGATTTTTCTTATTTCGTGATCGTTGATAATTTTTTTCTTCTGCATTTGCAGGCGCACCAATTCACCTTGCATAGAAACATACCCAACATGGTGGCCATTAGGCACTTCTACAACAACGGCATCGCCTGTGGTGAGCTTAAATTTTTCGGTGTTTCGGTGAAATTCTTTACGGCCATTTTTAAAACGCACCTCAACAATTTCAAATGCGCTGTTTCCGGGCATTTCCATATTGGAAAGCCAATCAAACACATTCATTTTATTGCAGCCACCCGTACCGCAGGCTCCGTTATTATCGCAACCGGCAACTTTGCCGTCTTTTTTCGTTCCGCATGCACAACCCATCTTTTGAAGTTTTAGGTTTTAGATTTTAGAATGATGAATTGATGGTTGTATTTTTTTTGAAAGCTACTTTTCATTTGAATTCGAGATTACTTACTCAAAGCTAACAAATCCAGTCCTATATCTTTTCGGTAGTATAAACCCTTCCAGCTTAGTTGAGAAGCGGCTTGATAAGCCTGTTCCTTAGCCGAGGAAAGATCAACTCCTTTACCTGTGGCGGAAATGACGCGGCCGCCATCCGTCAGAACGCTATCCCCATCTTGCTTAGTGCCAGCGTGGAAGATTAGCCCTTCAAGAGGCTTCTCTAACCCTTTAATTTCCTTTCCTTTTTCGTACTCACCGGGGTATCCACCAGATACCATCGAAATGGTAACTGCGTATTGGTTATCCGTTTCGATGCGTACATTTTTTAGCTCGCCTTTCCCTGCCGCCAAGAGCAATTCAACCAAATCGCTTTTAATTCGGGGTAGTACAACCTGCGTTTCCGGATCGCCCATACGCGCATTGTACTCAATCACGAATGGATCGCCATTTACATTCATGATCCCGATAAAAATGAATCCTTTATAGGGGATGTTTTCGTTTTTCAAACCTGCAATGGTTGTCTTGATCACCCGATCTTCAATTTTTTTCATGAACAGCTGATCAGCAAAAATTACAGGAGACACAGCCCCCATGCCTCCGGTATTGGGGCCGGTGTCGCCTTCACCAATACGTTTATAATCTTTTGCTTCAGGAAGAATCACATAGTCATTACCATCTGTTAGTACAAACACCGAAAGCTCAACACCCGTTAAAAATTCTTCAATCAATACCTTTGTGCTAGCCTCACCAAATTTTTTATCGAGCAGCATTTCTTTCAGTGCTGTTTTAGCTTCTTCGGGGTTCTCAGTAATAATCACGCCCTTACCGGCAGCCAGTCCGTCTGCTTTTAATACGATGGGAGGTTTGCATAAATCGATATACCGAATCGCTTCTTCAACCTGTTTTGCTTCGAACGTTCTTGCTTTAGCTGTAGGCACATTATTGCGAAGCATGAATTGCTTGGAGAAATCTTTGCTACCCTCCAGTTGTGCTCCGGCCTTGCCCGGGCCAACCATTGCTATATTTTTTAATGCTGGATCTTTTTCAAAAAAATCACGAATGCCTTTTACGAGCGGAACTTCCGGTCCCACTATCACAAGGTCGATGTTGTTCACCAGACAAAATTTCCCGAGTTCTACAAAATCATCCACTGCAAGGGGAACATTCTCGGCAACCGTGGCTGTACCTGCATTACCGGGTGCTACAAACAATTTAGAGCAATGCTTACTTTGCCTGATTTTCCAAGCGAAAGCATGTTCGCGACCTCCGCTACCGATGATTAAAATGTTCATTAGGTGATTTTGGAAGGTGCAAGATAGGAAATTCAAGATTCAAGATTGAAAACTTAGTTTTCAATCTTGAATCTATAAATCAATGTGCGTACTCGCTCATGAACTGAATCCGTATCAGCCGGATGTCTTCTTCAGAATAATCAGTCATACTTTTATCATTTAAGGCTTCCTCCAGGCTGTCGGTATGGGCATTCATAAAATAGTCATGAATGTCGTCCTGTTTGTGCTTATCGATGATCTGATCAATGTAGTAGTTCAAATTTAATTTGGTGCCTGAGTAGCTGATATTTTCAATTTCGTTCAGCAACTCATTAAACGTGATGTGGGCAGTTTCAGCAATTTCCTCCAAATCAACTTTTTTGTCGATATGCTGAATAATTAAAATCTTGGTTTTCGATTTGTTGACAGACGACTTGATTACAATTTCTGTGGCTGTCTCAATATCGTTTTCGTCAACATAGTTTTGGATCAGATCTAAAAACTCATCACCAAACTTATTCACCTTGCCCATACCCACGCCATTTACCTGTGCCAGGTCTTCTTTTGTAGTAGGGTAGGTGGTGGCCATTTCTTCAAGCGAAGGATCCTGAAAAATTACAAACGGTGGCAAGTCTCTTTCCTTCGCCATTTGCTTCCGTAAGGTTTTCAGCATTTCAAAAAGCTTATCATCGTAAGCCTTTGTGTTAGCTGGGGCTTTTTCGGATGATACTTCCTCGTCCTCAAGATCGGTAGTGAAATCGTGGTCGCGTGCTAGTTCTATTGAATGTGGCTTCTTCAGAAAGGCTTCGCCCCGTGCTGAAATTTTTAATACGCCTATATTTTCAATATCTTTTTCAAGAAGTTGGAATATCAACGTCTGTCGTACAACCGATTTCCAAAAATCAACATCTTCATCACCACCTTTTCCATAAATGGCGAGATCGAAGTGGCCGTAGCTTTTTACGTATTCATCCTCTATTCCGCGAATAACATTTACTAAGTGACCAAGCCCAAAGCGTTCATTCGTTTGCTTCACTGCCTGAAGTACCATGGTAACATACTCCACACCATCAAAGCGCTCGCGTGGGTGCACGCAATTGTCGCACATGCCGCAATTGTCTTGTTTAAACTCTTCACCGAAGTAGTGAAGAAGTTGACGTCTTCGACACACGGGGGACTCGGCATAGAATTCCATTTCTTGTAATAGAATGCGGGCGTTGTCGCGTTCCTGTACAGACTTATCTTTATTAAATTTTTCGAGCCTGCTTAAGTCGTTATGGCTATAGAACATTAAGCAATGTCCTTCCAGTCCATCGCGACCGGAACGCCCGGTTTCCTGGTAGTATCCTTCCAGTGATTTTGGAACATCGTAGTGCACAACAAACCGAACATCGGGCTTGTCAATACCCATTCCAAAAGCAATGGTAGCTACAATAATATCGGACTCTTCATTAAGAAAATCGTCTTGATTTTTTTCACGCACGTCTGGGTCAAGCCCTGCATGATACGGAGCCGCCTTAAAGCCATTCACTACTAAGAGTTGAGCAACTTCTTCTACTTTTTTACGGCTGAGGCAATATATGATTCCCGACTTGCCTTTGTGCTCGCGCATAAAGCGGATGAGTTGCTTTTTCGTTTCTTTCTTAGGCCGTACTTCGTAGTATAAATTTTTTCGGTTGAAAGATGACATGAACACGTCAGCATCTTCCATTTGCAAATTCTTTTGGATGTCGAGCTGTACTTTTGGAGTGGCCGTTGCGGTCAACGCAATTACAGGCAAGTTTCCAAATTGCTGAATGATGGTTTTAATTCTACGGTATTCCGGACGAAAATCATGCCCCCATTCGGAGATACAGTGTGCTTCATCAATTGCTACGAATGAAATATTTACTTTTTTCAGGAATTCGATATTCTCTTCCTTGTTCATCGATTCAGGAGCGACATAGAGTAGCTTCACAATTCCGGTCAAGCAGTCTTTTTTCAAGCGGGTAATTTCCCCCTTTGAAAGGGTAGAGTTTAAAAAACGGGCATCTACACCATAAGCATTGAGTTGATCAACCTGATTTTTCATCAAGGCGATTAACGGAGAAATTACAATGGCCAACCCGTCATTCATTAGGGCTGGTAACTGATAGCACAATGATTTACCAGCACCCGTAGGCATGATCACGAACGTATTCCGGCCGTCTAGTACATTGCGGATCACAGTCTCTTGATTTCCCCGGAATTGCCCGTAGCCAAAAACTTCTTTGAGTTTTAGTTTTAAAGTGTCTTTCTCTTCAACCAACATCATATATATCCCTAACGGTAGTTATCGTCAAATCTGTATCTTTGCCCATAGACAAAGCTAATTTTGACAGGACATTGAATTTAGTAAAAAATATCAAAAAAATTGCACAGGATGTTTTATTAAATGAATCCGCAGCAATTCACAATCTAACGCAATTTATTGACGACAGTTTTGAAGCCTGCGTACAAGAGATATATTCTGCAAAGGGGCGTGTTGTCATAACAGGCATTGGCAAAAGTGCCATAATTGCCAATAAAATTGTGGCTACCCTTAATTCTACTGGAACTCCATCTTTATTTATGCATGCGGCCGATGCCATCCATGGAGATTTGGGAATGATCCAACAGGCCGATATTGTTATCTGTATATCTAAAAGCGGTAACACTCCGGAGATAAAGGTACTTGTTCCATTGCTTAAGCGAAGGGGGTCAAAGCTTGTTGCCTTGGTCAGTAACGTAAAATCGTACCTGGCTCAGCAAGCTGATTATGTTTTAAATGCAACCATAGGAGAGGAGGCCTGCCCGAATAATCTGGCACCCACAACGAGCACTACAGCTCATTTGGCGATGGGTGACGCGTTGGCGGTTTGCCTGTTGGAATTGCGTAATTTTTCGAGCGAGGATTTTGCAAAATATCACCCAGGCGGAGCATTAGGAAAGCAACTCTATCTTAAAGTTTCGGATGTATTTGTTCAGAACCAGCTTCCAATTGTGAAGCCGAATACTCCCCTAAAAGATGTTATTCTTGAAATAACTTCGAAACGATTAGGGTGTACAGCTGTTGCTGAAGATGATAAAATATTATTGGGTATTATTACCGATGGTGACCTTAGACGCATGCTTCAGAAAGACGTTAATCTAGTAGAAGTGAAGGCGTCTGAAATCATGTCTCGAAATCCGAAGCGAATTGAAAAAGATGAGTTTGCAGTAAAAGCTCTCCAACTGATGCAGGCAGGAAACATTACACAGTTAGCAGTTGTGGAAGGAGAGATAATTGTTGGCTTCATTCATCTGCACGATCTTTTGAAAGAAGGCATTGTTTGATTTACGATTTTGAGATGGATGAATTACGATTTTTAATTCTTATCCAACCTAAATTTCAAATCGTAAATTGTAAATTGTAAATCTTAAATCTCCTGAATGGGTATTTTAAAATCCTTACTTGGCGACCGCCTTTCTAAACGCTCTTTTTACATGAATAAAAATCTCTATGTCGTATTAATGGCAGGAGGTGTAGGAGTGCGTTTTTGGCCGTATAGCCGTAATGCAAAGCCCAAACAATTTTTAGATGTACTGGGCACTGGAAAAACATTGTTGCAATCAACCTATGATCGGTTTGCTACCATCTGCCCAAAGGAAAATATATATGTAGTAACGCATCAGGAGCATGCACAGTTGGTGCATGATCAGCTGCCCGATTTACAATTCAGTCAGATTTTAGGTGAGCCTATGCGCAAGAACACAGCATCGTGTATCGCATATGCCAGTTATCGGATTCAGCAAATGAATAAAGACGCTGTAATTGTCGTAAGCCCCTCTGATCATTTAATCTTGAAGGAGGAGGCTTTTCATGAAATTATTCTAAAAGCAGCAGAAGAGACCAAAACGCAAGACACATTACTCACACTGGGCATTACCCCAACGCGGCCGGAGACTGGCTACGGTTACATTCAGTTTTTACCGGATAAAAAAATTGCAAAGAAGGTAAAAACATTCACCGAAAAGCCAGAGTTGGCGTTAGCGAAGAAATTTTTGGAAAGCGGAGATTTTGTATGGAACGCGGGCATATTTATATGGGGAGTTCAGGCCATTTTAAACGCTATACAGGAGCATCTGCCCGAGATGGCAGAAGTATTTGAGGAAGCAAAGACGAGTTTTAATACACCCTCAGAGGCTGAAGCCATTGAGAAAGCCTATGCCCAATGCAAAAACATATCCATTGACTATGCTGTGTTGGAAAAGGCCACGAATGTATTTGTTTGCCTGGGTGATTTTACCTGGAGCGACCTGGGATCGTGGGGCTCAATCCATGAAATTTCTGTTAAGGATGAAAACAACAATGTTTTAAAGGGCAAAACATTGCTGTATGATACCCGTAACTCAATTGTTCGAGCTTCATCTCCGGATAAACTTATCGTAGTACAAGGCTTGAATGGCTACTTAGTGGCCGAGTTTGGAAACGTAATTATTGTTTGCCAGAAAGACCAAGAAGATCAGTTCCGTAGGTTTGTAAACGATGTGAAAGCGATGCAGGGTGGAGGGGAGTTCCTTTGACAATTAACAATCTAAGTATCCACAAGGAGTCCTAAATAATATTTGTTCGTCATTTCGCAGTCCGGCCACAGGCAGGACGGAGAAATCCCCCTATCGTGTAATCCTCAAGGGGATTTCTCCGCTCACCCTCCTTTGTCAGGTTCGCTACGAAATGACGTTCATATTATTTAGGATTTGAAACGGATACACGTAATTAACAAGGGATGAACATTGATAGTTGTTAATTGCTGATTGACTTCTGTCTCACCACTTCATAAAGAGCAATTCCCGTTGCAACGGAAACATTCAACGAACTAATTTTTCCCTTTAAAGGGATTTTTACTAATTCATCCGCTTCACGGAGAAACTCATCTGAGATACCATCTTCTTCCGAGCCCATGATCAAGGCAACGGGTCTGTCAAACTTTACTTCATAAATATTCTTGTCGGCCTTCTCGGTGCAGGCTACGATCATGACGCCATTGTCGCGGAGAAATTTTAGAGTCTTTTTCAAATCGGGCTCGCGGCACACAGGTAAATGATTCAGTGCTCCCGCGGAAGTTTTCATGGCATCGCTTGTAATGGGAGCATTGCCCTTTTCACCAATAATAATTCCTTCTACCCCGGCACATTCGGCAGTGCGAACGATAGCACCAAAATTACGCACATCGGTTATACGATCGAGGATAATAAAAAATGGTTCGCGGCCCTCACTGTAGGCGAAGTCGATAAGGTCGTTAAGCGATGCATAGGTAATTGCTGACAGCATGCAAATAACCCCTTGGTGGTTTTTGTACGAGTATTTGTTCAGCTTTTCCTGAGGTACGTAGGTGATTGGCAAATTATGTTCACGAGCTACCCCCGCGAGTTCTCGAATGAGTTCGTTGTTCAAACCTGCTTGTACCAGTATCTTTTCAATTTGCTTACCCGCGCGAATAGCCTCCATCACGGCACGGGTTCCATAAATCATGTCTGTATTACTCATAAGACACTAAGGTACGATTTAGGAGGTACGAATTATGATTTACAATGTACGATTTACGCTATAAGATTTTTGATTGACCAAATTTAAAAATCATAAATCATAAATCGCAAATTAAAAGCGCGCCTGTCTCCATAAATCGACCATTCCGTACCAGGGTTTGGTAAACTTTTTATCGCGTATAAGCACAAAATTATCAGGATCAAATACGGTGGGCGATTTTAGAAACAGGAAGCGAATTTTTATACTTTCGTTTTTATATTCCCATACTTCACGCTCTCCATAAAAATAGACACCGTCTGGGGGACCAAAAATAATATAGATCATGCCCCGGTCTGTTCTCCATCCTTCTTTGTATGAGCTAAAGTAAATGTTGGCTTGCTCAACCCTTTTAAAATAATTGCGCATAAATTTTCGGGCACGCTCGGCATTGCCTGTGATGGTGAGTATTGTCTGATCAAATTTCTTTTTATCGCTACCGGCCTGTTTAAGTTTTTCAACTTCTTGTTTTGTGCAAATGTAAATCAGTGGCCCCACCAAGCTTTCTAGTTGATCAAGTTTAGGGTAATCTTCTTCTACCCGAAACGATATTCCCTCCACAGAGGAGGTATCTTGCTGTGCCAGGTATAGTCCTTTTCTATTTAAAGGTACAGGCGAAGCACCGTTCACGATAAAAGTTGAGTCTGGATTTAATTTTTTTGCAACCTTAGCCTGTGTGGTAGAAAATGCAGGAGCGCCCGCAGGAAAAGGTATTGAATAATAGGCAACGTGAATTGGCTTACGAGCTTCAAATCCATCGAATGTTATACGTTGGTTTTTCGGAGTAAAGGAATTTACGATTGGCTGGGAGTCTGATGAGATATAGGCTGACTTATTCGTTGGCAATAGTTTATAGTACGTGTAAGTACTTGATTCTTCCGGATCGGATAGTGTAATTTTTGCCACAACAATATGATAGTCTTTTTCGGGCTGAAAAGAGTCAGAGCCAACTATTGACCCAGCTTGTTTTGTTGTTGTTGCAATCTGCTGGCCCCTTCTATCGCCCAGCGATTCGCGTAATTCAAATTGTACCGTTATTGTAGCGGAATCTTGTATGGCATCATTGGGTAGTATTTCATAGAAAACTTTGTAGGCTTCCTCAACCCTAACGACCTTCCATTTAAAATTGAAAGCCTCTTGTGGGTCGTAGACGTAACTGTAATTTATATCGCGTAGCACTTGGGCTTCTGTGGTAAGACAGAGAAGACAGAAAAATCCGGTTATAACTCTTAACATCAGGTTAAATTAAAATATTCCTATCGGAATTTATCGGCATCATTCAATTAATTTTGTGTAAACTAAATGAACCTGCCTGAGGCAGGCAGGTATGGCAAAAATTTATACTACCGAAATAACCTCCGACAACATTCCTTCGGATAATCCCTTACACCAACGTTTGTTTAAAGCCTATGTTGTGGCGCAGGATTACGTAAAGGGTAACGTGTTGGAAGTAGGGTGTGGTGAGGGCAGGGGGGTTGAAGCATTAATGGGCAAATCAACACACTTCACGGCCGTAGATAAGATTGAGGAGGCTTTACAAGTATTGCGAAAGAAATTCCCTTCCGGTAAGTTCTTAGCCATGAATATTCCGCCTTTTGGCGAACTTAAAGACAATGAGTATGATTGCGTAGTAAGTTTTCAGGTAATTGAGCACATTCAAAACGATGTTCTTTATCTGCGAGAGATACATCGGGTATTGAAGCCTGGAGGCATTGCCCTGCTTACAACGCCCAACAGAAAGTTATCCTTGAGCCGAAACCCCTGGCACATTCGCGAATACCTGGCGCATGAACTCAACGAGCTGGCTTCTAAAATTTTTTCGAACGTAGAGATGAAAGGCATCACCGGAAACGAAAAGGTGATGGAATATTATAATCAGAACAAAAAATCGGTTGAGCGAATTACCCGTTGGGATATTTTTAAGTTACAGCACAATCTGCCCGCATGGATGTTGCGTATGCCGTACGAATTACTTAATAGAATGAATCGTAATACGCTGCAGTCTGGTGACAACTCGCTGGTAAGCAGTATCCGTCATGAAGACTACCGTGTGACAGACCTTGCAGACGAAGCGTTGGATCTATTATTAATCGTTAGAAAGTAACTCGAAATTTGGCTTACTCGTGAATTCAAAATTTTGAATTTATGAGTATCTGTAATGAGTACTAAATAATATTTGTTCGTCATTTCGCAGCCCGGCCACAGGCAGGACGGAGAAATCCCCTTATTCGCGTAACCCTCAACGGGATTTCTTCGCTCACCCTCCTTCGTCAGGTTCACTATGAAATGATGTTCATACTATTTTAGGATTTGAAGTTAGCGCTCTTGCTGCATCATATCACCATACTTCTGATAGATATCTTCGTATTTCTTAGCCAGTTCAGTTTCACCATATTTGTAGAGCACACGTTGTAACTCACCCAGCACCACAATGCTGTTGTACAAATCATTTCCATATTCGCGTTTTAACAAGTAGTAAGCGGCCATCTCTTCCATTTGCTTTCCTAAATCGCCCGTGACCTCAAGAGCCTTTTCTTTTTCGCCTACTTCAAACAGCATTTCTACATTGCGCGCATTGCTAACATCGTACGGAATAGCCTTATGGGGCATTTTCTCCAATCCATAGAGCACAACTTCTCTTGCTTTTTCTTTATCACCTTTTGCCATAAAGGCATCGGCTAGTTCATTGAAAGCGCCACGGTGATTCAACACAAAATTCCGGTAATCCTGACTAAAATATGCGTTGGGGTTATCAAGTCCACGGAACTGGAATTTTTTCAGCATATTTTCGTATGCTATTTTGGTATTTACCAGTTTTACCCGTGGATCCGGATTCCGAATGGGTAAAATTCGGTAAGTATTTCCCTCCACAACAACATATGGGCGGAGATCAATATTAAATTGTTCCAGTGAAGTGTTGTTAACATACAGGGGTCGTTCCCAATTATTCGATAAGAGAACATCCAACAGGGCTAAATCTTTTTTCTCCAATGCATTGCCTTTAACACGCAACAACATTTGTGGCACCACTAAACTATCCATGCCTTCTGGAATAATACCCAACGATTTTACTTTTTCAACATCTACTGTTAGTACAATGTCTTTAGTAGGAACAACATTGGCAGAAGGGTAAAGACGCAAGCCTTGATAATCTTTCGATAGCAATCCGATATACTGTTCAAGATCCATCGCTTTTATCTTGAGATCCTCATACGGCAAATAATCGTTTGGCCCGCCTTGACGATACTGGTTAAGCGTAAGCGTGTATGGTAGCGGTTCTGATTCGTAATGTTTACGCATGCTCTGCGCGATGTACCAATCGGTATTGTAATAACTCAACACGATAACGCGCATGTCGGTACGAATGCCCTCTACTTCCTGCGCATACCATAACGGGAAAGTGTCATTATCACCACCGGTAAAGATTACGGAATTTGGCGCACATGATTCAAGATAGTTAACCGCAGAACCTACAGAGAAATAGCGATCAGACCGATTATGATCGTCCCATCCTTCGGAAGCCATAATTGCGGGCGCAGAAGAACAAATTAGTATGGATGCAATGCTGGCTGCTTTTAAATTCTTAGTAACCTTCATTAAAGCTTGCGCGATACCAATTACGGCAAAGCCAATCCAGAAACAATATGCGTAGTAAGATGCTGAGTAAATGTAATCGCGTTCGCGCGGTTCAGCCGGAGGGCCATTTAAATATACAACCAGGGCAACGCCTGTTAAAATAAACAGTAAGCCTACTACCGCCATATTTTTTTGATCGTTTACCGTTTGAAAGAACATACCAACAAGCCCCAGGATGAAGGGGATCATGAAAAAATTATTACGGGCTTTGTTAGAAGCGAGCATTTCCGGAACATCTTCAAACCACATAGACGGCTGCATCCAATTTCCGCCAATCTCATCACTTTCCCTTCCGGCAAAGTTGAACATGAAGTAACGAGCGTACATCCAACCGATTTGATGTGAAAACATGTAGCGGATATTATCAGAGAAAGATGGTTTTTCACCCTCACGCAAGCCAAGTATTTCACGGTATCTTCTTTGGTGATCAGGATCGCGACTGTAAATGCGTGGCAGAATCGTCATGTCTTTTGGATCGTATTCATAAGACATTTTCCGATCTTGTATTTCGTACCGATCCTTCCCCTTTTTATACACAGGGGCTCCTTCATTAAGCCCAGTAGGGTTGGCCGTAAAGTATTCACCATACAAAAGTGGCCTGCTTCCATATTGTTCACGCTTCAGGTAACTCACGAAACTCATAATGTCTTTAGGAGCATTTTCATTGATAGGGGTATCGTAGTTAGAACGGATTACAATTACTGCGTACGAAGCGTATCCAATCAAAATGAAAACTGAGGATAATAAAAAAGTGTTCAGTACAGCTTTTTGTTTTTTCTGCGAATACCGAATGCCATATACCAATGCACCGATAATGATTAAACTAAACACAATTACCCCCGAGCCAAAAGGCAAGCGTAGTGTGTTTATAAAAAAGATTTCAAAATTACCGGCAACAGTAGGAAGACCAGGAATGATGATGTCGTTTATGAAAAGGATTAATAGTCCACTGATAAGAAGCGTAGCGATAATACCCCATTTCGTTGGCTTGTATTTTTTGAAGTAGAAGATCAACCCTAAAGCAGGCAGCGTTACTAAGTTTAATAAGTGCACGCCAATGGATAGGCCAATACTATAAAAAATAAGAATAAGCCAACGGTTTGCTTTTGACTCATCCTCAATAACATCCCACTTAAGCATAGCCCATACTACAAATGCGGTAAAGACAGAAGACATCGCATACACCTCAGCTTCAACTGCTGAGAACCAAAACGAATCGGAGAACGTGTAGGCTAGCGCACCAACTACCCCAGCACCCATAAGCAGCAGCGTGTTATTCGATAGCTCTTCAGGCTTGGTAATTTTTAAAAGTTTGCGACCAAATAATACAATAGACCAGAAGAGAAACAGAATAGTGAATGCGCTTGAAAGAACACTGGCAAAGTTGATCCAATAGGCCACTTTAGTTACATCACCAAAAGAGAGAAATGAAAACATCCGCCCGATGAGGAGGAATAGCGGTGCACCCGGAGGATGGGGTACCTCAAGTTTGTATGATACAGCTATAAATTCCCCACAATCCCAATAACTGGCGGTTTCTTCCATGGTAAGCCAGTAAACAGCCAGGGCAATTGTGAACATAATCCACCCGGTAATATTGTTCGTTTTCTGAAAATTCATGTGTTTGATTCGTTGATTTTATTATTTGTTGATGTGGTGATTCTTAATGCAACGGCTCTTATGCCAAAGTGATAATATAAGGGGCGAAAATAGGGAAATTAGTCAATAGTAAATAGTCTTTAGTCCGGAGTCATGAGTCGTTAGATATTCAGTATTTACCCGTTCCAGGATTTACTTAACTCAGGACTAAATACTCAGGACTAATGACTATTTGTAAACAATCACATAAAAAGCCAGCCATAAAAAGAAGAGAAGAATGTATGAGCTTAGAACGATAAACCACACATTTCGTTTCTCTTTGCGCGCATAATGATGAATGCCCGATACCAATGCAAACCAGTAAACAATCTCAAAAAGATTTAAAGCTCGTAATGGGTAAGCCCACATCTTATCAATTGTGTAGTAGTCGAAAAAGTGCATGAGCGAAAGGGGATAGAGCGATCCGATATCCCAATACGATGGGTCGGTTTCAATGAAAAGAAAGTAGAGTATTTTCAGGATCTCCGGGATGATGAAAATAAACTCGGCACCAATTACAACGCCCCAACATTGCGTATAGGTTACACGATAGCCGTACATAAAACAGCCTATCCAGATGACAAATGCGATTACCGTGAATTTCCATAAATAAACCAGGGGAATTGAAATGAATTGAAGTGTGCTGATGACCTGTAAAACCATTCCCTCTGGCCGGTCTTGCAGAAACTCAAAGGCTGCCGTTTCGTTTTCTATGAAAGACTTCTTTACGTAGAGCAGCAAAAGTGTATTTATACAGAGTAAAACAAATAGCAGTTTTTTGTCTGTAGCGAATATTGATTTAGTTTCGTTTGACGTTTCCATGAACAGGCTGTTGTGCGGAAGTGTAATTCTATGGTTTATTATCGAAAAAAATTGATTGACCGATGCATTTTTCTTTTGGTATTAAGTTTCCATTTAGCTGCAGCGTTTCCTGTAATGTCATATGCGCAGGAACGAGACACCACCATTATATTATTGAATGATTTAGGAGTTCAGTTGGAGTGCACCCAGGCACTTAACGATTTGTACAATTTTAAGTTTGAAAAAGCCGAGCATCAGTTTCGCTACTTACGTAACAAGTACCGGTGGCATCCACTTCCATATTTTTTGATGGGGCTTATCGAGTGGTGGAAAATCATGCCAAACACAAAAGATAAATCGCATGATGAAATTTTTATTTCGTACATGGACTCAACCATTTCGGTTGCCGAGAATTTGTATGAGAAATACGATATGTACAAAGTTGAAGCTTCATTTTTTCTCTCAGCAGCGTATGGTTTTAAAGGAAGACTGTATTCCGATGAAGAGCGAAAAAACTGGGGTAAAGCCGCATCGGCTGGAAAAAGCGCGTTAAATTATTTGGAAGAGAGCAAGAGCAAACAGCATTTGAGCCCCGAGTTATTGTTTGGTGATGCGCTTTTCAATTACTTTTCCGTGTGGGTGCCCGAGAATTATCCTGCATTAAAACCCATTCTTTGGTTTTTTCCAAAGGGCGATAAAGCTCTTGGGCTGAAACAACTTAAAGAAGTTTCCTATAACGCATTCTACACCCGAACCGAGGCTATGATGTGGCTTATGCGTATTTTAAACAGCTACGAAAATAATCAGACGCAAGCGTTGCAGCTCAGCGAATATTTGAATCAGATCTACCCCGACAATCCGTTTTTTCACCGGTATTATGCGCGCATTTTATACTCTACGGGCAAGTATGCACAAGCCGAGCCGGTTTGTAAAAGCATATTAGCACGAATTGATAGCGTTCAACTTGGGTATGAAGCCACTAGTGGCCGGTACGCAGCTTTTTTTCTAGGTCAGATTTATGAGGCGCGAAGAAATTTAGAAGAAGCAAAAAAACACTACACGCTGTGCATACGGTTTACAAAAGAAATTGACGCTATGGGGTCAGGATATTATTTATATTCACTCATAGCCTTGGGCGAGATTGCCGAGAAGCAAGGCAATAAAGTGGAAGCGCGCAAATATTTTAAAGAGGTTAAGAGCAAAGCAAAGCGGAAAGATGAGGCTTATAAAGACGCTAAGCGGAGACTGAAGAAGATGGAAAAAGATGAATAATGAGCCGGTGCTCTATTTTTGATTCACAATTTTTATAATGGAACTACGCGACCTAATCGTCACACCAATAATTCTCATACTCATATATGTTAGTGCCTACCTTGTTCGGCCATGGGTTACGGATGAGGTTAATCGAAAATATTTTCTTCCTGCGCTAACGGTTAGAATTATCGGAGCCTTAGCGGTTGGGTTTATTTATCAGTTCTATTATGGCGGTGGAGATACGCTTAGCTATCATACTCACGGAAGTCGGGTTATTTGGGATGCTTTTGTGGAATCTCCGTCAAACGGCTTAAAAATTTTCTTTTCGCAAGGAAGTTTCGGCATAGGAATGTGGGATATAAGCGATAGAATTTGGTACTGGCGTGATCCGCAAAGTTTTAAAGTTATTCAATTAGCCACTTTATTTGATTTTATCACATTTTCAACTTATAGCGCAACGGCTATTTTATTTGCGGTTCTTTCTTTTACAGGTGCATGGATGTTGTTCATTGCTTTTTACAAGAGGCATTCTGAGGCTCATAAGTTACTTGCGTTAAGTTGCCTATTTATACCCTCGGTAATATTTTGGGGGTCCGGTATTTTTAAAGACACCATTACATTAGCTGGACTGGGGGCAATATTATTTTGCCTGAATTATCTGTTCACAAAAAAACGATTTTCTGTTTTATTACTGATTGGATTGATTTTTTCAATTTGGCTTATTTTTTCAATTAAGAAATATATACTGCTCTGTTTTTTGCCTGTTATTTTGCTTTGGTTTTTTAGCAGGGCAATATCAAAAATCAGGCCCGTTGTTTTGAAAATTTTACTGGTACCCATTGCTATGGTCCCAGTTCTTTTTCTTGTCTATTATACACTCTTGAAGGTTGGGGAGGATGACCCTCGATATAACATCAACAAATTGGCAGAGACTTCTCAAATTACCGCTTACGATATTCGTTTTGGATGGGGAGCCAGGGCGGGTGATGGTTCAGGATATACACTAGGAGAACTGGATGGAAGTTGGCAAAGCATGATTGAACTGGCGCCATCGGCTATCAATGTTAGCTTGTTTCGCCCGTATATCTGGGAAATAAAAGGCCCTCTTATGGTTCTTTCGGCTATGGAGAGTTTGGTGTTATTTGTTCTAACGTTGTACGTATTGTATAAATCCGGATTAAGGACGTTTAGGTATTTACAGAAACCAGAAATTATTTTATGCTTTGGGTTTTCGCTTGTATTTGCTTTTGCTGTAGGGGTATCAACCTATAATTTTGGGAGTTTATCTCGGTATAAAATACCGCTACTTCCATTTTATGCCATCGGTCTCAGTCTTATATATGTCTATTCAAAGAGCGATAAAAAGTTAGAGGCATTAGAACGGACTGAGTAGTTTTCTTCAACGGTAATTCTTCCTGCTTTGCCTATTTGTTTTCGTAATTGTTCGTTACTTATGAGTAATTCAAAACACCTAATCCATTCCTGTGAAGTGTTGCAGAGAAACCCATTTATTCCTTGCTGAATGATTGTTGTATTTACGCCTACAGGCGATGCGATGCACGGAATTTCAAGCGCCATATATTGCAAAGCCTTAAACCCACATTTACCTTTTGCCCATTCATCATCCGGTAACGGCATGATGCCAATATCCATTTTTATTAGATCTGTCACCTCAGTTTCTTTATTCCACCGAATAAATTTCAGTCGGGTTACCATGAGATCAGGAGGTTGATCGGCAATAACTAAAAATTGAATTTGCTGGAATTGATTTTCTAATTGAACTAATACAGATTCAATGCTTTTAAGATATTTTAACGTTGAGTGTGAACCGGTCCAGCCTATAATGATGACGTCTTGATTTATTGCTTTTTTTTGTATTGGGATTTTATATAAATCCGAATTATGTAATTGCTTTGTGTCAATTGTGGTTGGATTGAGTATTACATTTTGATTGAATTGCTGTGCATATATACACAGGTATTTATTGCCACAGCTCACTTTGTAACTCCATTTGCAAATGGAGCTTACTTTACTCCTCCATCGAATCTTTTTTCCAATTTTTGATTCATTGATTTTATCGGTGAGCCAGATGGCATCATCAAAATCGTAAATAATTTTTTTTCTAAGAATTTTAGCAATGACCCACTCTAACACGGGCGGCCCAATGGGCAGTAATTCGCGATGAATCAAGATATAATCATCTTTGAGGGTAACAATGCAATTAACTATTTGTGCAAAAACCGCAATGCTTAGCCTGACGAACTTTTGAATGAAGTTTCCTTTTACGTAGAGGGATTCCCAGTCAGATTGATTGTAGAATGATAAAAATGTAACTTTAAAGCCTGCTTCCTTTAAGAGAGTGAGATACTGCTCAAATCGGAACCGTTGAGATGGAGCCTGATTAAATGGGTACGGACAAAAAATTTTTATTGATCTCAAGGTCAAAGAGTATTTGTATATGCTAATAAAAGTAAATCTTTGCTAATAATTTTTAGTAATTCAGAAATCGGAGTATGAAACATACTGCGTGCCTTGTTTGTGGAAGTAAAAGAATAGATCCCCTTGTCAGGTTTTATGAAAAGACAGGATTGGTAAAATGCAAAGACTGCGGATTTGTTTTTATGGAGAAAATACCAACAATCGAGGAGTTAGCGTTGCATTATGGCAGGTATAGCTATGAGTCAGAAGGGTATTTATCCCCTATTACAATTAAGAGTTACAATCAGCAGCTTGATGAATTTGAACCGTATCGAAAAAACAACAAGATTTTAGATGTGGGTTGCGGTAGGGGATGGTTTTTGTTAGAGGCTCAAAAAAGAGGATGGGAAGTTTATGGTACGGAGTACTCTAAAGCTGCGGTCAACATTTGCAAAAAGAATAGGATTAAGATAAAGGAAGGGGCTCTTGATGAGGCTTTTTTTGACGATGGGAGTTTTGATGTGATCACCTCCTTTGAAGTTATTGAGCACATCAATAACCCAAATGAAGAACTTAGGCATCTTTACAAGTTTTTAAGACAAGGAGGACTTTTCTATTGTACAACCCCTAACTTCAATTCCATATTACGGTATTACTTAAGGACTGAATATAATATTATTGGTTACCCTGAGCATCTTTCATATTTTACCAAAGCAACCTTAAACAAGCTGGCTAAGCAAAATAGGTTTAAACCAATTAAATTTTTATCAACAGGCATTAGCTTAACACGGATTAAAACGTCAAAAAAAACATCCCAAGAGAAGCTAATCGCAAAAGATTCAGCAGATGAGGTATTGCGAAATCAAATTGAAAAAAATTGGTATTTAAGAGTTGTTAAAAAACTAGTTAATAGTTTTTTAACATTGACAAACACAGGGATGACGCTAAAGGGATATTATGTAAGGACATAATTGCCTGAAACCTTTTATTTAATTGAAACAATACATACCAACATTCCAAATACGAAACGTTCCCATTAGCTCACCTTGGAATGTTTTTGGAATCCTTACATAATTTATCCTATCTCCAATTATTAAACGACTCTATACTCCTGAACGGTATGTTTACAGTAAGGGTTTTAGTAGTAATGCTGACTGGTATTAATAATCAACTCATGAACACCAAGGTGCGGATTGTTAAGAAAGTAACCTTACAGAAGCCTTTATAAACTGGAGCCGTGCACCTGCACCAGTAATAATTTCGATCATATGCTATTAAGAACAGGTTTCATGACTTGATTCAGAATTTTTGGATTATTTGAAAAAAATAATTTTTATCTGACTTTGTCAAAAGTTAGAAATTTTAATTATAGATTGTCCTAACGACAAAAACACCAGTCAAATTTAGGTAGCTTAAACGCAATGTTAAAGATCGGCAAAATTTCTTCTTTGTTTACAAGCGAGTTTAGGCAAGGGTTCTTGATGATTTTCTCCTCAAAAATTTTGATTGCCTTGATTACTTTCTTGACTACACCAATCGTTGCTCGTCTCTTTAGCCCCGAAGATTATGGAATGTTTGCGATTTTAAATTCGGTAGCAGTAATCATTGCACTTTTTTCAAATTTAACGCTTCCTACATCACTTGTTGTAATAAATGACGACCAATTAAAGCGAACGACCACAGGCATCGTAACAAACATTTTAATACTCCATTTTATACTAATGGTGTTTGGTTTAGTAATTTTATTTTCAGCGCCAATATATCAATATGTTTATGACCTACTTGGAATCGGAGTTACATTCCATGTATTAATTGCCCTTCTATTATTTTCATTATTTGAAGCGTTTTCACAAATATTTGCAAACATTAATATTCGTGAAAAAGATTTTAAAAGAAATATTACTGTAAATGTTCTTGATAATTTTTCTATAAAAGGGTCAAGCCTTTTAATTGGTTTTTTTAGGCATATGCCCTTCGGACTTTTTTATGCTGAGTTGATTGGTAAGGGAGTTAATATTTTAACACAATTATCTTTTCGAAATTTCCGCCTCAATTTTCTTGATTTTAAGAAACTGGGAAATTTTAGACTCTCATTGGAAATTTTGCGCGAACAGCGACACTACCCTCTTTATACTTTTCCGGTATCATTAATGAGCAGGTTTTCCGGGCAATTGATACTTTGGGTATTTGCCATTGCTTTCAGCAAACAATCTGTAGGGCATTTTACTATGGGGCTTGGTCTGCTTAGTATTCCCTTAATGTTACTTGCGAATTCCCTTCAGCCCGTTATTATTAAAAAGTTGGATGAAGACAGAATTAATGGTTTAGCAAACAGCCTTTTGTCTTTGGTTATAAAACTTGGAATGCTGGCGGGAGTTGTATACTCTTTTTTATACTTCATCTCTCCTTGGTTTATTTCTATTTATTTGGGAGAAAAATGGATTGATAGTGTAGAGTTCATACAGTTACTATGCTTCCCGTTTGCCCTTCAATTAGTAAGTAATTCTTTGGATGGAGCATTTATTGTCTATAAAAGACAAAAAGCCCAATTTTATTTCAAAATATTTTTTTTAGTTCTGTTGACAACAAGTATCTATTTCCTTTCTATTTCAAATTTAACCTTGCATAGCGTGGTGCTTGCTTACGGAGCAGTTTTAGTAGTGGAAGAAATTTCTAAAATTGCATACTTAATTTGGATAACGCGATATGTCAGAAGTAACTGAGTTCTATGATGAGTTTACGGTATTGCAAAGTAAGGCGGGAATCAACAATCGGCATTTAAGCATACTTGAGCATTTGCGTGAGGCAGGCCTTAAACGCGATCATCGCGTTCTTGAAATAGGATGCGGCATCGGAACGGTATCCGAGTTGATTTTGCGATATCTTTCAAAGAATGGATTTCTTCATTCGGTAGATATAAGCCCCAAGAGTATTTTACTGGCTAATGCTCGACTTAAAAAGTATGAGAATGTTTTGGTGGAAGAAAAAGACCTTACGAAGGAGTCACTCAATGGTCAGTTTGATGTTATAGTTTTACCCGATGTAATTGAGCATATTCCGCTTGCGTTACATGATGCATTCTTTAGAAATATTTTCAACTTTTTAAAACCTGATGGGTTTGTTTTTATTCACATTCCTCACCCAAACAATTTAGAGTGGATGGTAAAGAATGAACACGAAGGCTTGCAGATCATTGATCAACCTATTTTTACAAACAATCTGTGTGCGATAGTTTATCCAATTGGGTTTTATATTCATTTTCTTAAATCATATTCTATTTATTGTGTTGATCATGATTATCAGATAATCATTTTAAAAAAGAAGCCAGCATCACAAAACCTGGATAATTTAGATTCGTTTTTTCTGCCGTCTTTCTACCAGCGTATACTTTATAAATTGAGATATCTCGCACGTGGCTTTAAGTAACTGAAATATGTGTGGGATAGCCGGTGTAATCAATTTTGGGACAAAAGAAATTCTACCGCAAAAGAATAGGGAAGCTTTCGCTGATCCTCTGAAATATCGCGGACCTGATGATAGAGGCGATTGGCATTATACAAACGATCGGCTCAATGTATCGTTGTTTCATTCACGGTTAAGCATTATTGATCTTGACCAAACAGGTCATCAGCCAATGGTCACGCCTGACGAAGATGTAGCCATTGTATTTAATGGAGAGATTTATAATTACCAGGAGCTGAAATCAGAATTGTTAAACAAGGGGTTTTCATTTCGTTCCAGTTCTGATACAGAGGTTCTGTTACAAGGCTATTGTTGTTGGGGTTTTGCAACATTGCTTTCAAAAATTGATGGGATGTTTGCCATGGTCCTTTTTGACAAGGGAACAGAAGAAGTTTGGATGGCTCGCGACAGGTTTGGAAAAAAGCCACTGTACTATTTTGCTGATCAAACTTCCATTGTTTTTAGTTCGGATATACGATCGTTTTATCAAATCCCATCGTTGTCGCTTTCATTGGACTTATATAGTTTGGGTTATTTTTTCTGCGAACAGTCTACACCGCGTGTTGATTCTATTTGGAAGCAAGTAAAAAAACTGAGTGCAGCACATTATGCACATTTCAACAAGGGGAAATTAGGGATTCACCCATACTGGTCTTTGTCATTCAATATTTCCAATCCATTATCATGGCAAGATACGGTTGATCAAGCGGAAGTTTTGTTGAAAAATTCAGTTAAAAAAAGATTAGTAGCAGATGTGCCTGTAGCCGCTCAGCTTAGTGGCGGCATTGATTCATCCTTAGTGGTTGCAATGATGGCCCAACTATGTTCGGCTCCTATTCGAACCTACACCGTAACGTTTGATGAAGCAGAGCTTGATGAAAGTAGATATGCTCAATTGGTATCAAAAACATTTGGAACAAAGCACACAGAGATAAAGCTCTCCAGAATGGATACTTCATTGATTGACAGTATTATTATAGAGTGTGGAGAGCCATTTGCTGATGCTACTATGCTCCCAACCTATTTGATCAGTAAAGAGATTTCGAAATCTGAAAAGGTAGTTTGTGGAGGTGATGGAGGCGATGAACTATTTGGAGGCTATTATATAAACTACTTTGTTGAGAAATTAATGACTGTGAAAAAATTCAGGAGATTAAAATTCCTATCACAGATTATTTCCTCAATTCTCCCCACGTATCGCACTCGTTTTTTAACATCACTGCTTAGGGCGGCCAACGAGCCTGACCATTATTTACTTAATCGAAACATGGCATTCAATCAGTCAGATATTTCCTACTTAGGCTTACCTGAATTGTCTGTAAGTGCAACGGTTGAGGAACATAGAAAAATCTGGACGGAATTCTCATCAAAGGATTTGAGTTTGTCTAAAAATGTGCTTGCCACATTTAATCATACCCGGCTGGTGAATGACTACCTTGTAAAGGTAGATAGGGCATCTATGTTTGCATCGTTGGAAATGCGGTCACCGTTTTTAGATAAAGATTTAGCATTTTTTGCCGCTACGCTGAGTGAGGATCACTTATTTAAAATGCATGGACCCAAGTCAATTTTGAAAAAAATGGCCGAGAAATATTTCCCCAAAGAATTTGTTCACCGTCATAAAATGGGGTTTGGTGTTCCGGTGGCATGGTGGCTGCGGGGTGGATTTAATGCGAAATTTAAAGAGGTCGTATTGGGAGGTAGGCAGTCCCTCATACCTTTAAATTATGAATTTATAGAGACGCTGCTGAATAAACATAGCAGTGGAGAGGATCATGCTGAGAGATTATGGACTATTTATGTATTTCATGTTTGGGCAAATAGTTTAAAATAGGCACGCGCATGAGAATACTATATTTTTCAGAGCATTATGAAAACGACTCATTTATTTCCCGACAGGTTGATGAAGTATCGGATGTAGTTGATATTTTCTACATGTGCCGAACGGCAGACCCAGTTAAGTCAGAAAGCCTTAAATCAAAAATTCATTTTGTTCAGTTTGCTGAAAATAAATTGCTTTCTAGTATAAAAAGAAAGTTGGAGTTGAGTAACCTGTACTTGAATTATAAGAATAAACAATTTTCCACGGGTATAAAAAAAATAGTAAAGGAGATACAACCCGACATAATTCATTGCCAGTACGGATACGATGCACTCAAACTATTGGAAAATAGTCATGACCCCAATCAAAAGTATGTCATAACCTTTCGGGGCTTTGATGCGAGTTTGTTGCTAATACTTTCCAAGTACGTAAAAAAACTTAGCTACTATTTAAAAATGCCGAATGTGCATTCAGTGTTTGTTTGCGAGAACCTAAGAGATAATCTCCTGAAAAAGGGAATTGTTTTGAATCCTTTAAATACGGTTGTTTACTCAAATACCGATACAGAATTTTATAAACGAAAAAAATATGATTTGCCAGGGCGGCCTAAGGTTTTTACGCAAGTTTCGAATTTTAGGGAGAAGAAAGGTCACAGCTATACACTTTTGGCGTTTGATAAATTCTTAACGAAAAACCCTTCAGCCGACTTTATCATCAATTTCATAGGAGATACCAATAAAGAGTATGAGAAGTTGTTTCAACAAGTTGCACACCTCCCTGTATTGAGCAAAGTAAAGTTTTTAGGAAGGAAAAACCGCCAAGAGATCAAGGAAATTCTGGAAGGCACACATGTTTTTGTTCATAATAGTATAACCTCAAAGCATAATGATCAAGAAGGTATTCCTAACGCTATCATGGAAGCAATGGCCATGGAGATGCCCATCCTTGCAACGAAACATTCTGGCATCCCTGAATTGCTAACGGGAAATGAAGATTTATTTCTAAGTGAAGAAAAGAATATTGATGACTATGTTTTAAACATCGAACAAGTTTTTAAGATAGGGTTTAGTAAGCGTAATCGCCAGCGGATAGAGCTAGCTTTTTCAAAAGATAATTTTAAAAAAAATATCTTCACTTTTTATGAAAAAATAATGCGAGACAAAAATATAACAGCACGATGATTGCAATTGTGAATTACGGGGTTGGGAATTTGTTCGCCATTCAAAATGTTATTCGAAGGGTTGGCGGTGAATCCATCATTACAAACGATGTTGATGAAATAAGAAAGGCCGATAAACTTATTTTACCGGGTGTTGGTGCATTTGGGTATGGAATGAATCAGTTGAGAGCAAGAAATTTGGTGGAAGTTTTAAACGAGCAAGTTTTAGGAAGCAAGAAATTAACACTGGGGCTCTGCTTAGGCGCGCAACTCATGACACAACAAAGCGAGGAAGATAATTCTGTCGGGTTAGGGTGGGTTGAAGGAAAGACTGTAAAGTTTGATGACAGACAGGTACCGGTAATCCCACACATGGGTTGGAGTGATGTTGAATTTGTCCGAAAAACATCATTGACCTCCAACCTAGATGAGGCAAGATTTTATTTTACGCATTCATATCATTTTTTGATGAAAAATAAAAACGATGTAGTAGGGTTCGCAGAGTATGGATATCGTTTTGTCTGCGCATTCCAAGTTGATAATATAATGGGGATTCAATTTCACCCCGAAAAGAGCCACAAGTTTGGGATGAGGCTTTTTGAAAATTTCGTCAACCTATGAAAAGATTCCGGATTATACCTGTTATGTTAATTAATGAAGGCCGAGCAGTTATAACGCGCCAATTCAAAAAGCCGGTTTACGTAGGTGATCCGATCAATGCTATAAAAATTTTTAACGATAAGGAAGTCGATGAGTTAGTGATTCTTGATATCACGAGTAAGCGAACGAGACAAGCTCCAAACTACAACCTTATCGCAAAAATGGCATCAGAAAGTTTTATGCCCTTGGCTTATGGCGGGCACATCCGCACGATGAATCAAGCCGAGCAAATCATTAACTGTGGCATTGAGAAAATAAGTTTCAACACTGCATTGTATGAGTACCCTGAAACTGTAACACAAGTTTCCGATCGATACGGCAAACAAAGTGTGGTGGCATCTATTGATGTAAAGAAAAACATCTTTGGTAATTTTGTGGGTAAAACAAATAATGGGAGGAAGTCAATTTCTTTGAACATACCGCAGCTTGTGGAGCATATTGTTAAGTTGGGTGTAGGTGAAGTGTTACTCAACAGTATCGATAGAGATGGTATGCGTTTGGGATTTGATTGTACGTTAATAGAGACCTTTAAGAAGAAGCTAAACATCCCCATTGTAGCATGTGGAGGGGCCGATAGCATTGAGGATTTTTCAAAAGCGATTGAGGCAGGAGCCTCCGGTGTAGCGGCTGGTGCCATGTTCTATTTTAAGGGTAGTTTCAATGCGATACTAATAAACTACCCTGACCAAAAAACTTTAAAAGACAAAGTTTATTAATAATCGAAGAAGGTTTTCTAAAATTGTCTTAGAAAAAAGGGCTTTAGTATAATGGAACGTGAGTATCAGGAATGTAGGCAGTGTGTTTTAGACACACATGATGACCCTTCAATAGCGTTTGATGAGTCTGGTATTTGCAGTTACTGTAAACAGTATCAAATTGAGATCGCAAAACTGCCAACCACCGAAGAGGAAACCCGTCAAGTATTGCTTAAAACTGTGGAACGGATTAAATCTTCAGGGAAAGGTAAGCCCTATGATTGCATAATGGGGTTAAGCGGAGGTGTGGATAGTACATATCTTGCGTACAAAGCCAAGGAACTTGGACTTCGTCCATTGGCTGTACATTTTGATAATGGTTGGAATTCTGAATTGGCTGTTGAAAATATTGAAAAGATTGTAACCAAACTCGGGATTGACCTGCATACACTCGTGGTTGATTGGGATGAGTTTAGGGATTTACAACTGTCTTTCTTTAAGGCTTCCGTAATTGATATCGAATTAGCAACAGATCATGCCATACTTACTACTATGTATAAGCTTGCCATAAAGCATGATATCAAATATGTTTTAAGTGGTCATAACATTGCAACAGAACTCGTTTTGCCCTTGAATTGGTATCATGATAAAAGAGATCATATTCACATTCAAGCTATTCATAAAAAGTTTGGAACAATTCCGCTCAGGACGTATCCCTTTATGACTTCGTTCATGAAGTTTATGATTGAATGGAGGCAAATAAAAAGCATCAGGCTTCTGGATTACATGCTGTATAATAAGAAGGAGGTAAAGAAAAAAATTTCGGAGGTACTTGGATGGCGTGATTATGGCGGGAAACATTACGAATCTATTTTTACGAGATTCTATCAAGGGTACGTTTTGGTAGAAAAATTTAAAGTTGATAAGCGAAGGGCACATTTATCTAACTTGATTTGCTCTGGTCAAATGACACGGGAAGAAGTAGTTCAGGAATTAAAAACACCTCCCTATAATCCAAAGCAATTTGAAGAGGATTTTACTTTTGTTCTGAAGAAATTCAACTTATCCAAAGAAGAGTTCCAGGCTATTATGGGCTCCGAAATTAAAAAACATACGGATTATGAAGTAGATCGCTCTATCTACGACCGATATTTTTTGCTTAAACTGCTATTGCCTTTTTGGAAAACCTTTAAAAAAATTAGAACCCAAATCAACCCCTCGTCAGAGGCATGAGTTTTTTTAACGATAAAAATATCCTGATCATTAGTACCGAATCTTGGGATCACATCCCTGTATCCAAGCATCACTATAGTATTGAATTAGCAAAAAACGGAGCGAGGGTTTATTTTCTTAACCCACCATCGGCTAAAAATGAAATTTTCCCTCAAGGTATACCGAACCTGTTTGTTTTAAATTATAAAACAATCAAGGGGATAAATAGACTGCCTTCCTGGTTAAGAGACTTACTAAACAAGCGGTTAATAAAAAGACTCAAATTGATTTGCAATACCAATTTTGATGTGGTTTGGACATTCGACCCCAATCGTTTTCAAAACCTTTCTTTATTTCAGGCAAAAGTAAAAATTTATCACGCTGTTGATATTCATCACGCGAAGCTTGAGTTCGAAGTTGCAAATACTTCTGACCTTATCATTAGTGTTTCTGATTTGATCTTAAGCAATTTCAATCAGACGAAAGCAAAACGTGTTAAGATCAATCATGGAGTACGAACTCACTTCTTTAACCAAACACATTCGGAAATAGGGCAGGTGATAAATACGATTGGTTATGTAGGAAACCTAGATAACTTTTGTATTGATAAAGAAATTCTCATCAATATTGTGGAGGCGAATGCGGCAATCAAATTTAACTTTATCGGCCCCTATAGAACCGATTCACCTTTGGCAACCCAGTTGAAAAAATATAGTCATTGTCATTTAATGGGTAGAGTGCCGACAGAAGACTTGCCAACCTATTTTTCAAAGATTGATCTTTTCTTAATGACATACGATGGAGCTAACCAGGAAGTAAACTCAAACCATCATAAAATTCTTGAGTTCCTTTCAACAGGGAAACCAACGGTGATCAATTTCACTGACGAATATAAAAATCACCGTGACGTTGTTATCATGGCTGACCGTAATGAGGAACTTCCCACCTTATTGAAAGCAGTTATCAATAGTCCGTCTTTATATTTTTCGAGTGAGTTGGTGCGAAAGAGAATTCAGTTTGCGCAATTAAACTCCTATCAAAAGCATGTTGAGAAAATAGCAACAATTGTGAGTGAAGTAATGAGTTCAAGAAAACTTCTATGAGACAGCAAAAAGTAGGAATTTTTCTGTATAACCGATTGTTCGACCCCGTTATTCAGTCCAACTTTTGGTTATACATTATAGATTATTTGCAACATGATGCCGACACAAAGTTTTATTTAATTACCTACGAGGATTCTCGGTTCCCACTAACAGCTGAACAATTGAAATTAGTAGAGCAATGGAAATCGCAAGGTCTGGATTGGTCGTACCTAACTTGGAGCCCAGGTATTGGAATTTTATCTAAGGCAATTGATATACTTCAGGGATGTTGGGCTGTTGTGAAACTCCGCCTTAAAGGATGCGGTCATTTTGTATCGTTAGCTTCTGTTGCAGGGTCTTATCTTTACTTGTATCATGTTATTTTGCGGTTTGATTTTTTCTTGTACCAGTTTGAACCGCATAGCGAATATGCTATTGATAATAACATGTGGCGAAAGAATAGTATACAATACAGAATCGCACATTTTTTAGAACGTAAAGCTGCCGAAAGCGCAAAAGTAATTGCATCAGGCACACGATTTATGGAGCAACGACTTAGAGAAGAGTGGAAAGTCAAGGCCAAATTTTTTAGAATACCCACCGTTGCCAACGATCGCAAGTTTTTGTTCTCTCAGTTGAATCGCGATTCAATGAGAGGTAAACTTGGTTTCACGTCTGCAACAAGAGTACTTTTTTATCCCGGAAAGTTTGGGGATTTATATTATAGGGGAGAAACCGCATTTATGTTTAAATGGTTATGGGAACTTGATTCCAATTTTCATTTCCTGATAGTTACCCCGCATAAAGATGAAGATGTGATAAAGCTTTTCACAGAGGCTGGAGTTGAACGATCAGCATATACAATTGCTCATTGTGATTACGTTGATATTCATCTCTATTTTGCTGCTGCAGATTTTGCGGTTATTGCTGTGCCACCTGGGCCTTCCAAAAAATTTATTTCAAATATTAAAGTGGGAGAATACCTAACCGCTGGTCTTCCATATCTGATTACGGAGGGCGTTTCTGAAGATTACCTTTTTGCTACCGAACGAAAAGTGGGCGTTGTTGTGAAGGACTTTAAAGAAGAATATGTTAAGAGGGCATATCCAGAAATTGATCAATTTTTAAAACTGAATAAGACAGAATTAAGAAATCATTGCCGCACGGAAGGATTAGAATACCGTGGGTTTGAAAATCTCAATAAAAAATTTAAACAAGCTATTAGTTACCTTTGTGCGTAACTATGGTACTTCGCGATAAAAACATTCTCCTTGTTGGTGGAACTGGTTCTTTTGGGACTGCTTTTTTAAGGTATTTACTCACCCACCATGCCGAGGTAAATAGAATCATTATATTTTCACGGGACGAACAAAAGCAGTACGACTTAGCAAATTCTTTGACTCCTGTCGAGAAAGAGAAGGTTCAATTTATTATTGGTGATGTTCGTGACAAGGAACGCTTGATGGAAGTTCTTCAGAATGTTCAGGTGATAATTCACGCAGCTGCGATGAAGCACGTTCCCATAACGGAAGCCAATCCAACGGAGTGTTACAAAACGAATGTTTTAGGTACGCAAAATTTAGTTGAAGCCGTATTGTTTCATAAAGTGGAAAGAGTTGTGGCGCTTTCTACTGACAAAGCTGTTATGCCTATAAACGTATATGGGAATTCTAAGCAGCAACTTGAAAAACTTATTGTTACTGCAAATTCTAGCGCTCAAAATGTGCGAACAATTTTTAGTGTTGTTCGGTATGCCAACGTTTTAGGCTCTAGAGGATCGGTAGTACCATTTTTTCAAAAAATTAAACATACAAAAGAGTTGCCTATTACCGATATGCGCATGACGCGTTTTAGTATTACCATGAAGCAAGGAATAGAGTTGGTAATGTTTGCATTAGAGAATGGCCAGGGAGGAGAAATATTTATACCCAAAGCTCCCTCTTACAAAATAACCACCGTTGCAGAGGCTATCGCTCCTGAATGCAAATTGAAAGAAGTTGGAATTCGGGTGGGAGAGAAATTAAATGAATTAATGGTTTCAAAACAGGAGGCTGATAGGACCATAGAACTGGATAAATGTTATGTGGTAGTATCAGAGAAAAAATCAATAGATGAGTATCTTTCAAAGCAAAAGGGTGAACGCGTTTCTCATGACTTTGAATATGAATCTTCAACTAATAATGATTGGCTGACTGTTGAGAGATTAAAGAAGCAAATTGAGTAAGCTATTTAAAAATACAAATAAATTTATTGATGATTTATTTTATTAGAATCTTAAATAGACTTGGTATTTTAAGATTTTTAAATTTCTCTTTAAGAAACCATCAAGGATTTACTATCCCGTTAATGGGAGGAATTGGATTTGAGTTACTTTGGGAGGCCGAACCCTGGATGAGAAATTTACTAAAGAAGATTTCATATAAATTTACTGACGCGATTTTTGTGGATGTTGGTGCTAATGTTGGGCAAACAATGCTTAAAGTCATTTCAGTAAACCAGGATCAGAAATATATTGGATTTGAACCGAATCCTTCTTGTATAAATTATCTATACACACTTATTCAGAGGAATCGATTTGCGACAGTAAAAATAATTCCAGTAGCCTTATCGGTTCAGACTGGACTTATTGATTTAGTTTTTTATTCAAGCAGCATTACCGACAGCACGGCCAGTATAGTTCCAAACTTTAGAGATGAATCACTTTTAGCTCATAAAGTCCCCTTGTTAAATGGTAATGATTTTAATTTCGAAGGTAGAGTAGGTATGATAAAAATTGATGTGGAAGGTAGCGAATGGGAAGTTTTAACCGGGCTTGAAAAAACTATTAGTAATGATAGGCCTTTGATTTGTTGTGAAGTTTTGCCCTCATATTCTGTTCAGAATATCGATCGAGTTGAGAGACAAGATAACATTGAAAAATTCTTAACCCGAAATCAATATGGAATAATTCGAGTAGCCCCAGATGAAACGCATGCATTTATTTCTAATTTCGGAATTTACGCTGACCTCAAGCTCTCAAATTATTTATTTTACCCATTGGAAGATAGAAGCCAAATTGAACAAAAATTAAATGACTGATCACCTCCATCCGCTGGTGACTATTATTATGCCTGTTTATAATGGTGGGCAGTTTATTCGTTCTTCAATCAATTCAGTCATTCATCAATCACATCTAAATTGGGAATTACTTATTATTAATGACGGAAGTACTGATAGTTCAAAGGCAACAATTCAATCCTTTAATGACTCAAGAATTTTTTATTTTGAACAACCCAACAGAGGAGTGAGTGCCGCACGTAATCTTGGACTGCGACATATGAAAGGTGATTATTTTTGTTTCCTGGATTCAGATGATGTTTTCCCGGCCGATTCAATTGAAGCAAGATTAAAAGTCTTTAATGAATTTGAATCTGTTCAATTTGTCGATGGAGTAGTTGAAGTTTATGATCATTTGCTTACCCAATTAGTCAGAGTACGAAAGGCCTCTGTGAAAGGAGATCCTTTTTGGCATTTGCTACGAATGAATCCGGCAATATTTTTTGGCCCCACCTGGATGATAAAAAGAGATATGGAGGTTACTTATTCATTTAATGAGGATATGAAGTATCTCGAAGATTTGAATTTTTATTTTCAGATTAGCGCTCAGGGTGGGTTTTCATCTACGAAAGAAGTTATTCTAAAATACAGGACTCATAATCATTCAGCCATGCGAAATCTTGATGGTATTGCAGTTGGATATACTCAATTGGTCAATTCTGTACTGAAAAAATTTCCTACTGTGTTAACCGTTATTGATAAATGGATTTTGAAACTTAGGGTAAGAAAAATTATGGCATTATCGTTTTTTGGAGAAAAACAATGGCTAAAAGGATTCAAGTATTTTATTCATGGAAAATTATGATCAATGAATTGGGTAGTAACAATATGAAAATGTTTATTGAAAAGTAGAACGTGAAATCTTATTTAATATTTTGTACTGCATATTTTTTTGGGGCTTTACTTTGTCTAAGTCAAATTCCTGTTACAGATTTTAATTCAGCTTCGAGTGCCTGTCTTTCTCAGCAATTGGAGTTGAAGAATAATTCATCTGGAGCCTCTGCATACGAATGGGATTTTTGCTCAAATGATTCTGAAACACTTCTGGTAAATGAGGACCTGGCTACAATTGTTGGACTAAGTGGTGGGTATGGTTATAAAGTTGTGAATGATGGTGATCAGTGGTATGGTTTTATTGTAAGTCAAAATAATCATACCCTCTATCGTTTAGACTTTGGCAACAGCCCATTAAATATACCTGTAGTGAGTAACCTTGGAAACCCCGGTAGTCTTTTCTCCTATCCAAACGGAATTGAAATCTATTTTCATTCCGGCAACTGGTATGGGTTTGTTGGATTGTATGATTCCAACGGTGGTGTTGTTCGGTTAGATTTTGGATCTGCTCTTACCAACGTGCCAGTAGCTCAAAATCTTGGCATGTTTGGCCTTACCGGAAGGTTTTGGGGTGTTCGTGTTGTTGAACAAGGGGGCGATTTAGTTTTGGTTATCATTAACCGGAATACAAATTCAATTGTAAGAGTAAATTATCGGGATTCATTTGATAACGCAATTAACAATGCCTCGCATGTTTTTAGTAATTCAATTGCAGGGGCAAATCTCACTCCCGGGTTTGATATTGTGAAGTCAGGTTCTGATTGGATTGCAATCGTTGCGTCTGATCAAAACAATTCCGTAATACAAATAAAGTTTACAAATGACATTCTGTCTGTACCCAGTATTGAAGGATCCTATACAACCGGTATAACGAGACCTTTGCAAATAAAACTTTTGAAAGAAGGAGTACATTTTATTGCTGCTGTGACGAGTGAATTCACAAACTTAAAAATTATTGATTTTAAGGATTTGAACCCATCTAATCTTCCAACTGAAATTCCGCATGCAGGACTTCCGTCATTATTGTCAGTTGATGCTATTAGATATAAAGGAAAAAGTATTTTACAAGGTGTTGGTTCAACAACAAGATTAAAAAACCTGGTGTTTCAATCGACTTGCGGTGCTTCGAATGCGTTCAGCGAAGGTTTTGAACCGAGTGAAATTATGTATAGTACGTCTGGTTTGAAAAATATTGAATTAAGATCGTTTAATGAATTTGGGAATTCGGCTCAAGCGCAAACAATAAGCATTGCGAATGATGTAGCTCCGGATATTGAATTTTTAACCGATGGGGCTGTCTGTTCAGGTCATAATATTCTTTTCACAGAAATTAACGGCTCGGGTGGTGTAACCGATTATTTATGGGCTTTTGGAGATACCAACACTTCAACGGATCAAAACCCCACGCATCAGTATAACGCAACAGGAGATTACGATGTCTCCCTACAAGTAACGGCTGTAAACGGCTGTAATAATTTTGTTGAAAAGATCATTTCCATATTTGAGGAGCCGGCTGCAGATTTTTTGATACCATCATCAAGTCCATTTTGTACCAATGAAAATTATGTTTTCGAAAATACTTCGGTTATTGATCCTGGCTATCCAGTTACTTGGCAATGGAATGTTAATGGGGTAAATCAATCTACCGATGAAAATTTTAATTTTTCATTTTCTCAAACCACTAGTCAGGAGATAACGCTGCAAGCATCAATACCCGGTTGTAGTAATAGTATAATGAAGGCCATAGCATCATTAATAGAAGGTCCGCTTACCGACTTCTCTTTCGTTGGCCATTGCGAAGACGATATTGTTATTTTTACAAATAGCTCATCAGGCTCCATCATTGATTATAATTGGAATTTTGATGATGGCCAAAATTCAACAGATACAAATCCAACACATACATTTTCTGATAAAGGCGTATACGATGTTACACTAACGGCTTCAAATTTGGCGGGATGTAATAACACGAAAACAAAATCGATTCTGATATACTCAAAACCCCAAGTTAATTTCTTCCTGTCACCACCACCTTTTTCGTGCAACGGAATGCCATCCCAATTTAATGACCTGACTCCCAATCCAATCGATAGCAATCTGTCATCGTGGCAATGGAATTTTGGAGATGCAGGCAGTGGCCAAAATACTGCCAGTGTAAAAAATTCCGAGCACGTTTATGACAATGCGGGTAATTATGATGTGTCACTTACAGTATCAACAAATTTCTTATGTTCGTCTACACTTCAACTACCGGTTACAATCTCTCCATCACCGATAGCAAGTTTTAGTTTTACGGCTACGTGTGAGGATTCTGTTATAAATTTTACGGATGCTTCTGTAGGAACAATTCTGTTATGGGACTGGCAAATCGGGAGTTCATTTTATACAACGCAAAACCCGACCCATACGTTTACAAACCCACTAAGTACAAATGCTACATTGAACGTAACGGGGAGTAATAACTGCATTAACTCAATCAGCAAACCCATTGTAGTCCCGGCTAAACTGATTCCTGATTTTTCATTTTCACAGAATTGCATCGAACAACAAACGCTCTTTACTGATGTTACAAATACAACGGCTGATCCTGTGTCTGCGTACGATTGGGATTTTGAAGGCTTAGGAACGTCAACAGGATCACCTGTGAATTTTACATTTTCAACAACGGGAAGTAAAAATGTAACACTTACACTCACTACTCAAACGGGATGTGAATATTTCATCACAAAGCCAGTAACTATTGGGTTGCCACCGCAAGCAGATTTTGCTGCATCACCGGATACAGGGGCTCCACCATTAGCAGTGCAGTTTACAAATGCATCTTCGGGAGCCACTTCGTATGGATGGATCTTTAACGATTCAGAAAATACAACCAGTTCAGAAACATCACCCGTGTTTACATTTCAGCAACTTGGTGAATATGACGTAAGTCTTATAGCGTACAACGCTGTAAACTGTTCCGATACAATTAGTCAACTAATACTGGTCACACCCGTCACGGGTCTGGAGGTAGAAGGAAATTTTTATTTTAAAATGCCCTATCCCAATCCCACGAATGAGAATTTATTTCTTGGATGGACGGATCGACAAGCAGGAAGTTTATCAATACGGGTATTGGATATTTTTGGAAAGCAGGTCTTAGCATCCGAATTTTCTTCTATTGCTGGTTCGAACGAGACCTCCCTAAATCTTAATGGATTGCAGGCGGGTGTATACTTTCTGCAAATGCAATTAGGGCAAAGGAAAAGAATCTTTCGGGTAGTCGTTAACCCAGAATAATTCCTTTTTAAATCAATACAATCCTACTTTTTCCCTTATTTTTACCAAATATTATTTGGTAACCAAACCCTCTTGCCCTTATGAAAACTATCAAGCTGGATGCAACCGACCGCAAAATTCTTGAACTGCTGCAGCGAAACTCGAATATTACGAACGCCCTTTTGTCGAAGGAAATTGGATTATCTCCCGCACCTACGTTAGAGCGTGTAAACAAGCTTGAAGCCGCTGGTGTTATTAAAAGTTATCATGCGGTTATTGATCCGGCTTCTGTTGGACTAGGCGTAAGTACGTTTGTTATGGTCACCCTTAAGGGACACAATAAGGAGAACATTGATAAGTTTATGAATGCAATAAAAAAAATTGATGAGGTAATTGAGTGTCATCATATTACAGGAGCAGGAGATTTTATCTTAAAAACAATCTGCGCTGACATCGCTGCGTACCAGCAACTGATGCTGGAAAAAGTTTCAAACATTGATGTGGTTGATAGTTTGCAGTCGATGGTAATTCTCTCCACGTTTAAAGACAGTAAAGTATTGCCCATTCCTACTGCGTAGTTCTATGGTTTCCGAAAAAACATTGATACTGGATGCCGCTCAGGTAAAACAAAAAATTCGCAGAATGGCGTTTGAAATCTATGAACGCAACTTCAAGGAGAAGAATATTATTGTAGCGGGTATTGATGGACAAGGTTATGTATTGGCAAAATTATTGGCGAAGGAAGTTGAAGCCATTTCGCCAATTGAAGTCACCCTTGTAAAAGTAAGTCTCGATAAAATGATCCCGCAGCAAGGCGAAGTAGAATTGGACTGCGAGATTAAGGAAGTAAAAAAGAAGTGCATTGTGTTGGTTGATGATGTGCTGAATACGGGTCGTACATTAGCTTATGGATTAAAACCTTTTCTGGATACTGAAATAAAAAAAATCGAAACAGCAGTTTTGGTAAATCGAAGCCACACATTATTTCCGGTATATCCACAATATACAGGGTACGAACTTTCTACTACAATAAAAGATCATGTGGAGGTTGTTCTTGGAAAAGAGACAGCTGTTTACCTTAAATAGTTTCCAGGAGTATGATACACCTGAACTTTGAACATTAAACATTAAACTCTTAACCTGAAACAATAGAATGTCAGTCCATAAACAGGAAATAAAAAAAATCACTACGCACCAGCTCCAGGAAATGAAAAACCGCGGAGAGAAAATAGCCATGCTTACTGCGTATGATTTTAGCATGGCTAAGATTATTGATGGCGCGGGCATGGATATTATCCTGGTGGGTGACTCAGCCTCTAACGTGATGGCAGGAAATGAAACCACATTGCCCATTACCCTTGATCAGATGATTTACCACGCGTCCTCGGTAGTTAAAGCAGTGAAGCGAGCATTGGTTGTTGTGGACCTGCCCTTTGGTTCATATCAGGGAAGTTCAGGTGAAGCACTGAGGTCATCGATCCGGATTATGAAAGAGTCTGGTGCACATGCAGTAAAGCTAGAGGGAGGTAGCGAAGTAAAGGATTCCGTAGAAAGAATTTTAACGGCTGGTATACCCGTAATGGGTCACTTGGGTCTTACACCACAATCAATTTATAAGTTCGGCACGTATTCCGTTCGCGCAAAAGAGGAAGTAGAAGCCAATAAACTTTTAGAGGACGCTAAACTTTTGGAGGCATGTGGTTGCTTTGGTATTGTGTTAGAAAAAATTCCGGCCGATCTGGCAAAAAAAGTTTCTGAATCCATTCAGATACCAACCATCGGTATTGGCGCAGGGCCTGACACGGATGGCCAGGTATTGGTAATGCAGGATATGCTGGGTATTAACATTGATTTTAAGCCTCGCTTTTTAAGACGATATGCCGATCTTCATACGGTAGCTACATCAGCAGTCATTAAATATATTAGCGATGTAAAGGCTAAAGATTTTCCGAATACGGACGAGATGTATTAATTCAATAGGGTCACTCTTTGAAGGGGGTTTGGGGGATGTAATCCACAAGTCAATTGCAATTTGTAGGGAGAGTTTCATCTTTTAATTCACCAAACCAAACCACCCCATATTCTTTATAGATTCCGATTCCAATCGCATTCCAATTTATTTTTTTCCAGTTGTCTCCATTTATCATTACGCGGTTATGTCCTGGACTCACTTTCCATCCGGCAAGGCTTTCCATAGCGTTGGCTCCACCGCTACTATAGTATGAAATTTCGTAACCGCTACTTTCATACCCGGCAATTTCTTTTGGTTTGTTCCACATGCATTCTGCTTTCTTGTGGTCATCGGTATAACAACACGCTTCCCAATTCCCTTTTTTCGACCAACTATGAAGATTGCATTTGCTATCGAAGGGCTTATAATTTTCGGATAGATCTTTTGCGTGCGTTTGCGCTACTAACGTAAGCTTAGCAGATAGTGGAATCGATTTCAGTTTTTTCTGTTTCCGATATTCCATAATCAGGTCATACAATTTTTTTTCCTCGACCGCTAAACAAACTCGATTTACAGGGTTTGGAGCCATCCTTACAGAAAGCAGAACGGTGAAAAGTAAGAGCACTAGGATTGTCTTCATGGCTAATTTTTATTAAAAAACGTTCCGTATTGGCAAAATAACTTCATTTGTAGTGCTATTTTTTTAATTTCGAACCTGCCTGCCGGCAAAGGCAGGTTCCTAAAATGTATTTAAATCAAACGATATGAGCGATCAGAAAATTACTATCAGTAACGGAAAGCTAACGGTTCCGGATAACCCTACCATTCCTTTTATTGAAGGGGATGGCACCGGAACAGATATTTGGCCTGCTTCTCAGTTAGTGTTCGATAGTGCTGTGGCAAAAGCCTATGGGGGAAAGCGAAAAATTAATTGGAAAGAAGTAATGGCCGGTGAAAAATCGTTTAAGAAAACCGGTAGTTGGCTGCCCGATGAAACACTTGATATTTTTAGGGATTACTTAGTAGGTATTAAAGGCCCGCTTGCAACACCCGTAGGTGGTGGCATTCGTTCGCTTAATGTTGCCTTGCGCCAAATTCTTGATCTCTATGTTTGCCTTCGCCCGGTTCGTTGGTATGAAGGTGTGCCCTCACCGGTGAAAAACCCGGGCGCAGTAGACGTGGTTCTTTTCCGCGAGAATACAGAAGATATTTATGCCGGGATAGAATTTTCTGCAGGTTCACCCGAAGCACAAAAGGTATTGGATTTCATAGCGAAGGAATTTCCGAAAGAGTTTAGCAAGATACGCTTCAACACAAAAGAAAAATCTGAAGAGTTCTGGAAAAAAGTGGGCGCAACCAATGTAAAGAATGAGGTGAATGTTGGAATTGGAATTAAGCCCGTCAGTTGGAGCGGCAGCGTGCGATTAATTCACAGCGCTATTGCCTACGCGGTTAAGCATAAGCGAAAGTCGGTAACGCTGGTACACAAGGGTAACATCATGAAATTTACGGAAGGAGCCTTTCGCGATTGGGGTTATTGGGTTGCTGAAGAATATTTTGGGGATCAAGTGTACACGTGGAACAAATGGGAAAAAACAAAAAAGGAAAAAGGCGAAGAGGCCGCGAATGCAGAACAGAAAGCTGCACTTGCTTCTGGAAAAATCCTCATCAAAGATGCGATTGCAGATATAACCCTGCAACAAATACTGACGCGCCCGGAAGATTTTGATGTGATCGCTACGCTGAACTTAAATGGTGATTATGTAAGCGATGCGCTGGCGGCACAAGTAGGCGGTATTGGAATTGCGCCAGGTGCCAACATCAATTACATCACCGGTCATGCAATTTTTGAGGCTACACATGGTACCGCACCAAAGTATACAGGTCAGGACAAAGTAAATCCTGGATCATTAGTTCTTTCGGGTGTAATGATGCTTGAGTATATGGGCTGGCTGGAAGCCGCTGACCTGATAAACAGCGGGATGGCGAAAGCAATTGCTTCCAAGCGAGTTACGTATGATTTCCATCGGCAGATGGAGGGGGCAACACTATTAAAGTGTTCTGAGTTTGCGAAGGAAATAGTTAAGAATATGTGATATTTGCATATCGTTTTTTCTTTTAGTAAAGCAAATGGCTTGAGCTTAAAGTTGGCATTGAAGTTGTTAATGATTCATACTTCTTAAGTAATTTTTTACCAAATTAGTAACCCATGATCGCGCAAAATTATCCATCAGTAAAAATGTTTTTGTTCCGAGGTTTAGTTGCATTACAACTATGCGTTGGTATAGCAGTTGATGCACAAGGCCAGCAGCAATCATTAAAACGAAAAGTTGCTATTGCTCGCTTCTCGAATGAGACCACCTATGCAAAGGGTATTTTTTACGATAAAGAAAACCGAAACCCAATTGAAAAGCAGGCTTCCGATATTTTAGCAACAAAATTGGCAGCTACAGAAAAATTCATACTAATTGAGCGGCAGGATTTTGATAAAATTATGGATGAAACAAAAATTGCAGAGGTTAATTATCAAAAAGTAGGAGCCGACTATTTGATTATTGGTTCGGTAACAGAGTTTGGTCGGTCTACTACCGGAGACGAAAAAGTGTTCAGCCGGACTAAAAATCAAAAAGTAAATGCTGGGGTTAGTATACGACTAGTAGATGTATCTACAGGTCAAGTAATCTATTCTGAAGAGGCAAAAGGCGAGGCGGAAACTTCAGCTAAGCAAACCATGGGTTACGGTAAAACAGCCGACTACGATGCTTCGCTTGATGACAAGGCCATTTCAGCGGCTATCTCCAAGCTGGTAGAAAACATAATGAATAAGTGTATGGATCGACCCTGGAAATCCTATTTTATTTCAGTTGAAGATGCAACTTTTATAATCTCAGGTGGCAAAAGTCAAGGTATAAAAGTTGGTGATGTGTACGCTGTAATTCAAAAAGGGAAAACCACCAAAAACCCACAAACCGGAATGATGATTGAGCTCCCGGGAAAAACGATTGGTAAAATAAAAATTGATTTACTGGGTGGCGAAACAGTTGACTCAGAGTATTCAATTGTTTCATTTGTTGAAGGTAGTATTGATGTCGCGGCAGTTTCAAATTATTACATCGCTCAAATAAAATAGATCATGAAAAATATATTTTTTATCTGTGGTTTCCTTGCGTTAATATCTTGCGCTGGGGCTTATAAAACATCCTCTGGAGGAAAAGAAGATGTGGGGCTCCTTTCAATTGTAGGTGACCCAAAGAAATATCAGGCCGGAGTAATGGTTTCAATAGATAACAATCAGCCTCAAATAGTGGAGGTGGTGGAGGAAGGGAAGCTATCGAAAGTTGAAAGACGTATAAAGGCCCCAACGGGAAAACACACTGTTAAGGTGATGTATCAAAATAAGGTTGTGTACTCGCAAAGTCTTTTAATCTCACTTCAAGAAACCAAAAAAATCAGTTTGCCATGAGGGTAGTTATTAGTTTATTAATGCTGGCAATCTTGAGTTCATGTATTACTGTGCCCAAACCTATTTATTACTGGGGAGCGTATGAAGATCTTTCATATAAGGCTGTTAAAGGAAATGAAGAAGCAGATTTTCAAAAGTTAATGGTTTCGTTTACAGACATAGCCAAGAATACAGCAAAGGGGTCGAGCGGTAAAATACCACCTGGTATTTGTGGTGATTTCGGATTTTTTCTGATGCGGCAAGGTAAAACACAGGAGGGAAAGCAATGGCTTATTAAAGAGAAGTCATTATACCCGGAGTCAACAACGTTTATTGATAGCATTTTAAAAATGGCAGAAAAATGAGAATGATTAAATTTCTTATCCTCTTCGTAATTTGTTTTGGACTTTCGAGCTGCGCAAAAAAAGCAGCAGCACCGTTAACAAAAATACAGGTGTATAAAGATTTGTATAAAGAGGCTCCAGTTTCCATACTTGTTATGCTGCCCATAAACAAGACCAACAATGTTGAGGTGAAGGATTTCTTTTATACAACTTTAACAACATCTCTATCCGATATGGGATATTATGTGATTCCACCTTTTATGGGGCAGGAGATTTTAAGAAGTGAAAGCGCAAACGACACAGAGAGGTTTGTGGAGGCTCCACTGCAAAAATTTGGAGAAGTTTTTGGTGCCGATGCCGTCTTATTTACTACGGTTACGAAGTGGAAAAAGAATGGGGTTACTGATAATGTTGAGATTCAGATTGAGTATGTTTTAAAGTCAACCAAAACGAACAACGTACTGTTTCAACGAAAGGGAAATTTAGTGTATGACACTTCCATAAAACCGCCAAGCAACAGTGGCTTGGCCGGTTTGGTAATTGCGGCAGTCGTGTCCAAGATAAATACGGCAGCTACAAGTTATGTTAAAGTATCGCGGATGTGTAATGATGTTACATTATCTGATTTGCCTACCGGTAAATACCACGCGAGGCACAGACTGGACTCAGCAAGTTTTGCAGGCTTAAAGGAATTTAGTACCAAAATCGGAGGCAACTAACAAACTAATTTTAGCAGGAAGAGGGTTTTAAAAGCCTCCTATTTTTTAGGGATTTAACCTGAGTGCTGACCTGAAAAAAAGTCAATTGAAATCCAGCATCTTAATCGCGGTCAGCGCGGCTTCTTCACCCTTATTTCCAAGCTTTCCACCAGCTCGCTCTAAGGCTTGTTGTTTATTAAGTGTTGTAAGCACACCAAAAACTACAGGTTTTTTAGTTTTAATATTTACTTCGGTTATGCCATTTGCTACTGCCTGACAGATATAATCGAAATGAGGGGTATCGCCCTGAATTATGCACCCTAAACACAGCACTGCATTAATATTTTTTCTCTCGGCCATCCACAACGACCCAAGCGTTAATTCAAAACTGCCCGGAACATTTTTACGGATGATGTTCCCCCTTTTTACTCCATGAGCCAGCAAGCAAGCTAGGGCGCCTTCAAAAAGAGCTTCGGTAATATCTTCATTCCATTCAGCTACTACCAGGGCGAATTTCTTATTTGAAAGATTGTTGCTTTTAACTTTTCCGGATTTTAATGTTCCTGCCATATATCTTATTTTTTCTCCTCTCTCCCAAGGGAGAGGAGATTGAGGGGTGAGGGGTAATAAAAAAGGGATAGTGTTTCTATCCCTTCTAATGTAAAGTAAAATATTTTAAGAATTTGTTTCGAGTCGTGCTTTTAGCTTAACTGCATTTTGATACTCAGGGGAATCCCAAAACTGGGTAATAATTTTTTCATAGGCTTCGCTTGCCTTATCGTTTTTATTTAGCTTTTCATAGGCGAGTGCTTCCTTCATTAAATATGCTGGCGTATAATATTTGTTTGGCTTGTAGGAAGCTGCTTTTGAATAATAAGTAGCAGCGTCTTCATATTTCTGAAGTTCCATGTATGCATCTCCAATTAAGCTATACGCGCGCGGCTGAACCAAAAGATCATTCGAGCTGTAATCTTTTAAGTAAAGAACTGCAGCATCGAAATTCCCTTGCTTCAGGTAACACACACCAGCATAAAAATGAGCGAGATTAGCAGCGTCACTGAACTTGTATTCTTCAATAATATCAATGAACCCTAAATTGTTCCCATCGCCATTCAACGCTTGTGTTAGACTGTCAGCCTCAAAATAGTATACGGCCTGAAACATTTCTTTTTGTGCCTGCACATCTTGTGAATCTTTATAGTAATTAAATCCAAAATATCCTGCAACCGCCAGAAGTAATGCCCCAACAATGCTAAAAATAATTTTAGGGTGTTTTTCAATCCAATGCTCAGCACCTTCAAGTTTCTCAGCCAGGGCGGCAGGGTTTTCTATTAATTCGTTTTGATGATCTACTTTCTTTGCCATTTCACTTAAAAATTAAGCCCCCAGACTATTTAGTCAGGGGGCGCAAAACTACTAATTACTGAATATTAAACAAAGTTGAGTCTAATCAGTAATAAGGGGATAATTTGGTTCTTGATAGATATCTGTAAAGGCTTCAGACGGATCAGGGAATTTAGACTCTTCAGCAAACGTTACACTTTCTTCTACTTGCTGGTTAACGCGTTGTTCGATAGCCTCAATCTCTTTCTCAGAAGCAAGTTTATTTTCAAAAATGGTACGTCTAACAACCTCAACCGGATCTCGTCCCTTGTATTCTTCAACCTCGTCCTTACTTCTGTATTTTGCAGGATCAGACATAGAGTGACCTTTATAGCGATAAGTTCTAAATTCTAGCAATGTTGGCCCATCTCCTTTCTTCGCGCGTTCCGATGCTCGTGAAACAGCCTTATGTACCGCCTCCACACTCATTGCGTCTACGGCCTCTGACGGCATATCGAATGCCTCACCGAGCGTAAATAAATCAGTTACGTTAGAAGTCCTTTTCACGGAGGTACCCATAGCATAGCCATTATTTTCAATCACAAATATTGCGGGAAGTTTCCAGAGCATGGCCATGTTTAACGCTTCGTGGAAAGCTCCTTGTCGTACAGCGCCATCACCCATATAGCATATACACAGGTTGCCAGTCTTATTATATTTTTCGGTAAACGCAATACCCGCACCCAGTGGCACCTGACCTCCAACAATTCCATGACCCCCAAAAAAATTATGCTCTTTATCAAACATGTGCATAGAGCCACCTTTTCCTTTTGATACCCCTGTTTCCTTGCCATATAATTCGGCCATAACTGCTTTGGGATCGGTTCCTAGAGCCAACGGATGTGCATGATCGCGATAAGCAGTTATCCACTTATCATCTTTTGTTAGCGCGGTCACAGCTCCAGCAACGCAGGCTTCTTGGCCAATATATAAATGGCAAAACCCTTTTATCTTCTGTTGTCCATAAAGTTGCCCGGCCTTTTCTTCAAACTTGCGCATCAGCAACATGCTCTCATACCAAAATAGATAGGTCTCTTTCGAAAACTCAACCTTGGCTTTGGTTGGCTCGGTCTTATTTGCTTTTGCTGTCGTGGACATATGCCTTTTTGATTTTCGTAAATGGAACTGCGAAAATAACCCCCAAATACACAATAACAAAGCTTGTCAATTTGACCTTATTGAAAACTGTCTATTTTGAACTCCAATAGCCTTCGATAGACTCAGGCTGACACTTCGTTTTGTTATTTTGCATCGATTAACAAGGAATAGAACGTGCACCTTAAGAAACTCCGTTTAATAAATTTTAAGAATTATAAGGACGCTGCGCTGGAATTCCCGGCCAAGGTTAATTGCTTGCTGGGATTGAACGGCTCTGGAAAGACGAATTTGCTGGACGCGATTCATTATTTATCGTTCACGAAAAGTTTCCTCAATGCTAGCGATGCACATAACATCCGCCACGAATGTGATTCATTTCTATTGTTGGGGGAGTTTGATTTTGATGGTTCAAAACACGAATTATCCTGCCAAATTCAGCCCGGTCACAAAAAGATTTTCAGAGAAGACGGACAGGATTATCAGAAGCTGAGCAAGCATATTGGCAAGTACCCGGTTGTGCTTATTTCCCCGTCTGATATTGACTTGATAAAAGAAGGAAGCGAAGCTCGAAGAAAATTCTTTGATACGATGATCTCACAAATTGATCATACGTATTTGCTTGCCCTTGTTGAATACCACCACTGCCTTAAACAACGAAACGGATTGTTGCGAATGTTTCAAGAGCGCCAGTATTCTGATCTGGATTTAATTGATTCATACGATCAGCGCTTGGTTAAAACCGGGAAACAAATTTTTCAGAAGCGTAAGGAATTTATTGTAGAGTTTTTGCCAGTACTGAATGCTTCTTTTGGTTTTCTAGTGGATGAAAAGGAGGAAGCAAAACTTGTGTATCAGTCCGAGTTTTATGAAACAGATTTTCTCACTGCATTAAAGGGGAGTTTTACAAAAGACCTTGCGCTGCAACGAACCACCGTGGGGATCCATCGGGATGACTTTGAATTCGGATTCGCGCATGGAGAGCTGAAACGCCTAGGATCGCAGGGTCAGCAGAAATCATTTTTGGTCGCATTAAAATTGGCCAACGTTCAGGTTATTAAAAACCACAAGGGCTTTAATCCGATCCTACTTCTGGACGATATTTTTGATAAATTGGATGATCTAAGAATAGCTAGGCTTCTGAAGGTAGTAGCCGCCAAAGACTTTGGGCAATTATTTATTACCGATGCAGGCCCTGAACGAACAAAAGCGCTTTTAAAAGATCTAGGCATACAAGCAGATACATTTGAAGTTGAGGATGGATCGATACGAAAGGAATGAGCGAAAAAAAAGGAAAGTCTGAATTTCAAACCGTTGGAGAGGCCATTCGTGGCTTGCTTAATTCATATCGGATTGAATCTAAATTTGACGAAGCCAATCTGCTTGGATCCTGGGAACGACTTGTGGGTAGTCCGATTGCGAAGCGAACAAAAAAAGTTTTTATAAAGGATAAAATCCTATTCGTGGAATTTAAATCCCCCTCCATGAAAAATGACTTTTTACTACATAAATCAAAAGTCCTGGAAGTCTTTCAAAAGGAATTTGGTCATCACGTAGTAAAAGACATTATTATTTTGTGAACCCTTACGTAAAGGAGTAAAATCTTGTCAAATCCTTAAATCCTGATTAAATGATTTGACTAAACCAAAAAACCGTATAATTTTGCACTCTCTTTTTAAAAGCCCCGCCAAAAACGGGGCTTTTAAGTCGTTCTTAAAAAATGTTGAAGTAGGGTTTGAAAGAGTCGTTCACCCCCATCCGGCCTTGGGATCAATCTGGGCGGGCGAATGTTTGGGTAGATATTGGGGAACACCCTGTTCATACTCAAAAAATACCAATGGGGAAGTACCAAAGCGGCCAACTGGGACAGACTGTAAATCTGTTGACTTATGTCTTCACAGGTTCGAATCCTGTCTTCCCCACGCTTTTAGAAGTGCGATTTGGTGATTTACGAGGCGTGATTTTAGGTTCTTGAAATCGTAAATCGGTATAAGCGGGAGTAGCTCAGTTGGTAGAGCGATAGCCTTCCAAGCTATAGGTCGCGAGTTCGAACCTCGTTTCCCGCTCAGTGAGCCGTTATCCGTTAACTATTAACGGCTGAAAAATGCTGTTGTAGCTCAGGGGTAGAGCACTTCCTTGGTAAGGAAGAGGTCGAGAGTTCAATTCTCTTCAACAGCTCACGAAGAAATGTTATGTTGAGGGAAGCTCAACAAAGTTGTACTGATAGAAAATTAGAAACCCTGATAACGGATGCTTAGCGAACATCGAAACGTTCTCAGGAATTTCAAACTGTCGAAAGACAGACGAATAACCCTTATTCGAAAGGCTTACTATGTTTAGGGTGTAGTTCTTCTCAGGTGGAGAAGATTTAGGTTGAAACAATTTTAATAAACTATACACTTAAACTTTTAAAGGATTTTCAAATATGGCTAAAGAAACGTACGATCGCTCGAAACCGCACGTAAACATTGGTACCATCGGTCACGTTGACCACGGTAAAACCACGCTTACTGCTGCTATTACAAAAGTGCTTGCTGCAAAAGGACTTGCTTCAATGAGAGACTTCTCATCTATTGACAATGCTCCTGAAGAAAAAGAAAGAGGTATTACTATCAACACATCTCACGTTGAGTATGCAACGCTTAACCGTCACTACGCGCACGTTGACTGTCCGGGTCACGCTGACTATGTGAAAAACATGGTTACAGGTGCTGCCCAAATGGATGGAGCTATTCTTGTAGTAGCTGCTACTGACGGACCAATGCCACAAACTCGCGAGCACATTCTGTTAGCGCGTCAGGTAGGGGTACCTGCACTAGTTGTATTCATGAACAAAGTTGACTTGGTTGACGATGCTGAGTTGTTAGACTTAGTTGAAATGGAAGTTCGTGAATTAATGACGTACTATAGTTTCCCTGGCGATACGATGCCAGTGATCAGAGGATCGGCTCTGGGTGCACTTAATGGTGAACCACAGTGGGTAGCGAAAATAGATGAATTGATGGAAGCTGTGGATAACCACATTCCAATTCCAATTCGTCTAATCGACAAAGATTTCTTGATGCCAGTTGAAGACGTATTCTCGATCACGGGTCGTGGTACAGTTGCTACTGGTCGTATCGAGCGCGGAGTTATTAAGACTGGCGACCCTGTTCAAATTTTAGGTATGGGTGCTGAGAACCTTACATCTACCATTACAGGTGTTGAAATGTTCCGTAAAATACTTGACAGAGGTGAGGCTGGTGATAACACAGGTCTTCTTCTTCGTGGTATTGAAAAAGAGCAAATTAAGAGAGGTATGGTTATCTGTAAACCAGGTTCTGTAACTCCTCACGCGAAGTTTAAAGCTGAAGTGTACGTATTGTCAAAAGAAGAAGGTGGTCGTCACACTCCTTTCTTTAACAAATACCGCCCTCAGTTCTACTTCCGTACTACGGATGTAACAGGTGAGTGTATGCTTCCTACAGGTGTAGAAATGGTTATGCCCGGTGATAACATCTCCATTGAAGTACAGTTGATCAATAAGATTGCTATGGAAAAAGGTCTTCGTTTCGCGATTCGTGAAGGTGGCCGTACTGTAGGATCTGGTCAGGTTACTGAAATTTTAGATTAAAATATATGATTCCTCCCTCTCCTTTGGAGAGGGCCAGGGTGAGGTTAAAGGCGTTTCTGATTTTTTAAGAAACGCCTTTGCTTTCTCTTATAGTATTTCTACCTTTGCAATCCTTTTTGGGCTTCTAGGGTTAAATACTATTTAATCTGGTGTGGTTCAGGGGGGTTAAGGGGTCCGAAACGATACTTTACCTTAATTGAGCCGAAACCGTTAAAAACGGGCGTAGTTCAATGGTAGAATAGCGGTCTCCAAAACCGTTGATGGGGGTTCGAATCCCTCCGCCCGTGCGTAGTTAAAAATTGTAGAATTGATGCAAAAGATTGGAAATTATTTCGCTGAATCGTGGGAGGAAATCAAGAATAAGGTTTCATGGTCCAGCTATAGCGAATTGCAAGGCAGTGCTATCCTTGTGCTCGTAGCTTCAACCATTTTTGCATTAGTGATTGGCGCCATGGATTGGGTTTTTAAGACGGGTTTGCAGTGGTTTTATAAAGAATTTTAATCACAGCAAGGCAATGGGCGAACTTAAGTGGTATGTATTGCGCGTGATTAGCGGTCAGGAAAAGAAGGTGAAGGTCTATCTGGAGAATGAGATCGAGCGCGAAAAATTAGTAGACTATATTCCTCAGGTATTAATACCATCCGAGAAAGTATATGAGATGCGTGGCGGAAAAAAGCGCGTGAGAGAGAGAAATTTCTTTCCGGGCTATGTACTTCTGTCGGCAGATCTTTCAAATGGGGAGGCTTATCATACCGTGAATAATATTCCCGGTGTAATTGGTTTTCTTGGCAACAACGGAACCGGTGCTTCCAAAGATCCTGTAGCCCTTCGTCAGTCTGAGGTAAACAGAATTCTCGGTAAAGTTGATGAGATTGACACCTTCGAAGAAAAACTGGGGACTCCTTTTATCAAAGGAGAATCCGTAAAGGTAATGGACGGGCCATTCAGTGGTTTTACCGGAACCGTAGAGGAAATTTTCGAAGAAAAGAAAAAGTTAAATGTCATGGTGAAGATTTTCGGCCGGAATACTCCAGTCGAATTGAATTACATGCAGGTTGAAAAACAAGAATAAGAAGTATTAGCAAACCATTATGGCAAAGCAAATTACAGGATATCTTAAACTGCAGGTAAAAGGAAACTCCGCTAACCCCGCTCCTCCAATTGGACCAGCGTTGGGTAGCAAGGGTCTTAATATCATGGATTTTTGCAAGCAGTTTAATGCAAGAACCCAGGATAAACCCGGGGCGCTTTTACCCGTATTGATTACGATTTACAATGACAAGTCGTTTGACTTTGTTATTAAAACCCCTCCCGCGGCTAACCTAATTTTAGAGGCCATGAAAAAGCAGAAGGGGTCTTCAGAACCTAACCGTAATAAAGTCGGGTCAATCACTTGGGATCAAGTGAAGAAGATAGCAGAAATAAAAATGCCTGACCTAAATGCATTTAAAATTGAGTCAGCAATGAAAATGATTGCAGGGACTGCCCGCAGCATGGGTGTTACCGTGTCAGGCGCAGCCCCCTGGAACAATTAACCTTTTGAGGTATGGCAAGAATTTCTAAAAACAGAAAAGTAGTAGCATCTAAATTCAACTTAGAGAAAGAGTATTCTCTGGAGGATGCAACCAATATGCTGAAAGACATCACGTTCACAAAATTTGATTCTTCAGTAGACTTGGATATTAAGTTGGGAGTTGACCCAAAGAAATCTGATCAGATGGTGAGAGGTGTCGTAGCCCTTCCTCATGGATTAGGTAAGGTGGTTCGTGTACTTGTTTTGTGTACGCCTGATAAAGTTCAGGATGCAAAAGATTCAGGTGCCGAGCACGTAGGTCTTGATGAATACATCACGAAAATTGAAGCGGGATGGACTGACATTGATGTGATTATCTGTACTCCTACAGTGATGGCGAAGGTTGGTAAACTTGGTAAAGTATTAGGCCCTCGTGGTTTAATGCCGAACCCTAAATCAGGAACTGTTACGCTTGATGTCGGAAAAGCCGTGAAAGAAGTTAAAGCCGGTAAAATCGACTTCAAAATTGATAAAGCTGGTATCATCCACGTTAGCATCGGGAAAGCTTCCTTCTCGCCTGATAAAATCCGAGACAATGCTGCCGAAATGATCCAGATGATTGCTAAGCTGAAACCCGCATCTGCGAAAGGCACGTATTTTAAGAGTATAGCACTTTCAACAACGATGAGCCCGGGCATCAGAGTAGACGCTAGTTCCATTACTGGTATTTAAGAAACTGTAACATGACCAGAGAAGAAAAAGAACAAATAATCGGGGAACTCAGCCAGAAGTTTGCAGAAAATGCTCACTTCTACGTTACGGACGCCAGCGGTTTTACTGTTGAGCAGATCAATAACTTTAGAAGGATGTGTTTCAAAAGTGGTGTTGAGTACAGAGTGTATAAAAACACGCTGATTCAAAAGGCTCTTGAGAGACAAGAGGGTGTTGATTACTCTCCTATTTTTAACGTACTCAGTGGTTTTTCAGGCGTAATGTTCTCGAAAGAGGTCGGAAACGCTCCTGCAAAAATTATCAAAGAGTTTCGTAAAAAAATGGAAGGCAAACCTGTACTGAAGGCTGCCTCTATCGGATCTGATTTTTTTATCGGAGACGAAAACTTGGATACGCTCAATGACTTAAAGTCGAAAAACGAACTCATTGGCGAAGTTATTTCCTTGTTGCAATCACCTGCCAAAAATGTGTTATCTGCTTTGCTAAGCGGTAAACAAACATTGGCTGGATTGGTGAAGACATTGGAAGAACGTGGTACTAAATAATTATTGAACAAAAATTTTAAATCTTAATAAAAATGGCTGACGTAAAAGCTCTCGGAGATCAACTAGTTGAACTCACTGTAAAAGAAGTAAATGAATTAGCTTCTTATTTAAAGGAAACGCATGGCATTGAGCCGGCTGCGGCTGCTGTAGTAGCAGGTCCTGCTGCTGGTGGTGCTGGCGCTGCTGCTGCTGAAAAGACCAACTTCGATGTTGTGTTGAAAGCTGCTGGTGCTAACAAACTTCAAATTGTGAAGCTTGTAAAGGAACTTACTGGTCTTGGCTTGAAAGAAGCTAAAGACTTGGTAGATGGCGCTCCTAAAACAATCAAAGAAGGTTTACCAAAGGACGAAGCTGAAAACCTAAAGAAGCAACTTGCTGAGGCTGGTGCCGAAGTTGAGTTGAAGTAATTCTTCTTGAAGGCGAAGGGTACCGTCTAACGAACTCAGTTAGGCCTCGTCCCGACATTGTCGGGATGAGGTCTATTCGTATTTGTACCCAATTAAATTCGATTCTCGTCCAGGAATTAAGTACTTAAACGTTGAGCACCTTGGCAAAGAAAACAAATACCGGTAGAATAGATTTTTCGTCTATTGAAAAAATTATTGACTACCCAGATTTTCTGGACTTACAACTCCAGTCATTTCAGGATTTCCTGCAGATAGATACCCCTGCCGAGAAAAGACAAAACGAAGGCTTGTATAAAGTTTTCGCTGAAAATTTTCCAATCTCTGATTCACGCGAAAATTTCGTGTTAGAATTTGTAGACTACACTATCGATCCTCCCAAATATGATGTTGACGAGTGTATCGATCGTGGACTAACGTTCTCTGTACCATTGAAGGCAAAACTTCGCCTCACGTGTAACGATGAGGACAACGAAGATTTCGAAACAATCGAACAGGAAGTGTTCTTGGGAAACATCCCATACATGACCGAAAAAGGGTCGTTTGTGATTAATGGCGCTGAACGCGTTATCGTATCGCAACTTCACCGTTCACCGGGCGTTTTCTTCGCGATGAGCAAACACACCAATGGTACAAAATTGTATTCGGCACGTATCATTCCGTTCAAAGGTTCGTGGATTGAATTCGCAACTGATGTGAACAGTGTTATGTATGCTTACATCGACCGTAAAAAGAAATTTCCTGTAACCACATTGCTTCGTGCAATCGGTTATGGTACCGATAAAGATATTCTTGACCTCTTCGGACTTTCAGAAGAAGTGGAAGCGAACAAGAATACATTGAAGAAGGTAGCTGGCCGAAAGCTTGCTGCGCGGGTTCTCCGCACCTGGACTGAAGACTTCGTGGATGAGGATACTGGTGAAGTAGTATCGATCGACCGTAACGAGGTGTTATTGGAGCGTGATCACTTGATCACCGCAGAGGATGCTGACACAATTCTAGAGTCTGGTGTGAAGTCGATTATCCTTCACCGCGAAGACGTGAACGTGGCAGACTTCCTAATCATCTTCAATACATTGTCAAAAGACAATTCAAACTCTGAAAAAGAAGCGGTAGAACAAATCTATCGTCAACTTAGAAATACAGAAGCTCCTGATGAACAAACGGCTCGTGATGTTATCCAGAGCTTGTTCTTTAGTGAGAAGCGTTATGACCTTGGTGAAGTAGGTCGTTACAGAATTAACAAAAAGCTTGGTCTTGATCTTAGCTTCGATCACCGTGTGTTAACGAAGGATGATATCATCTTAATCGTGAAGTACTTGATTGGCTTGATCAACTCAAAAGCATTGATCGATGATATAGATCACCTTTCTAACAGACGCGTGCGTACCGTTGGTGAACAATTGTACTCTCAGTTTGGTGTGGGCCTTGCGCGTATGGCACGTACCATCAAAGAAAGAATGAACGTTCGCGACAACGAAGATTTCAAACCTGTTGATTTGATCAATGCGCGTACATTGTCTTCGGTGATCAATTCGTTCTTTGGAACGAACCAGTTGTCTCAGTTCATGGATCAAACCAATCCGCTTGCTGAAATTACACATAAGAGAAGAATGTCGGCACTTGGACCCGGTGGTCTCTCCAGAGAACGCGCAGGTTTCGAGGTTCGTGATGTTCACTATACGCACTACGGTCGTCTCTGCACGATCGAAAC
>JANNUS010000005.1:0-271132 GCA_031395485.1 Cyclobacteriaceae bacterium | reverse complement strand
CACCGCGAAGACGTGAATGTGGCAGACTTCCTGATCATCTTCAACACCCTGTCGAAGGACAATTCAAACTCTGAAAAAGAAGCGGTAGAACAAATCTATCGTCAACTTAGAAATACAGAAGCTCCTGATGAACAAACCGCTCGTGATGTTATCCAGAGCTTGTTCTTCAGTGAGAAGCGTTATGACCTTGGTGAAGTAGGTCGTTACAGAATTAACAAGAAGCTTGGTCTTGATTTGAGTTTCGATCACCGTGTATTAACGAAGGATGATATCATCTTAATCGTGAAATACCTGATCGGTCTGATCAACTCGAAAGCATTGATCGATGATATCGATCACTTGAGCAACAGACGTGTAAGAACAGTGGGCGAACAGTTATATTCTCAGTTTGGTGTAGGTCTTGCCCGTATGGCGAGAACGATCAAAGAAAGAATGAACGTTCGCGATAACGAAGATTTCAAGCCTGTTGATTTGATCAACGCTCGTACGTTGTCTTCTGTAATCAACTCGTTCTTTGGAACAAACCAGCTTTCTCAGTTCATGGATCAAACCAATCCATTAGCGGAGATTACTCACAAAAGAAGAATGTCGGCACTCGGTCCAGGCGGTCTCTCAAGAGAGCGTGCAGGTTTCGAAGTACGTGACGTACACTATACACACTACGGTCGTCTTTGTACGATTGAAACTCCGGAAGGTCCGAATATAGGTTTGATTTCGTCTCTCTGCGTTCACGCGAAAGTGAATAAGATGGGCTTTATTGAAACGCCTTACCGTAAAGTTGAAAACGGAAAAGTAAGAACGAAGGAACTTGTTTTTCTTACGGCCGAAGAAGAAGATACGCATAACATTGCGCAAGCGAATGTGAAGCTGAAGCCTAACGGTGATTTTATAGAGGAAAGAGTAAAAGCACGCTTCGAAGGTGACTTCCCTGTGGTGGAACCGAAGGAGTTGACATACATGGACATCGCGCCAAACCAAATTGTTTCGGTTGCGGCATCTATGATTCCTTTCTTAGAGCATGATGATGCTAACCGAGCCCTAATGGGTTCGAACATGCAGCGTCAAGCGGTTCCGTTGGTTCGTCCTGAAGCCCCAATTGTTGGTACAGGCCTTGAAGGGCGAGTGGCAATTGATTCTCGCGCATTAATGATCTCAGAAGGTGCCGGAGTAGTTGATTTCGTTGATGCTAGAAAAATCGTAATCAAATATGATACGAATGAGGAGCACAAACTGATCACGTTTGATAACGAGTATAAATCTTATAGCCTGATTAAATTCAGAAGAACAAATCAGGATACCTGTATTAATCATACGCCATTAGTTCGTAAAGGAGATCGCGTTGCTAAAGGTCAACCACTTGTAGAGGGCTATGCAACCAACAATGGTGAGCTAGCGCTTGGAAGAAACTTGTTGGTGGCCTACATGCCATGGCAAGGGTACAATTTTGAGGATGCTATTGTCATTTCCGAAAGAGTAGTTCGGGAAGATGTATTTACTTCTGTCCACGTTGAAGAATTCGAACTAGAAGTACGCGATACAAAAAGAGGCGAAGAAGAATTAACTTCTGAAATTCCGAACGTAAGCGAGGAGGCTGTAAAGCATCTTGATGAAAATGGAATTATCCGCATTGGAGCAGAAGTAAAAGAAGGTGATATCCTGATTGGTAAGATTACCCCTAAAGGAGAAACCGATCCAACTCCGGAAGAAAAATTATTAAGAGCAATCTTTGGTGATAAAGCCGGTGATGTAAAAGATGCTTCAATGAAGGCTCCGCCATCATTAAAAGGTGTAGTTATTGAAACAAAGCTCTTCTCAAGACCAAAGCGGGATAAGGATATCCGCACGAAATCGAAAAAGGAGTTGGACGCACTGAAGAATAAGTATAGCAAACAACTTGCTGAACTTAGAAGTGAAATCGTTAAAAAATTATCGACCATACTAAACGGCAAAACCAGCAATGGCGTTAAGCATAAGTTTGGTGATGAGCTTATTAGTAAAGGCGTTAAATTTTCTGCTAAAGTCATTGAGAATAATCTCTTTCCTGATAAAAATATTTATCGCGATGAGAGTAATTACAGTGTAGCGGAGGAAGTGAATTTAATCGCAGATATTAGTCTTGAGAACTGGGCAAATGACGATCATACAAACGATTTGATTTCTCAAACTGTCAAGAACTATTTGATAAAAAGAAACTCCTATGCGGGTGAGTTTAAACGTGAGAGATTTACGCTTGAAGTAGGTGACGAATTACCAACCGGTATTGTTCAGCTTGCAAAAGTTTATATCGCGAAGAAGCGTAAGTTGAAAGTAGGAGATAAGATGGCCGGCCGTCACGGTAACAAGGGTGTAGTGGCACGTATCGTTCAAGAACAGGATATGCCTTTCCTTGAAGACGGAACGCCAGTAGATATTTGTTTGAACCCGCTGGGCGTACCATCGCGTATGAACTTGGGTCAGCTTTACGAAGCTGTGTTGGCATGGGCAGGATTGAAACTTAGCCGCAAATATGCTACTCCAATTTTTGATGGCGCATCAATTGATCAAGTAGCAAATGAATTGAAGGAGGCGGGCTTGCCGGAGTTTGGTAGAACATACTTGTTTGATGGATTAACTGGTCAAAAATTTGATCAGCCAGTAACTGTAGGTGTAGCCTACATGTTGAAGCTTGGTCACTTGGTTGATGATAAAATGCACGCACGTTCAATCGGGCCGTATTCACTCATTACGCAGCAGCCTCTTGGTGGTAAAGCACAATTTGGTGGTCAGCGTTTCGGTGAGATGGAGGTTTGGGCAATCGAAGCATTCGGTGCATCCCATATTCTGCAGGAGATTCTCACCATTAAATCTGACGATGTAGTGGGTCGTGCGAAAGCATATGAGTCAATCGTAAAAGGTGAAAATATGCGTAAGCCAAACATTCCAGAATCATTCAATGTACTTGTACATGAACTCAGAGGTTTGGCGCTTGAGATTACAATGGATTAATAATTTGTAGAGACGCAAAGTTTTGCGACTCTATTTGATTTGAATAATGTCACTTAACTGAAAACTTTAGAGCATGTCTTTCAGAAAAAATAAAAAGATTAACAGCGATTTTTCTAGAATCACCATCAGCTTGGCTTCACCAGAATCAATTCTGGAAAGCTCGCACGGTGAAGTAACACAACCGGAAACAATCAACTACAGAACCTACAAGCCTGAAATGGGTGGATTGTTCTGCGAGCGAATTTTCGGACCTGTAAAAGACTGGGAATGTCATTGCGGTAAGTACAAGAGAATTCGTTACAAAGGAATTATCTGTGACCGTTGCGGTGTAGAAGTTACCGAGAAAAAGGTAAGACGCGAGCGCATGGGCCACATCGAATTAGTTGTCCCTGTTGCTCATATCTGGTACTTCCGTTCACTTCCGAATAAAATCGGTTACCTGCTGGGTCTTCCAACCAAAAAACTTGATCAGATCATTTATTACGAGCGATACGTAGTGATTCAGCCGGGCACAAAAGAGGAAGATGGTATTAATCGTATGGACTTCTTAACAGAAGAAGAATACCTTGACATCATCGATAAACTTCCGCGCGAGAACCAAATGCTGGATGATAATGATCCTAAGAAATTCATCGCGAAGATGGGTGCTGATGCACTCGAAATGTTATTGTCTCGTTTAACATTGAATCAACTTTCTTACGACTTGCGTCACCAAGCAGCTACTGATACTTCTCAGCAGCGCAAGGCAGAAGCGTTGAAACGCTTGAAAGTGGTAGAAGCTTTCCGCGATGCGAACACACGGGTAGAGAACAAGCCTGAGTGGATGATCATTAAGATGGTACCGGTAATTCCTCCTGAATTGCGCCCGCTTGTGCCGTTGGATGGTGGCCGTTTTGCAACATCAGATTTAAATGACCTTTACAGACGAGTTATTATCCGTAACAACCGTTTGAAGAGATTGATTGATATAAAAGCTCCTGAAGTGATTCTTCGTAACGAGAAGCGGATGCTTCAAGAAGCAGTTGATTCATTATTTGATAACTCAAGAAAAGTAAATGCAGTGCGTGCTGATGGAAACAGAGCATTGAAGTCCTTGAGTGATATGCTAAAAGGTAAGCAAGGACGTTTCCGTCAAAACTTACTTGGTAAGCGTGTTGATTATTCAGGTCGTTCTGTAATTGTTGTAGGACCAGAGTTAAAGCTTCATGAGTGCGGTCTTCCAAAAGACATGGCAGCTGAATTATTCAAGCCATTCATTATTCGTAAGCTGATTGAAAGAGGAATTGTGAAGACAGTAAAGTCGGCAAAGAAAATTGTCGACAGAAAAGATCCGGTGATCTGGGATATTTTGGAAAATGTATTGAAAGGGCATCCAGTTCTTTTGAACCGTGCTCCAACGCTACACAGACTTGGTATTCAGGCTTTCCAACCAAAACTTATTGAAGGAAAAGCTATTCAGTTGCATCCGCTTGTTTGTACTGCTTTTAACGCTGACTTTGACGGTGACCAAATGGCCGTTCACGTGCCCCTTGGACAAGAAGCAATTCTGGAGGCGTCATTGTTGATGCTTTCTTCTCACAATATTCTTAACCCTGCAAACGGAGCACCGGTAACTGTACCATCTCAAGACATGGTTCTTGGTCTCTATTATTTGACTAAAGGAAAGAAGAGCACACCAGAAGAGCCGATTATTGGTGAAGGCAAGAAGTTTTACTCTACAGAAGAAGTTGTAATCGCGCACAATGAAGGCAAACTTTCAAAGCATGCTAACATTAAAGTAAGAGTACGAGTAAAAGATAAGAAGACAGGTGAATTAAGTGTTCAGCTTACGGATACTGTTGCTGGCCGTGTTCTTTTCAATCAATTTGTACCCGAAGAAAATGGTTATGTTGAAGAACTTCTTACAAAGAAGAAACTGCAAACTATTATTGCTGATGTATACAAGTCAGCCGGGCCAGCGAAGACTGCTAAGTTTTTAGATGATATTAAAGAGCTTGGATTCCAGATGGCCTATCGCGGTGGTCTTTCAATGGGTTTAAGTGATGTAAAGATTCCAGCGGAAAAACAAAAATATGTAAATGAGGCTCAGAAAGAAGTTGATACCGTATGGAACAACTATATGATGGGCTTGATCACTGATAACGAACGCTACAATCAGGTGATTGATATTTGGACTCGTGCAAACACGATGCTTACAAATACATTGATGCGTCAGTTAGAAGATGACAGACAAGGATTCAATCCAATATACATGATGATGCACTCCGGAGCCCGTGGTTCCCGTGAGCAGATTCGTCAGTTGGGTGGTATGCGTGGTTTGATGGCGAAACCTCAGAAAAACCTTGCTGGTTCTGTAGGCTCAATTATCGAGAATCCTATCCTTTCGAATTTCAAAGAAGGTTTGGATGTGTTAGAGTATTTTATCTCTACACACGGTGCGCGTAAAGGACTTGCCGATACAGCGTTGAAAACTGCCGATGCTGGTTATTTAACACGTAGGTTAGTTGACGTTGCTCATGATTTGGTAATAACTGAAGAAGATTGTGGAACACTTCGTGGATTGAAAGTTGCCGCGTTAAAAGATAACGAAGATATAGTTGAGCCACTTTCTGAGCGAATCTTAGGACGCGTAACTGTGCATGGCATTTACGATCCGTTAACGGAAGAATTAATTTGTGCTGCGAACGAAGAGATTACAGATGAAGTAGCGAAGCGAATAGAAGAAACAGCGATAGAAGAAGTTGAGATACGTTCCGTGCTTACGTGCGAATCTAAAATTGGGGGATGCGCAAAATGTTATGGCAGAAATCTGGCTTCCGGAAAAATGGTACAAGCCGGTGAAGCAGTTGGTGTAATTGCGGCTCAGTCTATTGGCGAGCCCGGAACACAGCTTACACTTCGTACTTTCCACGTGGGTGGTACGGCTTCTAACATTGCGGTGGATGCAAACATTAAAGCAAAATTTCCTGGTGTGGTTGAGTTTGAATCAATCCGTACAATTGAAACTACGGATAGAGAAGGCAACAAGGTTCATGTAGTAATGGGTCGTACAGGTGAATTTAGAATTCTCGATAAAGAGAAAGGACGCATATTGATTTCTAACCATGTTCCGTATGGCTCATACCTGAAAGTGAAAGATGGTAAGAAAGTAGAAAAGGGTGAAGAGCTTTGCTTCTGGGATCCTTACAACGCAGTTATTCTTTCTGAATTTGATGGCGAAATTGGTTATGAAGCAATCATAGAAGGGATTACCTATAAAGAAGAATCGGATGAGCAGACTGGACACCGTGAAAAGGTAATCACCGAAACACGTGATAAGACTAAGAACCCGGCTCTTATCGTGAAAGGAAAAACAGAAACCAAGACTTATAACATTCCGGTAGGTGCTCACTTAGCAGTAAATGAAGGCCATAAATTGAAGGCTGGTCAGGTGCTGGTGAAAATTCCTCGTACTATTGGTAAGTCACGTGATATTACAGGTGGTCTTCCTCGCGTAACAGAATTATTTGAAGCGCGTAATCCATCAAACCCAGCAGTTGTAAGTGAGATTGATGGCGTTGTGACGTATGGTGGAATTAAGCGTGGTAACCGCGAAGTTTTCATCGAGTCTCGCGATGGGGTGCAGAAACGTTATTTAGTACCGTTGTCTAAGCACATCCTTGTTCAAGATAATGACTTTGTGAAAGCGGGTCAGCCGTTGTCGGATGGCTCTATTTCTCCTGGCGATATTCTTGCCATCAAAGGACCAACCGCAGTGCAAGAATACTTAGTGAATGAAATTCAAGAAGTATACCGTTTACAGGGTGTGAAGATTAACGATAAGCATATTGAATGTATCGTTAGCCAGATGATGCAGAAAGTTGAAATCATCGATCCAGGTGATACAACATTCCTTCCGGGCGAATACGTAGATAAACTTTCTTTCCGTGAGGACAATGATTTAATCTTGGATAAGAAGGTTGTGCTGGAAGCAGGAGATTCTGAGAAGTTTAAACCCGGACAGATTGTGACGGCTCGCGAACTTCGTGATGAGAACTCTCAGTTGCGCAGAAAGGATGCGAAGTTGGCGGAAGTGAGAGATGCACTAGCCGCGGTTTCAAGACCAACACTTCAAGGTATCACTCAAGCTTCGCTTAAAACAGAAAGCTGGTTGTCTGCCGCATCGTTCCAGGAAACAACAAAAGTGTTGAGTGAGGCGGCAATTCGTGGAAAGACAGATCGCTTGATGGGCATGAAGGAAAATGTGATCGTGGGTCACTTAATTCCTGCAGGTACAGGCCAGCGTAAGTATAACGATATGATTGTAACGCACCAGGATGAGTACGAATCTTTCGGAGAGGAAACTGAACCGAAAGAGAAGAAACAAAAAGAACTGCAAGATTAATTTGATGATTTGAAGATGAGATAATTTTGAAAATAGTGCGAATGGATTAACCCCGTTCGCACTTTTCATTTGAGCAATCTTCAAATTTTCAAATCCTATAATTTTCTAATCAAAGTTTATGGCTGAAGAAAAGAAAGATAACCCTACTCCAAACCAGATTAACATCGAACTATCCGAAGAGATAGCGGAAGGAATTTATTCCAATCTGGCGATGATCGCTCATTCGAATAGCGAGTTCGTAATTGATTTTATCCGGCTGATGCCGGGTGTTCCGAAGGCACGAGTAAAAGCAAGAGTAATTATTACCCCGGAGCATGCCAAAAGACTTTTAGGGGCTTTAAAGGATAATATTGATAAGTACGAGAGCACGTTCGGGGCTATCAAGCAAACGCACGATACGCCTAAATTCCCAATGAATTTTGGGGGTACTGTTGGCGAGGCGTAGCATAACGAAATATGCTATTGATATCGTTTCCTGGCGCTAAGGCATAAATCGAGAAAGAAAGAGCCTTTTACCATGAAAATGGTCAAATTTTGAGTTTTTTAAGGAAGATTTAACTCAAAAATCTGAAATCTGAAATCTGAAATCTGAAATCTTTTAATACCTTTGCAATCCTATTTTTGAACAGGACTATAAAAAATAAGCATAAATGCCTACTATTCAGCAGCTTGTAAGAAAAGGCCGGAAAAAATTGACTACCAAGTCAAAGTCACCAGCCCTCGATTCATGCCCTCAGCGCAGGGGAGTTTGTACACGTGTGTACACAACTACTCCAAAAAAGCCAAATTCAGCTATGCGTAAAGTGGCTCGTGTACGTCTTACCAACCAAAAAGAGGTTAACGCTTATATTCCTGGTGAAGGCCACAATCTTCAGGAGCACTCAATTGTGCTTATACGCGGAGGCAGAGTTAAAGACCTTCCAGGTGTGCGTTACCACATTATTCGTGGTGCGTTAGACACTGCGGGCGTTAGCGGTCGCAGACAAAGCAGATCTAAATACGGAGCTAAGAGACCTAAGGCAGGAGCGGCAGCCCCGGCAGGTAAGGGAGCGCCAGCAGCAAAAGGCAAAAAATAATTTCCAGAAGCAATGAGAAAGTCAAAACCTAAAAAGAGATACGTACTTCCTGATCCTAAATTTCAGGATGCGCTCGTAACAAAGTTTGTAAATTATTTGATGGAGCAGGGCAAGAAAAGCACTGCCTATACCATTTTTTATGATGCGATTGAGATTGTTGAGAAAAAGACAAGCGAAAGCGGACTAGAAGTATGGAAACGTGCCATGAATAATTTAATGCCTTCTGTTGAGGTAAAAAGTAGACGAGTTGGCGGAGCTACTTTTCAAGTTCCTATTGAGGTTAGGCCTGAGCGTAAAATTAATCTTAGTATTAAGTGGTTAATTGATTATAGCAGATTACGTGGAGAGAAAACCATGATGGATAAGCTTGCTAGCGAAGTCATAGCCGCTTCCAAAGGCGAAGGTGCTGCTATCAAGAAAAAAGATGATACACACCGCATGGCCGAAGCCAATAAAGCTTTTTCTCATTTCAGATTCTAAACAAATAGTATTGAGTCGTGAGTCATGAGTCTTTAGTACTCAATACTCAAGACTAAAAACTTGGGACCAAAAAAATGGCGAGAGATTTAAAATTCACCAGAAACATCGGTATTGCTGCGCACATTGATGCTGGTAAAACCACCACCACGGAGCGTATTCTTTATTATGCCGGTGTAACACACAAAATTGGTGAAGTACACGATGGGGCCGCTACCATGGACTGGATGGCGCAAGAGCAGGAGCGTGGGATCACTATTACCTCTGCTGCTACCACCGTATTTTGGAAATACAGAAATAACGACTATCACGTAAATATTATTGATACTCCAGGTCACGTTGACTTTACCGTTGAGGTAAACCGTTCATTGCGTGTATTGGATGGTCTGGTGTTTTTATTTAGCGCAGTTGATGGCGTAGAGCCACAATCAGAAACAAACTGGCGCTTGGCAGATAATTATAAAGTTGCTCGTATTGGTTTCGTTAATAAGATGGACCGTTCAGGTGCTGATTTTCTCGGGGTTTGTAAGCAAGTGAAGGAGAAGTTAGGTAGCAAGGCTGTGGCATTGCAATTGCCTATTGGTGCTGAAGAAAACTTTAAAGGAGTTGTTGACCTTGTTAACAATCGCGGAATCGTCTGGAATGAAAGCGATAAGGGAATGACCTTTGAGGAAGTCCCAATTCCTGCTGATATGCTGGAGGAAGTTGCTGAATACCGAGAGAAGTTGTTAGAAGCCGTAGCCGAGTATGATGAGACGTTGATCGAGAAATTCTTTAATGACCCAAATTCAATCTCTGAAACTGAAATTTTAACCGCACTTCGCAAGGCTACAATCGATATGAAGATTGTGCCCATGGTATGTGGTTCTTCTTTCAAGAACAAGGGTGTTCAAACCATGCTTGACTATGTGATGGAACTTCTTCCTTCACCATTGGATAAAGATGTTATTATTGGTACAGACCCAGATACAGACGAGCCAGTTGAAATTCGTCCTGATGAAAAAGAGCCATTCGTAGCACTAGCTTTTAAAATTGCTACTGATCCGTTCGTAGGTCGTTTGTGTTTTATTCGTGCGTATTCTGGTGTGTTAGAATCTGGTTCGTATGTGTACAATACACGGACAGAGAACAAAGAAAGAATTTCACGTGTATTTCAAATGCACGCAAATAAGCAAAATCAAATCGATCGACTACCGGTAGGAGATATTGGTGCCGTTGTTGGATTTAAAGATATTAAAACGGGTGACACACTCTGTGATGAAAAACGCAAAGTAGTACTCGAATCAATGGTATTCCCAGAGCCTGTTATTGGTTATGCAATCGAACCTAAGAAGCAGGTTGATGCTGATAAATTGGGATTGGGTATTTCCAAATTAGTGGAAGAAGATCCAACGCTTCGTGTTCATACCGACCGCGAAACAGGTCAGGTTATTCTTCGCGGGATGGGTGAATTACACCTTGAAATTATCATTGACCGCTTAAGACGAGAGTTTAAAGTTGAGATTAATCAGGGTGCTCCTCAGGTTGCTTACAAAGAAGCACTTACGAAGTCTATTGAACACAAAGAGGTATACAAGAAACAGACGGGTGGCCGTGGTAAGTTTGCTGATATCGTATTCGAAATAGGTCCACGCGAAGCACTTGGCCCAGAAGATAAGCCAGGTCTTGAATTTGAAAATGATATCGTTGGTGGTGTAATTCCACGTGAATTTATTCCAGCGATTCAAAAAGGATTTGAGTTATCGATGGTGAACGGACCATTGGCGGGCTATCCGATTGATAATATGAAGGTGAGATTGTTTCATGGATCTTTCCATGACGTTGACTCGGATGCATTATCATTTGAATTAGCAGCACGCGTTGGTTTTAGAGAAGCTGCACGCAAGTGTGCTCCTCAGTTATTAGAGCCAATCATGGGGGTTGAAGTTATCTCTCCGGATGAGTACACAGGTTCTGTAACCGGTGACTTAAACCGCAGAAGAGGTATCATGAAGGGAATGGATACACGCGGTGGCGCTCAGGTAATTAAAGCCGATGTACCGTTGTCTGAATTATTTGGATATGTAACAGACTTAAGAACGATCACTTCAGGTCGCGCTTCTGCCACGCTTACATTTGCACATTATGCACCGGTTCCGAAGAACCTTGCTGAAAAAGTAATTGACGAAGTAAAGGGCGCTGTTGCCACAAAATAATATCTAAAAGACGTTTAGATTATGAATCAGAAAATCAGAATTAAATTGAAATCTTACGATCACAGCTTGGTTGACAAGTCATCCGAGAAAATCGTACGTGCCGTAAAGGCAACAGGCGCTGTAGTAAGCGGCCCGATTCCATTGCCAACAGAGCGTGAAGTATTCACGGTTCTTCGTTCTCCACACGTAAACAAGAAAGCGCGTGAGCAGTTCCAGCTGTGCACCTACAAGCGTTTGGTAGACATCTACTCAAATAGCGCAAAAACGGTAGATGCGTTGATGAAGCTTGAGCTTCCGAGCGGTGTGGATGTGGAGATTAAAGTGTAGTTAATTCTTAGAGATATACGAAAGCCATCTTGCTTCATGCGGGATGGCTTTTTTATTGGAGTTGTTTGTGAAAGTAGAATTCGTATGATGGAAGTAATTCCGGATGCGCAATCTTTACAAGGTCACTCAAAATAATATCTGGCCTCAAATACCCTAGTTCTAAGAACTCACTTCCTCCTTTTGCGCCCTTACGGGCATTGAATGTAAATACTTGTTTTGTCTGATACGGTTTAAATTTTGTGTAGCGCTCATCCGCATTTTTAACTTCTTCAAGCGTGGTGAAAGAGGCAACACCAATCCACAAATCGGCAGCATTTGCTTTTTCATAAACGGATTCAAAACTAAGCTGTAAAAAACCCTTCGATGAATCCGAAGCCCATAAATATTGGCAGCCCGCATCACTCAATAGTTTAGCGGCATAGTTTTGTCCCCCCGGTAAAAACCAGGCATCACCGTAGACTATACCACTTAATACGGTAGGCTTCTGTTGCACCTTTGCAGCTTTTGCTTTTGTTTGATTGTAATTTTCTTCAATCACTTGAAAGACACTATCAGCCATTTTTTCTTTACCAAAGAACAATGCCATAAACTTGATCCATTCAGCTCTGCCTAACGGGTGCTCCTCTAAATATTCCGCATTGATCACTACGGGTATACCAAACTCCTCAATTTTTCGAAACTGCCCGTATTCGGCTGTCATGGTATAGCCCATTACTAAATCTGGTTTCAGTACGGCCAGTTGTTCAATATTCATGCCTTTATCGGTGCCAAGTTCTTGCACCTTTCCGGCATCGATTAGTTTGCGGGTTGTTTCTGAGCTGATGTAGTCAAGTGTAGGAAATCCAACAAGCGCTGAACTTTCGTTCAGATAATCAACCAGCGGTATATGGGTAGTAGATGTACATACTATACTGCTAATAGGAGTATAGATAACTTTTGTGGTTGCGTCATGCGCAGGAACCGAATCCCCTTTATGCACTAGTAAATATTTATAGCCACTTGTTGCTCCCTGGTATGGATATATAACTTCTACAAGCTTTGCGTTTCCGGAATTTGAAACTCTAAAACCCTTAGCATAGGTAATGGATGGCAAGTATCCAACGTCATTACTTTTTTTGTTATCAGCGGTACAGCCACTCAAGCAAACGACAATTCCAATGATTAACACGTGTTTCATGATGCAATGATAAGCGAATCTTTAAAACGATTTGTTTTTGCTTGTTTTTATTTATGTTTACCCCGGATTTGTGGTTTCCACACGGTGTACAACCTTGTGGAATTAAAAGGGAATACGGTGAATCTTGAAAAAAGTTAAATTCCGTAGCTGTCCCCGCAACTGTAATCCTTTTTGTCATCCTGAGCTTGTCGAAGGATGACTGCTTATCAACTTTCTGTGCCACTGTCTCGCGATATACGAAACGGGAAGGCGTTGATAGGAAAAAGGAGAGCCAGGAGACCTGCCGTAGAATCCAAACTGAAATTTTTTGACTTTCGGGTGAAAGGTCAGAAGTGTCCGAAGGCTATTGCTTTCATACATAACTGCTTTACATCTGTCGCAACGCTAAAAGTATGTCACTGCGATTAGGTATTTTATTTTTCACACTCCACCTGACGAATATCGTTCAAGCGCAAACGGATTCTGTTGTGCTTAAGCCAGTGGTGATATATGGAATGCCCGAAGAAAAATACCTGGCGGGATCATCGATTGAAAAACTGGACTCTGCTCTTGGGGATATCTATAAATCCAATCACTTAGGAGAGATATTATCATTTCAGTTTCCAGTGTATTTCCGAAATTATGGGAGCGGCATGCTGTCAGGAATAAGTATGCGCGGCACATCTCCTCAGCATACTGCTGTTCTCTGGAATGGAATAAACATCAATAGTTTTTCGCTGGGGCAGTCCGATTTTTCAATTCTTCCGGCTGTTGCCTTCGATGAAGTAAAAGTCTATTCAGGAGGCGGGAGTGCTCAGTTTGGCAGCGGAGTTTTTGGCGGGGCTGTGTTGCTACAAACAGGTTCGGATGAAGCTCCATTGTTTTCTGTAAGACAAGAGGCTGGAAGTTTTGGAAAATATTTCACAGCAATAAAAACCTCTTTTTATAAAAACGCTTTTGCGTTTTCATCCTCACTCTATCGCATTTGCTCAAAGAATAATTTTATAATTCATAAAACCGGAGGGAGACAAGAGCACGCCAGTTTTTTTCAGCAGGGTTTTGTACAAAATATTCGGTATAATTTTTCACCCACTCAAATGCTACAATTGGATTATTGGGTTCATGATGCTGATAGAGAAATTCAACCCACAACAGGCAATTTAAATGGTAGAGATGAGCAGCAGGACCGTAACCATCGGTTAAGTATTTCCTACAGGGAAAATAGCCGGTTTGGTTTATTGAAAACCGGAGGAGGTGTAGTAAACGATGAGATTGTATTTAGCGGAAACCCAAGCAATGTTTTACGTTGGATTGCATTCGTGAATCACCAATATCGTTTCTCAAACCAATGGAATATCCAAACAAGCATTGATTGGAATCACATTATTGGAAAAATAAGGGAGTATGGTCATGAGCCGAAAGAAGATCGTGTAGACATTGCTGGGTCACTTCAACGGAGGTTTGAAAAAGTAGATTTGTCAGCAAGCCTTCGACAGCCCCTTATCACAAACATGAAGCCGCCATTGCTTCCGTACATCGGTGCTGATATTATTCTTTTTGAAACACATGTTCAGACATTACAAGTATCCGCAAATGCATCCAGAAACTTTCGGGCTCCAACGCTAAATGACAGGTATTGGGGAAGTGTTGGGCGCAAGGATTTATTGCCGGAAAAAAGTTATGCAATTGAAAGTGGGGTGTCATGGACCTATCGTAAAGCAAAGTTGAGCGCTACTGCTTTTTATCAACTTGTAGATCAATGGATACTTTGGTCACCGGATAGTACAAATACCTATCGCCCGGATAATATTAAAAAAGTAAAAGCAAGTGGATACGAGAGCGCTATTGAATTGCAATGGAAAAGCGGATCGTTCTCACAAAATATCAGAGGGTCATACCAATTCACGAAATCTATTACAGAAGAAGCCTCGCCCGCAGAGGCAGCAAGCATTGGTAAACAATTAATATATACTCCACTTCACACCGCTGCCGCATCAATCGTGTCACGCCTTAAAGAGTGGTCTGTAAACATATTTCTTCAATATGCGGGTGTCCGTTTTACTGAAGCCTCAAATTCACCTATATATACGCTTGATCCTTATGTACTAACCGATTTTTCAGTTGGCAAATCATTCATAAAGGCACTACATGTTTTGAGTACTCAAATTGTAGTGAAAAACATTTTTGATATAGAGTATAAACAATATTCCTCCCGTGCTATGCCGGGGCGAAATTTTAACCTTCAGATTTCCTATCAATTAAAACATAAACCAAAGTAGTATGAAAATGAACATTTGTTATTTTTTAGGAGTATGCTTGTCAGCTTCATTGAGTATGGGTTGTGAGGATGACAACAAACCAAGAGGTCAGTACGCAGATGGAGTATTTGTTGTAAATGAAGGGGCTTTTGGTGCCGGAAATGGAACGGTAACACATTACAATCCAACATCAAGCGAGGCAGAGCAAAACATATTTATTAGTACAGATGGAGATTTTGCGGGTGATGTAGTTCAGTCATTAACATTTAAAAATGGCAAAGCATATCTTGTTATCAACGGAGATGATAAAATTGAGGTTGCGGATGCAAATACACTTGAATCTACTCAGACCATTACGCATCCGGATTTAGACAAGCCCAGATATATTGAAGTAATAAATGGAAATGCCTACATCAGTGTTTGGGGAGCGTACAATGAATTTTTCTCGTTGATAGACTCGTACATTTTGGTGTATGATCTGGATTCAGGTTCAAAAATTAAATCGATTGATACCGATGAAGGAACTGAAAATCTTTTATACAACGGTCAACTATTATTTGCTTCAAATTATAACTATGGATCTTCCAGTACGGTATCCGTGATTGACCCGACTGATAATTCATTGGTTGATAACATTGAACTTGAAGCTGGGCCTGCCGGCATGGTAACAGATGCAAACGGAAAACTGTGGGTTGTTTGTGTAGGCGGCTGGGGTGCCGAAAATGGCCAATTGTTTAGGGTTAACCCCGAAACGTTATTAGTCGAAGACCAAATTACAATCACAGGCGTTCCCGGAATCGATATTGCGACTACTCCGGACAAGCAAAATATTATTTATACGGTTGGAACATCTGTATTTAGTATTGCAATTACGGCCACTGCTGAGCCAGAAGCACTTTTTAATGCTGATGATATCGTATCTGTATACTCCTTAAATGTTGACCAGGCCAATGGTAACATATGGATTGGAGATGCGCCTTCCTTTTCAAGTGCTGGAAAAGTTTATATTTATTCGGCTGATGGTGCTTCCAACACTTCATTTGATGCAGGTATCGGACCGACTCAAATTGTTTTCAAATAAGATTTAAATACTGGTATCTGCTAATAACAGGTACCGGTTTAATATGAAGAAGGATAAAAGGAAACCAAAAACCAATGAGGATTACTATTTTGAAAATGGACTCATGGTGTTTACCGAGGCGTATCACTTAAAGCGCGGTTCTTGCTGCAAGAGCGGATGCCGCCATTGCCCGTACGGACACAAGAAAGAATAATCAAGAGTTTTTTATCGCCCGGTGATATGAACTGAGCAATTCATTTGCCGCTGCCTGAACAGAGATTTTTTGATCCGCTATTTTCTTTTCAAGGTTTATAAACTCAGCTTGAATAGATGGGAATCTCCGAAAGTCATTCTTCAACAGGTGATTAAAGTGTTCCTGAAACCATGCAATATTTTGTTGCATTCTGTTCTGTTCAAAAAAACCTGATTTTGTGGCGTGATCCTTAAATTTTAAAATCATTTTCCAAATCTCCTGTATACCCGTATTCGTAAGGGAAGAACACGTGAGAACCTTCGGGCTCCATCCGGATATGGAAGACGGTACCAAATGCAGCGCTTGTTGATATTCAGCTTGTGCTTCGGTTGCATGTTTCATATTGTCTCCATCCGCTTTACTTATTACAACGGAATCGGCCATTTCCATAATGCCTTTTTTAATTCCTTGTAGTTCATCCCCGGCCCCAGCAAGCATTAACAATAGAAAAAAATCAACCATGTTTTTTACGGCCACTTCTGATTGCCCGACTCCTACAGTTTCTACAACGATTACATCAAACCCTGCAGCCTCACATAGGAGTATTGCTTCTCGTGTTTTATTGGCTACACCTCCCAAAACATTTCCTGAGGCTGTTGGTCGGATGAAAGCTCTATTATTTTTCGACAGCTCATCCATTCGGGTCTTATCTCCCAAAATACTTCCTTTTGTAAGTTGACTGCTTGGGTCAACAGTGAGCACAGCAATTTTTTTTCCTTGACCCGTAACAAATTTTCCGAAGGTTTCAATAAACGTACTCTTACCGACTCCGGGCACTCCGGTAATCCCAATGCGAATTGAGTTTCCGGTTTTATCTATAATTCTTTCAACCAGCTGAATAGCTTGTTGTTCATCGGTTGAAAGATTGCTTTCAATTAATGAAATAGCTTTTCCCAGCACTATCCTGTCTCCTGTAAGGATGCCAGAGGTATATTCATCGATTGTAAGCCTTGCTTTCAATATCTACTATTTTGCCCTAAATACGGTCTAAATTTCTAAATTTACCTTATACATCTTGTACTACTATGAAAAGATTTTGGAGTGCGACTGTGAAAAGATTTTGGACTGGCAATCTGATTATTACACTATTCGTATTTTTTATGATGTGGGGTATGTCAAAATTATTTGATTTGAAACTTTTAAGCGCGTTCGATCCCATTGGCCAGGCGTTATCAGATTTTGAGATGACAGATTATGCATTTTCAAATTTGCGCCCTGATCCAAAATTTGAAGATCGCATCGTTTTAGTGAATATTGGACGTTTGGGAAGAATGGATCTAGCCCAACAAATAAGTATTATCAATAGGTACAAACCTCGGGTTATTGCAATAGATAGTTTTTTTAACTGTGAAGGAGGTTTGTATGACACGCTCAACTGTCCTCAGCTGTTAGATACACTGTCAAATCTATTCTTGACAAATGCAATTCAAGAAGCAGGAAACGTAGTATTGGTTTCAAAATTATTGCAAACTGATTCTCTTAAGCAATCAGGAGATATTGATATCTACGATTCAATTGAATATTCTGATTCTCACTTCAGTAATTTTGCAACGAACGCATTTGCAAGTCTGCCAACCGATGCTAATTATCAGGCGGATGTTAAACTTTGCCGATCCTTTTTTCCGAGAATGAAGGTAAAAGGTAAGGATCAGTTTGCATTTTCAGTTGCTACGGCTATGAAATTTGATTCAGTAAGGACCATCAGATTTTTACAACGAGAGAAGCATGAGGAGTTAGTAAACTTTAGGGGAAATTTTGAAATACAAGAGATAAAAGTAAAGGATGTAAACAAAGTAGACGTAGCTAGTTCTGGGTTTACAGGAATGTTTACGGCTTTGGATTTTAAAGATGTATTAACAGAAAATTTTGATTCCACTTTATTGAAAGATAAAATTGTATTAATGGGTTTTCTGGGTGATTATTTTGGTGATACTTCATGGGATGATAAATTCTTTACTCCTTTAAATAAGAAAGTTGCTGGGCGAGCTAACCCAGATATGTTTGGCCCTGTAGTTCACGCCAATATTATTGCCATGATATTAAATGAAGATTATATTGACGAATTGAAAGATTGGCAGGAGTATGCTATTGCATTCATTTCTTGTTTTCTCATTGTGGCTTTGTTTGTAGAGATTGACCATAAATTACCCACTTGGTTTGATGGACTATCGGTACTAATTCAACTCGTGCTAATTCTGTTAACCTCGGGTTTAGTTATTTACGGATTTGCCGCCTGGAGTCTAAAACTTGATTTGGCGATTACGCTCGCATCCACAGCCTTTGTTGGGCCGTGCTATGATATTTTTAAGAGCGTTGAGAATTCCCTAAAAAAGAAGTGATTACTATTGAATACGGGGCTGTATAAATGACCTCCGGCCATAAAATTGGCACGATATTTTAGTATTTTTGATTAGTAAAAGACAATTACCGTTATGAAAAGTTTAAAATTCTTGGTTTTATTTAGTTTACTGGCCTACACTTCATTTGGTCAGGCAGGCTATACATTTAAAGTAATAGCCAATAAAGGCGCAAATCAGGTAAAGTCAGGTGACGCTTGGGTGCTTTTAAAAGCAGGATCAAGCCTGCAGGGAACAGATGAACTTCTGATAGGCGAGAATGCTTACCTGGGATTGGTGTCTGCTAAGGGTAAGCCGGTTGAACTTAAAAAGGCCGGAAACTATAAAGTGTCTGCGCTTGAGACGCAAGCAGGGGCTGGTTCCAGTGTACTCAATAAATACACTGATTTCATTCTTAGTTCGAATGCCGAAGGAAAGAAGAACAGACTTAGCGCAACAGGAGCCGTTCATCGTGCTACAGAAACAGCCGCTATTAAAGTTATGTTACCGGAGAATCAAAAGTATTCAGATGTTTATAACTCAACTGTTGTAATTAACTGGGATGGAAGCAAAGCACAAGGCCCCTATATTGTAACATTAAAAAACATGTTCGAGGATCAACTTGCGAAGTTTGAAACTCCTGAAACAACCTTAACTGTTAATGTTTCAGATCCGAAGTTCACCACCGAGAGTGCGATTTTGATTGAGGTGAGCTCGAAGAGTAACCCTAAGCAGATTTCGAAGCAGCATATGATGAGAAGAATGTCGCCAGCCTCTCGTGAAAAGGTTGAGAAATCATTAACTGTTATTATGACGGATGTTTCTGATCCTACAGCAATAAACAAGTTCATTTTGGCGGGATTCTATGAGGAAAATAATTTATTGATTGATGCCATTAGTTCATATGAAGAAGCAGTTAAACTTGAGCCTTCTTACAAGGAATTTTATGATGAGTTTCTGTTAAGACACGGGATGAAGAAGTAAATATTTTTTCTTAAACTATAGACATAAGAGCTGCCTGAAGGAAGGGGTAGCTCTTATGCGTTCAAGGTATCCAAAGAAACCTAGGTGTTTTAAAGCGGCTTGGAGATGAAAACAGGTAAGTGTTTTTAATGTTGTCGTAGACATTACAGCTATCAATTGGCACCAAACTACCTTAACAGCCGTTGTTTGGCTGAACCGCAGAATATCCTATTTTTGTACAGTTCAAAAAACATCGCCATGAGTGTATTAGTTAATAAAAATTCCCGCGTAATCGTTCAGGGGTTTACGGGATCTGAAGGTTCATTTCATGCCGGTCAGATGATTGAATACGGTACAAATATGGTGGGGGGTGTTACACCGGGAAAAGGAGGGAGCGAACACTTGGGTAGGCCCGTATTTAATTCTGTAAAGGAAGCTGTAGACAAAACTGGTGCTGATGTATCAATCATTTTTGTACCCCCAGCCTTTGCCGCTGATGCCATAATGGAGGCCGCTGATGCTGGGATTAAGGTTATCATCACTATCACTGAGGGGATCCCCGTAAAGGATATGATGATTGCAAAAAAGTATATTAAAAATAAAACTGGTGTTGTTCTTATAGGCCCCAATTGCCCCGGAGTTATTACACCGGGCGAAGCTAAAGTTGGCATTATGCCGGGCTTTGTTTTTAAGAAGGGAAAAATTGGTGTTGTTTCTAAATCGGGTACACTTACCTATGAGGCTGCAGATCAGATTGTAAAAGCGGGGCTAGGCGTTTCAACTGCTATTGGTATTGGCGGAGACCCAATTATTGGTACCACCACAAAGGAAGCTGTTGAAATGTTAATGAACGATCCTGAGACTGAAGCGATTGTAATGATTGGCGAGATTGGCGGAAATTATGAGCCGTTAGCTGCTCGCTGGATTAAGGAATCAGGAAATAAAAAACCGGTTATTGGGTTTATTGCTGGACAAACAGCCCCTCCAGGAAGAAGAATGGGGCATGCCGGAGCAATTATAGGCGGTGTCGAAGATACTGCTGCAGCCAAGATGAAAATTATGAGAGAGTGCGGAATTCATGTTGTAGAATCCCCTGCAGAAATAGGCGATACCGTATTAAGAGTTTTGAAAAAGAACTAAATCGTTAGAACGCAGCCCTAAATTCACGCTCAAGATAGCTGTTGAATTCCTTTACGTTTGCAAAGGTCAGAACCTGTTCGGGATTCATTTCTGCGTTGTCTTGTTTAAAAATAACCTCTACACAGAAGCCCTTTATCATATACATATAGGCTTTTCTTCCATTTTTCAACCTGGTTCCTAACATGGTTCCCTTCTCACGCAAATAAGCTACCTGGCTGCTTTCTGAGAGAAACTTGAAAATCATTCTTCCGATCATAACCTTATTATTTATCTGTTTCCAACAATTGAATACGTGAAAGTATACCCGTTGTTTGGATAATCAATTTCGGGGGTAGCCTGTAGCACTTAAGGTTTATGGGCTATAATGATGCAAACAATAGGGAACATTCTCGAGGCTTGAAAATCTTACATGGACAATCAAGCCATTTAGGAAAACAGCTATTATTTGACTGTTTTTAGCCTTTTTTTCAGAATTAAGCAGTTAAATATTGCAAGGACTTATTTTCTTACAATAGTTCGTTTGCCAGATTAGCCAACTCAGATCGTTCCCCCTTTTCCAGCGTAATGTGAGCATACAACTCGTGATCTTTAAGCCGGTCGATAAGGTATGAAAGCCCATTACTTTGCGAGTCCAGGTAGGGTGTATCTATTTGATAGATGTCACCGGTGAAAATGAATTTAGTGTTTTCTCCTGCACGGGTAATAATGGTTTTTACTTCGTGCGGAGTTAGGTTTTGAGCTTCATCCACAATAAAACAGATGTTTGAGAGACTACGCCCACGAATGTATGCAAGGGGTGTAATAACCAGCTTCTCCTGATTTACCATTTCGGTGATTTTGGAATATTCCTTATCTGTTTCGTTATACTGATTCTGAATGAATTTCAAGTTATCCCACAGGGGCTCCATGTAGGGATTCAGTTTTGATTTAATGTCGCCCGGCAGATAACCTATATCTTTATTACTTAGTGGAACAATGGGCCGAGCCAAGTAAATCTGTTTGAATTCTTTTTTCTGCTCCAGGGCAGCGGCTAATGCAAGCAGTGTTTTACCAGTCCCTGCAACGCCCTGCAACGAAACAAGTTTTATCTCAGGTTTTAGTACAGCATGTATGGCAAAGGCCTGCTCAGCATTACGAGGCTTAACACCATAAACAGAGCGCTTTTCAACTTGCTCTACCATTTCGTTAAGCGGATTGTAATATGCTAAAACTGATTTTTTGCCGCTCTTTAAAATGTAGAAATGGTTTTTTTCGGGTGTTAGCTTACCCAAAATCTCTTGCGGTGGACAATAACCCTTTTCATATAGCAGGTTGATCATGTTTGCGTCAACATCATCAATTATGGTTCTTCCAGTATAGAGCGAAGATATATTCTGTATTTTACCTGTAGTGTAATCCTCTGCCTGAAGGCCAAGGGCCTTTGCTTTCAGACGAAGATTAACATCCTTCGATACAAGAATTACTTTTCTTCCATTTTCTTCTTTTTGAAGCAAGAGAGCTGAGTTCAGAATGCGGTGATCAGCTTTGTCTTCATTGAACACCTTATTGGCATCCAAAGATCCATTGCCTCCGGTATCCATTAATACTTTAAAATGGCCCTTACTTTTACCATTAAGGGGATTCCAATGGTGAAGCATCTGGTTTTTTGCCAGCTTATCTATGAGGCGAATAAATTCGCGCGCCTCAAAATTCTTGGTATCATTACCTTTTTTGAAATTATCGAGTTCCTCAAGTACCGTGATCGGTATCCCTATATCGTGTTCATCAAAATTGAGTATGGAATTGTGTTCATAAATAATTACAGAAGTATCCAGCACGAAGATCTTCCTCTCCTTTTTTGTTTTCGACATACTGTACAAAGAACTTGTTTGATTAAATGTAAAGAAATCATTAACAAAATAGGAAGAGCGATAAAAGTAAAAGTTTTTGGTAATTTTACGTCCCCTTTGATTTACTCACGCATTTCAAATTACAACGCGGTACCACCTCTTGTGCCACCCTCGTCCCCATCAATATCATCTTCTTCATTTACATCTTTCGATAACGTAAACATGCTGCTCAATAAATCTTTAAACTGGTGCCCCGAAACAAGATTAAGTTTACTGATTAAACTGTATTCGGCTAAGCCGTGTAAGGCAAACTCCATCAGAAATAGTTTCATAGAGGCATCCTGACCTTTGTGAAAGCTATTTACTAAGTCACCAAGCCCCGGGATTTTTTTAAATGTTTTTTCGAATTCACGTTGACTCATCTCGTGAAGTAAGTCAACGTTATTGCCATCGCTGAACCAATCGGTTATTTTTTTATATGGACTTTTGTCCTTTTGCTTTCTAAATTTCTCCGGATTTGGGAAGTAGTTTACAAACTGAGTTCGGATAGCTTTGCCTATTAGGTTTTGTGCTACAATACCCGGCCCTTCCTGCTCACCCTCATAAACTAATTCCACCTTACCGGTTATGGCCGGAACAACTCCAGTGAAATCAGTAATTCGGATGAATGCTGTTTTTTCGTTATTGATTATACTCCTCCGTTCAGCGGAAGCGACCAGGTTTTCATAGGCAGAAATTGTAAGTCTTGCGGAAACACCACTCTTTGAATCAATATACTCGCTCTTGCGAGCTTCAAATGCGATTTGTTCAATTAGATCTTTTGCGAGTTCGTTGACTGAAACTGTTTTTTGCTGGACTTCTTTTAGTCTTGCTTCTTGTTGGGTGATTCGCTTTCCAATATCTAATGTTTTTGGGTAGTGCGTTATAATCTGACTGTCAATCCTGTCTTTTAAGGGAGTAACAATACTTCCACGGTTGGTGTAATCTTCTGGGTTAGCGGTAAAAACAAACTGAAGATCAAGTGGCATCCTGATTTTAAAGCCGCGTATCTGAATATCACCTTCCTGAAGAATGTTGAATAAAGCTACCTGTATTCGTGCCTGAAGATCGGGCAATTCATTAATAACAAAAATACATCTGTTCGAACGAGGGATCAATCCAAAATGAATCACGCGCTCATCGGAATACGGAAGTTTTAAAGTCGCTGCTTTTATCGGATCAACATCACCAATTAAATCGGCAATAGAAACATCGGGTGTGGCTAATTTCTCAGTATAGCGCTCATCACGGTGCAGCCAGCTTATCGGGGTGGTGGCTCCAAGCTCTAGAAGTTTATCTTTTGCATAACGAGAGAGCGGATTAAAGGGATCGTCATTCAACTCCGACCCTTCAATAATCGGAATATATTCATCTAATAAGTGCACCATTAATCTGGCTAATCGGGTTTTTGCTTGCCCGCGTAACCCAAGTAAATTAATGTCATGCCCAGCAAGTATTGCTCTTTCCAAATCGGGGATAACAGTTTCTTCATAACCCCAAATACCTTCAAACACAGTTTCTTTGTTACGAAGTTTCTGGATTAGGTTTTCACGCAATTCGTCCTTGATGGATTTTGATTTATAGCCTGACGCCTTTAACTCCCCTAACGTTTTTGAATATTTCATTTTCTTTTTATTTACCTAATAGCTCAAGGCTTTTTTTACAAATTCTTTCTCCTGTTCTTTTTAAAATCTTCAAATACAAGATTGCCGAGCCCCTGTAATCCGCTATAGTAGGCATTCCCATTATTCACTTTTGTGAACTCACGAACAAAAGCTTTCAAGTAGGGGTCAGTCGCAATCATAAATGTGGTTACGGGTATTTTCAATTTTTTTAATTGACCGGCTAAGTTGTATGTGCGGCTTAATATTTTAGTATCTAACCCAAAACTATTCTTGTAATATTTGATGCCTTCTTTTATGCAAGTGGGTTTACCATCTGTGATCATAAAAATTTGTTTGTTTGGGTTTTTTCTGCGTCTCAGAATATCCATGCTAAGCTCGAGTCCCGCAACGGTGTTGGTGTGGTACGGACCAACCTGGAGGTAAGGCAGGTCTTTGATTTCAATTTGCCAGGCATCGTCACCAAATACTAGAATATCCAATGTATCTTTTTGATATTTTTTGGTAATCAATTCAGCAAGAGCCATGGCTACTTTTTTAGCGGGCGTAATCCGGTCTTCTCCATATAAAATCATAGAATGAGAAATATCAATCATCAGCACGGTAGATGTTTGTGTTTTATATTCATTTTCGGTTACCTCCAAATCATTTTCGGTTATTAAAAAGTTGTCTATTCCGTGATTTATCTGTGCGTTTCGCAGCGAATCGGTCATAGAAATTTGATCGAGTGTATCTCCGAACTCGTATTCCCTTCGTTCGGTAGTCTGTTCTCCATCTCTACCTGTATTAAAGGTGTTGTGTTCACCGCCTTTCGATTTTTTCAGCTTACCAAAAATTTCTTCCAGAGCAGATTTTCGAAGATTTTGTTCGCTTTTTGCATTTAGTTTGAGATCACCTTTTGGGCCATCCTCAGAAATGTAACCATCTCGTTTTAGTTGTTCAATAAAATCACCAATGCCGTAGTCGTCCGTTAGCTTGTATTGTTTGTCGAGCTCTGTGAGCCACTGAAGTGCCTCCGTTACGCTTCCAGCCGTTATGAGTACCAACTGCATGAAAATCTTAAGTAATTTTTCGAAATCACTTTTAGATTTTTCGGTGGGAGGGGTATAGTTGCTAAAGCGGTAACCTAACATTGAGTAGAAATTACCTTATTAACCATTAATTTCATGATACTGTTTCCCAATAGGCTTATAATTTAACATCAAATTGAGGAACCATGTAATAAAATAACCGTTATTACGCATTGTAAGCGGTAAGTCGGGGTTACTTTTGTCGAGCTTAAAAAATTTAAGATATGAAAAAGTCAATAGTGGTAATAGTAGTGGCAGCCTTCATGTTTGTTTCGTGTTCGCAGTATACATGCCCTACATACGGCAAAGCAAAGGCAGAGCCAGTTAAGTCGTCAAAAATTTGATTGCTTGGTTTAACGATGTAATTATTTAGCGCCTTTCTTTCGCGTTGCGGGAGGAGGGCTTTTTAATGCTGCGTATTGGTTGTGCGGATGGGTTTGCTCATGGTTCCGTAGATATAATCCCAAAACGGGGTTGATACTCCAAATACCATTTCTCCATTTTTATAGTGATGGGTTCCGTGGTTAATCCACAAATACTTTAGGAAACTTTTAGGGGGTTGGTATGCATGAACCATATAATGAACCGAAAGATAGGCAGCATATCCGGTCAAAAATCCCGGGAGGAAAGCAAAAACATAATCGCCCATGATAAGGCGGAATAATAATAGTAGAATAGTAGAGAATGTGATGCTCAAAACAGGAGGCATCGCAAGCCTGGTTTTGTCTTTTGGAAATTCATGGTGAACACCATGAATAGTATATTGAAGTTGCTTTCGCATTTTGGTATACGTATCCATGTGAAACAAGGATCGATGAGCCCAATATTCGACCCATGTGAAAAAGAAAATCCCAATCACAAAGAAGCCGGCAGTTACCATGGCTGAAAGGGCGGTGTGCGTAATGCTCCAATACAAAAGCCCTGCTGAATACAGGAAAAAGACAGTAAGAGGCACAGAAATATGTGTTCTGGTTAGTTTTTCTAAGATTGGATTCCTAAAAAGCTGCTTTGTACCTTTATTTTGGGGTTTTAATCCGGCCATCACTCTGAATTTTGTTGCAAATTTAACGGTTCATAGGGTTAAATAGAAATATTAGCCGAAGCCTTTTCTATTACCTTTTGATAGTACGATTCATACAACGGAAGGATTCGGCTAATATCAAATTCTTTTGCTCTTGCCAGCGCATTTTGCTTGAATTTTGGAAGATTTTTTTGATCTAAGATAAAGAGAGCGTTTTTGCTCATATCTTCAATCTCGCCAATGTTGCTAAGGAAGCCTGTTACTCCCTGTATATTAAGCTCGGGTATACCCCCTGTATTTGATGAGATCACTGGCACTTCGCATGCCATTGCCTCAAGTGCTGCTAAACCAAAACTCTCTTTTTCTGAAGGCATCAAGAAAAGGTCAGCTACAGAAAGCACCTCTTCTACGGCTTCCAGTTTTCCAAGAAAGCGGACGTCATCGCTTATGCCCAAATCGCGGCTTTGCTGCTCAGCATGAACGCGTTCAGGGCCATCTCCGATCATTAAAAGCTTAGCTGGTATTTCTTTATGGATATTGTAGAATACACTGATCACATCACCAATTCGTTTCACTTTTCGGAAATTGGATGTGTGAACAATTAGCATTTCATTATTTGGGCAGATTGCTTTTTTGAAGTGATCCTTTTTTTGTTTTTTAAACTTTGCCAGATCAATGAAATTTGGTATCACTTCAATATCGTTCGTAATCTTAAAATGCAGGTACGTCTCTTTTTTTAGATCCTCGGAAACGGCCGTCACACCATCGGATTGATTGATGCTAAAGGTAACCACGGGTTCGTACGATGCGTCTTTTCCTACCAGCGTAATATCTGTTCCGTGTAAGGTGGTAACAACGGGAACGTACAGACCATGCGTTTTCAAAATTTGTTTTGCCATGTAAGCGGCCGAGGCGTGAGGAATCGCATAGTGCACATGAAAAAGATCGAGCTTTTCATTCATAGCCACATTTACCATTTTACTGGCAAGGGCAAGTTCATAGGGCGCATACTCAAACAACGGGTATGACCTGAAATCAACTTCGTGATAGAATATATTCTCGTTTAAAAAATCGAGCCGACTTGGTTGTGAGTAGGTGATGAAATGTACTTTGTGACCTTCTTGCGCGAGGGCTTTTCCGAGTTCGGTCGCCACCACACCGCTACCTCCAAAAGTAGGGTAACACACAATACCTATTCTAATTTGATCCACGTAGCTGCGTTTTAATTATTTTAACCGACTTAAAAACCGAATTAATTTTTGATCAGGATGATTCTCACCATACTGACAGAAATCAAAAATTGACTGATAGATTACATCCTGAATTCGAGAACGAATATTTGTGCTATTAAGTTTAGCGCTCCGGTACGGAAATCGAGAATTAGATAAAAATACGTAAACCAGATCAAACTCCGGATCAACCCAAAGGCATGTTCCTGTAAAACCGGTATGGCCAAAGGCTTTTGGCGAACCAAACCGCGAAGATGGGCTATTGGGGTCTCCCGGCTTTGCCCATCCCAATCCGCGGGTACTATTTTCAAATTGCTTTTGTGCGAACAGTTCTACGGTTTCTGGTTTGTAATACGATATGCCTCCATAACTTCCTTTTTGTAAAAGCATTTGACCAATCTTGATTAAATCAGTGGCGTTACCAAAAAGCCCGGCATGACCGGCTACTCCGCCAAGCAATGCGGCACGTTCGTCATGCACAGTTCCTACCACCACTGATTTTCTAAAAATTGTATCTAATTCGGTCGGTGCAATCTGAGTCGATGAAAATTTTGTTAGCGGCAAATATCCCACCGTGCCAGCGCCAATTGGCGCATATAAATTTTGGTCAAGAAAATCTTCCATTGGTTGATTAACAAGGCGTTCTACTATACGGTGAAGAATCATAAATCCGAGATCGCTATATCGCGTAGAATAGGGAGTTCGCGCTGGCTTAGGAAGCATTTCAGAACGAAGTACCCATTGCCAGACAGAGTCTTGAATCAATTTGGAAGCGAAAAGATCGGTTGCAACCTGAAGCGGATAATTGCCATTTTTAATTGGTGAGTAGTAAAGTTGGAGCAACGTATCGCCCTTAACAGTTTGAGGCCACATAAGAAGAAAAGGAAACAGGCCTGACTGATGGGTAAGGATATCTTTAAGTATAATATCCTTCTTGTTAGTATTGGCTAGTTCAGGCAGATATACTGAAGCTTTTTTGTAGATATCGATTATTCCCTTTTCATATAGAAATTGTACAGCCTGAAGGGTGCCGAATACTTTGCTTAATGATGCCAGATCATAGATCGTTTCATCCTTAACCGGAATTGCATTTTCATACGTTTGTGATCCAAATGATTTTTCGAAAATAACTTTCCCGTGCCGGGCTACCAATATCTGACATCCCGGAGCAGCCTTTTGATCAATAGCCTCATACGCAATGGTTGAAAGATGATCAGCTATTTTGGTATCAAACCCTTCACTTTCTGGCGTTGAGTACCCAATTCGGTCAAGTAAAGAAGTTTCAACCCCTTGTCCTGCGGCCATATTTTCCTGAATTGAAAAAGGCAGCGTTCCGCTAGCCTTCTTTGCACCAAAGATTATTTGCGGAATAACTTTTTGCACATACTCGTGATCTGTATAGGCCTGAATGATGGTAGCATGTTTATCGAACAAATTATTTTTTGACGAAACCCCAAACTCAACAGCAATTACTTTTGTGTGCTCACCAATTTTTTTAAGCAAGGTTTGATATTGATCTTTAAGAGTATCACCATTTGGGTAGAGAGCGATTACCACAAGAGCTGCATGCCGAAGATTTTTCAAAAGATTTAGGGTGTCCTTATCGTGCTCTAATTGATAATGCGTAAATGAAGCATATTTTGATAGATATGAAGTGAGTGTATTTTCTTTCTTATTACCGATGGATATAGACGCAAACGACAAATCGTCTAATTGCTTTATTGGTAACAGTTGCAGATCATCCCTAACAACGGTTACTGATTTTTCCAGTAGAGCCGATTGTAAAATTGCGGATGTTGTAGAGTTGATTCTGACCAGTAAGTTCTCCGTGTTAACTACTTTTTTTTGTTGAAGCCCGGTATCAAATTTTGTGGTAAGAATTTTCTTAACACTGTAATCAAGCTGCTGTTGTAACATTTTATTCTTTCGGAGTGCTTTCCGTAATTTTCGTACAGTGGCATCGAGGTTGAGCGGAGATAGCAACACATCGTAACCTGTCTGAAAGGCAAGTAGTTCGGATTTTCCAATGTTTACTTTTTTGCTTAGCAATTGGGTCGTGTGACTAAAAAATAACCCATTGAAATTCAGTTGGCCTTTCAGATAGTCAGTTGAATAATTTGGAGGTTGCAAATTTGTGCGTAAATTTTTATCGAGCGGTGAGTACTGAGTAACGATTAGTCCGGCAGATTCATTTACTAAAAGTTGTTGCAGGGGCAACAGATTCCCTGTATTAATTTCAGCTTCCACAAGTTTATTATGCTGTACAACCGAAAGGATATTTTTTGACTTGAGACCGTTTTGATATGCTAAAACTTTGGCGGCAACCCGTTCTTTATTTGCCCCAAATGAATTGTAAAACATAGAGTCACTTTCAACAGAAGTCGTGATATGAGCGGAGGGTGCAAAATTGATATGAACCCCCAATTCGTTCAACTGCCGCCCAATTTCAACTCCGAGAAAAAATAATAAACTATCGTCACGAATCGCTCCCAACATGATTGGGTTAGGAAATCGCACAGTGCTATCCAACGCTTCACCAAGTCCTCTTTCAGCGTTCATTCCAACAAATAATGGAATTGCTGACTGTTGCTGAATTGAGTTTGTGATTTTCGCCTGTAGTGTGGGGCTTCCCTTTGTGAAAACGACCCCACCGATTTTGTATTTTTTTATTTGCGTCAGGGTTTTCGCTATAGTGCTCTTGTCGGAATGGCTTTCGACTGATACCATTAGTCGCTGGCCAATTTTAGCATTGATATCCATCGTACTAAAGACACTATCGACCCATTTACTTTTATGGGTTTGCGCACAAACAGGTAAAACGAGCGCATACACGATAAAGCTTACCCAAACTTTTTTTAGCATCAAGTCGTTAGCCTTTGTAATTCATAGTGAATAAAGGCACTTTTGTAAGCCGTGAAGTTAGAAAAATCCTTACTTTTTTCATGCCTGATATTATCCAGCTTTTACCTGATTCGATAGCTAACCAGATTGCTGCTGGAGAAGTTGTGCAGCGCCCAGCCTCTGCCGCAAAAGAGTTAATGGAAAACTCCATTGATGCCGGAGCAAAAAATATTAAATTAATTGTAAAAGATGCGGGAAAAAGCCTGCTCCAAATTATTGATGACGGAGCTGGGATGAGCGAAACCGATGCGCGCATGAGTTTAGAAAGACATGCGACATCTAAAATCAGGAAAGCGGAAGATTTATTTACGATTCGTACCATGGGGTTTCGTGGCGAAGCGCTCGCTTCCATTGCGGCTGTTTCGCAGTTAGAAATTAAGACACGACTGGCCGATAAGGAGTTAGGGACGCTGTTGGTCATTGAAGGATCGGAAGTTAAAAAGCAGCAACCGACAGCGTGCGAAAAAGGAACAAGTATTAGTGTGAAGAATTTGTTCTTCAACATTCCTGCGAGAAGAAATTTTTTAAAATCAAACCCAGTAGAGCTTAAGCATATTATTGATGAATTTCAGCGATTGGCGCTGGCAAACCCTGACATTTCGTTTTCATTTATTCAGGGCGATGAAATCGTGTATGACTTGCCCGTTAGTAAAATCGTTTCATTGAGCCAACGCATTATTAATTTGTTTGGCAAAACGTATCAGGGGCAGTTGGCAGCATGTCAGGAAGAAACCGATTATGTTAGAATAACGGGTTATGTGGGGAAGCCGGAATTTGCCAGGAAGACCCGAGGAGAGCAATTTCTATTTGTAAACAAGCGATTTATTCGAAGCAATTATCTTCATCATGCGGTAATGACGGCTTTTGAAGGATTATTGCCTGAAAATAGTTTTCCATTTTATGTTGTGTTTATTGAGGTTGACCCCAAGCATATTGATGTAAACGTTCATCCAACCAAAACGGAAATTAAGTTTGATGATGAGCGTGCCGTTTATGCAGTAGTGAGAGCTGCTGTCAGGCAATCGCTTGGTGCGCATAACCTAGTGCCCACGATTGACTTCCGAGAAGACATTAACCTTATTTCCAAGCTAGGATATACGTCTACAGAAACAGCACGTGAGGTTTATTTTGATGAGCGCTTTCAGACCTCCTTAGGGCGAGCAAATCAGCAGAATTGGGAAAAATTATTTGAAGGAGAAGGCGTTAGTAGATTACTTCAAACGGAAATTGTACAATCGGCTCAGGCTGAGCAAGATTTGCATACACTAGGGACTCAGCGAGAGATTCCTGAAAAGACGCTTTCGCAACTCCACGACAAGTTTATTCTGCGCCAAGTTAAAAATGGTTTGATGATTATTGATCAACAACTTGCGCATGAGCGAATTTTGTTTGAAAAATTTATTGAAGACCTGAAGTATAAATCGGCAGCGACACAGCAAAGTTTGTTTCCAAAAGCGATTACTTTTCCTGCGGCCGATTTTGCGTTGATCCTGGAAGTAGAACAGGAAATAAAAGCGCTTGGGTTTCGATTCGAAGTGTTTGGAAAGAATACGATACTTATAAATGGGGTTCCTGCAAATTTAAAATTTGTTAGTGAGAAGCAACTTTTTGAAGAGCTTATAGATCAGTTTAAGCATAATCAATCTGAGCTTGCATTGCCTCTACGGGAAAATCTAGCACGGGCATTAGCGAAACGGGCATCGGTTAAAGCTGGACAAAAACTGGAGGTTGAAGAGATGCAAGAATTATTGAGCGGGTTATTTTCTTGTAAAACACCTAACTATTCGCCTGACGGAAGCCCAACATTTTATATTTTTGAATTGAGTAAGCTGGAAAGCTATTTTAACCGATAATAATTTAAAACGAATGCTTCATGTTTAATCTTACACCCGTTGTTCGAAACCTCATTATTGTAAATGTGGTTATTTTTTTAGGACAGATGATTGCGCCTAAAATTGATATTGGTGGGTGCTTTGGCGCTGTAGGGGCATACAGTGAAGATGTTGTAACAGCTTACATGGCCTTGTTTAATGTACGTACAGATTGTTTTAAACCTTACCAGTTGTTTACCTATATGTTTGCGCATGGTGGTTTTTCGCATATATTCTTCAATATGCTTAGCCTCGCCTTTATGGGACCTATTCTTGAAAACTTTTGGGGGCAAAAAAAGTTTTTGCTTTTCTATTTAATCACGGGAATTGGCGCGGCAGCATTTAGTGTAGGTATCGATCTAGTTTTTGGTGGAGGTGCAGGTAGTATGTTAGGTGCTTCAGGCGCCATTTATGGTTTATTGATGGCCTTTGGAATGATATTTCCGAACATGGAAGTGCAGTTATTAATACCCCCTATCCCAATCAAGGCAAAATACCTGGTATTTTTGTTGGGCGGACTTACATTTTTGATGGATAGAAGTGGTAGCGTGGCTCACTTTGCTCATTTGGGTGGTATTGTAGTCGCTTTTTTTGTAATCAAAGCGTGGAGAAGCCAGGGAGGAAGTTATAATTGACAATGAATTTTTTTGATATACATTGAGTAACAATGCTTGACGAATTTAAAAGTGCTTTTCAACGACACAACAACGCGCACGTTCAGTTGATCATTATTAATGCGGCTATTTTTCTAGCCATGGGTGTATTGATGGTTACAGCAAAAATTTCTGGTGCGGATGGACTATTCCAATTTGTATACGATCAGTTCTCTATTCCACCTCAAATTACCTTATTCTTCAGCAAGCCATGGACCATCATAACGTATGCATTCGCACACCACTTCAATTATGAAAATAGTTATGCTGATATTTTTCATATTCTATTCAACATGCTCGCATTGTACTGGTTCGGTAAAATTTTTGTAGAATATTTAGGAAGTGACAAGTTAGTTGCTCTTTATATTTTAGGTGCTCTGGTCGGGGGATTGCTTTACCTGTTTATGTTTAACACAATACCTTTTTTTATTGAGCGATCAGAATTTTCCGGAATGGTGGGCGCATCTGCTGCAGTGTATGCAATAATGTTCGCCACTGCAACACTCCTGCCCAACTACACATTTTTTTTATTATTCTTTGGCCCTGTTAAAATCAAGTACATAGCTTTTTTTTATATCGTAATTTCTTTCCTTGGTTCTGTAGGATCAAATGCGGGTGGTAATTTAGCCCACTTAGGGGGAGCACTTATTGGCTTTGTTTACATAAAGCAACTTCAAGCAGGTGTAGATTGGGGAAGTTGGATTACGGTTACGCTGGATTGGATTCAGAATTTATTTAAAACAAAACCGAAGGTGAAAGTCACCTATCGCAGTGAGGATCAAAAAGCAAAAAAAACTGTAAAAGTTCCTTTTTCAAAAACATCGCAAGGTGAGCTTGATGCGATCCTCGATAAAATATCTGACCGAGGTTATGAAAGCCTAACAAAGGAAGAGAAGGAAAGACTTTTTAATGCAAGTAAAAAGTAAAGTCGGGCATAGCCATTGCCCGCGCGAGTAGCCTGTGACATCTACACTGTAATCCTACACCACCAGCTTTAGTTAAGCGATCAACTTGGCGATACCAAAAGCTGCTGCCGCGGCCAACGTACCCACTAAGGCTACGCGCATCGTACCTTTAAATAGAGGCTGACCGGTAAGTTTGCTCTTCACTAATCCGAAAGCGATCAAACAAATCAGGGTGATGCCGGTTGAGTAAATCAATCCTTCTTTAGCGGATTCTGTAAAGAAATATGCTGTTAAAGGAATGAGACCTCCAATTATATAGGATGTACCAATGACAAAGGCACTTTGGTAAGCACGATTTTTATCGGGTCGTTCAAGCCCTAATTCAAATCGCATCATAAAATCTACCCACTTTTTGGGGCTCTTCGCCATTTCGCGTGCGATCTCCTCCTGCAATTTATCGTTCAGCCCATACTCTGCGAAAATTTCTTTCGTCTCTTTAATCTCTACTTCGTGTAACCTTTCAATTTCTTCATACTCGCGTTTCTCTTCGGAGTCATAATGTTCAATTTCTGTTCGTCCGGCCAGATAACCACCCAATCCCATGGCAATGGAGCCTGCAGCAATTTCGGCCAGCCCTGCAGTAATTACAATATCAGTTGAATCAACGACTCCACTTAAACCGGCAGCAAGGGCAAAGGGCACTGTTAGCCCGTCACTCATACCAATTACAAAATCGCGTACTTTTTCGGAAGATTGGAAGTGCTGTTCCTGACTCATTCGGTTAGACTTTTATTAGCTAATTGTCCACAAGCCGCATCGATATCTTTACCTCTACTTTTTCGAATATGAGAGAGTGTGCCATGTTCCTCTAAAACTTTTTGATACATAGCAATCGCTTTTGAAGATGCCTGCTGAAACTCACCATCATCAATGGGGTTGTATTCAATCAGGTTTACTTTTGAAGGAATATTTTTACAGAATTTAGCCAGCGCCAGTGCATCTTCTTCTTTATCATTGATTCCCTTCCACACAATGTATTCATACGTTACTTTTCGTTTCGTTTTTTTGTACCAGTATTTTAATGCTTCGGCTAATTCTTCCAACGAGTTTGTTTCGTTAATCGGCATGATGGAAGAACGCTTTTCATTGATGGCCGAGTGAAGGGACACGGCCAGGTTAAACTTCACACCATCGTCAGCCATTTTCTTGATCATCTTTGCAACGCCTACCGTTGAAACCGTAATTCGTTTAGATGCCATGTTTAATCCATCTTCGGAAGTAATTTTATCAATGGCTGAAATAACATTGGTATAGTTTAATAGGGGCTCGCCCATGCCCATAAAGACAATGTTGGTGAGTGGGCGATTAAAAAATAATTCAGCTTGTTGCTTGATCGCGACTACCTGATCATAAATTTCATCGGGGTTTAGGTTACGCATTCGCTTCAAACGGGCGGTAGCGCAAAATTTGCAATCCAGACTACAACCTACCTGAGATGATACACAAGCGGTAATTCGCTCTTCAGTCGGAATTAAAACAGACTCTACAATCAATCCATCGTGCAATTTTACGGCATTTTTAATGGTGCCGTCTGTGCTTCGTTGCATTGTATCTACCAGGATGTGATTGATGGTGAAATGAGCTTTCATCAGTTCGCGGGTAGGCAACGAGAGGTTTGTCATCTGGTCAAAATCTTTGGCAGATTTTTTCCAGAGCCATTCGTATACCTGCTGGGCACGAAAGGCTTTATCGTTATGCTCAAGAAAGAAACTTTTCAGTTCCTCGAGTTTCAGTTTTCGTATATCTCTTTTAATCTTCTCAGAAATCATTTCATTCCATCACAATTGAGCACAAATTTACATTAAATTAGGCAGTCAAAAATCAATTCATGAAACAACTCGCTGGAATAATCCTAAGCCTTGTTATTCTTGTATCCTGTAATTCGTCATCCAATACTGATCCGGATCTGGTTCTGAAACTCATGGAGCAAAAGCCTGATCAGTTTACTCGCATTATAACAGCCAAGGATTCTCTTGAAGTTCAAATCATCTACACGCAAATTGATCGGGATGAGAACAATATTCCTTCTTTTAATTCTTATTACTTTAATGTTGACTCGGCACGGTATTTTTATCCGGCCTCAACTGTAAAATTTCCCTTGTGTTTGCTGGCGCTGGAAAAAATTAATGCACTAAAAATTAAGGGTTTAGATATGTATACGCCAATGTTTCATGATAGTGTATATGCCGGGCAACTTTCGGTTAGGGTGGATACTACTTTTGAAAGTGGACTTCCTTCCATTGCACACTATATTAGAAAGATATTGACCGTAAGTGATAATGATGCCTATAACAGGTTGTATGAATTCATGGGGCAGAAAGCGACCAATGAGATTCTTAACGAGAAGGGATACAATGTTCGCTTTCTTCATAGACTGGAGCGGGCGTTGAGTCCGGATAGAAACGGGCACACAGAAAAAGTTCGTTTTGTAAAAGATAATCTCACCGTATTTGAACAGCCCATGCTGGTGAATGATGATTCGATTGAAGCGCCTGCGATAGAATTTCGGGGGAGCGGGTATTATAAAAACGATACTATTCTTGTGGAAAAGCCATTTGATTTCACATATAAAAATTTCTTCTCATTGTCGAATCAACAAAAAATGCTTCGTGCAGTTTTGTTTCCTGAAACTGTTGATTCAATTAGTCGATTTAATCTTAGCGATGATGATTATAAATTTGTTTATCAATACATGTCACAGCTGCCGACAGAAACGATATCTCCAGCTTATTATAAAGACTCATATTATTATGATTCTTATTGCAAATTCTTTATGTACGGAAAAAGTAGAGAAAGGATTCCTGATCATATTCGAATTTTTAATAAGGTGGGTGATGCCTACGGATACCTGATTGATAATGCGTATGTCGTTGATTTTAAAAATGGTGTCGAATTTATGCTGAGCGCTGTGATCAATGTCAATACTGATGGAATTTATAATGATGGCAAATATGACTATGAAACAATTGGTTTTCCGTTTTTTAGAAACCTCGGGCAATTAATTTACCAGTATGAATTGGAAAGACCCCGTTCACACAAACCCAATCTTTCAAAATTTCAATTGCAGTATGATCGAGTAAGGCCCTAGTTTGTTTGAAACCAAGAGATTACCAATTATCTTTCCCGCTCACATTTTGACTATGAAAAGCACAGCCATCATTATTACCGGAGGATATCTGGATACCATTAATGCTAAAACAGCCCATGGATTAATCAGGGGAACTGAGCGATTTGATATCCAAGGAATTGTTGATCATAAATTTTCGGGGAAAGATGGCGGTGAAATTCTTGATGGAAAGAATCGGAATTTACCGGTCTATGCATCTATTAGTGACTTTGCTAAAACAGGAAAAAAAGCACAGTACGCTGTAATTGGAGTTGCCACAAAGGGCGGAATTATACCGGACTCGCTTCGCGTTTTATTGAAGGAAGCACTTGATGGTGGTTACAGTATTGTAAATGGGCTTCACGATTATGTTTCTGGCCATTCAGAGTTTGCTGAGCTTGCTAGCAAAAAAGGACTGGAGATTATAGATGTACGTAAACCAAAAAAATTTAAAGACCTCCATTTTTGGAATGGAAAAATAAAGGAAGTGAAGTGCCCAAAGATTGCTGTGTTAGGAACCGACTGCGCTCTTGGGAAACGCACAACAACTAGAATATTGGTTGAAGCTATGCGAGCGGCAGGATATAAAGCAGAGATGATATATACGGGGCAAACCGGATGGATGCAGGGGGCCAAGTATGGTTTTATTTTTGACTCGACATTGAATGATTTTATTTCGGGAGAAATGGAACACGCTGTTTGGGAGTGTTATCAAAATGAAAAACCCGATATTATTTTTATTGAGGGACAGTCCTCCTTGCGTAACCCAAGCGGACCGGCAGGTGCAGAATGGATTATTTCCGCTGATGCTACCGCAGCTATCCTTCAGCATAATCCGGCACGCAAGCAGTATAAGGATTTGGAATTCTACCCCGCTTTTATTCCGCCATTAAAAGATGAGATTGACCTTATAAAAATTTATGGGGCACCTACGGTTGCCTTAACCGTAAATACAATGAAAATCACAACGGATGAAGCGCGTCAATTTGCTTTGGGATACGAAAAGGAATTGGGAATACCGGCTATACTCCCATTGGAAGATGGAGTGGAACGCCTCATTCCGATTTTTGAAAAAATGATTAAACAATCAAGAGCATGAAAATAAAAAGCGTAGAAGTTTGGAATGCTGATCTGGGAAATACGAAGCCCTATACCATTGCATTTAAGACAGTTGATGTTGTACGAAACGCCTTTGTTGAAATCACATTAGATAACGGTGCAACAGGTATTGGATCTGGTAATCCGAGCGAGTATGTAACGGGCGAAAATATAGATTCAACGATTGACGTACTTCAGGAAAAGAACCTGGACTTTTTAATCGGTCGCGATATTCGCGAGCTGAATCAGCTGCATTTTGAGGTGCTGCAAAAATTTCCTAAAAATCCGGCAGCACGTGCCGCGCTCGATATTGCCTTGTACGATGCGTTCACAAAATACCTCGATGTTCCACTCGTAAAATTCCTCGGACAAAAAATTAAAACACTACCAACATCAAATACTATAGGAATTAAGAATGTTGAGGAAACTCTGAAAGAAGCAATTGAATATGATAAGCAAGGCTTCAAAGTGTTAAAAGTAAAGCTTGGAAAAGATCTGGAGGAAGATATTGAGCGAATGGTGAAACTGCGCGATCAGTTTGGAAGCAAAATGGTAATTCGTATTGATGCTAATCAAGGTTACTCATCACAACAAACCATTGATTTTTACAATCGAACTAAGCACTTGGATATTGAGTTGATCGAGCAACCCCTTCCTGCAAAAGCGGTGGCCGAAATGAAAAGACTTCCTGATGAAATTAAAGCAAAAATCGCAGCTGATGAATCATTAATATCACCCATGAACGCCCTTGAATTAATTAAGCCCCCGCATGGTGCTGGGATCTTTAATATTAAACTAATGAAATGTGGAGGCATAAGTCAGGGATTGAAAATTGCTGACATCGCGCTCCATGAAAATGTAGACTTATTCTGGGGATGCAATGATGAGAGCATTGTTAGCATAACGGCTGCTCTTCATGCTGCCTTTGCGTGTTCTAATACGAAATACATTGACCTTGACGGAAGCCTTGATTTAGGCAGAGATGAGGTAAAAGGAGGGTTTATTTTAAAAAACGGCATGATGTATTGTTCAGATTTGCCAGGACTGGGCATCGAACGAGTTTAATAAATCCAGTTTAGGCAACAAACTCATCGAACGGTCGTAAGTATTGGAAACTAATCCCCAAGACTATGGCCAAGTTTACAACAATCTTATTCTGTTTTGTATTTTGTGTTTCGTGGGTGCTGGCACAGGATGCTCAAGAAGAATCAGCCGTTAAAGAAACACTTATGAATTACCTGGATGGCGGTACCTATGGTGATACCGTTAGGCTGAATAAGGCCTTTCATAAATCGGCATCCATGCGATTTATTGATAACAAGACCGGAGAGTATCGTGATATTCCAATTGCAGAATTTTTAACCCGCGCGAAAGCTAATGCCGGAAAGAAGAGTGAGCGTAAAACAAAAATTGTCTACACAACGATCTCAGGCACTGCGGCACAAGCCCGGTTGGAGATAGATGGAGGCACCTATATTTTTCACGATTACATGAATTTGCTCAAAATTAATAATGAGTGGAAAATTGTTGGAAAGATTTTCTGGAGAGAAGACAAAAAGTAGAGATGCAAGATATTGCGTCCCTACCCTACCCAATAAAAAAAACCCCGGGAACCACCCCGGGGCAATCAACCAAACCCCCTCAATCCATCTCGCTGAACGCGAGACTATCCTTAAACCAATTACTTAACAACATTTGCAGCCTCAAGGTTCTCAAAAACGAAGTCTGTTTCATTTTTTATTTCAACAAAAATCACAGAATCTTTATGAACCTTCCCAGACAATATTTGTTTCGATAGCTCGTTTAAAATTTCCCGTTGTAAAACTCGCTTCAACGGCCGTGCGCCAAATTGTGGGTCGAACCCTAATTTAGCCAATCGATCGCAGGCAGCATCTGAAATCTCTATTCGTACTCCAGCTGCTTCTAAGCGCTTTCTTACCAAATCAACCTGTATATCCACAATCTTTCGAATGTCTTTCTGACTTAGTGGCCGGAACATGATAATTTCATCAATCCTGTTAACAAATTCGGGACGCACCGTTTTTCGTAATAACGATAGAACATCGTCTTTCGTACTTTCCAGTACTTCGAAATAATTCTCATCGGTAATTTTCTCAAAACTGTCCTGAATGATCTGCGAGCCAATGTTCGTGGTCATGATGATGATTGTGTTCTTGAAATTCGCGATCCGACCCTTGTTGTCTGTTAGCCGGCCATCATCTAACACTTGCAATAAAATATTAAATACATCCGGGTGAGCTTTTTCAATTTCATCCAACAAAACCACAGAATAGGGTCTTCTTCGAATGGCCTCTGTAAGTTGACCGCCTTCATCATACCCAACATAGCCGGGAGGCGCGCCAATCAAACGACTCACGCTGTGGCGTTCCTGGTATTCGCTCATGTCAATGCGTACCATGGCGTGTTCATCGTTAAACAGATAATCGGCAAGTGCTTTCGATAATTCTGTTTTACCTACACCGGTAGTTCCCATGAAAATGAATGAACCAATTGGGCGTTTCGGATCTTGTAGTCCTGCACGACTTCTGCGTACAGCATCACTCAACGCCTGAATAGCTTCTTCCTGACCAGCTACACGTTTACTGAGTTCTTTTTCAAGGTCTAAAAGTTTTTCACGTTCGCTCTGGAGCATTTTTGAAACGGGTATGCCTGTCCACTTGGCCACCACCTCGGCAATGTCTTCGCTATCAACTTCTTCTTTTAGCAAAGTCTTCTCTCCCTGCATATCCTTCATCTGCCTCTGAAATTCATTTAACTGTTTTTCAGCCTCCACTATTTTTCCATAGCGAATTTCTGCAACCTTGCCGTAGTCACCAGCTTTCTCAGCTTGCTCAGCCTCAAATTTTAATCGGTCAATCGATTCTTTATGTTTTTGAATGCCGTGTACAACGGCTTTCTCACTTTCCCATTTAGCTTTAAGGGAGTTACGTTCTTCCGATAGCTCAGCGATCTCTTTGCTGAGGATGCCTTCTTTCTCTTTACCTTTTTCTCTTCGGATGGCCTCTCGCTCAATTTCGAGTTGCATGATCTTCCGATTTAACTCATCGAGTTCTTCGGGAAGAGAATCCATCTCCAGACGCAATTTTGCAGCGGCTTCATCCATCAGGTCAATAGCTTTATCTGGCAAAAAACGATCGCTAATGTATCGGCTTGATAATTCTACCGCAGAAATTACGGCATCATCTTTAATGCGAACGCCATGGTGCAATTCATATTTGTCTTTGATTCCTCGTAGAATGGAAATTGAATCTTCGACTGAAGGCTCATCTACAATCACAGATTGAAATCTGCGCTCCAATGCTTTGTCTTTCTCAATGTATTTCTGATACTCTTTTAATGTTGTTGCCCCAATAGCATGAAGTTCTCCGCGTGCCAGTGCAGGCTTTAACAGATTGGCAGCATCCATAGCACCTTCGCCACCACCCGCGCCAACAAGCGTATGAATCTCATCAATAAATAGAATGATTTGACCATTGGAGTCCGTTACTTCTTTGATTACGGACTTTAAGCGTTCTTCAAACTCGCCTTTATATTTTGCGCCTGCTACTAAAAGACCCATATCTAACGATACCAGTATTTTGCTTTTTAGATTCTCAGGCACATCACCGTTTACGATTCGCTGTGCCATGCCTTCAACAATGGCTGTTTTACCAACACCGGGTTCACCGAGTAAAATTGGGTTGTTCTTTGTTCTGCGCGATAATATTTGCAGGACACGTCTGATCTCTTCATCGCGGCCAATGACGGGGTCAATTTTACCTTGCTTGGCAAGATCGTTCAGATTTTTAGAGTATCGCTCAAGTGATTTATATTTTGCCTCCGCATTTTGGTCCGTAACTTTTGAGCCCCCACGAAGCTCTTTTATAGCTTTAATCAAACCGGCTCGTTCAAAGCCCGCATCTTTCATAATGGAGGATACTTTATCTTTTGTAGCAAGGAGTGCTAACAGCAAGTGCTCAATTGCTACGTATTCATCTTTGAATTCGCGTAATTCTTTTTCAGCTTGCTGAAGTACTGAATTTGAAGTTGTCGATAAATATGATTGCTGCCCGGATACGTGTGGATAAGCATTTAGAATTTCCTCTAGCTTATTGCCAAGGATAGATTCATTCACATTTAATTTTTTGAAAACATAACCAGAAACATTTTCATCGGTTTCAAGAATAGCTTTCAATAAGTGCCCTGGCTCAATTGCCTGCTGTTGTTTGCTCATGGCAATCTCAGCCGACTTTTGCAGTGCTTCCTGTGATTTTATGGTAAACTTCTCGAAGTTCATGATCTGAATTTTTTAATACCCGATCAAACCACACACCATTGATAGAAAGAAGCAATTCTGTCTTATTTCTTTAAAAAGAACTTCCCTAATGTGACAATATTTCCGATTGTGTAGACAATTCTACCTTAAAAGACTAGCTATGGTTTTGCATTGGAAGAATAAGTGGATGGAGATATTTGGTATGGCGGAAATTAATCAGTCATGCGTTTGTTAGCCTCAATGCACCAAAAGAGTTCATCAATAAAGACCTTGGCCCTTTTATCGGTAGCGGTTTTATCGGTTGGATTGCCCACTTCATCAAAAGAATGCTGGACTTGTGGAACCGGAAACATAGCAGGAACTGTCCACGCGCGGATTTTCCACAATGAAAATTGAAGCGAAGTTATCACCTGCGTTCCACCAAAAACTCCGTCCGATACGGTAACGATGGCAATCGGTTTTCTGCGCCACTCAGTATAAAGGAGATCTATAATATTTTTTAAGCTGGCAGGGTATCCTCCATTGTATTCAGGTGTAATCATGATTACCCCATCGGCAGATTTAATCTTTTTTGCAAAATCAAGCACTTCTGTTGATGGAGATTCCTGAAATTGTAAGCGTTCATTGAATACCGGAAAATTAGAAATTGCTAAATCCAAAATCTCGCTGGTTGCGGATTTAGTTTCTTCCAGAAATTTCTTGAAATACAGAGCTACCCGATGACTGTTTCTTCCGGTGCGTACACTAGCGGATAAAATTACGATGTGAGGCATACTAATATTTTTTTGAAGGTAAGCAGAAAACTGTATTTTTCAGTGAATACAATTGGCCGAAGGAAAGATCAGAAACTGGAAGTATGTAAAAAAATAGGGTTACGAACGATCGTATCCGCGAATCATGGATTAGTCATCCACTCCTTTATAGATAGAGCAATCAACGGGGTAATATTTTGTCTTGCGGCTTTAAAACTATGATCAGTACCTTCAAACCTTATAAGTTTTGCTAGTGGCAACGAAGAAGTTACCTGCTCGATCAAATTCCAATTGCCAATTTATCACGCGTTCCCTGAAGAAACAGCATAGGTGCCTTAACATCCTTTAAATGTTCGGCCCGTTCAACGGATGGTTTCCCAGAAGGATGCAATGGGAAACCAACAAATACAATTCCATTTACAGTATGTGACTCTTGCTTTGATAAATATTGTGAAGTCATTCGTCCGCCAAAAGATTTACCACCACTAAAAATTGGGGTGGAAGGAAATAACTCCTTTACTTTTAGAATAGCAGCTTCAATTGTTTTATGCGCTACCGCAGGAACATCAGGCCTTTTCTTTTTCTGTTCTGTAAAGGGGAAGTTAAATCGCAACGTACCAATGTCCAATGCAGCTAATTCATTCGATAGGGCCGTCATGAAGGGATGATTCATACCCGCGCCTGCACCATGTGCCAACGTAAGTATGTATTTTATATTTTCAGGATGGAGGATTTCAGCTGATACATCACCAAGGAATTCGGACGCATGAATTTTTAGCGATGTTGTTTTCATTTCTACCCGCTTGTTAAAATCCCGATGCCTTCGCCATCTCCCAGCCAATAATACTTTTCTTGCGTGTTGAACTCCAGCGGTACTCACCTAATATTCCATCTTTGCGGATTACACGGTGACATGGAACCAGGTAGGCGATGTGGTTTGATCCTACAGCCGAACCCACAGCCTGCATGGCTTTCGGACTTTGAATTTGCTGCGCAATTCCCTGATAAGTAGTAATGTCCCCAATGGGAATTCTCAACAAGGCTTCCCACACTTTAATTTGAAAATTTGTCCCCTTTACAAATACGTGGAGTTTTCTTTGCGACCCTGCCTTGCCGGCAGGCAGGTCTGTGGCTTTGCGGTTAAAGATGGAATGAATAAATGCTAGGGTCAAATTTTGATCTTGATGAAAAATTGAATTATGCCAGTGTTCCTTCATTTTTTCTAATTCGTGTTTTGGATCTTCATCCGTACCAATGAACGAAAGCCAACAGATACCGCGTTCCGTTATACCAATCAAGCACAATCCGAAAGGTGTTTCATGCACTCCATATTCTATGCGAATGCCTGAACCTTTTTGTTTGTATTCCTGTGGCGTAACAGCTTCCAGTGTAGTAAACAAATCATACACACGTGATTGACTGGAAAGCCCGGCCGCATCGGCAGCCTCTACCATATTTTTAGATTCTTCCAGTTTTGTTTTTAAAAAGTCGACCGTAAGAAATTGCAAAAATCGCTTAGGGCTGATGCCTGCCCAGTCTGTGAAGATACGTTGAAAGTGAAAAGGAGAAAGGTGTACTTTCTCTGCCACCTCATCCAATTCGGGCTGGTGCTGAAAGTTTTCCTCCAAGTATTGGATTGCCTTTTCAATCCGGTTGTAGTTGATGTCTGTTTCGTGGGTCACGTGTAACATAAAGCTATGCATTTTTTATAGTTCAAAATTCAGTCTGATCGATCGAATTTTCAACCTGATTCTTGCTCACTCCGCTGTCTGTATTTTTTATGCAAGCAATGACTACACGCTCTGAATCCCAATTGTTTTGCCTCTTTTTCATTTTTAAAGAAAACCCTATTCTCTTTCTTCATCCGCTTGCCGGAGGAGCACGAAAGTGCACCATAAATTTTTAAGAGAGCGTTGCCAGTAAGTTTGATTTTACCAGAATGAATCAATTTTCTCAATTCAGAATAGGGGATGGTTAAGTGATATAGCATGGTTGCGTAATTTTGCGAGAGTTCTACCTTAATTCCAACCCGAAACTTGCTAATCAGTTGTAAGAATTTGGATAGGAGAGTTTGATCAGAGTACTTTGGGTACATGTCAATTGTTCGAATATCAGTACCGAAAGAATTTAGGTATGAACAGAATCTTCAATTCTTGAAGCGTTCACCTAAAGAAGTGTTGCATCGTGTTCAGGAAGATGGCGTTGTAAAGCTATTGCGGCTGGATGACACCTTAATTCTATTCAACGTAAGAAATCAGGATGCGGGCCTTGTGTTGGAGTTTATGAATACAACACCCTCTACTGATATAAAGAAGCAGGTTGTGGAGTATGTACGCGAATGGTTTGATCTTGAAACCGATCTTACTCCTTTTTACAAACTTGCAAAGAAAGACCCAATATTAAAGGAGTTAGTAAAAAAGCACTATGGATATAGAATAATTGGCCAACCCGATCTATTTGAATCATTGGTATGGGCTGTAATTGGTCAGCAAATTAACATTCAATTTGCGTACACACTAAAGCAACGATTTGTTGAGAATTTTGGAGAAAAGCTTTTTTGGGAGGATCAGAATTATTTTTTATTTCCAACGCCCACCCGTGTAGCCACGCTGGGCGATGCGGAATTGCTTCCTCTTCAGTTTTCTCGGCAGAAGAGCAAGTACGCTGTAAATATTGCAGAAGCCTTTGCCAGTGGACACATCTCAAAAGAAAAACTAAGAGGGTTGCCATTGCAAGAAGCAAAAGAAATATTGATGAGCATAAAAGGTGTTGGCAATTGGACAGCCAACTATGCAATGATGAAAACATTTCGATATCCTGATGCTTTTCCGTTGGAGGATGCAGGCATTCACAACGCGATTAAAAATCTAAAGGGAATGAAGAAAAAACCTTCCCTTGATCAGGTGAAACAGATTTTTAGGAACTACAAAGGATGGGAAGCGTACGCTACTTTGTATTTGTGGAAGAGTTTGTGAGGATTGTTACTTAAGCAGGATGAACTTTCCATTATCAATTTTGCCTTTTTCAATCGTGTACAAAGTAAAGCCCGAGGGCAGCACAGTGGTACCTAATTGAGATGCCCCAATAATGGCGGCTGTTTGGTGGAACCGAGTCGGTTGACCTACACCTTCAATTGTAAATTGCTGTGAAGCATGATAATGGCCTGCCAGTGCTAAGGTGTGTGAATTATTTTTTAGTATACTCATTACGGCATCGGCATTGCTTACGATATGACGGAAAGTTTTTTCCCCGTTAGCCGATATGAGTGTACTTCCTGGTTCTTCATCCCGATAGGTCCACATGCTTAACCCTCCTGAATAAAACGGAATGTGGTTAAACGTTACAACGGGGGTCGACTTATTTATTATGGAAATGTCTTTTTTAAGCCACGTTAGCTGGAGAGAATCAACAAAACCATAATACCAAAGATCGTTATAGTCAACCGAGTTTATTCCAACAAAGTGAATGCCTCCATAATTGAATGAGTAGTAATCGGGTCCCAAATAATGACGATACATTTCTTTTCCGTAAAGCGGATGCGTGGAATTTACAAGGGAACTGTGTCGTTCAATTCCAAAAAGTTCATGATTGCCCGGTATGCTATAAACCGGAAATGAAAATTTATTAATCTCTGCAAGGTATAATTCGTAAAGGCTGGTGGCTTCTTTTTCCGAAACACGAAGCGCATCTTTAATAAGATCACCCGATATCAGAATAAAAGCCGGTTTAAGAGAGTCTGCCTTTTCTCTTAACTTTTGAATTCGATCAACGGATGATTCACTAATATGCGTATCGGAAGCATGAATGAACGTAACCTTGGATAAGGTGGGAGCAATGCTCAATGGAAAATCGCCTGTAAACTCCGATTGACCCTTCGGTATACGCTTCCAAAATAGTCCCTTAACAATAAATCCGTTCGGCTGACTAATAAATACATAACCCAAATTATGGGTACTCTCAAATTGATAAAATCCATCGGCATTCGTTGTAACGATCGTGACCTGATCTGAAATCATAACATCCTTAACACCACTTTCATTTTTATCGCGGATACCGTTAGCGTTTTTATCAACAAACACATACCCTTTTACTGAAACAGCGAATGAAATAATTGGTGAGCAGCTTAAAAAAATAAAAACAAACAATCGAAGTTGATGCATTTGTAAGAAAATTAAGATGAAAAGTTAGTGATTTAACGATACAGTTGGAAGATAGCTTTTAAATACCTTACTTCAACACGTATCATCACGTTATGACTACTTCTGAACAAGACGAAGGTTTAAAAAAAGTAATTGGTGTGCGCTCGCTGGCAGCGAATGCAGTTAACATGACCATTGGTGCAGGCATTTTTGCGTTGCCTGCAGTGGTGGCATTTTACTTGGGTGCGGCCAGTTTTCTCGCCTATTTAGTGTGTGGGGTACTAATTGCATTGGTGCTAATGTGTTTTGTAGAGGCTGCCAGCAAAGTACATGTAACAGGCGGTGTGTATGTTTACATTGAAGCAGCCTTTGGTCCTTATGCAGGGTTCTTAGGTAACATCCTTTTTTGGTTTGGGTATTGTATTATGGCCGATGCAGCCATAGCTAATGTAATAGTCGATAATCTTTCTACATTTTTTCCATCGCTTCAGCAGCCTGCCGTACGTACTTTATTTTTAGCCATTGTTTTTGGTGGCATTGCCTTGCTCAACGTTCGTGGTGTAAAACACGGTAACACGCTGGTTGAAATTGTAACCATTGGAAAATTATTGCCATTGGTTGTTTTGATTGTGGTAGGAATATTCTTCATTGATATTGAAAAATATGAAGTTACTTCATGGCCCTCCATTCAAAAAATTGGTGAAGTATCTCTTGTTTTATTTTTTGCATTTGGCGGTGTGGAGGCTGCCTTTAGTGCCAGTGGAGAGATCAAAGATCCTAAGCGTACAATCCCTCGAGGTATTTTTCTTGGGGTGTTTGCCATTTTTTCTTTTTACATCTTGATTCAGTTTGTGGCTCAAGGTGTATTGGGAGAAAGTCTTGCTGAACAAAAAGAAGCCCCCCTGGTGTTGGTGGCCAGCACCATGCTGGGTTATTTTGGAAAGGTGATGATCGTATTGGGGGTAGCCATTTCAGGCTTTGGTGTAATTAGTGGTGATATATTAAACTCTTCGCGATTGCCCTATGCGGCAGCACGCGATGGATTACTTCCGAAATTTTTATCCATCATTCATCCACGTTATGCAACTCCCTATGTAGCCATTCTTTTTTATTCGGGTATAGGCTTCATTGTTTCCATTTCAGGTGGGTTTCGTCAGCTTGCAGTAATTGCCAGCTCTTCCTTACTGATGATATACATTGGTGTAATACTAGCTACAATAAAGCTTAGAAAAGTTAAGCCGGCTGAAAATTCATTCGTGATTCCGGGTGGGTTAACGATTCCTATTCTCGCTTTATTAGCAACAAGTTGGTTCCTATCAAATCTGGCAATCAGTGAAATTGTTGGAGGGTTGATATTCCTGGCCGCAGCTTCAATAATTTATTTATTGATGAAAGCGTTTAAAAAATAACTCATTTCAACGTTCATGCTCAGGCATTGTAGCCGCCCGCGTATCCAAATCCTGATTGTTTATTGTTTTAATGAAGTTGGTAAAGAAAGGATAACCCCCAGAGCCTGAATTTTAATTCAAATTTTTTAAATTTAAGATTATCAGAAGCGTATTAAAATCAACGAGTGAATGCGGACGTGTAAATTCTTTATAGTATTAATTCTGTCAGTTCAATCATTCATGTGTTTAGGGCAGATTGAACATGATGCTGAGGAGGCCTTTCGAATTGCTAGCGAAACTCAAAAACCGGTATTGCTTGTTTTTGCCGGATCGGATTGGTGCGCGCCTTGTATTCGGTTTGATAAGCAGGTTCTATCTGAAAATGAATTTTTAGAATTTGCTAAAGAAAACCTGGTAATTCTGAAAGCTGATTTTCCTCAGCGAAAACAAGTAGCGGCAAAGGAACAAAAGCAAAATGATTTGCTCGCTGAAGCGTACAATCCTAAAGGAATATTTCCGCAACTTATCTTGCTACGGGCCGATAAGACGGTGCTAGCGCCATTATCCTACAGTAATCAATCATCAGAGGAGTTTGTTTCACAACTAAAGGATACTCTTTCGAAATGAACGTAGCAGCACAACAGGAATTCAGAAGACAGGTAAAACTGATGGGCTCTGCTTTCGAATTTGTATTGCTGGCAGATGACGATGGAGAAGAATTACTGAATGTTGCAGTAAATGAAGTGAAACGGATTGAGAATATACTAACAGAGTTTTCTGAAGATTCCCAAACAACAAGGATCAATCAAGCTTCGGGTATGCGGCCCGTAACGGTTGATCCTGAAGTATATGACATTATTAAACGAAGCAAAGAGATTTCTGCAATCACCCAAGGAGCATTTGATATTACTTCGGGACTGCTAAAAAAAATGTACAATTTCAAAGGGCAACAATTTACCTTGCCTAATGAAGCTCAGCTCAGTGAAGCTATGAAGCGTGTAGGCTATAAAAATATTAGTTTACTGGATGAACATCGTGTTTATCTTACAGAACCCAACATGCATATTAGCTTTGCTGCTATTGGCAAAGGTTATGCGGCCGATAAAGTAAAAGAACTTCTTATTAACAGAGGTGTAACGAGCGGAGTAATTAATGCGAGCGGTGATCTTACAGCGTGGGGTACCCGAGCTGATGGAAAACTGTGGAAGGTCGGTATCGCCAATCCGAATGATTCTGATAAAACATTAGCATGGATACCAATCATGAATTCCTCTGTTGCTACTTCAGGTGATTATGAGCAGTATTTTGAAATAGATGGTGTTCGTTATTCTCACTCGATTGATCCTAAAACGGGCAAACCTGTGAGAGGCGTTAAAAGTGTAACCGTAGTTAGTCCCAGTGCAGAACTTTCAGACGCGCTTGCAACCGCTGTTACCATAATGGGCTCGCAGGTTGGAATGCATTTCATTGAACAGCTGCCGAACACGCATTGCCTGATTGTAACAGATAGAAATGAAATTCTTACCACAAAGCATCTGGCAATTAATATGATCAACGTATGAAGAGACAACTCTTTCTTTACCTGATTCTTCTTTTATTTTTTGCAGGAGCAACTTCCTGTGAATCTGTACGACCCTACCAACGAGTTTATTTAAATGATCGCGATATGAAAATGGGTCAGTTAGGTGCGCGAAGGCATGAAGAAAATGTTCAAGCCTATCGTGAGGGCGCTACGGGTGGAGGAAGTATGAAGAACAGCGGAGGCTGCGGTTGCAATTAATTTTATGCTGTGAAAAAACGATATGTCATCATAGGCCTTTTGGCATCATCGCTGGCTTTCGGGCAGAAAGCAGCCGACAAAGTCTATTCAAAAAAGAAGCTGCATCGTACGGACATACAGGCAATGTTTTCTTACTACACGCAGGACAATGATCACTCGGCAGTTACAGGTGGTATTGATACGGAATATTTACAGGTCTATGCTCAAGACTATTCGTTTGTATGGTCAAGCGATTCCATTAAAAGTATAAGCTTTGATTTTGGATCTGACATTATTTCTTCAGCTTCCACAGATAATATTGATGATGTATTTTCTTCGGCTTCCCGAAAGGATTTTAGAATTCATGCTACGGCTGGATACAATCACAATCTTAAAAACGGGCGGAGTATTGGCATCAACTCCAGTGTTTCGGGTGAGTCAGATTATTTATCCATCGGTACAGGAGTTTCGGTAGGAAAGTTATCGGAAGATCAATCAAAAGAATGGTCAGTAGCATTGCAAACTTTTTTTGATGATTTGCGATGGCGGAACCCGGGGGAACCGCATATCCTGATTTACCCTGAGGAATTAAGAGATCAGAATTGGTTCGATGTTTACAGGCGAAACTCGTATAATCTTTCTTTTAGTTACTATCAAACGATAAACAGAAGAGTAGCATTGGGTATTTATCCAGGCATAGCATATCAGCACGGGTTACTATCGACTCCCTTTCATCGTGTATACTTTACCGATGATTCCAAGCGTGTTGAGAGTCTTCCGCAACAGCGATTTAAAATCCCGATTGGCGCACAACTCAATATGTTCTTAGGTAAGATGTGGATTATTCGAACCTACTATCGATTTTATTGGGATGATTTTGGAATTACCGCACACACTGTAGAGGTAGAAACACCCATGAAGGTATCACAGGAATTTACCATTTCCCCCTTTATTCGGATGTACACACAAAAAGGAGTAAATTTCTTTAAGCCGTACGCGCTGCATAATCCGTTGCAAGAATTTTATACATCCGATTATGACCTTTCGAATTTTAATAGCTACAAGACTGGCCTCAGTGTTCGGTTTACACCCTTAGGCGGTGACTATCATCGATGGTCATTCAACGAAATAGAACTTCGCTACGCCTGGTATAAACGGTCAGATGGTTTGCGCGCACACACCATTACAGCCTTTATTAATCTTACGACTGAACGTGAGAAGCGATAAAGCAATCTGACTCTATACTAGCGTTAACGGGCCAATACAGGAACATTAACTGCGAGTACCTCTAAGTCCTGATCGTTCACTTGTTTCTTCTCATCGGCTAAAATCAAAAAGTTTTCATACACGATATCAAGATCAGCACCCTCAATTTTGTAGCCCAATAACTCTAGTCTGTGTTTAAGTGCTGCTCGGCCGCTTCTTGCTGTTAATAAAATAGAAGACGATGAAACGCCTACGTCAGCCGGACTTATAATTTCATAATTCTCAGCATGCTTAAGAAATCCATCCTGGTGAATACCGGAGGAGTGCGCAAACGCATTGCTACCAACAATGGCTTTGTTAGGCTGTACGGGCATACGCATCAACCGACTCACCAACTGGCTGATTTCAAAAATCCGTTCAGTTTTAATGTTTGTATAAAAACCAAGATCCTGATGTGTTTTAATAGTCATCACCACTTCTTCTAGTGAAGTGTTACCAGCACGCTCACCAATTCCGTTGATGGTAACTTCTGCTTGACGGGCACCGTGAATCAGCCCTTCGATTGTGTTTGCGGTAGCCATGCCCAAATCATTATGGCAATGAACGGAGATTACTGCCTTATCAATATTACTTACATTTTCATACAGGTATTGAATACGCTTTCCATATAGGTGTGGTAAACAATAGCCAGTAGTATCCGGAATGTTTACTACATCGGCACCTGCTTTTATTATAGCTTCTACCATCTGGGCAAGAAAGGCAAGATCAGCTCGGCCGGCATCTTCCGTATAAAACTCGACTTCAAGGCCCTTGCTCTTTGCATATTCAACAGCCCAAACGCCTTGCTCTAGCACCTGTTCACGCGTACTGCGAAATTTGTGTTTGATATGTACATCGCTGGCGCCAATGCCTGTATGAATGCGACCACGTTTGGCATAGCGCAAGGCTTCTGCCGCCACATCAATATCTTCTTGCTTTGCACGTGTTAAGCCACAGACAACGGGCTCTTTTACTGCGCGCGAAATTCCGATTACAGAAAGAAAATCGCCTGGACTTGAAATCGGGAAGCCCGCTTCAATGACATCTACACCGAGTGCTTCGAGTTCGCGGGCAATAACTACTTTTTCTTCGGTGGTCAACTGACAACCTGGTACCTGTTCGCCATCGCGAAGGGTGGTATCGAATATTTCTATTTTTTTCTTACTCATAATGTTATTGGTTAGGCAGGTTGACTGATAACGACTTCAATATTTTTCACAACACGGGCACTCATGTCGCTCGTATTCAGAATTTTTTCTTTAGGTGTTTGTTGATCGGCTATATCTACAGTACGATAACCTTGTTTTAGTGTTTGTTCAATTGCTTTTATTACGGTTTCAGATTCTTCCTTCAATCCAAAAGAAATGTCTAACAGCAATGCAGCAGAAAGAATTGAAGCCAGCGGGTTGGCAATTCCCTTTCCGGTAATGTCGTGTGCACTTCCGTGGATGGGTTCATACAATCCTACTGAATCTCCAATAGAGGCTGATGCGAGCATACCCATGGAGCCGGCAATCTGAGAAGCTTCATCGGTGAGGATGTCTCCGAATAAATTTCCGGTAAGCACAACATCGAAACTTCTCGGGTTTTGAATCAACTTCATGGCTGTTGCATCTACAAATTGATGTTCAACTGTTATGTCTGGATATTCTTTTGCTACCTGTTGCACCACTTCTCTCCAAAGCCTGGAGCTTTCAAGCACATTGGCTTTATCTACGGAGGTGACTTTCTTTTTTCTTGTTCTCGCTGCCTGAAATGCTTTGTGAGCAATTCGCTCAATTTCATAGCGCTGGTAAATCATTAAGTCAAAGGCAGTATTGCCGTCATCTTTTCTTCCCTTTTCTCCGAAGTAGACATCACCGGTGAGTTCACGAAAAAAAAGTATGTCAGAGCCTTTCAGGATTTCGGGCTTGATGCTGGAGGCATGCAATAACTCATCGAAAAGTCGGATAGGGCGGAGGTTAGCGTAAAGCCCAAGCTCCTTGCGCATTTTTAACAAGCCTTGTTCAGGCCTGACTTTTAATGTTGGATCGTTGTCGTATTTTGGATGACCCACTGCGCCAAAAAGAATAGCATCGCTTTTCCGGAGGGTTTCCAGTGTTTCATCGGGCAGTGCGGCCCCTGTTTTTTCTATGGCTTCGTGCCCAATCAGCGCCTCATTAAACTCGAACGAATGATCAAAGAGTTCAGCGACTTTCTCAAGTACGTTCTTTCCTTCGGCTGTTACCTCTTTGCCAATGCCGTCACCGGGGAGAATGGTTATTTTCTTATTCATTGTTTCCTAACTGTGTGTTACATCAAACTCTCTGATCTCTTCTCTCAAATTCAAGAGGTAATCAATGTCATCGTACCCGTTCATCATACAAATTTTCTTATACGGGTTAATGTCAAAATTTTCGGAAGTACCATTTTCAAGTGACACTTTCTGATTTTGGAGATCAACAGTAATTTCTGAAGAGGAATTTTTTGTAACAGTTTCCAGAAGTTGTTTCAAGTAAGAATCACTTACCTGAACTGGTAACAAGGCGTTGTTCAATGCATTGTTCTTGAAGATATCGGCAAAGAAACTGGAGATCACTACACGAAATCCATAATCAAACAAGGCCCATGCTGCGTGCTCGCGACTTGATCCGCACCCAAAGTTTTTTCCGGCTACTAATATTTTCCCCTGATAAACAGAATTATTCAAAGCAAAATCAGCTTTAAGACTTCCGGAGTCGTTATACCGCCAGTCGCGAAATAAATTTTCTCCAAATCCTTCGCGCGTGGTAGCCTTTAAAAAACGTGCAGGAATGATCTGATCCGTATCAATGTTCTCGATAAAAAGTGGAACAGCTGTTGATTTTAGTAGTGTAAATTTTTCTTTACTCATTTTCCAGTTATCAATTTATTGTTAATCGTTATCATGACTATTGACTGATAACGATTAACTTTTTCATAATTCTCTCACATCCGTAATTACTCCCGTTATGGCAGCAGCTGCGGCACTCAACGGGCTAGCTAAAAATGTTCGTGACTTTGGCCCCTGCCTTCCTTCAAAATTTCTGTTAGAGGTGCTGATGCAATATTTGCCTGCTGGAATTTTATCTTCATTCATTCCCAGGCAAGCCGAGCATCCCGGACTGCGTAGTTCAAATCCAGCAGCTTCGAAAATTTTATCTAAACCTTCCAGTCGCGCCTGCGCCTCCACTTGTTTGGAGCCGGGAATCACCCATACTTCCACATTCGATGCTTTCTTTTTTCCTTTCACGATTGAAGCGACCAAACGTAAATCCTCAATGCGTGCGTTGGTGCAACTTCCGATGAATACATAGTCTACTGATTTACCCAACAACTGTGAGCCGGGTTCCAAGCCCATGTAGTCGAGTGATTTTTTAAAAGATGTTTGTTCACTAATCTCTTTAAGTTCTTCTACTGTTGGAATTCGATCGGTAATCCTGATTCCCATACCGGGGTTTGTTCCATAGGTAATCATCGGAGCAATGTCGGCAGCGTCATAGGTTAATACCTTATCATAGGTAGCGCCTTCATCCGTTTTAAGTTGATTCCACTTCTCAACGTGCTTATCGAAAGATTCGCCTTGAGGAGCAAACTTTCTTCCGTTGATGTACTTAAAAGTAATTTCATCAGGCGCAATCAATCCACCACGGGCGCCCATTTCAATAGTCATGTTGCAGATAGTCATGCGTGCCTCCATCGAAAGATTACGAATGGCACTTCCGGCATATTCCACGAAATATCCGGTAGCTCCGCTTGCTGAAATTTTAGAGATGATGTAGAGAATAATATCTTTTGCCACCACACCTTTGCCAAGTGTTCCGTTTACTTCGATCTTCATCGTTTGTGGTCTGTACTGAAGCACACACTGTGTAGCCAGTACTTGTTCCACTTCGCTCGTACCAATGCCAAACGAAATATTTCCAAAGGCTCCATGTGTGGAGGTGTGGCTGTCGCCACATACGATGGTCATACCGGGCAACGTCAATCCTAATTCTGGACCAATGATGTGGACAATACCTTGGTACGGATGGCCCAAATCATATAAATCCACACCAAACTCTAGGCAGTTTTTTCTCAGTGTTTCTACTTGATGACGCGAGAGAGCTTCTTTGATCGGAAGGTGCTGATCTTTTGTTGGCACATTGTGATCGGCTGTAGCGGTCGTTCGTTTGGTACTAAAAACTTTTACGCCACGCTTGCGCAATCCATCAAAGGCCTGCGGACTGGTGACTTCGTGAATAAAATGTCGATCGATGAAAAGTGCATCCGGATAGCCGTCTGCACGCTTCACAATATGCGCATCCCATATTTTTTCGAATAATGTTTTTGGTGTTGTCATACGTTAGTCAGCGTTCACTTCTACTTTTGAATTTTCTGGACGGAGGCTACGCACAGCTGCCCCAGCTTGCCAGAGTTCGCTTTCGCGAAGTTCTTTTAGTTCGGCTTGCAGCTTTTCGCGATAGTCGGGCTTGCTACAGGTTTCGATGGTGCGCTCAGCTTCTTTGCCGGAGGCAACACTTTCATAAAGCTCTTTAAATACAGGAAGTGTAGCCGCCTTAAATTTCTTTTTCCAATCTAAAGCACCTCGTTGTGCAGTGGTGGAGCAATTTGCATACATCCAATCCATTCCGTTTTCTGCAACAAGTGGCATTAAGCTTTGTGTAAGTTCTTCTACTGTTTCATTGAAGGCTTCAGAAGGTGAGTGGCCGTTCGAACGAAGCACTTCATACTGGGCTTCAAAAATTCCGGCAATGGCTCCCATTAGTGTTCCTCGTTCACCAGCCAGGTCGGAATAAACTTCACTTTTAAAATTTGTTTGGAACAAATACCCAGACCCAACACCGATACCGAGTGCGATCGCTTTGTCTCTCGCTTTTCCCGAGGCATCTTGAAAAATCGCGTAGCTGGAGTTGATTCCTTTTCCCTGCAGAAACAATCTTCGAACAGAAGTTCCAGAACCTTTAGGCGCCACGAGTATTACATCGACATCTGCGGGAGGAATAATTCCGGTTTGTTCCTTGAATGTAATCCCAAATCCGTGAGAGAAGTAAAGTGTTTTACCTTTTGTAAGATGCGGTTTCACCACAGGCCACAAGGCAATTTGTCCGGCATCGGAGAGGAGGAATTGAAGAATGGTTCCCTGTTTCGCTGCTTCTTCAATATCAAACAATGTTTCACCGGGAACCCAGCCATCCTTTACAGCTTTATCCCAGGTTTTTCCCTTGCGCTGCCCAACGATAACATTAAATCCGTTATCGCGAAGGTTGAGTGCTTGTGCGGGGCCCTGCACACCGTATCCGATAATAGCAATGGTTTCATTTTTTAAAATACCTAATGCTTTATCCATCGGAAATTCTTCCCGGGTTACTACTTCTTCTGTTTCTCCTCCAAAATTTATTTTAGCCATGTCTTTAATGTGTTTAGGTATTGATGTTATGTGCTTAAATTCTTTTGTGTTATGCTACTTGTTTATTGTTTTGCTCACTTAATTCGAAGTACAAAGAGCTTCCTTCACAATAGGTTGCTGATTCTACCTCGATAAGTTTTTCTAGTTGCAGCCTGACTTTCTCTACCATTTCAGTGGTTGTGTACAGCAACAATGTTGCTCCACCCTTTCTAAAGTCGTCATCGTTTTCATGCGCTGTGAGTTTTTTAATACGCACCCTTCTGCGATTGAGCACATTGATGATCCGGTTCAGAACTGAAAAATTATTATCGGATCGTACTTCTATAGTGAATTCTTTTTTCATACGCACATCATTAAATTTTTGTCGATGCTTCCAAAATAATTTCAGCTACGCTAGCTCCTGTGGGAACCATCGGGAATACATTATCTTCTTTTTCCACCACTGCTTCTAATAAATAGGGTCCGGGTGTTTGCAGCATTTCTGCGATAGAATGTTTCAGGTCTTTTCGATCTGTAACTTTTTTAGCAGGAATAGAATATGCTTCGGCAAGGGCAACGAAATTGGGGTTCTTCATTTCCGTAAAGGAGTACCGACCTTCGAAAAAGAGTTGCTGCCATTGCCGTACCATGCCGAGAAAATTATTATTTAACAGTAGAATTTTAACAGGGATTTGGTATTGCATGATCGTGCCAAGCTCTTGTACGGTCATCTGAAACCCACCATCACCAATAATTGCTATCACCTGTCTTTCTTGCTGTGCTACAGCCGCGCCCATTGATGCCGGTAGTGCAAAGCCCATTGTGCCTGCGCCACCAGAAGTAACATTTGTGCGTGGATTTTTAAATGGATAATAACGTGATGCCACCATCTGGTGCTGGCCTACATCAGTTACAAGGATCGCTTCACCTTTCGTTTGTTCTGAAAGCTCCCGAATCACCTCGCCCATGCGAAGTGCCGGGGTTACTGGATGGAAATCAAATTGAATTACCTTCTCATGCTCTTTACGATACGCATTATGAAATTTATTTAGCCAATCAACATGCTGATTGGGTTTAACGCGCTGCACTAAAGCCTGCAGCGCTTCTTTTGCATCGGCATGAACGGCCACATCTGCTTTTATAATTTTGTTGATTTCCGCTTTATCTATTTCAATGTGAATAACAGTAGCCTGCTTTGCATACTTGCTTACATTACCCGTAACGCGATCGTCAAACCGCATTCCGATCGCGATCAAAACATCACACTCGTTGGTTAAAATGTTAGGACCATAATTTCCATGCATGCCGAGGTACCCAGCATAGAGTGGATGATTTGTTGGGAAGCAGGACAATCCTAATAGAGTTGAAGCCACGGGTATGCCGGTCTTTTCAGAAAATGCGAGTAGCGCTTGCGTTGCATCACTTAGCAACACACCCTGACCGGCAAGAATGTATGGGCGCTTTGCCTGATTGATCAATCTTGCCGCTACTTCAATAGTAGCGTAATCAAGTTGTGGTTTAGGAAAATAAGTTTGGATATTTTGGCAGAGCTCATATGTAAATTCATCCATCATTTCGAACTGTGCGTTCTTGGTGATGTCAATAAGAACTGGACCTGGCCGTCCGCTACGAGCAATGTAGAATGCTTTTGCTACTTGTGATGGAATGGAAGATGCTTCCGTTATTTGAACATTCCACTTGGTTACCGGTAAGGTTGTATTAATTACATCGGCCTCTTGAAATGCATCGGTACCCAGAAGATGCTCTGCTACTTGTCCCGTAATACAAACAACCGGAGTTGAATCGATCAATGCATCGGCTAAACCGGTAACGAGATTCATCGCACCCGGCCCCGAAGTTGCAAATGCTACACCCATTTTTCCGGAAACACGTGCGTACCCTTGCGCTGCATGAATAGCGCCTTGTTCATGTCGAACGAGGATGTGATTTAATTGATCGCTATAACTATAGAGAGCATCGTATATCGGCATGATCGCTCCACCGGGGTAGCCAAAAATCGTTGTTACGCCCTCCGCCACCAGGCATCGAAGCAAGGCTTCTGATCCGGAAATTTTTGTCTTTACTTCCGGTTTAATCTTCGTCAGTAACGCATCCATCAGCTGCTGTTTTTACTTGTTTGGCATATTTTTTCAACACTCCACTTTTTACCGCGAGTACAGGTTGTTTCCAATTTTTCCTGCGTATCGAAAGTTTAGTTTCGTCAACCAGTAAATTGAGTTGGTGTTTCTTCACATCGATTTCAATTGTATCACCCTCTTCAACCAGTGCGAGCAATCCGCCATCAAATGCCTCCGGTGTAATGTGTCCTACTACGAAGCCATGGGTTCCTCCTGAAAATCTTCCATCGGTGATGAGGGCAACATTTTTACCCAGTCCTGATCCAATTATCATGGAAGTTGGTTTAAGCATTTCGGGCATACCGGGTGCGCCTTTCGGGCCTACGTACCGAATTACTACCACATCACCTTCTTTAACTTTTCCATTTTGGATTCCATTGATTAAATCAAACTCACCGTTGAACACGTGGGCAGGACCTTTGAATTTTTCTCCTTCTTTTCCGGTGATTTTGGCTACCGATCCTTTTTCGGCAAGATTGCCATACAGAATCTGTAAATGACCCGTGGCTTTGATGGGTTTCTCAATCGGAACAATGACGTCTTGCTTTTCGAAATCAAAATCTTTCGCGTCCGCAATATTCTCGGCAATTGTTTTTCCGGTAACGGTTAAGCAATTCCCATGAAGGAACCCATTCTTCAATAAATATTTCAGAACCGCAGGTACACCACCAATTTTATGCAATGCTTCCATCAAATACTTACCGCTGGGTTTTAAATCCGCGAGAAGCGGAGTCTTATCCGAAATGCGTTGAAAATCATCTTGCGTAATTTTTACGCCTACACTTTTTGCCATCGCAATTAAGTGGATGACGGCATTTGTCGATCCACCCAACACCATCACAACAGTAATTGCATTTTCGAATGCTTTAAACGTCATGATGTCGCGCGGCTTGAGATCTAGCTTTAAAAGATTCAAGATTGCCTTGCCAGCATCAGCACACTCAGCAGATTTTTCTTTACTCAGTGCTGGATTTGAAGAAGAGTAAGGCAGCGCCATACCCAATGCTTCAATGGCCGAAGCCATCGTGTTGGCAGTGTACATGCCACCACAGGCGCCCGCACCCGGGCAGGAATTTTGAATGATGCCATTATAATCTTCGTCTGATAGTTTATTTTGAATTCGTTCACCTAATGCTTCAAAGGCTGAAACAATGTTTAATTCTTTTCCTTTGTAATGACCACCCGCTATTGTTCCGCCATACACCATGATAGCAGGGCGGTTTAACCTTCCCATCGCAATGAGCGAGCCCGGCATATTTTTATCACATCCTACCACAGCAATCAGTCCATCATAATATTGAGCACCGCAAACTGTTTCAATAGAGTCCGCAATCACCTCACGACTTACAAGGGAATAGCGCATACCTTCCGTTCCATTGCTGATGCCATCGCTTACACCGATCGTGTGAAAAATCAATCCGACAAGTTCTTGATCCCAAACAGCTTGCTTCACCTCAAGAGCCAACGCATTCAAATGCATGTTACACGTGTTGCCATCAAAACCCGTACTTACAATTCCAACTTGTGCTTTCGTAAGGTCATGTTCCGTAAGGCCAATACCGTACAGCATTGCCTGCGATGCCGGCAACGTTGGGTCTTGTGTGATGGTCTTACTATAGCGATTGAGTTCCACGTTGTTCAAATCAAATGATGACGTGACTAAATGATTTTTCGAGTACCTGGCATTTATAAGCTTCCTGAATTACCACCCCGATACTTTCGCTCCAGTTTTTCCGAAAGGGTTTTGCGTCAATGGATTCGATGCCGACAATCTCGGCTGCGGTACCGCATAGGAAGGCACTATCGGCATCTTCCAGTTCTTCGGGTTTAAATGATTTTTCCTTTACAGGGATTTCAAGTTCTCGACAAATATTAAAGACTGTTTGTCGGGTAATACCCGGAAGAATATGACCGAGTGGTGGTGTGTAGAGCACGTTATCTTTTTCGAAGAAGAAGTTTGCGCCCGGGGCTTCTGCCACATTGCTGTTCATGTCTACCATGAGGGCCTCATCGTATCCACGTACCTTGGCTTCACTCGTAGCCAAGATTGAGTTTACATAATGGCCCGTTACTTTTGCTTCAACCTTAACCGACTTGGGATTTGGCCGCTGATATGAGGATACGCATAGCTTCAATAAATTATCGCCCAGATACTTTCCCCACTCCCAGGCACAAATCATCAGGAATACTTCCTTGGGTTGTGTGAGCGACATATTTGGGCTACAATACACCAGCGGCCGGATGTAGGCATCGCTGAGATTATTTTTCCTCAATACCTGGTAGGTAGCTCGAATGAGTTCGTCTGTATCATATTGAAAGGGTATGTTAACAGACTCTGCACTATTACGCAGTCGCTCAAAGTGTTCAACTGCTTTATAAATTTTTGTACCGTTCTGTGTCTGGTACGCCCGGATACCTTCAAACACACCGTACCCATAATGCAGTGTTTGACTATAAAGATCAGTCGTGGCATCTCCCGCTTTTATAAACTTCCCGTTGAGATAAAGGGTAGTATCTTTTGTGTAGTACATGTGAACAACTGTTAGTTTGCTTGTGTATCTATAAAATAAAACCGTCCCGCTTGTTGGGCGGGACGGTTAATGATTCAGTATAAAAATTAAATCACCATCGTCCCGATGTTTGAATAATAATGAGGACAAGAATGAGTAGTACGGAAATTCCGTTCAGCAAATTAAGGTGCTGTAAACGTTTAGATGATGTGGTATTAATAATCATTTTCCAGTGTACTTGTACAAGTATGATCATTGAGATCGAATCATTCAAGTGAATGAAACAAAATATTTTTTAGAATTTGGATAACGAATGTTAGGTAGCGAATGTTGAGCTACTTCATTTTTCTTAGCAACACAACATTTTCAACGTGCATCGTGTGCGGAAACATATCGACAGGCTGTACAGCCATAATCTCATATTTCTCAGAAAGCATTTTTAGATCGCGTGCCTGTGTAGCAGGATTGCAACTCACATATACAATCTTTTCTGGAGCAGCCTTCAATAACATCTTGCATACATCTTCATGCATACCTGCGCGCGGAGGATCGGTAATTACTACATTGGGCTTTCCGTGAGTGTTCAAAAAATTATCATCTAATAAATCTTTGATATCGCCTGCGTAAAAATCGGTATTCGTGATGTTGTTGATTTGTGAATTGACTTTAGCGTCTTCTATAGCGGGAGCTACATATTCAAGGCCAATTACTTTTTTGGCGTGTGCCGCCACAAAGTTTGCTATGGTGCCTGTGCCGGTATATAAATCATATACCAATTCATCGCCTTTCAGGTCGGCCATCTGCCACGCTATTTTATAAAGCTCGTAGGCTTGTTCAGCATTTGTTTGATAAAATGATTTTGGACCAACCCTGAATTGCAGCGCTCCACTACCATCGGGCCTCTCCATTTTCTCGGTGATGTATGAATTCCCTTTCCAGCAAATCACTTCCAGATCACCGTAGGTATCGTTTTTCTTGGCATTGACAACATAGTTCAACGATGTAACCTGCGGAAAGGCATCGGCAACCATGCCCAGGATTTTTTCAATCCACTCTATATTATAAGAGGTGACTTGCAAAATGATCATGACTTCACCGGTATTGGCCGTGCGTATACCCAGTGTTCTTAAAAACCCTGTTTGCCTGCGAGTATCAAAATACGGAATGTTCTCTCGAAGCGTAACTTCTCGTATCGCCAGTCGAATGCTATCGGAAGGCTCAGGTTGCAGGTAGCAATGCTCTACATCAAATACTTTGTCGAAGCTTTTTGGCAGGTGATACCCAAGTCCGTTTCTGCTAAGTTCTTTTTCTGACTCCATCTCTTCCTTTGTAAACCACCTAAAGGATGAAAAACTGAACTCAAGCTTATTGCGATAATGTTTTATTTTTTGAGAAGCGATGATTGGTTTTATTTCTGGCAAGGTAAGACCACCCAGTCTTTCAAGATTATCAATTACCTGCTGCTGTTTGTTGTGAAGTTGTGTTTCGTAATTAAGATTTTGCCATTTACAACCACCGCACAATCCGAAGTGAGAGCAAAAGGGCTCAACGCGTTTATCGGAGAGTTTTATTATTTGTACAGCGCGACCTTCGAGGAAGCTGGTTTTAATCCGCGTAAGCGATACGTTGGCTATATCGCCCGGAGCTGCACCTTCCACAAAAAGTACAAGGCCATCTACGCGTGCCACACACTTTCCTTCAGCGGCCATGCTTTCAATAACTACGTTTTCAAGAATATCTCCCTTTTTCATGGAGGGCGAAATTACACAAATACGGGTGTTTTATACGGCTGTCAGATTCCTTATATTTCCTATCGTGTTTTTATGAAAAGATTATTGTTTGTTTTTCTGTTTTTGATGATGCTTGCTCCCGCGTGGGGATCACATATTGTAGGTGGAGAGTTTGAAATGCTATCGCTCGGCAATTTTCGTTACCGCTTTCATTTGATTATTTATTTTGACGAATTCAACGGAGATCCCAATAATAAACCACAAGATCAATTAATTACAGTTCGCATTTTTCGTTATTCTGACAACCAACCAATGCGTGATTTAGTTTTCCATTTTCTGGAAGAGAATCTAGTCAGCTATACACAAAATGAATGCGCTATTGGAGAGTTGGAAACTTCTCGAATGGTTTATGTAGCCAAGGAAAATGTAACACTATCAACAAGCATTGTTCTTTCGCAAGAGGTGTACGATAACCCTCAAGGATATTATATTGTTTGGGAGAGATGCTGCCGCAATTATGGCATTACCAATATACTGAGCCAGCCGGCAGATGGAAATCCAAATTCCCCGGTTACAGCGGGTCAGACATTCTATTTGCATTTTCCTCCGGTTCTAAAAAATGGAATTGAGTTTATAAATAACTCTCCGCGGTTGTTTCCGCCATTAAGTGACTATGGATGTCCGGGAAAACCATATTATGCTGATTTTGCTGGTATCGATGATGACGATGATTCACTTGTGTACACACTGGTAACGCCCTATAATACACATAGCACCGTACCGTATCCACCACTGGCACCACGACCCTTTCCTTTTATCACTTGGCAAACAGGCTTTAGTATTGACAATATTTTAAAGGGTAACCCGGATTTGAAAATTTCTTCTGATGGCCTACTTACGGTAACGCCAACTATGACTGGTCTTTTTGTATTTGCAGTTAGTTGTAAGGAGTTTAGAGAAGGAGTGCAAATTGGAGAGGTGAGGAGGGATTTTCAAATGCTGGTTGTAAATACATGTCCGGAATCATTTCCTCCAGTCATTAATGGAAAGAGGCCTGTTGATATTGATTTTGGATCTACCGGAAAATTAAGCGTATCGTATGAGAATACGATCAACGTTGAAAATCGCTGCTTTGAAGTAAAGATTTCAGATTTGGATGCATTAACACCCGATGATAACAATCGCGAAAATATTGGAATACGGGCAATCCCCATTGGATTTAAAAAGGATATTAACAATGATGTACTCCCAACTATTACTTCGGCAATTATAGTTAACGAAGAATCTGCAATATTTGAAATTTGCTTTAGAAACGAATGTCCCTATTCGGAAAGTGGTTTTTTTGAAATTGGAATTATTGCCTATGATAATGCTTGCGCATTACCACAATCGGACACCCTTATAGTTAGCGTGTATATTGAGCCACCACCAAATCAAACTCCTAGCTTTGGTAATGCTACTGAAATTATTGAAACAGTTGAGGAGGGAGGTGCCATTCAAAGTTGGCCGCTGCAAGTAACCGATGCCGATGGAGATGTAATTCAATATAGTTTATTGCCTATTGATTTTGTACTTGAGGATTTTGGGATGTCGTTTAGTGGATCCCTTGCAGGAATTGAATCAGGTCTCATAAATAAAACGCTTACCTGGAATCCAAAGTGTGATGTTTTTGATTTTACAAATAAGACTAATTTCGAACTCTATTTTATAGTTGATGACAATGACAATTGTTTGCTCAAGCAAGCCGATACTGCGTACATCAATCTTAGCATAACCGACTTCTCCCAAATTAGCCCTCCTGTAATAGGTAATTCATTGGTAGAAAATGCCGATACTCTTGAATTTGACTTAAAGATGTATGGAGATCCGCTGATTATTGATGTCGTTGGAAACGACAGTGACAATACCTTTATCCTTTTGCGAGGTGACGGTTTAGGATTTAATGCTTCTAATTACGGTGTGTTGTTTTCAGGAGATTTTGATCAGGGTTCTGTATCATCCCAATTTAAATGGGAACTGACTTGTGACACTGTAGATATCACGTTCAACGATACTTTTGAATTTCGATTGATGGTTGTTGATAGTCTAAATAAATGTGGCTTTTATAAAGCCGATACGCTTCATTTGATTGTGAACGTAGAGCCCCCTGAAGAGCAAGCATTTGTTCCGCCCAATGTATTCACACCCAATGGTGATAATAAAAACGCTTTCTTTGCAATGGTAGATTACAATGATACCTCTGGTGAACTTGTTAATATTTTACCGGATGATAATTGTTTTGGCGAGTTTCTTACAATCCGTATTTACGACCGGTGGGGCAAACAAGTATTCGAAAGTTTTAATAGGGATTTTCGCTGGTATGGCGAAGGAATGCCCGTTGGTGTATACTATTATTACTTAAAGTATTCTAATCGCGATTACAAAGGCATTGTAAGTCTTCGGCTTTAAGTATTTATTTAGAGTTTTACAGGAAGTAGGCTGCTTTCCTTAATGTATGCATCTGATTCACCCCATTGCACTCGTAACCACACATCTTTTTTTCCAAGTATTGTTACTCGATGCCCATCGCGAACAATACTGACAACGGAAGCACCGGCAGACGGGCCATCCATTAAATAGGTGTTATTGGTTACAATGATGGCTTTTGGATACCGATTACTAAAATTAAGGTGAATTAAAAAAATAACCGACACGACAAGCAGTATTGCCCAGGTTGCAGATGGTTTTACCTCAAACCGCAGGCGCTGAACGACTAGCAGAATCAAAAGAAAAACAAAAATCGTTACCAACCCAAGGGTAATACTATTCAAAAATTTATAATAGATAGAAAATATCCGATCGATCTCGTTGGTTGCGTACCCTTCCAGTCTGTATTTATCAGCAAGTTCTTCCAACTTACTCTGTGCGCCATCATCCTGTGTTGCCAGATAGTATAAATTCAGGTAATAGGCTGATTGTGCGATACGGTTAAGACCTTCCTGAATGTAGGCCATCTTCAGAAGCATCGTGGGCGAGTACTGTTTATTCTCAAATAGTTTCTGGTAAACCTCAAATGATTGCGTGTATCGTTTTTGTTGAAAGAGAGAATCGGCATGACCCAGTTGATCGTTAGCCGCCTTGCAAATAATTGGTGTTAGAAGGATAGCAGACAACCAGCAGAATACTGTGAGAAATTTTAAAACCGAATTTTGCATATTTTTCACCGAATGTTACCTTTGCGTCCTCAATTACGGAAAAGCCTTCAAAATTGACAAGATTTAGAAGATAACCAGATAAGAGTGGTTCGTAGGGTAGTTGAAAGGACGATCTCGTAGCTCAGTTGGTAGAGCATTACACTTTTAATGTAAGGGTCCTGGGTTCGAATCCCAGCGGGATCACTTTAATGTTATAAAATAGCCTGAATAAGGCTTTTTTTATGCCTTTTTTATTTCTGTTAGACCTATTGTTAGACTGAATAGGTGCGAATTAGTCTCTTAAAATCCTCTATAAGTACATATCTATCCTAATTAGGAGCGATATAATCTCCATTTAAAGGAAACCTATAAACCTATAATTACACTAGTGTAAATCTGATAGGGGGTTTTCCAAAAACTGTTTTCAAACAAAGGTTGTGAGCGGTTCTTAGGAAAAAGAGGTTTTGATATTTTTAAGTCTACCCCCTCCCATTGTGAAATTAAATTAATTTACCGAAGCCCTAATATTTATTTATAGGTTATAATGCCTCTGTCAATCCTCTTGGCTATTATGTATGTCTCTATAAACGCAATTCCTGAACGTGTTTTAATATCATATACAACCTCAGTCCAATCAGTATTCACATTTATGCCTGTCATGCCAGTAGCCAACATTTGTGCCTCCATGCCAGGCTTGTATTCTGTATTTAAGACAATTCTGCAATCATTTTGCACTTTGGATATGGAGATAACCATTCTTTGGAGTGTACTTTCACCCACATCTTTTCCCTCGGTGGTAAGATAGAAGCTTTCTTTATCATCTTTTTCAATTCTGTGAGATCGCTCAATAAGAGCATTTTTTATTTGACTATAAACTTCGTTAGATGTAGCATTATTAATGGTAACTATAATATTCTTTGCACCTTTTGGTATTCTATTCAATTCCTCTTCAGGCACACCCATAAGAGATGAAATAGAAGAGGTGCTAATACAACCATTAAAAAGCACCAATGTGAAAGCAAATAGAATTGATGTTTTCATGTTATTGAGGGGTTACTGAATAATGTAATTTAACATTTTAAAAATAGTTAGTCGATTGTACTATTGATTTTCTTATTCAGCTCTTCAATCATTGAATTGGATTCAAAGAATGATTCCTTTGATAGCCTTTTAATTTTATCCCTGATCCGTTTAGCATTTTGCTTGCTTAGTGTCCCAGACCTTTGAGCTATCTTCAATTGATTGCTTAGTAAATCATTTCCGATTCCATTTAGACCAAAGGCAATAAGGTAATTGAATAGCTCTGAAGGTGTTTTAATATTCTCCATTGGTATGATGGTTTTAATCTTTGTGATCCTATGGTAATCACTTCTCCAATTGGTTAGGAAGTAATTGTAAACCTCCTCAGTTAGTATGGCAGCTAAATTGAGTTTGCGCTTAAATACTAAATCAGGCTTTAAATACTTTTGCTCATATCGGAGGAGGTTACCGGGAATACTTTGCTCTTTGCCTTTATCATAGAATGATAATGCCCTGACTGAATTAGAATAGTTTAAAGAGTTTTTAAAAGGTGATCTAAAATAGCTCCGGTGATCCCCTAAATATGTGTAGTAAAGTTTAGGCTCATGCTGAGTTTTGAAAGTCTTTGCAATATCAATCCGTTTTATTAAGGCTTCTTTTGGATCAAATGAAAAGGTTTCACATAAATTATAAATAGCTTCTTTGCACTCTTCAAAGGTTAGGCTCTCTGATCTGTTAAACTTTTGAAGGCTTCCTGATATGGTTATCTGTTCTTTGTTTCGGCTTACTCTAAGGTTTCTATAGTTGCCTGTTATGGTTGTACCCCAATCACTTTGAATAGTTCTAATTCCCTCTAAGGAAGGAACTAGAATGGCCTCAATTGGTAGCTTTATGTTAAGGGTATCAATCACCTGAGGAGGTATCAAAAACTGTTACCTTTTAAGCTTACTATAGGAAATGCCATTCTCATGCACTTTTGCGAGCTTCAAAAAGTAGGTCGTTTAATTGACCGCTTAATAGCATATTCTTTGTCTGTATAGGACTTAGATCAGTTTGAAACAAATCAAAGCCTGATCCATCAGGGCTTATGAAAACTATTAAAGCTTGTGTATTGTAATCACCCAGGTAAGCACCTCCACCGATAGGGAATAAACCGCTTAAGTGTTTGCCTTTTGCAACCAAAGAAAAGGCCGGGCTTCTTTTGTGTATGTAAATTGGATTGAGGAGGTAAACCGTTTCGGAAAAGATTGGTTGACCTTTGGCTAAAATGAAAGCTGTTTTGCTTTTCACCTTCTTAGCGAATAAGTTAAATTTGCATATCATAGTTTAAAAAATGTTTAGCCCTCAGCGTGAAGCCCTGAGGGTTTTTTGTTGCTAATGTTTTCTTTGAAATAAATTTTTAATGTCCTCAGATTTGAGGTAAGACCTCCTCCCAATCTTGTATGTGGGAAGACCGTTTGCAATAATCTTGTAAACAAACGAGCGACTACTTCCTAGTAATGCTCGTGTTTCTCCAATGGTTAGAAATTCTTTTTGTGTTTGTGTTTCCATGCCCCAAAGATTGCATGGAAGTACTCATGTGTAATCCCTATAAGTCGACTATCAGGGACGGATTTTTGCTAACATTTTACCTACTGTAGAGCGGACTAATTTCTTTTTTCCTTTGAGATTTTTGAAGCCTTTTGCCTCTGCTTCATAGTGTATTCTATCAATCGAATTACCTTTGAATTTACTCAAATCAATATTCTTCTTTTGGCAAAAATCAAAGAGCTTTCTTTCAAGAGGTGTGAGTTCTTTCTTTGCCTTTGGGTTAGCCTTCTTTTTGTTTTTCCTTTGAAAGGGTTCAATATATTTTGGATAAATATTGCCTAAAAGCAAATGACAATAGCCAATGTATTCAACTAATTCCGGTACCTCCTTAAAGTACTTTGAAGTATTGCCAATTACATTTAATGCTTTCATTCGCTTGAATATTTCAAGCCTATCAGCCTTAATTAAGGGGTTTAAAATCTTTGAGGTTTCCTCTTGAATTAGCTCACCTATTTCATTCTCTTCATTTGTGTTTTTCATTTGGCTAACCTTAAGGGTGAAACATCAAACTTTTCCATCATTTCTTTAGAAGCAAATTCCTGATCTTCATTAAGGTAATTTTTGAGGAGGACTTGAATTGATTTACCGGTAATGAGTGCAATTGTTGGGACTGAGATTCCCTTTTTCCATGCAATGTTTATAAAGGTTCTTACCATGTCATGCGAGCTTATCTCTTCACATACAAATACTTCCCGGAGGTTATCCCCTTCGCCTATTTCAATGGTCTTGGAAGGCCAAAGGCTTTGATAAATGTCTTTGATTCCCTGCCTATACTTTGGCTCTGGTATTAAAGGGAGTTTGTAGCTATGTCTTTTAAGCACCTCTTTAGCCATAGGCAAAACAGGAACTAACACATACTTACCCTTCTTTTTTGTTTTGATTTTAAAGGCTGTCTTATCCTCTGTAAGATTGTTACAAAGCCTTTGAAGGTCTGATATTCTCACTCCGGTAGAACATTGCAATACCATCAAATCTCTAACAAGGTTCAAACGACCTGTAAACTCTGTCTGTGATATTGTGGTAAGTTCTTTTTCAGTTAATGCAATCTTTACCCCGGCCGTTTCTGAGTATTCTATATCGCTTGTATTGAACCCTACAATACCTCCACTTTTAATATGCCATTTAAGGAAGGACTTGAATTGCTTTAGTGTTTTAGCTACTCCGTTTGGTGCTTTGGTTTTCTCCTCCTCGCTATCCTCTTTTTTCTTTGGTTTAATTACCCATGCATTTGGATCATTAACTAACCAATGTTCAAACTTTTGAAAATCTATTTGATTAAAGGCCTCCGGTTTAACGGCTTTGAGCTTCTTACCTTCTAGGTACTTTGCAAATAGATTCCGGGTATTAGAGTTGTTTCTGATTGTGCCTTTAGTTCTCTTCTTTCCCTTGTAAAGGGTTTCACCTAAGTAGATTAAATACTCATCCCATCGGGCTAACATACTCCCCTTAAAAACTGCCTCAGGTAATTTGGACTTCTTATCCTCTTTATGCTTCTCCCATGCCTGGCATACTTTATCAGGCTCCGGCTCTCCCTCTACCTTTGATATAGCATACTTTTTAAAATCCTTCTTATAATCAGAAAGCCATGTTTCTAACTCATCATTGTGAATTGGTTTGCCCTGATCCTGATCCCATGTCTTTTTTCCAAAGGCACATTTTTGGCCTGTGAGTATTATTTTTTTCTCACCGTTATGAATGTATTGAAGGTAGATTGAATACTCTTTGCCTAGCTTCTTTGAACCTGGCCGGAGGATAAATTTTGTAGTACTCATAGCAAAAAGATAGTTGTTAGACCTATTGTTAGACCTCACTAGTGTTTTCTAGTGTCCACTAATGTATCAAATATAGCTATTTAAGCAGTTTATTAGGTATGGATAGGAAAAGGAATTAGTCAACGAGTCCCAGCGGGATCACTTGGTAAGTACCAAAAAAATTAAAACCTCGCAAACTGATTGTTCTGCGAGGTTTTTTGTTTTTACACACACCAAATCTTTCATCAAAAATCAACGGATAGGTGGGAGGTTCGGTGAGTCATCAAACGATAATAAAATGACTCACCGGCTATCACTTAACAGCCTGTCTAACAAGGTGTTTATAGTGTAAACATCTTGTCTCTCATGATGTAGCAAACCTACATTTAACCACTAAATAGGTGAGTCATGATGAGCAAACTATTTAATCAGATTTTTTTTCTCAGAAAGTCAAAAGGCAAAGCAGAGAATCTTGCTACCATTTATCTGCGTATTACCATCGATGGAGAGCGAACAGAAATTTCAACTCAGCGCAAGTGTGAATACTCAAAATGGAATTCAGGTGCAGGACGAGCACAGGGAAAAACGGAGGAAGTACGTGAGCTGAATGATCACCTCTCATCTATTGAGCTTCGGATCTATTCCATCTACAAAGACCTTACAACCTCCGGTTTAGACGTAAATGGAGAAATCATCAAAGCAAAGTTTCTGGGCATCAATAACGAGCGCAGTCGGTTACTGCTTGAAATCTATGAAGAGCACAACAAGCAGTTTGCTGCACTTGTTGGAAAAGAGTATTCAGCTGGCACACTCAAAAGGTTTAAAGTCTGCAAAAAATCCATTGAAGATTTTTTGAAATGGAAGTACCAGGTAACTCATTTTGATATACGTAAGCTCGGCAACGAATTCATTGCCGATTACGAATTCTACCTCAAGTCAGAAAAGAATTGTGCACATAATACTACCATGGGTTACATCAAGAAGCTAAAGAAAATAGTTCGGCAGTGTGTCGCCAACAATTGGCTGGATAAGGATCCATTCATGAATTACAAAATCAAAATCCGCGATACACACCGCACCTATCTTTTAGAAGATGAGTTGCAGATTCTGGCTGATAAAAACATAGTCATTGAAAGACTTCGGTTAGTGCGCGATCTTTTCCTTTTCAGTTGCTATACAGGTTTATCGTATAGCGATGTAGAAAAACTCACTCCGGCAGATATCGCCACGGGCATAGATGGCGAGAAGTGGATCTTTACAACGCGAACGAAAACCGATACCGCTACAAGGGTTCCTCTCTTACCTCCGGCTCTATCTATACTTCAGAAGTATGCGAACAATGTTGAGAGTATCGCTAACGGAAAATTACTTCCCGTACTAAGCAATCAACGTTTGAACAGTTACTTAAAGGAGTTAGCAGACATTTGCGGATTTACCAAAGAACTAACATTCCATTGCGCACGCCACACCTTTGCAACAACGGTAACACTTACAAACGGAGTACCTATTGAAACGGTCAGCAGTATGCTGGGGCACCGCAGCCTACGAACAACGCAGCACTATGCGAAAATCATTGACAAAAAAGTGAGTAATGATATGAGCGCCCTTCGCACAAAGTTCTCAACGCAAAAACAAAGTAGTAAGGCAGAAACAGGTACTTGATCCCTGTACCGGAGTTAACTCCATTTAATCGATAATAAATGCTGAAAGTTGAGGCTTATCAGCATACTTTTTGGAGGCAATTGTACGTTTTTACTATCTTTCAATCGATTGCGGTAACTTGTTCTAAAAATGCCCCTATGACCTATGAGCTGGAATTCCTCGAAGAGTTCATTCAAAAAGAATATCAATCTCACACTTCAATTTCGCCACTCTTTCCAATAGCCGAGTTCAGCACCAAGAAACTGCTGATTCAATCTGAAGTTGACCGCATCAAGAAAAGCCTACGGAACTTTCTTTTTACCACAGAATGTGAAACGCTGATTGAAAATGTCATTCAGCATCATCAGCAACATATCATTAAGTTGGCAGACCAGGTAATAAAATGCATTGATGAAGCCGAGGCTTCTGAAATCTACGAGATATCCGATGGCCCCACCAAACTTAACCTGTGCAAGATCATGTACAAAGGATTGGAGGAGCTGCTGACCTTCATCGAAACATATTTCTCAAAGTACTTCAATCAAGATGAAAAGATTCCCCAGGCTTATGCGCTCATGGCCGGTAAAGAAATACTCCATAACCTGGAGATTTTAGAAGAGCAGGCCAAACAGAAAAATGTTGATATTGAACTCATGAGAATTGCATTGTTCCCTGTTAAAGACTTTGCAACCGAACCACTCAAGAAAAGTATCTCATTCAGAAGATTGATTTACCTCAAACAATTGGTCAAGGATTTAAAGCACACCCTTAAAGATCAAACTACTGAAACTTATTCGGATGATGTATTTGGCCTATTGTTCTACCTTAACTTTAATACATATTTCTTTCTCACCTACACCACCGATAAAATCAGCGAAGAAGTAAAAGAACAATCAACGCTTGGCAATCAGGTTGAGCGCCTTTCCTTTTGGGTAAAACTGTTAAATCAAAATCAAGTGAAGCCTGGATTTGCGCTCAAGCACGATCGGCCCTCCATACAAGAACAACTTGGCATGTGGCTCTCAGAAGAGATTCACTTCATTGAAAAGAAAAAGCAATTAACCTTCCTAATGTCGCCTTCCGGGCCAGTAGTCAAACCAGAAGGATTCAAAGTAAATACCATACTATCAGTGCCGCAACTGGCCTACTCCATTCGATTATTAAAAGATGCCGGAATAATTACAAATCCAAATCAAACGGAGTTAATCCGGTTTTTCTCGCAGCACTTTAGCACACCACGAAATCAAAATGTATCATCCGAGAGTTTGAGAATAAAATATTACAATGTGGAGAGATCATCAGTGCGTTCTATTCAAGGGATCTTGGACCGTTTGATGGAGCACACCAAAAATAAAAACTAGTCTTTCAGCAATCGCTCCAGACCTTCGGCCTTAAGGAGGTTTATCAGTTCCGTAATGGTGTGATAGCTGAATCCTTTTTCTTTTACTAATGAATCCGCTTCGTATTCCAGGGCTTGCTGTAGCGTCTCAAATCCTGCCTTTAGGAAATCCATTCTGAATAGCTCACTTACATTCAAGTCCTCGATGGGCTTGTGTAAAACGGAGTGATTTAATTGCGATGTCATCACTATTCCTAACTCACTTTTTGCCAAAGAAGTTTTATCCGTTGAAAATAAATTGAAAAAATTTATTCCTGATAATGAACCAGTTAAGGGGGTACCGGTACCCCTTGTAACTGGTTTGCAATAGGCTACGCTGGTTTCTTTGCTGCTCATCAAAACCAATTAAAAATTATGGCAGTGGAAATCATTACAAAAGAAGATCTCGAAAACTTCCGGGTGAAGTTATTGAACGATCTCAAACTAATGCTCACCTCTCATCTCCCTGAGAAACCAAAGCAATGGCTGAAGAGTCCGGAGCTGCGCAAGATTTTAAAAATCTCTCCAGGCACACTGCAAAACCTGCGCATCAATGGCACCCTCCGCTACACCAAAATTGGTGGAATCATGTACTACCCGTATGAAGATGTCGAAAAACTATTAGAGTCGGGATTGAAAGAGAATGATCGTGCTCTTCCCTGGGACCAGAGAAAGGAGGATAGTAATTCATGAACTACATCCGCCATCTAACCGGTTTCTTCGATCGGGTTGTGATCGATGACCGACTTAATCCAACGCACATCAGCCTATACATTGCTTTCTTCCAGGTGTGGAATCTCAATCGCTTCAATAATCCAATTTCAATCTCGCGCAGCGAGATGATGAAAGTGAGTAAAATTCATGCGAAAGCTACCTATCACAAAGTCATCAAAGAGCTTGATGCATTTGGGTTGATTCGGTATAGGCCATCTTACAATCCGTTCAAAGGAAGCGAAGTTGATCTTATTGAATTGGATGAAGAACGAGTTCAGACAATGAACAGAAGGTATGCCAATAAACGAGCGAACAACAGACAAGCTCTGAACAGCTCCCGTACTAAAATCGAAACAAGCACTGAACATGTGAACGAGCCTTATATAAACAATACAAACACTCTAAACAGTAAACAAGCTTATGAGCAATCAAATAAAAATTCAAGTTCAGTTAGTGGTAGGGCAATCGATGAGGAAAAAGCCGCAGGTAAAAATTCAGGAACAGGGAGGGCGCGGCCAGCTTTTTCTGTGCCGGCCTCTGTCGAAGAAGTCAAAGAGTTTTTCGAAGAAGAAAAAAGCACAAAACTCGAGGCCGAAAAATTCTACAACTACTTCCAAAGCAACGGTTGGAGAGTAGGCGGCCGCTCACCCATGAAGGATTGGAGAGCTGCAGCGCGCAACTGGATGTTGAATGCTAACGCATTCAAACCAAAACAGAAAACTTCTACCCTTCATGTCTCAACTGAGAAAGACTATGGCGAACCACTCTAATACACAGCCAACGCTGGAAGGTGGAGTAAAGGGAGAAGGATTCAAATGGTGTGTTGCATTCCTTGACAAGAGAGGCAAGGAATTGTACGGAGAGAAATTCAGGATTCAGGAGGAGGATTACGAAATGATATTCAGGCTTATCGTCTACTTTGTAGGCGATAAAGTAAATGCTGAAAAGCTTGGGCTTGAATTACAAAAAGGGATCCTCCTCACAGGTCCTATCGGATGTGGCAAAACTTCCTTGATGAATCTCATGCGCTTTGTTCCTCCACCAGAGCGCAACCACATTATGAAGGCATGCCGTGATGTGAGCTTTGAGTTTATCCAGGAAGGTTATGAAGTCATCTGGCGTTACAGTCGTATGTCCTTCAACAATAACCATCCAAAAATCTATTGCTTTGATGACCTGGGCACGGAGCAAGCGTTGAAATACTTCGGCAATGAGTGCAATGTATTGGGTGAGATATTGCTTAGCCGGTATGAATACTTCATTTCTCAAAAAATGATTACGCATCTAACTACTAATCTTTCGGCAACTGAAATTGAATCTCTGTATGGAAATCGCCTACGCTCCCGGCTCCGTGAGATGTTTAACCTCATTAGTATTCATTCCTCCGACAAGCGGAAATAAAAAAAGCGTTCTAATTGCTTAGAACGCTTTGGCAAAAAAATAACAGCTATTGAGCTAAATCCTCTGTCGGAGCATTTGGTGCATCACGCTTTACAGCAGCAATCCCACTTTCGCGGGATGCACCTGTTGTGTACACCTCACTGCGACCAACGATTTCACCATTGGCAGCCTTTAGATTAAAAGTATAGCCTGCAGAGCTATCCTTTCGTTCATATCGGCTATCAATAGGAGCATTCTGTTTCACAGAGGCTATCGCAGCTAAGCAATTCTGTTTAGTGGTATAGCCTTCACCGTTGAGAATATTCTCACCGTTCTTCGCCTTTAGTCTGTAATAGTATTGACTATTTGCAGAACTCTTGAATACTTGAAATTTTGGATTCTCCATATTCAATCAACGTTTAGAAGCCTTAACCAAAACCACGAGCAGCAACAAAGCCGCTGCACCAGCTAACCATTTTTCAGCTTGCTTGCTTACGCGCTTACCAAACTGAATATAGTTTGCCAGGTGCTCGCAGTTAAAACTGATCAGGTTGTACTTCTTACCAAGTTCGCCCTCAGCTCTTTTCAGAGCCTTTTGCTGTTCCCAGTAATCACCGTTGAACTTTCTGACTTGAGTTGGCTCAAATTGAACAATCAATTTCTCCACTTCATTTTCATCAAAAAGTCGTACGCCTCCACTCATGTCATTGGCAATGAAAAACATTCTTCCGTGTTTCGTTCCTATGTACACGATGTAATGATCCCACACGTACCATCCGCGCTTCTTGGCGATGATAACATCAGCGGGTTCTAATCCAAATTGTAGTACTAATTTTCGTATCATAATCAATCCTCCTTTCTAACCCCCTTGAAGGGCTTACCATCTTGTTTAACATCTAGAAATTTTCCGGTGTCTGAATCTCGTTTTATCCAGTTACCGGTTTTGGGATTTTGGGTCTGTGACCGATCCCGAACTGCGCCTTGGCGCTGTCCATCCTTATAAGGCTTATTTGTTGCCATAGTAATGATTGTTTTTAAAATTGAACATTAAAAAATAGACCTCTTCACCCTACATCTCATGCAGCGAGTTTCCAAAAGGTTCATTCAACTGATCACTCAGCTAATTCTTTGGAAGATCTTTCGAATGCGTATCAGTTCTCATTCAACAGTTTTAAGTGAAGGAGGATATTACACGTGCTGGAACACCTGATACAAGTCTTAATCCGTATTTGGATAATTTACAGGGAGGGCGTAATCTTGTAGCGCTAAAACCTTGGATCTGGGTTTACTAGACCCAGGCCCTTTGTAAATTTCCAAATTGGGAGGACTTGTCCTCCTGATTTGTTTATATCCAGTTCTATTTGAAATACTTCATAATCCTTGCTTTGTCTTCTTTCTCCTTATCTCCTTTGTAATACAATTCCACCAGTACTATTTTTTGCTCTTCTTCATAGTGGGCATAAATAAGCCTGAACCCACTGTTAACTCCTTTTCCTTTCAATGCCCTGCAGGCAATCTTTTTTACTTTAATCACACAAGTCGAAATACCTAATCCATCAATTCGAAAACTAAAAGGTGGTTTCTCGTTAGGTTCTACAGTCAATACTTTTTTAACAATAGCGATATCATCCTCCAGCGTTCTATATTTTTTCTGGAGTTTCTTTAAGTCTTTTGCATATTCTTCAAGCTCATCAAAGTTCATTCTGGATCATCGCTATACGTTCGTGCACTAAAAGGAGCCTCCCGATAAAAGGCCAACTCATAATCAATTACATCACCATCCTGCGTTGCTTTCCATGGCAAATCCTTGTGTGAATAATCACTGATCGATCGAGCCGAGAAGTCACTCAGTTGATTGATCACCTGGTCGATGATTTCAATCTCAGAAGCTCTTAACTCCTGCAGATCGGGTTTCGCCAGGGGCATATATCGTTTTTGTAAAAAGCCATGATAATCGGCTTTAAACATTTTCACCATTCCCTCCGTTTCCATTTTGGCGAGCACTAAATCCATATCCTGAGGCACAGGACCAAACTGTAATTTTTTAAAGGTGGCGCCAATCATGTGCTCTTCATAGCGTTCATAAAAATTGAACTCAATAAAGTAGAGCAACTTGTTAAGCACCGTTTCGCCAACATTTGGTTTACCGGCACAACGCTCAAGCACATAGAGGAGTACCTGTTTAAATTTTTCAATCTGAAGTTCGGGCACTGAAATACGTTCCTCCACTTTCTCTGCTTTTTTGTTGCCTGTTTCCTCCGACAGCTCTTTAATTTTTAATTCCTTCGCCAATAAAGAGTCAATCGAGATTCCGAAAACTTCAGATAGTTTTAACAGCTCACCAGCTGTGATATTTCTATTGCCTAGTTCAATTTGGGCAAGAGAAGATCGGGTCATACCAATGTTCTTTGCCAGCTCTTCCTGCAAAAAACCCTTTTGCTTTCTGAGCATGGCAATTCGTTTTCCGATTACTTCCTGATTGATCATGGTTAGTCGTTTTGTATTCCAAAATTAGTAAATGTTAGATAATGAAACAAAATAATGTTCGATATACAAACACAAATAGCGTACCAATTTTGAGCATTTGATTGCAATAAGTACCTAAAAAGGGTACTTTACGCTTACATTTACTCTCAATTGAACCAAAAAATCCAACATAGCTCCGTAAACGACTGGATCGAAAGCCTCCTTTCTAAAGGAAAGTTTGCCTTTTCGTCCATCCAGATACAGGAGGCCTTTCCTGAGCTATCAGATATAGCGATTAAACGCTCATTGGACAGGCTATCGAAAAAGCAGAAAGTTGTATCAATATATAGAGGCTACTACCTCATCATTCCTCCGCAGTACTCCTCAAAAGGAATTTTACCACCGTCTTTGTACATCGATGGATTCATGCAGTTTATGCAGAGACCTTATTATGTCGGGCTGCTAAGTGCAGCTGCCTACCAGGGTGCTGCGCACCAACAACCACAAGAATTTTTTGTGGTGACTACACAACCAGCCTTACGTCCAACTCAGCGAAAGGGAATTAAAGTGAACTACATAAGCAAAAGTTCAATTCAGGAAAAACTAATTGAGAACATGAAAGTAGAGAGTGGCTATTTAAAAATCTCATCACCGGCATTAACAGCAGTAGACCTGGTGCAATTCGAAAAAAAATCGGGAGGTCTAAACCGCATAGCAACGGTACTGAATGAATTAGTAGAAGTAATAAAGCCGGAAATGTTTTCATCCATCTTGTTGAATGAAGCTTCCACATATTCCATTCAACGATTAGGTTATTTACTGGAGCATAGCCTTAATCAAAAAGAGTTGGCCGATGCACTATACCAGGAAAGTAAAGAAGCCGGTCTTTCATTTTACCGGGTACCATTGAAAGCAGCAGCCCCCACCAAAGGTAAGCCCACTGATGAAAACTGGAAAGTAATTGTAAATACTGAAATTGATATAGACGAGTGATACCACAAGCATACATAACAGAATGGTCTAATCAGGTGCCATGGCGCACCAATGAGCAGGTAGAGCAGGATTTGGTCATTTGCCGAGCATTGGTAGAAATTTTCTCTGATCCATTTCTTTCGGAGCGTTTGGCTTTCCGTGGAGGTACCGCCTTACATAAATTATACTTACAACCACAGCCCCGCTATTCGGAGGACATAGATCTTGTTCAAATCACTGAAGAACCATTTGGTCCCGTCATTGATAAATTACGGGAAAGATTAGCCTTCTTAGGTGATCCGGTACGCAAACAAAAAGAACATAACAATACATTAGTCTTTCGATTTGAGTCAGAATTTCCACCAGTGCAAAGGCTCAGGCTGAAAGTTGAAACAAATTGTCGCGAACATTTTACAGTTTTAGGCCTCATCAAAATTCCTTTCAAAGTGGAATCCACTTGGTTCACCGGCTCATGCGAAATCACAACATATAAGCTGGAGGAGTTATTGGGCACAAAGCTCCGGGCTCTCTACCAACGCAGAAAAGGTCGTGATCTATTTGATCTAAATAAAGCATTCACCTCTGTGGATAATCTAAATGTAGATAATCTGATAAAGTGCTACATTGAATACATGAAATTCTCTGTTGGCCAGGCCCCAAGCCAAAAGCAATTTGCGGATAATATGGAATTAAAAATGCAAGACAGTGAATTTTTGGGAGATACTACTGCATTACTAAGAGTAACAGAATCCTATGATCACTCAAAAGCTTATGAACTGGTTAGAAGTAAAATAATTGATAGCCTTTAATTATCGATATGTCAACAAAGTTCTTTACCAACGAAGGAGATAACTCAGTACTGCGAAAGTTCAAAGGAGCATTTGAACACATAGCCGATATCTATGCATTTCATGCCGTTGTGGGCTACTTCAGGTCGTCTGGCTATTTTTCAATAAGAGAACATTTACAGAAAGTACCTGATGTAAAAATCTTGGTTGGTATAAACGTTGACTTCATAAGTGCAGAAGCGAAGAAAAGAGGCCTGTTGTTTTTTGGTGATGCCGAAAGAACAAGAGATGAGTTCGTGAAATTGATGCAACAGGACATAAAGGAAGCTAACTACTCCAAGCATGTTGAAGATGGTATTATCTCTTTCATGACGGACGTCATAGATAAAAAAATTCAAATACGTGTCCATAAGACTAAAAAGCTTCATGCCAAGATTTATGTTTTCCTCCCCAAAACTTTCAATGAGTATTCTGGTGGAGAGGTAATAACAGGGTCGTCAAATCTTACGGATGCCGGATTAGGAACGCATCAGGATGCAAATTATGAGTTCAACGTAGCCCTTAGAGACTTCAATGACGTCAACTTTGCTGAAGAAGAATTCAAAAAACTGTGGGAAGAAGGAGAAGAGATTCTCCCCATTGATATGGATCGAATCAAATCCAAATCTCACATTGGGCAACTTTTTACTCCTTTTGAAATTTACATCAAGTTATTGATTGAATACTTTGGAAAGAACATCGAGTATGATCCGGATTCAGTCGGTGATCTTCCAAAAACATTTAAAAAATTAAGTTATCAGGTTGATGCAGTCAACCAAGGGTATCAGATGCTTCTTGACCACAATGGCTTTATGCTTGCCGATGTGGTCGGTTTAGGCAAAACAGTAATTGCAACCATGATTGCCAAACGTTTCCTGATTACCAATGGAACGCTGAATACTAAAATCTTGGTGGTTTATCCGCCACACTTGGAAAGAAACTGGAAAAGTACGTTCAGACAATTTGGTTTGGATAAGCATACTCGCTTTATCAGCAATGGAAGTTTGCACAAGATTATTGATGGAACTAACGAAGACTACTGGCCAAAAGAAGATTATGATTTAGTATTGGTGGATGAGGCGCACAAGTTCAGGAATCACAAGTCTCAAATGTTTGACAATCTTCAACTGATCTGCAAAACACCACGCGCTGTAGAGGGAAATGTTTATGGTAGTCAGAAGAAAGTAATACTCATTTCTGCAACCCCACTTAATAACAGACCGGAAGATATTTACTACCAGCTTCAACTTTTCACAGATGCTCGTAAGTCAAAATTATCAATTACAAATCTCCAGTCTTTCTTTGCTCCTTTAATTCGACAGTATAAAGAGGTGCTACAAGCTGCCAAGGTATCAGGGCGGCCAGACGTAAAAAAATTAAGGTTAATCTACTCCAGTATAAGAGATAAAGTACTTCAAGAGATTACAGTACGAAGAACAAGAAAGGATGTTGAGGGCTATGCCGATTACCTTCGCGATCTGAAAGAACAAGGAATAAACTTTCCAACGGCAGATGATCCTAAGGCAGTAGAGTATAAAATGAATAAGAATCTGGAAGCTTTATTTTTTAAAACGATAAGCTATCTGGTTGATTCAAATAAGATTGGGTACTACCGCTACCAGGCTATTGCCAATCTGTTGCCTGAAATTCAAGAGAGATACTACACAAATGCTGAGCGAGCTTCAAAAACCTTAGCTCAAATAATGATGACTCAACTGGTGAAGAGATTGGAAAGCTCATTTACTGCGTTTCGTTCTTCCCTCACCAATTTCAAGATTTCAACTGAGCGAATGATTGAAATGTTTAGCAAGGGGAAAATTTATGTGGCTCCAGATGCCAAGATTAATGAACTGATTAATAAGGAATGGACAGACGAAGAGATCGAAGAATATATTCTCGAACTGTCAATTGAAAACCCCAAGAATCAAATTTTTACACCTGCCGATTTTTCAAAAGACTTTTTAGATAATCTTAAGCAGGACTTAGAATCGTTAAAAGAATTATCTGATGAGTGGGCGAAAGTGAAAGAAGATCCAAAGTGGGATGTATTTCTTCATCTATTGAAAACAGAACTGCTTCGGAATGACCTTAACCCTTCGAAAAAGTTAGTAATCTTTACCGAGTCAAAAGAGACAGCAAACTATTTGGCCGATCAAATGAAGGAAGAGAAGTTTGAGGGAATCCTAAATGTCTCTTCAGAAAACAGAAAATCGCTACACGATACAATTCAACAAAACTTTGATGCAAACTATTCAGGTGAATGGGGTCATGAGTTTAATTTTATTGTCAGTACAGAGGTATTGGCAGAAGGCATTAATCTACACCGAGCCAATATTATTGTTAACTACGATACCCCATGGAATGCGACTAAGCTCATGCAACGCATTGGCCGAATTAATCGAATAGGTAGTACCGCTAATACAATTTATAACTATGCTTTTTATCCATCCCAACATAGCGATGATTTAATAAATCTCTATAACAATGCATATATCAAGCTTCAGGGATTCCATACCGCTTATGGCGAGGATGCAAGGATTTATACTACACAAGAAGTTTTAGAACAAGTTAAGCTTCATATAAAGGGATTGCCGGAAGATGAGGATAAGCGACTCAAGTACTTAGAGTTCATAAGGAAGTTTAAGGACTCGAATGAAAAAGAGTTTAAACGTATTAAATCTTTACCCTTAAAAGCAAGAACCGCGAGAGATCCCAAGGTAGCGAAGAAGGATAAGGTTGAAGGAAGCTCGCTGGTCTTTCTAAAGTCCTCTTATAAAATGGAGTTCTATAAAATTAAGGACGATGGCAAAACAGAACCTTTAAATTTTGTAGAGGCAGCGGAACTTTTTGAAGCGAGCAAGAACGAGCTCTCCATAGCATTACCGGATTATCACCATAAACAAATACAGCAAGCTGTATTCAAATTTGAAGAAGAACTCTTAAGTAATAGTTCAGAGTCAATTTCTGGCGAGCATAAAGATGCAAATACCAATCGTGCTATGAAGTTTATTCGTGATTTACGGATGGATAGTGCAGACGATAAGTTTAGGGGTGCTTGCAGCAAGCTCATTGAACTATTAGAAAAGGGTACAATAACAAGCCTCTCGGCTGAGTTGCGCAAACTTCAACTTAGGTATGATAAAAATGAAGTTAAACCTCACCAGGCTGAAAACATCATTTCGCAATTAGCGGCCAAATACAGCCACTCGGATGAAGAGGCTCCTGAGAATCTTCCCTCTTCGTTACCATTGGATATAACGGATAAACCTGATATTATAATTTCCGAGACCTTTGCATAAGATATGACAGCAGAAAAACTCAAAAGTGTTTTTGAAAGTGCCTACAACCAAAAGGAATGGTTAACTGTTCTGCGTGAAATTTTTGGTATAAAAAATATACTGGTCAAACCGCAGCCAATCGATACTACTGACAGGAAGGACTGGGAGGCAAAAGCATTTGAATTAGGAAACTTTGAAACCATCGAAGGAAGAATGGTAGGTGTCTATGAAGTTCAAATCAATGACAAAGTAAAACTTGATAGGAATAAGGTTGGTCTCCGAAATCTTCTAAAACCAATTTACAGTAATGATGTAGACGCAGCACTGGTAGTTTTTAATCAATCCAAAAAATGGAGGTTCAGTTACATCAGTGAGATCAGAGTTCTCAATAAGGAAACAAGAAAGCGAGAGAAGAAGACTACCGACCCCAAAAGGTATACCTATGTTTTTGGAGATGGACAAAAATGCAGGACAGCGGCTGAACGATTTGAAAAGATCCACATACATTTTAATCTTTTCGGTGGCGGGGTTAAGCTGGAAGAAATTGAAAAGGCCTTCTCAGTTGATACCTTAACAAAAGACTTTTATCGTGAGTTAAGCGATTGGTATTTCCGGGCATTGAAAGAGGTAGAGTTCCCAGACGATGAAGAAAAGAATGAAAAGATAAGGAATGCCACCAATGTAATCCGCTTGATTACACGTTTGATTTTCGTTTGGTTCTTAAAACAAAAAGGACTAGTTCCCGAGGAAATATTTATTAAAGAGGAAATAGACAAGATCATTAACTACAAGGACAAAACCGGTAGTACTTTCTATAAAGCTATTCTTCAGAACCTATTCTTTGCCACCCTTAATACTGAAATGGGAGATCAGAATAGAAAATTTATAAATCGGCAGTATGGGATACAAGGATTTTATAGATACTCTCGTTTCTTCAAAAATGCTGATCTCTTTCTTAGTCTAACGAATAATATTCCTTTTCTAAATGGTGGTTTGTTTGAAAATCTTGACAAAAACGCTGGAGAGAAAGATGAGATTCGTATTGACTGCTTTAGCGACCGACTTGACAATGAAACCAGGCTTAAAATTCCAGATTCACTTTTCTTTGCCACCAAGGTAGTTGACCTAAGCGATGATTATGGAGACACAAAAAAGCGAACCCAAAAAGTTCGGGGGCTTATTGATATTCTCCAGGGCTACAACTTTACAATAGAAGAGAATACTCCGTTTGAGATAGAGGTTGCTTTAGATCCTGAGCTTTTAGGGCAGGTGTTTGAAAACTTACTCGCTAGCTATGTTCCGGAAACAGAAAGCACGGCTCGTAAAATGACAGGTTCCTTCTACACCCCTCGTGAGATTGTCGATTATATGGTTGACGAGAGTCTCAAAAGTTACCTTAAACATCGATTTGAAAAGGAGTTTGGAAACAAACAAGATTCTTTAGAAACTGATAAAAAGTTAAGTCAACTTTTTTCTTACACAACAGAGAAACATTTATTTAAAAAGAATGAAGCCAATGCCCTTATTAAGGCAATAGATGATATCAAACTACTTGACCCGGCTTGCGGCTCCGGTGCATTCCCAATGGGTGCCCTTCATAAAATGGTTTTCCTATTAACCAAATTAGATGAAAACAATGAAGTGTGGAGAAGCTTGCAAAGAGAGAAAGCATTGAAAGAAACAGAAGAAGCTTTCAGGCTTGGGGAGAGAAGCGATCGTGAACAAAGGTTACTTGACATAAGTGAGGCTTTTGAAGAGAATAGTGATGACTATGGCCGGAAGCTGTACTTAATTGAAAATTGTATTTATGGTGTAGATATTCAACCAATAGCAGTGCAAATCTCAAAACTGCGTTTCTTCATATCCCTTATTTGCGATCAGCAGGTAACGGCCGCAAAGAAAAATCTTGGTGTAAGGCCATTGCCAAATCTTGAAACAAAATTTGTAGCTGCCAACGCGTTAGTGAGCCTTGAAAAACCATCTCAACTACCAATTGGATATGATCAGGTAAAGAGTCTCGAAAAGCAACTGGATGATATTAGGCATAAGCACTTTAATGCAAGAACGCCTAAGACAAAAATTAAATGGAGAGAGAAAGACCTGGAATTGAGGGGCAAGATTTCTGAGAAAATGAAACTGCTCGGCTTTCCCAACTCAACAGCTGAACAAGTATCACAATGGAATCCCTACAATCCAAACATAAGTGCTGACTTTTTTGATAAAGAGCACATGTTTGGTCTGGATGAAGGCTTTGATATTGTCTTAGGCAATCCACCCTACATACGAATTCAAAGCCTTGATAAGTCGCTGAAAAAGTATTTCTCGGATAAGTATGATAGTGCTACAAAAAACTATGACCTCTATGTGTTATTTGATGAGTGTGGAATTAATCAACTGAAACCAGGTGGAAACCTTATCTATATCCAATCACATAAGTTTTTGAATTCTGATTATGGTATTGGCGTACGAGACCTTATAGCTAAAAACAAGTGGCTTTACAGTATTGTAGACTTTGGGGCCGCCCAGATGTTCTCATCAGTGACAACGTACACTTGTATTTTACATTGCCGGAAGGCTCTTAATACAGACTTTAGATTTTTGAGTTTTAAGGGCGATGATATTACCGAAACTTTCGTTAATTACTTCTTAACGCGCACACTTACAAGCGACATTATTTCAGAAACCTTTACCGCAGATTTCATTTCTGAGACCAGCTGGAATTTCGGATCTTCAAGTGAAGTAGATTTCTTCGGAGCTATTGAGTCTGATGTATTACTCTTACGTGATTTAACTACCAAAATATTTCAAGGTTTAGTAACGGGCGCTGATCCCGTCTACATATTGGAAGAACGTGGCGATGGATATTTTTCCAAGCATCTAAACGATTTCGTGAAACTGGAAAAGGAATTACTTAAGCCTTTGCTAAAGGGTGCAGAGATTAGGAGATATAAAGTAGACTATCAAAATCTCAAGCTTATTTTCCCATACCAAAGGGCTCAGAGTGGGATGGTCTTAATTTCTCCTTCACAGTTCAAAACTAAGTATGCACTTACATGGAAGTACCTTAACAGATGTGAAGAAAAACTGAAGGGAAGAGAAGGTGGAAAGATGGATCACGATCAGTGGTATGCATTTGGGAGAAATCAAAATCTTGATCAGTTCGATCAAGTCAAGATTATGACCCAAGTTCTCGCTAAACAATCCTCAATGGTACTGGATGAAAATGACGGGTATTATTTTGTCGGAGGCGGGAACGCTGGAGGATACGGAATTACACTTAAGGAGAATTCAAAAATTAGTTTCAAGTATTTATTAGGGTTATTGAACAGCAAGTTGCTTGATTACTATTTACAAAATCACAGCAGCAAATTTCAAAACAACTATTTTTCTTACGCCAAACGATTCATTGAAAACATCCCAATAAAAGTGGCAGATAAAAATACTATGAGTTTAGTAGAGAACCTTGTCGATTACGTCATGTTTTGTAGAAAAAAGGAAACGGATGGAGAGTTACAAAACATAGCTTCTTATTTTGAACAGATAATAAACGCGATAGTGTATGAGTTGTACTTACCCGATCAAATAAAGAAGGCAGGATGTGAGATCAGTGATGCTATCCCATCACTAAAATCTATAAATCAATTTAAAAGTGTACCAAGTAAAATTGAATATCTGAGAGGCCTTTTCGAGGATGTCTATGAAAAACATCACCCGGTAAGAACGGTGTTATATAAGCTTGATAGTGTTACAGAGGTGGCAATGGCAGAGGGGAAGAAGAAATAATTATGAAACCAAAGCCAAAATATGCCAAAAAAAATAACAGCCATTACCATTGATAATTATAGATCTTGGTTTGGTGCTTATGAACCCATTATTCTTCCTCATGGAGAGAATCTACTGATCTATGGGGAGAATGGGAGCGGCAAGAGCTCTTTATTTAAGGGCGTTCAAAATTTCTTTCGTTCATCGCAAAACGGTCAACCTCCTTTTGAGCTTAATAGATTTTCTGTGCTGGCCGGAAATACGGCAGGATCGGTGAAGATTGAATTTACCGATGCAACCGCAACACCACAAACTAGTACATTCACCTACACCTTGGGTGGAGCCTCTACAAACACCGCAAATTTTATTAAAGCCACCAGGAATCTTAATTCATTTCTTGATTACAAACATTTACTAAGTGTTCACTTCTCAAACCCTGAAGCTACCAAAGTGCCTGATCTTTTTGAGTCTATGATTGAGGGCTTGCTTGGTGAATTTATTATACCCGCGACCAGGCAAACAGTTAAATCTGAAATTGATAAAATAGAATTAGGTCTTAATAGAAAACTTGGAAGTTCACATTATGTTACAGCGAGTACAAATGTTCCTACCATTCAAGGGGCATTATCTACCATATTGAATGATGTATTGACTGAAGCGAATAGATTAATAATTGCCCACTTTGATAGCAATTTGGAAGTTCAATTTAATTTTTTTCGGTTCGATATCGATCCTAGAAATCCAAAGCGACTGCGTAAGCAATTTGAAATTCAGGTGAGGTATGCTGGAGAGGTTGTTTCTAATTATAATTACTTCCTTAATGAGGCTCGCCTTTCGGCCATTGCCATTTGTTTTTATCTCGCATCAATCAAATCTCATCCACCAGGAGGTGCAGACTATAAAATTCTTTTCTTGGATGATGTTTTTGTTGGATTAGATACCTCGAACAGGATACCATTGCTTGAGCTCTTAAAAGTCGAATTTACAGATTATCAGATATTCATGTCAACTTATGATAGGCATTGGTATGAAGTTGCTAAAGATTGGTTCGACAAGCACATGACAAATGGGTGGGTTCAAAGGGAGCTTTTTGTTCATAAGGCAGAACATATTTCTGGACGACCAGTGTTTGATAAAGCGATTAGCGTTGAGGCTGGAGACCTACTCGGCAGAGCTCTCTACCATTTAAACACGGTCTACAAACCAGATTATCCAGCAGCGGCTAACTATTTAAGAAAGTATGCGGAGCAAATATTCAAAAAATATATTCCAGATGTCGAGTATAAACAAAAGGATGAAAATATTGGCGAGTATCCGGAGTTCATTATGCTAAATGAATTAATGCGAGGTGCAAAAGAATTTCTACAAAAGATCAATCAAAGCGACTCACTACTTGTTCAGTTAAAGGGCCATTCAAAAAGATTACTTAATCCACTTTCACATTACAATCCAAGCACACCCATTTTTAAACAAGAGTTAGACGTTGTTGTAGGTTTACTACCTCAAGTGGAGAACTATTTGAAAGACTTAGATCAAAATGTCTTTAAATGTAGCCTAACGCAGCATGGCTTTTTAAGGATTAGATTCACAAAATCACTGACGGAAATGGGTTATTATGAAGTTAAATTGGAGGATCAACTTTATAAATATCGGGACTCGACTCGAACTAGTGTTCTATTATCTAATCCGCCTGTCAAGTCAATAAGGAATTATATTGAAACATCCGGAACACCTGGAACCATTTACCCACACAGCCAAAAATATTCATCCCTCTCTGATTCCTACAATCAAATTCATACTCATGTAATTGGCCTTGCAGGAATGGCAGGAATTCCAAAAGAAGCGAACTGGATTAATGCCTTTCAATATAAGGACCAGAATAGTGCTTGGCAAGATTTAAGTACACTTTTAGTTTGGCCGTAAATAATCACAATTAAAACTATTCAATACAATGGATATAAAAGCAGAAGTCAAATCAATTAGTGATTTAAAGGATTATTTTTTCATTGTGCCGGATTATCAACGTGAATATGTATGGCTGGCTGATGGTCATGTGCAGCAATTTCTAAATGACATTTACAATGAGTTTGATCCTGCCAAATCATTTAAGGATCAGTCGAAGTACTTCATTGGCTCCAGCATCATCGTTAAAAGAACAGATTCATCTTTTGATGTCGTAGACGGCCAGCAACGGTTAACCACGATTGTCATTTCTCTTTGCGCCATACGCGAAACGCTTGAAAACTTGACAGATGCCGATATTGAAACAAAAGACCAATTGATTAAAATAATTAATGACTGGCTTTATGTATACAACATTGCCTTAGACAAAAAAACACCGCGTCTCATACTTCAATACCCCGAGAGTAAAACGTATCTAACTACCTTAATTGAAAAGAAGGAGTTTACAGAACAAGTCACTCCATCCATAAAGAAAATGAAGGATGCGCTTAGCGCTGTAAAGCAATTCTTGAAAGAGATTGAGATGACTGATAAAGCCACCCTTCTAAATTTCATTAAATACTTCCTCATAAATGTAGAATTGGTCGTAATAAAGCCAGATGATTTAAGCAGTGCGTTAAAAATCTTTGAAACCATTAACCAACGGGGTGCGGGATTAAACGCTATGGATTTGGTAAAGAATCTACTCTTTAGCCACGCATCCGAAGAGGACTTCACTGCCATAAAGATCATTTGGAAAGACATGTCTAATCAATTGGATCAAAGTGGGGAGGGTGATAATCCACTTCGTTTTTTAAGATATTTCATTACAGCTCGTTACCATGATGGTGTATTAAGGGAAGATCAGCTATACAACTGGATAATTTCAAAAGAAGGGAAAAGTCGAATTGGCTATCAAAGCGATCCTCTTTCCTTTGCAAAGGAATTAAAGAAAGGTGCAACTGTTTATAGCAGGTACATTAAAGCTACTAATAGTTGGGAAGAAGATAGTGAATACCCGGGAATCACAGGTATTGGATATTTGTTAAAGAAGAACTCAAGACAACATCTTATTCCGTTATTGGCTCTCAATAATAGTTTTTCCAAAGATGATGTCGTGTTATTGTCTAAGAACTTAGAGTCGCTGGCTTTTTATTACTCAGTAAATAGAATCCTTACCAAATCTTACGAAACATTATTTGCCTCTTGGGCCACTGAACTGAGGAGTCTGAAATCAAGTACTGAATTAAAGGAGTTCATTAAACAAAGCATTGCACCTGAAATCCTACAACGCCAGGAACAATTCATTTCTAGCTTTTCAACTAGAAGTCAACACGACCTAAACCCTCAGTACAGAGTAAAATATGTATTGGGGAAGGTTGAAGATTATATCCGTGAAAAATCAAATCTCCCGCGTGCAGATTACGCATTTTATCAGGATCAGCAACTTGAACATATTCTACCTCAAACAGGAGAAAATATCCCAACCGATAAATTTCCACAGAAGTATGATTACGAAAATGCTGTCTACAAATTTGGGAACTTGACTTTGTTGGAAGCTCCTATAAATCAGAGCATAAATTTTTTCAACGATGTTTCAAACAATGAATGGTTCGTAGGTAAGAAAGCAGCTTATCAAAATTCAAATATCTATTTGTCGAAAACCTTGTCTGGAATTTCAATCGGCCAGAACACGTCATTTAATCAATTTGCTCAAGGAAATTTAAAGAGTTACGAGCATTGGGATATTGAAACGATTAGTTCCCGCCAGGAGATGATGAAAAAACTGATGATGGAAATTTGGAAGCCATCATACTAAATGAATTGAATCAAGCTAAGTAGGCATGATGAAGTTCATGGACGAACTAGCATTTCGAGCATTTCACTGATGGAATGAGCTTCAGCCATCTTTTCATTTGAATTCAAGATAACGGGAAAATTATTCTCAAAATTTACATCTGAGATTCTGGCATAATAGCCTAAGTAAACGTAGGCAACCAGTGCGCGATCTGTAGTTAGCTCTTCCTCACCGGCTAATTGTTGTGCATAGTTAACGACACCTCTCAGAGGATACCATTTATTTCCATAGAGAAACGCCCGGGATAATCCCATGTTAAAGGGAACAACTCCATTGTTGCAGTCATGGATAGCTTGTTGTAAATGATGTCTATTCATAAGTGTTGTCTTAATTTCAAGGTGGTCTTATCAGGCTATAGCCTGATAAAATTAGTTAGAATATCAGGTTATAACCTGATAAAGCATTTCCAATTTCCGGCACTAAATGACATTTGCTGCCGGATTATAGTTTTTATAGAAGAGCAAAAGTTTTCGATAAGTACCGAAATATGTCTCTTTTCGCAAAAAAATGCTCATGGATACCCTTGACCCCTTTGGCCCCATAAAAAAAACTCTCCAGTCCATCGCTTAAAGGATACAGTCCAATGCTGATACCAGGAGAGTTTTCTAAACTTAAAGTACAAATTAATGAGGAGTAGATTCCCACCGCACATTCCCCCGCAGGTTATAAGGAGTTCCTCCTTCCTTGCCGCAAAAGATCACTCAAGAAAGTGTTTTGTAAATCGAAATTCGTTGTGAATTATTTTAAAATTCTTTGTAATTGCCTTGCAGATTTAAAGCCACATTGCGATGCAATATAATCGATAGTATAATCAGGATTATTGAGTAGCGTTTTTGCCATCTCCCTGCGAAGCTCAGTAAGATATTCAACAATAGTCAGTCCTGTAGATTCCTTAAAAACCCGACTCAGATTTCGTGGGCTCATGGCTATCATCTCTGCCAAAGTTTCAATAGAGTTTTCCTCTGCAAGGTTATTGATAAGAAAATCCTGCACTTCATGTATTTTTGGATTAATGTGATTTCTAAAATCCAGATAAATGCTTTTTTGTGTATGTGATTGATCGCGCCTGTGATATACAACCAACCCTCGCGCCACCTTATGAACGAAATGAGGGCCTTTCAGAGCTTCCAAAATTGCTAGCGCAAGGTCGATACCTGCACTGATGCCCGCGCTGGTGTAAATATTATCGCTCTTTACATATAGTATATCAGCAAGCACCTTTGCTTTTGGGAACCGGGACTTCAGTTCGTCTGTTCGTCTCCAATGCGTGGTACATTCCCTGTTATCAAGTAATCCTGCTTCGCCTAAAAAAAAGGCGCCCGTACAAATCGAGCAAGTATTAACCTTGCTGTCAGCGCATTGAGCTATCCATTTAAAAAAGCTTTCCTCTGCTAGAAACTGATCGCTTCGCAAATAGTCATGGTCGGTACCAGGCACAAATAAAAAGTCACCCGCCTTCAAATCTGCTTCTTTATAATTTTTGATCTCGCCAAAAGCAACGCCTGCTGTTGATGCATTTTCATCATGAAAACTGTAAAATTCAATCGCTGCATCAAGTCCATGCGATTTGGCCTCTGTAAAAGCCTGGGCAGGTCCTGCAAGATCCAGTAGTTCAACATTCGGTGGAACAATAAAGGCTACTTTTAGCATACCTGTTTCCTTATTAATAACAACAAGTTACCGATAATTTCTAAACGTAGCTTCATGTAAGGAAGACACCCAGTAGAAAATCTGTCTCCCTAGGTCTATGTTAGAGGGTCGTATTTCCGATAACCCACCAAGGATGATTGCTATTTCTTAAATCTAAAGTTTTAAGATTTTTCCTTTATTGGTTTCAGTCTCAAGTAGAAATATAAGGCAAGCAAAACATCTATTGTTATACAAAAGATATCATAGTCGTGTGGTGCCGCTGTACTTACATAGGGAAAGGCAACATCCCAAAGCCCATGGAGTGCAAGTCCTATAACTATAAGCATGTAGTTCTTTTTATAACCCCAATACGCAAACATTAAGAAGAATAATGCTCCGGGGATTGTAAGCATAAGGGTATACACATCGATTGAAAATCCTATATAAATAAACGGTATTACTGCTAGGTTCAGTGAAGCGAAGAACTTCAGGTCAATTTTCTTAAATATCTCAGCGAAAGCGATTATTGCTGCCGTGACACCAAAACCAAAAATAAAGCCAGTCATGTTTTAAATATTAAATGTTAATACTGATGTTTCCCTTTTTGCGCCCCTTTTCAGCATAAGCATGCGCTTCAGCAATTTGCTCCAATGGGTAAGTTCTATCAATTACTGGTTTAAATTTACCCGCCTCAATAAGCTCCTTTAGAAAAATAATGTCTGCTGCTTTATGACTAATTACACCAGTCATTACCTTTTTGCTACTCGTCATAGAAATCCATAATCCTTGAAGCATTTCCGGCATTCCTGCGGCACTTAAAATCATTATCCCATTTTTAGTGAGTGACTTTAAAGAGCGGGGAACAGATATTGTTTTCACCGCATCGAAAATCAAATCATATATTTCACCGTTTTGTGTAAAATCCTCCTTTGTATAATCAATCACTTTATCGGCACCGATAGATTTCACTAAATCAATATTCGATGTGCTGCATACTCCAGTTACAATTGCTCCATAGGACTTTGCCAATTGAACGGCAGCACTTCCAACCGCTCCTGACGCACCAACTATAAGAACTTTTTGATTTGCTTCTATCTTTACCTTCTTGATAAAATGCAGTGCTGTAACGCCTCCAAAAGGAATGGCCGCTGCTTCATTGTGCGAAATGTTAGCAGGTTTCAATGACAATGACCCATTTTCCGTGAGACAAATATATTCTGCATAAGCGCCAAAACTCATATCGGTATGGCCAAAAACCTGGTCGCCAACGTTGAAATGCTTGACCTGTTTGCCTACACTTTCAACTTCGCCTGAAAAAACACTTCCAAGTATGTTAATCTTAGGCTTTAGTAGGCCAAAAAATAACCTGACTGCGAATGGATCAGCTTTTCGCAATCGTAAATCACCCGAATTAACCGCTGTAGCTTTAATTCGTAAAAGAATTTCGTTCTCTTTTGGTGCAGGCTTTGCAACTTCCTTAAGTTGGAGAACCTCTGGAAAACCATATTGAGTATAAACTGCTGCTTTCATTTTCATTTTTTAAATTTATCAAATTGTTTCAAGGCGTAAAAGTAGAATTGGTTCATCTACTATTTCAAAATTCTCTGAAGCTGCCTGGCCGTTTTAAAACCACATTTAGAAGCAATGTAAGCCAGACTGTTTTCAGGATTTTTGAGAAGAGTTTTAGCTGTCTCTAAACGTAACTGAGTTAAATATTGATTAACAGTAATTCCAGTCGTCTGCTTAAATAAGCGTGTTAGGTTTCTCGGACTCATGTCGGCAATTAAGGCCAGATTCGAAATAGAAGTTTCCCCGGAAATGTTATGGACAAGATAATTCTGTACTTCATGAATTTTAATGTTCAAGTGGTTCCTAAAGTCGAGATAAATGGTTTCCTGTTTATGATTACCATTTCTCCGATAATAAACAACAAGCCCTCTCGCCACTTTTTGCGCAAAAGGTGCACCTGCTAAATCCTCAAGAATTGATAGTGCTAAATCAATGCCAGCAGTGATTCCACCACTTGTACAGACACAACTGTTCTTGACATACAAGACATCCGACAATACTTTTGTTTGGGGAAATTGTAATTGTAATTCATCTACCCTTCTCCAATGCGTAGTGCATTCCAGATCATTTAATAAACCTGCCTCACCCAAAGCAAATGCTCCATTGCAAACAGAGCAGACATTTACCTTTCTATCTGCGCATTTTTTTAACCAGTCAAAGAATTGTTTTTCTTTTCGGAATGCTGAGCTTCTGATAAAGTTTTGATCCATTCCCGGTACAAAGACAAAATCACCTTCGTTTAACTTGGCTTCCGAGAAGTTTGGGATTTTTCCAAAACCCAGTCCTGATGTACAGATGGGATTATCCTGGAAAACATAAAATTCAATTTCAATTTCAAAGCCATAAAACTTAGCCTCGGTAAATACCTGAACTGGGCCTGCTAAGTCTAATAACTCAACCGTGGGTGGAATAATAAAGGCAATTTTTTTCATGATTCATTTAAGAATTTATTTTTAACAATAACTGGAAGGAGTTTTTCTCCAGGGTATATGGATGTGCGTTAAGATGAAATCATAAGATGTTTGTCCTTGTAGGCGTCACTGGGTTTTGATTACCGCAACGGCATGGTAAATTATTTTCATAACAATCGCACGAAGCTTCTTTGTTCATGGCTTTACTGACGCATCTCCAACATGGACGTACCATAGTGGTTGTGATTGGGATTTGAATAAAGTCTGCACCGGCCTGAGTTCTTTCATTCACGGAACTTGCGAGTAGCACCACTTCATTTTTATAATCGAACATGATATCACCAACAGGTTGGAATCCCGTCTTGACTATTCCATTGTAAGAGCTTCGATTTTCAGGAGCTGAAATAATCCATAAACGCTCACTGATTTTTTCTTCAGCTTTTAAAATTGTGCGCAGCAATTGAACGTAATAACCTTTACCACGAAAAGCCTCCAGTGTTCTGAAATTCCACAGATATGCATTTCCTTTTGGAACATGAATCACTTTTGACAACTCTCCAATAACCGCTCTTTCCCGACCTACCCATCCGAAGGAAACAGGCTTGCCGTCAAATCGCACAACCCAAGCCTCATTTCCATCTTCAAACCTCTTCTGAATTTTTTGTTCTTCCAGGTTCATCAATGACGACAACGTAGATATATCAAATTCCTTTTGTATTGAAAGGTTGCTCATCTCTTTCGGAGCTGTATAATCATCCCCACGCCAAAATGTGAATAGTGCCATAAAGAAAAGTTTTAATTATGCTTAGGTTATTTAACTTTTATCCCCACTCCCAACTCCAGCGCGATATTATTCCGGTTACCATCTATATAGTTCATGTTGGATCCTTTCACAGGCCACGGATATAACGGTATGTACATGCGGTAGGTGAAAAAACATTTTTTCAATCCTCTCTTATAACTGTACATCATTCCATAGTCGGGATCAACTCCGCTGATGGACACACTTACTTTATCGAAATCGGGGTTATTCAGAGTTTCCTTAAAGGCCGTATACTTGAAACCAACCATCAATAGAAGTGTGTGCGAACTTTTTCTCGAATAGAAAGTAGTACCTGCTCCAAACTTTTGATTGATCGAATAGTTGTAATTCGTTTTTACATAGTTAAAGTCGCGCTGCAAAATATTGTTAAAATTAAAAGAGGTATGCGCGGCAAGGCTGAAACGCTTAGTGGGATTCCATTGAACCAGGTTTGTAACTAGAAGATCGGTTCCAAAATTTGTATGGACTCCCACACCAGGCTCAACGGTTAATTCGCGAACAACAGCTGTCGGTGCTTTCTTTTGTGCAAATGCATTGGTGGCAGCAAACAATACCAGTGCAATGGATAAGCATGTAAGTAGTTTCATATCAATGTTGGTTTTAAGGTTGAAGAATTATCTGTTTTGGAAATAATAATTAAGGCCCTTTACAATGTTTGGGTCTTTTGAACCCATGTGGTCCAGGTCATCTTCGCGGTTCTTTGATAAGATCATGTCAGTATAGTTGTCCCGAAGAATCTGGTAAAACGCTTCAAAGGGAGCTTGCATTCTGCCGCTGTTCTCTGCTTCACCTATACCCATGAATACCAACTGGCGAGTATCCTTATTATTGACTCTGCTTTGTTTTTCCAGTAGCATCGAAACTTCATTGTCGAACCAAAGTGAAGGACTTAACATGATGTAGTTACCGAATAGGTTATTGTTAACAGCAAACGCATAGGCCCCGAATAAACCACCATATGAATGGCCAAGAATTACTCTACTTTCTCTTGTTGTTTCGGTATTAAAGTCTTCCTCGATTTTTGGAATCAGCTCATTTTCAATAAATGCCAAGAATTGTGGCGCACCTCCGGTTTTTGAGCCGGTTTCTGTTGGTGTATAGTCAATGCTTCGATCTCTTCCGTAGCCAATACTTACTACTACTACATTGGGTACCGAATAATGGTCCGAAAGTCTCTTGCAAGTATTCGCTACTAAATCAAAATCTTGCTTTCCATCAAGAACATAGACTGTTGAGAACTTTTCAACCGATGAATTGTAATTTTCGGGCAATGCAACTTGAATCGTGTAAGTTGCTCCATTAGAAACGGCTTGAATGGAGAATTTTCTTATAAGCTCCGGATTAAATTTTTCTTCGCTGCATGATGCCATCAGGAATAGCACGGCTGCACCAACAAGGATGCCCAGGGTAAGAGAGAGTACTTTTTGCTTTTTCATACTTTTATTTGTTTTAACTTTTATTTCCCTTCTATGAAACAAAGGTGTGGTTCCTTACGCTATTGCCCTAGGTCAACAAGACGTCATAAAAGGACAACCTGCGGAGTCAAAAGCTGGTAGGGCAAGCAGTCGGGGCCGCCTAAAAGAAGTGGCCAGAGAAATACTCTCAGGCCACAATTAAAGTGGGTTTCGTATTCAATTTGGACTACGAAATCCTAGGCGGTATTAATTTGTAGACTACCGGGGTCACAATTCGGGACAACAAAGTTGAACTTATTAAGCCTCCGATGATGACAATCGCCAGTGGTGATATCAACGGATTGGTTGATAAGGCAATGGGCATTAAACCACCGATGGCAGTTAGTGTAGTCAGGATTATCGGAAGAAACCTGACCTCCCCAGCTTCACGAATGGCTTCATCAAGTAATTTTCCTTCCGAACGAAGTTGATTCGTGAAATCCACAAGAAGAATGGTATTCTTTACTTCAATTCCAGCCAGAGCAATCAAACCAATCATCGCTACAAACGAAAGTGAATTACCGGTTACCAAAAGTGCGACCACTGCACCAACAATACCCAGCGGAATTACGGACAGGACAATCAATGTGCTTTTAAAATTTTTAAACTCCAGAATGAGAACAGCAATGAACAAGAACAAGGTTACGATGACCACACTCCCAAAGCCACCAAACCCTTCGTGACGACTTTCTATTTCTCCACCCATCACATAACTGTAACCAGCCGGAAGTTTTATTTCATCCATCTTAGCCATAACGTCTTTCGTAACGTTGTCATTGAGAAATCCCTTTTTCACATATGCGTTTACAGAAACAGTGCGCAATTTATTATAGTGATTGATTTTAATGGGTGAAGACTCCATATGAAGATTGGCAACTTGGCGAAGAGGTACCGCGGTGCCCTGTTTGGTATTCACAAACAGATTGTCCAACACCTCTAGCGTGGGGTGCTCTTGTCTGGATTTTGTCATGATGATTTTGAACTCATCTCTGTTTTGATCTGAGAACTTACCTGCATCAATCCCTGCCACAGCAAGACGAATCGTATTATCAATTGCCACGGTGGGTATTCCAAGCATGTGCGACTTGTCTCTATTAATATCGATTTTGATATCTGATTTCAGATGAGCAACAGGATTTTCAATATAAATGGCACCTGGAGTTGTTTCTAATAAGTTTTCAACCTTAGCCGCGATCATCCGAAGCGTGTCAAGATTTTCCCCAAAAATACGCACCTCAACAGGAGCAGCTATTGGTGCGCCTTGTTCAAAGTTTTTCACTTTGATTTCAGCTTCAACACTTGACGAGAACTTCTTGCGTAGTTCTTCGATCAACATAAGTTTTCGTTTAGGGGAGGTATGCTCATCCAGTTGCACAAATATCTGAGCAAAATCTGTACGTTCGTTTTCAGGGAGAATATTATAATAGATGCGTGGGTTTCCTTTCCCTACGTTGGTAGCAAAGTATTTTATCTCTTTCTCTTTCTTCAATTCAGCTTCAACCTGAGCCGTGACTTTGTTGGTGTATGTAAGATTGGATTGAAGGGGTGTAGTAACTTCAATAAGAAACTGAGGTTTTTCCGATGCAGGAAAGAGACTGAAACCGATGACTGGGAAAAGCAAAAGCGAGCCCACGAATAGTGATGCGGCAATTACAATTGAGAGGATAGGCCTCGCCAACGCTTTGTCGAGCAATTTGGCATAGCTTCCATGGATTAATTTTTTGAGAACTCTCATAAAGATATTTCCATCCGGATGCCCGGCATGATCTTTCAACAATCGGCTACTCAGAAATGGGATAATAGTTAACGATACAAGCATGGATGCTACCACACACAAAATCACACTCATTGGAAGACTGCGGATGAAGTCACCATGCGCTTCTGGTAGAAATGCAAGAGGCATAAATGCGATAACAAGTGTAACCGTACAACCCACAACGGCTAGCCCGATCTGCTTGGTTGCCCTGATCGTTGCCTCTAAACGCGAATGCCCGTCACGTATCCAACGCTCGATGTTTTCCACCACTACAATACTGTCATCCACCAACAAACCAAGCGCCACAACAAGTCCAACAATACTCAATTGGTTAAGCGTATATCCAAGTAGGTCAAGCATGATAATTCCCATGGCCAGCGAAAGAGGAATGGAAATCATAACGATAAGTGCAGCCCGTTGCCCCAGGGGAAGAAGGGTAATGGAGATTAATAAAATAGCGAACAGAAAATCTTTTCCGAGTGAACCGAGGCGTTTGTTCACATTGTTAGCCTGATCGAAATGGTGAACCATGCTAATATTGGGAGGGAGTGTCGACTTAAATCTTTCGATCACGGGCAAATACTTCTTTTGTGTCATGGAAATATTTTCACCCGTTTTTTGAGCTGCTGTTACAAAAACGGAGCGGTAACCATTGAGGCGGGTAATGTGAACCTCTTCAGAATAATCATACTCTATCTTTGCAACATCCTGTAATAGGATATTCTTGCCATTGGCGGAGTAGACAACCGTTTTCCGTATCTCCTCAATGTCTCTATAACTTCCACTGGTATTGATATTGAACGACTTATTTCCTGCTTCAACACTTCCTCCTGGAATATTAGTCGCTTCACTACCCACACTTCCAAGAATCACTTCAAGCGGTATTTGCATGTGCGCCATTTTTTCAAGTTCCAAATCCACGCGAACAATTCTGTCGCTCAGTCCATGAATCTCAACTTTCTTCAGGGATTGTATTTGCTCGAGTTCGTCTCTCAGGTTCTCAGCATATTCATTCAATTTGTTACGAGAAGTATTTTCTGAGACCAACGCGATTTGTATTACGTTAACATCGGATGGGTCAATTTTACCAACTTCTATGCTTGCGATATCTCTTGGCAACTCGTTGCGCAAGGCATTTACTTCTCGAATGAGTTCAGAATATTTATCATCTACATTACTACCATATTTGTATTCAACCAGTACCACCGCAACGCCATCTTTGATTGTGGTTTTCACTCGCTTGATATTTTCCAGTTCGGTAATCTTGCGCTCCATCGGGCTAACGACCATATCTTCTATGTCCTTCGGACTCGTTCCGGGATACACAACCACGATGGGAAATTGTGGTGAGTGAATCTCCGGGTCTTCTGCGCGAGGCATGTGAAGAATTGTTGTAGCTCCCAACAAGATGATCATGAGAAAGATCACCAACGTGAATTGGTAATTCTTTATGGCATATTCTGATATTTTCATGGCTGTTAATTTTAGAGGGCTTATTTTTTATCCTATTTTTTATATGACTGTTATTGCTTCATAATGCGAATGGAAGAATTATCATGCAGGTACGCGCTGCCGGCAATGATTATATATTGTGCGCTTTCAAGGCCACTGCTAATAATTACATTGTCTTTTTCAATGGCTGAAACAACTACTGCTTGTTTTTGAACCGTCTTCATATCATTGGTAACAAAGACATACCCCGATTGTGAGCCTGCATCAAGAAGGGCATCATACGGAATCGACCACACGTTTTGTTTTGATGCTGGTGTAATCACAGCTTTTCCAAACAAGCCACTGGCAATCGCTTGGGGTAATGTTTCTGTCAATCGAAGTTCAACCGAAAACGTACCGGTGTTTGGATCTACACCACTGGATCTTTGTACAACTTTCGCCATAAACGTTTCACCTGGAAGTGCATCAATGGATACCGATGCATTATCGCCCAACTTTATACGTGCCCAATCGCGATCGCTGATTCCTACCTTTAATACCCAATCATTTTGTCTATTGCCATTCGTTTGCAACACCGTACTTCCTGGGGCAATCATTTGGCCTTCGTTTGCGCTTTTCTTTAATACATGTCCATCAGCAAGGGCACGTATTTCAGAATAGGAGCGGTTAAACCGAGCTGTTTCCATTTGCCTGGTGGCCATGTCAAGGGCTGTTTTTGAATTCTGAAATTGCTCGAGGGTTGCAACACTGTCTTTGTATAAATTAGAAACACGGTTGTAACTGCGTTTCGCCTTTTCAAATTCAAGCTCCGCCTGCGATACTTGAGCATTTATCTCGGTAAGGTTTAACACGGCAAGAAGTTGACCCTTATAAATCATGTCACCTTCCCCAACAAGTATTTTTTCAATAATTCCGCCAGTCTTGAAGGAAAGAAAGGTCTCGTCATGGTTTGTGAATTGACCAGAAGTGTAAATAGGTAGTGGTACCTCTTCAATTTTTAGTTTTTGAACCCAAACAGGAATCTCGTTGGCTTCGATAGTAGTACTTTCATTTCCTTTGCTGGGTGTGCATGCATACGCCAACCAGGAAAGGGCGATAATGGTTAGGAGCTTTATTGTTTTCATAATCTTATATTTTATGGTTGTATTTTTTAGTTGTCAAATGAGAAAGAAGCTGATTCACGTTCATAATGTGCATCCGCAATCAAAATGTGATATTGATTAATGATAGTCTTCAGTTGAGCAACGGTCAATTGAGCCCGAGCGTCAAGCGTTTCAATGAATGTATTGCTGCCTTCCTTATATCCTTTGTCAATGAGTCGTTGATAGCCACGGGCGGCTTCAAGTTGCTTTTCAGCCGAACGATAGTTCTGGTAGGCTGTGATTAATTCGTTTTTAACAGCTTGCATTCTCATATCAATCTGCTTGCTCTTGAGGGAGTAATCAAGTTCAGAATTCTTGACACTCAGTTCAGACAAGCGGATTTTGTTACGGTTCGTGAATCCGGCAAATACAGGAATGTCAACTTGTAGGCCTACCAGATAGAATCGCGATTGATTGTTGAATATCCAGTTTTGATATTGCGAACCCACATCAGCAAACCCATTGATTTTAGGAACCCAAAACGATTGATCCATTTTATTAATCATTCGATTAAGCGAAACAAGCTGGCGTAATTGACTTAGTTCTTCACGCGCACTTGTTGATGGACTCTCATTCAGACTATCATGTAGTATGAATTCCTTTCCTACATTTTCTTCTGCCAGAATTACTTCTTCGCCTTCGCGATTCAACAAGAAGTTAAAGTAGAGTTGTGCATTGTGAGCTTGTCTTTCACTGTCAGTAATTTGAGCATGAATATTTTCGATTTCACTTTGGGCACGTAATAGATAGGCAGGAAGGCCTTGTCCGTTTGCCAATAGCGAAGCATTAACACGCCTGCCTTCTTCAGCAAATTCCAGCGAGCTCTTGTATATTTTCACAATCTCGGTGGTTGCGAGATAACTGAAGTATGCTACTTTGATGCTTTCAACCAGTTCGCGCTGATAGATTTTTACTTCAAATTCCTGAAGCACAACCTGCTGCTGACGGATCTTATGGTTATAGAGTAAATCGGTGTTTAGAATTGGGATTGTAGTGTGAATGCGTGCATCATAAAAGTTTTTTGGAAAGAAGCTTTCCTTTACATTTTCAATCTGCGGGAACTGTTCGCTGTCGGTTAGTTGATTGAGTGTTGAATAAATAGGATTGAGCATATCACCAACTGGCAAGGAAATGCTACGGCCACCGCTTCCGCTCGTATAGGAACCTTGAAGGTTAACACTCGGCATAAACATTCCCTTTGCGATGCGCAGTGAAAGCAAAGCCTTCTCTAAAGCAATATTCTTTTGTTGCACGACTTCATTGTTTCGAAGACCTTCAGCAACATACTCTTTCAGGTAATCCTGGCCATTGACATGCATCACAATACATAAAAGCATTGGCAGCACCATCCAGCAGCGTTTTAAGAAGGCTGCACTCGTGACTAACTGTATGAAATAATGAACTCCGTTCGAGAGTAACATTAGTGTTGGACTCGTGATCAGGATTAGATCAAGAGTCAGTGTAATTGTTTTTTTCATGACGACTATTTTTTATGATTTACTTTCAAGTGCTTTTTGCTGACACAAATGTGGAGCACTTAAACGCACAGTCATAGGTCATTAGCGCGTCATAAAAGGACAAGATATTATCCTCAATAATTACAGTTTATGGGATTCCAAAAATGCCTTAGTGATCTTAAAAAGAGGGAAATTTGATGTTTCAAACTAATTTTTCTGACTACAAACAGGTAATAAGGTGTTCGTCATTCCTTGCCGCAAAAGATCACGCCAGCACTCACAGTCCGTGCTGAGACAGCACCAACTGTTCGCCTTCGGTTCGCTCTGCTCATGCTGTCATGCCTTTTGCTTTGGCTGCGTCATTCCTCACGGCAGCTCCTGTGTCCTGCATCCAGCTTCGTTCAGTCGTCCTTCATTACACTCCATTACGTTACACTCACTATCCTATGCGCACGTTCATTGTGTTTGGGTCATCGATCTTTCGCACATCCAGCGCACATAACCACAAACTTCATTCACTTCCAGCGCAAGTTCGCTCCACTTCATTTCGTTTCATTCCGTCCTCTTTCACTCAGCAAGCTGCAGGCCACCCGCTGCCCTTGTTGTGCTCGCCTGCGCTGTCGTCCGGGCTGCGGGAATGTCATGCTTTTTGCACCTCCACTTGTTGGCTGACGCACGACCAGCGCCTTTCAACAACCCACCGCACAAAAGCAAAAAATCACGCCATCCCTTGTGTAGTCCGGCCTTTTACAACGCACGTGCTGACTCGCGGCCTACCTACATAGTTCGCAGCCGCTTCCTTCGTCAGCTCTCTCTGCTCACACCCTACCTCCTGCTCGCGGGACTCATTCCACTCCGTTCCATTCGCCCTTGGGCGGCTCGCAAGACGGAGAGAAGCCAGCGCACTACTGACGCACAGTTAGTTTTCAAATTGCGCCCTAAAAAAATAATCCGAATAGTATTAAATTGATGGCTAGACAAATCCAAAAATGAAAGACTTCACAAGTGATTTCGAGAAGATAATTATTGAGTGGTCAAAAAGTGGAAATGAAAACACAACCTACTTAGCTTATCTTCTTAATGAAGTTGTAAAAGCAGAGCATCAATATCTATTTTCCCGCGCTAAAGAACTTCAAGCTGGGCTAATGGTATTAAGGAATAATCCGAATGATAGATATTATCCAATGCCCAAGTGGGTTCACCACAGAATCGAGAAACTTCTTCTAAACAGCAATGTCGTAAGGCAGCAGAGGAGCAACCCAAGTTAATCCGTCATGTATAATTTCTATACATGAGAAATCCATCATGTATAGTTTTATGCATTTCCCATACGTGATGAAAGCCCAGTCATCAACAGTACTATTGCAGTAGTTTTAGGAAGTAGCCATTGTTAAAACATACCACAAAGTTACGGGCTTGCGGAATATAAAGCTTCAAGGGTTCGCTACGCCCGCTTCAAAAAAATCTCCACCTTCTGTCAGTCGCTCGTTCCTCACTTCTTCCGCCAGGTAGTATTTTTTCTTCGCAGCCCTTGCATCTTTCTATCCGGTCCCGTGTGTGGGCACTATGTTTAAATATATAATTCGTGTCAATGTTCGCGGCCGGTGGCTGTCGCTTGGCGTTTGGTTGCAAGGCAAACCGTTCTCGGTTAGCCGCAGTGAGTTTCTCGGTATCTACGAGTATCGGCTCAGGTTCTTTTGGCTTGAGTTTGCTAGTTCAGGGCTCCCTTTTTAGGGGGCCTTTTTTTGGTCGAGGATGAAAAGTCAAAAAAAACGCAAAGATAGCCGGGCGCACACATGCCCTCACATTAAGCAAAGCAAGGAACTACGGCATAAACACATGCCACGCGCATGCCTTCATTTATTCCGTTCCTCCTTGCTTTGCTTGCCTCGCCCTTCAAGTGGGGTAGCTTTCTTTTTTTCCTTTTTCTTTGTCAGCATTTTCTTGGGATGGGTGTAAACGAAAGAATCCTGATTGCTACATCAGGATTCTGTTTATCCACCGAAGCCAAAGCGTAGGTGGAATTTAGTTGGATGATCTTCTCATTTTCTTCGAGATCCACTTCATCGCTATGGAGATTGTAAAACTGACTATCGCTCCGATACACGCCAACACCGCAGTCTTTACAATATCCTCCGAATGAATATTCGCGAAGATCGTGAGGAGGGTGCCTCCGGCCGTCCCGGCCACAGTCCCACCATGGTTGCTATGAGTCGTCATCATTGCAATCCGTTTCACCGTCAACAGCTGTCTGACTTACTGCTGTGATAACACCACCGGCAACCGTTAGATATCCGGCCACAGTGACAACCGCAACAGGTAAAGCAATGGGAGCCGTCAGCAATGCACCACCGGCAGCTGCCAGAGCAAGTCCAACATTGCGCAACACTCTGAAAAATTTCGGAGTAGGTGCTTTTAATCTTTCTATCAACTTCATGATCACTAAGATTTAATTGTGATAAATACTTTCTCGTTTCGTTCCAAAGCTTCCAGCACAAGTGCTTTCAGCTTTTCATTTGCCAATCGTGATTGGATTCCCTTACCTGGTCCGGTAAAAGTGGTTATGGGAGCAATGCAGCCACGCAATTCTTTCAAGGCATCATTCGCAGGATGGATCAAAATTCCATCTCTGTCTTTCACATTCAATACCAAAAGATGCTGACCGCGCTTTGCTGTTGTCCGCTTCGTCAACTCATACCGGCCTTCGGGAATACAAGAAACGCTTCGCTTATTTTGGAGCCAGGGGAGCTCGATGGTGTTGCACACCACGAGCTTTAATTCCCCATTCGTTCCTTCAGGGTCATAAGTCCTGAGTAACTCCAGTTCCATTACGCGCCACCATCAACGGCCACCAATGCCAGGGCATTGTAAACTCCATTCTTCAATGGGTAATAAGCACCATTGACGAATTGCAGGAATTCAATTCCAAAAGCAATGAAGAGTGGCTTCGTGCTGGCAGGTGTTACCGAATTGGTAAGCGTTACAGCAGCTTCCGTTTGTGGACCTAGTTCAACCTCAGGTGTAGTGGAAGTATTTACCACGTAACTACCTGCTTCAAAGTCCACCTCCACACCTGCAGAAATTAAGCGAAAGTGTGTCGCTCCTTTCGGAGCGCCAATCATGTTACCAGGAATATATTCCGGAACATCAATTGAGAGATCTCCTGAAGGACGATCAACGGTCGGAGTGAATGGAGCAAAAAATGTACTGCCTAGTTTTCCGTCCAGATTGAACTCAAAACCATTCAGTAACTCTGCCTCTCCGTCAATCACGTTACGCTGTCCGCGTACGTTAGTCGCATCTGCCTGGATGACTTTCACCATCTCACGAGTTAACCGGCTCGTCATCCGGCTATCGGCCACGTTGATAAGCAACGCGCGCAGAGCGGTCCTCAACAGTTTACCGGCCGCGCCAGCGCGTCCGAACTCCGCACCGTTCTCGCGGGTACGCTCAAAGTTTGGATCGTTCTTGATGCGTTCCGCATCAACGCCTCCTTTCTCGCGAGCGAGAAATCCATCTTGTTGGGACTTATAGAAAGACACGCCTCCCATTTGCCCCTGTAGTTTAATGACTCCTTTTTGTCTTGCCATTAGTTTAAAAAATTAATTATCCATCCTGTTCAAGGCACAGTCTGGTTAAGCCATCGTTGCAACTATGGCCAAACCTATACGATGAAATTGTCAAGACATAAGAAGCACTTCCGCGAATGAACACCCGCGCACGTTTCTTCCGTTATATCCAAAAATGATTTACTTTAAGTGATAAGCTTTGCCTGGGCAAAGCCAGGCCTGTCTGCCGAAGCATAACAAAGGCAGGGATGAAGTATAGATAAAGCATGAGAGTAAACCGGATCATCATTTACCCAAAAGATATTCAGCGCATCACGGGGAAGAGTGAGCGCTACGGTCGGTCATTGCTTAAGCGAATAAAAGATCACTTGAAAAAAGATGATCACCAGTTTGTAACAGTGGATGAATTTTGCTCCTACACCGGAATAAAAGTTGATCTTGTTAATGACTATCTACTAGGATAAAAAGTAGTTCAAACATTATACAAGAACGCCAGATATTTCTTATCTTTATTCTATCAGTTTGCTACTAATTGATTTGATTTTTGAGGTGAGAGGTTCGGTGTGTCAAGAACAGTGTAAACTTACTAAGTGCTTGATTTTCAGTATTGAAGTAATGAAAACAAGATCCCAGCGGGATCACAAAAAAGAAACACCGAAGGGTGTTTTTTTCATTTTAGGGCCAAGAGAAGGTTTCCTTTTTCAGCGAGGGTATAGAAACAAAAAAGAAAGACCTGTGAGATCTTTCGTTTGTCAACTTGGTAGTATTAATGGGTTCGAGTCGGAATACGCTCGAAGTTACTTCGTTATTTTAACGCGTACGGCATTAAGGCCTTTAAATCCCATTTCGGTTTCGAATGTTACCTTGTCGTTTTCGTTGATAGGCTCCGTCAATCCGTTGACGTGAACAAAAATGCTTTCCTGAGAGTCTAAATCCTTAATGAAACCAAAGCCTTTTGAGTTATTGAAGAATGTAACTTTTCCTTTTCTGATTTTATCAGCCTTGTCCGGTGCTTCGTGTTTACGTGCGCCCAGTAAAATATCGGATTCCTTGATTGCTTTCTTTTTTAACGGATCGGGTGGGGTATTGGAAATATTTCCATTCTCATCCACATAGGCCATCATGTCCTCTAGGCTTTGACCGCCTTTTGCACTGGCTTTTCTATCTTCCCTGCGTTGCTCCTTTTCTTTTCGTTTTTGAGCCCTCTTTTTTTCTAATTCTTTTTTATTGAGTGTTTCTTGCGGTCTAGCCATTGTTATTTGATGATTGCGGCTACAAAGGTATCAAAATCCGGAGACTATCGTATTGTCTATGTATTAAATGAATCCTGTTGAATTGGGTCTAATTTGAAGTATTTGATTTTATCCGGATTGATAATTGTTCACGTATTCAGAATCCCTTCAGAATTATTTCATCTCTTTGTTAAAAGCCTGATTTATGCTCAAAATAATCTTATCGCACCATTTTAAAGGCCATAAATATTTTTAGAGATGGAGGTTGTTGTAATTAAAAAGGCCACAACTTTCGTCATGGCCTTTTGTGTTTAATTAGAACTGCTGTTAAAGCGGCTGTAGGTCAAATACAAAATGCCCGCTTACACCTGCAACTTTGCTGCCCGCAGATGCTACCGTGAAATCAAGGTGCAGGTTGGTTTCATCAAGTTGATATGCGAGCTCTTTTCCGGAATCAAGAATGATTTTGCTAAGATCATCGCTGAATTTCCATTTGCCGGCATTCTCAGAAAATGCATATCCACCATTGGAAATAATATAGGTACCATCAAACCCATCCGATGAATTTCCAGTAAACACGATTGCAAAATCGGTGTATTGAATAGATAAGTCGCCATCGGGTGTATGTGTTACTTGCGCATTCCCCCAGGAGGATGCCGTGAGCATATCGATTTTTATGTCACGCTTACTCGTTTCATTATCATCGTTACAAGCACCCAGTTGAAATACGATCAGCAGTGCAGCAAATTTTAGAATACTTTTCATAGTCGTTTAATTTTACTGTTTAATAAGTTTAATGGAAGCACGTTGTGTGCTGGATGAGGCATTCAGAATATAAAAACCCCTCCGTAGTTTTGACACATCTATTTTAGCTTCATGCGAGATACCGGCATTCATAGGCTGCGTCAGGTAGTGTTTACCAGTAGCATCTATAATTTCAAGCGTCACTTCGCCAGTCCACTCGTTCGATAGTGTAACGGTTGTAATAGATTCAACAGGATTCGGATAGACCCCTAAACCATTATTTACCAACGCTGTTTCAGCGCCCAGTACAACATCAACCATTAGGTTAATTGTGTCTTTTGATACCGCCCCGTGAATATCGGTGGTAATAAACGTAAGTGCTGCTTCGCCCATCGCAATTGGTTTAATTAAAAACTCATCGTGTGATGAAAACACAATTACCGATGCTGTATTGGTGCTTGTTACGGTGTATGTAAATTCATCGCCATCCGGGTCGGAGAAAAAATCTGCAATGGAGTAGGCACTTAGAAGCCCGGTTGCATTAAATTCCATTGGATCTTCCGAGCCAATATAAACAGGAGCCTGATTGGTTTCCATCACTTCAACGGAAAGTGTAAGCTTGCTTACTGCGTTATGTTGGTCGGTGCCATTAAAGATGTAGGTATGATTTCCAGCATCCGTATAACCAGGCGTTAATAAAACGGTTAGTGTGCTATCAACCAATGTATAGCTAACACCAGTATAGGCTTGTGCAGGCGCAATTGTGTACAAATGTTTTTCAACATCTACGACCTTGAACGTTAACGTTACCGTATCTTTTTCGGCCATGATAATATTGGTTGATGAACCAGAGAAGTGCGGTCCTTCATTCAGGTGAAGTTTTACCGGAACTTTTACAACGGGTGAAACCGGATCATTTGATGTAAACACAATGTTTGCCAATTGATCACCACCTTCAGCAATGGCGCCATCGAAATGGAGATTCGTAATACTTTCTTCACCCATTGCCAAGGTTCCTTCCGTTGCAGAGGTAATTGAAAGCCAAGTTGTGGTACCGGCAGTCTCTTCTGCTGCAAACATTAACCAACCGATGTTTTCAAAACCAGATTGTTCCTGAATGTTATGCCATCCTTCCTCGTAGTAATAGTAGCGACCCGGAATGGTTTCTGAATCCGTAATCGAACCCTGTGGAAACGCGACTCCGAATGGATAGGTAACCGAAACAAAGAAATCTTCATTTGGATAGATAACAGTTGAGTTATCCATCTTCACCTGATAAAATTTACCCGCTTCATCAGCGCCTGATCCTGTAAAGTCAAGTTTACCAGTCGCCACAATGGAAGCAGTTGAAATTGAAGTGCCCCCTGCAAGAATATTTACGTTGATTGTTCCTGTTGCCAGTGTTTCAGTTCGTAACCAGGTTTCAATATGTGAAAGGTTAAAGCCTTCAGCACCTGCGTTGAACTTAGTAGCAATCGTAATTGTAGCAGAGCCACCGTTTCCAATAAAGGTATCGGGTGTTTGCTTGTCTGTGTGTTTGATAACACGATTGTATGCAGCAACTGAACTTACACTACTTTTTACAGATGCTTTTGTTGAACGCAGGATTGTTTTACTTGTACTGCTTGTTTTGGCTGATACAGTTGCTTGCGCTGTTCCGACTCTTCCATATTCAATGCTCAAGGCATAAGTCAGATCAGATTTACCATCGATATTGCCAAAGGCTATCGTTTCGTTTGCAGTCTCAGTAGTGGTATTCATCATGACAACGATTGGAGTTGTGGTAATGTTGAGAACCGGTGGTTCTACACCCGTTCCTTTCAGGACAATTCGTTGCTCACCGATGCTGGTTGTTAGTACCAATTCATCTATGTAATCTCCAGCCATGCTTGGATAAAAAGCAGCACGTGCTTCCAATACATCGCCTGGCATAATGGTAAATGTTGGTGTTGTCCATGCCCATGGGGAATAGAGTTCAGAAATATCTGCCCAACGCCATTCTGGTCCGAACCAGCCGTCTACCAGTGTATAAATTTGCAAGCTTAAACCTTGTGTTCCATCGGCCATTTGTGCCCATGTTATTTCATACGGTGCAGCGCCTTCATTCGTAAATTTCGTGTTTACGGTTTTAGTCGTTGGCGACCCATATTCAAATGTGATCATTTTAGTTCCCAAGTCAACGGTATCTTCCGCTGTAAATACAGCATCTCCGGTAACCGTCATTTCAACGGGCTTTTCTAAATTTTCATTGCCCGGAACATTGGTTTGAATTTTCAACACCTCGTTGTAAACACCACCATAAACATTGCGTGCGTCCAGATTGATATTTCCATTCAACGTACTGTTGGCGGCAATCGAAAGTTTTTTAGCAGGAACAATAACATAGGCTAAACCCTTGCCATGATCAAGGTCTAAGTAGCTAGAAATAGCAATGCCATTAGCACTATCCTTTTGTAATCCAATAGTTGAGAAGCGGGAAGTAAGATCAGCACCACCTTCTTCTGCTTTATACTGGAACTTCATCGTTCCATTCTTGTAGAAGATAACCTGAGCGGATACGGGATCACCCATGCCACCAAAGTTGTTAGTAAAGTAACTCCAGGTAATGATGAACTTATCATCAATGCTTTGGTAGAATATACCAATGTCTTCTATTGGATAAATGTAATCACTAAAACCGCTGAACGTCCAATAGGGCATGATGCAAGGACCTGGATACTCAGTCGCAGGTATATAATTCGTGAAGAAACTAGCAGCTGGATCTTCTTCAAAAGAGATAATTCCGTTATCGCCAATTTTGAATGAGGTATATTGTTCACCATAGAATTCAATTGGAAATGGCAACGTTAGTTCTCTCCAGAATGTATTGTCAAAATCAAGATAATCAATAAACGGAAGTTGTGTACCGGTTTTGCGTATATCAATCCATTGGTACACTCCACCCGTGTTCTCCTTTTTATAGGTATAGGTGATATCATCCGCTACTGTTGGAGCATCGAATGATAGCCATTGATTACCATTGGCTGTTACTTCCAACGTTCCTAAGCCGGTGTTTTCAATAGTAAACGGAATACTTAGAGAATCACCATAAGCCAACGTCTGCTGAAGCAACGACAAATCAACGTTGATAGCTGGAGCATCTACAACATTAGCGGTAACGTAAATGGTATCGTGTGAACCATCGGCATAGTTGATTGACAACCAATCTTCAAGCGTAGCCAGTGCATCGGTTGGAACCTCAACGTCATACACTTCGTACAAACCGGGTTTGATGGATGTTGGAATATTTCCGTTAAAGATAAAATCGTTGTCAATCAGGTTCATGCTCACGATGTCAACATTCGCGGTACCTGTATTTTTTATTGTAAAAAGCTGTGACTTCACGGCACCTTGAAATACATCACCAAAGGCAATAGTATCTGTGGAAAGAGATGATTGTGCAACACCACCATTATTAATTTCTAACTGAACCAACGCATTGGTTTGTGCATTGGAAGGATCGTTGCTAATAAAATTAATGTAACGATTTATCAATCCCTCGGCTAACGAAGCAGTTGACATCGTAACGGTAACTTCGGCTGAACTACCTGGAGCAACAATGCCAGAACCGTTTTCAATGCTTGTGATAATATCAGGTCCCGGATAATCAAAGCCAATCGCCATTCCACTAAACAGTTCGATCGGTTTCTGCCAGCTATTGATCAGAATTCCATCCTCTTGATTATAGTCTTCAATGAGGATAGATAAACTCTGCTGATTGTAACCTGTGTATCCCATGTTATCATAATAGAAACGGATATCGCCATTGGCAAACAGCACCATTTGAGCTGTGATGAATTCGGGGTTATAACCGTCCCAAACATTATCAAATTGAACGATCACACGATCCGCTTCCACCTGATAGAATATTTGACCCTGAGTAATATAGGAGAAATATCCACCCAGTGGTGAAATGTATCCTCGCGGATTGTATGGGTTATTCAGGGATGGAGAGTTGATCGGGTTTATGGTATTATCAAATGTTGTAAATCCTTTTTGTGCAACATACAGGGTTTGCATTTTTTGCCCGTAGTACGGGAAATCAAAACCCATGTCTACTGTATAATATTTGAATTCAGAATTTAATTGACTGGTGATATCAACACCGGTTGTCTTGATGTCTTGAAATTCATACGGAATCGGATCGGATTCTTCGCTTTGGTTCGACCGTACTTTGTACCCATAACTATGGTAATCGGTAGGCCAGTCTGTACTAACACCTTTGCTGTCAAAACCCGGTATGAAATATTTAAGCGGATAGGCTCCGGTGTTCTCTACCGAAATTTGAGCAATTACTTCATCACCAATAGTAACATCGTTTACAATTTGTGTTTGAGGGCTCAAAGCGATTTCGGATGTTTCAATACCAACACCAAACAATGAAATCTGGTAGGTTTGCGTGCCATTGGTAATGGTTAGCACATCGTTTACGTTTCCAATTTCCGTTGGTGTAAACTTAACGTTCAACACCACTTGCTCCCGGGCCTTTATTTGCCATGGTGCATAACCATCAATTGTAAATTGCGAATTAGTAATGTTGAAGTTTGGATCATTGAAGTTTCCATAGCCTTGGTTATCCAACACGATTTCCAATGTTTTGGATGCTCCAACAAACACGTTGCTGAAATCAGCAATATCAATATGCTTAATATTGGGTTGATGGCCGGTAACAGAAACATTAACCGGTACGCGTAATTCTTTTTGATTGACAGCATTCGAAGTTATGATGAGGTTAGCATTGTATGAACCGTTGATCAACAATGAAGCGTCTGCATTCAAGGTCGTCAAGGCTGAGCTATTGCCCGCCACATCACCCGAACCCGGTTCTAATGTTATGTAGGTATTCAATGCGGCATTCTCACTTGCTGCTACAACAGCCCACACAAAATTCTTGTCATTCAGTGCTACTTCCAACGACACCCATGTAGCTCCTAAATTGAATGACATGAGGCAGTTTTTGGAATACGATGGATCGGATTCATACCCGATACCCAACGGATATAGGTTGCCGGATGGCACATGGACAACAATCCAAAACGTTTCGCCCTGTGCGAAGTACAGTTGTTCGTTCAGCGTAACGTACGCCCACGTTTCATCTGTTCCCCAGTTGCTATGCTCTTGCGCGAAGATGAGGTTGTTTTTAGCAGGAGTATCGCCTTTGTACACCTCTACTATGACTGGCCCTAGTGCAGGATCATGTTTTAAGTAGGTGCGTACTTGTGTAAGATTAAATCCATCGGCCTCTGTAACAGAAAATTTGGTAGCCGAAGAATTGGTAAGGTTAATATCCCTTTCACCAACAATGTTTGTGACCCAACTCACGTACGATTTTTCAATTGTGGTAAAGGCAGTCGGAGCCGCTTCGCTACTTCTTAGTTTATTTTTATTCTCGGTTATATTCAACTTTCCAAGAGGCAGATCTGGATTTCTCTTAGCTGTACTTAGTGTAGGATAGTTAATACCCGCTGCATTGAATGAGGGCGTTGTATTACGATGACGCATAAAATGATTCCAGCGAAGAACGCCAGCGGAATCATTAAGGATTGTAATATCATGTGTTGCTGAAGTGGAGAGCGTAACGTCAATTTCAAGTGAAATCGTTTGGCTGTTTTCGTCTACTGCAATTGATGGGCCCTGATTCGTTTTCTCCGAAACTATATTCGAGAGTACAGAAACATTTCCCCAGCGGTCGGTTGATGTAATGGCAAAATAATACGTTGTTAAACCGAGTAGACCACTAACTTCATATTCGTATGCCTCACCAGCACCTTTCTCATTCTTGATAGTTACTTTGGCTGCACTGCTAAGATTAGCAGGTGTGATGGGTTGCGTGTGAAAGTATAACTGAAATGAATTTGGTTTAATGTCGTCATTATCCGAAGGCACAGTCCATGCTAACGTTGCAAACTCTTGCGCAATACCTGTAACATTTAAATCGATAATACTGGTTGGGGAAATGCCTTGATCATTTTTAATAGCAAGGGCAGCATCTACTGCACCACTGCCTATCTGACCAATATAATCTGGATTGTATTCATCAATGTTAACAACACCGGTTACTAGTTTATTCCAAAGCTCAGTGTTGGTAAGTTGTTTGGTTCTATTGGCCAGTGCCAATGCGGCTATACCCGACATGTGTGGACATGCCATGGATGTACCTTGCAGATAACCATATTGATCTTTTGGTAACGTACTAAGCACGCCACTTTTGGTGTTGTAGAGATCTTGATCACCACCGGGTGCTGCAATTTCTACCCAGTTACCGAAATTCGAGTAAGAAGCTTTTTTCCATTCGGGGCCGATGGAAGCAACTGATAAAACGCTGTTATAATATTGGGGATACCATTCTGTATCGTAATTACTATTACCAGCTGCAAAAATAACAAGACCACCTTTCATGGGGCTACCCGGATAATTACCGGCTTCCGCAATGAAGTAATCAATGGCTTCTTTAATAGATTGATCGAAGTAAAAGGGTTCAGTATAGCCCCAGCTATTTTGTGAAATAACGGCTCCATTATCGGCAGCATAGATGTACGAGTTTTCAAAGAGGCCTCCGAAAATCTGCAGCGACATCATTTTAATACCATCGCCATTTCCAGTTCCACCAGCTACGCCTGATACACCAATACCGTTATTGTTTACAGCAGCAACGGTTCCGGCTACGTGCGTACCGTGAAATTCAGCGTCTACCGCACCCTTTGCTTTCTGAAAGTTGTAGCCGTTAATATCATCAACATATCCATTGTTGTCGTCATCCACATTGGGTGTTCCGTTTTGCTCAGTCTGGTTAACCCAGATGTTATTTTTTAAGTCTGTGTGGTTAACATCAACACCTTGATCGTGTATGGATACAATAATATTGTTTGCTCCGGCAGTGGTTGTCCAAGCTTCAAACAAGTTTACATCGGCATCGCCATAACCCGATTGGCTGGTGTTATTATAATGCCATTGATCTTTAAGCAACGGATCGTTAAACGGTAGCGTTGCGCTTACACTTGCGCTAGGAACATACGGTGTTACGGTATACGGAGAAAGTACTTTCTCATAGTCTACTTCAGCAATTGCTATTTCGGGGAGGGTTTTGAATTGTGCTATGGCCGTCTTCGGATCAACATTGTCCCTGATTTCCACAACATACCACAAGTCCAGTCCGTGCTTGTGTAATTTATTCTCATTCGCGGCATTTCCCGGAAATAAGCGATACATATTTGTAGCGCTAGTCTGTTTTGCCACAGCATCAAATCTTTGCATGCCAGTGGTTAGTCCGCTAGTTCGGGCGCTAACTTTCATTTGACTAAGGGAAGTGGTCATGGATGAGTTAAACTTCACCTTAATTTGCCCTTTGCGGATACCATTCTGGTACACTTGCGCCCATCCGGTTGTAATGCATAGAAGGAACATTCCGATTAGAAGGATCCGTCTTGCAATTTTTAGTAGATAATTATTCATGGAATTTGGTTAGTTGAGTTATTATTTGTGGTGTGGATTAAGAAACATTTTTAAGATTTCAATCGGTAGTTGAAAGAAGTGAACCCACTTCCTCCTGCTCGGCCGCCTAGGGTTTAGCTTTCCCTTTTGGTTTAGCATGTTCATGGTTTTCATTTCCTTTGGTTTCAATTGCATTTAGAAGCTTGATAAAAGCATCATTCTCCTGCTTTCGTTTTTTGATGAGCTTGTCAATTAATTCTTCGCTTTTCCCTTTCTCTTCCATGGGATTATTTTGATTTTAGATTGATTGACCAAAGGAAGTTTGGTTATAAGGAAATAGGAAAGAATTGCCCTTTGAATAACTACTACCGGAAGCGAATATGGCCTTAGTATTAATGCCTGAATCAGGAGAAGAACCTTAGCAAGACCTTAGCAGGGTGCTCAAAATGGATGGAATTGAAGTTCCCAAAATGGTGAGATGTATGTGGGAAGATCTACAAGTTAGATAGATGCGTTACCAAGTTGGAGGTTGTATTGGTGAGGTTAAGTTTTTTACGAAGACGGGCACGCGCAACCTCCACACTTTTAATACTTTGCTGGGTGATGGCGGCAATTTCTTTCGAGCTCATGTTCAATCGCAGAAAGGCACAGAGTTTTTCATCAGCCGGAGAGAGACCCGGATACAATTTGCGAAGGTTATTATAAAAATCACTGTGTACCTGATTGAAGCGAAGTTCAAATTCTTTCCAGCTATCGTTATCGGCTTCTTTTTGAAGGTCAAGAATAATATCGTGAACAACCTTGTGATTCTCCGGCTGAACATTCGCTTGAACGGTTAGCAGGCGTTCCGCTACATTATTAATCAGTTCATTTTTGCGGATCAGGTACATCACGTTTGTGGTGAGTTCTTTATTTTTAATTTCTACATCCTGCGCCAGATTTTTTCGCTTCAATTCGGTTTGGCTGGCTCTCGACCGAATAACCGTAGTGATGAGTATTACTACCAGAAGACTGGCCGAGAGTGCAATAATTATTATGATGTAACGATTCCGTGATTGGTTAACTTCTTCAGCTCGTTGTTCTTCCGTTTTTTCAAAGTCGTATTGCAATTGCAAACTAGTAATTTCACTGCTTGCCAATTGATGGTGAATACTATCGCTAAAAATTTTGAATTGCTTAAAGGCCAAAAGAGAAGTGGTATAATCCCCCAAAGCCTCATTAAGTTTTGACAAGTATTCGTACGCATCTTGTTGTACAGAAACCGACCCAATTTCTCTTCCTAATCGTAAAGCTCTTTCAGCATATTGATTCCCTTGTGAAAGATCTCTTTGTCGAAGATGGTAATCACTTAAAATAATAAGGGATTTTGCTATCTCACCTTTGTCCCCATACTCTTCACGCACGGTTAATCCTCGTAACAAATAGTCCAATGCTTTTTCAGGTTGTTTAAGATCTACCAAATAAAGCTTCCCAAGGTTATTGAGGGCAATTCCCTGAACAGATTTATTTTTATTTTCAATCGCCATTGACAATGCCTTGTCATAATACTGCAATGCAGATTTAAAATCACTTTTTGTTTGATAAATATTCGCAATGTTGTTATATAATGAAGGCATTGCCAATATTTGTTCTTGCCCTGATTTTAAATGGTTAAATAGATCGCGCGCTATAAAGTAGTGTGCGAGGGCTTTATCGAATTCCTTTAGCCGATCATACACTACACCCAGGTTATTATGCATTCCGAGTATGCCAATGGTATCTTTTTCCTGTTCATAAAATTTAAGAGAACTGAAATAGTGTATGGAAGCATTTTTATAATCGCCCATAGCGGTAAAAATATTAGCAATTCTATTCTCTGACTTTGCTTCTAATTTTTTAAACCCAGCTTTTTTGGCAAGCTCCTTAGCTTGCTTTGCATACTCAATTGCCTTGATATAGTTGGACGTAAGGTAAAAGTCGGAAATTTGAAGAAGTGTTGTTGCCTTTAACGTGTCTTCCGTAACACTGGCCAATTGCAATTGAAGGCTATCGAGCTTAATCTGACTCTGTCCTAGCGCACAGGATGCGTGAAGAAGCAACAGAAAAGCAAAAATACGAATACACGAATTCCCCATAAAGGTGAATGGATTGTGTATTGTAGGATGGTTCAAAAGCACTATGCAAAATAGTCAAAAGCAATACGGCAAAACAAGGTTAACGAGTTCTGGCTACTTCTCGATTAGCTGGCTTTTTATATTCAGCGCAAGCTTTACGGCTTCAAAGGCGTTTAACAATCCACCGGAAATGCTCAAATTGCTAAAGCTTATCGGTTCATTTGTGCCGGGGTTAAGTATTATTAAGTTGTCGAATTTTCGAGTCGATTTATTAAGTAGATCTCTTATTTGAGGTACGCTCAGGTTTGGAAAGTAAGACATTAGCAGGGCTGCCACACCAGCCGTGGCGGGGCTAGCCACACTCGTTCCATCAAATTCTTGATACGTATTTCCGGGTGTTGTCGAATACATTTTAACGCCCGGGGCAAAAAAGTCAACAGTTTTTTTTCCGAAGTTTGAAAAATTTGCCACAAGTAAACTATCCGCACCCCAAGCGGTGGCGCCTACCTCAATCCAGTTTCCGGCCGCTTTACCATCTTGAAAGAAGCGAGTAGGAAAAGATGGAATCGAATCATTGTTATCGCTATCGTTTCCAGCCGCGTGTACCAGCAACACATCTTTTGATTCGGCATACTTTACTGCTTTGTCAACATATTCTTTTTGAGGTGAATAGTCTTTTCCAAAACTCATATTGATAATGCGTGCGCCATTATCAACGGCATACCGAATGGCATTCGCAATATCTTTATCACGTTCATCGCCATTGGGTACAGCTCTGATCGCCATTATTTTTACATTATCGGCAATACCTTTTATGCCGATTTCATTTTTTCGGTTAGCGGCAATAATACCGGCTACATGCGTACCATGAACAGGGCCGCTGCCTTTTACATCATTATTGCCATACCCTTTTTCTTTCAGGTTTGAATAATCATCGCCCACGATTGTACGTGAATTAAATTCAGTATTGTATCCAAAATCAATAGCTATTTTATAATTGTCACAAACCTCGCTGTTATTTTTAATAATGTGCTGGAGTTCCTGAGCAATGTCTTCTACGGCAACATCCTTACCTTCTGATTCGTAAATTACGCTAAGGATATATTTTGCAAATTTCATTTTTGGATTTGTGCTTTTTATGGTGTCAATGATTTCGAGAGAGATCGTCTCAAGTTTGTAGGTTGTTTTAACGAGTATAATGGCTTCCGATAAATTTTGATGAAATGCTTTGTATTGCCTCAATTGTTCTGAACACGACTTATAGTTGGTTTCATTTTCTGCTTTGCTCTTGGTATACTTATTTTGAATGTGCAACCAATATTCAAACGCTGGCTTGTTTTTTTTAGAGATTTTTTTGGCGTCTACTGTTTCATATTTCAAATTGAGTCTCGTGAATTCACGGGTTAGTTCATAGGTATCTCGTTTAACATTTCCTGTTTTTCCGCCAATAAAATTCCATCCATGTATGTCGTCTACAAAGCCGTTCCCATCATCATCAATACCATTGCCAGCAATTTCTTTTTGATTTACCCACATTACATCTTTTAAATCCTCATGGTTGAAATCAACGCCTGTATCGATGACAGCTACAATTATTGTACGTGATGGCCTCCCCGTTAATAAGGTGTATGCTTTTTCAAGGCTAAGCCCCTGCAATCGACTTGTTTCTGGATCGCGCAGATACCAGTCTTTCGGAATAGCAGTACTATCGTGACCAGCATTTTCATTTTGAAGTCCAAAAAGATTACCCGGAAGCGTTAAAATTATACACGTTGCAATAAATAGCCTGCTACATATTTTCCTCATAAAACTCACATATTTTCGTTTCCGTAGTGCAATATAGAGCACCATAGTGGGTTTCTGTTAGCAAATCTGATCAGTGGTTAACCTGTTAATTGACAAAATAAACCAAAATATTACCTCTGTGCCCAACGGCTATTAATTGTTTATCGAGGATGAAAAATGAGTTGCACCTTTGTATTCTCAATTAAACGAGAGATATATGTTCATTTTAGCCATTGCAACCATTATTCTTTTTCACACCGTATTCTTTGTGAGTGCAAGTAAATTGAACAAAGCAGTTGCTGTTCAAGGCTAGCAACAGTTGGCATGTATTCGATAACTTCTGAATGTTTCAGAGGATAATACGTATCTTATTCATCCAAAATCGTTTGGGTATTCCTATTTTGTTAAAATCCTGAAGCTTATTACATTTGTCGCCCTGTTAAAATTGGTTTTTGCACATAATGCAGAACCATTTTGAGCATCTCTGCCCAGGTGGCGAAATTGGTAGACGCACTACTTTGAGGTGGTAGCGCCCGTAAGGGTGTGCTGGTTCGAATCCAGTTCTGGGCACATATCAGTTAATGGTTATCAGTTTAACATTGATAACTATTAACGCATAACTGAAAAGGCCGAAGTGGTGGAATTGGTAGACATGCGTGTTTCAGGGGCGTGTGTCGTAAGACTTGTGGGTTCGAGTCCCGCCTTCGGTACTTCAAAAAACTACGATTTTTTCAAGGGGACGAGAAGTTTATCCTGAGTGGAGCGAAGGAAGTCCCGCCTTCGGTACTTAAGCGCGTTAAATCTTCTTTAAAAAATCTTCTCGATAAGTTGCACTCAACGGAATTTCTTGGTTGCCTACTTTGACGGAACTACGGTCAATGCTCCGTACTTTGTCGAGGGATACGATAAAAGACTTGTGTACTCTTGAAAATTGAGGAGCGGGTAATAAATCCAGAATATCGCCCAATGTTATAAGGCTCATGATTTTTTCTTGAGCCAGAACGATTGTTACATAATTGCCGGTTCCTTCTATATAGAGTATCTCTGAAATCTTAATTTTTACGAGACTTGTTCCACTTTTTACCATAATAGTATCGGTGGGCCGAGATTCAACAATATTGGGTTGCGTCAGAAATTTGGCTTGTGCTTTATTAACGGCTTTCAGGAAGCGATCAAATTCGATGGGCTTCAGTAGGTAGTCCACTGCTTCATATTCATAGCTCTCTACTGCGTAGCTTGAGTATGCAGTTGTAAAAATTATGAATGGAATAGTTTTTAAGGTGCGCAACAACTGCACTCCTGTAATATCTGGCATATTGATATCCAAAAAAAGAAGATCAACTTTTGCTTTGTTTAAAAAGTCTACAGCTTGCAAAGCATTTGTAAATGAACCAACATACTCTAAAAACGGAACCTTAGAAATGTAATTTTCCATTATAGTAAGTGCCATGGCTTCGTCATCAATCGCTACGCATTTCATAGAGTTAGTTCAGGTGAATGATTAACGTTACAGTAAACTGATCATCTATTGTGTGTATTTGCAATGTATGCCGATTTGGATAGAGTAAATTCAATCGCTTCTTAACGTTCTCAAGCCCCACTCCCGATATTTCATCGGGCTCTGTTTTTCTTAATCGGTTGATTGTATTATTCGCACTAAAATGAATCTCGCTGGCTGACAAATTAAATTGAATTGAGATTGGTGAAGGATTGCTCATGCTTATTCCGTGCTTAAAGGCATTTTCAATAAATGGAATAAAAAGCATTGGAGCAACTTGAATGAGTTCAGGATTACCAAGGACATTCATTTGAATACGTGAACCGGGTTGATTAAGCAGACGAATTTTTTGCAGCTCAATATAGTGTGTGAGGTATTCCAGTTCTTTAGATAATTCAATGAGCTCTTTGTTACTTTCATGTAACATATAGCGCATAAGCCCGGCAAGTTTACGGATTCCTTCTGCCGTTATCTCGTCTTTGTTTTGGATGGCTAGGGCAAAGAGATTATTTAACGTATTGAATAAAAAATGAGGGTTTACCTGTGATTTTAAGAAGGCTAGTTCAGCGGCAAGTTTTTCTTCATTCAGCTTGCGTTGAATGTGCTCATGATAGAACCAATCTTTAGAGAAACGGTATGCAAAAGACGCAAGGAGTGTAAGTAGATTAATGACTATGACAAGAACAACTATCTCACTCCAGCCACCCCTAGCTTCTACGTCAATGCCCGCGGATATGGCAAGGACATAGTCCACGATGACTTCAACTGCGGATAATAAACCAAAACCAATACTTAACGAAGCAATGTACGCCACTTTTTTTTGCAGTCGTAGTAATACGGGAATTAGAAAATAGGCATTTCCATAAAAAAGTAAACAATTGATACCTGTTCCGATTATGGATGGCCATAGGAAACCATACCTACCAGTTGAGAAAACACCAAAGGATAGGTTAACACTCGGAACATTAATAATCACCAGACAGGTAAGAATTAGTAATACGTGTAATACAATTTCAAGTGAACGGGCCTTCATAGGGAATTAGATACAGAAAGATACATAACTGCAACCTTAAGTTAACGATGAATGGATGAAACTGGCCTTTTAATCCGTGACGAGCATAAATTATTATGTGAGTCAAAAACGCAAATCTTTAAAGCCATTTTGTGAAAACATTTTTTTTAGAAATCGTGTTATCATTTTTTTCGTATTGATCATCAATTAAATACATGTATTGATCAATCCTGTTAGCCTAAAATCTTAGGCCTCCGTAATCTTACCAGAAGTAAACAATAAAACGAATGAGAAGTATTGTGATTGCAGTAATGATGACTTGTCTAGTGACAAGCGCATGGACGCAGGAAAAATTTTCAATAGAAACAGTAAAGGGAAACTATAGAAAGAGAATCCTTGAGACCATGAAAAAGGACCACATAGTGGGTGTAAGCCTGATAGTGCTAGACAAAGACAGCATTGTATGGGAAGAGTCATTTGGTTTTTCAGACAAAGAAAAAAGCGTAAAAGTTGATGTGAATACTATGTTTGGTATTGGGTCTGTTACGAAGGTATTCACCGCAGTTGCCGCACTAAAGGCACAAGAACAACAGCTGTGGAATATTGATAATCCTTTGAATCAATACCTACCGTTTAGACCGAAGGGTTCGAACGCGAGCAATGTTACACTGCGGTCTATGTTATATCACCATTCCGGATTGCCATCCGATATATTTGCAGGAATGTTTAGTGAAAAGGCGGGTGACTACTCAACAGTGCTGAATTCACTCAACGATGAGTATTTGGCAACAGAACCCGGATTGATTAGATCATATTCCAATCCTGCCTTCTCCTTAATGGGTCTTGGAATCGAAAATGTTTCGGGTCTTTCCTATCCGGAATATGTAAAGAGAAATCTTTTAACACCCTTGAAAATGAATCGCACACATTTTGATTGCCGCAATGTTGAACTAAGTAAAACCTACAACAGAGATGGTGAAGAAGCTACTGATGCTTGCCTGCGCGATGTGCCAGCAGGGGGCATGTACACAACAGCATCCGACATGGGTCGATGGGCAAAGGCACTTTTATTGGAAGACACTCTTATTCTTAAGCATGAAAGTTTTCGTGACATGTTTTCCATACAAAATAAAAATGTTCCATTGGATTTGGGAGATTCGTATGGCCTTTCCTGGTCCAGAAGTGAAAAGCCGTTTGTAGGTGCGTATTGGTCTCATACGGGTACTACACTTTACTATAATGCTAGCCTTGTAATAGCGAAGGAAGCAGGGTTGGCGATTGCAATTCTCACCAACTCTCAAAATGGTGATAATATTTATACGCTTGGTTCTTCAATTTTGCGCGATGTGGCTAAAGCAAAAGGACTTAAAGCGAAGGATATTCAAAAAACCAATCTGGGTAACAAGAAAAAAATTAGAATAGTACGAGCAACATTAGAAAATTATGAAGGAACCTATGTTCAACCTGGTCTCATACTTCCGATAAGGTTAAAAGGGAACAACCTTGTAACACGCATCACGGGAATCAAAGTGTCATTGATACCCGTAGCGGAGCAAGCTTTTGTACCTAAAGCATGGTTGCTTGGAATTATTCCCATCCGCCTGAACGATACGCGATTCTACTTTGAAAGTGTTAACGGGTATTCGCTGTTAACCCAACGCGATGGGAGTGGTTCAAATGAAATGCTGGGTGTAAAAGTAAACCCGCAGTCAAACCAGGATTGGGATAAGTTGAAAGGAAAGTACATAACTGCGAACCCTATCTCACACGAGGTAGAATTAATGAAGAGTCTGGAAGTGAAAGAACAAAATAACCTGATTGTGCTATCCCTGCGAATGCATGGTGTAAAAAGAGAAATGATTATGCCACTCGATATTCAAACTACTTCACTTGCGAAGGTAGCTGGTTTAGGCAGGTATGCCGGCACAACCGTTGAGGTTGTAGAATCAGATACAAAAGAAACAATCATTAAAGCATTTGGTGTAAAACTTAAAAAAGTAAAATGAAAGTCATCAAACAATATCCAATCATTACCTATGTAACACTGGTCTTTGTATTATCGATCGCTCCTTACTTACTTATGTATCAGGCGGGTGATTCTGAATCTGACTGGGTAATTTTATTAATGTGGGTTCCTGCATTGGCGGCAATCGCGAATAGACTCCTGACTAAACAATCTCTTTTAAAGGCAGTCTACTGGAATCCAATAAAGTCAGTGAAGTGGCTGGCCATAGCCATGCTGGTGCCTTTACTTATCTCATTTGTATGCGTGGGCCTACAAGTAGTTTTTGGTTTTGTTGAGTTTAACCCACATTTTCTTGTTATGGAAAATGGTGAGCTTCAGGTTCACGGTATCGCCATGATTTTTGGTGCAGATCCTCAGCCCCCGATATTATTCATAGGTAACTTTTTGCTTTCATTTTTTGTGGGCAACCTGATTTACATGATCGTATTTGCATTGGGAGAGGAATATGGATGGCGGGCTCATTTGCAACCGCTGTTGTTGAAAAAGTATTCTGAGAGGCAGACGTTTGTAATAGTAGGAATCATATGGGGTCTCTGGCATTTTCCAGGAATATTGCTTGGACACAATTATCCCGAATATCCAGTGTTGGGAGGACTACTATTGATGCCTATTACATGCATTGCGTTTTCGTTCGCCTTTGGCACTGCTTGCATGAAGGCTAAATCGGTATGGGTACCAATAATGTTTCACAGTGCCCTTAATCTTTCATCTAATATGGATGATAAGATGATTACTACTAAAACAAATGTATTGGGAGCGGATTTGATTTGGACGGGGCTATGGATTTTAACAGCGATCTATTTTGCTTTTCAACTGCGCTCGGCTAGTAGAAGCATGGCTCCTTAGGTTGTTAGCGGATAAATTTAGCAACGGCTAATCCGCAGAATGCCAGTAAAATTCCTAACACGTTATTTAGCAGAATATTTAAAACAGCGAATCGTACATTGCCATCTCTGAATAAATTTAGCGTTTCAATGGAGTACGCAGAGAATGTAGTGAACCCACCCAGCACCCCCACAAAAAGAAAAACACGTAGGTGATTAGCAGGTTGATTTTCAAAAACGCCCCATAATAAACCTATTACAAAAGAGCCTATAAGATTGACGACAAGTGTGCCAATCGGAAATCCCTCCCTTTCGGGCAGGCAACCGTTGCTCACATATTTTTGAGCAAAGCCTGACATAAGAAATCGGGCCAGTGTACCAATCGCTCCACCAGCCAGTACAAGTATTATTTTCATGAGCCGAGAATGGGATTTGAACCCACGACCTGCTGTTTACGAAACAGCTGCTCTACCCCTGAGCTACCTCGGCCTGCCAATGCGATCTCTGTAAAAATAACTATACTTACAGTACTGAAAAATCATGCTTTCCAAGAAATGTAAATATGCCATTCACGCCCTCGTGCATATGGGGCGTCAACCCGAAGCGAAGTTTTTGATTAAGGAAATTTCGGCAGCGTGTAGTATTCCGAAAAAATTTCTGGAAACCATTTTACTGGACTTAAACCGTGCGGGCATTTTAGGAAGTAAGCAGGGTAAGAGTGGGGGTTATTTTTTAAGACGAAACATTCGAGATATAAACCTGGCTGAAGTAGTTCGTTTGTTTGATGGCGCCATTGCTTTGGTACCCTGTGCTACCTTTAAATATTATGAGCGCTGTGCTGAATGCGAGGATGAGGTAACGTGTAGCATTCGTCATGCTTTTTTGAAGATTCGGAATGAAACGGTGGAACTGATGAAGCAGGATACGATTGAAGATCTGGTTAAAACAGAAAAAAAACTGCTGGCAAAAAAGAAAAAGGGACTTTGATGTGTTATAGACTATGACTGCGTCAATTTGATTAATCTATGGCTTTAGTGTAACAGTGAAACAGAATTACCGAAAAACTGATTTGTGTCATAAATAATTAGAGAATTCGCATGTATCATCACAAACAATTTATTAATCTATAAAAAATGGAAAAAACCCCACATTCAAACGCATCATATAATGTTAACGGTGAAGGCAAATGCCCGTTTACGGGTGGCGCCCTAAAGCAAAGCGCTGGCAATGGTACCAACAACCGCGACTGGTGGCCTAATCAATTGAAGTTGAATATCCTTCGCCAACACTCCTCACTATCAAACCCGATGGGCGAGTCATTCAACTACGCTGAGGAATTCAAGTCTCTTGATCTGAAGGCCTTGAAAAAGGACATTTTTGATTTGATGACTACTTCGCAAAGCTGGTGGCCGGCCGACTACGGTCATTACGGCCCTTTCTTTATTCGTATGGCGTGGCACAGTGCTGGCACGTATCGCATCGGAGACGGTCGGGGTGGAGCGGGTAATGGAACACAGCGTTTTGCCCCACTCAATAGTTGGCCTGACAACGGAAACCTCGACAAGGCACGCTTGCTGCTTTGGCCGATCAAACAAAAATATGGTAAGAAAATATCGTGGGCAGACTTGATGATTCTTGCTGGCAACTGCGCACTTGAATCTGCGGGCTTCAAAACTTTTGGTTTTGCTGGCGGCCGCGAAGATGTTTGGGAACCCGAACAAGATATTTATTGGGGTTCGGAGGGCAAGTGGTTAGAAGACAAACGTTACGCTGGTGATCGCGAATTAGAAAACCCGCTGGCGGCAGTTCAGATGGGTCTTATCTATGTAAATCCGGAGGGGCCTAACGGAAATCCTGATCCCATCGCTGCAGCGCGAGACATTCGCGAGACCTTTGGTCGCATGGCGATGAACGATGAAGAAACTGTTGCCCTTATTGCGGGTGGTCACACGCTTGGCAAAGCACATGGCGCTGGCGACCCAAGCAAATATGTTGGTCGTGAGCCCGCAGCTGCGAGCATTGAAGAGCAAAGCATGGGCTGGAAAAATACACTTGGAAGCGGCAATGGTGCGAGTACCATCACAAGTGGTCTCGAGGGTGCATGGACTACAACGCCAACAAAGTGGAGCAACAACTATTTCGAAAATCTTTTCGGTTACGAATGGGAGTTAACAAAAAGTCCGGCAGGAGCGCATCAATGGAAACCAAAAGATAATGCAGGTGCCGGTACGGTGGCCGATGCGCACGACCCATCAAAGAAGCATGCACCGTTTATGTTGACGACTGACCTCTCGTTGAGGTTTGATCCTGCGTACGAAAAAATCTCTAGACGATTCTTAGCGAATCCGAATGAGTTCAATGACGCCTTTGCTCGTGCTTGGTTTAAGTTAACACATCGCGATATGGGGCCGCGTGCGCGCTATCTCGGACCAGAAGTGCCTAAAGAAGAATTGATCTGGCAAGATCCTATTCCGGCTGTTGCACATAAATTGATTGATGATAAAGATATCGCTGCATTGAAGGCTAAAATACTTGCTTCAGGACTTTCTGTATCTGAATTGGTATCTACTGCTTGGGCTTCAGCATCAACATTCCGTGGTTCGGATAAACGTGGTGGTGCAAATGGTGGACGTATTCGTCTAGCTCCGCAGAAGGATTGGGAGGCTAACAATCCGGCTCAACTCTCGAAAGTTATTAAGGCACTTGAAGGAATTCAAAAAGATTTTAACAGTGCGCAGTCTGGTAAAGCGGTATCCATCGCTGACTTGATTGTTTTGGGAGGATGCGCGGGTATTGAAAAGGCAGCAAAGAATGCCGGTAACAATGTGACGGTTCCGTTCACACCCGGCCGTGTGGATGCTTCACAAACGCAAACCGATGTAGAATCATTTGCTGTTCTGGAGCCAACCGGTGACGGCTTCCGCAACTATGTGAAGAAGAAGTACACCGTATCGGCAGAGGAAATGCTGGTTGATAAGACCCAACTCCTGACCTTGACTGCTCCGGAGATGACTGCACTTGTTGGTGGTATGCGTGTACTTAACGCGAACTTCGATAAATCGAAACTTGGAGTATTCACAAATCGTACTGAGACACTTACTAACGACTTCTTTGTTAACCTATTGGATTTAGGTACAACATGGAAAGGTATTGCTGGTTCTACGGATGTTTTTGAAGGTCGTGAACGTACGACTGGAGAAGTGAAGTGGACAGCTACGCGTGTTGATTTGATTTTTGGTTCTAACTCAGAGCTAAGGGCTATTGCTGAAGTTTATGGATGTGGAGACGCTCAAGAGAAGTTTGTGAAGGATTTTGTGGCTGCGTGGAGTAAGGTGATGAACTTGGATCGTTTTGATCTGGCCTGATTTTTAGATCTGGTTTTTAAAATAGAAAGGTGGCCATCAAAGAGCCACCTTTCTTAATTGTCAGTCTGATCGGAGTCGAAGACTAATTTGGAGTTCTTCCAATCATTCAATGCGTAAGATACTGGCAGGATTTATTTTGGCTATTTGATAAAATTTCCCAGAGAGGGTAATCAGTATCGTTACAAACATTAATGCATAAGCGATTAGAAACGGTCCCCCTTCGACATCCATCCTGAATATATAAATAGAGTCAAGCAACGAATTGAGGATAAAATAACTTAGTGGTGTCGCCACTACTGCAGCCACACATAACAGCAATAGGAAGTTACCATTAACAAGCAGCATCGCGTGTACAAGCGGCACTCCAAAAATTTTACGAATGCAAATTTCCTTTCGCTTCGACTGTACACGTTGTGTGGCAAGTCCGAACAATCCTATGCATGACATGAGCAAGGCAATGGTGGTAGTAAAAATAAACACCCTCAATATTCCTTGTGATTCATAGTACATGTCTTTAAAACTTTCTTCCTGATAAGAAAGTCCAAACGGACTTTGAGGAAAGTGTTGCATCCAGGCAGCTTCCAGAGTAGCACGGGTGCGAACACCAGCACCTTCGTCTATCCTCATCACCAGAGTGGTAAGCGCTTCCTCTTTTTCTAACTTGAATACTACTGATGATATTTCGCGCATAAAATTATCGTGATGAAAATCTTTCACAATTGCGGCCACACTATACCGATTACTGTCGATCGTAATAATTTCGCCAACACCATTTGTCCATCCAAACTGTTTTGCAAAATGTTCATTCACCACCACGGCATCAAATGCTTGTGGTAATTTTCCGGAAAGTATTTTAAACCCCATCACATCAAAATAATCGGGGGCAACTTCAAATACGATGGCATTGGTTTTCGTATCGCCAACTTGCGCCATAGAACTACTATTGTATGAACCCACATGTTTTTCAGCACCTGTTACCTGGGAAATAGCAGGTTGTTCGGAAGCAATCTTTTTCATCTGGGCATACTGTGCTGGGGTTTCAGTTAAAAGTGTCATCACATTTTCTTTACGATAACCCCAATCGCGATTGCCCAGATCAAAGTAATTCAATGTAAGTCCTACGCTGGTAATGATGGTAATGAAGGCAATAACAAATTGCATGGTGAGGAGTGTTTGCATGAATTTGTTTTTTCCTCCGAACTGAAGTTTATCACGCAAAATGGCAATCGGTTGAAATGAAGAAATGTAAAGGGCCGGGTAAAGTCCAGAGCAAATTCCTACCGCGAAGAAAAGAATAAGTAAATACAGCCATAGATCCATTCGATGACCTAGATCCATCGTAAGACCGGCTCCAGAAATTTCTTTGAAGGCAGGCAGTAAAAAGCTACCCGTCAATGCAACAGCCACCAGCAGTGAAGCCATGCTGATTAAAACATTTTCAGTAAGAAATTGTAAAACCAATTGGGTTTTGTTTCCACCAACTACTTTACGAATTCCGATTTCTTTCAGTCGATTACCTACAGCGGCCAGGCTAATGTTAATACTGTTGAACGAAGCCAGTAATAATAGGAAAATAGAAATGGATGACAGCACAATAATGGGCGCCATGGCTCTTTCACCAGCGATGGAGTTATGCACATCACCGCTATTTGAGATTTCGTTTAAATTTCTAAATACAAAACTTTTCACAGGCATGTTTGCCTTGTCGGCAGCATTTTGAAGTTTAACATAGGGCTGCATGGAAGTTGAGAGTTTCGCAATGTTTTCTGGTTTATCCACTTCAATAAAGGTGGCGGCCGTAAACGAATTCCAGTCGTTCAAGAGACCGGGGTTTTTCCTGCTTAAATTCTCGTAGTTGGTAAGAATGGAAAACCGTACACAGCTGCGACCAATAAATTCTTTTGCTACACCTTTTACGGTAAACAAAATATTTTCGTTAGCAAGTTTAAACTCAAGCGATTTACCAATTGGGTTCTCTGTACCAAAGAATCGTGTAGCCGCTGCTTTAGAAAGAATAATGGCATTTTTGTCGTACAACGCTTTTGGATCACCAAACTCTAACGGAAATGAAAACATTTCCAAAAAGGCGGGATCAACATATTCAATCACCTCTTCGAAATTATTTCCATTTACAACGGCACTTCCCATGTCATACATTACCCGGGTAGCACGCACAACAGATGAGTGGTCGTTGAGTACCGCTGTTGCAAGTGGATTGGGTGTATTACCAAATGTTTTTAGATCACCGTCTTCGATTGCCTTGTGTTCAATGATAAAAATGTTGCTGGCATGTTCGTGAACCCATTCGCTATTCACATTGTCGGTGGCGAAGAGGTACGCAATAATGCTGCAACTGATGGCGATGGCCATGCAGAAAATATTGATGAAGGATACAGTCTTTTGCTTGATTAAATTTCGAAAGGCTGTTTTGAAATAGGTTCGGATCATGAGTTAGGGGAAATGGTTTTGCACGCTATTAATCAAGCGCGGTGCCATGATTAAAGAATGCATTTTTGCTTTGGAAACGAAGAAACCTAAAACGGGTATCGTTCATTTATGATATGAAGTGTTCGGAATTGGGCGTGATTATGGATAAGAATAGATTCCACCACTGCTCCTCACAGACGAAAGCATTTCTTTTAATTAAAGAGATAATCCTTACCTGATTTTCATTCTGAGGGTAGCCGGAGACTAAAATTTTAAGGATATTGATAGTCTTTGTAACCTTTTAGAGAGCACCCAGTAACTAACACGAAAATTGACAAAAAGTGCTAACCTGATGACTGATGAATTGATCATGGAGGCCGTGAAAAACGGAGATCTTCAGCGGGCGTCCTTGCTTTTCGAGCGGTATAACAAGCGCGTTTTTAATTTTCTGGCACGCATGACGATGGACAGAGATGTAGCCGAAGATCTGACTCAAAATGTGTTTTTTCGGATGATAAAGTACCGAAACAGTTTCAAGGAAGGAAATCGATTTCAGTCATGGATTTATCAGGTAGCTCGAAATGTTTTTTCGGACCACTATAATGCAACCAAAAATAGAAAGGCAGATTTTGTAGATGTAGAGAAAATGAGTGATCGGATGGCGGACAATGACGATAGTATGATGATGGATGAGCGGGAGAAACTTTTGCACCGATCAATATCTTTGTTAAATGAAGAGCAACGTGAATTACTGGTGCTTACACGATTTCAACACATGAAGTATGAAGAAGTAGCCGTGATTATGGACACTACGGTAGCAAACATAAAAGTGAAAGTGCATCGGGCCATAGCCAAGTTACGAGAGCATTATTTTGAGTTAGATAAAATTTAAAAATAAATCCTAAAGTCCCTCTCCATTTGGAGAGCGGCTGGGGTGAGGTTATGGAAAAGGAAAAATTAGAAAATTTGTTGATCGATTACATCGATGGCAAACTCAAGGGTGCAGAGAAGCAAGCGATTGAGCAAGAGTTTGTTCGCAATTCGGAAGTGTATGCACTGTATGAACAACTAAAAGTGGTTGTAGATGCAATGGAAAAATCTGCCGCGTTGGGACCAGACCACAACCTCAAGAAAAACTTTGATCAATTACTTGAGCTGGAAATTGCTAAGGCGAAAGATTCAAAAACAGTTTTCTTTCAACCTGCCTTCTACCGTATTGCTGCGGTTATTACATTTTTAATTGTAGCAAGCGTTGGCGGATATTGGATATATAAGAACCAACAGCATGAAAATGAATTGGCCAGCATTCGCAGGGAAGTGGAGGCCACCAGACAAATGATGCTGGCGATGATAGACAACCAACAATCGGCCAGTCAACGATTAACGGGCGTGTCGGTAGCCTACCAATTGGAAAAGGCTGATGATGAAATTATAGGAGTATTAGTAAAAACAATGAATGAGGATGCTAATACGAATGTGCGGATGGCCGCCTTGGAAGCGTTAAGCAAATTTCACCTGGAGCCAGCAGTGCGGAAAGCATTAATTCAATCGCTAGCCGTTCAAAAAGATCCGATAGTTCAAATTGCGCTTATTCAACTTTTGGTAACAATAAAAGAAAAAGGTGTTATGAAGGACCTGGAACGAATGTCAACGGATCAAACCATTATGAAGGCCGTAAAAGATGAAGCGTACTCAGGAATATTGAAACTTTCATAATGAGTTGATCTCACAGCAGGAGAACAGAATTATGAAAGATGATGATAGATAAATACAAATGAATTAAAACGGAAAAAAAATGAAAAGGATACTAATTGGAATGATTGCTTTGGCGATAGCCAGTGTTGCAACAGCACAGGATTTTAAAATAGCAAAGAGTAGCGGAAAGTTAATTTTGCACATTGGCCGTGTAACGGTAGAAGGTCATAGTGGAAATGAGATCATCTTCTCTTCTCGGGAAGATCGCAATAAGGATGAGGATGATCGCGCAAAAGGGCTGCGTGCTATTAATAGTATGGGCTTAGACGATAATACAGGTCTGGGAATTAACGTAACAGAAAAAGAGGGTGCTGTAGAAGTTTATCAACTGAAGAAGATGAATTCACCGGATGTAAAAATTCTGGTACCAAAAGGAGTAATCATTTCGTTCGAGCATCAATCGCAATACGGAGGAAATGCCACCTTTAAAAACATGGAGAACGAGATTGAAGTATCGGCAAATTACAACAGTGTTGAGTTGGAGAATGTTACAGGGCCGCTTACAGTCAAATCTGTTTATGGCAGTGTTGATGCAATTTTTAGTCAGAATGTTAAAGGCCCAATTTCAATTGTGTCTATTTATGGACACGTTGATGTAGCACTGCCCGCCTCTACAAAAGCCAATTTAAAACTTAGCACATCCTATGGTGAGATTTTTGTTTCACCTGAATTTAAAATCGAAGTTGATAAAGATGGCAGTGACATGGTCCGATACAGCGATCGCGTAAATGGAAAGATCAATGGCGGAGGAATGAATATTGATTTTCGTTCTGATTACGGTAAGATTTATTTGAGAAAGAAATGAAAGTGTTTAGCATAATTCTTATTAGCTTTTTTACCGGGGTATTGATTGCGCAAACTCCGGTAAACAAAAGCTACCCGGTTTCTACAAATCAAAAAGTATCGTTTCGTTTTGATTACCCCGAATTAATTAAAGTTAGTACGTGGGACAAAAATGAGATTTCAATTCAGGGTATGGTAACTATTAACGCAGGCGAAAGCGATGATGCATTTGAGTTGTTGCATTCGGTTTTAGGAAGTACGATTCGAATTGAGAATAAAATACGAAATCTGAAAGAACTACCACAACGCATTACTATAGCCCGCGGAAGCGAAAAAATTACATTCAAAACAAAAGCCGACTATAAAAAGTATTGCGAAGACCATGGAAAGGGTTTTAACCAAACCTCATGGGGTGTAGATATGGATATTGTTTTGGAAATTAAAGTTCCTAAAAATCTAGAGACGGTTCTTGAATCAGTTTACGGCATGGTAGAGGTAAAAGATTTTCAAGGACCCCTTGCAGTAGAGGCTACCTACGGAGGAGTGGATGTGGTAGTTCAAGAAAAAGCCACGGGTGAACTAATTGCTGAGACAGGGTACGGCCAGATTTATACTGATCTCAATTTGAAATTTACAGGATCGGAATTTGAAGATTTTCATACGGTAGTTTCTATTAAACCAGGAGCCGGGCCTCGCTATAGTTTTGAGTCGAAGTATGGAAATGTTTATTTAAGGAAGTCCCTTTAATTTAAAAACCCTGTCTGTATGCAGACGGGGTTATTTTTTTACGTTAAGCCTCAAAGTCCAACTAATTTAATGGCGCTTTATTTAGTTTAGCAAACTTAATAAAATGTTTTGCATAACTAGAATCGAAACCCATGTCATTACGGCTAGGCGATATCGCACCAGATTTCACAACGGAAACTACCATTGGCACAATTCATTTTCATGAATGGCTTGGCAATAGCTGGGGTATTCTATTTTCTCATCCGGCCGACTTCACTCCGGTTTGTACAACCGAACTGGGTGCAATGGCTAAACTGAGTGATAAGTTTCAAAAATTAAATGTTAAAGTAATTGCCATCAGTGCTGATCCCTTAGAGTCTCATCAGAAATGGATTGCAGATATCAATGAAACACAGAACACAACGGTAAATTATCCGCTTATTGCCGATCCTGAATTTAAGGTGGCAAACCTTTACGGGATGATTCACCCAAACGTTACGGATAAGTTTACAGTACGTTCAGTATTCATTATTGGTACGGATAAAAAAGTAAAGTTGATGATTACGTACCCGGCTTCTACCGGAAGAAATTTTGATGAAATTTTCCGGGTGGTTGAAAGTCTGCAACTTACAGCACAGTATAGCGTAGCAACTCCTGCTAACTGGAAGCATGGAGAAGATGTAATTATTACAACAGCCGTGAAGGATGAAGATATTCCGGCTAAGTTTCCAAAAGGACATCAGAAGATTAAATCATATCTAAGAACAACGCCTCAGCCTAATCTTTAGCAGGTTCTCCTTTGATTTATTATTCCATTCGTTCAATCTATTTCTCTATCTTGCCGCACTTTTTAATAACCTACAGTTTGAATGGCACTTTTTGAGAAACACCTATATGTAAAGAAATCAACCTTGCCCAATGCTGGAAAGGGTTTATTCACGAAAGTCTTTATTCCAAAGGGAACAAAGATCGTTGAGTACAAGGGAAAAATAACCACCTGGAAAGATGTTAAAGACGATGACGGTAAAAACGCATACATTTTTTATGTAAAGCGGTATCATGTGATTGATGCATGGCCAACCAAGAAGCCATTGGCTCGCTATGCTAATGACGCCCGCGGTCTAACCCGCATCACAGGAGTTACTAACAATTGTGATTACATCACGAAAGGATTAAAAGCCTATATTGAATCAAAGAAAAATATCGAGGCGGGTTCAGAGATTTTTGTCGACTACGGTCCTGATTATTGGAAGGTGATTCGGGAGAACATTTCGGTTGATAAGAAAGCTAAAAAGAAAGCTAAGAAACCTAAAAAGGTAAAACACAAAACACCGAAGCGTGTAGATACACACCTGCTACATTAATCATCTTCTTTTCTTAATATCGTCCAACTGAATCGCTGCATCTGCGGCATATTCATCAAAACCCATGCGTACCGCCTCGGCTACGTATGCGGTAAGTAACCGTATTGAATTCTTGTTTACATGCAGGGCTTCAGTAAGAATGGTATATGCTTTTGAAGGATCGGCTGATTGTTTTTTAAAGTAACGTGCCGCAGCAATAATACCCTCTTCGTAAAATGGGTTAGCATTGGAGAGTATTTCATAGTGGGTTGTCGCGGTAGTTGTATCTCCACTAATTTCACTTAGCATAGCTGTATATAACATCTTCTCAAGCGAACGGGTTTGATCGAACGTAATGCCTTCATTTATCTTATCAGACAACAGTCGTAATTGACCTCTCGAAGCAAGCAGTTCAAGTTCAAAATGTTGTACTCTTTCGTTTAGTAATGGATTGGTATACCGTAATCCCTCAAGCAGAATAAAATAACGAATAGCCGTTTTTGTATTCCCAAAATCAAATTGCCGTTGGGCCATTTCCAGAATTGCCTGCGTTTTTAGATTTGCATCTGAAAAGGTTGGTATTAACGTATTAAAGATTGCGGAATCGCGAGCGCTAATCCGATAACGGAAGTACCGATATTTTTCAATATCGGGTTGACTTAGTATTTCTGAAAACTGAATAGTTAGTGTTCTTTTTAATTGTTGGCCAATTTCTTTTTCATTTCCATTCTTGCTTTTCAACAGGGTATCGGCTGCAACGAGTGCCTCATTTAGTTGGTGAGCCTCGGCTAATGCAATTGCTGAATAGGTTCTTGCTTCTTTGTAACTATACTCTACTGCGAAATTAAAAAGTTGAGCAGCGAGTTCGGCATTCCTTTGCTCGAGTGCCCACAAGCCCATTACATAATTGTATTTCCCTTGCCGGGATTGGCTTAGATATGCAAGCTCCGCTAAAATTTGAAAAGCTTTTCCAACATTATTTTGGTGATAGTAAGCGTGGGCTATAGAAACTTTAATGGCCTCACTAAAATCGGCATTTACGGAATCAGAGGCTATGGCCATTGCTAGATTTACAAAAGCTGTATCCGTAATTTCTAATTTATTTACAAGGAAGTTATTGAGAAGTGTTGCGGAGAATAAATTTAATTTCTTGTTCGCTAGGGGTTGAACGCTGGAAGTGAAAGTCTGTTTTTGCAAAGAGGCAACAGCCAAGGCGTTACTAATTACCCCCGCGGAAGTTGAATTGAATAATTTTACTAAGGAGTCAGCTTTAACAGGAATATACTCTTGACCAATGAATGCAAGAAAATTGATCTCTGCCGATTCTTTTGAAATGGGTTCATTTCGTGCTTGTTCGAACATCAACGCGGATGAGTCAAGCAAATGAAGTTTTGTGTAAGCATACCCTACGTTATTTTTTATAGGGCCGGAGTTCGGAAATTTTTTCAGGGCGTCCTTAAAAGAAAAAATTGCTTCAAAATATCGGTTTTCAAAAAGATAAAGGTTGCCTTCATTAACAAACGAAAATTCAGTAGGCCGTTTGCCATTCGCCAATCTATAATGGCGGTGTGCCTGTTCAAGATTATTTTTTGTGCCTTCACGGTGGCCAATCACATAATTGGAATGATGGTTTTCAAATCCATACTCCCGACCTTGCTGGTAGTATGCTTCAGCCAAGCCACGTTTGTCTATTACCTGATATAAATCGCCAAGATTATTGTAAAAACCCGAAGCGCTATGGTACACATACTCATGCCAGTTCGAATAAAGTACAAAACCCAGCATGGCAATGAACCCTGCAAATCGGTAGGTGTTGTAGGGCATACGGTTAGGGTTGTACAATACTTTAAATACATTGAGATCGTCATTCAGCATGTTGACGAAATTTGATAAGATGTATACCAGGAAGATCACACCAAAACTAATGTGACTAAAGATGATAAGATCACGGATAACTTTTAATGCTGGGTCATTGGCAGTACCAAGCAACATGCCAATGGTTGAAAAGGTGATGATGCCTAGACTGATTAAAAAGTATGCGCCAAAAGGGTTGAACCGTGTAATATTTTGATACAGTGGTTCGCGATGGCGATACCCCCACAGACTTAACACCGCAGACACTGTGAGCAGGAGATAAAAATTGATGTATAAAAAATTCCAATGAATGAATCCAGCCTCATGCATGTAAGCAACAAGGAGGTTCGTCATGTAAATCAAGCTGATAATAGAAAAATGACGAAGGCTTTTAACACTCGTTGACCCCTGACTCGTTAGGTAGATAAAAGAAGCCAATATTTCGTGCGCAACCATGATGATGAAAATCGCACTGAGGATCATAGCCGGCACATAGCTTGTGACAGCCAGATGCAAAAACGGATGCGTAACCCCAGCGAAAAAATAAATTAGTATACCCAGCACAACCGTAATGAGCGATAATGAAATCAGCCGGAGTGTAAAACTTGCGGCAGTGTTAAATGAATTGAAGTAATAGCTTGTTGCTACGTATACTAGTAATGTGCCAATCGTTGTCCATCGACCGGTAAAACCAAAGAGATGCACTACATCTAATTGGAGACTGGCAATAAATAAAATGAAAAGCCCCATTCCAACAAAATACCAAAATCGTTCGAACGTGGTGATTACAGCAAGGAGAACTATGCTGGCTAATACAAGCATGAAGACGAATGCGTGTAATGCAAAGGTGTTGGGTTCTAAACTGCTACCATTGAAATATTCGAAGGTTAAATACGATTCAATGGGTATGGAGAACTCAAAATTACCCACTTGAAATGTGTGCGAAACAGTCTCAATGGTTTTTTGATCGTGAAATTTCTGCCAATGGATTACCGCATGGGTACCGTTAAAATAACTGAACCATAGAAAAAGGACGGCCACAAAAAAAAGAACAGCTATTCCATAGCCAATGTGTTGATATTCTTTACGCCACTGTTTCCAAAACCAAAGTGATTGCATAGGTCGTGCTGAGTTTTTAGTCTTGAGTTCTTTATTTTATGCTGAATGTAGTTTAGCCTCCAGACGAAGAGCTAGCGACTACCAACTAAATTGAGGCGAATGTAGAAAACGAAGGACGATCAACCAAAATTAATCTCCTTGTGGAAAGTACTTTTTTAGCTCTGTATCTATAATAGTGTAAACCTTTTCCTTAAATATATCAACATCCCTTATGGTGTATTCGGCAGGATCAAGCGGTTCATGAAAGATCAACTTCATCGGTCTCCAGTTAAGCAGCATGTATTTAGCGTCTGGCAGGATTATCCAATTATAGGGTATCGTGACGGGAACAAGTTGAATTTTTTTCTCAATGGCTGCGCGAAAGGCGCCATCTTTAAAACGACCTAGGTGTGGCGGTAAATGTGTAACCATGCCACCTTCCGGAAAAATCACCAAACTTTTTCCCTCCTCGAGTGCTGCGAGCGACCGGGTAAAGGTGCTATAGCGGCTCGAAAGTTTTTCACGGTCTACCGTGATATGAAGTTTGCGGTACATAAAGCCAAACAAGGGAATTTTTTCCATAGCGCTTTTGCCAACAAAAATTGTATTGTGCTTATTTAATCCCATGATTGCGATGTCGAGATAGGAAAAATGATTAGGACAAAAGATGTAAACTTTTTTAGGATCAAGCTTAGCCCGATATTCTACCCTCCAGGGCATTCCGATCAACGGAAAAAATAACCAAGCCCACCATCGATTTAGTACGCCCACTAATTTATGCTGGTCGGGGAAATAAATTGGAATTAAAAAGAGCGGAAAAAAAAGAAGGAAGAGAACGATGAAAAGTATTATAGCAACGAACGTATAAAAACCTTTTAGAAATTTCATTTACTTACTGAATGACAGGACGCACCTTTCATTTTTTAGAATTTCTTCTGCTTGTTCAACGTGTATGTGCGATTTGGCATCGTCCATTTGTTCACGCACGGCCTGTTTAATTTCTTTCATTTTCATGGATTCAATAAATCGCTTTACCTCCTCCTTGTTTTCAAGAATGAGTTTGGGCACCACGGTAGGTTTGTCGTCATCGTCTTTGGCAACCATAGTAAAAAAGGATGAATTGGTGTGCTTGATAGTGCCCTTCTTTACATTTTCAGCGATTACACGAATGCCCACTACTAACGATGTATTGCCAACATAATTAACGGAAGAAAGCATGGATACTAAGTCGCCCACCTCAACAGGCTGTAGAAACTCTACTTTATCTACCGAAACGGTTACGCAATACGTACCCGCGTGTTTGCTGGAGCAGGCGTATGCGACTTTATCCATTAAAGAAAGTAAAATGCCTCCGTGAATTTTGCCTCCAAAATTGGCATATGCAGGAATCATCAATTCAGTAATCGTTGTTTGTGAATAGCGTACAGGTCGAGCGTCTGGGTTCATAGGTTTTAAGGAATGACATAGTGAAGGTAATTGAATCTAGGGAATCTCTAAAAATCGTCATTCTGAGGGAGGTACCATCGAAGAATCCCCTTTTCTGTGCTCCGAATCGGGGATTCTTCGCTGCGCTCAGAATGACGTATTGGGTTTTTAGAGATTCCCTCTATCTCAATACATACCATTTGTTTAGTATAAACTGATTTTATTCAAAATTTTACAATATCTGTATCCGTTTCAAATCCTAAAATAGTATGAACGTCATTTCGCAGCGAACGTGACGAAGGAGGGTGAGCGGAGAAATCCCCTTGAGGGTGTCGCGAAATGACGAACAAATATTATTTAGGACTCATTTCGGATACAAATATTTTACAATCCTTTTAATCGGGCAACCTTTAGTAATCCCGCCACACTCATGCTGTCGGTAATCTCTCCATCCATCACCATTTTAAGCGCTTCACGAAAAGGAAGTTTACGAACGACTAAATCAGCTTCAGTTTCTTCGAGCTCATTTTCTCCGGGTGTTAATCCTTCAGCCAAAAAAACAAAGCCTTCTTCATCCGTTACCGAGTTGGACGTATGAAAACGCATAATCTGTTGCCATTGAGTTGCTGTTAATCCCGTCTCTTCCCTTAATTCTCGTTGAGCAGATTCAAGAGGCGAAGTTCCAATGAGGCCACCACCTTCCGGTATTTCCCAGGAATATGAATTTAAGGTATATCGGTATTGGCCCACTAACCATGTGTTACCCAAGTCATCCATGGGAATAATACCAATGGCCTTGTTTTTGAAATGGACTTTGCCATAAATGCCGTTGCCACCTGCCGGATTAATGACAGCATGTTCTTCTACTGTAATCCATTTATTTGAATATACCTCGCGGGTTGATAGAGTAGTCCATGGATTGGACCTCTGGGTCATGTCTTTTGCCATAATGTTAGAATCTGATTCAATCTATAAAAATTATATATGTGCGTCCGTTTCAAGTTCTAAAATAGTATGAACGTCATTTCGTAGCGAACCTGACGAAGGAGGGTGAGCGGAGAAATCCCCTTGAGGGTTACGCGAATAAGGGGATTTCTCCGTCCTGCCTGTGGCCGGACTGCGAAATGACGAACAAATATTATTTAGGACTCATTACGGATACTCATAAAAATTCAATTAGAGAAGTTTAATTTGCATTCGTGCTGCTATCTTTCTTTACTCCTGATTTGATTGAAGCGGGTTGCGATGAAGCTGGCCGGGGTTGTTTGGCAGGGCCCGTTACGGCCGCTGCGGTAATTTTACCCAAGCATTATAAACATGAAATGCTCAATGATTCGAAGCAACTTCGAAAAGAGGATCGGGAACAACTTCGGATTGAAATAGAACGTGATGCATTGGCCTGGGCGGTAGCAGAAGTTAGTCATTCAGAGATTGATGAGATCAATATTTTAAATGCATCATTCAAGGCCATGCATTTAGCGATTGATAAACTAAAAATCAGACCACAGTTTCTATTGATTGACGGTAATCGCTTCAAGCAGTATGACGGCATAGATCATAAATGTATTATTAAAGGTGATGGAATTTATTTGTCCATAGCGGCTGCATCGGTATTGGCAAAAACATATCGCGATGAATGGATGCAAAAATTGGCGCTGCAATTTCCGGGATACAGTTGGGATACAAATGTTGGATACCCAACGTTGCAACACCGAGAAGGCATCAGACACCTAGGGATTACTCCGTATCATCGAAAGTCTTTTCAATTACTTCCGTCACAGCTGGAATTGTTTGAAGAGTAAATTTTGCTGAACTTCCTACTTGCTAATCGTGTTTAACGTAACATCATGTGCCTTATTTTTGTTTCGCTGCGGAATCACCCAACGTATAAACTTATTATTGCTGCCAATCGCGATGAGTTTTATCAGCGAAAAACCGCACCCGCTACTTTTTGGGTTGACCAACCAACCATAGTAGGGGGTCGTGACCTCGAAGCCAGCGGTACTTGGATGGCAATGAATAAGAATGGGAAAATCAGCATGGTAACGAATTATCGTGATCCATTGAATATTAATCCAAATGCACCATCACGCGGACAACTGGTTTCGGATTATTTGTTAATGGATGCCAAGCCCAACGATTACTTGAAAAGCATTGAAGAAAACGGGAAGGCATACAATGGGTTTAACCTGATTGTTGGCTCAGCTGATGAGCTACATTATTATTCAAACTATAAAGGAGAAGTTGAAGAAATACAATCGGGCCTTCACGGACTGAGTAATCATTTGTTGAATACCCCGTGGCCTAAAGTAACTCAGGGCAAGGAAAAAATGAAAAGCCTTTTAGCATCCAGGGACGTTGATCCCATAAAGCTTTTTGATTTTTTGTATGATGAGAATAAAGCTTCGGATGAAAAATTGCCTGATACAGGGGTGGGACTTGAACGAGAGCGAATGTTATCCTCCATGTTTATCAAAAGCCCTAATTATGGAACACGATGTTCAACCGTAGTGATGATTGATCATGCGAATGATGTATATTTCTCCGAGCGCGTGTATGATCTTAACACTTTTGAGTACAGTTCGCATGTATTTGAGTTTAAAATATCCTCTTGAAGAATCAGTCGGTGCGTGTTTATACCCCCGCATTTTAAAAGATAATAATGTTATTCAGAGCATTGTAACATTCGTGCAGCACCGTTCGTCAAATCTCTGAAAACCATTTAAAATTGTGTATCCGTTTCAAAGCCTAAAATAGTATGAACGTCATTTCGCAGCGAACCTGACGAAGGAGGGTGTGCGAAGAAATCCCCTTGAGGGTTACACGATAGGGGGATTTTTCCGTCCTGCCGGTGGCCGGACTGCGAAATGACGAACAAAGATAATTTAGGGCTCATTGCGGATACTCAGGTTTAAATAAATTGGAACCTGAAATTTGAGTCAAAACTGTAATTTTTGCCCTTTATTAATGACTAATGGACATCGGTTTGAAACTAAAATTGTAAACGACAGTATAACACGGTAGGATTAAACTTTTGGGAAACCCAAGCCATCCTTATCTTTATTAAAACACAGACAATGAACATAATCGAGACACACAATATTTCCAGACGGTACATTATGGGATCTACCGAAGTAAACGCCCTTCAATCCGTCTCCATCACCATTGAAAAAGGCGAATATGTAGCGTTCATGGGTCCTTCGGGATCGGGAAAATCTACACTCATGAATATTGTGGGCTGTCTCGACACGCCAACCAGTGGTACCTACTCGTTAAACAATCACATGGTGAGTGAGATGACCGAGAATGAACTGGCCGAAGTGCGAAATAAAGAAATCGGGTTTGTTTTTCAAACGTTCAATTTGTTGCCACGCGCTACAGCGCTTGATAATGTGGCGCTTCCATTAATTTATGCGGGGTATGGAAAATCTGAGCGGAATGAAATCGCGATGGCCACGTTGGAAAGTGTTGGCTTGGGCGATCGTCATCATCATAAACCAAATGAACTTTCGGGTGGGCAGCGCCAGCGCGTTGCCATTGCACGGGCGTTGGTAAACAATCCTTCTATTATTTTGGCCGATGAGCCAACGGGTAACCTCGATTCAAAAACTTCTTACGACATCATGAACCTGTTTCAGGAACTTCACGATAAAGGCAATACCATTATTATGGTTACGCATGAAGATGACATCGCGCATTATGCACACCGCATTGTTCGCCTTCGCGATGGGCTTGTTGAGTGGGATCGTGCCAACGAACACATCTCAAGAGGTAAGCCGGTTGTAGCACACTAGGGTTACACAATCTTCCAAATTTCTTAATGATACGTAATGATAAGTTTAGGGGCTGTCGTTGCATTTCCTGATGCCGCTGCTCCTTCGCGACTATAAAATCGCTTCATAGAAGAACCTGTGGTTATAAAATCGGTTTTCAAAATCCAACCAAAATTGTTTGCTGAATTTGTTACCCACCATTGAACATCACTTTTGAGTTCATCAGCAGTAAACGAGTACGGTGCACCTATCGTGGATGATCCAGCGACAGCTGAAACAGTTGCTGTTGCGTTGAATGTTCCCCCTAGGGTTGTCCATGGATTTGCGTTTGTTCCAGAATAACTTGTTTCATTCCAGGTTACATCTGTTCCTCCTGGGGTAATCGGCACGCCCTGAGTAGGACAGGCATTATTAAATGTGCAAAAACTGGTAGTGCCTTCTACCCATGTTTGTGCAAGTTTATGAACATATAGAATGTAAGATGTTGCTAACCCTGAACTTCCCTGGGTAAACTGAAGTCTAGCACTTTCAATTACAGCATTGCTTGGAATACTGCTTAAATCAAACTGTACGAGTGTTCTTGCATACATGGCTGAAGGAGCTGCAAATCCAACCTGCAGCAACTCATCTCCTCCTGCTCCGTAATTTGCATTAGTACTACCGCCCGCCTGCGTATCAAATATGGTTGCGTCTTGTATAGCATACACTGTTGCGGTAATTGTGTTGGATGAGAAGAAGACCTCATTGCCGTAAGCAGTTCCTAAAGCATTGGCAGCATACGCACGAACATAATACGTGATGTCCGCAGATAAAGATGTTAATGCGCTAACAAATACGCCCTCACCAATGCCATCAATTGTTTTACTATCATTAATGGTTGGTAATGCAGTGGTGCTCCAACAAACACCACGTGCGGTAACTAATGAATTTCCATCACTTGTAACATTTCCTCCGGAGGTTGCAGAGTTGGGTGTAATATTTGATACCAGTGTGGTAGTTACAGATGGCAAGGTTGGCGTTGCGCTCGTTGTAAACTCAAGCTGATTTCCATAGGCGATACCTACTTTATTAATGGCATAGGCGCGAACCAGGTAGGTTGTTCCATTGCCAAGTCCAGATAGAGAACTTGTAAACATACCAGACCCTGATCCATCTTCAGTTTTATCGTTATCAATCGTTGGGAGTGAAGTGGCACTCCAACATACACCGCGTGCCGTTATGGTTGCATCGCCATCCGAAAGAATCTCACCTCCCGATGTTGCACTTGTATCATGGATGTCTAGCACAGGATTGGTTACAATCTCTGGAAGCGTTGGAGTAGCCTCATTGTCGCATTGTTGAAATACAACAAGAAGGCTTATTAAGGTAAGTAAATAGGTAATAGGTCTCTTCATAGCTTTAAAATCATTGGAAAACTAACTTTCCCCGTGGAGATGGGTGAATAAAAAAAACCCTATTTTCGTGAATTATTTATTTTTTTAACAATATTTCTCAAGTAAATAATGGTTATTTTTATGCAACTAAAATAGTTGACCTTATGAAAAATAAATTTAACTTTTCAGTACTACTGTTATCAACAATGGCATTAATCTTTTCATCATGTGGTGACGATGAAACGGTTGCTGATGTTTTAGTAACAAGCAATCGACAAACAGGCGTGTTTTATAAGATTAACACTACTACAGGAGTAACAACAGAAATTTTTACACCTACCCTTAATGGTGGCACGTTGAAAGAACTCAGGGCATTTGTTTACCACCCGGGAGAAAAACTTTTTTATGCTAGTGCTGCTTCCTATATAGACCAAAACAATATACGGTCAGGCTATTTATACAGCATTGACCCTAAAACAAAAGTTGGAACGATTATTAATAACAATGATGGCAATGGTGGCGATTATGCTATTTGGGATGCCATTACCAATTGGGCAGTTGCTGAAGATGATAGTTTGATTGCTATCGGTGACTTTAACGCAGATGCAAGTGATGGTATTGTTAAGTTTGGTACTGATGGAGGTCGCTCTCCATGGTCAATCCCGGTTGATTTTTGTTGTGGAATGGGCTTGCTCTATGATAAGACGTCAGGAATATTAACAGTTGGAAGTAGTGAGAACTCAGGTGATGGTGAAGTAATAATTGAAACAGTAAGTGATGAAGGGGTAATTACAAATACGACAACCATAACTACCCTTACGGACTTTCCTGATGATTTAGCGATAACATGGCTAAACTTAAAAGCTATGGCAAAAGATAAGAAAGGCAATGTATATGGCATTCTGTTTCACAATAACCTTGGCAAATCCTATTTAGTTAAAATTGATATTGATGGAGAAGAGGTAACGTATATCTCTACCTTGGGTCTTACTTACGATGATATGTATAACGCATTAGCATTCATCCCAGGAAATTTTGCAAAGTAATTTTTAGAGATTAATGTTTTTGAAAAGCTGCCAACTGGCAGCTTTTCTTTTTTGTACGATGTATTGGTATGATCAAAAGAATTTAGACTTTTGAGTTATGAAAATCTACACCAAAACCGGAGACAAAGGAACCACTGCGTTATTTGGTGGAAAGCGTGTTTCAAAAGCCGACCTTCGTATTGAAACATACGGAACTGTGGATGAACTCAATTCATACATCGGGTTGCTGCGCGATCAGGCAGTGAATGTAAATCGAAAAAAAATTCTCGTAGAAATACAAGACAGACTTTTTACTGTTGGATCAATCCTTGCCACCGAGCCGGGCAATACAAAAGTGAAAGTTCCTTCACTGATTGAAAGTGATGTTACGTTTTTAGAAAAAGAAATTGATGGAATGGAAACGCTTCTTTCGCCTATGAAATCATTTGTGCTGCCCGGTGGCCATCAATCGGTTTCATTTTGTCATGTAGCCCGCACGGTTTGTCGTAGGGCCGAGCGGCTGGTTATTGCTTTAGATTCTCAGGAAAAAACAGATCCTTTAATTATCCAATACCTGAACCGCCTATCCGATTATCTTTTTGTGCTTTCGCGCAAAATGACTTCCGAACTAGGTGCCGAAGAAACCCCCTGGAAACCGAGGATGTGATTACTTCAACCGTCACTTCGCAGTCTGCTTTTTCAGCGGACGGAGAAGTCTCCTTTTAGTTCGGCTATTAGGAACTAACCCTTGGGAGATTTCTCCGCTTCGCTGCGAAATGACGTTCCTAACATGCGTTAGTCGTTTTAAAAATAACTCGTAACTTTGCCAGCGTTAAACCACTAAAAAACCCACTGCCATGGTCGATACGCAGAAAATCAGCATCCAGAAAGTAAAACAATCGCGGGTGCAGGAGGTAGATTTTACCAACATTCCGTTCGGGAAAATCTATACCGACCACATGTTCATGGCCGATTATCGTAACGGAGAGTGGGGTAATATGAGGGTAATGCCGTATGGGCATATGCCCATTAGTCCGGCTACACCGGCCCTTCACTATGGCCAGTCTATTTTTGAGGGAATGAAGGCCTTAAAAAATGCCAGTGGCGAAACCTTAGTATTTCGCCCATTAGATAATTGGAACCGCATGAACATTTCGGCCGAGCGCATGTGCATGCCACAACTGCCCGAGGAATTGTTTATGGAAAGCCTTCGCACAGTAATCGACCTTGATAAAGAATGGATACCAAACGAAGAGGGTTCATCCCTATACATCAGACCGTTTATGTTTTCGGCTGATGAGTACATTGGTATTCGGGCTTCCCAAGACTTTACGTTTATGATTATTCTTTGTCCGGTGGGTGCATATTATTCAACACCGGTGAAAGTTCTTATCGAAACACACTACACGCGTGCAGTTGAAGGTGGTACTGGCTATGCTAAGGCAGGTGGAAATTATGGAGGAGCAATTTATCCGGCCAAGCTTGCGCAAGATAAAGGGTATCATCAGTTAATCTGGACCGATGGAAAAAAGCATGAGTATATTGAAGAGTCGGGAACAATGAATGTGATGTTCGTAATTGAAGATACACTTGTTACGCCAGCCTTGAGTGACTCTATTTTAGCGGGTATCACGCGCGACAGTGTATTGAAACTTGCTCGCCATTGGGGAATGAAAGTCGAGGAAAGAAGAATTTCAGTGCGTGAATTAGTGGATGGTTTAAAGAAAGGAACAGTTAAGGAAGCCTTTGGTGCAGGCACAGCGGCCACCATTGCGCATATTGAGTTGATTGGACATGAAGAAAATGATTATTATCTTCCGCCTATAGCCGACAGAAAATTTTCGAATAAAGTATTTGCAGAACTGGAAGCCATTAAACGTGGAACAAAACCCGATCCTTTCGGATGGATGGTAAAAATGTAAGGACAACGTTATTACGAGTCCCGATCCCGATAGCTATCGGGATTATCGGGAAGAAGCAATTTCCACTTCCGTGCGATAAAATAAAATTTCTTCAGTCATTACTGATTACATTGTTGTGCACTCTCAGTTACACGACTGTTGGCCAACAGAGGCAATTAATTGTTTTAAAAAAAGAGGAAGTCTTGGCACGTTATCAAAAAGGTGATGTGATTCACTTTGCGAGAAAGGGCGATACGGAAATATTGATTCAGCGTATTCTCGATTTAAATGATACCCTACTCATGATGAATTTTGATTCGGTAACCTATTACCGGATTAAAAAACTCGATATCAGCGGAAAGCAAAGGAGAAAGGCCACTCATCGATTGGGCTTAACAATGATCGCAGCTGCAGTTGTGCTTCCGCTGGCCGACCTGATTAATACAGGACTGGTGCAACACGAAGAAGCTACCGTTAGTAAGGGCGTTGCGATAACCTCTGCTTCGTTGGCTGGAGGTGGAACTGCGTTGGCATTTATGCGAAAGCCATATTTTAAGCCAGGCAGAAAATACAGACTACTAATTGTCGATAAGCGATCACCATTTTATAAAGAGAAATCCACCACAGAAGGATTTGTCTCTCCGTATATTCCGAAGGATTAATCAGGATTAGCAGGATTTATGAATTAACAAGATTTAAATCCCGTAAATCCTTTAATCTTGTAAATCCTGATTCATACAGATTATCATGAGCATCTTCACTACAACAAGCAAAATTATTATCACCTGCAACAAGCGTCTCACTCCATGGTTGCAATTGGAAGTTGAAGAACTTGGCTTTACTGTTGTTAAGTCATTTTCAACGGGTATTGAGTTAACAGGAACGGTTAATGATTGCATAAAGCTTAATTTAAATCTTCGGTGTGCCAGTCAGGTGCTGTATTCGCTTTTTGAGTTTCGGTGTAATAGTCCGGAGGACTTGTATAAAAGCGTTTTCGCATATTCGTGGGAGAAGCTCATTGCGAATGATGGTTATTTCTCGGTAACCAGTCATGTGGATCATCCGAGTGTAAACAACACCATGTTCAGCAATGTGAAAGTGAAAGATGCCATTGCCGATAAGATTCGAAGAGAAACGGCTCATCGCCCTGATTCGGGTTCTGAGATGAATGGTGCAGTCATCAATTTATATTGGTGGGAAATAAGTGCAGAGATTTTTTTAGATACTTCGGGCGAAACATTATCCAAACACAACTACCGAAAAGTACCAGGGCCTGCACCCATGCTCGAAGCTCTTGTATTTGCTACCCTGCTTGCATCGAAGTGGGATCGTAAATCTCCTTTCATTAATCCCATGTGTGGATCGGGCACCGTTGCCATCGAAGCAGCACTGATGGCGACAAACCGCAGGCCCGGACTGTTGCGAAAAAATTATTCATTCATGCACGTGATTGGGTATGATGAACAGGTCTATAGTGCTGGGTTTAAAAAGTTGGAGGAACAAATAATTGAAATCCCCGAATTAAAAGTAGTTGCTACCGATATCAGTGACGATGCTATTAACATTACAAGAATCAATGCTGGACTTGCGGGTGTAGAAGATTTGATAGAGTTTGCTGTTTGTGACTTTGAAGAAACGAACGTTCCGCAAGATGTGAAAGGTGTTGTGTATTTTAATCCGGAGTACGGTGAACGTTTGGGTGAAATTCAGGAGCTTGAAATCACCTATAAGCGCATTGGTGATTTTATGAAAAAGAAATGCCAAGGATATACAGGTTATATTTTTACGGGTAATATGGACCTGGCAAAAAAAATCGGACTGAAGGCGAGCCGCAGGCTAGAGTTTTACACCGCTAAACTTGATTGTCGATTATTGGAGTATGAATTGTATGCGGGGAAGAGGGTGGAGAGTTAACTCAGAATCCAACTCACCTTATTATATTTGCCCTTTAATTATTACTATTCATGACAACTGAGCAGTTAAAAGACCTGAAAACAAGAGTTGCCGCCCTTAGGCGGTATCTTTGACTACGATCGCAAAATCATCGAAGTAAAAGACGAGGAACTCATTACTCACCAAGCCGATTTCTGGAACAATCCCAAGCAAGCCGAGGTCACACTCAAAAATATCCGCCTTAAAAAAGTGTGGACAGATGCTTTTGAGCGTGTAAGCAAACTTATTGAAGACCTTGAAGTACTTAACGAATTTCACGATGCCGGGGATGTTGGCGATGAAGAACTTGATCGCGATTATACCAAAACAGAAAAGGCAGTAGAAGAGCTCGAGTTCAAAAAAATGCTGAGTCGAGAGGAGGACCAACTTAGCGCCATTGTAGACATCAATCCAGGTGCAGGTGGTACGGAGAGCAACGATTGGGCTGAGATGCTTAACCGTATGTACATTATGTGGGGCGAAAAAAGTGGATACACGGTATCGCAACTTAACTATCAATCGGGGGAGGTAGCGGGTATAAAATCAGCCACCCTTGAAATTGATGGTGAGTTCGCTTACGGAAAATTAAAATCAGAAATAGGCGTGCATCGTCTTGTTCGTATTTCTCCGTTTGATTCCAATGGTCGCAGACATACTTCGTTTGCTTCGGTGTTCGTCTATCCAAAAGTTGACGATACCATCAACATAGAAATAAACCCAGCTGATATTGAAATTCAAACATCACGCTCAGGTGGTGCAGGCGGACAGAACGTGAACAAGGTGGAAACAAAAGTTCAGCTTACGCACAAACCATCGGGCGTTGTAATCGTGTGTCAGGTAGAACGCTCGCAACACGCCAACCGCGAACGTGCTATGCAAATGTTGAAATCAAAATTATTCCAGTTAGAAACAGAGAAGCGCAATCTTGAGCGCGATAAAGTGGAAGCCGGTAAAATGAAAATTGATTTTGGTTCGCAAATTCGGAATTATGTATTGCATCCATACAAACTTGTGAAAGATGCCCGAACAGCAGTGGAGCGAACGGATGCACAAAATGTATTGGATGGAGATCTGGATGATTTTATTAAGGCGTTTTTGTTAGGAGCGCAGGAAGCTACTGTAAATAAATAAAGTCACTGGTTTCCAGTTGCCGGTGACCGGTAACTGGCTACCGGAAATTTGTAACTATTCACACATTGAGTTCAATTAAGTCACCGAAAATATACGCCTCTCAATTCTGGCTGCTCTGCTTGAGCTCGCTGCTTTTCTTTGCGAGTTTTAATATGATCATTCCAAAAATGCCCGCATACCTAACGAGTTTGGGTGGCGCAGAGTATAAAGGATTGATCATCTCGTTGTTCACCGTGACAGCCATGATCTCGCGGCCTTTTAGTGGTAAGATTGCCGATAAGGTCGGAAGAATTCCGGTGATGATTATCGGAACGTCTGTTTGTGTAGTTATTAGTCTATTGTATCCTATCATTTCTTCGGTTACTGGATTTTTAGTTCTTCGATTGGTGCATGGCTTTTCAACAGGCTTTACACCAACGGGATTAACGGCATACTTGTCGGATATTATTCCTGCAAATAAAAGAGGAGAAGCCATGGGTTTATTAGGAACGGCCGGAACCGTGGGGATGGCTGCAGGCTTAGCCGTTGGCCCCGGCATAGCAAACGATTTTGGTTTGAACGCTATGTTCTATTGTTCATCGGCAATGGCCATTATTTCTATTTTGGTATTGTTTGGCATTAAAGAAACATTACCGAACAGACAGGGTTTTTCTTCGCAAGTATTTAAAATACATAAGCGCGATTTACTTGAACCTAAGGTATTAGTAACCTGTATTGTAATGGTGCTCACCACGTATTCCTACGGGGCGGTGTTTACGGTTGTACCGGATTTTTGCGCGCACGTTGGAATAAAGAATGAAGGATTGCCTTTCATGTTTTTAACAGTCGCGTCTTTATCGGTACGATTGGTTGCCGGAAAAGCTTCTGATTATTATGGCAGAAGAAAAGTGTTGATGGTGTCAACAGGAATAGGAGTCGTGTCAATGATCGTCTTGGGCTTTGGCACCACGCCACGCGATCTACTGATCGCCATTTCATTGTATGGATTAGCACAAGGCATGACATCGCCAACATTGTTTGCCTGGGCAACCGATCTGAGTGATGAAAACCACAAAGGCAGGGGAATTTCAAGCTTGTATATTTTTATGGAGATGGGCATCGGTATTGGGGCATTTGTATCGGGGTTTATTTATAGAAATGATTCTTCGAATTTTCTAATCACTTTTTTAATTTCTGGTATCTTGGCAGCCACTGCTTTTTTGTACCTGATTTTTACCAAGTTTACAGGCCGGCCGCGTTTAGCAGCGGGTAGAAATGCCATCAGTGACCTTGAACAAATTCCATAACATGAAAAAAGTATTTTTGTATCTATTTTTGATTGTGAGTGCTGGGGAAATCATTTCAACGTTGGTTGATAGTCCCATGGTGCATATAATTTGCAAGCCCGCCATTATGGTTTTGCTTGCGTTGTATTACTGTACAGTGCAGCGATCAAGACAACAGACTATTGTTCCTGTTTTGGTGCTAGCTATCGTTTTTTCATGCGCAGGCGATGTGCTTCTGATGTTTCAACTTTCCAATCCAAATTATTTTATGTTTGGGCTTGCGGCATTTTTGGTGGCGCACGTATTGTATATTTTTGCGTACCAGCAACATCAAAATGAAAGTTCCGGAGGAGAACTGCAAGGGGTACAAAGGATACGCTTTGCGTTACCTATTTTATTATCAGGAACAGGCCTTATTGTAATTCTGTATCCACACCTGGGCGATTTAAAAATTCCCGTATTACTCTATGCGGGTGTATTAACGTACATGGTGCTCGTGGCGCTCTTCCGATTTGGCCGAACCAGCGCTGGAAGCTTTGCGATGGTATTTGGTGGAGCAATTTTATTTATGATTTCGGACTCACTCTTAGCCGTTAATAAATTTTTAGAGCCAATATCGGGTGGTAATTTCTGGATTATGAGCACCTATATTAGTGCACAATTTTTAATTGTGAAGGGATTGCTTGGGCACAGAGGTTAATCTTCTTTGTTTGCCGGATCGGTTTTTGGTTTTGCCTTATTTTTTTCTTTTGGTTTATCGCGCTTCAAAGATTTGGAAGCTTTTTTGGCAGTTTTTGAAATAGCTTTTCCTGCCTTTTTCGATTCCTTACCAATTTCCTTCCCTGCTTGTTTCATATCCTGCTTAAAAGTTTGTGCATGGCAAAAACATGTTAGCAGGCAGAAGGAGAGGAGAAAAATTATTTTTTTCATAGACCTTGTTAAAGTATAAAGATAAAAAAAGCGAAGAAATTTCTTCGCTTTTTTCTGCTTCAGAATCTACTTACATTTTTTTTACACTTCCACTTCCACTGGCATCTGCATTTACGCGCGCAGGATTCCCTTTGTATAATACAGTGCCACTACCGGTGATGCGGGCTTCCAGCTCCGTCTTTACATTTATTTCAACATCGCCTGAACCACTAATGCGAACATCGCACGTCCCCGTTTCCAAACCAGCGGCTAATACTTTTCCGGAACCTGTAATTTCTGCCTTTACAGATTGCGATGAGCCATTGGCCTCAACTTTGCCAGAACCAGAAATATCAAACTCAGCAATACCCGTTATGGATGCATTTAATTTTACGGAGCCTGATCCGCTGATGTCAGATGTAAAGTTTTTGCATTTTCCTTTTAGGTTCATATCGCCAGATCCGCTTATATCAGCATCCACATCGGCTAAATCTATTTCGGCTTGTAGAGAGCCAGATCCACTCACGTTCAATTTTAGATTGTTTCCTGTTATTTTGGTTTCAACAATCATGTCACCCGAACCACTAACACTTAGTCCTTCAATAGTAGCTACAGTTATGTAAACCGTAACTTTATCATCATCACCCCAACTCCAGTTATTCCACTTCTCTTCTGGTCCGATGCTCAGCTTTCCATCCTCTACTTTTGTTTTAATTTTCTCAAGAGTTTCGGCAGAGCCCTCTATTTCAACTTTTTGCGGAGTTCCTTGTTTCACATATACTTTACCGGGTGACCGGAAAGAAATTTTTGTAAAAGCGGAAACATCTCTCGTTTCACGTTTTTGGGCAATTGAAGCTGATGTAATCAGAACAAATGCGGTAATCAGGGATAGTATTGTTTTCATTTTTTTTGCTTTACGGTAAACAGACAAGGGTTAAACTTCAAGGTTGCATAAACGCCACCGAATTTATTATAATCTTTAGACGAAAAATAGCACTAGCAAGTTACAGGATGATTTTTTCATACCGAACCATAAAAAGCCCTTCGGAGGGTATACATAAAGAGAAGGGAAGTAAATTCCTGGGATTTGCGTTTCCGGTAGAATCTGAAGAGGAGGTTAAGCAGAAAATCAGTGAATTGAAGAAGAAGTATTTCGATGCCCGACATCATTGTTATGCTTATGTGTTGGGTGCTGATAAAACCCGATTTCGTGCGGTGGATGATGGTGAACCAAACCATTCCGCTGGTGATCCAATTTTGGGCCAGTTGCGTTCGAAAGAATTGACAAATGTATTGATTGTGGTTGTGCGCTATTTTGGAGGTGTGAAATTGGGTGTGGGTGGATTGATCGCAGCTTATAAGGCTGCCGCGGAAAGCACTTTGAATAATGCAGGTATTATTGGAAAAGAAATATTGCGTTCATATACTATTTGGTATCCATATATAAGCTCGCCTGATGTGATGAAATTAGTAAAGGAGTTTGAACTGGAAATACAGAGTCAATCATTTGCATCGGAGTGCAAAATGGAAATTGAAATTTCACTTCGAAGAGAAAAGAATTTTGAAGATAAGGTTCAATTATTAAATGCACTGGGTATCATCATCGCTATAAAGGAAATTCCCTTATCTTGATTTAAAATTCAATTCATGCTCTCGGATCGCACGCCAGCAATCAGCTTTATTTTTGTTACCCTTTTAATTGATGTGATCGGCTTTGGAATAATTATTCCGGTAATGCCCAAGTTGATCATTGAAATGTCGGGCATGACGTTGGAAACACCACATGCGGTTGGATATGCTTCTACCGTAGGAATGTGGATGCTCTTTGCCTACGCATTCATGCAATTCTTTTGTGCTCCAATTGCAGGAGCATTAAGTGATCGTTACGGACGGAGACCTATTCTGTTGGCTTCACTTTTTGGTTTTGGTGTTGATTATCTTTTTCTCGCGTTAGCGCCTACACTTTGGTGGTTTTTTGTCGGGCGGATTATTGCTGGTGTTATGGGAGCAAGTTTTACAACGGCAGGCGCATACATTGCCGACATCAGTACACCTGAAAAACGAGCGCAGAATTTTGGAATGATTGGAGCGGCCTTTGGATTAGGGTTTATTCTTGGACCTCCCTTAGGTGGGTTTCTTGCAGATTTTGGTTTACGAACGCCCTTTTATGTATGTGCAGGATTGACATTATTGAATTGGCTTTTCGGATTTTTCGTTTTACCGGAATCTTTAAAAGTTGAGAATAGAAGGTCTTTTGAATGGAAGCGTGCAAATCCTGTTGGAACATTAAAAAATTTGTTACGCTACCCTGTTATTGCGGGGTTGCTTCTTGCGTTAGCATTAATTTATATCTCTGCGCATGCTGTTCAAACCAATTGGGCTTACTACGTTATGGAAAAATTTATTTGGGAGCCAAAGGACATTGGGTTGTCACTTACAGTCGTGGGCATAGCGTTTGTTATTATTCAAGGCGGACTGATTCGTTTCATCATCCCCAAACTTGGGCAAGAGCGCAGTGTGTACGTTGGTGTTGCCCTGTACGCGTTGGGTTTTTTATTATATGGTATTGCAACCGAAGGCTGGATGATGTATCCTATAATTATAGTTTATTGTCTTGGAAGTATTGCAGGCCCTGCACTTCAGGGAATAATGTCTTCCTCAATTCCTCCGAATGAACAAGGCGAATTGCAAGGAGGATTTACGAGCCTGATGAGCCTTGCGGCAATTTTGGGGCCGCTGCTGATGAATGGAGTCTTTTTTTGGTTTACCAGTAAAAACGCTCCCATATATTTTCCGGGTGCTGCAATGATTTTAGGAGCTGCGCTTACGTTGATCAGTTCTTTTTTGGCAAGAAACACATTGAAAAAATATGCGAAAGGTTTATTATGAAAATGTTGTGCATTTTTTCTCTTCTATTGATTTCAATGACTCCACAAAACTCCTTTAAAAATTCTCAGCTAAAACAAAGCCGTGTTAAAACAGCTTACGAGGAGAAAGAAAGTGTTGTCAAACAATACTTTTCTGAAAATAATCTTGCGTTCGGGAAATTTCAATTATTTCTCAGGGCTTTTAAAAACGAACAAATTCTCGAAGCCTGGGTGAAGGAAAACGGAAAGGAAGAATTTACACTGCTTCATACGTATGATTTCTGCACGACCTCAGGTATACTTGGCCCAAAAAGAAAGGAAGGTGATTTGCAAATACCGGAAGGCGCATATCACATCAACCATTTTAATCCACAAAGTAATTTTTACTTGTCCCTAGGACTCAACTACCCAAATGCCTCCGATAAAATTTTAAGTCACGCTACAAAACCCGGACGTAGTATTTACATTCATGGTAATTGTGTAACGATTGGGTGTATCCCAATCACCGATGATAAAATAAAAGAGTTGTATGTATTGGCTGTGGAGGCTCGAAACAATGGTCAGGAGAAAATCCCGGTTCATATTTTTCCAGCCCGGTTCGATAAAGGAGGTTTAGAAAAAATAGTATCCGATTACGCTCTGGATGATAAGATCAAAGGCTTTTGGAAAAACCTGGAACTTGTTTATCAAGACTTTGAGTTAACGAAGCGATTGAAGCCTGTAAAAGTGAATGTGAAGGGTGAATATTTTTTTTAGCCGTCATGGTGAGCAGTCCACTCTACCATGACGATTTCGCGCAATGACGTTCCTGATTTTTAAATCCTTTCCTCTACTTTATTCATCACCTTGGTTTGAACCTGAATAGATTCATGGTGAATAAGTTTTAGCATGTCTTTCATAAACTCTTCACTCAGCCCCATCGCTAACCCCATCGCAACACGTGTGGCAATGATTTCTTCCCAACGAGTTACTTGCAAGATGGTAACGTTGTTATCTTTTTTATATTCCCCAATTTTTTCAGCGATTTTCATGCGCGAAGCAAATTTTTGCATAATCTCATCGTCCAAGTGATCGATCTGTTCACGTAAAATACTGAGCGTGTCTTTAAATGATTTATTGTCTGTAGTAGTTGTTCTCACCACGAGACCTTCTATCAGTTTGTTTAAAATAGCCGGTGTTATTTGCTGCTTGGCATCACTCCATGCGGCATCCGGATTGATGTGGCTTTCAATCATAAGGCCAGCCATGTCTAGGTCGAGTGCTTTTTGTGCAATGAAAGGAAGTAGTTCTCGATTTCCTGCGATATGACTTGGATCGCAAATCATATCCAATGCAGGAATACGTGTTTTTAATTCAATAGCTATATCCCACATAGGGGCATTGCGAAATGGACCCTTTTCAAAAGAAGAAAATCCACGATGAATAGCGGCCATCTTTGTGATGCCGGCTTTGTTTAGTCGCTCCAACGCACCAATCCAAAGTTCAAGATCGGGGTTCACCGGATTTTTTACCATCACAGGAATGTCAACACCTTTTAAGGAATCAGCAATTTCTTGAACCGAGAAAGGATTTACGGTAGTGCGTGCGCCAATCCATAGAATATCTACTCCTGCTTTCAGGCAAGCTTCTACATGCGATGCATTGGCAACTTCTGTAGTGATTGGCAATCCTGTTTCTTTCTTTGCCAACGCAAGCCACTTCAATCCTTCTTCCCCCGCACCTTCATATTGGCCGGGTCGTGTGCGTGGTTTCCAAATACCAGCACGTAAAGCATGCACTTTTCCAGTAGCGGCTAATTGCTTTGCGGTAGTCACCATCTGACTTTCCGTTTCTGCACTGCACGGTCCGCTAATGACTACAGGTTTTTTAGCGGTGGGTAACCATGTAGATATTGATTCGAGTCGTAATTCGTTTCTCATAGTGATTTATTTTTCTAGTACTGGTTTTGTTTGCTTTAATTCAATTCCGCTTAATACTTCACGAATGTGGTTGGCATCTTTCATAATGCGATGCAGCTCCTTCCCATCACGCTTCATCAAGTGATATTGAAATTTTTGCAAGTGCATGATGTACTCCAGTAACGCTTGGCTTAAGTATTCTGCATTTTGCTCGAAGATAGGAGCCCACATATCGGGTGAGCTTTTAGCAAGGCGCACAGTCGATGAAAAACCGCTACCTGCCAAGGCGAAAATATTTTTCTCATCGCGTTCAATATCTAATACGGTTTGTCCTAACAAAAAAGAACTTACGTGCGATAAGTGCGATACATAGGCAACGTGTTTATCGTGATCTTCGGGCTCCATGAATATGGTGTTCATTCCCAAGGCAGCAAAAACTTTCTCGGCTACAGATAATGCATGTTCTGATGATTTTTCTTTCTCACAAATAATATTGGTCTTCTCGCGGAATAATCCTGATAAAGCGGCTTCCGGACCAGAGTTTTCAGTTCCTGCAATTTGATGGGCTGCTACAAACTGTGCACGATGAGGATGCTGCGCAACGGCTCGGCAAATGGAAGCTTTAGTGGAACCTGTATCCAGTACAATTGCTGTTTTCTTTATTGAATCTAAAATAGAAGGAATCAGTTGACTCAGCGCGCTTACAGGAATAGCAAGAATGATTAAATCTGAAGTAGCTATTGCTTTATCCTCCGTTTCAATTTTATCCACGAGCCCAAGCTCTACCGCTTTTACTGTATGATCAGGATTTAAATCGATACCCACAAGTTCGGTAGATACACCGGATTTTCTTAAGTCGATCGCAATCGATCCTCCTATAAGTCCTAAACCAATAACTGTTGTTTTCATGCTATGGAGACTTTAGGTGTTTGACTTGGTATATGAGACTTTGTATTTATAAAAGTCTGGATTCGATTCAATGCTTCCTTCAACGTTTGCACAGGGCTACACAATGAAATGCGGATGAAGCGTTTTCCGGTTTCTCCGAAAATGAAACCCGGTGTGATGAATACTTTCGTGCCATACAGAATTTCATCAATCCATTTTTCAATATCAGGAATGTGTGCTGGTACTTTAGCCCACACAAACAACCCCGATTGTTTTTCGGCATAGGAACATCCCAATACATCTAAAATTTGATTCACAGATTTTCTTCTTTCTAAGTACACCTTGTTCAAGGTTGTGAACCACTCTTCTCCATTCTTCAATGCCTCAATGGCTGCATGCTGCAATCCTAAAAACATTCCGGAATCCATGTTGCTTTTTACTTTCAACACAGCATCGATGTATTCTTTTTTCCCGGCTACCCAGCCAATTCGCCATCCGGCCATGTTATGAGACTTGCTGAGTGAATTCAATTCCAGTGCAACATCTTCTGCACCTTCAATCGATAGAATACTTAACGGACTATCATTCAAAATCAAACTGTACGGATTATCGTTTACAAGTAAGAAATTATTTTCTCGAGCGAGATCAACTAATTCTTTTAATTCTGCTCGCGATGCAATGCGCCCTGTGGGCATGTGTGGAAAGTTGATCCACATGATCTTAACCTTCGAAAGGTCAGTTTGTTTTAGCTCATCAATATCAATTCCCCAGTCGAGCTCTTCTTTTAAGGCATACGTTTTTACTTTGCCTCCTACAAGATTGGTTACGGAAGAGTATGTTGGGTAGCCGGGATCGGGAATCAATACCCCATCACCAGCATTTACAAAAGCCATTGAAATGTGCATGATCCCTTCCTTCGAACCCATCAACGGCAGAATCATATTTTCAGGATCCAGCGTTGTACTGTAAGTGCGTTGATAGAAATCAGCAACTCCTTTTCTCAACTGTGGAATCCCTTTATAATTCTGGTATCCATGATTAGCCGGGTTTTTTGCTGCGATATGCAGTGCTTCAATGGTTTCCGTTGAAGGCGCTTGATCCGGACTTCCGATTCCAAGATTAATGATCCGTAGTTCAGGCGTATCCAGACTTCGCACTTCAGCTAGTTTTTTACTGAAGTAGTACTCCTCCACACTGTCAATTCGTTTCGCGGTCTCGATCATACGTTTAAAACTTTATCTGGGCTTTCTTGTACTCTCCTAATACGTTCAGGTTTTTAACTTGTCGCAATACTTGTTTCATTGCTTCATCATAGTTTTTCCGTTTCTTCCACTCCACATCAATATGAATTGAGTACTCACTTGGCCGTCCGATAATCGGGATCGATTGAATTTTTGACAAATTGATTGAGTTATTTTTCAATGTCATCAATGCTTCTGCGAGACTCCCGACTTCGTTCGCTACCTCAAAACTTAACGAGGCTTTATTCGATTCGGCTTTTCCATTACTGCGTTTAGTCAGTATAAGAAAACGTGTGAAGTTTTTTTTGTGCGTTTCGATTCGTTTCTCCAGAATCTGAAGTCCGTATTTTTTAGCAGCATGCTCATTAGCAATGGCAGCTGTATTCTTAAGTTTTAATTCCTTCACGCGTTTAGCAGACAAGGCCGTATCATCGCTTTCGCGGATTTCAACTCCGTTTAATGCATGCAGATATTCAGCACACTGGCGGATGGCCATTGGGTGTGATTCAATGCACGTGATGTCACTCAATTTTACTCCTGGTAGAGCAAGCAGGTGCATGTGAATTGGCAAGTACAATTCACCTGCAATGGTGAAATGATATTCTTGTAGCAAGAAGTAGTTTGGTAAAATACTTCCTGCAATAGAATTTTCAATGGCCATTATAGCTACATCGGCCTTACCATTTTTCAGGGTTTCACAGAGTTTGTGAAAAGACAAGCACTCTACTATTTCAATAGGTTCATCGAAATAAGTAAGTGCCGCCACTTCATGAAAGCTGGTGGCTATTCCCTGGATTGCTACACGTAATTTTTTTTTCTTCATCTCACTTTATTTTTTCTCACCTAACTCCCTCTCCTTTGGAGAGGGCTGGGGTGAGGTAAAAAGAAAAGTCCCGGTTTAGCCGGGACTTTTGAGTTCTTGTATCGTTTTAGTTAGTAACAACACGCTGCTCTTATAAGTCCCGCTTGGGTCTTAAAAAAGTAGTAATAAAACCAAAAATATGTGTTACTGACCTTCATGTTCTTCTTTGCCTAAAGATAAACGCATTTTTTAGTGCGAAACAAGAAGACGCTGCAACTTTCTCTATATTTTTTCAGCTAATGGCTGTTAGGAATTGTCCTGTAATTGTTCTGTTATACCTTTACCACCAAATTTGAAAAAGGGATGAAAACAGTATCAAAAATCCTCTTTATTATTATGCTTGGCTCTTTACTCGGGTGTAGCAAAACGGAAAAACCTTTGTATGACCAAGTGATGGATATTCACGATGAAGTCATGCCCAAAATGAATGATCTCTATAAATTAAAGAAGCACTTAAAAGACTCCATTGCCAATACTCCGGATATGCCCGGTGAACAGAAGGAAAAGTTTGAGCAGACAATCTTGCTATTGGATTCAGCAGGAAACTCTATGATGGTATGGATGCGCGAGTTTAATCCGCCTGACCAAAAGGATAAGGAAGCTTTCCAAAAATATATGGAAGCGGAACTGGTGAAAGTGACGGAGATGAGAGAGCACGTGATGAGAACCTTAGATCGGGGGAATTCAAAAAAGTAGACATCTATTTTCTCCACAGAATAAAGAAAATTGTAGCATTCATGACAAGGTTGAAGCTGGCATGAGCAACCATTGCTGGATAAACGGAGTTGCTACGTTTTCGGATGATGGCAAATCCACAGGCTGTACAAAACATCAATGTCATCCATAGAATGCCAGAAGTCCAAAAAAATTGAATGCCATTGACATCGCGTATCAGTCCGTGATGAAAAATGTGAATACCACCGAACAACATAGATTCAATAATAATGCTGGTTTTGTAACTGAATTTAGTTGCTAGTGATTCTTGTAGAAACCCCCTGAAAAATATTTCTTCACCAATCGGACTAAAAACTAGTGCAGGTATTGTGAATGTGAAGAAGAGTTGCCACAGCGAGATACCTTCTGTTGGGAATGTAGTATAATAGGAATTCCGAATTGTTATAAACCAGTTTTCCGTACTAACGCCAAATAATAGAAAGCCTATCAGGTAACAGAACAATGCTGCTAAAGCTCCAAACGCTATTCCTAAAAGATAGTCGTAGGGTGTTTTGCTTTTAGTGAAACCTATTTGCCTCCGGCCGTTGCGCTTTAAAAAAATGAACGGTAATGCAATCATTAGTAGAAACCCTAATGGGAGAAGAAACCTATCGGAGGATGTGCCTAACATACCAACACCTCTCATGGTTGCGAACAGTACACTAAAGATGATGGCAACGTTTAATGTGTTACCAAAAAAGGATTTAAACGTATGCCTTAGTGCTAACTTATCCATTTTCGAATATCATAAAAATATGAAAATTCAGTTTTTATAAATGCTAATTTGAAATTATTCAGTACGGCAATTTCAACTAACTTTGCCATTCAATTCTTAATTATGGATATAAAGATTGTACCACTCAATGATCTGCATACAAAGCTAGGAGCCAAAATGGTTTCTTTTGCAGGATACAACATGCCCGTGCGCTACTCTTCCGATATTGAAGAGCACATGACCGTGCGCAACGGTGTAGGCGTATTTGATGTATCGCACATGGGTGAGTTCACCGTAAAAGGCTCGCTTGCGCTTGATCTTATTCAACGGGTTACTAGTAACGATGCCTCTAAACTTGTAGATGGACAGGCTCAATATTCTTGCCTGCCAAATGAAACGGGAGGTATTGTTGATGATCTCATTGTTTATAAAATCAAAGACAATGATTACATGTTGGTTGTAAATGCATCTAATATTGACAAGGATTGGAATTGGATAAGTAAGTTCAATACGAAAGGTGCCGAGATGAAAAACATCTCGGATGATTTTTGTTTGTTTGCCGTGCAAGGACCGAAAGCGGTTGCGACACTTCAAAAACTTACCAGTACTGATTTAAGCGCTATAAAGTATTATCACTTTGCGTTGGGCGACTTTGCGGGAGTATCGAATGTATTTATGTCGAATACGGGCTACACCGGTGCGGGCGGATTTGAAATTTACGTTAACAAACAGTACGCTGAAAAAGTATGGAACGCTATTTTTGAAGCAGGCAAAGAATTTGATATTAAGCCGATTGGATTAGGCGCTCGCGATACGTTGCGTTTAGAGATGGGCTTCTGTTTGTATGGAAATGATATTGATGACACCACCTCTCCACTAGAAGGTGGATTAGGCTGGATCACAAAATTCACCAAAGACTTTACCAATTCAGTAAGCATCAAAAAACAAAAGGAAGAAGGCGTTAAGAAAAAACTCGTTGGCTTTAAAATGATTGATCGGGGTATTCCTCGTCATGACTATCCAATTAAAGATGCCGCAGGTAATGTGATTGGAAAAGTAACGTCTGGTACACAATCACCCATGTTGAGTATTGGTATTGGATTGGGCTATGTTGTGACAGAATTCGCAAATCCCGGATCAGAAATTTTTATTGATGTGAGAGGGAAAGCACTAAAAGCACAGGTGAGTAAGACACCATTAATTAGTTAATTCGGTAATGTATTGATTCGGTGATGATGCATCATCGAATTAACGAATCATTAAATCAAGGAATCAATTTGAAGACCATAGACGTTTGCCTTAGCCCCGAACTTATGCACTTATACAACGTGCATGACAAAACTGTTGTGGTTGTTGATATTCTTCGTGCTACCTCCTGCATGACCACCGCCTTCGCGTCCGGTATTGAAAGCATTGCACCTTTTGCGAAGCTTGAAGATTGTCTGGCCATGAAATCAAAAGGGTTTTATACCGCAGGGGAGCGAGATGGAAAAAAAGTTGAGGGCTTTGATTTAGGGAACTCTCCATTCGAGTACATGGACACAAAGCTAAAGGAGAAGAAAATTGCCTTCACCACCACCAACGGAACGCAGGCTATTGAAAAAGCAAAAGGTGCAAACGAAGTGATCATTGGAAGTTTTTTAAACCTTTCTTCGGTAGTAAGGCATTTATTGTTTGGTAAAAACAATATTTTGATTGTCTGTGCCGGGTGGAAAGGAAAAGTAAATCTGGAAGACACCTTGTTTGCCGGAGCAGTCGTTGATAAACTTAAAGATTTTATTGAACCTGACTGCGATGCGCCACTCATTGCACAGCGTCTATATAATCTAGCCAAAGAGGACATGGTGAAATTTCTCAGCACCTCTTCACATGTAAAGAGATTGGCGAACCTCAATATTTACAAAGACATCGAATTTTGTTTAACGCCTGATCAATATCAGGTTGTGCCTGTGTTGAAGGATGGAATCTTAAAAGCTTAAGAATTTACAGCTAGTATGCGGATCGATATTGGCGTTTTTCGCTAATATTCTATACCGAATGCCTTCATTAATTCCCGGTTACGAATACGATATATTTATAAGCTATCGTCAAAAGGATAACAAGTACGATGGTTATTTCAATTTAGGATTTTGATGATGCCGGTCTTTATCGCGATTGGTTTTCTTCTCTAAGTTTTTCTTAAAAACTTCCGTCAAATCAACTCCCGTTTGATTTGCCAAGCAGATCAATACCCACAGTACGTCCGCCATTTCATCACCCAGGTCTTTTCCCTTGTCGGATTCTTTTTCCGATTGCTCGCCATACCTGCGCGCCATGATGCGGGCAAGCTCGCCAACCTCTTCTGTTAGAATAGTCATGTTGGTGAGTTCATTGAAGTAACGAACGCCATGAGTTTTAATCCACTGGTCGACTTGTTGTTGTGATTCTTGTATCGTCATAAGTAGTCTTTAGTCGTGAGTATTGAGTCTTGAGTTTTAAGTTTAAAGTTCTGAGGCTTAAGTACTAGTTACTCAAGACTATTTCTCAAGTTCTTCAAAACTAATATCCATCACATCGAATTTCTGCCAGCCAATAAAATCGAAGTGCCACCACTCGGAGGAGTTCACTTTGAATCCATGTTTCTGCATAATTGAAATAATGAGGTCACGATTCTTTTTAATGATTGGATCTTTAACGGGTGTTGTAGGCCAGGCTTCTTTTCGAAAAGAATCGTATTCCGTTGGCATGGGTAAATCTTTTCCGGTATTCAAATCAACTATCGTCATGTCAATGGCACAGCCGCGATTGTGACGCGACCCCCGATAGGGAGAAGCAACATAGGTTGTATCATGATATACTTCATAAAACTTAACAGTAGCAGCGTAAGGTCGGTACGCATCAAATACTTTTATACCTACCCCATGCTTTTTAAATTCTGCTTGTGCTTGTTGCAATGCTTCAGCTACTGGCTTGCGAGCATAGGCTTTCGATAGGTTGTAAATCTTTTCGCCAGTAAAATTGATGGTAGTAGCATATCGAATATCTAGTATAAGATTGGGGATATATATTTCAAGATTGATTAATTCATTTTGAGGTGTATTCGTTAAACTGGCTATATAATTACCATATCCGGTAGGAGTTAATCCATACTTGTATTGCCCCGAAACAATCAGCGGAATAAAAAGAAAGAATAACAGCGTCCTTTTGATTTTCATTTTTAACTTTAGTTTTTACACTGCTTAACATGAAAATACTCAAAAGAATTTTAATTGCGTTAGTGGCTATCGTATTACTGGTATTCGTTTGCGGATATATTTATTTAAAGTCATTGGCCCCTGATTATTCTGGTGAAATGACTCTTCAGGGGTTAAAAGCTGAGGTTGAAGTTTTGTATGACGACTATGGAGTGCCTCATATCTATGCTCAAAACGAGGAAGACGCCTATTATACGTTAGGCTACGTTCACGCCCAAGATCGACTCTTTCAAATGGAAATGTTAAGACGAGCAGCAGGGGGAAGGCTATCCGAAATTCTTGGAGAAGATCTATTAAAAGTTGATAAGCTGTTTCGCACGTTAGGGATCAATCAATTCGCGAAAGAGCATGCTCAGAAATTTTTGAGTACCGATACATCCACTTTTCAAAAAGCAGCGCTGGCCTATCAAAAAGGAATTAATCAATATGTCAGAACGGGAAAGACTCCAATTGAGTTTACCATTATTGGAATTCCGAAGACAGAGTTTACACCTGAAGATATTTACCTGGGCATTGGATTTATGTCGTTTGGATTTGCAGAGGGTCTGATAACCGACCCGATACTTCAAAAAATAAAGAATGAGTATGGAGAAGAATACCTTGCTGACTTTGCCCTAGAAACTCCGGTTGATGCCGAAAAGATCAAAAATTTTAAAGGGACAGTAAAAAATTCCACCAGTGATTCACTCATTGCATCTATACGTGAAGCATTGGAAAAAATCCCTGTTCCACTTTGGAAAGGTAGTAATGGTTGGGTGGTTTCGGGTGATCGAACAGCCAGTGGGCTTCCAATTATTGAGAATGATACACACATGGGATTTGGGCAACCTGCTGTTTGGTATGAGGCGCATATGGAGTATCCCGGGCACCGGTTTTATGGTCATCATGCTGCCGGTATTCCATTTGGTGTGTTGGGTAATAATGATTTTGCCGCATATGGATTAACGATGTTTGAAAATGATGATACTGATTTCTTTCAGGAAACTATAAATCCAGGAAATGCGAATCAGGTAAAGTTTAGAGATAAATGGGAAGAACTTTCAGTACGAAAAGAAATTATTAACGTAAAAGAAAAACCTGATGTTGAACTCGAAGTGCGCTCCTCTCGACATGGGGTACTCGTAAATGGAATTGTTGAGCATACAACTACTGGTCAGGCGGTGGCTTTATCCTGGACCCTCACCACCACAACCAATCGAGCACTGGAAGCTCTTTACTTACTTAACCATATCAAAAAATTTAGAGACGCTGAGTATGCCGCTTCTATTATTCCTGCCCCCGGTCTTAATCTAATGTATGGTGATACAGATGGAAACATTGCCTGGTGGGCATGTGCAAAGTTGCCGATTCGTCCGGCTCATGTTCGCACAAAACTTTTTTTGGATGGCGCCAGTGGCAATGATGAGTATTTGGGGTATTATGATTTTTCGAAAAATCCTCAATCCATTAATCCACCTTCGGGCTTTGTGTATTCAAGCAACAACCAACCCGATTCAGTGGATGGTGTTTTGTATCCCGGTTATTACAGACCTAAAGCACGTGCCAAAAGAATTGTTGAGTATTTAAGCAAAGACAAGAAATGGTCTTCGGATGATATGAAGGAAATTACTTTAGATGTTGTTTCTCTCAGTGCACCGGAAGTGGCAAGAGAAATGGCTGCCGTTTTGTCTTCGATCAATAAATCTGAATTCACCTCATTAATTGCATTACTTCGGAATTGGGATGGAGATCATAAGCAATCCGATACCGCGCCTTCTGTTTACTACAATATGTTGACACAGATTTATTATGGTAGTATGAAAGATGAAATTGGGGCTGTGGCATTGGAATCAATATTGAAGGGCTCAACGACCTTGAATTCTGTTAATTATTTTATCCGGAATGAAAGTTCTCCCTGGTGGGATGATGTGAGCACAAAAGATAAGAAGGAAAGCCGTACTATGATTTTTGAAAATGCAGCTGTAAAAACGTTAGAACTTTTAAAGAAAACATGCGGTGAAAATCCCGAGCAATGGACGTGGGGTAAAATCCACACACTTAAGCACAATCATCCGCTTGGTGCGATAAAATTGCTCGATCGATTTTTTAGTGTTGGTCCTTTTGCAGTCGATGGTGGAAAAGAAGTACTCAATAACCTGGATTTCGACTTAGATACAACCGGTTATTTCCATGTAAAAGATGGACCAGCACTTCGCAAGATCACCGACTTTTCAAATCTTGAAAGAGGAGTAACGATTTCACCAACCGGTCAATCGGGTAATGTCATGAGCCCGTTTTACCAGGATGAAGCGGAAATGTTTGCTGCCGGAAAATTCAGAAACATGTTGATGAATAGGAAGGATATTGAAAGTGTGAGTAAGAATAAGTTTGTGCTGAAGCCCTAATCAGTTAAAAGTTATCAGTTGATAGTTAACTGATAACCGATAACTATTAACTAAACACGATTTTTAGTATCAATGACAATTGTTACAGGCCCATCGTTCAGTAGATTCACCTTCATATCGACACCGAACTCACCAGTCTGAACGGGCTTGCCAAGGACTGTTTGAAGGGTACTTACAAATTTCTCATATAGCGGGATGGCTATTTCTGGTTTTGATGCTTTAATGTAGGAAGGTCGGTTGCCTTTTTTAGTGCTCGCATGTAATGTAAACTGACTTACTACAATAATATCTCCGCCCTCCTCAAGTACACTTTTATTCATTACACCTTCAGCGTCATTGAAAATCCTCAGGTTCACGATTTTATTGCTAAGCCAGTCGATATCTTCCTGATTGTCGGCATCCTCAATTCCAAGCAGTACTAACAGCCCGGTACCGATGTTGGCTTTAACCCTATTCTCAATCTCCACAGAAGCGGAAGAAATCCGCTGAATTACAGCTATCATGTAAACTAATTTATTAGGGAATATACAAAGCCCATTTTTAAATGAAACAGAATCTGAGTATCTGCAATGAGTCCTAAATAATATTTGTTCGTCATTTCGCAGTCCGGCCAAAGGCAGGACGAAGAAATCCCCCTATCGTGTAACCCCCAAGGGGATTTCTCCGCTCATCCTCCTTCGTCAGGTTCACTGCGAAATGACGTTCATACTATTTTAGGACTTGAAACGGATACACATAAAACAGAAAATAATTCAGTAATTCTACGTTCGAAGCGTGTTTAAATTTTCGATATTCAAACCTCCTTTCAATAAACCTAAACTATGAAAAATCTTCCCTGGAAAAAGATCGCTATCGGAGCAGTGAGTGTAATCATTTTAGCTCTTGCTGTATTCTATTTTACTAAGATAAAGGACTCCAAGCGAACTGCCAGCTATATTAATCCGGCTTTTGGCGAGTACATTTCATCCTACACAGCAGGCGTGGTGTCATCAGGTTCCTATTTGCGTATTGTGTTAGCAAATGATTTAGCCGATTCATCCGCTATCGGGCAGGAAAGTTCCGTTAAGCTTTTTGATTTCAGTCCTGCTATTAAAGGAAAGATTTTTTGGCTTGATGCTAAAACAGTAGAATTCCGACCCGATACCCGACTCACTTCGGGACAAGTTTATGAAGTCGAATTTCAGTTATCAAAACTAATTACCGTTCCGAATGAACTAAAAACCTTTACATACACCTTTCAGGCAATGCCTCAGAATTTCGAGCTGTCAATAGAAAATGTAAAGCCTTATATAAAGACCGAACTCACACGTCAAAAAATTGAAGGAGTTTTGTTTACAGCCGATTTTGCTGAAAGTAGTGCTGTTGAAAAAATGATACGTGCCGAGCAAGAGGGTGCACCCCTTAAAATTACGTGGGTACATATTGGTGAAGGCAAACAGCACTCATTTATTGTAGAGGATGTTGCTCGAAAAGCAGAAGCCAGTAAAGTGAAATTATCGGCAAGTGGTAAAGCACTGGGTGTTGAGCATTCGAACGAACAAGAAATTGAGATCCCTGCACTCGGAGATTTTAAAGTGATGAACTCCAAAATTGTGCAAAACCCCAGCCAGTATGTTATTCTACAGTTTTCCGATCCGCTTAAGGAAAAACAAAATCTTAGTGGCCTTATTAGTATTGGCGATAACGGAAACCTCACGTTAGATTTTGAAATTCATGATAACGAAATATGGGTTTACCCTACTGTCCGCCAAGCCGGCACTAAAACTCTTTATATAGAAACCGGAGTACGCAACATCAATGATTTCGGAATGAAGAAGGCATCTAGCGTGGAGGTTGTTTTTGAACAACTTAAACCGGCTATTCGTTTTTTGGGTAAGGGAAGTATTTTGCCCAGTACCGATGGGCTCATTCTTCCGTTTGAAGCTGTTAATCTGCGCGCGGTTGATCTTACCATCAGTAAAGTATTTGAAAATAACATTGTCCAGTTTTTACAAGTCAATAACCTTGAGGGTGGATATGAAATGCATCGCGTTGGTAAAACTGTATTAAAGAAAATTATTCGGCTCGACAATACGGGTACAACAGATCTTGGAAAATGGAATCGGTATACCCTCGATCTGGCAAAACTTATCAGCACAGAACCTGGCGCGATTTACCAAATCACACTTGATTTTAAAAAAGCGTATGCATCCTATAGCTGTGAGGGCGAAGAAAATTCACCTACAGATTTTGATGAGACAACGTGGGAAGATACGGATGAGGGCTATCATGGTGATGGTGGCAATTATTACGATGAAGAAGGATATTATTACGATGAAGATTACGATTGGGAGCAACGTGAAAACCCCTGTCACGCATCATTTTATACACAGCAGCGAAAAATTGTTCGAAATGTACTCGCTTCTGATCTGGGAATAATTGCAAAGCGTGGAAGTGACGGCAATACAATGGTGATTATCACCGACCTGAGAACAACACAGCCATTGAAAGATGTTACGCTTGAGTTTATTGATTTTCAACAGCAGGTATTAGGAACAATTACTACCGATGCAGAGGGTAAGGCCTTATTTAGTGGCAAGGGAACACCTTTTGTTGTGATGGCTAAAAATGGTGCGCAACGCGGGTATCTCCGCCTGATTGATGGCGAATCGTTGTCGTTAAGCAGCTTCGATGTTTCGGGCGAGTCGATCAATAAGGGATTGAAAGGATTCGTGTATGGCGATCGGGGTGTTTGGCGACCCGGTGATTCATTATATCTGAGTTTTATTCTGGAAGATAAAAATAAAGTGCTGCCGGCCGCTCATCCGGTTGTATTTGAATTACAAAGTCCGCAAGGAGTTGTGTCCAATCGCCAGGTAAAATCTGTTTCTAAAAATGGTTTCTATCGTTTCGCAGCAGCCACATCGTCAGATGCCCCTACCGGTAACTGGATGGCACGCATAAAAGTGGGAGGTACAGAATTCAATCAGCCTGTTAAAATTGAGACAGTTAAACCAAATCGCCTCAAAATCAACCTTGATTTTGGCTCAGAAAAAATTATCACTCAAAATGTTGTTGGAAACCTGGATGTTAAATGGCTGCATGGTGCGCCAGCAAGAAATTTAAAAGCTCAATTTGATGTTACCATTCAGCGCGCTCATACATCGTTTGCAAAGTACGATGACTATAATTTTGAAGATCCTTCGCGGGGATTCAGCACCGAGAAGCAAATCATTTGGGAGGGATCTACCAATGGCGAAGGCAACGCATCCTTTAATGCACAACTTTCTTCTTCTAGTTATTTTCCAGGTTTCATGACAGCCGTTTTTAGTGGAAAGGTTTTTGAAGAAAGCGGAAACTTCAGCATCGATAGATTTAGCCTGCCCTATTATCCATACCAGTCTTATATAGGATTGAAAACTCCACCCGGTGAGCGCTACAGTGGTATGTTGTATACCGACACTACTCAACGTGTTGATGTTGTATTTCTTGATATCGATGGGAAGTTGGTAGCTCGCAATAATGCTGAGATCAGTTTGCACCGACTTAACCGATATTGGTGGTGGGATAATGGTTATGGGTCAATCGCCAATTATATCGAGCAAAATAGTTCAACAGTTGTAAGTTCAGGGAAAATAGATGCGGCTAATGGAAAGGGAAGCTGGAAGTTTAAAATTGCACCGGCCGATTGGGGTACATATTTTATAAGAGTGTGTGATCCTGTCTCTGGTCACTGTACTGGAAAGACTGTGTACATTGATCAGCCTGGATACTATGGGCGATACAGCCGCGAACAAAAGAGCGGAGGTGCAACCCTGCTCACATTCGCATCCGATAAGCCAACGTATAATGTTGGAGAGAAGATCAACATATCTATTCCGGGAAGCGGCCAGGGAAGGGCATTGGTTTCAATTGAGAATGGAAGTAAAACCGTTTCTACGTTCTGGATAGAGACGCAGAAGGGCGACAATAAATTTTCCATAGAAGCCACAGCCGATATGGCACCCAATATTTTTGTAAACGTGAGTTTGTTGCAACCACACGGTCAAACAACAAACGATTTACCCATCAGACTGTATGGGGTAGTACCAATAGGCATTGAAGATCCGTCTACACACCTGGAACCGCTTATCCGTATGCCGGATGAACTTGAGCCTGGCAAAGAAGTCACCATTAAAGTTTCTGAAAAGACAAATCGCAAAATGACCTTTACCCTTGCGATGGTGGACGAGGGGTTACTGGATATTACAAAATTTAAAACCCCTGAGCCCTGGAAAAGATTTTATGCGCGTGAAGCACTCGGTGTTAAAACCTGGGATTTATATGATGCCGTAATGGGAGCATTTGGTTCAAGAGTTGAACGACTGTTGTCCATTGGTGGTGATGGTGAGTCGGAAGCACAAGATGAGGATCCACGGGCAAATCGATTTAAACCTGTAGTAAAATTCTTTGGCCCGATTACCATTGATGCAGGAGACGATGCGGAAATAAAATTCACCATGCCCCAATACATTGGTTCGGTACGAACAATGGTAGTAGCAGGTTATGAAGGGGCTTATGGAAATGCAGAGAAGGCAACACCGGTACGCAAACCACTTATGGTGCTGGCAACCTTGCCACGCGTATTGGGGCCAGAAGAGAAATTGCGATTACCGATTACACTCTTTACACAAAACAAGAAAATAAAAAATGTTAAGATTGACATTACGGTATCCGGCCCATTAATCTTACCCTCAGGCGGAAGTCGAACTGTTGAGATGCCTCCATCCGGTGATCTTACAGTTGATTTTGAGCTGGCTGTAAAATCAGAAGCAGGTATCGGAAAAATTGTGGTAACAGCATCTTCCGGATCATTTGAAGCAAGCGATGAAATTGAAATTGAAGTTCGCAATCCAAATCCTCCGGTAAGTCAGGCTACCGATATGCTGCTGGCTGCTGGCAAAAGTTGGAACGGAACAGTGACTCCAATTGGTATTGCAGGCACCAACGCTGGCATTCTCGAGGTTTCAACGATTCCGCCAATAAACCTTGGGTATCGTTTGTATCACCTCATGGAGTATCCACATGGATGCATTGAGCAAACAACCTCAGCCGCCTTTCCGCAATTGTATCTGGATGTAGTGAAAGAACTAAATGAGTCTGATAAAGCTCGGATCAAATACAACATTACGAATGCGATTGAACGAATGAAAATGTTCATAACCCGCGATGGTGGATTTGGGTACTGGCCCGGCAATGAAGAGTCCGACAGTTGGGGTACTACTTATGCCGGACATTTTTTGATTGAAGCGGAGAGCAAGGGTTATTATGTTCCTACCGATATGATGAAACGTTGGAAGAAGTATCAGCGAAGCAAAGCAATGGAGTGGCGCAGAACAGATTATAAGAATTATTATAATCCTGAAATAATTCAGGCTTACCGGTTGTACGCATTAGCATTGGCCGGATCACCAGAACTTAGCGCGATGAACAGGCTTCGTGAAACAAATAACATTTCAACCCAATCGTTGTGGTTGTTGGCTGCAGCGTATATAAAGGCAGGCCAACCAGAAGCGGGTAAGAAAATAGTAGAAAACCTTACGATGAATATAAAACCCTATTTAGAACAAGGGTATTCTTACGGAAGTGATTTGCGGGATAAGGCCATCATTCTGGAAACACTCGTTTTATTAAACGAAAAAGAAAAGGGAATGGAGTTGGTTAAGCAAATTTCGAACGCCCTTAGTAATCAGGGCTATTGGATGAGCACACAAACCACTGCATTTTGCTTGAAAGCTATTGGTATGTTTATCGGAACGGATAAACGTGATGCGTTGAAGTTTTCGTACTCCTATGGAGGAAAGAATATTGACGCGATAACAGAATTACCAATTGCTCAAATTCCATTAGCTATCAATGGAGCGCAGAGGAGTTCTATTAAATTTACCAACGAGAGTAAAGGAAGTCTCTTTGTACGACTTGTCATGACAGGAACTCCGGCTCGTGGTCAGGAGCAAGAGCAGGAAAATAATTTAGTGATCTCGGTCAACTATATCGACTCCAAAGGCAAACCGATTGATCCAACTCAATTGGAACAAGGAACTGAATTTATGGCATCCGTCAGCGTTAAAAACCCGGGTCTTCGAGGAAATTACCAGAACCTCGCCCTCACACAAATATTTCCATCGGGATGGGAGATTAATAATCTGAGATTAACGGATGATGAAAATATCATAAACACCGATCGCGGAAATTATCAGGACATTCGCGATGATAGGGTGTATACATATTTCGATTTGGGTGCTGGAGACGTTCGTACATTCAAGGTGTTGCTTACCGCGAGTTATGCGGGTACATATTATTTGCCTGCAGTAAGTTGCGAAACTATGTACGACCATAGTATCTACGCTCGTACAAAAGGCCAGCCCGTGGAAGTAGTGAAAACAGCAGGAGCTCAATAAATGAGCTCCTCATTTCGAAGGAGATATGGCTGAGAAATCCCCCTTTACAGATCATCGAGGGGGATTTCTCTCCGCCTGTTGGCGGTTGAAATGAAGTGGTTTTTTTAGTAAGGTCAGTAAATAAATTGTCGACATGAAGAAATATTTATCCACCATAGCCTTTTTTATAGTTGCGCTGGGCACACAAGCTCAATCTGTTTCTGAGCAAGCCATTCTCGATCTGTCCAAAAAGAAATTTGGCTGGATGATTCACATGAAATATGATTCGTTGGAGTCTATTTTGGACGACCGCCTAATGTTTATTCACTCGAACGGATGGACGGAAACGAAATTAGAATTGATTCAGGATATTAAATCAGGTAAGCTGAAATATGTGAATATTGATATTTCGGAATCAGCGGCAAGGGTTTATACAACTTCAGCCATTGTAACAGGAAAAGGAAAATTTACTGTTTTGTTAGAGGGCAACGAGCTAACCATTAACCTCTATTATACGGAAGTGTATGTGTGGAGGAATGAAAAATGGTTGCTAGCCTCACGGCACTCCAACCGATTGCCATAAGTGAAGAATTTTTTAATTCGATACCGGGCATATTTTTTCGGGTTGGCGTTAGCCCTGTTGATTGGGTATTTTTTGTGTCTTCCATCATCTTTATTTAGAGATCCTTATTCCACTGTACTGGAAGATTCTCAGGGAGAATTACTCTCCGCTGCCATAGCTTCCGATGGTCAGTGGCGTTTTCCGGAAATGGATTCGATTCCTAAAAAATTTAGCGAAGCGTTAGTTGCCTATGAGGACAAGCGATTTTGGAATCACCCGGGGATCGATTTGCTTTCGTTAGGCAGAGCCATAAAACAAAATTTTGAAGCCGGAAAAATCATCAGTGGCGGAAGTACAATTAATATGCAAGTCATCAGGCTTTCCAGAAACGGTAAGAGCCGAACTATTTTTGAAAAATTGATTGAATCAATATTGGCAACAAGATTAGAACTCCGCTATACAAAATCCGAAGTGCTGAACCTGTATGCTGCGCATGCACCTTTCGGTGGAAACGTTGTAGGTCTCGAAGCTGCCTGTTGGCGATACTTTGGACGTGACTCAAAAGAACTTTCCTGGGCCGAAGCTGCAATGTTAGCGGTATTGCCCAATTCACCTTCTTTGATTCATCCTGGAAAAAATAGAGTGAAGTTGTACAAGAAACGCAACAGACTTCTCGAGAAGTTAAAAAATAAAAATGTGATGGATCAGTTCACGTATGAACTTGCAGTAAGCGAATCTATTCCCGATAAGCCCCACCCGTTACCCCGGTATGCTCGCCATTTACTTACGCATGCTGTTCGCGATGGAAATGCCGAAAAAAAAGTAAAGACAACAGTCAAACTTCATTTGCAGCAGCGAGTCGAGCAAATTTTAGACGATCACCATCAGCGCTTAAAAGGAAATCAGATTTTTAATGCATGTGCTATTGTGCTAGATGTTGAAACAGGAAATGTACTGGCGTATGTGGGGAATGTGAACACCGATATTGAACATGGGCGCGATGTGGATGTCATAACTGCGGCACGAAGTACTGGAAGTATAGTAAAGCCATTTCTATATGCCGCCCTACTCGATGACGGAAAGATACTTCCTAAAACTTTGTTACCCGATATCCCTACAGTGATTGATGGATTTGCGCCTAAAAATTTTGCAAAAGGATATGACGGAGCAGTAGCCGCGGATATGGCATTGATACGATCACTCAATGTTCCGGCTGTTTATATGCTTCGCGATTATCGATACGAACGATTTCATGCACTGCTAAAGAATATTGGAATGAAGTCTTTAACCAAACCAGCAGATCATTATGGTTTGTCTTTAATACTGGGAGGAGCAGAAGGAACACTCTGGGATATTACCGGAATGTATGCTTCCATGGCGCGAACACTCAATCACTATTCGGGCTATGCGGCCTGGACAAACAGGTACGATCGAAAAGATTTTCATAAGCCAAAGTATGTCACCTCTATTTCTTCCAAGCATCTCCCTTCTTTATTGGGAGCAGGAAGTACGGATGAAGTAAGGCTTGAAGCAACTTCATTGCTAAGTGCCGCATCCATCTATCAAACATTCGATGCATTGAAAGAGGTTTATAGGCCCGGTGAAGAAACGGGTTGGCGATATTTTAGCAGTTCAAAAAAAATTGCATGGAAAACAGGAACGAGTTTTGGCTTTCGCGATGGTTGGGCGGTAGGCGTTACCCCGCGATATGCTGTTGGAGTATGGGTTGGCAATGCCGATGGTGAGGGTCGTCCTGGCCTTACCGGAACGGAAACAGCAGCACCCGTGATGTTTGATATCTTTTCGAAGTTATCAGGGTCGGATTGGTTTCAACAGCCAATTCAGGAAATGCAAAAAATAGAAGTATGTGTAAAAAGTGGTCAGCGAGTTTCTCAATCGTGCGACATTACCGAAATGGCTTGGGCTGGCAACAGGGGGTTAGAATCTTCTCCGTGTACGTATCATAAAAAAATCCATCTTACCACCGATCAAAAGTTTCGTGTGCATAGCGAATGTGAGCCTGTAAGTCAAATGGTACATACGAGCTGGTTTGTATTACCACCAGTACAAGAGTATTATTTTAAGCCTAAAAATATTTCTTATAAGGTTTTGCCACCATTTAGAGGAGATTGCCAAACGGGCTCCACGATATCCGCCATGGACTTGATTTATCCTAAATCCAATACTCGGATTTTCATTCCTCGAAACCTGGACGGCACCCCTGGGAGTTCAGTTTTTGAATTAGCGCATCGAAATTCCGACATTAAAGTGTATTGGCATTTAGATGGACAGTTTATTGGGCAAACCCAAAAAACCCATCAAATGGCCTTAAATCCAATAAATGGGAAGCATGTATTAACAATCGTTGATGAGTCTGGGGAGGCTCTGGAAAGGCAATTTGAGGTTATTTCCAAGCTATAAAATATCTATAAATAGCTGACATGTAATGTTTTATTGCTATTTTGTTAATTCATTACTACATTAGTATGTAGTTTTGCTACTGTATTAAACTTTTTAGTGCTATGAGAACCTCAAAATTTTTTGCACTGGGGGTTATTTTTTCGGCTTTTTTCTTTTTTCAGCCGCTCGGTGCGGAAGTAAAGAAAAATCAAGCTAGCTCCCCTGACAATCCAAATTATGTTGTGATTGGTGCCTTTTCTGTTTTTAAGAATGCAATCAGTTTCACTTCGAAGGCGTCAAAATTAAGCCTGAGCGCGAAATATGAAATGAATCTTAATCGAAACCTTTACTATGTCTATGTTTTGTCTACCAACGATCGCCAGCAGGCTATCGAGGAGGCATTAAGACTTAGAAAAGAATCTCCTTACAGCGATACGTGGGTATTTAATGGATCGCTTGGGCAAATGGGTTCAACGGCTGCGCGAGGCACCGATATTAATCCGGTAAGTGAGCAATCCATTGATGAAGTAAAGGTAATTGATGCCGCCCCTTTAGTATCTACTTCCCAATCAACGCCAAGCCCGGCAGATACGGTTGCGGAGGTTTCGGAGACTAAAGAAGTGATCATACCCGAAAAACCTGTAAACGAAATTGTTTCAAAAAATAAAGTCGACAGCAAAGATTTCATTTTCAAGATTTATCGTTCGGATACAAAAGAGCAGGTGGAGGGTGATGTAAATGTGATTGATGCTGAACGCGTAAGAAAGATGGGAAAGTATACCGGTAACAAGCAAATCAGTTTATCGAATCCTAAAAATAAAGAAGGGAAAATTTCATTAGTGTGTGAAGTGTTTGGATACAGAAAAGCACAACGTGACCTTGATTATGAAACCCCCGAAGGAGACGATATTCAACTTGATGAAAGTAATGCAACCATTGTTCCTTTTGGATTAGTTCGTTTGCAAAAGGGCGATATTGCGGTGATGTACAACGTTGCTTTCTATAATGATGCTGCTGTAATGCGTCCAGAGTCGCGCTATGAAGTAACAAGTTTGCTGGATATGCTTAAGGAAAATACCCTGTATAAGATTAAAATACACGGACATACTAACAGTGGGCAATCGGGAAAAATTATTTCGCTTAATTCTGGAAATGAAAATTACTTTGCGCTAAACGATACTAAAGAAGGGTCGGGGTCAGCGAAGGCACTTTCACAAGCACGTGCGGATGTGGTTCGTAATTTTTTAGTAAGTAATGGTGTTGATGGAAAGAGAATGCAAATTATGGCATGGGGTGGTAAACGACCCTTATATGACAAGCATAGCCCGCAGGCACAATCTAACGTTAGGGTAGAGATTGAAATATTGGAGCACAAATAAGAGACTTATATTCTATGAAAGTAAAAAGCTCCAATATATTGGAGCTTTTTTAATTCATGGGCACATTTACGTGCCGCTCAGCATGATAGGATGAGCGAACGAGTGGCCCTGCTTCCACGTATTTTAATCCTCGCTTCAATCCTTCTTCTTTGTACAAGGCAAAAGTGTCGGGGTGTATAAACTCTGCCACTTCAAGGTGCATTTTTGTAGGCTGCAAATATTGACCGAGCGTTAAAATCATCAACCCGTTTTCAACCAGGTGATCCATGGCTGTAAAAACTTCTTCTTGTGTTTCGCCAATGCCTAGCATAATACCCGACTTGGTGCGTTTGCCAACTTCACGGATTCTTTTAATCTGTTCCAGACTTCTTTCGTATTTGGCTTGTGGTCTTACCATTCGATAAAGCCTACTCACAGTTTCCATGTTATGGGATACTACTTCCTGGCCACCTTCAATCATACGATATAAAGCATCCCAGTTTCCCTTCGTATCTGGAATTAATGTTTCAATGGTTGTTTCGGGGCTCATACTTTTTGTTTGTATCACCGTTTGATACCAAACTTCAGCCCCTCTGTCTTTTAACTCATCACGGTTTACCGATGTGATAACAGCATGTTTTACACCCATCAATGTAATGGCTTCAGCAACTCGTTTGGGTTCATCGATGTCGTACTCTGTGGGACGCCCGGTGGCAACAGCACAAAATGTGCAACTCCGTGTGCAAATGTTGCCAAGAATCATGAAAGTGGCTGTTCCAGCTCCCCAACATTCACCCATGTTTGGGCAATTGCCGCTTTCGCAGATGGTGTGAAGTTTATGCTCATCTACCAGTCTGCGAACCTTAGCATACTCGGCTCCAACAGGCAATTTCACACGAAGCCAGTCTGGCTTACGCCTGCGAGTTTCTGCTTTCGATATAACCGGGAGTTCAATCATGAATAGTCGTGAGTCCTAAGTATTTAGTCCTGAATATTTAGTCCAATATTACTCATTACTAAATACTCAAGACTACTAACTAATTTCATTTACCAATAAGTTCCTTGTATTGATCAGCTGTTAGTAAGTCATTAACAGATCCATTTACGGTTACCTTAATCATCCAACCATCACCGTACGGATCGGCATTTACTTTTTCGGGGCTACCATCTAATGCCGGGTTTACTTCCAGCACTTTTCCATTTACGGGCATGTATAGATCAGACACAGTTTTTACAGCTTCCACGGTTCCAAAGATTTCTCCGTGGCTAATCGTTTGGCCAACGGTGTTGATATCTACATACACGATATCCCCAAGTTCACCTTGTGCGAAATCGGTTATGCCAATCGTAGCGGTAGTGCCGTCAATTTTAACCCACTCGTGGTCTTTTGTGTATTTTAATTCAGCAGGAATATTCATAGATGGTTAGTATTAATTGTTGCCAAAATTAAGGACAATTGTCAATTGTCATGTATCAATTGCCAATTAATTACTGCGCCAGGCTAAACCTCACTTGGGCGCCAAACCGGGTAGTAGATCTGCGGAAGGAGTTAGAAATTGCAGGTTCGTTAATGGTTCGCTCGTAATACATTTGAATACTCAGCTTTTGATTAACAATGTAGCTGATGTTTGGCCGCAGCTGAAAATTCACATTGCCACTTGTTACAATATTCTGCTCATCAATTTTTCGTTGAATGGTTTTACTGTTGGTTACCGTAACATTCATGCGAAACGTAACATCATTCTTTAACACTATGGTTCTGCCCTGAGTTTTAATGGGCAATTTTAAATTATTTTTTGTGTACCCCAACTCAAAAGAAACATCCTTGTTGCTCACTTCAGTCACTTGCGCGTTTGAAATATTTAGAGCTAAGTCTCGTTTCGTTTTATAGTCGGCACGGATCGTTAGCCTATTCTTCGTTCTCAAATTAATTCCAATAAGGGGTGCAAACTGTTCGGAGATTAACACTTGACTAATAACGTACACCGGCACAACTTTGCCGTCAATGATTGTACCATATATGCCGTTGTTATATTTTTCTATATCGACACCAATCCCTACTGCTTTTGGATCGGAATATTGTAGTGAGTTAGAAAAATTAGTGACCGAGTATGTAGATGAGTACGCATGCGACAGCGTGATTGCTTGGAATGCATTTTTCAATACTTCAATTTTTGTTAACCCCGTATAGTCAATCCGCCAATTGGGTAACGGTGATTTTGGAAACGGGCTAAGGTTTATCGTGCGTGCATCCTTGCCGGTGTAGGCCGCTATAAATGCCGCAATAGTAACGTCTTGACCGGTGGTGTCATATTCGTTTGAAGTATTGGGATATTGCCTGTCGAACCGTTCTAGAACAAGATCAAGGTTTTTTTCGAATTGATTAAAAACATCGGAAGACACCTTATTATTACTTCCCTCAAATGCGGTGCGGATACTAATGGTAGAAATTTTATAACTCCCAATGCGACTTGGGTTCAATGAAGCGAATTCATTGCTCACAGAATCAAATCTAAAAATCTCCTGATATGAATCCATGACATCTTTTTTAATATCAAGCTGAATCTTCAATTCGGTAGCAGGATCAAGATTAGCGCGTGCGGTGAACCCGCGTGTACGCGATTGTGTAAAGGGTGTAGTTAGCGATACCCCCTTCGTTAACCAGCCATTTTGGGCTGCTTCTTTACGGATATTTGGATTTTGGCTTCCGAGAATGAAACTCCATCCGGGTGTGCTAAAATCTTTGTCCATACCAAATAGCCACGGTGATGGCGTAAATCCAGGAAGAATAGTACCATCGGTAATTGAATATGTTCCACTGATTGAACGCAATGACATCAATAATCGAAGCAGCCCTCTTACAGCCGGAGGCGTAACACGAACAGTGTCGGGTTGTTTTGCCGCTGTTGGCTTCGTTGGTCTGGCGGGAGTGTTTATGTTTTTAAGAAAGCTGATTTTGTTATACAGTTTTACCATATCAATTCGGCCAGTTGCGGTGCGGTCACGACTGTTCTGTATTGTATTTTTAAAATCCAGTGCATCGGGCAAATTATTTGGGTCATTCGGATTATCTGGATCGTCAGGCTTATTTAATGGTCCTGCTCGCCAGCTATAGTTTACCTGATATCGATATTCTGAACTTAGCCAGTCAGTAACTGGAATTTTATCCAAGGGCAAAACATAATTTGCCGTTAAGCTTTGGTCGAAAGACTTCATACGGCCAAATTTTTTCAGGTTCTTTTTAATCTCTTCATTCACCGCTTTTCCTTCGCCTTCGGGCTCATCAATAATAGCATTTACACGCGCAGCGTAATCCAACGAAAGACTTTTTGATAAATTCCATTTTACATTATACTGCCGGTTAAACGTAAAATATTTTTGATATTGGGGGGTGGAATTCGAGAGCGAATTTCGGTATACATTTTTAACAAAGGATCTTTCTAAATCACCGCGAACGGAAATATTGGCGGGCATCAAACTAAAATTGAAGTCCTTGATCAATTTCAGGTATGGTGATTTAAAGTTCTTCGATTTTTTAAAGGGCTCGATACCCGTAGATTTTGGAGAAAAACTATAGGCCGCTCCTCCTCGGTAAATGCGTTGAATAGACTCATCAATGGTAAAGCTTTTACGAGAGGCTTCGCTATAGGCATAATTGAACGATAGATTCTCAACGTCATAAATGTGAGTTTTAGCGTTGGGGTTTACTTTCACCTTTCGCACATTGGTAAAATTTATGCTTCTGCGAACGGTTCTATCTTGAATCAGTTTTTTGTATGCTTCACGATCTGCATTATTCGTGAAGGATTTCAACGCAGCGTCTATCCGTAAATCGGGGTTAGCGGGGTCATATTTTGGATTGATCGTAGTATTTTCATAGCTCACCAACATGGGTAATTTAATTCCTGTGTTACCCAGAAATAGCTTATCGAGATTTACACTGGCCGTAATATCGTATGCCGTAGTTTCATCGCGAGTGCGCTCGCTTATTTTAGAACTAACACCGCCAAAGCCAAAAGTGGTGTACCGCAAGGAACCGGTAACGGTTGCAAAATCAGCAAGTTTAGTACTAACTGTTGAATTTATAGCCCACCCTGCTGTACGATCAAAATCGGTAAGGCGTAATTCGTTTGCCCAAAGGCATAATGAATGCGACAGTTTATTGGGTGTGCGGGGGTTTCGTACGCCAATCATTATTACTTTAACTTGCGTAAGATCGGGTCGCCCAAGAATACGCAAGGTGTGTCTTCCTACAAGGGTTGGCCACGTATAAATCTCATCAAGCGATAGCCGATCACGATCGCGCTTTGTTTTTAACGCGTATAGATCGTCAAGGTCAAAATCAAATTCATTTGCTTCCGGCCAAACCTTGTTTGGGTCGGTGGTGTTGGCTGGCCTTGTAATTTTTAATGGAATTTCAATTTCATAGTAGTTTTCATCATAGTCGGTACCCAACCGCATAAATACGGTAAGTTCATCATCGTTGGTAAGTTCACTGTTGGCATGTGTAAACATTTTAATGCGTCCGTAGTTAAAAAAGTCCATACCAACATTTTTGTAAATGGCGCGCGCATCGCCATCCTCCAATCCATCAATGCATACCTGCACGGATTGTTCGTTAAGTTGGCGGGCTACCGAGGAGGTGTTGTCGCGATCACGAATAAAACCGGGTGGTAATACATAGGGAGATTTCAGATCGTCACCACTTGCATTCTCTTCAATGTTTACAACCGAAACTGTAAAATTGTTGGCACCGGGCTCGGGGGTTTCAATTAATCCACCCTCACGTAAGTTATCCGTGTACCGAATCCAACGCGCACCCACCATGCGAAAATTAGCAAACCGAAGTACGACTGGTTCTTCAAAGCCTGTCAGAATCATGCGTGCATAGCGTATAGAAGTAAACCCACTAATGTTTCCATATTTCTCTTCATACTGTTGAATGGGAATACGAAAGAGATACCATTTTACTTGGTCGGGATTGCCTTCCGGACTTGCCAGAATTTCGTCCACGATGAACTCCTTTCCAATGCCTAGGTTGTTTGATTCTAAATTAATTTCGTATTGGTAATATTCTTCTAGCTCACTAATGGTGTTGTCAACATTTAAATCTTCATTATCGGGGTAAGGGCTGCCGGATCGCGCGATCTGATCGTTACCCGAAATGATAGGCGTATTATTCTCCAGCCCATTATAGTTTTTGTAACGCTCAAGAAGCTGTGCGTCACGCTGATCTAAATCAGTACCTAAAAAATATTGAAAATTGTCGGCTGAGGGATCATCTTGCACATCGATGAACGTATTTGGCAAATTGTTATCAACTGCATCCAGGAATGGAGCGAACTTGGTTTTTTCATTGATAGGGTCGGCATTATTGGAAATTCCATCTAAGCCCACATCTTGGTTTTTTCGCGATGATGCTGAGTTGTCGAAAGCATTTGTAAGATATTGCTGATCGGTTACATAACCCCACTCGTTTTGTTGTGCAAGGCTCAGATCTCCATTAGTCGGTAACCCATTTTCGAACGCATGCTTAGAATCACGCATTACATCTTCGGAGACATTGCCGAGGTGAAAAATGAGTTTTCCGCCTGTTGTATTATTGTTATTAAATTTCCCATCAATAATTTTTCCACGTTCGGTTGTAATAAATGGATCCATCAACCAAAACTCTACGTACTCAATGTTGGCTTTGTTAAAATCTACTTCGGTGCGTATAGCCGTGGTAATGCCTGCCCAATTATCAGCAGGATCGGGTAGTGCTGCCTGTCCATTAACCTCCATAAGATTAGGATTATAATTATAGGGTCCACGCTCGCTCGGGTAATATGCCACATCTAAAATTTGTTCAAAGAAATTACCTTGCGTACGGAATTTTTTCGGAAAAATTTCCTGAGGACTTACCGCGCGCACATAATGATTTTGAAGATCAGCGGTGCTAATGTTGCTCGGCTTATAGTCACCACCATCGCGGTAAAATTGGTTGTCGACCTGGTACCAGGCTAGTTTAGCCCGTTTATAACCCGTTGGTAATATGCCTGTGCCCGAACCCTCAAATTTGTTGTTAGTTGTTTTGGGTGTAGCGGCCAATTTCCAGGCAGCCGGGCCGAGCAATGAATATGGAGTTGCGGTGTTCTCAAAATCATCGATATACGCTGTGCCCGATCCATCAACAATATTGGACGTGCCGGGAAGTAGTTGCGCGAATTCGCCACTCCAGTTAAAGGTTGATAGTTCTTTAGTTTGAATTCCCGGAATGGCATCGACCCATTTCGTAAGAAGACGGCTGTTCTTTCGAACATTAAAATCTAAACCATATTGTAAGTTTCTTGCCGGCTCGGTGCCAATCAGGTTACGGCTAATGAGGGGGCGCTCGTTATAATAAAGCAGGGTAGAGCCGAAGTTAACATCATCACTTAATTTATAGTCAAGGCGTGTTCCGAGTAACGAGCGTGTTTGAAAAGCAAACGGATCGGATTGTTCATAGTCTACCGTAATGTTTTTTCCGGAATTTAAAATAGCGTCATTTAAAATAGTAACGGTGCCAAAGGTATAGTCTACGACAAAATCTTGTTGCTCGATAAGCGGAGTGCCACCTGCGTAAACCCGAACCGAACCTGGTGTTACGCCAAAGCCGGGAATCTGAATATTTTTTGATGAGCCTGTGGCTGTATAGGTACCGACAATGTAAAATTTGTTTTTTGTTGCAAGGCGCTCGGCCTGGGCTTTTGGTATGCGATAGAGGGTATCAAAAACATATTTTTGAATAAGAAAATCTGCATTGGGCTCCTGCGCAAAGGCTGTTCGCAGGGGGTTATTGAACGGCTCGAGATATGGGAAGATAATTAGGCCCGATTGAGCGTTAATGGTTAAGCCTTCTACAAAATCGAAATTTCCATCTCCAGGCGGGTCATTCACCGGGTTAAGCCGGTCAAGCCCCATGATTTCAATCAATTGCCGATTACGGGCAAATGAACCTTCTTGCAACTGCGGGTTATCAATACCGGTTTTATCATCACGGTAAATTACACGCAGTTGAAAGCCATCGCGTGAAAGTTGGCTTACATTCATGTTATAAATATTCTTCATCATTAAATCCCACATGGGCAGCGTACGGCCTGCGTTATCGCTGGGAAAATAATCGCGGGTGCGCAGTAGTTTTAAAAAAACCACTTCCGAGTCGGGCCTGCTGGCATAGTCTTCCGAAAGTTCACCTACTTTATAGTTGCGACCGTTATAGGTGTATTCATATGCTACAGCAAGCACTTCATCGCTTTGCAGTTTTCGTGAAAGGGTAACGTAGCCGAGCTGCTTATGAAATGTAAATTCTGTTGGAGCCAGTTTTCTGGAGCTGGTAATTTTTTCAAAGTCAGTGCCGTTTACCAGACCAAGCCCATTAACTTGTAAAGCATCGAGAATATTATCGGCTTCCCGTTGAGTGTCGTTAAAGGCACTAAGATCATCCCAGAGTGAATTTGCAATATTACTGCTTGCAGGATCACTCCCTTGGTTGCTTATCAAATTTGTATTATAAATCTTATTGTATTCACCCAAATCTGCAAAACCCACAACACCTCTCAGGGTCTGTGTATCGCTGCTTCTGTTGATCAGGTAAACCTCTATCCGTGTAATGTTTACCCCTGAAATAATTTGTGGTGTGTTTCTTACCCAGTTTTGGTAGTTGTCGCGGAAGAAATGCCCAAGAAAAAAATGCCGGCTCTCGTCATACCCGGAAGCAATAAATTCGAATGGCCGACCTTGCCCGTTACTTCCGCCAGCAATGTTAATCGATTCCACTTTTCCACGTTGTGTGGTAGCAATGGAGGTAACAAACATTTTCCCAAACTGCATTTGCGCTTTTATTCCAAAAAGATTTTGTGAGCCCTGTATCAATGTATTGTTCAGCGGTAAGCTTACGTTACCGATCTCTAGTTTTTTTAGAATATCTTCTTTAAAACCCGTGTATTCTACTTTCATGTTGTTTTGAAAGTCGAAAGAATTATTGTTATCAAAGTTGGCGTTCACGGTAAGCTTTTCACCTACCTTACCCACCACGCTCATGTTAATTTGCTGATCGAATTCAAAGCCTCCGTTGCGCTGTTGCCGAATAGGGATAGAAGGGTTACTGATTTTCTGAAACGAGCCACCAAAATCCAACGTTACAAATCCGCGTGGAATGAGCTCCACATAACTCCCACCAAAAATACGATCAAGAACCGGGCTTATAAAAATTTTTGGAATAAGGCCTCGACTGCTAACCGCACTTTCGCCATCCATGCTGCGCGACTTACCCTGCCAATAGCTTTTTAATATTTGTCGATCCTGGTGGTCTTTAAACTCCTGAAACGACATGGTGGTGACAGGGCGAAAATTAAGCTCGCCTATTTTTTCGTAGATGGTATAATTCAGATTGGAGTCTAACTCCACCTCCATGTTAACTTTCGTGGGGTCTTTTAAAAAGAGCGGAGATTCAGTGGTGGTATTAGAGAACGGATCGCCATAACGATCGCTTAAACGGAACGTTGGCTTTCGGCTGGGTTTGTATGGGAGATTTTTTATGGTGTCTTGCTGAAGACGCGAAGTATCCTGTCGCTGAAAAAAGGCTTCAGCCGGGGTGTTTGCAACACCCATCCAGACTATCAGCGCCATGGCTGTGATAGCGATTGAGAACTTCGGTTTTACATGAGTCAAGCGTATCTCAGGCGTTTTTGAGTGCTTGTTTAACTAAATCTTCTAAAGTAAGGGTATTTCCTGATTTTTTCAGGACTCCATCGACACTTTTCTCAGCTGCGCTTTTGTTGATACCCAAGGTTATTAGAGCAGATAACGCCTCGTTGCGTAAGGTATTGTGCCGGATGCCCGTACCCGAAGGAATTATTTCTTCGTACGCATCTTTTTTGAGTTTGTCTTTTAGCTCAATGATTACTCGCTGAGCAGTCTTTCCACCAATACCTTTTATTTTCTGGAGGGTGGTGGCATCGTCATGGATAATCGCAGATCGGAGTTCATCGATCGACATATACGAGAGCATGATAATTGCCGTACTCGATCCCACTCCGTTAACGGAGATAAGCATCTGAAACATTTTTTTTTCAGGCTCTTTACTAAATCCAAAAAGTACATGGGCGTCTTCGCGGATGCTGAGGTGTGTGTACAACAAAATATTTTCCTGGTCCTTTATTTCAGAATACGTCTGCAACGAAATATGAGCGTGATACCCCACTCCGTTTACATCGATGATAACAAAGGTGGGGTCTTTATGAATGAGTTTACCTTTAAGAAATGCAATCATGAGAATTACGATTTACAAGGTACGATTTATGAATTTTAAAAATCTAAAATTGTACATCGTGCATTATTAAAGGTGGTCATTCTGATCATGAAGTTGTGCGTCCACCACAGCAATGGCCGCCATGTTTACGATTTCACGGATAGAACTTCCCAGTTGTAATACGTGAACTGGTTTTTTCATTCCTAACAGTATGGGGCCAATGGCCTCGGCACCGCCAATCTCCATCAATAATTTGTAAGCTATGTTGCCCGATTCTAAATTTGGAAATATTAATGTATTAGCTCCTTCATCGGAGAGGGCGCAGAACGGATAATTTTCTTTTTGGATTTCAGTGTTTAACGCTACGTTAGCCTGAATCTCCCCATCGATGACTAAGTCAGGGTATTTCTTTTTTGCAAGCCTCACAGCTTCTCTGGTTTTTTCAGGCACTTCGCCTTTTGAGGAACCAAAGTTGGAGTATGAAAGCACCGCGATTCGGGGCTCCATATCGAAAAATTTTACACCCCGTGCAGTGAGCCCAATGATATCGACTAGTTCAGCCGCGTTTGGATCAAGGTTAACGGTAGCATCAGCAAAAAAGAAAGTGCCTTTCTTATTTAAGATAATGTACATACCGGCCACTCGATTTACACCATCAGCGATACCAATGATTTGAAGCGCGGGCACAATTGTTTTGGGGTAATCTTTTGTAAGCCCCGACACAAGCGCATCGGCTTCTCCGGTTTCTACCATCATGGCGCCATAATAATTACGGTCGCGAAGTAATTGCTGGCAGTCGCGCAACGTCATTCCTTTGCGTTGTCGTTTTTTATATAATCTTTCGGCAAAGAGGTCAACCTTCTCTTGTTCCTTACGGGGATAGATTATCGGGCAATCAAGTTCAAGTTTGTGCTCAATAATTAACCGTTCAATCTCGTCCTTATCACCCAATAAAATAGGCTGAGCAATTCCTTCATCCTGAAGAATTTGTGCGGCCTTAAGAATTTTATGATGATGGGCTTCCGCAAACACAACGCGCTTAGGATTCTTTTTCGCGCGGTCAATAATGCGTGTCATTAATTTTTGATCAATGCCAATACGGTTAAGCAACTCTTGATGGTATGCTGCCCAGTCAGTGATTGGCTTGCTGGCCATGCCCGAATCCATTGCGGCTTTTGCTACAGCGGGCGATATGGCAGTGATTAATCGGGGATCGAGTGGTTTCGGGATTAGATACTCACGACCAAAAGAAATTTTATCTGTTCCGTAGGCTTTCACAACCATATCTGGCACAGATTCTTTTGCCAGGTCAGCAATCGCTTTTACGGCTGCAAGTTTCATCTCTTCATTTATTTCGGTAGCACGTACATCCAGTGCTCCGCGAAAAATGTAAGGAAATCCTAATACATTATTCACCTGATTAGGATGATCGGAACGGCCCGTAGCCATAATTAAATCTTGGCGGGTTTTCTTGGCTACATCATACGCAATTTCTGGATTGGGGTTTGCCAGGGCAAAAACAATTGGATCCTTTGCCATCGCTAAAATATCATCTGCGGTAAGAATATCCGCTTTCGATAAGCCTACAAAAACATCGGCACCTTTTATTGCTTCCTGAAGTGTTTTAATTTTTTTAGCGGTAGCAAACTCCGCTTTAATATCATCAAGATCGGCTCGAACTTTCCCAATCACACCTTTGCTGTCGCACATGATCAGGTTTTCGTGTTTCAATCCTAATGCTAAATACAAGCGCGTACACGAAACGGCTGCGGCACCCGCTCCGTTAACTACCATCTTTATACTATTAATCTTTTTCCCTACAACCTCCAGTGCGTTGAGCAGTGCTGCGGAAGAAATTATTGCTGTGCCATGCTGGTCATCATGCATGACGGGTATATTCATTTTTTGACGTAGTTCATTTTCAATTTTAAAGCATTCAGGTGCTTTAATATCTTCCAGGTTGATTCCACCAAACGTTGGCTCGAGTGATTTTACAATTTGTATAAATTTATCAGGGTCGGTCTCATCAATTTCAATATCAAAGACATCAATGCCCGCAAATTTTTTAAAGAGTACAGCTTTGCCTTCCATTACTGGCTTCGAAGCTTCTGGGCCAATGTTACCGAGCCCAAGCACTGCGGTACCATTTGTTATTACTGCTACCAGGTTTCCCTTTGCAGTGTACTTATAAACATCTTCTTTGTTGGCGGCAATTTCTTTGCAGGGTTCGGCTACACCTGGGGAGTAAGCAAGAGCCAGATCAAGTTGTGAACTAAGCACTTTTGTAGGCACTACTTCTATTTTTCCGGGCTGCCCCTGCGTGTGATAATTGAGGGCGTCCTGCTTTCTAATTTTAATAGACATGCTGATTTAGGTTAACGAGTCAAAGATACTATTCGAGAGCGAACTTAATCAACTGCGATAAGCCTATTGAGAAATTACCAATTTTTGCCCGGGCTGAATTTCGTTGTGATGTAGGCTATTGAGTTCTTTTATTCGTTCAATTGTAAGTCCTTCATATTTTCTAGAGATATCCCAAAGGGTATCGCCTGGTAAAACAATATAAGTTTTAGATCCGGATATTGGCAAGGCTAGGGGTTGCTTTACGATTGTAGCTGTAGCAACCGGTTGCTTTAACCAGATATTAAGGCGTTGCCCAACTCGAATTGTGTTGGTTGTTAAGTTGTTCCAACGCTTCAAATCATTCACGCGCACATAGTAGCGTATAGCTATGCCGCCCAACACATCTCCACTCTTTACACGGTAAATAACCCGATCGCGACCATACGTACTTCCTTCCGAATTCTTTGCCAGCGCCAGCAATTCTGTTTTGCCAACTCTTGAAGCGGAATCCAAAATAGCAATACGATTTAACTGTAGTCTCTCTTTAGCAAGGAGGGGAATTTTTAGGGTGTATTTTTTATTGACATCGGGTAACGCGTTTCGCTGAACAGAAGGGTTTAATTTCTGTAAATCATCGATACAAACTTCTGTCAGGTGTGCAAAGGTGTTAAAGTGTAAAAATTTATTTACGGTAATGGTATCGTACGGCATGAGCATTTCTGAGCCTACGTTATAAAAATTGTGGTCATCTAAATAATTCATTGCGTAAATAATTGCGACAAATTGCGGAACGTAGGATCGCGTCTCGCGGGGCAGGTAATTATATACTTCCCAAAAACTTTTTTTGTAGCCCGATCTGCGGATTGCTTTTTTTACGTTTCCGGGTCCGGCATTGTAGGATGCTAATGTTAGTTCCCAATTGTGAAACATACCATATAAGTCGCGAAGGTATCGACAGGCCGCATCGGTTGATTTTTCCGGATCCATCCGCTCATCAATGTACCAATCGTGATGCAGCCCATAGTACCTGCCGGTAGGAGACATGAACTGCCAAAGCCCAACGGCCCGTGCTCGAGACACTGCCTTGGGGTTTAACCCCGACTCAATTACCGCTAAATATTTTAGCTCATCGGGCAAACCGTATTTTGCCAGATATTTTTCGAACAGTGGAAAGTAAATATTTTTTCTACTCGCTACCTGGCGTGTGTATTCGCGATCGCGAACTGTAAAATAATTAATAAAGCCATGAATGCGATCGTTATAAGTAAGCGGAATGGTTTTTTGAATACATTGAAGTCTGTCTTTTACAACTGCTGGCAGGTCATCGCCCGGAATGTATTCTATTTCTGACGGTAAATCATAAAAAGCAAAACTGGCTGAGTCCTTATTTTGTGGAAATTCCTCTGATTCGATTGCGAGTTCAAAGGCATCATTTATTATAGAGTCAGCTACTTGCGCGCTCGCCAACAGTGTACTAAAAATGAAAAGAACTAACGCGGTTGTGTATGCTCTCAACACCAATTTTATTATTTCTTGTCGCCCTCTTCTAAATTTCCTGCTGAGCGAGCACCTTCATCGACTTCTTTTTTAACATCTTTTACGGCATCCTTAAATTCACGGATGCCACGACCTAGTCCTTTGGCAAACTCAGGTATTTTTTTTGCACCAAAGAGGATAAGCACCGCAACTGCGATGATGATCCATTCCATCCCGCCCGGCATTCCAAACAAAAGTATTGAGCTCATATATAAAAAGTTAATGGTGTAAAGATAGGACATAGAGCGTGAACGAAAAAATGATAGAGTTGCCTAATTTCTTAGCCAAAGTTGTGGGTCTAGTGCGGTTGTGTTCTTTCGAATTTGAAAGCGCAACTCTGAGATACCTTCTGAATTAGAGAGTACTTGCCCGATTTGTTGGTTTACAATAACTTTTTGACCTCGTTTAACATATACATCGTTTAGCCCAGAGTAAACGGTAAAGTATTCACCATGTGTAATAATTACCGAATTACCCAAGGGTGGTATAAAGGCCACGGCTCTCACCTCTCCTTCGAAAATGGACTTTACCTTTTCGTTTTCCGCGGTTTGAATGTTAACCCCGTTGTTTTCAATAAATATACCCTTCAATAATGGATGTTTTTGTCTTCCGAAGCCCAACGAAATAAAGCCTTTCACTGGCCAGCCGAATTTATTCTTATTCTCCTCAAAGGATGATGAAAGGGCAACGGTGGTGGGGTTGGAGCTTGACTTTACTTTGGCTTCGCGGGCTACGCGTTCTAATTCTTCTTTAATGATTTCATTAATTTTTTTATCCAATACAACCAACGCTTTTTTAGTCTCCTCCAGGTCTCGTTTCAACGATTTTTCTTCCTTTTCAAGTGATTTGACTAATACATTTTGTTTTTTCTTGAGTCCTGTAAGATTTGTGTTTTCTGAAAGTTCCTCATGGAGTAATGATTTTTTTTCTGATTTTTTAACTTCAATTTGTTTTATCTGACCAGAAAGTTCAGACTGAACACCCGTAATAACTTTTGCCTGAAGTTTTCGCTTTTCAGAATATTGACGCATGTACCGTAATCGCATCATTAATTGTTCAAACGAACCGGATGAAAACAGAAATGTTAAGCGGGTCGCGCTATTACTTGCTTTTTGTGCCGCAAATAGCATGGCTGCGTATTCCATTTTAAGCTTTTTTAAATCTTCCTCCAGCGCTACAATAAATTCATTATTTTCATCTATGTCATCTTCAAGTAAGGTCACCTCATTTTTTATGGAAACGATTAAACCCTCCTGTGCCCGTATACGCTGATTAAGCGCGGTTAACTCGCCAAGTGAGTTTTTCTTTTTGGTAGTAGTTTCGGTGAGAATTTTTTCAACCTCCTTGATTTTTAGCAGGTTTTGCTGTTTCTCTTTTTGCAGCTGGACTTTGTTTTTTTGTGCAATACCTGAAAAGGAGATGCATAAAAGTATAGACGCAAGCAGTATACTTTTACTTCCGCTCATATTTTTTTGGAATGTTAAAAGGAAACCTGAGCTCTTTGTCGCCAACTTCAGCTTTTGTGTATTCAAAAATAATTGTTGTTGTCAATAAACCTGCAGCTGTTTTGTAAAACAGATTGATTGTTCCATTATACGGAAAAAGTTTATTGCCTACCGGTTGAAAATCGCCATAATTGATGGTGAGTGAATTGTGTGTATCATTTTCTTTTAATTCTACCTTTTGAATTTTCATGGTTACCTCACTGATATAATTGAGCACGTCTACATGGCCGGATGATTGACTAAGTAGATAGGTTGCACTTTTCTGCTCTACCGTATCTTCTGGTTTTCGTTTCATTAATAAATTGCCAAGCATAGCCGATTGAATTACCGTGTAGTTAATCTCGAAATTAAATCGTTTAGAAAGCTCATTATAGTCAAAAACATAGTACTCCTTATTTACATTACTCATAATGGTTATCGAGTCTTGACTAATTAAGGCCCGGCCACCCTGAACGCCAATAACAGAAAAATTCATCCAGATAACGCTGTCTTTACGTACTCGTATATTAGCTTTTACTTCGCGCTCTTTATTTCCATCCTTTAATACCATCCGGGCTTTTCCGTGCAGATATTCAAAATCAATCTCTTCAATGGCCAATGTTGAACTACTAATACGAGATGAAGTTGTAGTTCCCTTTTTACTACAAGCCACTGTAATTAAGGCAAGCAAAACAACGAGTACCTTCAGTTGACTATTCATATACTTTACGATTAGCAATTTTTTTATTTAATGTTTCGCTACTCGTGCTTAACATGCTTTTTGCCTTCTCCCATTGTTGCACGGCACTATCCGTTTCGCCTAGTTTAAAAAGAATGTCTCCATAATGATCAAAATGGGTAGCGTTTGCCATGGTCGTAGAAATTGCTTTCTCTATTATCTTTTTTGCTTCACGATATTTTTGGCGCATATACAAAACCCAGGCGTGGGTATCCAGATAAGTAGCGTTTTCGGGATTATTCTTAATAAGGTGTTCAGACATTTTTTCTGCTTTCTCCAGATTCACTTTGCGTATAGCCAGAAAGTAGCTGTAGTTATTTAGTACAACGTCATTATTCGAATTGTAAGCAAGTGCTTCATCGTATGCTCGATCAGATTTATCATATTCTTTTGTGGCATTATAGGCATCCCCTAACAGGCTATTAATTTCATTCGCCATTTGTGGGTTAGCAGTTGAAAGTCTCTTTGCTTGCTCCAATGAAATTATGGCTTCCTTATTTTTTCTTTTTTGCTGATATGCAACACCATTAAAATAATAAAGCATGGCTTGGTTTGGGAAATACTCAAGCGCTTTCTCTGAATGTTTGATTATGTTGTCGAGCAGCCCCAGCTGCGATTCAAGGTAAAGAAGGTTTTGCCACACCTCGAAGTTGGTAGCACCGTAGTCAATGGCCTGTATGTAGTATTGCAATGCTTCTGCATTTTTACTCAGCGCAAGATTAAGATCGCCACCAATAATATGGACATTCGGATGTGTAGGATACTCCTTTATGAGCTGCGCAAATAAGGCTAATGCAAATTTCTCTTTTTCAGGATCGGATTGTCTCTTTTCCTTATTTTGATTTAGCTCAGCATTGTAGGTTCCGAGCACAATTAATTTGCCCGAAAGTTCGGTGTTAGGGTCATTAAAAACACGCAGCAGTAACGTCCTTGCTTTTTCTTCGCGATTCGTGTCGCGATAGAGTCCGGCTAATAGCATGCAGGCACTCGGAGCCTTATTTTCGTTGATAAATTTTTCAAGAATGGGTATGGCTTTTTCTTTATAACCAAACCGCGAAAGTGTTTCGGTAAAGCCAACAACAAATTGCTCCTCATCTGGAAATGCTTTTAGGAGTTTCTCGCCCTCTAAAAATGCATCTTCACTTTTACCTTGTTCAAAATAGATGCGTTGTTTTTGAAGCGAAGTAATTTCATTTACCCCAAAAAAAACTTCGGCTTTATTGTAAACTTTAATGGCCTCGTCAGGGTTGCCGCCATATTGGTATAGAGCTGCTAATTCATAAAGGTAATTTTCAGTTCCTTTCACTTCGCGAAGCATGTTTTCGTATACGGAAGCTGCTTTATCAAAACGCGTTAGGTTGGAGTATAGACGGGCAGCCAGTAAGTAGAAATATTTATTTTTACGTTCGAGTAATAATGCCTTATCAATACTAATTGTGGCTTTCAATAAATCCTCTTGTTTTTCACTACGGGAAAGCACTTCTGCAATTTTATAGTGTACGGTAGCATTTTCAGGGTTAATATCCAGCGATTTTTGATAGTAGATCAAAGCTTTCGCGAAATCTTCGAGAATGAAATATTTTTCGCCATCCGTGAAGTAAAATTCGGCTTCCCGAAGCTTTATAGAGGAGATAGAGGAGGAATCGGAATTCTTCTTCTTTCGTTGAGCCCATACATCAGAGTATCCGCCAACAATAGATAAAAGAAAAAAACTAATATAGAAATGCTTTCGAGTCAATGGATGATGAATTATTGAAATAATAAATAAGGAGTAAAATTAACGAATTTTATACAAGGAGTAAGTATGTAATTGAGGAGAGAATCACCGCAATTTATTCAATACGACCTCCACAAACGAAATCCTTCGGTTACTTAGTTGGTAGTTTCCTGAAATTGCTTTTTCTCTAGTACGTATACAATGCAAAGAAATACTATGATTATTGAAATATGAAAACTGGTAGCGATCCATTGAGTTTCTATTTTAATGAGCCCTACACCGTAGATGATAAGAATTGTTACTACGATGTATGCCGTGCCCTTCACAATAGCATAAGGTATACGATAGAATTTTTGGCCAAGAAGATAACAAGCCACGGCCATCGAAAAGTAACACAACAGTGTTGCTACACTACTGCCCATATATCCAAACTTAGGAATCAGTAAAAAATTCAATGCGATTGTTAAGGCAGCACCTCCTATAGTAATAAACGTGCCGTAATAAGTTTTATCGGTTAGTTTAAACCATACGCTAAAATTATAATACATCCCCAAAAATAAATAGGCCAATAGTAACACCGGCACAATAGAAAGCCCGGTCCAGTAATCATCGTTTCCTAAAAAGTATTTCAGAATATCTAAATTAATGCTTACACTCAAAAGCAAAACACAACAAGCAATTATGAAGTAGTGATTGACTTTAGCGAAGAGTGCTGGAGAAGTTGCTTTTTGAGCCGAAGAAAAAAAGAAGGGTTCGGCTGCATATCGAAAAGCCTGTACGGCCAAACTCATGAGCACAGCAAATTTATAACAAGCGCCAAAAATACCGAGTGCATATTCTGAACTTTGTCCCGGGTAAAAATTGTAAGGCAGCCACCATTCAAGCGTGACTCTCGAAAACATTTCATTTGTCATTCCGGCAAGCCCCATAAACATGATTGGATAGGCATAGCTAAGCATAGATCTGGAAATGCTATTATCGAATGTCGGCCTCCACGAAATAAGTGTTCGTGCAAAAAAGAATATATAGAAAACATTAGCCGCCAAATTAGCGGCAATAACGTAGCCAATACCAAACGAAGGATTGTAGGAGAGCTTGAGAAAATAAATATTAAGTATAATGAGAATAGCAATATTGATAATCTTACCGAAAGCAAATTGACCAGCTTTTTTTTGCAAACGAAGCCGCGCAAAGGGTATGGCTACAAGGGCATCAATAAACATGATAACGACCAACCAAATAACAAGATTAGCATGGCTGGGTATAGCTAATGCATTTGCAACGGGTGCAGCAAATGCAATAAGGGTTACTGCAAGTAGCAGGCTAATAGAAACAACAACGGTTTGAGCAAGATGAAAAATTCTTTTCTCGTCAATACCTGGTTTTGTGGCAAAACGGAAATAGGCTGTCTCCATTCCAAACATAAAAACGATATTGATTACGGCTATGTACGCAAATAGCTTGGTCATTACTCCGTATTGTTCAGGCACAAAAACATCTGTGTGCAGGCGCACGAGCAGAAAATTTAAAAAACGAGGCACAATGCTACCGAGTCCATAAAGCAATGTTTCGCCTGCCAATTTTTTAAGTGGATTCATGTACCTGAAGTTAGACTTAGAGCGAATTTTTGCCAGCGATTTCCATAAAATGCTGATTTTTAGGTTTTTAAATACTTTTGAGGTTACCGATTAGGCCAAAAATAGATTATTGAATGCGGTGTTTCAGATTATTTTAATCAATTTTGTGGCTATGTTTTTTACAATGGCTGGGCAAATGCGTAAAGCGGTTATCTTTTTCACTTTTATTTTTGGGTGTTTTGTTCCGGTATTTGGGCAAACCTGTACGGCTAATGCAAACGGAGGGGGTTCTAACACTTATAATGCAAGTACAGGGGGTATATGGACTGCTTCTGGTGGAGCTACCTGCCCACCGACTTCTACCTTTACAGGAAACGTAGTAATTAATGTAGGAGGTAACGACCGGCTTATTTGGAACTATGCGCTAAACATGACTGGTGACATGACTATTACCTTGGCCAATGGCTCAGTAATGGAATATAATGCAAACGTAAACGTTACCGGAAATGTCCCGATGACCAATACCGGATCAAGCACGTTGCAAGTAAATACTGGTGTTGCTGTTCATGTTATAGCTGGCGTTAACGGAGATATGGGTGACCCAGATAACAATAACGTAACTTTTATAGTTAATGGCAGCGGCTCATTGGAGGTTGACGGTACGCTATCCGCTAAAAATGGTGCAGTGTTTTCTGGAACAGGAACCATATCAGGTGGTTTGTTAGAAATAGGCAATGGAGGAACATGCGGCACTCCATGTCCTGTAACAGGTGGATTTACAGGCTGTACAGCGGGCGATGCATTTTGCACAACTAACCTTCCTATTGTTTTGAGTTATTTTAATGTTTCGCTTTATAAGGATGAACAACGTGTTTTACTAGAGTGGGCAACGGAGTCGGAAGAAAATTTCGATCACTTCGAAATACAACGTGCGGGTAGTGATTTAAAATTTGTTTCTATTGTTAATGTACCGGGTGCTGGTTACAATACGAACTCTCTTCAACAATACGTGGGGTATGATAATACCCCGCTGGTGGGCAACGGGTACTACAGACTTAAAGCTGTTGATATTGATGGTAGTGTTGAATACTTCAAAATAAAATCGATTAATTATAATGGTGGCAAAAGGTTTGGTGTTTATCCCAATCCTGCCAACGGATTATCCATTAAGTATGCTATTAATTTCGAGCCGACTTCTCACGATAGAGTTGTTTTAGTAGATGCTGTAGGGAATGAGTTATTTTCTGCTGCAGTTACCGCAACCGAAAATGAACTAATACCAGACAAGGCTTTACCTTCTGGGGTATATTTACTTCGTTATATATCTTCAACCTATCAGCAAGTAGCAAGGGTATTTATTAAAGATTAGAAATAGTCGGAAGTATTGAGTTGCTACAAGGGTCTTCACCATTCACGAATTAGTCATAAATATTTAAGATTTTTTTAAGCCTCCTGTGCCAGTAAGGCTGGCAGGTTTCTTAATATTTTATCGGACATCTCTTTCAGTCCAAAGGCATGATTCCATCCCCAGTCATTTCTAGCCGGTGCATCGTCAATAGATGATGGCCAACTATCAGCAATAGCCTGACGGAAATCCGGAACATAGCTAATAGTAAAATCCGGAATTTGTTTTTTTATTTCTGCTGCTATATCAGTTGGGCAGAAGCTCATGGCAGAAATGTTATAACTCGAACGTATTTTAATTTTTTCGGATGGAGCCTCCATTAAATCGAGTGTTGCCTTCACGGCATCATCCATGTACATCATGGGCAAGTATGTATCTGGTTTTAAGAAGCATTCATATTTTTTATCGGTGAGCGCTTTAAAATAAATATCCACTGCGTAGTCAGTCGTGCCTCCACCGGGTTTTGTTTTGTATCCGATCAAGCCCGGGTAACGAAGACTGCGCACATCTACGCCCATTTTTTTATTATACCATTCACACCATCGTTCGCCAGCTTGTTTGCTAATGCCGTAAATTGTGGTGGGATCCATAATGGTATCCTGTGGCGTATTTTTTTTGGGTGTCGTTGGGCCAAAGGCCGCGATAGAACTAGGCCAATATACTTTGTCAAGTTTATATTCAACGGCAGCGTCAAGCACATGTATCAGGCCGTCCATATTTAGGTGCCATGCAAATTTTGGATTCTTTTCTCCTGTGGCAGAGAGCACCGCGGCTAGATGATAGATTTGAGTGATTTTGTTTTTCTGAACAAACTCAAACAGATGTTTTTGCTTGAGCACATCTAGTATTTCGAAGTTGCCTTGGGAGAGTATGCCTTGGGGATCTTTGATGTCGGTAGCAATTACGTTCTCTTTTCCGTAAAGGCTCCATAAGCCCTGTGTGAGTTCAGAGCCTAACTGACCACCGGCTCCAATAACCAGAATTTTGTGTTGCTTCATTGAAACGAAAGGTAAATAAAAATACTGTTTCGTTATCGATTCCTACGCATACTTTGGCAGAACACCTTAGCTTTGGGTGTGAATTTTGAGCAGTACCTGTTGGATAAAAAAATAGACAGCGCGGCTTTTAAGGGTTTCGAGCTTACCCTGTGGCTGGCGTGGCAAGTTGAATTTGACCTGATTCATTTCAAAAGTTTTACAGCACAAAAACTTTACCTCCTTAATAAAATTAGAAGAAAATATCCTCTACCAAAATCCCAAAACAACTAGTATGTATAAAAAACTCCAACCGGCACTTCAAAAAGAACTTGAATCAATTCGTGAAGCGGGTCTTTACAAAGTGGAAAGAATTATTACTACCGCACAGGGAGCTGAGATCACGACAACCACTGGCAACGAAGTGATTAATTTTTGTGCAAATAACTACCTGGGCCTTTCATCGCACCCACGTGTAATTGAAGCTGCAAAACGAGCCATTGACTCGCATGGCTATGGTTTGTCGTCTGTGCGTTTTATTTGTGGCACACAGGATATACACAAGGAGCTTGAGAAGAAAATTTCTGAGTTTCTCGGAACGGATGATACCATCCTGTATGCTGCTGCCTTCGATGCTAACGGAGGTGTTTTTGAGCCATTGTTTGGCGAGCAAGACGCCATTATTTCTGATGAACTAAATCACGCCTCCATAATTGATGGTGTTCGTTTATGTAAAGCGAATCGATATCGCTATAAGCATAACGATATGGTTGATCTTGAAAAGCAACTGAATGATGCAAGAGAAGCAGGAGCGAATCAGATCATTATTGTTACCGATGGAGCCTTTTCAATGGATGGTACAATTGCGCAACTTGATAAAATTTGTGATCTGGCCGACAGATATGAAGCGTTGGTGATGACTGATGAATGCCACGCTACAGGGTTTATTGGAAAAACTGGTCGGGGCGTTCCTGAATATTGTGGAGTTATGAACCGGGTAGATATTATTACGGGCACCTTAGGCAAAGCGCTTGGTGGAGCATTGGGCGGTTTTACTTCAGGAAGGAAAGAGATTATTGAAATGTTACGTCAACGTTCAAGGCCGTATTTATTTTCTAACACATTGGCACCTGCAATCGTAGGCGCATCCATTGAAGTATTTAATATGCTTTCGGAGACTACAGCCCTTCGCGATAAACTGGAGCAAAACACACAATATTTTAGAGGTGAGATGACTAAAGTAGGATTTGATATTAAACCAGGCGAGCACCCGATTGTTCCCATTATGTTATACGAAGCTCCGCTCGCGCAAAAGTTTGCTGATAAGTTGTTAGAGAAAGGAATTTATGTTATCGGTTTTTTCTTTCCCGTGGTAGCAAAAGGTAAAGCGCGTATTCGAGTTCAAATTTCTGCGGGGCATGACAAACATCATCTGGATAAGGCCATTTGGGCGTTTACTGAAGTTGGGAGAGAGCTTGGCGTACTAAATAGATAATAGTCGGTTGAAAGATTGCCGTAAGCGGTCACAGCCTACTGTTTTTAAACCTTAATTTCTTCAGGTTCTTCATCTGTAACTTCTTCCCAATTTGGTGGTTCTTCGTTGTGAAGATATTCTAAAATTTTTCGTTCAACCTGCTTCAGTTTTAAACCTCTCACGTATTTTCCATTTCGAGCTAAGATTAGGCGCCCGGTTTCTTCTGATATGGCCATTACAAGCGTATCGGTGTTTTCCGACATGCCTATTGCAGAGCGATGACGCAAGCCATAATGTGGTGGAAGGCTGTCATTCTCACTTACAGGTAGCACGCATCGTGCTGCTTTAATTCTTCCTTTATAAATGATCACTGCACCATCATGCAGGGGGCTTTTCTTCATAAAAATTGAAAGGAGAAGCCCCTTAGTTACTTCCGCATCTAACGCATCACCCGTTTCAATGTAGAATCTTAATTCTGTATCGCGCGCAAAAACGATCAAAGCACCGGTTTTAGTAATTTTTAAAGTTTTTGCCGCTTCAATCACCTGATGGATGTCGAAATCGTCATGGTACTGATGTCTCCAGTTTGCCAGATTTTTAAAGAAATTTTCTCTAAATTCTGTACTCCTTCCAATGACAAGCAAAAATTTTCGAATTTCCGGTTGAAAAAGAATGATAATAGCCAACACGCCAACACCCATAAACTGACCGAGAATAGTTGCTAGCAGTTCCATTTGAGCTGCTCGTACTATTAAATAAACTAAATACAAAGCAAGGATCCCCAGAAATATATTGACCGCGATGCTTCCTCGAATAAGTTTATATACCTGATACAATAAGATACTGACAATTGCAATATCAACCAGGTCAACCCATGAAACATGTAAAAAGCCAATTTTGAAAAGAAAGATCATGTGCTGTAAAGGTAAACAGTAGGGTTGAGGTGTTGAAGCGCTTAGGTATTTATGTTTATGGCGGAGTAAAGTTTTATAACCTCTGTGGCCTCTTTCACATCGTGTACACGCAATATGCTCGCGCCTTTGATTAATGCTATCATGTTAAGCGCGGTTGTCCCATTCAGGGCATTGGATGGTTCTGCATTCAGGGTTTTCCAAATCATGGATTTGCGCGACAATCCAACCAGTAAAGGGGCGCCTAAAATTTTGAAGTGGTTAAGGTGGCTCAGCAGCCGAAAATTTTGTTCGGTTGTTTTAGCAAAGCCAAACCCAGGGTCTATTAAAATATCTTTTAAACCCATGTTTTGAAGAATCGATATTTTTTGCTGAAAATACTCCGTAATTTCTTTCACAATATTATCATACGTAGTATGGTTTTTCATTGTTTGTGGCGTACCACGCATGTGCATAAGAATGTACGGAATGTTTAAACTCGCAACCGTGCTGAACATGTTGGCGTCCAATTCTCCTCCTGAAATATCATTGATTATGCATGCCCCCTCACAAAACGCCTGCCGGGCAACTTCCGAGCGAAACGTGTCGACCGACAAAATAGCATTGGGGAATCTTTTGGCAATAAGTTTTACTGCATTTACAGTTCTTGAAAGTTCTTCTTCTAGTGAAACATCCTGCGTCCCGGGTCGTGAAGAATACCCACCGATATCAATAATGGATGCGCCTTCTGCCAACATTTTTTCAGCCTGAGCCAGAATTGCTGCTTCTGTAATGAACCTATTTTCTGCAAAAAAACTATCGGGGGTTACATTGAGTATGCCCATAATCTGGGGCGTGCTTAAAGTCATAAGCCGCCCGCGAATATTCAGTGTTTTAGTCTGTCGATATATATAACTATCTGATTTCACAGATTATAATTTTGGGCTTATGTTTACACTTTCAACGGAAAGAGATTTTGAAAGAGAAAACGACCATCGAATATAAGCAGGTAATTAGTAATTGTAAGGCATTGTTCGTTAAGAAAACCCGTGATTATGGTACGGCTTGGCGAATTTTGAGATTACCCTCTATAACGGACCAAATATTTATTAAGGCACAACGAATCCGTAGTATTCAGGAGAAAGGTGTTCAAAAGGTTGAAGATCCTATTACCGATGAATTTATTGGCATCATTAATTACTGTGTTATAGCCCTATTACAAATTGAATTAGAAGGATCGGATAGAAACGAGATGACCGTGGATGAGCTTGAGCCACTTTATGATAACGTGACAGCGAAAACTCAGGCGTTGCAACAAGATAAGAATCACGACTATGGAGAGGCCTGGCGCGATATGCGTGTTAGCTCTATTACCGATATAATTCTTATGAAATTGTTAAGAGTGAAACAAATTGAAGATAATCGAGGTAAAACATTGGTAAGCGAAGGAGTGAAGGCGAATTATCAGGACATGATTAACTATGCGGTGTTTGCGCTCATACTATTGAAAGAGAATAAAAACTAAAAGTTGAATGATTAGTAAAATTATAGATCAATTTTCAAGATTTTTTGTTGGCGGATTGTTTATTTTTTCAGGCCTTATAAAGCTGAACGACCCGGTAGGCACTGAAATTAAACTCGAGGAATACTTTGAAGTCTTCGCGGTTGACTTTGGTTCCTTTTTTCATTGGTTTATTCCCTATGCATTAGAAATTGGTACGCTACTTATTGTATTGGAGATTGTATTAGGAGTAGCCGTGCTTATCAATTATCGGATGGTATTAACAACAAAGGTATTGCTAACGCTTCTTTTGTTTTTTACATTCTTAACATTTTACTCAGCCTATTTTAATAAGGTTACCGATTGCGGCTGCTTTGGGGATGCAATCAAACTTACTCCGTGGCAATCGTTTTTTAAAGACATTATTCTGATGGCATTTGTATTTCATTTATTTTGGTATCGTAAACGATATGATCCTTTACTACGAACTAGGGAAGGGCACGCTGTAATTGTAGTAGCTACCGCTGTTAGTTTTTTCCTGAATAGTTATGCCATTCGTCACCTTCCTTTTATAGACTTTAGAGCTTATAGAATTGGCAACACGATACCTGAGCAAATGATACCCGAGGAGCAGCCTATCATAGAATTTATTTTTGAAAAAGACGGAGAAGAAGTTTACTCCCAAAAATTTTTAACAGAGCAAGAAGGTTATGTCTATAAGAACTCTCGTGTTTTAAATGAAGATAAAGTTATTGCGAAAATTACAGATTATGCGGTGACCAATGTAGATGGTGAAGACGTTACCCAAGAAACGTTTACCGGAAGTAAATTATTAATTATAATATATGACGTGCGGTATGCCTCCATAAAGAACGTGAGCCCGTTACGCAATCTTATAAAAGAGATTGATGGCAAGGTTGAAATAATGATACTGACGTCATCTTCTGCTTCTGATTTTGAAATCTTCCGACACGAGCACCAACTCGCGGTGCCATATTATTTCGCAGACGCTACAGTGCTTAAAACGATTATTCGTTCAAACCCAGGCGTGACGTTATGGGTCAACGGTACAGTAAAGGGTATGTGGCACCATAATGATACGCCTGATGCTAGTGATGTGCTGGGGTTAATAAAGTAGTTACCACTATGGTGCCCTTGATCGTGCGGTTCAAATTGGCAATACTGTGGTTTTTCATAAACCATTTATGACATGAGACTTTATCTGATAGGTTTGCCGGGTTCAGGGAAAAGCGTTCTAGCTAAAAAATTATCGGGGGTGTTAAAGGTGCCGGTTTTTGATCTGGATGATTTTATTGAAGTGCAAGAGGGAGTGAAAATCTCTGAAATATTTTCTACTAAGGGTCAGGAATATTTTAGAACGCTGGAGGCAGAGGCATTGCGAAAGAAAAGTGAATCAAGGGAATTTGTAATGGCCACCGGTGGGGGTACACCCTGCTTCTATAGCAACATGGATTTCATTAATCAAACGGGCATCAGTATTTTCCTGGATACTCCTGTCACCGAAATTGTAAAACGAATGGATGAATCGCAGAGAAAACTGCGACCATTACTTGAAAATGAGCCCGATGAAAAAATGGAACAGGCTTTAGACAAGTTTCGCCAGAGCAGATTGTCATTTTATCGACAGGCAAATTTCACAATCAATCTGACGAACATCGAAGTAAACGATGTTTTGGAGTTAATAGACACTAAAAAGTATACCCAATAGTAAACATGCCACTGGTTGTTTTATTGCGGAGTGATGCAACTGGGCCTGTACCATCTTGAAAAACATACGGGCTATATGTGCTATTTCCATTGCTGCCTTGCCAGGCAATGTCTACAAATAACGTATTCAGTTTAACGCCCACTCCTGTACTCCATGTTGATATTTTACGATCAATATTAAAAGCTTCCTTGTACGGATTGCTTTGAAGATTATATCCGCCACGCAATCTGAAAATCGTATACCGTAGCTCAACCCCAAGTCTGTAATTCATTACGTTTGTGTAGTAGTATTTGATATCCTGATTTTCAGCATTAAATGAAACTCCTGGCGTACTCGAATCATACGTTGCTTTATTGTAATTAATGAATTCAAAATCGCCAGTTATAAAACCATGCTTACCTAGAAAGAAGGCGACTCCCGTACTAAATTTTAACGGAGTAGTTAGGGTATACTCCGCAACGATTGGCTCAGAAAATTCTTCTTGATACCCACCGTATACATCATTTCGCCAGTCGGCTATAAGGTGAGTGCTGTAAACATCGGAGATCTCATAGTACGTTGGCGTCACAAATGAAATTCCCACTTGAACGAAATTGACTGGTCTGTATATTAATCCAAGAGTAAGATTAATACCAGAGCCATCAATTGTTATGTCTTCATGCAGTTGAAAGTAATTTAACGAGTCATAATTAGGTGTATTGCTAAAGCTGAATTCCGACTCTCGATAGGTGCTTTCAAATTTATAGCGAAGTGTTGTTATCCCTACAGCTCCGCCAAAAAACAACTTGTCCAAGTAATTTCCACCATAAGCAAATGACCACTGGTACTGTGCCCCTTTTGTATTTACGTGTTGGTATCGGTCAAAGTCACGCACCTCATTAGCGCTTGCATCTAAATCTGAAAAGTAACGGGTATACGCTAAGTAGTCGTTTTCAGTAAATGGATTTGGATACGGGTCTGCCTCTGAGAATGGATTTATTAGAAAAGTACTGTAGGCTAGTCCTTCGGGCACATCAAAGCTTAACAATGGAGTATCGTCATATGGATTGGGTAGCGGATTTATAGCGTACCCAAAAGCGCGTTCTTTAAAATAGTCAATAATGGAGGAGCCAACTTCTTTACCCGTATATTGAAACGAAGTATTAAAATCATTTATACGAGTTAGGGTAGCGCCAAACGAACCACCTAGAAAGCCATTTTTTTCTGTAGGCATATGACGCACATAGCTAATGCCTGGAATATTAAATACCTTTTTTGAATCTGTAGATTTAGTTTCAAGATGTTTAGAGTCCGTTTTATACGTATTGAAGGCAGGAGTGAAAGTAATTTCTGAGCGATTATACATCCCCAATCCGGCTGGGTTTGAAAGAGCACTACTATAATCACCACCTAAGGCTACTTGCGCACCACCCATACTTTGAACACGTGAGCTTCCACCTGGTTTTGTTCTGCTAAAAAAAAGAGCGTTCTCAACAAATCCTTGGCTCCATCCATGAAAGCCAAAGGCTATGAGAGTAGCGCATAGCGATAGCCTGATTTTAAACTTCATGTTAAAATTTTCGGGTTAATCTCTGCCTCTCCGTGATCCTGTTGAATTGCCTGAAGACTTTGAGGAAGTGTTTCCTGAGGAACTGCTTCGTGTGGGAGAAGTATAGGTAGTGCGATTGTCGCGTGTGTTAGACGACTCACGAGTTCGTGTTCTCTCGTTCTTGTTTTGTCTTTCGTATTGATTGTTACGATTCCCCTCGCTTTCGTTAGTTGATGTTCTTCTGGAAGGCTTTACAAAGTAGTCATCTGAACTTCGATCACGCGAAATGCTATTAGTAACGCGTGGCGTTAATCGATTAAAAGGAATAACAACAGCTGAATGGCGTGATGGCCGTTTCCCATAATTAGGTCTTGAATATTCTGATGTCGCTGAATAGTGGTTAGGATATCCCAAATTTGAATAATAGGGAGAGTAGTATGAAGAATAACTGTAAGGATTGTAGTACGAATTTCCCCAACCAGAACTCATGCCGTAGTTCCAACCTGCATTCCAGTTGCTTCCCCACATATAGTTAAAAGAAAGTGCCAAGCCTGAACCACCCGAATAGTAAGGACTCATCCAGGGGTTACAATAACCATAGTATGGACTATAGCGGTTGTCCCACGCAGATGAACCATACCAGCTATTATTATATCCATTATTAAAAAAGGGAGTATTGTAATTTTCTGAGCCATAAGCATCGTATGTATTTTGTGCAGATCCTTCCATATAATAATCCTGCTCATATTCGCTTGCTGACTCGCCATCAGAACGCGATATATATTCAGGGTTAACAGAACGTGCAGAATAGCTATCAGTAGGATTTACTTTTTCTTCATCATAAGCTTCGGGCTCAATTCTCCTTTTCTTTTTAGTGGTAGGATGGAGAGCAGGAATTTCTGAGGCGGCAAGCTTACTTTTTTCCCGATCTTTAGAGTTAAAATACATATCGTCATTCTCGCCCTGCTGCGCCATTCCATCGAAAGCCATTAGAGAGGCCACTAGACTAATCGCTACAAATCTTGAAGTCATAAACTGTATTTAAGCTGACTAAAGTAATAACGTTTTAAAAGGTAAAAAGTGTTCTTTAAAGTTACAAAAACACGAAGTTAAAGCCTATTATATTGCTGCAGCCCTTTATTCCCAATCATCCTGCTTTATATTTGCGGATTACCGATGACTGTCGGGATTAGGAATACAATAATAATACCAGTATGGGCAAAGAAATACCAAGCAGAAGTGAAGACTATTCACAATGGTACAATGAACTAGTAAAGAAGGCTGATTTAGCAGAACACTCAGATGTAAGAGGCTGCATGATCATTAAACCTTATGGCTATAGTATCTGGGAAAAGATGCAACAGGCACTTGATAAAATGTTTAAAGATACGGGCCACGTAAATGCCTATTTCCCGCTTTTTATACCTAAATCATATTTGGCACGCGAAGCAAGTCACGTAGAAGGGTTTGCAAAAGAATGCGCTATTGTTACGCATTATCGATTGAAAAATGCAGAGGATGGAAGCGGAGTAGTGGTTGACCCGGATGCAAAACTGGAAGAGGAGTTGATCGTACGGCCTACCTCTGAAACTGTTATTTGGAACGCCTATAAAAAATGGATCCAATCTTACCGTGATCTTCCCATATTAATTAACCAATGGGCTAATGTTGTTCGTTGGGAAATGCGAACACGCCTTTTCCTTCGCACATCTGAGTTTCTTTGGCAAGAAGGGCACACTGCGCATGCTACTTCGAATGAAGCCGTTGATGAGACTTTACAAATGTTGAATGTGTATGCTGATTTTGCAGAACAACACATGGCACTTCCAGTGGTGAAGGGAAAGAAAACCGAAGGAGAGAAATTCCCAGGCGCTATTGATACGTATTGTATTGAAGGCTTGATGCAAGATGGCAAGGCTTTGCAGGCAGGCACTTCGCATTTTCTTGGCCAAAACTTTGCCAAGGCATTTGATGTAAAGTTCACCGGTAAAGATGGCAAACTTGAATATGTATGGGGCACATCATGGGGGGTAAGTACCCGACTGATGGGAGCTTTAGTGATGGCTCACTCGGATGATGATGGATTGGTATTGCCACCTAAACTTGCCCCAATACAGGTAGTTATCGTTCCCATCTTTAAAAGTGAGGCCGAATTAAATGCCATCACCGAAAAGGTGAATCAAATTATGACTGAACTGCGCAAGCATAACATCTCAGTTAAATTTGATAAGCGCGATACCTACAAGCCAGGCTTTAAATTTGCGGAGTGGGAATTAAAAGGGGTGCCTGTACGATTAGCAATCGGCCCGCGTGATTTAGAAAACGGAACCGTAGAAGTCGCCAGGAGAGATACGAAGGAAAAGCAGACAATGAAAATGGAGGAAGTTGCCGTAAACGTTCTGGTGTTATTGGATGAAATTCAAAAGAATATTTATCAGAAGGCATTTAAACTACGTGAAGGAATGACTACCCGTGTAGAGAGTTACGATGAGTTTAAAAAAGTCCTGGACGGGAAAACCGGGTTTATACTCGCTCACTGGGATGGAACAAAAGAGACAGAAGCGGCTATTAAAGAAGAGACCAAAGCTACAATCCGGTGTATTCCATTGGATACTATTGAAGAGAAAGGAAATTGTGTTTATTCCGGAAAGCCTTCTTCAAAAAGAGTACTTTTTGCAAGAGCCTATTAGCATGTTGATTAGCCTTTGGTTGTTTACTAAAGCCGTGTTGGTAAACTATACTTAGTGACTAATGACTAAACTTTTGTATTTTTGCGATCGCGATAAAATGAATGCTATGTTGTTAATCATTGTTGCCTTAATTCTTGTCGGATTATTGCTCATTATTGTTGAAATCGTATTTATTCCCGGAACAACGGTTGTGGGATTATTAGGGCTCATTTTTGCAATTGTAGGAATTGTTTTTAGTTACAACCATTACGGAAATAATATTGGGTTTTATGTAATGCTTGGAACTGCACTGGTGTCTGCAGGCACGTTGTATCTGAGTTTTAGAAAGGGCGCGTGGAATAAATTTTCGCTGAAGAACAGCATGGATAGTAAAGTGAATGAAGGGATTGCGAACGAGTTAGAAGTTGGAGCAATTGGTAAAGCGACATCAGCCCTCAGGCCAATGGGTTCCGCAGAGTTTAATGGAAAAATATTTGAGGTAAAGTCAAATGGAGAATATTTTAATCCAGGAACAAAACTCAAAATTGTTAATATACGATTGAATGATATTTTAGTTGAACCAATAAATTAAATTTTTAAATAGAGTATGGAAACATCCGGTGGCGTATTAATCTTGTTTGCTGTGTTTGCAGCAATTATCCTTTTTTTCATTTTTCTTTATTTTGTACCAGTCGGTCTGTGGATCCGGGCAGTATTTTCTAATGTTTCTGTCGGACTGTTTGATCTGGTTTTAATGAGAATACGGAAAGTTCCGCCAGGAACAATTGTAGAGTCATTAATTACAGCGACAAAAGCTGGACTTAAGCTAACAACAAATGATTTAGAAGTACATTACCTGGCAGGTGGAAACGTACCAAATGTAATTCGTGCATTGATCTCTGCCGATAAAGCAAATATTAAGCTTGACTTCAAGCAGGCTACTGCGATTGACCTTGCGGGTCGAGATGTGTTTCAGGCCGTACAAATTTCAGTAAACCCTAAGGTTATTAACACACCAAAAGTAGCTGCTGTTGCTGCCGATGGTATTCAGTTGATTGTGTTAGCACGTGTTACGGTTCGTGCAAGTATTGCTCAATTAGTAGGTGGTGCTGGTGAAGACACCATTCTCGCTCGCGTAGGCGAAGGTATTGTTTCGGCAATTGGTCAGGCTAAATCACACAAAGAAGTTTTGGGAAGTCCGGATAAGATTTCAAAACTTGTATTGTCCCGTGGATTGGACGCAGGAACTGCATTTGAAATTCTCTCTATTGATATTGCCGATGTGGATGTGGGTGCGAACATTGGTGCCAAATTACAAATCGATCAAGCTACAGCCGACTTAAAAGTAGCGGAGGCGAAAGCAGAAGAGCGAAGAGCAATGGCAGTTGCATTAGAGCAAGAGATGGTTGCTAAGGCACAGGAAGCTCGCTCTAACGTAATTCAAGCCGAGGCAGAAATTCCGAAAGCAATAGCGGAGGCATTTATTAAAGGCAACTTAGGCGTGATGGATTATTACAAAATGCAGAATGTACAGGCAGATACAGATATGAGAAGTTCCATTTCCGGTAAGGGTGGTACAAAGAAGGAGTAGTATCAATTTGAAATAAAGTATTTTAAAAGGGCCATCCGGCCCTTTTTCTTTATGCAGTAGTAGGCTTTTTGCCGTTAAGTTTTCTGTATATCTCCAGGCAAACCCATGCATCTGTAGCGGCATATAGAATTTGTTTTTCATTTAGGTTCACAGACTCCCAGTTTGATGTTTGCGCACCCTTGGAAATCCGGAAGCCAAGGAGTAAGGCAGTAAGTTTTTTAACGCTTTCAACTTCTAGGCCGGCCTCGCGTGCTAAAGTCGAAAGTTCTGCAAATCCACCTGCATGAAACCGGCCAAGCCGGTGAAGTATTTTAATATCATCTCGGATACCAACACCAGCCTTTACAATTTTTTCATTTTCAAGAAATTGAATGATTTCATCACCAAGCCCTGTAAAGTTTAACCGTATTAAAAATACTTTATGCGGAATAGCGAGTTGAAGCAGCGCAACTTTATGTACTTGCCCTTTTACAAAAGCAGGCTTGGTTTCGGTATCAAAACCGACAAGTTGGTGTTCATGAATTTCTTTAAAGGCTTTATGTAAGTCTTTGGTTTCGGTTATCAACACAATTTTCCCCTGAAAAGACTTCAGTGGTAATGAATTAATCTCTTCGTGCGAAATTGTTTTTTGGATGTCTTGTTCTTCCCTCATTCGCCCTAAAGATAAGCCCGGAAGCCAAGGAGAAAAATTCCTAGTGAGGTGCATTTTTGTATTAATTTCAGTCTGTGCCTGGTGGCAATGTTCTTCGGGCGAAATCTGTGTTCCTATTAATCCTTTAAATCCAAATCATTTTTACTATTTTTCACAATTAGGAATTGCTTTAACCCATACATATGGCTAGTCCATTATTCAGAAAGAAGCTAATAACCAATATTTTACCAGAATCGCACCACGGCAGTGAGGGGAATCAACTTAAAAAAGTATTGGGTGTTCGTGACCTTACTTCAATGGGTATTGCCGCGATAATTGGTGCAGGTATTTTTTCAACGATAGGGCAGGCTGCCTATAATGGCGGCCCAGGAGTATCGCTTCTCTTTGTGATTACGGCTGTAACGTGCGGTTTTTCTGCATTGTGTTATGCCGAATTTGCCAGCCGTGTTCCGGTAGCGGGAAGTGCTTATACGTATTCGTATGTTGTTTTCGGTGAAATAGTCGCTTGGATTATTGGATGGGCACTGATTCTAGAATACGCGATTGGCAATGTTGTAGTAGCGATTTCGTGGAGTGGCTATTTCAATAATTTGTTGGTTCATATTTTTAATATTCATCTTCCCGATTGGATGCTGATTGACGGCACGACAGCACGTACGTTATTTGAGGAGGCTACTAAGGTTTTGTCTACCGGAACACTAACGGACCCTGAGGCAATAAAACGGTATCAGTTTGTTGTCGATACATGGAATACTGCGCCAAGAATTGGAAGCCTACCAGTATTTTTTAACCTGCCTGCGTTTATTATTGTGGGTCTTGTTACCTGGTTGGCTTACATCGGCATCAAAGAAAGTAAGAACCTGACCAACTACATGGTAGTGTTCAAGGTGATCGTTATCATTTTCGTAATTATAGCCGGAGCATTTTTTGTAGACGTTAATAATTGGACCCCTTTTCTTCCCAACCGGTTTGAGGGTGTATTAAAAGGAGTGTCAGCCGTGTTTTATGCCTACATAGGGTTTGATGCGATTTCTACTACAGCCGAAGAAAGTAAAAACCCACAGCGCGATATTCCACGGGCAATGATTTATTCTTTATTGATTTGCACAGTGCTCTATATATTAATTGCACTGGTATTAACCGGTATTGAAAACTATTCCTTGTTTAACGGTGTCAATGATCCACTGGCGTTTGTATTTGAGAAAAGATCACCGTGGATTGAAAAAATTGTTTCCGTAAGTGCAGTCGTTGCTACGACAAGCGTGTTACTGGTTTTTCAATTAGGTCAGCCCCGCATTTGGATGAGCATGAGTCGTGATGGATTATTGCCTAAGAGGTTTCAAACGATTCATCCCAAATATCAAACACCATCATTCGCTACGATTGTCACCGGTATTTTGGTAGCCATACCTGCGCTCTTTGTTCAAAGTAATTTCATGACAAATTTAACGAGCATTGGAACGTTGTTTGCGTTTGTGTTGGTATCGGGTGGCGTATTGTTACTTCCGCGATTAGCGAAGGAGCCCGGTAAGTTTAGGTTACCGTATATCAATGGCCAGTTTATTGTGCCTGCGTTGTTCGGATTGTTCATTTACCTTTTTAGGACCCGCATTGGTAGTGCAGTAGAAAATATTACTACTGAAAATCATCAGGAAATTCTATTTCTTCTATTTTTGATAATTGGCACTGTGCTTACCATACTGACAGTACTTCGCAAGTATTCCGTAATCCCAATTTTAGGCGTACTCTTTTGCCTATACCTGATGATTGAAATTCCTACCGAAAGTTGGATAGCCTTTTTTGGCTGGATGATTTTTGGCCTGGCAATTTATTTCAGCTATGGATACAGAAAAAGTAAGTTGGCGAAACCTGTCTAAATGAAAGGCTGCAAAGGAAAAATTTGATTTTATTCTTGTTTTACGGAATAATGTACGCCTCTCGCTTTTAAATAATCTACTACAAACAGGAAATTACTTTCTTCTTCACCTAAATACTCAGGTGGGCAAATTCCTTTTCTGGAAAATTTCCCATCATTCACTAAATTCACTGCAGCCGTACACGTGTAACCCGTTGTGCGTGCCATCGAGAGCGTACCGTTTGAGGTGCGATCAAGCAAATTGTATTGATAGGTTTTTTGTTTGCCATTTTCTTCACCATTCATGCGTATGCGCATCACGGTAAATTCTTCTTCACCCGGTTTTAGTTTCCATTTAGGGAAGAGAAGTTTAGCGGTCACATCAATCGGTCTTACTTTTTGGCCTTTAACCTCAATCTCTTCATACGAGAAAAATCCCGTATCGCGCAATACCCGGAGGTACTCAATACAGCCGGGGTATCGCAATGTTTTTTCAATCATGTTAGGAATGTTCGGCATTGTTTTAATCAATGAACGAAGCCCGTCAGAATTCCAGGATTCCAAGGTTCCTACACCATCAAACTGAATGAGTTCTGGATCGGATAGCGCCTCCTTAACTACTACCGAATGGTTCAATACATATCGTGCAGGTCGAGTATATTCTTCAATAACGTCAATGGGCGAGAACACAGCCTTATATTCATACGGCCATTCTCGAACCAATGGTAGCCCCCCGACTAGGCATTCGTACGAATTAATTTGCATGCGCTGGTTGTGATAGCCGAGAATAATATTGCCCATGCCGGGGGCCACACCGCAATCGGTAACAATGGTTACATTATTTTTTTTAGCAAGTTCATCCAGTAAAAAGGGGTCTTCGGGGAAGAAGGAAATATCCACCATGTTTTTACCAGATTCAATAACAGTTTTAACAGTTTGAAATCCCATGAATCCAGGAACAGCCCCAACGACCAAGTCGAAAGCTTTCACAGTGGTAGAAAGTGATTGAAGATTGGAGAAATCCAATTTTTGTGTTTTAACGCCCGCGCTCGCGAGGTCTTTCAATGCTGCTTCATTAATGTCGGCAGCGGTAACATCAAAATTTCCAGCAAGATCAATTGCCATGGTTTTACCCACCAAGCCTGCACCGAGAACGATTACTTTTTTCATGGTGCAAGTATAGCGAGCACTATATTCGGATTCAATTTTTAGGTTAACTTTCATGAACATTACACATTATGCTCAATCCTGATATTGTACTGAAGAAGGCTAAAACATCATCCTTTTACCTCCGTATTCTTAACTGGTCGCTTAACCGCATGATACCCTTTAACCGATCGCATGGGTTTAAAATTGTTGAAGTGGAAGATTTTCGACTTAAAACTCTTATCCCTTATAAGAAAGGTAATTTCAATCATATTCGAGGATTGCACGCTTGTGGGCTTGCAACTATCTCTGAATTTACAACAGGATTCTTGTTGTTGAGCAGTCTGGATATGAAAAAATACCGTCTCATTATGCAGAGACTTGAGATGGATTATCATTATCAGGGAAAAATGAATGCTACGGCAGAGTTTGCTATCTCCAGAGAGTGGATCGAGCAAAATGTTATTAAACCATTGCAAATGCAGGATTCAGTTGTGGTTCCCTGTGAAGTGAAGATTCATGATGAAAAAGGGAATCATCTCACTACCGGGAAGGTATTTTGGCAAGTCAAAGATTGGGCTAGGGTAAAAACCAAAGTATCCTGATTTAAAACCGGTAAAAAATCAGTATCTTAATATTCAAATATTAAAAATATGAGAAAAATTGATGCACTGCTTTCAGAGTACGGTGAAAGTCACCAGAACGAAACCAATAAAGCCATTCACTGGATTTGTGTTCCACTGATATTTCTCAGTGTAGTTGGATTGATTGCTTCAATTCCAGCTGAAATTGTACAATCGGTTTTGAGGGAGGGTAGTCCATATGCTAACTGGGCAACTGTTATTTTAATATTGGTTATTGTTTACTACGCTTCACTTTCTGTTTTTCTCAGTTTTGGTATGATGCTGTTTGCGGCACTATGCCTTTTTCTCATTAATTTGGTTGTGCAATTAAATGTTGGGCCATTGTGGTTAATCAGCGCTATTATTTTTGTTGTGGCTTGGCTCGGTCAGTTTTATGGCCATAAAGTGGAAGGTAAGAAGCCATCGTTTTTTAAGGATGTACAGTTTCTACTTATTGGGCCAGCCTGGCTCATGCATTTTCTTTATAAGCGAATTGGAATCCCATATTGATTGACCGAATACACATTTCAAGAAGGAATACCGTCAGGCTTCAGCACTGATTTTAATACTGGTATTTTTCATGATCAACGTTATTTTGAATTACAAACAACCAATGGATGGTATTCATTTGTTCTTCTGAATAATCAACGCAAAGCCATCGTTGGGTTGGTACATTATTATTTGGAGAATCATCTTGCAAGCAGCCCCTTTCGAAGCCCGTATGGTTCATTTGTTTTTTCAAAAGAGTTGCTTCCAAAACTGTTGCGTGAATTTGTTGCGTTTACAGAATTAAAATTAAAGGAAAAGGGAGTTCAAAACCTTTTGCTTAAAAATCCTCCGGATATCTATGCCCCTGCAGAAAGTAAACTATTGTATAGTGTATTAACGGAGACTGGATATGAAGTTAAAATGGATGAAACAAGTGCAGTTATTATTATAACGCAAGAAAAATTTGAATCGATTCTTCATCGATCAGAAAGAAAACGACTACGGAAATGTAAGGAGAGCGGATTGCGATTTCAGCAGGTGTCTATAAATGATTTACCCGAAGTTTATCAATTTTTGGCAGCTTGTCGCGATGAGAAAGGATATGCTCTTAGTATGTCGTTGGACGAATTACGGAAGGTAGTAGGCGTTTTTGTAAATTATTTTTTTCTCACAACCGTTACCGTTGATAATGCGGTAGCGGCAGCTAATATTTCCATTCTGGTAAACGAGCATGTTTTGTATAACTTTTACCACGATCATAAAAGCTTGTACGATTCACTAAGCCCAGTTGTGTTGTTAAATGAAGGCCTCTATGAGTTTTGCCAACAAAAGAAAATAAGTTTGTTAGATCTTGGCACATCCAATGCGGGGGGTCAACTTAATGAATCGCTTTTAAATTTTAAGCTCCGATTAGGGGCTCAACCCTCTCGTAAACTTACCTTTGTCAAAAAATTTCTTTAATGTCTTCTCCGCTCGTTACGGTCATATGTTTGTGTTATAATCAATCTCGATTTGTACAGGAGGCCATCGAATCTGTATTGAATCAGCGCTATCCAAACATACAACTAATTGTTGTGGATGATGCCAGCACGGATAACAGCGTATCTGTAATCAAACATGTGATAGCCGAGCATCCAGCCATTCAATTTCTTCCATTGCAAAGCAATCTTGGGAACTGTAAAGCTTTTAATAGAGGCCTAATGCTGGCGAAAGGTGAATACCTGATTGATTTTGCTGCCGATGACGTGTTGCTTCCTATGCGAGTTGAGGAAGGAGTAAACGCGCTACAACAAGCCGGCAAGGAATATGGCGTTCATTTTTCTGATGCCGAAATGATTTCGGAAGATGGAATTCGGTTGCGTTTACATTCCAATCGGTTTCCGCACGTAACTATTCCTCAAGGCGATGTATACATTAATCTGATAAGCAGATATTTTATTTGTCCACCCAGCATGCTGTTTACGCGAGCAGTGATGAATCACCTTGGCGGATATGATGAAGCTCTTACGTATGAGGATTTTGATTTTTTAATACGTTCGTCAAGAAAATTTAAATACAAATACTCGCCAGCTGTTTTAGTAAAGAAGCGAATAACGGAAAGCGCAATGGCTAAAAAACAGTTTGTGTTATTCAGCAAGGATTCCAATACAACGTTGAAAGTATGTGAGAAAATTTTGAGCCTTAATAAAACCGAAACGGAGCAAAAAGCATTATCGGGAAGAATATTAAATGAAGCAAAGCTGAATTTACGACTATTGAATGTTAAAATTGTCGCCCAGTTATTTTTTCTATGGCTAAAAAACAAGCGATGGCAGGTTGCGATTACGAAGCCTGAACCGGCTCTGCGTTCAACAAGTTCAGGCTGACAGTCTCTTACTTCCGATTATCCTCACCCATCACCATGCTATAATAACTTTCGTATCGCGATGTTGTTATAGCACCAGTTTTAACAGCATCGAGTATGGCGCATTTTGGTTCGTTAACATGTATGCAACTTGATCCAAATTTGCAATTTAATCGGGAGTCGCGCATTTCTGGAAAGTAGTCTGAAAGTTCTTCTTTTGATATATCCAGCAAACCAAATTCTTTAATTCCTGGCGTGTCAATAATAAAGGTTGTTTCGTTTAATTGAAACATTTCTGCAAATGTTGTTGTGTGAATTCCTTTTTCAGAGAATCCGGATATTTCGTTTGTTTTTTGATCGATGCCCGGAGCTAGCTTATTGAGTAGCGTTGACTTTCCAACACCTGAATGACCAGCAAGCAATGTTATTTTTCCTTCTAATAGATTTCTTATCGCTTGCTGATCTTCTTCTAATGCTGAAATCTCGATACAACGCGCACCAATATGTTCGTACAATTTCATCAGACTATTTTGTGCTTGATGAGCATTACTATTAAGTAAATCTTTTTTATTGAATACTACTATTTGCGGGATTCGAAACGACTCGGCTGCTACTAAAAAGCGATCAATAAAGCCAAGTGAAGTTCGGGGTTGCTTGACGGTAGCAATAAGCATTGCCTGATCAATGTTGGCAGCGATAACGTGTGAGTGCCCAGTCTTCTTTACAGATTGCCGAACGATGTAATTTTTTCGGGGTAGAATTGTATGAATTATACCTTCATCATTTTCGATGTCAAATGACACGTGGTCACCAACGGCAATAGGGTTTGTCTCCTTAATTCCTTCCAGCCGGAGCTTGCCACGCAACCTGCACTTCATCGTTTTACCTTCTTCCAATAAAACATCATACCATGAACCGGTAGACAGCATTACAAGCCCTTTCATGCGTTTAATAGTTTTCTGCTATAGGCCATTACTTTTTCGGTAGCTCCCAGATTCTCTTCCACATATTGCTTCGTTACTTCACAGGCGAGTAAAAATGTTTGCGGAAGGTTTATCATTTCATATTTATGTTTAAAATCCAAATAGTCGGCCACTTCAAAAGCTCCGCCACGATTAATCAAGTCAACGGCTTCTTGAAATTTTTGATAGTTTGTATTTCCAAAAAAAATGGGGATACCGTAACATGCAGCTTCCAAAATATTATGAAGCCCTTTTCCAAAGGCACCACCTACGTAAGCAAACTCGCCATATTTGTATAGTGTGCTCAGCATCCCAACGTTATCAATGATCAAGACCTGATAGTCTTCTATTTTTTTTCCGCTTACTTGAGAGTAGCGAATATTTTCAGAGTTGAGCACCTTTTCTAAACCGGCAATAAAAGATTCGGAGACTTCATGCGGAGCAATGATAAACTTTATAGTATAGTAATTTTCGTTAATAAATGGAATGAGTACGTCAAGATCTTCGGGCCAGCAACTGCCAACGACCATAACTTTTTCATTGTTCTTGAATTTCCTAACCACAGCAATTTCTTCGGCTTTATTTGCCATCTCAATTACCCTATCAAATCGGGTATCTCCGGCTTTTGTGCAATTTTGTATCCCCAACGATTTCAACAACCGGATCGACTCATCATTCTGTACAAAGAAATGATTAAAGTTCAAGAGTATCCTTCGGTAGAAGCCGCCATAACTTTTAAAGAACAATTGGCTAGGTCTAAAAATTGCAGAAACAGAGAGTATGGGGATGTTTCTTTTTTTTAGTTCAGTGGTGTAATGAAACCAAAATTCATATTTAACAAAAATTGCTAAAACTGGTTTTGTAAGCTCAAGCAGGCGACTAGCATTTTTGCGCGTATCCCAGGGTAGATAAAAAATATAGTCTGCCTTATCGTAATTTTTGCGGACTTCAAACCCTGAAGGCGAGAAGAACGTGAGCATAATTTTATGGGATGGAAATTCAATTTTTAATTTCTCCATCACGGGCCTTCCCTGCTCAAACTCACCCAACGATGCGCAGTGAACCCAAATAAGGGGCTGGCTGGTTCTAGACAGTGACGCCTTGATATTTTTAATAATATTTTTCTGGCCATTATTAAAGAGTAGAGCTTTTGGATTAACAATACCACTGAGTCGATAGATAAGTCTAAGCGCACCAATGGCAAGATTGTAGAGATAAACCATGCTTTAAAATTAGAAAACTGTACCTTTAATGATTACCTTTTTTACCTGTTTTGAATCAACATATCTGAAAATTAACCTAATTCGACTTTTAAACTTAAAATCGTATGAGACAATTAATAAAAGTAGTAGGCTTTTGTGTGGTATTTGTACCATTATCGGGTCACTTAGTAGCCCAAAATCTGGATGATTTAATAAGCGGAAGCAAGGCAGATGCAAATTACCTTATGGAAGGTTATACCGCACCGTTTATGAAGGCTTTAGGGGCTGGTCTTAATCAGGGTTGGTATAATACTGCGAAGCCTCATAAAAAATTCGGTGTCGACTTAACAATATCAGTTGCTGCAATAGCAATACCATCTTCTGATAAGTTTTTTACAGTGAACAATAGCAAACTGCAAAACATTGAATTAGTAACGGATCATTCTGGTCAGTCAGTAACTTCCGGCACGGGTACTGGTAAAGTGCCAACGGTATTCGGTCCTAGCAACACAAGTTCGGGATATGATTTTGTAGCGCCTGCGCCATCAGCACCATTTGCAGGCATTGAAGGTGTTGGAATTGCAGACTTACCCATGAGCAGGCTGCCCGTTCCGGTTGTTAACCTTGGCTTTGGTTTGCCAAAGAGTATTGATATTAAGTTTCGTTTTGTGCCTTCTGTTGGAAGTGATGAAGCGAAGTTTTCGTTGTTTGGTGTTGGTGTTATGCACGATGTGAAGCAATATATCCCGGGCATAAAAATGTTGCCTTTTGATCTTTCAGGGTTTGTAGGCTATACACGAATGAGTGTGAATGCAGAGTTAGACGATACTGATCCAACAAAAAAAGGGGAGTTCAAGGTGAGTGCCACTACTATTCAGGCTTTGGTTTCGAAAAAAATTGCCGTTCTCACCTTTTATGGAGGAGTTGGCTATAATTTTTCAAAGTCAAATCTGGCAGTGAAGGGCACGTATGATTTAGATGGCGTACCCGTTAAAGATCCAGTTGATTTAAGTGTGGCATTTTCTGGCCCACGTGCAACTGCCGGTATGCGATTGAAATTAGCCGTAATTACTTTTCATGGAGATTATACTTTTCAAAAGTATAGCGCACTTACAGTAGGATTCGGAATCAACGTACGATAGAAAAGAAAAATATAAGGTAAAGTCTTTTCGATTTTTATCGAGGAGACTTTTTTTATTTCCCTTTGTACACAGGCTTTCTTTTTTCGATAAATGCTTTCATCCCTTCTTTCTGATCTTCGGAGGCAAACGTCAGATAGAAATTTTTCCGTTCAAACATCAGCCCTTCATCTAATTGAGTTTCAAATGAACGATTCACCGCTTCTTTGGCAAGTTGTACTGCGATGGTTGACATTTGAGCAATTTCTTTCGCCAACTCAACAGCTTCGTGCATGTACATTTCTACCGGTACAACTTTATTAACTAAGCCATAGAAGTGGGCTTCCTGTGCAGACAGGAAACGTCCAGTAAGAATCAATTCCATTGCCTTCGCTTTGCCAATTGCTTTTGTTAATCGTTGCGTTCCTCCCGCCCCCGGCATCGTACCAATTTTAATTTCTGGCTGACCAAACTTTGCTGTTTCCGATGCAATCACCATATCGCAGGTCATTACAAACTCGCAGCCGCCTCCTAACGCAAAACCTGATACAGCCGCGATGATTGGTTTCTTAGTTCGCCTGATCTGATCCCATGTACTGAACTGATCCATGATTTGCATATCAATAGCCGATTTATCAGCCATCTGTTTAATATCGGCACCGGCAGCAAAAGCCTGATCGTTTCCAGTAATGATGATAACTTTTATATTCTCGTTTTTATCGAACGCAAATAATGCATCACGCACTTCCTGCATTAGTTGCGGATTAAGAGCGTTTAATTCTTTCGGTCGATAGAGTTGAAGAAGGGCAATTCCTGGCTGATACTGCTCCGTAATTTTGATGAATTCCATGGTATAGATTTTCACAAATCTAGAAAAATAACCTTACCACAAAAGGTTATAAGTCATACACTTTTGGAAGATTTGAGGATTAACAGGGCGAAAAAAAGAAAGCCCCCTTCGAGCAAGTGAAGGAAGGCTTTCCAAACCCATATGCATAATTGCTATGAGTTGTTAAATAACTAAATCTTGGCTATTGTAACCCAGTTTCGATTATTTTTATAGACGAATTGTGCTATTTCATATGGTTAGGGTTAAGGTTTTGTTTGTGTGTTTAGGTAACATTTGCCGATCGCCACTGGCTGAAGCAATTTTTAAAAAGAGGATTTTGGAAATTGGGCTTAATCACCTAGTGGAAGCTGATTCATGCGGAACCTCCAATTATCATATCGGTGATTCATCAGACCCGCACACGATTTCTAATGCCAGAAAAAATGGAATTCTTATTGATCATCGTGGGCGACAACTTACATCAGCCGACATGGCGTATTATGATTTCATTATAGCGATGGATAATAGTAATATTCAAAATATAGTAACAGTAGAAGGAGCGAAACTTTATGCCAATAAGATTACACTCATGCGAAGTTATGACGATGCGCGAAATGGCAGTGAAGTTCCCGACCCATATTATGGAACCGAACTTCAATTTCAGGAAGTATTTGAAATTTTGGACTGCTCAGTAGTTGCATTTATTCAATTTCTGCAAGAAAAGTATCTTAAATCTTAACAAGTACTTGCAGTGTTGACCGCGATGATTGTTCAATCATAACACCTGTTTTTTTACGGTACGTGTTGAAAGCCTCCTCGTTATAATTTTTTACGGTAATTAATGTCAACCCTGTGTTGTAATACACTTCAAATCGATGTTGTAATTTATCAATCAACGCCATTACTTTATTCTCTTGAAAGTCGATACAGAATGAAAACGAAATGGCAGAATTCTGCATCACATTTATTTTTATATCAAGCTCAGAAAGCGCGTTAAAGATGGAGCTTAATTGTTGCTCATTTAAAAATGTATAGTCGGTAACCTTGCATGATATCAAACATTGGTTATCCTTGAAAACAATTAGGGGAGGTAAGTTATCAATGTGACACTCGTGAATTTTTGTTCCAGGTAAGGATGGGTCATCGAAATTTTTTACATACAATGGAATTTGTTTAAGCGCCAGCGGTTGTATCGTTTTAGGATGAATAACCGAAGCACCATAATAGGTCATCTCCGCTGCCTCTTTGAAAGGCAACTCAGCAAATACTGTAGCGTTTTCAAGGCGTTTTGGATCAGCACTCATTACGCCCGGCACATCTTTCCAAATGGTAACAGATTCGGCTGACAAGCCCGATGCAAAAATAGCAGCCGTGAAATCAGAGCCTTCGCGACCAAGCGTTGTGGTAACGCCATCTTCGGTAGCGCCAATAAAACCTGGGGTGACAATAACCTTGTTTTTCAGTAACAGTTGCAATGGGGTGATCCGCTCTTCAGTTTTTATCCATTGAACTTTTCCTTCACGAAAGGTTTGATCTGTTACGATATACTTTCTTGAATCAATCCACACACTTGATAAACCAATAAAGCGCAGATATTCCACTACAATTGTTGAGGAGACGATTTCGCCAACGGAAACTATTTGATCATAAACCCGATCATCAACCGGTAGCTGTAGGTTTTTTTTGAGGTCATTGAAAATCAAGTCTATCCTATTTAGTACAGGGTTCGCAGTCGGAAAAAGTCCGCGACAGATATCAACATGGTATTTTTTAATTGCTTCAAACGATGCAGTATAATCCCCTTCCTTGCTAAAAATATCCAACATGCCCTCTAGTCCATTCGTAGTTTTGCCCATTGCCGAGACCACAACCAGAAGTTGCCCGGTGGCATTTGATTTTACGATTTCAGCCATATTTTTAATGGCTTCAGCACTTTTAAGAGATGCTCCTCCAAATTTAAAAACCTTCATTAGCGTTGAACTAAATCGTTTGCGAACTAACTTTACCCTTTCACAAGCCTAAAGATCAGTTTAAAAAGTTAAGCCTCAAAGTATGGAAGAATCACGGATAGCTGAACCAATTGGCAGCGCTCTCGATCGTTTTATTAAGAGCAACCAGGAGCAATTTGCCTATGCGAGTGGTGAACTATCACAATTACTACGCGATATAGCGCTAGCCTCTAAGGTCGTTAATCGTGAAGTAAATAAAGCTGGGCTGATTGACATTATGGGCTCGGTAGGGTCTACTAATACCGCTGGTGACCAGCAGCAAAAATTAGATGTGCTGGCCAATATCCGGTTTTCGCGGGCTCTTACAAAAGGGGGTGAGGCTTGTGCTCTGATTTCGGAAGAGAATGAATCCTATACGGATTTAAATAACGATGGTAAGTATGTTATTGCGATTGATCCGCTCGATGGCTCTTCCAATATTGATGTAAATGTTTCCATCGGAACGATCTTTTCTATTTATAGGAGAAAAAGCCCCGTAGGTACACCTATTCAGGATATTGATATTTTACAAAATGGTTCTGAGCAGGTGGCTGCTGGCTATATACTATATGGTTCATCTACCATGTTGGTATACACGGCCGGATTTGGCGTAAATGGATTTACGTATGAACCTTCACTTGGCGAGTATTTTCTTTCGCACCCCAATATGAAAATTCCGGTTGATGGAAAAATCTATTCTATCAATGAAGGTTCATATAATTCATTCCCGCAATCTGTTAAGGATTATGTGCTGTATTGTAAAGAGGAGAATTATACAGGCCGATATATTGGTTCGTTGGTGGCTGATTTTCATCGCAATTTATTAAAGGGAGGGATTTACATCTATCCGGCTACCGCTAAGGATCCGAAGGGCAAGTTACGATTGATGTATGAATGTAATGCACTTGCTTTTATTGTTGAGCAAGCCGGGGGTAAAGCAACCGATGGAAAAAATAGAATTATGGAAATCAAACCCATTGCCTTGCACCAACGCGTACCATTTTATGTAGGATCAAAAAATATGGTGGAGAAGGCAGAGCGTTATTAATTTATTTTTTCTCTTCTGGTGAAAGAATAATTTCAGGAGCAAACTTCATTATTACTCCGTACCACTTTACCAGTTTCTTGATATCAGAAACGTAAACCCGTTCTTCATCATACTCGGGTAATACCGATTTCAAGAATGATTTTAACTCACTGGCATCGGCTTCGGCATCTAGGCCTAAATCATTCCCAAAGGAAGTATGTATTTTTTTTAGAACATCACCTAATGCTACTGTGCCCTCTTTCGCAGTGGTATAAATTGATATTTCACTGAGTATAGATAGTTTATGATTGGCGGTCGCTACCAGTTTAGCTTTGGTGTCATCGAGCGATTCGAGAATTACACCTGACTTGGCGGGTTTAAAAACTTTGAAAAGTCCACCTTTACCCGAAATTGTTGCTATATCATCTAACGTCATGGCCTAATATTTTTGAACTGTCCGCCCGATCGGACTGGCAAAACTAATCATTTTTTACGCTGAGCCTGCAGACTTAAACTTTTTGCAATAAAGGCGAGTACATCCTCTTTTCCTTTTTTTGAAGTAGCTGAAGTTATAAAAATTGGAGGGAGTTCATCCCAGCGTTTTAAAAGCTCATGCTCGTATTTTTCCTTGTACAGATTTAATCGGCCAATAGCTAGCTTATCAGCCTTTGTAAAAATAATGCCCAGGGGTATTTCGTTCGTGCCTGCCCATTCCAAAAAACTTTTATCAATTGATTGGGGTTCCAGCCGGATGTCAATTAGTACAAACAAAAAATGAAGACTTTCACTTTTCAATAGATAGTTATCAATGATTTTTCCGAATCCTTGCCTTAGGTCTTTGCTCACGTTGGCATAACCATACCCAGGAAGGTCTACGAGGTACCAGGATTGATTGATTATAAAATGATTGATCGTTTGAGTTTTTCCTGGCTTGTTGGAGGTCTTTGCCATGCCCTTTCGGTTGGTAAGCATATTGATAAGCGAGGATTTGCCAACGTTTGAGCGGCCTATAAAGGCAAATTCAGGCAATTTTTTTGCGCTGGATTTTCCAACGTCCGTTATGCTTGAAACAAATTCCGCCTGCCGTATCTCCATGATTAAGACCAAGTTAAAGTAAAGCTTTCACCCTAAAAACCTAAGAATGTAAGATTTAAGTGCTTTATGGTGTCAAATATACGCGTTCTAATTGCCAGTTTTTTCTATATTGGCATCCATTGTTTTATGTTTTATTCATAACTTTATTTTTGTTTAACCCATTTTGACATGTACAGTATCCGTTGTGTACTGATTTTTTTAGCTGTCGCAGGGGTCTTTTTTAGCAGTAATGCTCAAGAAGACAAGCAAGCAGCATTGGATTATATAGCGACTGCTGAAGAAATGAAAGCAGCTTCCATGGCGTTGGATGATATCCGTGATATCTATGAGTTAGCGGCTACGGCCGATCCGAGTAATGTTAAAGCAAACTTTGAAGCGGGGCATTTTCGGTTGCGAACCATTGGTAAAGATTTGGCCGTTCGTTATTTTCTTCGTGTGTATGAACTTGACCCCGAATATCGGTTTGATTTAGAATATTGGATTGCCTACAGTTATCAGTTTGGTCTTGAGTTTGACAAAGCATTAGATTTTTATAATCGTTACGTTGAAAAATTTAACAAACGACCCAACTATCAAGGAACAAGAACATCGCTAGCCGAAACAGATCGAAGAATTTCAGAGTGCCAAACAGGTAAAGAACTTGTTAGTAATCCTCACAGTTATTCGATTATTAATGTAGGTTCGCTGGTCAACTCAGAATCTGATGACTACGCTCCTGTAATAAATGAGGACGAAACCGAATTGATTTTTACTTCTCGCAGAAGAGATGGCAATTCAAATCAAGACGTTGCCGATGATAATAAACCTTACGAAGAAATATTTATTTCTCAAAAAGAGAACGGAACATGGTCACAAGCGAAAGCGTTGGCAGAAGTAAATTCTGCTTTTCATGAATCAACGCTTGCTCTTACAGCGGATGGAAATACATTGTTCATTTATAAAGATGAGAACAGAGGTGATATTTATATTAGTGAGCGAAAGTCAAACGAGTGGACTGAGCCTGTACCTATTCCGGGATTAATTAATTCCAGTTATGAAGAAAATTCGGTAGCGATTTCAAAGGATGAAAAAACCCTTTACTTTTCGAGTAACAGGCCAGGCGGATTTGGAGGGTTAGATATTTATTCGGCAACTGTTGACAGTAAGGGGCAATGGGCGTCAATAAAAAATCTGGGCGCGAAAATAAATTCAGATGCCGATGAAGACGGTCCATTCATTGACCACGATGGAAAGACATTGTATTTTTCTAGCAAAGGCTTTAAAGGGATGGGCGGTTATGATATTTTTAAGTCAGTGCTTAAGGCCGACTGGAGTGACCCTGAGAATATTGGATTTCCTATTAACACCCCCGACAATGATATTTTTATTTCACTGAATAAGGATGGCAAGAAGGGTTACTATGCATCTGTGCGAGAAGATGCCATAGGCTACGATGATATTTATATGTTTAGCCTAGTTGAAGACGCCCCGCCAGTTGCAAAGACTCCGAAGCCCGTAAAAGAACCCGAGCCTGTAATCGTAGAGCCAGTAAAAGAACCCGTTAAGGAAGCTGTTAAGCCTCCTGTAAAAGAGCCGGCCGTAGTAAAGCCTGTGGTGAAGCCTATGCTTCCATTACGCTTTGTTGTTCAGGTAGTTAATGCGGAAGGAAAGCAACCCCTTGACGCGAAAGTAAAATTGCAAGGCTTGCGCGATAATGTTGTGGTTGGGTCAGTTTCAAAAGAAAGCGGAACGTTCGAATTTAGTGTCACCGCAAAGAGTTCAAAAGATTATCGTCTTGTTGTAGAGTCAGAAGGATTTATGTTTGTAAACCAAACGGTTAAGCTTGACGGAGTATCAGAGCAGGAAAAAGTGGTTAATCGTACAATAGAAATGAGAAAATTGGAGCCTGGCATGATTTCAATTTTAAGAAACGTTTATTTTGATTTTGATAAAGCCACATTCAAGCAGGAGTCTTATAATGAGTTGAATAAACTAGAACGGATGATGCAACAAAATCCAGCAATGAAGGTTGAAATTTCGGGTCACACAGATGTTGTGGGAGCCAAAAATTATAACATCTTTCTTTCACGCAAGAGGGCAGAAGCCGTAAAAGATGTCCTTACTAAGAAAGGTATTGATTCTCGCAGAATTAAAGCGGTTGGATATGGCACGTCAAAACCATTGGCCAGCAATGATGATGAGTCAGATGGCCGGGAATTAAATCGAAGAGTTGAGTTTAAAGTAACAGGTAACTAATTTTTTGAATTATAGGGTATTTAGGCCCCGGCTTTGTCGGGGCTTTTTAATATCAAATCTTTAGATAATAATTAGCAACTTGCTAGCAGATAATTGTAAAGCAATTCATAAAATGACCGTAGTTCCGTATAAAGAAGAGAAAGTTTCAAAGAAAGAGCAGGTAGCGCGCATGTTCGATAATATTAGTGGACGGTACGATTTTTTGAATCATTTTTTAAGTCTGGGGATAGATAGAGGTTGGCGAAGGAATGCCATCCGATTATTAAAGCCATATTCTCCAAGAATAATTCTTGATGTTGCTACCGGAACAGGTGATTTTGCTATTCAGGCGTTAGATATACTTCCTGACAAAATTGTAGGCATAGATATTTCGGAAGGAATGCTGAAAGTTGGTAGAAAGAAAGTTACAGCAAGAGGCCTGAGCAATATAATTGAGATGAGAAGTGGAGATTCTGAGAATCTGCCGTTCGAGGACAATAATTTTGATGCTGTGACCGTTGGATTTGGGGTGAGAAATTTTGAGAATCTTGAGAAAGGATTAATGGAAATTTATAGAGTATTGAAACCTGGTGCAATGTTGATAGTTCTTGAGTTTTCTAAACCAGCGCGTTTCCCATTTAAGCAGATTTACAATTTTTATTTCAAAACCATATTGCCTAAAATCGGCCGTTTGGTTTCACAAGATAAAGCTGCTTATACGTATCTTCCAGAATCGGTTGAGGCTTTTCCAGATGGGGTAGATTTTATTGAAATTCTTAAGAATACCGGATTTAAAAATACTGCATGCAAGCCGCAGACTTTTGGAATAAGTTCTATTTACATCGGGCAAAAATAATCCTGTTTGGATTCTTGTTAATGGCTCATGCAATGCATGCTCAGTCATTTAAGTGGGCGCGCAGAAATAACCCAAATTATGATGACCGCAGATTGACCTATGGTTTTTTAATCGGGTTACATACAACAGCCTATCAGATTGAGTATTCCGATAGTATCGTGTCTCCAACAGATACAGTTCACTCCGTTATACCGTATTGGCGTCCAGGTTTTTCACTCGGCTTTATTGTAAACTACCGCTTAAGCGAATTTTTGGATTTGAGATTAACCCCGGAGGTAGCGTTTTATGAACATAAGCTGCGATATAATTATATCAATGGAATATTTGAAGAGGAACTGGTAGAGACTACAATGGTAGAATTTCCGCTTCTTCTTAAGTATAAATCCATGCGTAGAGGAAATATTCGTATGTATATGATTGGGGGAGTAAAGCCAGGCATTGAAGCTTCTGGAAAGAAGGAAATACAAAACTCCACCAAGAGTTTAGAAGTGAAAAACTTTAATCTTAATCTAGAGGCAGGAATTGGTTTTGACTTGTATTTTCCGCTCTTCAAGTTTTCGCCTGAAATACGATTTTCAAAAGGGGTAATAGATGTGTTGGATAATACTGAAAATAAATTTGGTCAGCCCTTAAGGCGAGTGAATACCAATACGATAACGTTGTACTTACTCTTCCAATAATGCAAAAACAAACTGTTGTTGTAACGGGTGCAACTTCCGGAATAGGAGAAGCTACTGCAGATCTTCTATCGAAGAATAATTTTAAACTTATTCTCTGCGGCCGTAGACTGGATAGATTAGCGTCACTCCAAAAACGCTTATCGGTGCATACCGAAGTTTTAACATTATCATTTGATGTGCGAGATAAGGATTCTGTAAAAAGAGCTTTTACCTCGTTGCCTGCAGCATGGAATCATATTGATGTGCTTATAAACTGTGCCGGAAATGCGCATGGTTTAGATCCGATCCAAACCGGAAGCGTTGATGATTGGGATGCCATGATTGATATTAATGTAAAAGGTCTTTTATATGTGTGCCATGAAATTATTCCGGGAATGGTAACCCAGAAAGCTGGACACATTGTTAATATCGGGTCAATTGCCGGTAAAGAAGTATATGCCAACGGCAATGTGTACTGTGCGAGTAAATTTGCAGTAGATGCGTTGACACGCGGTATGCGCATTGACTTGAATGCGCACAACATAAAAGTTACTTCTATTAATCCAGGGTTGGTCGAGACTGAGTTTTCTTTAGTTCGTTTTAAAGGTGATGCTGAAAAAGCGGCATCGGTATACAAGGGTTTCGATCCATTAACGGCCAATGATATTGCCGATATAATTTTATTTACCATCACCAGACCCGCTCATGTTGTACTGGCAGATATTACTGTATTTCCAACTGCTCAGGCGAGTAGTATTCACGTTAAGCGAAACACCTAGAGCTTCTGAATCAAGTGTACGAGCGTTTGCTCATGAAGTTCATGCCCACCATCAAAAATAATGGGTTCTGAGGTTACACCAATTTTTGCTGAAAGCATTTTCATCTCTTCAATTCTGGGCTCGGTAAGAAATGGATCCTTACTTCCGTAAACCTGATATACCTTTTTGTTTTTTAATAGATCCCTTCCTTTTTCAAAATCCATGTCATCTGGGAAAATCCCTGCCCAAAGAATAAGGTTATTGAAAGCGACAGAATCATAAAGTGCCCACCGGGATACTGTAGCTGCTCCTTGCGAAAAGCCCAAAAGTGTAACCGGTAAATCGCTGAATGATTTTAATTCGTATTTATAAACTGTGTCTAGAAAATGAATGTAATTATCGATATCAGCCAGTCGATTTTCGCGGGTCATCCAGGTTGCCCCCACGCGATTGTTGCCCGTTTTATTTCGGGTGTTTACATCTTCAAGGTAAAATCTCGAAAGCCCTTCAGGGGCAATTACGCAGACTCCATGTTTTGTTAGTGATTCAAATTTTTTAAGAAAATATTGCGCTAGATGCCCGTAGCCGTGCAATACAAACCAGACTGACTTGGTATTCTTAGCAAGTTCACCAATTTTAAAATATCGGGCATTGAAATTAAAGGTGACTTGAAGCTCTTGCATGTATAAAGGTAAATAAAAAGGCTTTCCTGTTTTGAGGAAAGCCTGTTAAAATGACTGGTTGATGTTTATCGCTTAAACCCTAGGGCGCTTCCACCGCAATACGAAGCAGAACCATCAAATGTATACTGAATGTAATAAATACCTGTTGCATTGCACGGATATGCAATGGCTGCTAAATATTGACCATTGAATTTGCTGGAAGCCACTTTATTTCTATTTGAATCGTATAGACTAACAATGATGCCATCTGTTGGCTGAGCAGGAGCGCATATATTGATCATGTATTGAGTGCCTTTAGTAAAAACATAAGAGTACTCGACTTTTTCTTTTGAGCCACCCGCACCGTCAACCTTGTAACTTTTTAGAAAGTTAAATCCTCCAGCAAGCTTTGGAATACACTGGGTACTCAAATTTTCAGCGTTGCATTGACCCGCCACATCGGATGTTCCGAGCATGAAAACGGATAGAATAAAATAGATTAATTTTTTCATAGAGCCTTATCTTAACTAATAATTTTATTTCTGATCGTACTTGAAATTGTTCGGATATCACTAATATTCTCTGCTGTAATATCAATGGTGGTTGTGCTATTATCCTTAATAACCATTACACCGTCCTTCACTTCAAAAGTTGATTCTTTGTATGTATATACAATATTAACCTTATCGAATACCTTTTTAAGGCCTTCCATGTCTGTCAACAATGATGCCATATTTTGATCGCTTTCTTTGTAGAAGGAAAGTAATAGAATGATGTTTTCAAGAATAACCTTTTGTTCTCCAATCTTCTCTTGAAGCTCTTTATTGTTTGGATCGGTGCCAGCAACATTACAGGTAATGTGCATGGCCTCTAACCAGCCACCCGTAAGAAGCAGTACGCTAAGGTTTGAGCGACTTTGAGTCTGTAAATAATGATTGATATTATTGAAATTTTGAGTGGTGATCAGCAATAGCGAATCCAGGTTTTTGCTATTGGTCGCCAATCTTCCGATTGTTTCGATATCAAAAAACTGCCCAATATTTAGCCCGTCTGCCAAGCTTTTAATAGTGGTCATGTATTTTACGCCATCCTGATTTTGTTCATATATATTGGTATACCCTAAATCGGTACCATAAATTCCCAAGTTTAAAGCTTTTTTATAGTTGCTGTTGTATTTCGATAGATTATCGGCAGAGTTCAGATAGCTAACATTATATTTTTTACCAGACTCTTTTAGGAGCACAGAGATTTCTAACGGGCTAGGGATTTGTTGAAGGATGTCACCAATAACAGCCTCTGATATGGTAGGACCTACCGTTTTGGTAGAATCAAAGGTCTCTATAAGAGCCTGCTCATCTGTTTTCTGCCCCCCTGAGCCACACGCTGTTAAAATGGCGGTGATTAGTAACATTTTTACTATTTTCATAGCTGTAAAATTATGACTTACAAAGTTAAAAATTTGACAATCCAGTCCAAAGAATAACCGGAATGCGGCTACTTCTTTTTCTTTAGGCTCATTTTAGAAAATGAAACCTTACTGGGTAAATTAACTATACTAAACGAGTTGATAAGTTTTCGTAACAGTTCGAAATATAAGGTAATATAAAATAATAGGGATACAAACCAGATAACAAGAATATTGAAGTAATAGGTATCTATTTGTAGGCCAATTAAATTTTTTGAAGGAGCAAAAAATTGAGCCCTGTAATCCAGCAGGCCTTTAGGCTTTGGCTGAACAAAAACAGGATTAATTTGTTGAACTAATTCTCCCTTATATTCAAGAATTCTTGTTTTGGCTGAGACATTTTTAACTAAATCGGCCAGGCTTTCATTGTAGTATTTATTCTTATATTCAAAAACCTTGTAATCACTACCTTTTTCATTTTCCATGTCGAAAATCAGTTTTTCACGCGCAGCAACAGCCTTGTTGTAGATGCCCTGATAGAATTGCTTATAGGAAGTAAGGTAATTTTCTAAAATTATGTTGAACTCAGGGGTGTATATTTTTAATGACCAAGGAGATTGCAGCTCAATTTTCTCCAGTCCTTTTTTAAAGTAATCATCTTTAATACTTGTACGGATTAGTTCAAGGTTAGTCAACACAACGCGAAGTGTAGAATCATTCGTGGAATTAATATTCTCATTGATGTGCCTTCTTTTTTCAGTGAGTTTGTCAACAAGAAACGATGAGTTATAATCAGATTGTGATTCTACCTTCTCATAGCTATAAAATGGTTTTTCAAAAGAGTTGTTTTTGAATTGATAAACAGCCATCGCTTCGTATGCCCAGCGAGATGCCATCATATCTGCGACAAGCGGAACTTTTCCCTTGGTGCTTATAATGCTATTTAGCTTATCAAAACTAAAAAGCAGGCCACTGAGAATCATTTGAGGAATAAGCAAAAGCGGAATCATAACGTACACCGTAACAGCTGAGTTAAATGCTGAAGATATATTTAACCCGAGCACATTGGCCATACACGAAGTTGTAAACAAAACGAACCAAAAAGGTATTAATAAACTCCACTCAATTTCCAAAACCAAGTTACCGATAATAGCAAAGGTCAGTGTTTGGATACCAGAAAGTGTAAACAGGATAATAACCTTTGAAAGGAGGTAGCTGTTCCAACTCAAGTTAAGAAATGATTCACGCTTTAGAATTTTTCTATCGCGTATAATCTCTTCGGCACTAACGGTAAGCCCCATGAAAAGAGCAACGACAATGCTCATAAGAAAAAATGCCGGTAGATTGTCATTGAAGCGAAAGCTATAGTCTGCGCCACCGGGCGCACTCTTATACTTAATTATGAAAGTAAGGATAAGCGCTAGAAGCGGGGCTTCTAAAAGATTGATTAATAGATATTGCTTATTGCTTAGCTTCGAGAGTACATCGCGTGTTATAAAGATTGCTGTTTGTTTAATCTTATTGGGCAGATTTAGGGAGTGAGGAGGCTCTTCCTTTACATCCTCAACAGGGGTGAACTTAAATCTTTCTTTATACCAATCGTGCCACTGCACGGGTGTGATTTTTCTCTTATTGGTTGGTTGGCCATATTCATCTACCACCTTTGCTTCAATGATGTTAAATATTTGCTCGGGGTTAACATTACCACAAGTTTCGCATTGGCCTCTGTTACTGTCTACTTGGTGTGTAGATTTTTTGAAGTAGGTAACAGCCTCTACGGGGTGGCCGTAGTATGCAGGAAATCCGCCCGTATCCATAATAATCATCTTGTCAAACATTTTGTAGATGTCTGATGATGGTTGGTGGATGACCACGAAAATTAATTTTCCTTTTAGCGATAATTCTTTAAGTAAGTCTATTACATTTTCAGAATCGCGCGAGGAAAGCCCCGAGGTGGGTTCATCTAAAAAAAGAATTGCTGGCTCCCGTATTAATTCTAATGCGATGTTTAAGCGTTTACGCTGGCCACCACTAATTGTTTTTTCAAGGGGATTGCCAACTTTCAAGTCTTTACGTTGATCAAGGCCTAAATTTTCCAACACCTCCATTACACGCTTGCCCAGTTGTTCTTCAGAAAAATCTGCAAAGCATAGTTTAGCGTTATAATATAGATTCTCATAAACAGTAAGCTCTTCAATAAGTAGGTCATCCTGAGAAACGTATCCGACTACACCGTGTATTTTATCTTTTTGGGAATTTATATCAAATCCATTAATCACAACTTGCCCTTGACTTGGCTTGCCTAGGCCAGCCATAACATGTAACAGGGTGGTTTTTCCAGCACCACTGGCTCCCATAATGCCAATTAATTTTCCAGGCCCTTCTGATACTACAACATCGCGTAAACCAACAGCACCATTCGGAAACTTAAATTCTTTAATGTTAGCGTTGAAGGATAGTTTGGTAGTTTTTATTTCTTCATTATAATCGCGTACTAAGTCGCTGTAATATAGCGCATCGCCCGCCTGAGTTTTAATGGTGCTACCATGCGAAAAAAGGTAAACTCTATTTCGCTGCATTGTAAAGCCGTTAAGCATATTTAATTCCTCACCGATATATTTTGTGAAGAACATGTCTACGCTACGCACGCGCATGAAAATAAGGTTACCTTCAATGTGCACGTGTGCGTGCTTATAAAGTTTACCTGTATCTGTCTTTTCGTCTTTGTTCGCAAGCAAAATGTCTACAAAGTCCAGTGACTTTGGATCTTCGGAAACAATAAATCGCTCAATGAGTGTGTTTTCTTCTTTCTGGATATTAAACACCGTAGATACAGTGTTTATAATTTCCATGCGCTGGTGTGTGAAATTTTTATCGGACCCAACGAGTTCCAATAATTTTATGAGTACAACTACTTTTTGTTTCTGGGTAAGAGTTTTGTTAATTTTTTTACAAATCCCAAGTGTTTTAACAGAGTCTTTAACGGAGGTTAGTTTGCTTTTACCCTCTTCATCAGCTTTTCCGTATCCTGAAAATTCATCATACAGGTCTATGTATTCTTTAAGGGAATCCTGATCAAGTTCGGTTTGAAAAAAGTTGATAACAAACTGACGTTCATTCTCGGAGACACCGCCATCTTGTTTAGTAATGATGGCAAAAAGCTGGGTTAGCGCTTTGAGGATTTCTTCACTCATAATAAAAAGTTAATCGTTACCCGCTAATCGATGTATAAGAATTCTACGATTAACAAATAACGATTAATAAAGATGGTTATAATTAATACGTCTTAAATTCGAAAGGTATTTCTACCAGTTCTGAAAACTCCTGACCGGCTTCTTCCATATCTTCATCATCTTCATGATAGTACCACATTATTTTCATACTCTGAATATCCTCCAGAGCAGAGAGTACATCAAGAATTAGTTTTGACGAGGCGGTGTTAAAATATTCGAGCTTAAAAACAAACTCGGTAGAACCATTGGGTTCTTTTGCGTAGGCGCCAATCCACTCCAACACGGGCCTGTAAAATTCGGCTGAGTCTTCAGGCAGTGAACGGCCAGATATTTCAAAGATACCATTCTTCTTATCCAGAATAATTTTCGGGGTATCTTCAGCTCCTTCTAGGTTTAAAATTTCCATGGTTATTGTGTTGTATTATGGTTCAACATTAAATTTCACTTTCGCGGGGTACACTTACTTTAAGGCAAAAGAAACAGTATTCGGCATTCATCTCTGGAAAAGAGAATTCTAATTTAGAACCTGATTTACGTGCCATATCAATAAAGCCTAAACCTGCACCACCTTTATCAGAGATGGTAGTATTTTTTATTATCTCTTTATAGTGATCCTTTAATCCTTCTTTGTCAAGCGTATTAATTTGATCTAATTTTTTCTGGAGTCCGGCAATATTTGTTTTACGAATGGGGTTGCCAGACATGATGGAGAAGCGGTTGGGCTCTCTTCCAATCAGAAAGATAGCTGCATGACTACGAATCGCTCCGTCAACCATCTCATCACTGTGTTTTACAATATTTTGCAAAGCTTCTACCATGACATTGAATACCTTGCGTTTTATAGCTGACTCTTCACCAGAAGAATCAAGGTTTCGTTCAGCCATGGTAAGAATAGACTTGGTGGTTTCCTGGGTAAAATCACCCTGGTACACCAGAATCAGATTCTGCGACATCATGGTGCGATGCAGGTCATAGATATAATTCATGGGTAGGTTATTTGAGTTTCGAAATTTATTAAGTTTTGTATCAAAAACACGTTTTTTTATTGGTTAAAACTTGATTCCAATCAATAAAACGTCATCAATTTGCTTGGTCTCTCCTCGCCAGCCTTCCCATTCTTCATCGAAAATGGCCGAAGCTTCGCTCATTTGCATTTTATGAACCCTTTCAATGGTTTCTCGCACTTTTTTAGGGCCAAACTTACGTACCTCTGGGCCACCAAACTGATCGGGGAAGCCATCGGAGCTAAAGTAAATAGAGTCACCTTTTTCAAGCTTAATTTTTGTATTGGTAAAATTCGTCTGGTTTTTAAATATGCCTCCACCTATTGGAAATTTATTGCCCTTGATCTCTTCCAAGGCTCCGTTTTTCATAACATAAAGTGGACGGTGCGCTCCGGCATATTCAACTTCACGTGTATTTGTATTGATTTTACACAGGGCAATGTCCATTCCATCTTTCGTGGTTGCATCCTCATCCTGACGAAGCGTGGAAGTTACGCCTTCATCCAGTAGGTCGAGAATAATTCCGGGCTCTGTTATTTTGCGGCTGCGAACAATATCGTTTAGCAAGAAGTAGCCTATCAACGATAACAACGCGCCCGGCACGCCATGTCCTGTACAGTCAACGGCTGCGATATAAATATCATCTTTGATTTGCATGTACCACGGGAAATCGCCACTAACTACATCTTTAGGTTTATATAATATGAAGGACTCGGGCAATGACTTCGCGATAACTCTGTTGTTGGGTAGAATGGCATTTTGAATCCGCTTGGCGTAGTTAATACTCTCGGTGATTTTCTTGTTTTTATTTTGGATTTCAAGTTCAATCAATTTGCGTTCGGTTATGTCGTGTGAAACAACCAATACCGATTCAATTTTATTGGATTCATCGTATTCCGGAATAGCATTTACTTGCATTACCCGCTTGCCCGCTTCGGTAGGAAAATCCATTTCAGTGGCAACTGTATTATTCGATTTATTTACTTCTTCTACAATGCGAAGCCAGCCTTCAAGAATAGATGCATCCAATTCAACCTCTTTTACATTTTTATTTAAGAAGAATGCAGGAGCCTTGCCCGTAAATTCTTCAATCACGGGATTGATATACGATATAGCATCTTGCTCTAAACGTGTAATCAGATCAGGTGAGTTTTCCGATAACGCCTGCATTTTACTACGCATTCGTTGTTCTTGTTCAGCTCTTCGTTTTTCAGTGATGTCGCGTGAATTCAGAATGTATCCATGAATAGCCGGGTTTGACATACAATTTGTACCAGCCGCCTCAATCCAGATGTATCCACTTTGTTTTGTTTTGTATTCGAACTGAACGGTTACTTTTTCATCGGGATTTTCGCGCATCTTCTGGAATAGGCCGTGGAAAATTTCACGATAGTCGGCATGTATTTTTTCGTTGTCTCGACTTCCAATCATCTCTTTTTGAATATACCCTAAAATGGTTTCTACAGATGGAGATATATAGCGAATCGTTTCATCGTCTTCATAAATTGTAATAACCTCCGAGGCGTTCTCCAAGAGTAGCTGCATCCTTTTTTGGGTTCGGCTAACTTCTTCTATTTGCTCTTCCAGTCGTTGATTGCTGCGGGTTAACTCTTCTTGCGTTGCTTGCATTTCTTCTGCATTTTGGCGCAAAACCTCCTGTTTTTCCTTTAACTCAGCACTCATTTCCTGCGATTCTTCCAACAGATGGCGCGTCCGTTCATTTACTTTAATATTATAAATTGTGCGCGCAAGAATTAAGCTGAGCTCTTCTACAAATTTTACTTGTGAGGGATCAAATTTCTTGAAGCCTGCAAATTCCAGGATACCAAACACTTCTTCATGGGTAATTAGCGGAACAACCAGAACACAGGTTGGTCGTTGTTCTCCAAGAATTCCAGACGTTATAGTCACGTAGTCTGTAGGAATCTCTGTTCGTAGTATGGTACTCTTTTCAATGGCCGACTGACCTACTAAACCTTCGGCAAACTTGAATTTTGACTGTAAATATTTTTTGCGGCCATAAGCATAACTAGCTCGCATTTCTACAATTTTTTCTCCGCCTTCTTCATTTACAACATAAAATGCACCTTGGATAGCTCCAATTTTTTCGAGAATAAACTTAATCACATCTTCACCGAGCGTGTCAAGGGTATCGTGCATTCGCAGTATCTCACTTATTTCAGCTACACCACGAACGATCCAGTTTCTTTCTTTATCTCTACTCTCATTCTCAATCAAATTGTGGCGCATATTTATTAAACTCATTCCAAGCAAGTCGTTTTCACTAGCCGGCTTAAATTCAGTATCATATTTTCCTTCACCAATACGTTGCGCAAACTGTGCATTATTTTTAAGGGCATGAACCAGGTCATTTACTTTGCCGGCCATTTTTCCAAATTCATCATTGCTTGTTGTTTCAATATTTTCGGGTAACACACCATCGGCTACGAGGCCAATAGTATTTTGCATAGAATGCAACGGATAGGTTAGTGACCTCGCAAAGATCATGGATAACAGTGTTGCCAGTGCAACAATGCATAAACTCGCGTATAGAAATATTTTCTTTAAACTCCCCGCGGCACCATCTGCTTCTTTTTGATCTATTTTTCCTAACAAGGCCCATCCCGAAAGAGAAAGTTTTTTCCAAACCTGTAACGATTTGGTGCCCCGATAATCCAGAAAGATACCCGTTCCATCCTCTCCATCAAATGCTTTTCTTAACCCAATAACGGACGAATTATCAATTTCGAATATTTTTAGTGCCGCATTTGGTTCTGCTCGCAAGGGGCTAGTTAAAATAATTTTTTTGGATGAAGGATCTTGCTTTGCCAATACTATTTCACCCGTTTCGCCAAGGCCTTGATAATCTTGTAGTGATTTGTAAAGCGCATTTAGTTTTATTTTTACGATGAGTAATTGATTTGAACTTTCTAGGGGGGCTAAGGCAAAAAGAAAATAGTCGGACTTATCTTTAAAAACGGAACTGAAGTGAAGGCTGCTTGAACCATTCTCAAAGCTTGTTCCATCAGGGTCAATGAAGTTACCTGATTTAAGGTTGGTATCCGTGGATGTTGCTATACCTCCTGTTTTTGATGTAGTATAAATCTCCTCAAAGCCAAGAGTATTTTTTTGCTTTGCCAGGTACACTTCAAGAGGCGATTCTGCGGTTGACTCAGAAGTGGAGTCTACAGTTGTTTCGCTCCCCATATCGAACATTGCTCCAAACTCATCGGCTGGTGCTTCTGTGGGTGTACCACTGGCGCTTAGTTCATCGGATGCCTGTAGCAGGGTAATCGCATGAGTTATTTTATCAAAGTAGGCGTTAATTTGTGAGGCACGACTTTCCGTAATCACGTTTAGGTTATTCGTGATTTTTTCGCGGTTGGTCTTAAGATTAAAATCGTAAGTAAAGAAACTGATTGCGCCAACAGCGACAAGTGAAATGAGAATAACCAGAGCCGAAATTTTTGTACTTATCTTAATTCCTTTCATTTTATTCCGTTGCGTCTATTTAGTAATTGAAAATTTTTCAGCTGTAAGTTGAGCTGCATGCTCAACAAATTTCCGCTGATCTGAGCTAAAAGGTGTGAACGATGCAATTTCTACAACCGCCAATACAGTGTCTTGATGTTTTACGGGTGCAATTAGCAGAAACCGTGGAGAGGCACTTCCTAAACCCGAAATAATTTTAATGTATCCTTCTGGAATTTCATCCAGGTACAGAAGTTGCCCGTTTGATGCTGCCTGGCCAATTAGCCCTTCTCCAAAATTGTAACGAGTACTCGTGTTTTCGTTAATGCTTAAGGCATATCCAGACTTCAATTCAACAAAGCGAATATTGTTTTCTTGTTGTACCTGGTAAGCAGCACCTTGTCCGGCTTCGAGCTCTTTACACATTGATTGCAATGCATTTTGGAGAATCTCTTTTTCATTCTTGGCGGTGCGCAATGCTACCTTTATGGGTTCTACGCTGATTGTACTTTTTGCTGATTCGGAGGAGTCAAGGTCTGTCTGACTTGCTTCATTTTTTTTATCCCGATAAACCACGAGTTCTTTTTTGTAACGCATTGCCATCGTTATGGCAGCAACGCCTATTGAGAACGAAACTCCAATTATGAGATACAGATTGTTGAAGACAGGCTGAAATCCATGGGGGATCATCAAGTTAGATGGTAACCGGTATAACGCATAGCCGGATGTCGCAATGCCAGCGATGAAAAGTATGCTCAGGATTAAGTTAATCTTGTTTGAATCTTTGAATGTCTTAATCATCGGTATTGTTTATCTAAGTCTTTAAAAAACTCTATAATTTGATCAACCTTTAACACTCTGTCTATTGGTGTAATAGCTAAAGCTGCTTTCGGCATGGTTTCAATCATGCACTCGGCAGGATCCTGAACGATGGTTAAGCCCCCACGGTCTTTAATATGTTTCATACCGAGGGCACCATCCCGATTGGCACCTGATAATAATATTCCAATCAGTTTGTCTTTGTATACATACGCGCATGAACCCAAGGTTATATCAATTGCCGGTCTTGAATTATTCACCATTTCTTCGGTAGATAGAGCGAAATTATTTCCAAGTTCAACCGACATGTGATAATTAGCCGGAGCTAGGTATATTCCGCCTTTTTTTATTTGTTCTTTATCGTATGGTTCCGTTACCGGAACAATGCTTTTCAATGACAGAGCCTCCACAAACCCATGCCGCACATGCTTTAGCCGATGCAATGCCATGATGATTGGCAATGGGAATCCTTTTGGCAGTTGGGAGAGGATTTTAACCATACCCTGAAAACTGCCAGCTGATCCGCCAATAACAACGGCTTTGTAGCTGTTATTTAAATTGATTTTATCCATTAGGCGAAAGCAGCGGCTCTAGTCTTTTATTTTCTTGTAAATCTTTTCTTCATTATTTACCACGATAAAGCGGTTGGCATAATCGCACCAGATAAGTGACTCTTTCGAGCCGATGGCGAGATAACCATACTTAAATAACCCTTCATGAAATTTTTTCAGTACTTCATTTTGCAGGGTTTGATTAAAATAAATCATGACATTGCGACATAACACTAAATCAAATTTATTGAACACCTCGCCCAGCACTAAATCGTGTTTGCGAAATGTTACATTCGCGAGTAAATCTTTATTAAAAACGGCCATGCCGTTTTCTTCTTTATAGTAATTCTTTATTGAGCTGGTTCCTTGAAAGCGTATGTAGTTCTTTTCATTTAACTCCATATTTTTAATGGAGTATGTAGCAGATTTGGCTCGTTCTAAAATGGCTGTATCCAGGTCGGTAGCGAAAAGTTGTACATCCTGCCAAATACCCATCTCTTTTAACATAATGGCCATTGACAGCACCTCTTCGCCTGATGAACATCCGGCATGCCATATTTTAAATTGTTTGTGATTCAATAAAATAGCTGGAATAATTTCTTCTCGCATAATTCGCCAGAAGCCCGGATCACGAAACATCTCGGTAACATTTACAGTAAGCTCGTCCAGGAACTCATTTATAAAGGCTGGGTTTTCAGTAAGTTTTTTAATGAGGGCATCGACACTGAGTTTCTTAAGTTCAAGTATTCGCAATACCCGTCTTTTAAAGGATGACATGGCATAATTCCGAAAGTCATAATTATGCTTCTGGTAAATAAGCTCGGCAATCCGTTTTAAATCGGCAATATCTATATCCTGCATTGGCTCTTTTGTCCTAATTAGGGGATTTCAAAATTAAATTATATCCTTTAAGATTCGAGTTGATTTCGAAGTAAACACACACTCTGTTAATCTACGAACAAGCCAACCTTACCTTTGGGAACCTCCTGCAATTTAGGCAGGAATGAAATTTAACTAATTGCCACTAATTAGTTGAAAAAAAGCCCTTTAAAAAACTTTTTTGATGTATAATTTGAGAATATTTAGCGAGGCCTAAGCTCGTCTTGTGTGATTTTCAAGGCTTCAAGCTGAATGCGGAAGGTTTTTTCGATTTCCTCTGCTAAAAGCCAGTTTCCGTCATTGCCTGCTTTTGTCTGATGTTCAAGTTGCTCTTTAAGAGCCAATAATTCGGTTTGATCGTGTGCGAAAATAGAAACACCAATTACTTCCCCCATAGCGGATCGTAAGGGATTGTAAGCAATAGTGTATTTTCGACCAAAATACTCTTTTGTCACCTCAACGGTCTCACCGGCAAAGGCTTTATCGTAAATGCCTTTGTGATAATTAAATTCCTCTTGTTTAAACAGGCCGAGTACATAATATCCTTTTTCATACTGAATGCCTTGGGAAAGGAAGTTTTCAAAAAGTGGAGCGTTATTACGAAGCACTACCTTGTATTCTCGATCAATTGCCACGATGGCATCGGTAGTAGCGTCCATCAAATTATTAAGATACGTCTCTTTATCCTGGGCTTCCTTTAGTAGCCGGTTCATGCCCTCTTGTGTGGCAGTAAGTTCTTCCATATTCTGCCGCATCTCCTCTTCCTGCGAGCGCATTTCTTCTGTTTGTTGCTGTGATTGTTCTAAGAGTTTTCTGTTTCGTTGATTGATTTTTACGGATGATAGTGTTGAGGCTATGGTTTCACCTAGTTTTTCAACGAAATTTATTTCGTGAGCTTCTAATTCATGAAAAGAGGCTAGTTCTACAATACCATACACATCCTTATCAACCTTTAAGGGTACTATCAATATCGCTTTTGGAGCCGAGTCGCCTAATCCTGAAGTTATTCGGGCATAATCTTCAGGCATATTGGTGAGGTAAGTAGTTTCTTTCTCTAAAAAAGTTTGGCCTAAAATTCCTTCACCAAGTTTTACCTGCTGCTTTTCAAATTTTTTAATGTTGAAGGCAAACAGCGAAATAAGCTCTAAGTATTTGTTATTCTCATCATCGTCATTCAAAATATAAAGCCCACCTTGATTTGACCCTGTGTATTGTACAAGCGATGAAATAATTTTATCTCCCAGTGATTGAACATTGTCATTAGCGTTTCTAAGAATATCGACAAATTTGGTAAGCCCTTCGTTTGCCCATTGCCTTCTTTGTTCCTCGATGTTAATGGTTTTTAGTTTGCTCTGCATGGCAATTAACTCATCTGCCAACCTATTTTTTCCTACGGAATAGTTTATATCAAGTTCTGTTTTGTAATCCATGTTTAATTTCCCCTCTCCAATTCCCTTCACAAAATCAGTGGCGTCACGTAGTTGCTCAATAACCTCATTTACCTGAATAGCAAGCGAGCCAATTTCATTCTTCGCAAACCCGTTGGTATGACTGTGGCGAATGGTATTTTCTTCAATGCGACTTAGTTGGGATAGAATAAATCTATTAAAGGCCATCGTCAATAAAACCAATAGAACTATATCCGTAACAATAATTATTGCTAAAACTGTGGCTAGTGAATTTCGAAAAGCACCGGCCTCATCATATAAATCGTCTGATAATTTTTTTAGCCAGTCAGATACCTGAATCGACTGGGCCTCGATAGATACAGAGATTTTTAAATCACTGGTCGGTTGGCCATTAAGTTCTAGAATTTGCTTTTTGTAAGTTGTCCAGAGAGAGACCAGATTTTTGTGCGTAATTTTAGGAAGCCGCTGAAGAGGCGGTAAAAAAATATCCGAACCGGGAATGCGTCCACCAGTTTCGAGAAGATGAATACTTAAATCCAGTTGCGCTGCAAGTGAAAGTATTGAAGGGGGAAACGATTCACCTGGTTGTAATTTATTTACAGAGAAGTGCAGCTGCTGTGTGTTTAGTTGAATTTCTCTAACAAAATCAATCTGATGTTGAATAGACTCTGTACGGTTAAATCGATTCTGTAGCCAGAATAGTTGGAATAGAATAAGCACAAAGAAGACAGTAGCGAAAATAATGGAATACTGCTTTAAAGACCTGTTGCGGAAAATATTCATACCTCAAGTTCGATAGGAAAATTATTTTTTTGGATCAGATTCAAGATTGTCTTTAGAAAAACCAAACGGAAGAAGGGAAGCTGCGGATGGGCACTTTATCCATTTTCCTTCTGCTGCCAGCAAAACTACTTCAAAGGGTTTGTGCTGCCGATCTTCAAATTCAGCCATTACTTGCCGGCATGCCCCACACGAAGATGCCGGGGTTAACTCTTTATGATTTTTTTTGTTGGCAACAACGGCCATTTTAATAATCCTTTTTTCGGGATATGCTGCCGCCATAGCGTAGAGCGCTACACGTTCAGCACACATACACAATGGGTAAGCTGCATTTTCCTGATTCGAACCAGTCACGATTGTGCCGTCTTCTAGTATGAGGGCAGCACCAACATAAAATTTTGAATAAGGCGCATAAGCATGGTGTGCTGCTTCTTTGGCTTTGTGAACAAGGTATTTTGATTCTGTGTCCAGTTCATCAAAATTTTTGAAGAAAATAATATCCTTCATAAGGGAATTGTAAGTTGGTAAGTTAAAAATTTTCAGACTCTAATTCTACTTTCGGAAGCATTTGGGTACTTTGCCACCTGCTTATTTTAATATGAAAACCATTTTAATTCTAGGTGCGGGGCGGTCATCTTCAGCTCTCATCACCTATCTTTTACAGCAAGCGGCAACGTTTTCCTGGAATATTGTAATTGGTGATGTTTCGGAAGCCGCGGCACTCCACCGGTTGGGTGGCTCAACACGCGGGAAAGGTGTTTCGTTTGATATTAATAAAGAGGAGGAAAGCAGGTCCATTATTCAATCTGCCGATGTTGTCGTGTCATTATTGCCGGCACATCTTCATATACTGGTTGCGAAGCATTGCCTTTCATTAAGGAAACATTTACTAACAGCAAGTTACGTTTCTCAGGAGATGCAAGAGTTGCATGAGCAAGCAATCGCGAATAATGTTTTATTGCTGAATGAGTGTGGTTTGGATCCGGGTATTGATCACATGAGTGCCATGCAGGTAATCGATAAAATAAAAGCATCGGGAGGAACCATGCTATCGTTCGATAGTTTCACAGGAGGACTAATCTCTCCCGATACAGATGCTGAAAATCCATGGCGATATAAGTTTACCTGGAATCCGCGTAACGTGGTAATGGCAGGACAAGGCACTGCCAGATTTTTACAGCAAGGCCAATACAAGTATATTCCCTATCAGCAACTTTTTACACGCATTACACCTGTTGCAGTACCGGGGTATGGCGAATACGAAGGCTATGCAAATCGTGATTCATTGAAATATTTAACTACGTACGGATTGCAGGGCATTCAAAGTATGTTACGCGGCACGCTTCGTAATAAGGGTTACTGTTCTGCCTGGGATGTGTTGGTTCAGTTAGGGTGTTGTGACGATTCCTTTATAATGGAGGGCTTGGAGAAAATGACTCATCGCGATTTTATTAATTGTTTTTTGAATTTTGATTCTCAATTGATGGTGGAGGAGAAATTATGTTTGGGTTTCAAGTTATTGCCGAACGGAACGGAGATGCAGCGTCTTCGGTGGTCTGGATTTTTTGATCGCGAGCTAATTGGAATCAACGAAGGAACACCAGCACAAGTTCTTGAGCATATTCTCAATAAAAAATGGAAACTAAAACCCGATGATAAAGATCTGGTGGTCATGTGGCATAGGTTTGTTTTTGAGGTTGGTGGAGTAAAAAAAGAAATTCAAGCTTCGTTAGTGGCTACCGGAGATGACTCGAATTATACGGCTATGGCAAAAACAGTGGGGCTTCCATTAGCGATCGCGGCTAAACTATTGCTTCAGGGTAAAATTACTGCCCGGGGTGTTGTTATACCGGTTATAGCAGAATTGTATGACCCTATATTGAAAGAGTTGCAAGAACTGGGAATTGCGCTTACAGAAAAGGAAATAGCATGATCCGAAATTTTTTTAGCGCACTTTTTTACAAAATTCCGAGAAACTATGTGAAACTTTCGCTTTGGTTCTTCTTTAGAAAATGGCAGGTTAATGGCGAAAAAAATATTCCAGCGAATGCTGCCATTATTTTTGTAGTCAACCACCAAAATGCATTTCAAGATGCGATATTAGTAGCCTGTAGTACCTACGATGAGCCTTGGTTCCTGACACGAGCAGGTGTATTTAATAGTAAAATTACTCGTGCTATTTTTCGTGCATTTCACATGATGCCCGTGTATCGATTTCGCGATGGTGTGAAGGGTTTACGAAATAATGATGCAACCATCAGACAATGCGTGGCGTTGCTTAAGGATCGCAAGTCTATTCTTATTTTCGGGGAAGGCGACCAATCGATGCGCTATAAATTACGGCCACTGCAAAAAGGGTTTGCCCGAATCGCCCTTACGGTACAGCAAGAAAATGACTGGAACCTTCCCTTGTATATTGTTCCGGTGGGTGTACAGTATGATCATTACTATAATTTTCGATCGAGGGTATTAGTTAATTATGGCAAAGCCATTCCGGTTGATACCTCTTATAAAGGTTTGCAGGAACGTGAATTTTATGATACGCTTCTTGATAAAACCCGAAAGGCATTAATCCCGCTGATGCTTCACATTGATATTGATGGGTATGAGTCAGTTGAGAATTATTTACGTGGCCATCGAACAAAAGAAGATTTAGTAGAACAATTACAATATGACCAAAAGATAGTTGAGGAGTGGAAAATAAATCCTAAAACAAGTGGCGACACTACGTCTAAAAATTATCTCCTGTTGGCCGTTGGCTTTCCGCTACACCTGTACGTTTTGATTAATAATTTCTTGCCTTATTCTTTGGTTCGTTGGATTTTAAAAAAATATGTTACACTTGAATTTCAAGGTTCATTGAAGTTTGGGCTTGGTATGGTAGCTACGCCACTTTTTTATTTACTGCAGAGTGTTGTGGTTCACAACATTTTTTCCGACTGGCGCGTAACACTTGCGTATCTACTCACGCTTCCGTTTTTGAGTATTTGGAGTGTCGATTTATTTAAGTCATCAGTCGGTAAGCCACGCTGATCATTTTTCTTTGTTCACTTCATACCAGTTATCCACAGCTAGGTTGTATCCACTTGCGGCTTGCACAGCCAGTTGATCACACCGTTCATTTTCAGTATGGCCTGCATGGCCTTTTATCCAGACAAATTTTGGTTTGAATTTAGTATGCAGCGGGATGTAGCGTTTCCATAGATCGGAGTTAGCTATTTTAGCAAAGTTTTTTTTCTCCCAACCCCAAATCCAACCCTTCTCTACCGAATCTACTACATACTTTGAGTCTGAATAGACGGTGATGGCAATTTCATTTTTTTTTATTGCTTCCAATCCAACAATCACCGCTAACAATTCCATTCGGTTATTAGTCGTGAGGCGAAATCCTTGTGAAAATTCTTTTTCATGATGGCCATATTTCAGAATGGTACCATAACCTCCAGGCCCAGGATTTCCTTGTGCAGCACCATCGGTATAGATTTTAATCATCAGAAGCTTACGTTGTCTTTAAAAATCTTTACGGCAATGGCTAATAGAATTACACCAAAGACTCTGCGAAGAACAGAGAATACAGATTTCCCAAGTTTACGCTCAAGCCAGGAAGAAGAACGAAGTACGAGGTAAACAAAAATAAGATTTAAGATAATGCCTGTAAGAATATTTGCTTCGGCATACACGGCACGCAAAGAGAGTATAGTGGTTAATGTTCCGGCACCTGCAATCAATGGAAAGGCCAGCGGAACTATTGATCCGGAACCTTTTGCATCGGGATCATCCTTTATTAGGGTCATTCCTAAAATCATTTCCATTGCTACAATAAACATCACAATGGCACCCGCTACGGCAAACGATGCAACATCTAATCCAAATAACCTAAGAATTGACTGCCCGAGGTACAAAAATGCCACCATGAGTACCGCGGAAATGATCGTTGCTTTTTCTGCATGGATGCGACCTTCTCTTTTCTTGATAATGATAACAAACGGAATAGATCCAATGATATCGATTACTGAAAATAGAATAAGGGTGACTGAAAAAATTTCCTTGAAGTCAAACATCGCTTTTAGATTTGTGTAAAGCTAAATGAAAAAAACTGAAATTATTTTCGGTTTTGAATACTCAACTAACGTCAGGCTTAATTATTTGGCCAGACCTTTAGCGAATGTTTGAAAGGAAGCGTCTGAGTTCATGTATTTCTGAATTTTTTATGGCTGGGAAATTAGCAATGCGAAAGGTTGTAGTCTTAATGTCGCCATACCCTTCACCTAACAAGAAGCCTTTCTTTTTAGCATTTTGTTTGATTTTATTGAGCCTTACCGGATTGCCTTCTATTGGTAAAACTGTAATTGAATGAACCAATTTATTTTTTATCAGCAGCTTTAAGGATTTAGATTGTTCAAAAAACGATCTCCATTCTGTATACCGCTTCAAGGTAAGGGCATGCACTTCTCTAATAGGTTTCATTTTTTCCAGAACCCGCATCAACAGGTAAATCGCCAGCACATTTGGTGTGTAGGGAGTTTGCCATTTCGCCATCATCGCAACCATGAATACCACACTATTATAGTAGTGCGTGTTGTTGATTTCCTGTGCACGCGCAATAGCAACCGGAGAGCAAGCCATAATACCCATACCTGCCGGCAATCCAAAACATTTCTGCACCGAGGCAAACCAAATATCCGCTGATTTAAAATCGAGAATAACTCCCGCCATAGATGACGTGGCATCAACAGCAATCAGGTGATGGGGATTGCTTTTTTTAATGGCTGAAATAATTTTATTGCTTACCTGAGTACCGTTGGAAGTTTCGTTTTGCGTGAGGCAGATAATAGCATTACGATCATCAACTAGTAATTGGGCTGGATCAAGCGCCACTTCACGATCGAACGGTAAGGGCGTAGCCCCAGGCTTTAGCTTTTTCGTGTACTCAAACCATTTTTGTCCGAAGGCTCCATTGTAGAGATGATAACTTTTGTCAGTTATCCATGATTGCGCGATTATTTCCCAGCACTCGGTGGCTGAAGAAGTGAAGAATACGGTATAATTTTTCGGAATGTTTAGTTTCTGCTTAAGAAGCGTTATTGTTTTTTTAGAGATGGCTACAAACTCTTCGCTGCGGTGATTGATACTCATTATACCCAATCGTGCCGCTTCCTTTACATATTTCGGAATTTCATCGTGAACGCGGGACGGACCGGGATAAAATGAAATCATGAATAATTAAACTTTAGGTTTTAGTACGTACCGGATTGCCATGTCATAGCCTTCTAATCCAAACCCCGAAATGAGCCCTTTGCATTTTGAGGTGATTAAACTTTTGTGTCGAAACTCTTCCCGCGCGTAAATGTTCGATATATGAACTTCTACAACAGGAGATTTAATTGCCCCGATGGCATCGTGAAGTGCTATAGAAGTATGGGTATAGGCACCGGCATTCAAAATAATTCCACCAAACGAAAATCCAACTTCGTGCAGTTTATTAATCAGCTCGCCTTCGATATTTGACTGATAGTATTGTAGTTCAGCCTGCGGAAAACGTTTTTCTAATTCTTCAAAGTAGTTTTCAAAATCACGACTTCCATAAATATCCTCTTCGCGTACACCAAGAAGGTTAAGGTTTGGGCCGTTTATGATTTGTATTTTCATGCGTGAAAGATACCCAGACAGCAGTCATTAGTCAATAGTCATTACTATTGGTGGTCGCTTGGTCTTTATGCATTAAACCTTGAACTTTAAACCTTGAACCTTGAACTATTTTAAGCTTGAACTGGGAACTTCACATAAAGCACTTTGGTCACTACTTGAAACTAGAACGATCCCTGTCAGAAAATTCTATTGAGGCCTATGTGCGTGATGTTTCTAAGCTACAGCAGTTTATGGAAATGACACATCCGAAGGTGAACCCCATGGCGGTTACTTCAAAACATCTACAGGGGTTGCTGCAGTATATTAATGAGCTGGGCATGAGTGCCTACAGCCAAGCACGCATTCTTTCAGGCATAAAGGGATTTTACAAATACCTGATTTTTGAAGAGTTGATTGAGAAAGATCCAACCGAATTAATTGAAGGGCCTAAAATTGGTCGTAAGCTTCCGGATACCCTTAGCTATCCGGAGATTGAAAAATTACTGGAGGCTATTGATTTATCAAAACCCGAGGGCGGGCGAAATCGAGCGATGTTAGAAGTACTGTATAGTTCAGGTTTGCGTGTAACCGAATTGGTTGAGTTAAAACTTAACAATATTTATTTTGATGTAGGCTTTTTGCGCGTTATCGGAAAGGGAAATAAAGAACGGCTAGTGCCCATCGGGCGCGATGCAATGAAGTATTTAAAAATATACATACAAGAGATCAGGGTGCATACTCCGGTACAGAAAGGATTTGAAGGAGATGTATTTTTAAACCGAAGAGGAAAACGACTTACCCGGGTAACGGTGTTCACCGTTATTAAAGAGCTTGCAACGAAAATTGGGTTAAAGAAAACGATTAGCCCGCACACCTTCCGGCATTCTTTTGCTACGCATTTAATTGAAGGTGGTGCTGATTTGCGTGCGGTACAGGAAATGTTGGGGCACGAATCCATTACAACAACCGAGATCTATACGCACCTTGATCGCGACTACCTACGACAGGTGATTACAGAGTTTCATCCGCGGTCATAAAAAAAGTCCTACGCCAACGCGCAGGACTTAATTGAATAATTAACAATTACTTAATTGAGATTAAACTTAACCCCCAGGCCTAGTGCAAGCTGGTCATAGTCTCCGAGTGTAAAGCGAAACTCAGCAAAGGGCACAAATTTTTTACCGAGTTGAAAGTTGGTACCAATACCAAGATTAATACCTAGTTCGGAGTTAGAATAACTGTTTCCTGGGCCATCATACCCTACCCGTGCAAAGTTTAACCCACCTAAACCATACAGTTCAAATACATCCTGATTAAAGAAGTAATAGTTACCATTTAAGTTTAGTTCAAAGAAGCTTATGTCATTTCCGGGAAAGTAAAGTATAAACTGGGGTGCAATTGAAATCTTTTGCGCTACACCAAATTCTGCCACTATGCCAATGCCAGTCTCATCAATGTCGCCAGAGGCAAGCGAAAGCATAGGACCCACACGGTTACTAATTTGTGCGTAAACCGGCATTGCACATGCTGCAACGAGAACTAAGCTGGTTACAAAAAGTAATTTTTTCATTCGTTCCATCATATTTAAATTTTAATTGGTTACAAATCTATAATTTTCTAATTAGCGGTGAAACACCCAAGCCTTTATGTATAAACGCCTTATTCGTCCACTTCTCTTTTTGTTGGATGCTGAGCGTGTTCATCACTTGGTGTTCACTTTTATTAAACTGAATGGACGCTTTCCGGGTTTCAAATTCTTATTGCATTCTCTATTTTCTTATAAAAGCCCGAAGCTCAACCGGCAAATATTGGGCCTTCGATTTGAAAATCCAGTAGGCTTGGCCGCAGGCTTCGATAAGGATGCAAAACTAATCGATGAGTTAGCATGCTTTGGCTTTGGATTTATTGAGATAGGCACCCTTACACCGCAACCTCAACCTGGAAATGAAAAGCCGCGCTTGTTCCGACTTCCACACGATCAGGCGCTGATCAACCGCATGGGGTTTAATAATGAGGGCGTGCTTCTGGCAGTAGAGCGATTAAAGAAAAGAAAGAGTACGATCATTATTGGAGGAAATATTGGGAAGAACAAAAACACACCCAACGATAAAGCGCTCGATGACTATGCGTATTGTGTGGAGGCCCTTCATCCGTATGTTGATTATTTTGTAGTGAACGTAAGTTCGCCTAACACACCGGGGTTGCGTGAGTTGCAAGAAAAAGAACCCTTGCGAAAATTGCTGGCGTATGTAAAAGCACTGAACCTTTCAAAACCAAATCCGAGGCCAGTATTACTGAAGATTGCTCCCGATCTAACCGTAGAGCAGTTGGATGATGTGATTGCCGTATTGAAGGAAACTAAAACCGATGGTGTGATTGCCACCAACACCACTATTTCAAGAGAAGGACTCGAAACGGAAAAAAGTGAATTAGAAAAGATTGGTAATGGTGGGCTTAGTGGGAAGCCGCTGGCCGATCGTTCGAATGAAATGATTCGGTATTTACGAAAGCAATTAGGCAAGGATTATCCTATTATAGGTGTTGGAGGTATTATGTCGGTAGAAGATGCGGTAGAAAAATTAAAAGCCGGTGCCGATCTTATTCAGATTTACACAGGCTTTGTATATGAGGGACCGGGGTTTGTGAAAGAAATCAACAAGCAGATCGCTAAAAATTCCGTATTGTCATAAGGTCGTGAAACTTCAGAGCCTTCACGCGCACACCAATTGTAAATTCATGTGTAGTGAATTTTACACCCACGGATTGATTCATAGGTAGTTCAAATACATAGCCCAGTCTGAACATGTCACCGAGATTGATTTGCCCGAGAAATCCAAGGGTATTAAAATCGCGGGTGAAGAGCCCAAGGGTATAGCTATCATCTCCATTCATGGAAATTCCATAGTCAACGGATGGCGGTGCGCCACTTGCGCCACGCACTAAGACATAGGGTTTTAGTTTTATCCGATAGGAAATCTGGAAAACATACGCGCCCAGCCCGTAAAAACTTCTATTGTACAAACCTGTTGCAAGGGAATCAGCATCGGTTGAAGCCTTTAGCATTTTAGGAACAGAAAAACTCACCAGAAACTTTTCAGTGGAGAGCATGAGCCCTGCACCAATAGTAGCTTTCCATTCACTCACCGGAGAAAAATTAGGATCATCGGGGTTTATTGTCAGATCACTATAATCTGTTTTGTAATTAATAAATCCGCCCTGCAGCCCGAACGACAAGATCATATCTTCTTTTACAGGAAGATGGTATCCATACGTGAGTTGCGCTTCTGTTGTTTTATCAGAACCAATTTTATCCTGCATCAGAATTATACCTGCACCCATGCGATTATTGTTTAGCGCAATGTGCCCGGATGCATTCATCGTTTCCGGACTTCCATCAAAACCAGCCCACTGTTTTCGATAGGATACCGAACCATTAAGATCATGCGTAAAACCAGCGTAGGCAGGATTGATGAGCATCGGTGTATTCATGTACTGTGCATACAAGGGATCTTGTTGTGCATGAGCACTGAAAGTTCCGAGTACGAGTAAAAGCAACATAAGTTTCTTCATAACACTAACGTTTTAAAGTAATGTATCCGGTATACAGTTTGCTGGAAGCTAATTCCACTTTATAGAAGTAGGTTCCGGATGGAAGCTCTTTACCACCATTGGATTCACCGGTAAACACCCTGTCGGTATTATTGTAATTGTTGATGTCCCATACTACATCGCCCCAACGGTTCAGGATAGTAACTTTATTTTTAGAGGCGCCTTCCACTACATCCACATATTTGATTACCATAAAGTCATTGTAACCGTCTCCATCGGGTGTAAGTCCATTGTAAATTTTAACTTCACCTACCACTTCAATATCGATTACTTGTTGAACACAGGCAGCGGCTAAATCACATACTTCCAGTGTAACCCGGTCAGTTCCTGTAAACGGATTTCCGGAATAGTCTACGAGAAGAAAATAAGAGGCATCGATGGTAGCAGGTACACCGCGCGAAGTGATGTTATCGATAACCCGGAAGGTAGCGTAGTCAATGTTATCATCATCATCGCTTACGATTTGCGTTAAGTCCACCTGAACAGAACCTTCAATTTGTGCAGAAAATGGATTGGTAGCGATAACTGGTGGTTGATTAGTTCCACCTCCGCCATCGCACGGTGGCGTAAGCACAGTGACGGCTACCGCATCGGAAGGAAGGCTTGGACAGCTTCCGCCTGATTTAACAGTAAGAAAAAATACGCCCGTTTGAGAAACCGTAATAGTTTGGGTTGTTGCTCCCGTTGACCAGGTGTATTCAAATCCAACAGGACCTGTTAAATCAACTGTCCCAGTTCCGCAGATGGTGGTATTGCCGGTAACCGTTACAGTGGGTTTTGCTAGCGCAGCGACTACCGATACCTTAACCGTATCGGATGCGGGACTCAGACAAACGCCATCCCCGATCTGAACAGAATAATTTCCGGCAGCACTTACCAAAATCTGACGTGTTAACTCTCCATTTGACCAAACGTATTGTGGAAAGCCAGAGGGTGCCGATAAAATAACGGAGTTGCCTTCGCAAAAACTCAGGGTGCCCGATGGATTAACAATCGGTTTGCTGGCAAAATTAATGACAGCGGCTACACTTACACGGTTGCTTTCGCACAAGGTGGATGGATCGAAAATGCATACGAAATAATTTCGGGTAGCCGATAGGATTGGCGTTACAAACGCTGGTCCGGTGAAAAGAATAGTAGCGGTAACGGCATCATCGAACCAGCGATACACTTGCACACCAGTAGCACCAGTTGCAGCAAGCGTGACAGTTCCAATGCTGCATCGGCTTACGGTTGGTGCGGTTGGTGAAACGGGCGGGGTGCATACCAACACCGTAAACGGTCCTGATTCAATCTGACTCCAGAGACCCTGTGAGTCTTGAACTCTAATATTCAATGTGTGAGATCCACTCGGCACTCCTGTTAGGGAAATCGGAAAAACCTGGTTGATGGTTGGACCTGTCGGAGCAACGGTTAATGCAAGTCCGTTTCCTTCTCCAGGATCGGTATCAATATAATATTCAGCCGCCACGATATCTCCCGCATTGGCGTTGATGGGTGAAACATAAAATCCACGACTTTCAAAAATGCCCCACTTGCCATTGGCACCTTGGGTACGAATAGCCAGAAAATGAAACCCGGTTGTTAACCCTGTTGTAGGAATAGTTGCGGTGAAGTTGCTCGTTGCCCCTCCGGTAATTGGAATCGAAATACCATTTCCGTTTCCAGGATCCGTATCAAAAAAATATTCTGCCTTGGTAATGTTTGGAGCATCGGTGGTTGAACCCGTAACATAAAATCCGCGGCTCTCAAAAATACCCCACTGGCCATTAGCTGCTTTTGTTCGGATTGCTAAAAAATGAAACCCAGGTTGTAATCCTGTATCCGGAAGACTGACTGTAAAATTAGAGGTTGCACCTGCCGTAATTGAAATAGGAGTACCGTTGCCGTTACCGGGATCTGCATCAAAAAAATATTCGGCAGCCACCAGGTTTGGAACATCGGTGGTTGAAGACGTAATATAAAATCCACGGCCTTCAAATAATCCCCACTTTCCATCAGCCCCTTTTGTGCGGATCGCTAAAAAGTGAAACCCTGCACTGAGACTTGTAGTAGGAATACTAACCGTGAAATTTGTAGTGGCTCCGGCTGTAACAGCTATTGAGGTGCCGCTTCCGTTTCCGGGATCTGTATCAAAGAAATATTCGGCAGCCGTAATGTTTGCAGCATCACTGGTTGTAGCAGTGATGTAAAACCCACGACTTTCAAATTGACTCCACGGACCACCGGTTTCTTTCACGCGAATGGCTAACTGATGAAAGCCCTGAGATAAAGCAGTGGTAGGAATATTCGTTGTAAAAGTAACATTGCCGCCTGTGGGCGTAAAGGGTATTAATGTACCATTGCCCACACCTGGATCGGTATCAAAAAAATACTCGGCCTTTACTACACTTTGCGAAAAGCTGGGAATAGAAATTCCGGAAAGAAAAATGAAAATGAATACGGTCCACAGTCGATTGTCCACGGTCGACTGTAGACTTAGTTTACTAATCAAATTGGAAGTTCTAGTTAACATTTAGTTACTCTTCCGCGCATCCACGGTTACACTTAAATTGCCACCGGGTGTTACTGTTGGGGTGGTGATGTTCATGCTGAAGATGCGTGGCACGCGGCTGTTGCGGCTATTGGCCCAGTTTAAACTACCCGTGCCATCAAAAAGCAAACCCATGTCTTTACCATCACTACCTGTATTGTTGGCCGCCCCACTGGCGATTGTAAAGTTTAGATTCGGAGATGAGTTTCCGTTGTTGATGGTTGCTTGATCGACCATTCCAGGGCTTGTGTTGGCCACATTGCCGCCACCATCTACATTGCTATTGACTGCCCATGGCGTAGCATTGGAAGTTGCGTTGGAGGAATTTAAGGTTATGTTATTCGTGATGTTATTCGTAAAGGTGCTAAAGCTATTGTTGTTACCTACATTGGCTTGATTGAAAATATTATTCGATAAGGTTAGAAACCGACAATTGGCACCAAATACAGAAACTGTTCCACCTCCACTATTATTACTGCTGGTAAAAAGGTTATGGTCGAAGCGGACATTCACGCTATTGACAAGAGCATTTATCGTGGTGCTTATGCAACAAACCTGAAAGTAAAACAGATTGTTTTGAAAGAGAAAATTCTGATAGGTAAAACCACCAGAAAAGTTTAACACATTATAGAAAATACACCCTTCAATCAAAAAACCGCTTGATGCCAATTCCCAATTTAATGCACCGCTAAATTGACATCGTATAAACCTTACGTTGTTGACCGCAAGATCACCACCAACATTTTGAGCCGATGCCCGAATGGTTGAGAGAAAAATAAGTCCTTGAAGTTCAGAACCATCGGGACTACCCCCGGCAGGAGAATTCCGAAAGGTTGCCCCATCAACGATTGCAGTTAGTGGAAGATTCTTATCGGGGTTCCAACCTGGGCCTATCACGGTTATTTTTTTATCTTGAATGATAAAGGCAGCGTAGTTATTAGGGCTGCCATACACATACACAGTGTCACTATCAGCACTGGCATCAATGGCGGCTTGTATTGTGCTAAACTGACCCAATGTTGATGGATTACTGCTTACTGTACGCACGGTTGCGAATGCGCTAATACTTATAATGAGTACACCAAAGAAAATAAGAGCCCTTTTCATAATTATATAAGTTTAATGGAGGAAGGAATTTCTAAATAAAAGTATAGGTTGTCGTTCATCAACTCAATACCTGAATACCATGAATTCGTAGTAACAGAAAATACCTGAAAGCAGGTAGAAAGAGAATACCGTCAATGATGTAAATTGGGAGCAACTTGTTTTCGTATGAGAATTGTTTTGCTGGCTTCGTTTCTTCTCCTGATCGGTTTCATACCTCAAAATATCGCTGCTCAACATAGTGAGAAAGGTTATGTTGATAGTCTTTTAGTACTTGCCAATAAGAGTAAGCCTGATAGTAATGTAGTGAACGCACTCACCGGTCTTCAACGCTATTATTTTTCGAAAGGGCTTTATGATTCAACCTTGAAGTATGCCTTGCGCACCTTGCCCATTGCAAGTAAACTCGATAATAAAAAAAGTCTTGCCCGGGTTCGCTACAACCTTGGCATGACCTACACCAATTTAACTAACTATGATAGTGCAAGATTTTATTTAAATGCTGCGCAGGAATTAATGCCGTTTGTAAAAGACACGGTTTTGCAGATTAATTGTTACAATGCGCACGCCATGCTCTGCAATTACCAATCGGATTATAGCGCTGCTGTTGAGTATTTAATGAAAGCAGCCGAACTGATTGATCAATCCGCTTCGCTTTCCCTAAAACAATTATTACCTCAAACGTATGGTAACATTGGCCACAACCTGATTGGAGAAAAGCAACTTGAAAAGGGGATCGAGTATGAGAAGAAGGCATTGGTTTTAAAAAATTATCCTAACGAAGCACGTTATCGAGTGCTCCTTCATTTAGATATTTTCGATGCGTATGTAAAACTGGGAAATCTTGAAACCGCAAAACAATATTTAGATTCAGCCATTTTACTTAATGAGTCACTCGATAATATTGCATTGAACACATTGGTTGCAAATAATGAAGGATACTATTATCAACGTATAAACAATTCAGCAAAAGCATTAATGGCCTACAAACGGGCTTACGAACTGTGCGATAGTACCCACAACGATTATCTGAAGGCTGAAGTTGGTGATAACATTTCACGGCTCTATTTTAAGATGAATAAGTATGCCGAAGCTGAGAAATTTGCCAATGAATCAAATGGTATTAGCAAAAGATTAAAGGAGTATAAAGTGGTAGCCAGTACCTATGAGCTTTTGAAAAACATGGCTTCTAAAAACGGAGACTATAAAAATGCATTAGCGTATGCGGAGTTAAACATGCTTTATGCTGATAGCGCTACTAATCAGGAGACGCAAAAGATTACGCTTTCACTGGAATCAAAATATCAAAATCAAAAGAAGGAAAGAGAAATAGCAGCGCTTACGGTAGCCAACACACAAAAAGAATTGGAAGTGGTTAAACGTAACCGCCTGTTGGTGATAGGAGGGGTTTTGGCCTCAGCAGCGTTAATAATTATTGGGTTACTCTATCGAAACAGCAGGCAGAAGCAAGTGCTGACTGAGCGTGAAAAAGTGTTGCAACACGAGCAAATCAAATTTCTCGAGCGCCAACAACAAGTCGTATCGCTTCAAAGTATGATCAATGGCCAGGAAACTGAACGCACACGTATTGCAAAAGATTTGCACGATGGGTTGGGCGGGCTTTTCTCAACCGTAAAAATGTATTTCAGTACACTTCAACACGATACTCCGGCTTTAAAAGAAAATGATTTGTTTCAAAAAAGTTATGCCATTGTAGATACTGCTTCCGTGGAGGTAAGGCGGATTGCGCACAACATGATGCCCGAAGTGCTGATGAAATTAGGGCTGGCGAATGCAGTGAAAGATTTATGCGATAACATTAGTGCCGGAAAACTTTTAGCGGTTTCGCTCGAGGTGCACGGAATGAACAAGCGACTGAATCCAACTACAGAAATCATGTTATTCAGAATTATACAGGAGCTGTTAAATAATATTATAAAACATGCGCATGCAACAGAGGCCATCATTCAGTTTATAAGAGAAAATGAACGCCTCAGTGTGGTTGTGGAAGACAATGGTAGAGGATTTAATTCTCAGGAAGCAGATGAACAAAATCATGCTGGCATTGCTACCATCCAAAGCAGGGTTAATTACCTGAATGGCAAAATGAGCATTGACTCGCAAAAAAATGTGGGCACAACCATTATGATGGATTTCTTAATCAACGAAGGGTAAGCGATATTGCTTGCATTCCCTGACATAACAATAATCTTTTAGTCTCATTGTGATAAGAATATTAATTGTAGACGATCATCCTCTGGTACGAGACGGCATACAAACCATGTTGCGGGACGAGCCATTAATTGAAATTGCGGGAGCATCAAAAACTGCCGCTGAAGCCATTGACTTTCTTGCTAACGAAGAACCTGATATTATTTTATTGGATATCAGCCTTCCGGATATGAATGGACTTGAGTTGTGTGAAAAAATAAGAAAGACGCATAAACAGGTAAAAATAATCGGCCTGACTTCAACGAATGAAGCGGGTATCATCACCGGCCTTTTGCAACGGGGAGGAAACGGGTATTTGCTTAAAAATATGGAACGGGCTGATCTGCTCGAAGCCATACAAACAGTACTGAAGGGTAAAGTATACTTAAGCGCTGCCGCCAATGATAAAGTGCTGGAGCAGTTTCAGCATGGTAAGGCAGCAACAGATGACACGGTGATTCTTACGCGCAGAGAAAAAGAAATTCTTCAGCTATTAGCGGATGGATTAAAGGGCCCACAGATTGCAGAAAAACTTTTTTTAAGTCCGCTTACCGTGGAGACTCACCGCAAAAATTTATTACGAAAGTTTAATGCGCACAGCGTTCAGTTACTACTTAAAACTGCGCGTGATCATAAATTGATAAAGTAATTGAAAAATATTTTCTTTAGTCCGTCTTCTTACTCCTTAATCCCAGCCAGATCTATTACAAACGCATACTCCTGTGCGGTTTCGTGATGTACTTTAAATCTACCGGTAGTACCGCCATGACCAGTTTCCATGTTTGTTCTTAATAGCAATGTATTGTTATCGGTTTTTAGTTCGCGGAGTTTGGCCACCCACTTAGCAGGCTCCCAATATTGCACCTGCGAATCATGCAAGCCGGTGGTCACTAACATGTTTGGGTAATTTTGCGGCTTCACCTGATCGTAGGGTGAATATTCTAACATGTACATATACGATTCTAAATTATCCGGATTACCCCACTCGTCAAACTCACCGGTGGTTAACGGGATATCGTCATCCAGCATGGTTGTAACAACATCCACAAAAGGGACTTCTGCAATTACACCTTTAAAAAGTTCAGGTCGCATGTTTACAACAGCACCCATCAACAAGCCACCGGCACTGCCACCGGATGCAAATAATTTTTCAGGGCTTGTGTATTTCTCTTCAATTAAAAATTCAGCACAATTAATAAAATCGGTAAATGTATTTTTCTTCTTGAACATCTTCCCATCTTCATACCACTGTCTTCCCATCTCTGAACCTCCACGAATGTGCGCGATGGCAAATACAAAACCGCGTTCGAGTAAACTTAACCGGGATATCGAAAAATACGGATCGGTACTGGAGCCATACGAACCATATGCATAGAGCATGGTAGGATTGCTGCCATCTTTCTTAGTTCCTTTTTTATAAACGATTGACATCGGAACTTTCGTGCCATCGTTGGCGGTTGCCCATAATCTTTCTGTTTCGTAATCAGCTGGATTATAGCCACCCGGAATTTCCTGTTGTTTCAATAGTTTGCGTTCGTGTGTTTTTAGATTGTAATCGTATGTTGAGTTAGGCGTTGTCATGGAAGTATACCCGAATCGCAATAGCTCAGTATCAAAATCAAGGTTAATAGAGGGGTAAACCGTATAGGCTTCTTCACCAAAATTCAGGTAATGCTTCTTTCCTGTTTTCAGATCGATAACGCGCATCAACGTACTGGCATTCGCGCGTTCACTTAGTACCATATAATCTTTAAATATTTCGATGTCTTCTAATAGTGTGTCTTTGCGATGTGAAATTTTCTCTTTCCAATTTTCCTTGGAGGTTTTGGCAATGGGTGTTTCCATCAACCTGAAATTTTGTGCGTCAAGGTTGGTCACCACATAGAACTTATCGTTATAGTGATCGATCGAATATTCTAAGCCTTTTTCGCGGGGTGTGAATTCTTTAAATTTTCCATTGGGTGTGTTAGCATCTAAAAACTGGTAATGATTGGTTAGGGTACTACCGGCCCACACCACCAGGTATTTATTTGATTTTGTTTTATAGATACCGGTGTAAAATGTTGCGTCTTTTTCTTCCGAAACAATTTCATCCTTCGAGGGATCAACGCCAAGTTTATGCTTCATAACAAACCGCGAACGGAGGGTAATAGAATCTTTCACCGTGTAAAAGAATGTTTTATTGTCATTGGCCCACGTAATACCCCCTTCTGTATTGGGTACAGATTTGTCGGTAATCTTTCCGGTTCGCAAATCTTTAACATATACGGTATAGCGTCTCCGGCTTACCGAGTCTTCGCCAAAGGCTAATAGATTATTATCTTCGCTCACACTTAATCCGGTAATGGAGTAGTAGTCGTGTCCTTTCGCTAATTCATTTACATTTAGAAGAATTTCTTCGGCAGCCGTTAACACGCCTTTCTTTCTGCAATAGATCGGATACTCCTGACCTTCGGTATACCGCGTGTAGTACCAATACCCGTTGTCTTTGTAGGGTACCGACTCATCGGTTTGCTTAATTCTCCCAATAATTTCGTTATAGATTTTCTCCTGCAAGACTTCTGTATGACTGAGTTTGGCCTTGAGGTAATCATTTTCACTATTTAAATATGTAAGTACTTTTTTAGTTTGATCGTCTTTTACATCAGCGTTTCGTTGTGCTTCACTCAGTTTCATCCAATAGTAATTGTCGATTCGTGTATTACCATTGGCGGTAAGTTCTTTCGCGACTTTTTCGGCTGTGGGTGGTGCTATTTCTTCTTTTTTAGCTTCATCTTTCTTAGCAGGGTTACATGCAACAAGTGCACTAAGAATTATTACTGCGAGTTTTCGTTTAAATAGGTTGTTCATAGCTGTTGATTTGACAGCCCAAGTAAGGAATAAATTGGTAGATAGACTATACCATTAACGGAAGCAATTTTCCGCTGGCATTAAGCTTTCAGCGCTTAAGCGATAAAAATCCTGTCTTTGATTTACGGCCACTGGTAAAATCAATCGTATAGAAATACGTACTGGGTGGAAGCTCTTTCCCATTCGTATTGGTGCCATCAAACACCACAGTTAAATTATCGTAATCCGATCCTTCCCATACTACATCACCCCAGCGGTTGAAAATGGTGACGCGATTTTTTTTCGTATCGGTAAATAAATCAATGTACTGCAACGTAAAGGTATCGTTGATATTATCGTTGTTAGGAGAAACAGCATTAAAAACTTCAATGTCTCCTTCCAATTCAATACTTATTTCTTGCTGCGTACAGATTCCAGTTAAGTCGCAAATTCCAATTTCAACATTGTCGATTCCTGGAAAAGGAAGGCCTGAATAATCGATCGTTAAAATAAAACCATTCAACGAAGCAGGTGCCCCGCTTACTGGTTGTGTAATAATTTGCAATGTTGATGGATCAAGGTTATCGTCTTCATCACTGATAAGTGGTTCAAGATCGATGGTAACAATACCTTCTATAAAGGCCGTGGCCGTAGAAGTCTCAACAACCGGTGCGTTGCAAGATTGAACATTTACCAGCGCGGGCACACGCACACTTTCACAAAGTGTTGTTGTATTATAGGTGCTGATGTGATAAGAAGTTGAAACAGTAAGTGATGGTGTTGTAAACGATAGTCCGGAGGTTAATGGGGTGCCTCCCGTTGCGGCATCATAAAATTTATACTCCTCACCCGCAGAAGCACCGGTAGGATTTAGCGTTGTGCTGGCGGGGGCGCAACCCAGATTTGTAGTTCCAATGGTTGGGATTGATGGAATAATATTGACTGTAAGTTCAGCTGGAATACTAAAAACCGTTGGTGCAAAATCACCATTCACTTGGCAGCGATAAAATCCCGCACCAAAATTTCCTGTTGTATTTACAGATAATGAAGCGGTGCTAACATTCGAATATCCACCACCATTGGCAATGTCATTGTAAGTTCCGCCAAGCGTGGTGGAGAATTGCCATTGATAGGTAATGTTGGTGGTGCCGCTGGCTGCGGTAGTGAAGGTAGCGGTTTGCCCGACACAGGTGATAAAGTTAGAAGGTTGGGTAGTGATGGTGATAGTAGCGGGTGCACCTACTGTAAAATTGCTGCTCGCTATTGAGGTGCATCCAATGGTTACCTGAATAGGGCCTGTGGTGGCACCGACTGGCACGGTAACCGTTAGCGTAGTGGCAGTTGAACCTGCAATAGTAGCGGCTGTGCCATTAAACGCGACCGTATTTGAAAAGGGCGTGATGAAGTTGGTGCCTGTGATCGTTACGGCAGTGCCGACTACCCCAACAACCGGAGAGAAAGAAGTGATGGTAGGTGGTGAGATTTCTCCAATGACATTTCTAAGAACGTAGAATCCATGTGCTACATTAACGATGTCATTTTTTCCATCACCATCAATATCTGCGCTTCCAAATATCCCAACAAGCGGATCGGCTCCAAAACCAATGGGTGAGCCGAATGATGAAGTGGAAATTGTTCCCGGCACATTAGAATTTTTATAGATCAGAATTGGATTGTTAAGTCCATTATATATCGCCAGATCAATTTTTCCATCACCGTCTAAATCACTTATAGATGCAAATGCAGGTGGGGCAGATGTTGTTAAGTTGACTTGAGGAGCAAATGTAATTGTGCCTGGTACACTTGTGTTTCTGAAAATGGGTGCAATGGATAGTGTGTTGTTGCATACCACTAAATCTATTTTTCCATCACCATCAATATCTGCCGCTGAAAGTGGATATGTTCCGGTGCCAATAACCGGTGTGCCACCTGCATAGGTGACTACCTGTTGCGGTGCAAAAGATACGGTGCCGCTTGTGCCGGTATTGTGAAGCAGTGAAACGGTATAGTTGTTGGCATTGGGAACAGCAATATCGAGCTTACCGTCACTATCAAAATCTGCAATGGATGCATGAAAAGGATTCGGTCCGGTGGCAAAATTTAATCGGCTGGCAAATGAACTTGCGTTAATGATACCGGATGTGGCTGTGTTTCTCAAAACTGAAACACCATCAAAGAAAGATGTAATCACAGCATCCAGTTTACCATCGCCATCCATATCCCTTAGAGAGGCACCGGTCCCAAAGTCTCCTATTGCAAAATCTACTCTGGATGATAGACTAATTATTCCTGATGTGCTGAGGTTGCGGAAAACGGCTAATGTACCTCCCCGATAGTTGGCCACGGCAATATCGGGCTTTCCATCTCCGTCAATATCGCCAAAGGAAATTGCTACTGGCCCAGGGTTTGCACTCCCGCTAGTTCCTGTTATGATGTCTATTTTAGGAGCAAATGAACTAGAATTAATTTGACCTGATATGCTTGTATTTCTATATATGGAAATTGAGTTAGTATTTCTTTTGGCGGTTATGACATCCACCTTACCATCCCCGTCAATGTCTCCAAAAAATGCTTCACTGCTCAGGCCATCATTTGTTTCGAAATTTACTTTTGGTTCAAATGAGCAGTCATCAAAGGAGCCACCTCCTGCAAAAGTCACCACAAAAGGTTTTAGAGAATAGCCTGTCAGACCATTTGTTTGAACGGATATTGGCTGATGGGTTGCGCCAGTAGGAACCGTTACGGTTAGTTGAGTGGTGGTCGCGGCTGAAACATTTGCCCGTGTGGCACCAAAGTAAACGATGTTATTGCCTGGTGTCATACTGAAGTTGGTGCCAGTGATAGTTACGGTTGTGCCAACTGGGCCAGAAATTGGAGTAAAGGAGGTAATGGTTGGGGGTGGAATAGAAGGTATCAGATTTTCATACACCACCAGCAACCCTGCTGCACGTGTGATGATGATTTCTGGTTTACCATTCAGGTTAATATCGCTGGTAAATAAACCGCGTGGCGCTGTAACGGTTGTATTAAAAGGAGCGGCAAAGGATGCGGCTGTTAATGCGCCCGTGGTATGAAGATTTTTGAAAATAGAAAAGCGATTGCCGCTTTCACTTGTAACGAGTATTTCTGGTTTGCCGTCACCATCGATGTCATCAATGTGTGCAACAGTAGAAGCCGATGGCATGGTTAAATCAAAACGACTAAAACTTATTGTTCCGACAGCGCTTGTATTAGGAAATACAGAAATCAGCGAAGCATTAGCACCCGTTCCGTAATACATAACCAAATCCATTTTTCCATCCGCATCCAAATCACCTTTGTAAATTCTGCCGGGGTTATCGCTTACGGTTACATCTACTCGGGCAGCGAATTGTGTTACGTCAATTTTAAGTGCCCCAGCGTTTCGAAAGATACTTATGTTGTCTGATGCAGGATTGGTAGCGACTACATCCATCAATCCATCATTATCAAAATCGGCAGTGACTACACCACCGCCTACATTCGGTTTTGCAATTGTAATGGATTGTGAAAAAGAAGCAAATGTTCCGGTTGTAAAATTAGCTAGATCATAAGTAGTTCTGTTTTCCAGTAGAATGAGCTGTCCTCCTCCGTTACTGGTGAGTGTCATGTCTATTTTTCCATCAGCATTGAAGTCCGCGAAGTCAACATTACTTGCACCAATACCGAGACTAACATTGGGTAGAGAAGAAATCTCAGTTGACGTACTGTTATTTTTTCGATACAGCCCATTTACGGCAATAACATCAAGGTATCCATCACCATCAAAATCTTCCAGCTTTGGATTCATAAATGATCCGGATAGTGTATCATCTGCAATTAACGATGCCAAGGTGATTGGCCCTGTGGTATGTATGTTTTTAAACACATACGATCCCGTTCCTTCTGCAAGGATGTCGGGCTTACCATCACGATTAAGATCACCGGCATCAATATCGTAATTGGCTGATGTGAGGGTAAATTCAACTGGCGGGGCAAAGTGTGTATTATTAAAACTTACGCCCGGTGAAAAAGTAGTTTTAAACGGAAGCCGATAGGTAGAGGTGAGCTGATCGCGCGTTACGCTCACCAATCCATACGTAAGCCCTGCCGGAACTTGAACAGTGAGTTGTGTTTTTGTAGCGGTAAGCACCGTTGCATACATGCCTCCAATACGAACATGATTTTCTGAGGCTACAGTTGAAAAATAATTTCCGGTAATAGTAAGCGTTGCCCCTACGGGTGCAGCTAATGGCGAAACTGTATTGAACGAAATAGCGGGGGTATGAACATTTCTATTTTCATAAATGGAAATGTATTCGGGTGAAGTATTCTTATTGTACAAAATGAGTTCCGGCTTTGAATCTCCGTTTAAATCGGCTACCAAAGGGCTTGTTGGGTAGGTCAATGTACTGATGCCTTGAAGTTGATACGCAGAAACAAAGGCTCTTGAATCAAAAGCTCCACCAGAATAAACGTTTTCAAATATGCCAACATCAGCATTATCAGCAGCAATAATATCAGGCTTGGCATCACCGTTTACATCGGCAATAGACATCGCGCCATAATAAAAAAGATCAGAATCAAGAATTACCTCGGTAGCAAAATCAGTTATGGCTAAAGCCGCTCCTGCGTTGGTATTGATTCGGATGTGGACATCGTCACTATTAAATCCTGCTTTCCAGGCAAGATCATTTTTTCCATCTAAATTAAAATCAGCCACGTGTATTGCTCCATATATACCATTCTCAATAATTTCAAGCGGTGTTTCAAAAGAAATGACGCCAGGGGTGGAGTTATTTTTAGCAATGTAAATGTTACCCGAAACAATAATCATCTCCGGTTTTCCGTCATTGTCAAGGTCAGCGGGTGTTACGGGGTTCAAACCATTGATACTATTGCCAAAGTAACTTCGCGATCCTCCAAATTCAATGTTGCCGGGATTGCTAATGTTTTGAGCGATCCAAAAATCGAGGTCAACACTTCCGCTTGTTCCTCTACCAATTAAATCTGCGCGTCCATCGCCATCAACATCTACAACAGAAGAAAAGATAGCAGAATATGCCAGGCCTTTCCATTTTTCGACTGGCTCGAATGCAAGATTGCCAGGCGTACTGATGTTGCGATAGGTAGCAAAACCCGCGTCCGGATCACTTACATAATAGGCTGTTACAATGTCCAGTTTGCCATCTCCGTCAAGATCTACGACTTTCATCGAAGTCCTATTGCCCGCACCGGTTAGCGAAAACTTAGCTGAAAAAGATGCCGCGGTTAAATTGCCACCCGCACCTAAATTTCTGTAGATCAAAACCGTATTGCCCACATCTGGTGATATCAAGTCAGGCCAGCTATCACCATCCATATCGCCCACCGTTAAAAAATCCTGCGCGTCTGATGCGCCATAGTCTGAGCCGGCAGGTAAATTGATTGCAGGATCGAAGGATGTCGGGATTATTCTTCCTCCGTCTGTAAAAGTAGGATTGAACGGCTTATCTGATTGCTTTGCGACCCCTGTAGTTTTATTGATGACGGTAATGTTGCCATACTGTGCACCAATAGGAATAGTGATGGTTAGTTGGGTGGCACTCACGTTTGTAATGGTTCCAGCGACAGCCCCAAAGTAAACTGCATTGTTTGAAGCAATTGGATCGAAATTATTTCCGTTGACGGTGATAGATGTTCCCGGTTGGCCTGTTGTTGGCGAGAAGGAAGTTATAGTGGGAGCAATTTGTAACGTTCTTTGTTCGAGGATAACATTATCAATACCCGAGGTGTAAGAAGTGTTCGTAGCAAACGTTCCGCGAATTTCGATAGAGGTTATGCTCGAAAGCACTTGAATAATCTGCGTTCTAGTCGCCAGAGAGCCGGTAGTGGTAGTTATTCGCCAACCTTGTGTCTCATCTAGTTTAAGAGAATAAGATGACCAACCAGGGGCAACAACAGGTTTTGTTGGTAATGAATAGACAAGTATAGTGGAGTTACTCTCAATCCGAATATCACCATTTATATTTGAAGCTGTGCCTGCCTGAGATTGCTGCATATCGAAACGGATATTCATATCGATTGAGCGCACCACCTGATTACCCAAAAACTTGGCAGGTGCAATCCAGTTTTGAGTGCTGGCAGCAGTGGTGGAGCTATAGGTGGCAGAAATAAATCCTCCGGGATTTCCACCCGATGCAGATTGAATAGGTGTAAGCGTTGTGGCTGTGTTGAGTAAGGTCCACCCATCCGCATTGGTATCAAAGGTGCTGGTGATTTGGGCATGTGCGGTAATGCAAAGCGTAATGAGAAGTGTTGAAAGGAGGGTTTTCATGTACCAAATCTCAACAGATTAAAGGTGCGAGTAAATAGCATGATGATGTGAGGACTTATCAAACGGCAGCCACAGTAGACTTATTTGTTTACTGATATTGGAAGACTTTTGTGACGCTGTTAAGCATTTTTAATTCCCTTATCTGCTATTCAGAATCAGCCACACATAAGTATCCAGATTTCCAACTATGCCTTGAAAATGGCTGTAAGCAAGTTTCTGATAACTTCATTATTCCCAACTGGCCCCACAAACAAATACGAAAGGTGACTGATGAATAGTAACTTAAATGATATGTGTTTAAAACTACCAAACTTGTAATAGAACAGAGTTATCAAGGCTAGCATGACAACCATCGTTGGAATCGCCATTTTGACCATCATAATGCCTTCCATATTTCCATTATTGATGAAAATGGCTCCTATTCCAAGAATTCGTACCAGGGCCGGAGACAGGACAAAAAAAACAGATGCCATCACCCACTGAACATGGCCCGATAAATTTTTCTTTTTTATGTTCAGTATCGATAGGCTTACACTTAAAACAAAAAGGCTTACCAAGATGAAGTCAAGTAAGGTAACGAAATAGGCAATCGTTGGATTAAAAAAACCATTTACATCAAGCTCTTTAACATTGTCTATGTTCTTTGGGATAATGGCAAATGCGCTACCGGCTACAATTCCTGCTAAAATAATTCCAAGGATTCCAAGCGTTTTATGTCTTTCAATACTTTGTTTGCGGACAATTAAATATGGCTGCACAATAACCAGTACGTACCAGAGTGTTGCAGAGATACCGTGCACATGTTGATGAAAGGTTGCATTGGCTAGATTAAAATAATAGCTGTATGAAAATCCCAGTATGGAAATCACAAAGGGTATTAGCATCCAAAGATGGAAATGCTTGTATCTCGTAATTGTTAGTGTCATGCTTTTGGTTTTAAAATTGAAAGTCTTTTTCCATAGGTCAATTGCCGCCAAACCCACTCTAATGGACCGTAGTTAAAATGCCGAAACCACCAGTTGCTGTAGACTACCTGAAATGAATAAATAGCTAACCCAATAGGTAGAAAGAGAGCAGGCCCGATATTTCCGCCTAACCCAAAACCTACTCCGTAAAAGATGACAATACCTAGAATGGTTTGCATAAAATAATTAGTCAATGCCATTCGTCCCACCGGAGCTAGAATCTTCCACTTGCTAGTACCATTTGATCGAATCCACAATAAGCAGATGGCGGATATATAGGCGAGACTTAAAGGAACTACTCCAATAGTAAAGAAGGTGTTAACTAATCCCAGTGGGTTTTGGAGGCCGGGGCTATTGATTTCAAAATAGGCCATTACGATGTTAGAGGGAATGCCGATGAGTAATCCCCATGTAAGAAGCTTTTTAAACAAAGGAATGTTTTCATGAAGGTTAGCATAGATCATCTTTCTTCCTACATAAAATCCAATCAAGAATATACCCAATACTTTCATCGCGCGATTGCTTTCTAGTAAATAAGCATAACGATACGCCCAACCGGACGATAACCAATTGCGCCATTCTTGCCAACCACTTCCCTCGCTGAATAAATATTTTGAAAAGGTTTCATCGATGGGTACACCGGTTTTTTTATCAATGCCCTGAGCGATTGTTTCCAAGAAAGCCCCCGCCTTAAAATGAAAAATCATTTTACTGCTCATCGGTTCCATCCATCTTTTATTACTGTGGGATGGAGACATTTTGCTTCTTTATGCACTGTTAGGCTTTTTGCTGCCGTTGTTTCGGAATTGCAGCGACAAAACGCTATTGACTTGGGCAGCTATTC
>JANNUS010000004.1:0-148571 GCA_031395485.1 Cyclobacteriaceae bacterium | reverse complement strand
TCCCCTTCGGGAAGCTGGGCTTTGATCCGCGCAGGCAGGACTAACCTGCCTTTGGCATCGAGCTTACTTTCATATTCACTGGTGAAAAAGGTCATAGACTGTAGTGGTTGTCATCTTCCTCAAAACAAACATAAGTAATTTCAAACCACTTTCAACCACTTTCAACCACTTTTTTACATTTTTAGCCAAAATAAGTACAGATACACCCACTTTTAGTAGGCAGAATATGGATAATGGCTCATTTACTTAGATGGTTGTAGCTCATTTTAGCTTGTAAATGAGCTGTAATAATGATTTTTATGAGCTATAAATAATTTTAAGCTCATTTTGTACATAAATAAAGCTCATTTATCATAGTAAATGAGCTAAAAAGTATATATTTATGAGCTGTAAATAAAAAGCCATGGCCAAGCGTACAGACAATACGAATCTGATACTGGAATTCATTACGCGGCAACCTTTGCTTTCTTCCAAAGAAATATATGAGGGGCTTGGTATAAAAACCGGGTATGCCACGGTAAAAAGAGTATTACAAAAACTTATCGCGGAGAACCTGATTATTGCGGAAGGTCAAGGAAAGAGCACGAAGTATAGAGTAAGTACCGCCTACGAACTACTATACCCTATTGATCTTGATATATATTTTCAAAAAGAAATTGATGAACGTAAAATCAAAAACAACTTTACACATTCATTGATTCCGCTATTGAACACAATAGTCATTTTTACAACGAAAGAGCTTAGTCACTTGAATTCACTTCAGGAAAAATATACTACTAATATTGCCAGATTATCGAAAGCAACCAATAATAAAGAGCTAGAACGACTGGCCATTGACCTTAGCTGGAAATCGTCACAGATTGAAGGAAATACATACTCGTTATTGGAAACAGAACGCCTATTGAAAGAAAAGGAAACCGCTGCAGGTAAAACAAAAGATGAGGCTACAATGCTACTTAATCATAAGGAGGCACTGGATTTTATCATTGAAAGCCCTATGTATGTAACTCCCTTAACAATAGCCCGTATCGAGGACATTCATAGTATTTTAATAAAGGAGTTGAACATTGACCGGAATATTAGAAGGCGCAGGATAGGGATTTCGGGAACCAATTATGTACCGCTGGATAATGAGTTTCAAATTCGTGAAGCACTGGAAAGCATGTGTACTCTAATAAATAATCAGCAGAATATTTTCACGCGCGCTTTTCTGGCATTGATTTTACTCTCATACATACAGGCCTTTGAAGATGGTAACAAACGAACAGCCCGCATTATCAGCAATGCTGTACTTATCAATGCAAAGTATTGCCCTCTTTCGTTTCGAACGGTGGATGCGATTGAATACAAAAAAGCAATGTTGCTATTCTATGAACAAAATAATGTCACAGCTATAAAAAAAATATTTATGCAGCAGGTCGAATTTGCTGTCAATACTTATTTTTAGGACGAGACAGACGTCAATCAATCATTAACTTCCACCGGCAGACGTGTTATTATTGCACCATCCGCGGCTTCATAGACAAATTTATCATTTGTGAGTTCAATGATCGGAACAGATTCACCACTCAGGGTTAGCACATCATCCTCAACGCTCCAGTTACCCAACTCATAAAATGTACCGGTAAAATCCGAAACGGAGTAACTTGTTTCATTGAAACTCCAAACTACATAAACCATGTCAGGCTCAGGCTCCTCGGGACCGATTTCCCGCTGGACACTGAATACGATCCAATCATACTTTATAAGCAATTCACGAGCCGACAGCTTCACCTCCTTATCATCATCCTCGCTGCACGCGGTGATCAGGATAAACGTTACGACCAGAAGTTTCGAAAAAATTTTCATATTCGAAAGCTAAATAAATATTGCGGATTTATTAAGTTGAAATACAAGAAATAGGCTCTGCTTTTGGTACCTAGTGGAGATTTATGAAAGAGATCGATGAGTCGTAACCGTCATGGGAAACTTACCAACCATTAAAAATCAGTTAAGCAGCAACGATTTGTTTGATGCCTTTAAACGACAATTGATCAAAGATTTTGAACAAAGTAATTTTCCGGCTGATTTTGTAGTGGGCCTGAAGCCGGAGTATAGTAGTATCCTTGAAAAGATTGCGGTTGAACTCCAACGCAACGAACATAAAACCGATTTTAATGTCCCGCAATTGCTCTATCGGATTGACATCAGTGAAGCGCAATTGAAGCGGTACTTAACCGAAAACATAAACGAATCTTATTTTAAGGTAATTGCAGAACTCATTATTAAACGTGTATTACAAAAAGTAGTGACTAAGCAATTCTACAAAAACAATGAAAATTCGTAAAGGCACCTGTACTAGCGTGCGTTTGCAAACACGTGCTTTATTGTCAGTATCAGGGTATCCAGAATTTAAAGACCTGCCTGGCGGTAGGCAGGTTTACAAGATTAATCCTGCTAATCCATGAATTCTGCCAACTTAATTCAGGTAATTTTTACTCCGACCGCTAACTCTTCACGGGGTTCATCAGCGCTGCTTTGATCGCCTGAAAACTTAAAGTCAGTAACATTCAGATTTTAAGTACTTCATATTTTAATGCGCGTGCTTTTCTTGCGTAAACATCATGTACCAATTCCACTCCCATGTTTTTCCGTTGTCGGGTGAGAATGCCTGACTCCAGACAGGTTTTGCAGGGTTATTTTTATCCCATTGAAACATTACCAGAATATCCTTTCCATTGAAGACATCGAGGCAGTAGAATTTACCGATGCTACCATCAAACGATCCGAACACAGGTTTGTCTAGCACATACCGGCTTGTATCTGACCAGTAAATAGCCCACAACTTTGTTTGTGGATTAAATATCCGCAGTGACATTCCCTCAAACGGTTTGGCATTTAACTCTGTAATAAAATCATCGATGTTGCCAAAGCCATGAAGAATCTTACGTAAGGTTCCAGACGCTTTAAACTCCGTCCAATCCTGGCAATTGGCAAGGCGTTGGTTAAGCTTTCGGTTATGAATAAACCAATGGCCTGTTAAGAAATCAAAGTCCCTCTCAGAAGAATTTTTCGATGGAGTAAGCTGCAAGATTCCTTCAGCGTTAAATGAAAAAGATGCCATGTGTTGAGCTATGAAGTTAATTTACGTACGTCTAGATTCTAAAATTAAGGATTTACCGGAATTAAATCCTGTTAATCAAATAATCCTGACCATTCTGATTCAGGCAGTTTTTCTATCACCAAAAACTCACTATTATAGCGAGACTAAGTATGGAAGAAGAAGTCACCAAAGCGAAGTTTAAAGACTTATATTTTAAGTATGCCACACCCAATAGCGGCTGGACGGAGAACTATTGGAATCACTTTTATGAACAAAAAGAAGGGGAACGATATTTTTTTACTAAACCTGCCACCCCTGAATCAACAAGAATGTTTATAGTGTCGGGAGATGCTAAACACCGAATGATTTTTTTAACCGAAGAGTCTGAAGAATCATTTTTTGATTTTCCTGGAAAAGAATAAAATTCAAATACAGATAAAAAATGTCCTACACCTTTAAGTATAGGACATTCTAAATAATTTATGAACTTACACGTGCAGATTATCAATCCGCTCCACCCTTACGTGTAGCTTTTCGCTGCTCAGGCCATTTGCCTTGTTCGCCCGTGCGGTTGCTAATCGGTAATACACTTTTCTCACGCGAGGTTTTGTTCGGGTCTTCACACGCTTGCCAAACAAGAATGGCGGTTACAATGGCATTGTTGCGTACATCGTCAAATACAATTTTATCGTATGTATCGCGGTTCGTATGCCAGGTATAGTTTCCGTACGACCAGCCGAGTGAACTCAATGAAAAACCGGGTGCCCCAACGGCTACAAACGAAGCGAAGTCAGAGCCACCGCCACCGGGGTTTCCGGGAAATGTTGTTTCTAACTTTTCTTTATAATCGCTTGGAACTTTCGTGAGCCAACGGCTTATGTACTCATAGGCATGCAAGTAGCCTTGCCCGGAGATTGAGGTTATTCTTCCCGTTCCGTTATCTTGATTAAACAGTGCTTGTAGGTTTGCAATAATTTCAGGATGATCTTCTACAAAGGCACGCGAGCCATTCAGTCCTTGCTCTTCACTTCCCCAATGACCCACTAAAATTGTGCGCTTCGGATTCGGATATACTAATTTCAAAATGCGCATGGCTTCCATCATCACTAATGTACCTGTGCCGTTATCTGTTGCTCCTGTTGCTCCATCCCAAGAATCGAAATGTGCCGAGAGCATTACATAATCATCCGGCTTTTCGGTTCCTTTAATCTCCGCTACCGTGTTGAATGTAGGTACAACTCCCTTTTCCTTTGAATCGGCACGCACACTGATCTTCGGTGCCTTGCCGGATTCTGTCAGCCGATACAACAATCCATAATCTTCTAGTGCAATATCAAACGTAGGAATTTTTTTCGTTTTCGCTCCAAAGATTTTATTTACACCAAAACCACGTGACCAATACGACATCACAATGCCGGCTGCTCCGGCTTTCTCCAACGCAACAGGCAATGTATTATTGGTCTTTCCAGTTTTCTTAATTCGTTCCGTCCATGCATCTGTTTGCGCGGTTCGTTCCTTTTTCATTTTCTCAAATGATTCCTTCGTACCAAATTCTTCCCAATTGTAATCTGGCCGACCCGTAGGCTGGTTCATGGAGATCATGACGAACTTGCCTTTTACAGTCGGTAACCATTTTTGAAACGCGATCGAATCTGCCAGATCGGGAACGATAATTACTTCGGCAGTAATTGTTTTTCCATTTGTGCTTGGGCTCCAGGCGAGTTGAGTTCCTTCTAATGATTTCACCCAAGGAGCCACCATGTCGATGTGCGATACGCCTCTTTCCCATCCACGCCACTCACCCCACTTTTCGTTGCGGGCAGCAATGCCCCATCCTGTATATTTTGCAACAGCCCAGTCGTGCGCCTGTTGCATTTTAGGTGAGCCCACTAATCGTGGCCCAATGCCATCAATTAATTCATGTGCTGATTTTTCGAGCTGCGAATTTTCAGTACCCTCTTTAATAATAGCTTGTACTATTGGATCTTTTGGTGCCGGTTGAGACCCTCCTCCGGGTTGTGCAAGAGCCGTGTTCCACAGCACTATAAAAGCTAAAAATAGTTTGATTGTATTTCGCATAGTATCAGGTTTTCAAATTCTAAAGTAGTGCACAGGATACAGATAACAGTAGCTTTTCCAGATGGGGTGGTATTATTTTTTTGGCGGGAATAAATTGGGAAACGAGTACTTAGCTGCGATTGAGATTTGTTACTGATTTTTCAGCAACAATCTCCTGAATCTCATCGATCACCGATTCAAGTTCAAGAATGCTTTGGTCAATAAGTTTTTCAATGTATTGTTTTTCAGTTTCGTCTGTAACAAGTTCATGCAAGGCCACCAAACCCTTGATCCGACAAAACGGAGCCCGTAACTTATGTGCGTTATAAAATGCATACTCCTTAAGCTTTTCGTTTTGTGCTTCAATTTCAAGAGTTCTTCTTGTAACAGTTTCTTCCAGACCATCGTTCCACCCAGAAATTTTTGTATTAAGCTCAAGCAACGAATCATTACTTTGTACAAGCTCCTCATTTATGGCTGCCAGCTCTTCCTTTTGCTCTTCAATAATATGTTGATCTTCTGCCAACTTGTCGAATAAATTATCAATCGCACGAACCAGAAAATACGTTATCAACGAAAATAAAAGCCAATATAAAATAGCATCCAGCATGAAATATCGATCCCGAACCAATTCGGTAATTTCTATACTTGTATTCTCCGAAAAAAATAATAACAAATCAATTGAACCCAATAACAGTAAAAGATTTCCCACTATGAGTGGCCAGAAAATAAATCGTTCATGCTTAATCGAGAACATCAATTGTATTAGTACTGCATGAAAAATAATACCAACAGGAAAAGCAAAATAATAATCAGGGGGTGTATGTAGTTGCCAAATTGGAATAATATGAAGCAATAACGGCCAACTTAAAAGAAAAACCAATCGGCCAATGACTGATTGCCCTGCCCTATTCAAGTAGATACCTAAAAAACAAACAATGATTTCAACGAGAAAAATAAACTGATCCCATGCAAGATTTTGAACAGGCACTAAAAATGATTTGATATCGATCAGTACAAATGTGAGGTAGACAATAGGCAGAGAAACATAGATGATGTTGGTATAGATTATTCTTCTATTCAGATGATCAATATAATCAGCACGTGTGCCTTGATTGATTATCGTAAGAAGATATTTTTCTAAACCCATATTTTTATGACAAACTCAAAATTAATTATTTATACTGAGAAATAACTTCTTCCGTATGCTCCCCAAAATGGGGAGGGGGCAGTAAACCGGTAACCGGTAACTTGTCACCTGTCACCTTCGCTACAAAACTCCTCACGCCAACAATCCCATCGGATTTAACCAGCAATTCCTTCGCCTCTTTCATCTCAAATGCTTCTTTTACATTCTGAATAATCCCTGCCGGAATTTTATACTCATGAATTTTCAATAATAATTCCCCAGCATTTAAATGAACGATACGTTCGGCTAAAACACGCCCAAGTTCTTCCCGGTTTTCTACACGCCTGTGATTCGTGGAAAATTTTTGCTCAAAGGTTACCGGGTCAATACCCAACACATGCAGTAAATCAAAAAACTGTCGATCGCTACCCACGGCTAACAAAATTCGCTTTCCATCTTTTGTAAGAAACGATTCTCCGTAGGGAGCAATGTTGGGATGAGCGGAACCTTGTCGGGATGGAAGCTTACCTGCTACCAACCAATTTGTAGCTTGATTGGTAAGCGATGATATAGCTGTTTGAATCAACGAGACTTCTACAAAACTTCCATCACCTGTTTTCTCACATTTCAATAACGCCAATAACAATCCTTCTTTCAGCTGATGACCAGCAAGCAAGTCAACCAACGCTACTGGCATTTTTGTTGGTGTACCATTTTTCTCTCCGTTCAAATCCATAAACCCCGACTCCGCCTGGATCACAGCATCATATCCAACCCGATCATTATCTAAACCATAGCCGGTAATTTGCCCGTAGATTAATTTTTGATTTTTATCTTTTAACTGTTCATACGAAACACCCAACTTCTCAGCATCACCCGGTTTGTAGCTAGCAATCACCATATCGGATTTTGAAGCAAGCTTCTGAACGATGGCTTTCCCTTCCGCTGTACTTAAATCAACGGCAACCGATTTCTTCCCCCAATTCACAGAACAGAAATAAGCCGAGCGATCATCGGTTTGTTCTCCAGCCCCTTTCCAGGTTCGGGTAATATCACCTCCGGTTTTGAGGTTCTCTATTTTAATGACCTCGGCACCCAATTCAGCAAAGAACTGTCCCACGCTAGGGCCAGCCAGCACTGAAGCTAATTCGAGAACCTTTAAATCTTTAAGCATAGCACCGTGTTAGTTCATTGTTGTTGGTTGTTCGGCAAAATACGGACAACGAATAACTAACAACGATCAACGAAAATAGAATCATTTATCGCATTTTTGCGTTTTCGTTTCTTAACCAATTCATGAATGCGTCTATTTTTTAGCTTTTTAGTGATTTCTGTAGGCTTTTTCTGGGGATGTGAGCCCGCTAAACCAGTATTAAAAACAGGTACATGGCGCGGTGTTCTTGAAATTCAAGGTCAGGAACTTCCATTCAATTTCAGGGTAAGCAAGGATTCTACTGGAGGATTTGATGTGTATCTTAAAAATGCAAAAGAAGAATTATTGTTGGATGAGGTTATTTTCAAGAACGATTCGGTTGATTTTGTACTTCACGCATTTGATGCCCAATTGCGGGTTGCCATAAACGGTGACAGTCTTACCGGATACTTCATTTTGAACTACCGCGATAATTACCGCATTCCTTTTAACGCTGCATTCGGCCAGGACTTCCGCTTCGCTCCTACTGAAAGTAAAGAAGTATCCACTAATTTTTCTGGAAAGTATCAAGTACTGTTCACAAACGAATCAGACACAACGCAAGCTGTTGGCTTGGTAACACAACGTGGATCGTATGCTGAAGGTACTTTTTTAACCACAACCGGTGATTATCGCTTTTTAGAAGGTAGTGTGTTTCATGATACACTCTTCCTGAGCACATTTGATGGGAACCACACGTATCTATTTAAGGCATATAAGCAAAATGATTCAACGCTTCTTGGGGATTATTGGTCAGGGAAAAGCTTTCATCAAAACTGGAAAGGGATAAAAACCGAAAGAGCATCCTTACCGAATCCTGAATCACTTACCTATTTAAAGGAGGGTTACGATCGAATTGAATTTGATTTCCCTGATGTGAATGGGAATTTAGTTAGTTTGAAAGATGATAAGTTCAAAAATAAAGTAGTCATTCTTCAAATCTTCGGAACCTGGTGCCCGAACTGCATGGATGAAACAAAATTTCTCTCACCTTGGTATTCCGAAAATAAAGATCGGGGTGTTGAGATTCTCGGATTGGCCTATGAACGAAAGGATGATTTTGTCTATGCCAGTGGCCGTGTTAAGAAAATGAAAGAGAAATGGAATGTTCCGTATGATTTTGTCATAGCCGGTGTAGACGATAAAGCCAAAGCATCCGAAACACTTCCCGCACTTAATCAACTGGTGGCATTTCCCACAACAATCTTTATTGGAAAGGATGGGAAAGTAAAACACATCCACACAGGATATGAAGGTCCGGGAACCGGGATTTATCACGAACGGTTTGTGGAGCGTTTTAATCAAATTGTAAATGAACTTTTAGCAGAGGATTTAACTTCTTTAAAATAGAATTGTCACATTGAGCCTGCCTGTCGGCAGACAGGCTTGTCGAAATGTGAGACTTAACGCGTCTGTCTTCGGCAGGCTCAGACTGACAAATAAGAATGAAGAAAAGAGTTGTGGTAGGACTTTCGGGTGGAGTGGACTCCAGTGTAACAGCATACCTGCTAAAAGAACAAGGCTATGAGGTGATTGGTATGTTCATGAAAAACTGGCATGATGACTCTGTGACCATCAGTGACGAGTGCCCGTGGTTAGACGATAGCAATGATGCTATGATTGTAGCGCAGCATCTAGGAATTCCATTTCAAGCCATCGATTTAAGTAAAGAATATAAAGAGCGAATTGTTGACTACATGTTCGCAGAATACCAACGCGGTCGAACGCCTAACCCCGATGTGTTGTGTAATCGCGAAATCAAGTTTGATATTTTCTTGCAAGCGGCTATAAAACTTGGTGCCGACTATGTTGCTACCGGCCACTATGCACGCAAAGAAGAAATTGATGTGAATAGCAAAAAAGTATATCGCTTGCTGGGTGGAAAAGATCCTAACAAAGATCAAAGCTATTTTCTCTGCCAGCTTACTCAAGAACAACTTTCTAAAGCATTATTCCCGATTGGTGAATTATTAAAACCCGAAGTACGGGCCATTGCTAAAAAATGCGGGCTTACTACTGCGGAGAAAAAAGATTCACAGGGGTTATGCTTTATTGGTAAAGTACACCTGCCTGATTTTTTACAGCAACGCCTCGAATCAAAAAAAGGAAGAGCCATTGAAATACCAGCAGATGCATCCGTCTTTACAAACGGCCAATCGATGGACGACTTAGTGCATCTGAGTAAACCATATACACTTATTCCAGAGTTGGGTAAAGTTGTGGGTGAACATAACGGTGCTCATTATTATACCATCGGTCAACGAAAAGGCTTGAACATTGGTGGCCATCCCAAACCATTATTTGTAATTGGTACCGACACGATCGAAAACATTATCTACATGGGCTTGGGTGAAGATCATCCAGGCTTATACAGAAAGGGACTTTTTATTCCGAATACGGATGAACATTGGGTACGGCCAGATTTGAAATTAATGATTGGAGAAAGTAGAAACTATATGGCGCGTATTCGCTATCGCCAGCAATTAGAACCTTGTACACTTCACAAAAAAGCAGAAGGACTCTATATAATATTCGACAAGCCTCAAAAGGCAATTACTTCCGGACAGTTTGCCGCATGGTATGATGGTGAAGAGCTGATTGGCTCCGGAGTGATTAGCTAAGAACTTCTATCATGAATCCTAAAATGGCAATCAGCAAACACAGCGTTGAGAAATAAGCTGTATCAAGTTTAGCAAAAGTTGTATTGCGGATTCTCTTGGTGAATCCAACATATCGAAAATCACCAATTGCCCGAAGGAGAAAGATGGAAGAAATGATCCATCCAAAAGAATTTAAAACAATATCCGGAAGATGCAGTTCAATTAATTTTGCACGCACAAGGTAATACGTTGTAAACACGAGCAGCCCCGTAGTCACTACAAGACATGAAACTACTCCGGTTGTAAGCATACGCTCGCCATTCTCATTTGTTGGAACTACAGAATCAATTGCCCAACGACCACCCAATGCCCAATAAAAATGAAGGCAGGCTATCAAAAAGAAAATTAAGATAAGTACGAAGCTACAACACGTTGCAATCATCCTCAATAATCTTTAAACCCACTTACGCCACCCGAAATGATAAACTTCATTGCTGATGGTCCTGAAATATCTAATAGTTTTACATTTTCTCTCGGAACAACAAAATGATCACCTGCCACTGCATAAGATTGCGGAAAATAAACTACTACCATATCTGGTAGCCCGAGGTTCGTGAGGTCATCTTGTGTGATGAAACCAATTCGGTTAAGCTGGTTCTCTTTATTAATGGTGACCAATACTGGTTTGTTAAATTTCTTCTTATCCCCTACAAACGCATTAAGTAAATCTTTTAATGATGAATAAATAAGCTTAACCAAGGGAATCCGGTTAACGCCACTATCGAACCAGTTGGAAAACGTTTGAAACGCAAAATTTGAGGTTAGATATCCAAACGCAGTTATGGCCACCAGAATAATTACAAACCCTAAGCCCGGATACGGTAAATTAAGTAAGCCATCCAACCATTGGAAGGACATGAAAATAAAATACACAGTAGCGACTAATGGAACGATAAACAAGGTGCCGCTGAAGAAGTAGCGCAAAATTTTTCGAAAAGTCGTTTCCATGGAATCTTTATGTTAGAGGTTGGGTTCTGGAGAAAAAATATTATGAAACTTTTAGTGCTTTACTTAACGCCATTCGTATCACCTCATCTACTTGCTCGTCTATTGTAATATGCGTGGTGTCAATTACAATGGCATCTTCTGCCTTTCGAAGTGGGCTTTCTGCTCGCGTGGTGTCAATTCGATCGCGTTGTTCAATGTTCTCAATCACAGAATCCAAATCAACCATCCGATCCAAGTGCAACAGCTCACGTTGTCTGCGAAATGCACGCACCAGAATATCAGCTGTCATAAAAAATTTTAGCTCAGCTTTGGGAAAAACTACCGTACCAATATCGCGACCGTCCATAACAATCCCTTTTTCCTTTCCCAGTTTTCGCTGTTGTTCTACCATCGCTATTCGTACTTCACGAATTGCGCTTACCGGACTAACATTTTCGGATACGCGCATTCTTCGGATGTCCTTTTCCACATTGAGTGTATTCAGGTAAGTTTCGGTAATCCCTTTTGAATTAACCTTAAATGTTATGGTAATGTTTTGTAATGCTTTTGCAATCTCCTTGGGGTTTGATAGGGAAATGTGGTGCTCCAGAAAATACACCGTTACTGCCCGGTACATGGCACCCGAGTCAATATATCGGTATCCCAAAATGGTTGCTACCTGCTTGGCTGTGGTACTTTTACCACAGGCCGAGTATCCATCTATCGCGATTACGATTTTATTTAGCCTCATTTAGCAATCTTTTGTTGGACACGGTATTGGTTTTCCCTTTTTTAATTTCTTATGATGCTTATTGGATGCACAACTCCCCAGTGCGATCATCAGTACAATAAATAAAAGCGCTATTTTTTTCAAATGAAAATTATTTAGTACTGATATTGTCAGGTTGAGCTTGTCGAAACTATTGTATCCAAGCGCCTTCGACTGGCTCAGGCTGACATTTAGTTTTTATTTACAACAGCAATATAAAATCGATTAACTAAAATGAAAACCTCTTCAGATAGAATAATAATCAACCCTTAGTTTTGTCAACATAGCTCATCTGAAACCCCATTTTCTGACCTCCGCCCATGTCGGGTGTATGCTCAAGTTTTTGATGCAAGGTGATAAATTTCACGTCCGGATACGGCATGGCCATTAAATCATTTTCAATAGCGATAGCCAGAGAAAGCTTCACCAAGGCATCCAGCACTTCGTTGGTCAACGGTTGCTCCGATACTCTGCTAAACAATGTTGCCAACTGACCTTCGCCTTCAATAAAGAACCGGTTATCCTGATTTATCATAAGCCGGGCCAATAAATACCCCGGGTCGTTCACCCTGTTAAACTTCAATGAATCAGACATGAAATTATAAATCATTATCTGACCGAAGTAACGATTCACTTCCTGCTGCTTCATGTATGGATCCTGCATGATCGTATGATCATCGGCAAACGTTACAATATTAGTGTGCAATACGAAAATGAGCAGGTCGCCTGCCAACTTTACATGAAACTCATGTTCGTTCACTGCGCTAAACTCAATCGTAACATCATTATCGTTCGGATTGGCCTTCTTTTTTAACTCAGCAGTAATTCGTTTAGCTTCCTTGGATAACAGTGAAAAAGCAGCGAGTAAATGCTTGTATGTGGTTTGTTTGGCGGCCGATTTACTTTCAAGCAATTTTGTGATATAATCGAGGTGGTCTTGTTCGGTATTCATGTAAACAAATTGGTTAGTTCACTTTAGACATTTAATTTAAGACAACTTTTGAATGAACCCAGTATGGAAAACAAAGAAGAAAGCGGAAAAGCTGAAAAACTCTTTAAAACCTTCGGAAAGAAGGTAGATGCGTTTATGGCGGAATTAAACGAAGCGGGCGGCAGGCTAAATAAGGAGTTCGAGAGCCGTTTTGAAGAACTGAAAGATTCAGCCGAAAAACTGCGAGACGAGGCAAAAAACAAAGAACGCTGGAAGGAAGTAGAGGATAGCTTGAAAAAAGCTGGTGATGAGTTAAATCGGGCTGTAAAAGCTGCTTTTAAGAAGAAAAGCCCGTAGTAGATTGTCTATAGTTATAGGGTATCACCTCCTATAAAACACTAACTCAAACTGTGGCAAATCCAATAAGGATATAAATACCTGTTGATGTGAGCATCGCTATTAAAGCATACGGCAACTGGGTTAAGGCATGCTGCATAGTGGGGACATTCGTGGAAGCAGCCGATAGAATTGTGGAGTCGCTAAAGAACCCAGTATTCGATCCGAATGCCCCTGCACATACAACCACACTTACAGCCACCCAAACATTTGTGCCAAGTGATTGAGATAATGGGACCATCAACGGAATAGCGATCACGTATAAATCCCACGAAGATCCTGTAAGAAACGCGATCGTGGCCAGTGTAATAAATGCGATTGCCGGAAACATTTCTTTGCTCATATAGGGCTCAACATGCGCAATCACATATTGAACTAAATGCAAATCATCATTGACAAGCTTAAGCGCAAATGCGAGAATCACTAAGATGATCGGAAACAAAATTGTATTGAATCCATGCAGGATGGCATCCGATAACTGACGAAGCTTCAGCGATTTATCAAGGAACAAATACATGAAAACAAAAAAGTTTGTAATCAAAGCTCCTTTCAACGCATCAAAATCAAAATAGACTGTAGTGGCGATCAGTACAACCATTGGCCAAATAAAATAGCCGATCTTACTTTTTTTAGAAATCGATTCATCTTTTGCTTCCGGATCACTTGCGTGCCCTGGATCAGGAGGGATGGTTACTCCGCCCGCAGCACGAAGCTCTGCCGCTTTCATTTTTCCAATTATCGGAAACCAACCAAGGGCAACCAGCAACACTAACGTGATACCAACAAAACCAAACGCCATAAATGGAATGGCCTGCATATAACCGATCATGCCCTGACCTTTTGGGACTAACCCTTCCTTCTCGAGAATAACGCTGATAAAAATTGACCAGGTTGAGATAGGTAATAATATGCATAGCGGTGCAGATGTAGCATGAACGATATACGCCAATAATTCGCGGGAGATATTAAACTTGTCGGTGATCTTTTTCATAGCGGCACCTACTGAAAGCGAATGAAGGTAATCATCTACAAAAATAAGGATGCCCAATATCCAGGCCGACAGCAAGGCTGATCTTCTATTGTGCACATAGCGCAATAAAAAATCACTAAATCCCTTCGTGCCTCCTCCCCGAATCATCATCGTGATCATGGAGCCATAAAGCATGCAAACAAGAATTACCCAGCCACTGTTTTTATCGGTGAGGGCAGTTGTTAAATGCTCGATAAATTTCGAAAGAAAATCGCCCTTGTAAGCAATTACACACGCAGTTAGTATGCCTACAATGAGTGGTTCAAATGACGATCGGGTAATGATCGCCAGAACAATAACAACAAAAACCGGAAGTAGAGTGAGTAGGCCGTAATCTTCCATCATTTCGATTTTAGATTTACGATTTTAGATTTACGATTTATAAAATAATAATCGTACTTCTCAAAATCGTGCATCGTACATTTAAAGTCCTCCAATACTAATTAATTTTTTCTCCATATACTCCACTAGGCCATCTTCACCGCACTCATAACCTACTCCGCTTTGCTTCCATCCGCCAAAAGGCGCTTCAAAAGCTTGCGGATACCACTCGTTAATTCCGACCAAACCAAACTCAAGTTGCTCGGAAACAAGTATGGAGGTTTTAAGATTGTTTGTCCAGATATACGATGCCAATCCATACTCAGTAGCATTTGCCAATTGAATAGCTTCCTCCATTGACTTAAATGTAGTCACAGGCATAACTGGTCCAAAGATTTCATTTTTAAAAAGCGGGCTATCCACTGAGGTGTTTTGCACGAGTGCAGGCTGATGGAAATAACCTTTTGCAAAATCCCCGCGGGTTCCACCCACTACAACATCGGCCCCGTGTGCTTTTGCCTCCTGTAATATTTTTTCAAGATTCGTTCGTTGGTTAAGATTGATCATAGGGCCCATGTCAACACCTTGATCTAAACCGAAACCAACGTTTATGTTTTTCATTCGATTCGCAGCATGTTTTACAAACTCATCAGCGACAGCTTCATGCACAAGATAACGTTGAGGGGCAATACACACCTGACCGGCATTGCGCAGCTTTGCGGAGACCGATTCTTCGGCCACCTTCTTTACATCGACATCCGGAAAAATAAGTACGGGGGCATTACCGCCTAACTCAAGTGCCAATCGAGTATTAGTTTTTGATGCACCATCCATCAGAATTTTTCCAACACGTGTACTTCCTGTAAAACTTATTTTTCTCACCGTTGGATTTTCAAGCAACTCCTTGCCGATCAAATCGGCTTGGCCGTTGATTAAATTCATAACGCCCTTCGGCAATCCGGCATCGTGCAAACATTGCATCAGATTAATTGCCGTGAGTGGAGTGTACTCGGATGCTTTCGCTACCACACTGCAACCGGCACCCAACGCAGCTGCCCAACAACGGGCAGGATTGTAAGCAGGAAAATTCCATGCAGTGATTGCACCCACTACCCCAATCGGTTGATAGAGCACACTCATGCGTTTATTATTTCGATTCGCGGTAATCACCCGCCCACCGTGACGTTTTCCTTCTTCGGCAAACCACTCAAAAAAGTTTGCTGAAACGCGCCACTCGCCAATAGCTTCAGCTAGCGGCTTACCACTTTCCAACACCGTTGTTTTTGCAAACTCATTCAATCGTTCATGCATCAGGGCAGATGCCTTTTTTAAAATAACGGCACGATCAAACGGATTTGTTCGAGACCAGATTTTAAATCCTTCTGCTGCCGCATCAATTGCAGCGCGGCAATCCACATCATTACCAAAAGGCACCGTTGCCAATAATTCTTCCGTTGCCGGATTTATTACATCCCACGTTTTACCATTAGATGCATCCGACCATTCCCCATTGATATATTGTTTATAAGTAGGCATTACGTTTAGATTTTAAATTTTAGATTCTAGACCGTCACTTTACAGACTCTTGAGCAGGGGCGAGAGAATCGGAGAAGTCCACTGCAGAGTACACATCACTACCGTTTAACCCGGAGGGGATTTCTCCGCTCCGCTGCGAAATGACGGTACCGATAATTCACCTCCAATATATACAGATTCAATTTGAATCGATTCAAGTTCATCAACCGGAATTTTAAGCGGGTTTTTATCTACAATGATAAAATCAGCAAGTTTTCCGGGCTCGAGTGAGCCCTTTCTCTTTTCCTGATCCTCCGCATACGCACTTCCTATAGTGTAAGCATAAATAGCTTCCTGCACGGTTACTGCTTCATGGGCGGCAATAACATTTCCTTCCTTCGTCTTACGACTAACCGAAGCCTTAATACAACTCCAGGGGTTAATATTTTTCACTACAGGCGCATCGGTAGAGAAGGCAACTTGAATTCCCTCCTTCAGTAAACTTTTTACCGGATAGCATCCATTCAAATAATCATCGTCTAATGAACTTCGGAAATTCTCTCCTAACTCATCCAGAAAGATAGGTTGAGGCACAGGCACAAATCCAAACTTTTTTACATCCTTAATATTTTCCTCAGATGGCAATCCAAAATGTTCTATACGGTTTCGCGTATCTCCAAATTCTGCATGCATTGTTTTGTATACATCAATAACCAAATCAATCGCCACATCGCCAATAGCATGCGTGGCTATTCGAAAACCTTTTCGTTGCGCCTCACGACTAAGGTTGATGAATTTTCCTAACTCCAATCTCACTACACCTTTTTCACTGGAGTTTTTATAAGGCCGTTTCAATGCAGCAGTCTTACCGCTTAATCCACCATCAGAAAAAAACTTAACAGTATCAACTGAGACAAAATCGGAAGAATACTTTTTAGGAATTGGGTATGGCGCTGCACCTCCATCGGGCAAAAGGATGGGCATCAGATTGAGGCGCATGGGAAGCTCTTTGTTCGCATCTAATTCGAGATAGGCTTCAAGAAGTTCGGGGTGCACGGCAGGATCAGTGGCGCTCGTGATTCCATGACGCAACATCATTGATACACCGTTAAGAATCATTTGTTGATACTCTGCTTTTGTTGGAGGTGGAATAATTTTTGTAATCAGTCCCAGCGCGGTTTCATAAAACAAACCATCAAGATTTCCATCGTGCGCTTTTCCAATAATACCACCCGCAGGAGCTATTGTTGTGTTGTTCACATTCGCAAGTTTCATTGCCAGTGAATTGCTTACGGCAATGTGGGCACAGGTGCGTATCAAATAAATCGGGTGTGACGTACTGATGGCATCAATATCTTCCTTTACAGGCTTTCGTTTTTCGCGCAACACTTGCTCATTGAAACCCCTTCCTATAATCCATGTTCCGGCTGGAAGTTTATCAGCAAGCACTTTTACCATTCGCTGCAACTCAACAATACTTTCAACTCCGCGTAAATCAATAATAAAGGATTCCAGTTGACCCACTTTCCAAACATGAATGTGCGCATCATTAAAACCAGGCAAAATTGTTTTTCCTTGTAGATCAACCAATTGAGTGTCTTCCTTTTGAAAGGAAGCTACTTCAAGTATGGAGCCAATTGCTGAGATTGTATTCCCGTCCACCAACATAGCTGATGCCATTGGCTGAGCCGGATTTTGTGTAAGAATTGTTGCGTTAAAGTAGAGTGTGCTTTTCACCCGTTATACATTTGCATTTCTTGCAATAGCTGCCTCCAACACATCCAGACCTTCATGCAATTGCTCTTCCGTAATTACTAATGGAGGCAAAAGGCGGATACAGTTGCTATAGAGACCTGCACGAATTAGAATTATTCCGTGCGCAACAGCGTCTTTTAAAATTTTGAGTGCGAGGTCCATATCAGGAGCTTTGCTCTTCCGGTCTTTCACAAACTCTACCAATCGCATAGCCCCCAAACCGCGAACATCACCAATAATAGAATACTTTTCTTTCCATTCAGAAAGTCTGTGTTCGATTATCCTTCCAACTTTTTCGGTGTGATTCATAAATGCTGGCGATGTCATTTCCTTAATTACTTCAATGGCTGCTACACAGGTAACAGGAGAACCGCCATAGGTACCGCCAATTCCACCCAGATGCACTGCATCCATGATCTCGGATTTACCTACCGTAGCGGAGATAGGCATTCCAGCCCCCAGCGATTTTGCTGTTGTAATTATATCCGGAGCAATACCATAATGTTCGCAGGCAAATAATTTTCCGGTGCGGCCAAACCCACTTTGAATTTCATCGCAAATCATAACAGCCCCCGATTCAGTACAAATATTTCTGATCTCCTGAAGAAATGCTTTTGGCATCGGAATGAAGCCACCTTCGCCTTGAACAGGCTCAATTAAAATAGCGGCTAAATCTGAAACATCAATTTGCGCGATAAGCGCATTACGCAATGCCTTAATGCAAAAATCAATGTACTCTTCTTCTGTAAACTGATCAGGCTTTCGATATACATTAGGCGCGGGCAGGCGATAGATATCACCTACAAAAGGCCCCATGCCTTTTTTAAACAAACCATACTTCGAGGTAAGACTTAGTGTGAGCAGTGTGCGACCATGATAACCACCTTCAAAACAAATTACGCCTTTTCGCTTTGTATAATATCGCGCAATGTTCACAGCGTTTTCAACTGCTTCACTTCCTGAATTTGCCAGTAATGTCTTTTTAGGAAAATTTCCGGGTGTTACTTTATTTAACATTTCACACAACTCAACCATAGGCTCGAAGGTTGTTACCAACGCGCACGTATGCATGTACTTTTCAGCTTGTTCCTGAACGGCCTTCACCACGCTGGGCGCACAATGACCAATATTCATAACACCAATCGCTCCGGCAAAATCGATGAGCGTATTTCCATCCACATCTTTTATAATCGCACCTTTTGCATCCGCGACAACAACATCCGTTGATTTTGCTAATCCCGCAGGAGTAGAAGCTACTCTTCGTGCAAGGATAGCTTGTGCTTTTGGCCCCGGAATTGAAGTGACCAGATTTATTGTCTTTTGTTTTTCTACTACACTATTCATCGCTATAATTTTTATTTTACTTTTTAACTTTCACGACTGCGAACTAATAATACCGTGTATCCGTCACATACCGGGTCATCCACATAACCTGGAACAAGCCCAAAGGGTTTGAATCCATTTTTTATTTGCATGGAAACGGTTGGATCATTTATCTTTCCATCGATCAGAAGTGCATAGTATACTTCAGCTGTCATAGTCTCTTTCCTTGCACCATATCCGCTTAACATACCATAGGTGTATTGTCCTTTCAATTCTAGTTTACGAACTGTCTCTTGCCGGGCATCATACAAAAATTTTGCAATGCCCAATCCACGGTAATCCGGATGCGTGCCGATGTCCATTCCATACAGCCAATCGCCATCGGGCTGATGTGTATTCAGAAAACCAGAATCGAATACATCGTTAAAGGTATGCTTATCGTTAAAATCAAGATGATAGCGGATGCTAGTGGTCATACCAATTACTTTTCCATCTTTTAACGCCACAAATTGCCCCTCCGGAAAAATACGAATGTGATTAAGGTAATGCTCTTTGCGCATAAGCGATTCCTTTGCTAAGGTTGGAAATACAATCCTTTGCAACTCTTCCAATTGGGCAGCATGCTCTGGCCGGGTGGTCGTAATTACTATACCATTTCCAACGTCTTTGTGATACGATATTTCAATCGCGCTTTTCATACTTTAGCCAATACCTTCTTTACAACTTTAGTGGTGTTCCCTTGACTGCCGGTAAGTTTTAACAATTCTAAGCGAAGTATATTCAGACCTTTCATTAATTGAGGACTAGTAATTACTAACGGACTTAATACCCGAACAACATTACCTGAAGTTCCTGCACTAATAATTAATAAACCTTTTACCGCACACGCATTAATCAAAGCTTTACATAAATCGGCATCGGGCTTATTCGGATTCTTATCCTTCACCAATTCAAAAGCCACCATCGCCCCTAACCCACGCACTTCGCCAATGGCTGAACATTCGAGTTGAAGTTTTTTAAAAAAACTCATGACGGTTTTTCCAACCTTCTCGCCTTTCGCGTTGATGTCAATTTTTTTCATGTACTCAAGCGTAGCAAGTGAGGCTGCACACGCTACCGGGTTACCGAGGTACGTACCGCCCAGTGTTCCTTTAGTTGTTTTATCCATGACTTCCGCACGACCAATCACTGCGCCAATCGGCATACCGCTGCCCATTGATTTTGCCCAGGTAGAAATATCTGGTACAATGGAATAATGTTCATACGCTGCCCATTTTCCCGTTCTACCAAAACCTGTTTGTACTTCATCAGCAATAAATAATATACCCTTTGCCTTACAGATTTTGTGGAGGCCTTGCACATACTCCATTGGTGCCACAACAAATCCTCCTTCACCTTGTACGAGTTCCATAATCACGGCCGCCACATTGGATGCATCAACCACATTATGCAGATAACTTTCGAAAGCCTCCAGCTCACGCTTCACAAACGCTTCCATCTTTAAACCATCGTTGCGCTTATAGTAGTCTGGAAAAGGAATACGATAAACTTCCGGTGCAAATGGACCGGAACCTATTTTATATCCTGTTTTTGAAGTAAGGGTCATACCCAATAACGTGCGGCCATGAAAACCTCCGGTAAAACAAATGATGCCTTGGCGACCTGTTGCTTGTCGCGCTATCTTCACTGCATTTTCAACAGCTTCCACTCCGGAGTTTGTCAACATGACTTTCGTTGACTTTCCGTGAGGGAAAAGTTTTGCAAGTTCCTCACACAATTCAACATACGGCTCATAGATGGCTACCGGAAAACATGCATGAACCAGCTGATGAGCTTGTTTCACGATAGCGTCAACCACAGGCTTTGGGCAATGCCCTGCGTTGAGCACGCCAATACCTCCGGCAAAATCGATATACTCTTTGCCATCTACATCTTTTATGATTGCACCCTTACCGGATTTAATGGTCGCTGGGCTGAACATGCCCATGCCTTCCGGCACAATAGCATTTCTGCGGGCAACAAGTTTTTCTGAATTCTTCATGACTCTATTACAATCGTTTTTGCGTTTACGAATTCTTTTATTCCTAGCTCCGACAACTCTCTGCCATAGCCTGATTTCTTTATTCCACCAAAAGGCAAACGAGAATCTGATTTTACCAATGTGTTTACAAATACGGCTCCTGCGTTAATCTGCCTTGCGATAGCATCAGCCTTCTCTAAATCCTTCGTCCAGATCGAAGCGCCTAAACCATATCGATTCGTGTTGGCATATTCAATTGCTTCCATTTCATTTTTAACAGTGATCACAGCAGCAAGCGGACCGAAAGTTTCTTCATCAAAGGCTGCCATGCCCGGTGTAACGCGATCTAATAATGCTGGGGTATAAAGACAACCCTTTCGATCACCACCCAGCACCAAACCAGCTCCGGATTTCACAGATGCCTTTGCCTGACTTTCTAACTTCTCGGCCAAATCAAGTCTCGCCATTGGGCCTGTGGTTGTATCTTCTTCCAATGGATTACCAACCCGTAGCGCTGCTATATTTTGCTTGAAGGCATCAAAAAAAAGATCTTTCGCTTTCTCCAGAACAATGAAACGCTTGGCAGCAATACAACTTTGTCCTGCATTAAGCATGCGCGATTGCGTAGCGATTTTTGCAGCTTTCGCAAAATCAGCATCGGGTAAAACAATAAAAGGATCGCTTCCGCCCAATTCCAACACTGTCTTTTTAATATGCTTACCTGCCAACGAGGCAACTTGCGAGCCTGCATATTCACTGCCTGTAAGTGTTACTGCCTGAACAATATCAGATTGAATTATTCCTTCAACTTTATCGACATCTATAATCAATGACTGAAAAACACCTTCAGGAAGACCTACCTGACGAAAAATAGATTCAATGGCCAGTGAAGTCTGACAAACATTGGGGGCGTGTTTGAGTAACGCAACATTCCCCGCCATTAATGTTGGCGCTGCAAAACGAAACACTTGCCAGAACGGAAAATTCCAGGGCATAATCGCGAATACCGCACCAATGGGTTGCCACGCTACAAAACTTCTTTTTGCTTCTGTTGATATTTCCTGGTCGGATAAAAACTGTTCAGCATAAGTTGCATAGTAGTCGCACGCTGTTGCGCACTTTTCCACTTCACCACGCGACTCACCTATTGCCTTACCCATCTCCAGCGTAATCACCCGGGCATATTCTTCTTTATTATTTCGAATAATACCGGATACCGTTCGCATCAAATCAGAACGTTCTGCAAATGTTGTTTTCTTCCACGCATTAAATCCTACAGAAGCTTTATCCAATTTCCGTTGAATAGCAGCATCCTCCATCAAAGGGAATTCCGCTATAACAGATTGATTATATGGATTGATTGATTTAAACATTTCCCTATTATCAGTTATACGTTTATAGTTATCTGTTACTTATTGACTGGTCAAGTTGTACTATTAACTGATAGCCGCTTCACTACTTCCTCGGCTGCTTTTCTTCCTGTCTCTGCAGCGCCATTCATAAATCCCTGATGCTTAATACTGCAATGCTCACCCGCAAATAAAATATTTTCAAAAGGCTCAGCTTCTACTCCCGCAAACTTGCTCCACTGCCCAACTTTATAAGAAGTGTAACTTCCCTTGGCAAAGGGATTAGTTGCCCAAACAAACTTGGAAATTTTACCATTGTACTCAGTGGCTAATCCCGGAAAAACCAAATCTGCACCCGCAAGCCATTTATCTTTTATTTCTGCGTATGACAAGGATGCGAATTGCTCAGCAGAATTTCCTCCACCGGCAAATGTCAATGAACCAGCTTCTACTTCCACCAATTGGGAGCTATCCCAGAAAGCGGTTTCATTCTGATCGGTAAACGTGTAGCCTTGAAATCCCTGATCGCGCCATACACGTTTCTTAAATCCCATCGCCATCTTAACTGCGTTACCGAAACCCGCTTCGTTAATCCATTGTTGTTTCCGTTCCGGGAAAGTGAAATTCATTCTTATACCAGACATCACTTTAAATGGAATCGCGAGCACCACATAATCAACCTCAACAACTTCAGTTTTCTGAGAAGCGTTAAATGTAAGCTCATAATGATCCTCTACTTTGTTGAGTTCTTTCAACGTCCAACCGGTGTTGATATCATCTTTTACTGTAGCCTCTAATGCGTCAATAAACTTTTGACTGCCGCCTTTAAACTTGTAGACTTCATGATAGTTGCCAAATAGATGATAGTGTTCATCGTAAACAACAGGGGTTGATAGCATGATAAGCAAATTCAGTGAAGACTGCTCAGATGCTTCCATCGCATATTCACCCTCCATAGCCAATTCGAAAAACCGAAGCAACCAACCTTCCATACCAATCGACTTTAAGTATGTGGTAATAGATTGTTCATCTATATGTTTGAAAGTGTTCGCATTTTTATAATGAATATCTTCGGGAATTGTGTCAATGTCTTTTGCCAGACGCTCAGCGAAAGGCTGCAATGCTTTAACAATATCCTCCTCAGTCATTCGCTTGCCCTCAAAGAAATAAGCTTTTGACGTCAACGTATCTTTGTGAAGATCAAGCAGGTCAACGTTCAACTCTTTTGCCAACGACAAAAGATCATCGTGAGTGGAATCAATAAACTCTGCTCCAAAATCAACATATGATCCTTCCACTACTGCATTTTCAACCGTTAACACTCGGCCACCCGCACGGCCAGTTGCCTCGTACACCAAACATTCAATTCCGGCTTTCTTAAATTGATAGGCTGCAGTAAGTCCGGCAATTCCAGCGCCAACGATTGCTACTTTAGACTTGGATGATTTGGTATTCCAACATCCTGCCATGGGCAATGTAATTGCGACCGCGGCTAGCGCGCTGGTTCGGATAAAATCTCTTCTTCCCCTATTTACTTCCTCAGCTTTTGCACGGTCATACGCACGTTTCAACAGCATGGCTGATATTGATCTCATTTCTTCTTATTCATTAATAATTGTTGAATTCTTGTTAACACTCCTTACTTACATCAGAGATAGTAATCAATTCAACATATCACTCGTATCCAGGATTCTGCTCCACCGCACCTTTTGTAGCAGTTAGCTCACGCATTGGAATGGGTAGTATTGCCCGGAAAGCTTCAAGGTCTAACAAACCACCCGGTTTTATTTCTTCTACGCGTGCAAGATCAAAGTAGTAATGTCCTTCGAAATTAAATTCTGCTCTGCGCTCATCTAAAATCGCATTTAAAAAACCTCCTGCTCCCGGATCAATCGAACCGAGACCACGCATATTGCGAATAGTATTTAAATCAGCTAAGCCTGCCGCTGAGTAACCAAGCGCTTCTGCACGGATCAAAAATATTTCAGCAAATCGAAAAATATAAGCAGGGCTATCTTCATCTGACTCCCCTCTGTATTTTTGTGATCTTCCGTTTGGCTGGATGGATGTGTCGTTATTACCCGGATCAAAATCTGCAAGGTCAGCACGAACATCCCCTGGTCGGCCTATAAAAAAATCGGAAAGTGATTCTGCTGCCAGAAAGTTTACTTCTGTATTCAGCGCATCTGGGCGAGCATACGTAAGCCCGTTATAGCGACTTCTGTTTTGCGAATCGAACGCCAACTCAAAAATTGATTCTGATGTTTGACGGTCATTGAAAATACTTGCGTAATCAACGTCATCCAATAAAATATACGATCCCTCAGAAGCGGTCTCATCAGCATGAAGTATAGCATTTGGGTAATCTTTATTGTACAGGTAAACCCTTGCAAGCATTGCGTGGACTGTTCCTGAGTTTACAAATGCCGGATCGCGGTCAACCTGATTCACTAAAGCCAACGCTGCGTTTAATTCACCTAAAATAAAAGTATACGTTTGTGCTACTGTGCTTCGCGGTGCGATGTCTCCAATTTTTTGAACAGTACTTATCACCGGAATTCCAAATGAAGAAGCATTGTCCCAATGTTCTCCGAAGAACCGCAGTAAATCAAAGTGTGCCATAGCACGGATGGCGCGTGCCTGACCTTCAATATCATTTTTGCGATCTGGATCAAAAGCGGGGTCATCAATAGTTGCAAGCCCTTCAATTAAACGGTTAGCGTTGGCAATTGTATTGTAAATGCCATACCACATTTCTTCGACAATAATATTGGACGAAGTCACTTCTTGCGCTCCTAATTCATCGATATTGCTATTGTCAAATCCTCCGGTTGCAGAATTGCCACTAAGCGGTTCACCAATTAAAAGATAACCACCACCATAGTAAGAGGGTGATTGCAACGAACTGTATACACCGATCAATGCGTTTTCTGCGCTGGCAGCATCCTTAAAAAGGTTATCAGCATTAATATCATTCGGTGATTCCAATTCAAGAAAGTCGCAGGCCGTTGTTAAACACAAGAGCGCGAAAATGAGTGGAGTTATATATTTTTTAGCTTTCATGGTGTTGCCTATTTAAAATTGAAATTAAAACCGATCAGGAATGTTCTTGCTTGTGGGTACGCACCGTAATCAATACCGGCTGTAAATTCATTGGCACCACCTGTTGAACTTACTTCAGGATCAAAACCCTTATACTTCGAGAACACATATAAATTCTGAACTTCGAAATACGCACGAACACTGCTAAATATTTTCCAACTGGAAAGCGTATAACCAAGATTTACATTTTGAATTCGTACAAACGAGCCGTCTTCTACAAATTGAGATGAGTTCTCATAAAAATTAGCATTGATGAACGATGCTCTTGGATAGTCTGTCTTATCACCGGGTTGCTTCCACCGATCACGCACAGTTGTTGCATTGTTAGCATAAACAGAAAATAGAGATACATCATCATTACTATAACCCAAGGATTCATAAATAGGGCGAATCAAATTATACACATCATTACCAAATGAATAACGTGCGAAAATACTGAGATCAAACTTTTTGTATTTAAACGTATTGGTCAATCCTCCGAAGGCATCAGGAAATGCTTTCCCAATAATTTGAGAATCATCAGAGTCTACATCACCATCTTCATCTAAATCCTGATAGATAGGGTCACCTGAGGCCGGATCAACACCTAAATATTTCACGCCCCAAAAACTACTAACAGATTCTCCGATCTTTAAAATATGTGTAGGAGCAAGGTCACTGTATGCACTAACCAAGATACCATCATTTGTGAGGTTCTTTATTTCATTATTAACAGTCGTAAAATTAAAGCCTAAATTCCATTGGAAGTCTCCCCGATCCATCACTTTGGCATTAACACTCCATTCAAATCCTGTATTTTCAATTTCGCCACTGTTGCGTGTTATTGTAGGAAAACCCGTTGTTCCGGGAATAGCGTCCTGACTTAATAATTTACTCTTGTTTGATTTAAAGAATTCGAATGAACCGCTAATCTTGCCAGCAAGCAGTTCGTAGTCGATACCAACATTCAACATTTTATTTTCCTGCCATGTAAGCGAAGGGTCGGCTATGTTGCGCAGCCTTACGCCTGCAAAACCATAATACCGTGTAGGCGAATAAAAAGAAATGCTCTGAAAGTCTCCAATTTCCTGATCGCCTGTTAAACCATAACTTAAGCGCAATTTTAAGTCAGAAATAAGTTCATTGTCTTGCAAGAAGTCTTCTTGTGAAAGCCTCCAAGCCACAGAAGCGGAAGGGAAGTATCCAAAGCGATTGTCTGCCGAGAATCGTGACGATCCATCGGCACGAACGGTGGCTGTTAACAAATACTTATCCTTTAAAGAATAGTTTACACGCCCCAGAAATGACATGAGCGACCATAACGTTTGATCACCCGTTGCTTTAACAATATTTGCTGCACTTGATATTAATTCCAGGCTACCCGCTGGGAATCCTTGGCCAGTAATGCTATTCCGATCTGTAACAGATTTCTGGAGCGTAAATCCACCTAATAAGGTTAAATTATTTTCTCCCATTGCTTTGGTGTAGGTTAAAATATTTTCATTTAGCCATGTTGTATTACGGTAGTTTCCCTCAAAAGCTTCGCCACCAACAGCTTCAGCATCCGCAGTAATGGGCGATTTAAATTGATTGTCAGTAGTGTACGTTACATCCGTAGAAAATGAACTTCTTAATTTCAAATTTGATACAAGTGCATATTCGGCAAACACGGTACCCAAAAATCTTGTTGAAGTTGTTATAGCACGTATCTCTTTCGCTGACTTTACCGGATTATCGGAAAGCCAACTTGCCTGATAATCTTCAAAACTTGTATAATTACCGTTCGCATCATACACGGGCATCAACGGTGATGATCCAACGATGTTAGTAATAATACCGGTGTACGTATTATCATTAAAACTTCTTCTGTTTTTTGAATAGGATACAAAAGCACTGGTACCCACCGTTAACTTATCGTTTACTTGCTGATCAAGATTTAACCGATAGTTCAATCGCTTATAATAATTTTCGATGATAATTCCTTCCTGATTGAAAAGGCTAAAACTTGAATAGTATTTTGTCTTATCAGTTCCACCACCCAATGAGAACTCATAGTTTGAAATAGCGGCAGATCGTGTTACTTCATCAAGCCAATCAGTGTCAACACCAGTTGATAGGTCAAAATTTGCTAATGGATCAGTGAGAACAGTTGGATCGAAACCGGCACCAAAGTAAAGTGGATCAGCATTGTATTTATCAAGATCATTTTGCCTAGCTTCTTCTACCAAGCCTACAAATTCTTCACTGCCCATAAAATCAATAGGCCTTGCAATAGACTGCACTCCATAATATGCATTAAAGTTGATGGTTGGCTTACCTGTTTTTCCCCGCTTTGTCGTAATCAGAATTACACCGTTAGCCGCTCGCGCTCCGTAAATAGAAGCTGCAGAAGCATCTTTCAGAATCTCCATTGACTCTATATCATTTGGATTGATGTCTGAAATAGAACTCACATTTTGGCCGCTTCCAACTACATTTCCTTCTGTATCGAATGAAGTAGATAGGCTGGAGTTGCTTTGGCTAATCATGGGGATTCCGTCAACTACATACAGCGGACTATTATTACCACGAATATTAATAAGCAAACCCGCACCGGGTGTACCCGATGGTGTTGTCACGTTTAGACCCGAAACTCGTCCTTGAATAGATGACGCTAAATTTGTTACTGGCTGATCCTTAAACTCCTCATTATTTATCGAAGCTATTGCACCTGTAATTTGACTTTTCTCTTGTGTGCCATACCCAACCACAATTACGTCTTGTAAAAGAGTGGCATCGGCAATCATTGCTATATCAATGCTCGTTCGATTATTAACGGAAACTTCTTGGGGGGTGTATCCAATATAGGTAAATACAAGGGTTGCATTTTGGGCTACCGTTAAAGAGTAGCGACCATCACTGTCTGTTGTGATACCATTAGTCGTACCTTTTTCAACTATGCTTAAACCCGGAAGTGTACTTCCGTCCGACTGATCAGTTACGGATCCGCTTACCGTAATTTTGTCAGACTGTGCTGCTGCCGACAGAGTTACTATAAGCGCTACGAGTAAAGAGTAGTATTTTCTCATGCGATTTTTGAATTGGGTTAGATTATGTTTGGTTATCCCTAATGAATTCGAAATACAATTCTAAATCGGTCAAATCAGCCAAAAAAACTGTCAAATATTTACCATACTAACACTTAATAAATTGCTTTTCAGGCATTTAAACTGCCAAAATTATAAATACAGATCTGACGGTCAAATCAAAGTCAGATTTAAGTAATTTGACAGCAATGATCCCACAACGAATAAAAGAAGCCATAGAGGCAAATCCAGAATTGAATGAGCAACTCTTAACGAGTGGGCTGGGATTGGATTGGAAGAAATTCAATCGCACCGTGTTTGAGTTCATTGCTAGGCGAGTTAATAAAAAGGTCACACAACATGCTCTGCAAAACCCTAACCTCATAACTGAAAAACTAATCATTGGAAAAGATCATCTTCAAAGTATTTTATTCAACAATAAACTCTCAAGCGATGAAGCATTCATTGAGCACCTCAATCGGATTAAAAGAAGCTTCAATTGGATTAGCAGCAAAACATTACACAGTTATTGGAATGGAGGGAAAGCTAAAAATACCAAGCTTAATGTGTTGCTGGTATTCCTTAACATCGAAATTGCTGAGTGGGATAATTGGAAAAAAATTGAATCCTCGGGTATTTTCAGAAACATTGCAACACGGGTAACCCGAAGAAGTGGGCCGCAGGATTTATTAAAAAATTATTACCTGGGAAGCTACAACCTCTACTACCAAAAGTCCGACAATAGCGAAACGTTAGTGAAGGCACCTTTCATTATTGGAATGGATCAACGTGGACAAATTTATGCCGAAACCCTGACGGAGGGCCATCCCTATAAGAGTAGTTTAATTGAAATTCGGGATGGCATACTTTACATCCATTGTGAGAATCAACTTTTTGATGAAAAGGAAAATCACATCTTTAATGTCGGCAACGAAACAAGCCCGGAAGTACTTTTTGGTATTTCCAACACCATCAGTGTAAAGACCAAACTTGCCATTGGTATTCGTAATGTACTGGTAAAGCAACAGGATGATTTTAACGAAAATACGTTTATCGAAAAGGAAATACCATTTTCGGCAGGCAGCAAAATAAGTACCGAAGAAACTGTTGTCTTGAAATATTTTATCCAACATCCCAACAACAACATAAACTCCCGTTATTGTTGTTCGCTGGAGGCATTGAAGACTAAAATGAGTTTAAAGAGTTGAAAACAAAAAAGGAGCTTCACAGCTCCTTTTCAATATTTTAATGAATAATGAATTACCCAATCGCCACACGCTTGAACTCAGCTACAGTCAAACCTTTGGATACACTGTCTAAGTATTGAGCAACAGTTTTCGAGTTGTCTTTCACAAATGTTTGCGGCAACAGTGTGCTTTCTTTGAAGAACTTATTCAACTTACCTGCTGCAATTTTTTCCACCATGTTCTCAGGTTTGCCTTCTGCCAGGATGAGTGCTTTCGCAATCTCCAGTTCTTTTGCAATCACCGTTTTATCAACCGAAGATTCGTCAACAGCTACCGGGTTCATGGCGGCAATTTGCATCCCTACATCTTTACCAGCATCCGTTACGTCTTTACCGTTAACACCTTTTAACGAAACCAATACACCTAATTTCGCACCTGCGTGGATATAGGCTACAACGGCTTCACCTTTCATGTGAATGTACTCGCTTACTTCAAGCTTCTCACCAATCTTACCAATCAGCTCTACAATTTTATCATGGATTGTAAGACCACCAACACTAATTGCAAGAAGCGCCTCTTTGGTTGCAGGCTTACTCGCAAATGCTGTCTCGGCAATCAACTTACCCAGGCTTTGGAATTCTTCATTCTTACCTACGAAATCCGTTTCACAATTTAACGCGATCAATACGGCTTCCTTTTTATCATCACTGCTCTTTACAAATACAGAACCTTCCTTTGCATCTCTGTCAGAACGGGAAGCAGAAACTTTCTGCCCCTTCTTTCGAAGTATTTCGATAGCTTTTTCAAAATCACCTTCAGCTTCGGTAAGGGCTTTCTTACAGTCCATCATACCGGCACCGGTCATTTGTCTTAACTTGTTTACATCTGCTGCTGAAATCATTTCAATTTTAGATTTAAGATTATAATTTTTTTTGGTTTGATTTTAAAAAGAAAGAACACCGGTGATGCCGATGTTCCTACTTTTATCTATGATTAATTTGCTAATCGGCTAATTAACTAACCAACCGGCAGGTTAAGCTACCGCTTCGTCTACTTTTTTCTTTTCTTCTTCATCCTTCTTCATCGTTGCCTCTTCCTTGTCTTTCTTACGTTCATTCAACGCTTCTTCAATTACTTCACCAATATGTTTCGTAATCAATGATATCGATTTGAACGCATCATCGTTTGCCGGAATAGGGAAATCAACAACAGAAGGATCAGAGTTTGTATCCACCATAGCGAATACGGGTATGTTCAATTTCTGTGCTTCTGCCACCGCAATATGCTCGCGCTTAACATCAATAATAAACAATGCGGCTGGAAGTCTGTTCAGGTCAACGATACCTCCCAATTGTTTCTCCAACTTCGCTTTCTCACGTGTAAGCATCAATCTTTCTTTTTTAGCAAGATTTAAGTAGGATTCATCCTTCATCATCTTGTCGATTTGAGAAAGTTTCTTCAACGACTTACGAATAGTAGCAAAGTTTGTAAGCATACCACCTAACCAACGCTCGGTTACGTACGGCATGTTCAAACGTTTCGCTTCATCGCAAACGATGTCTTTCGCCTGTTTTTTTGTTGCAACGAACATAATCTTGCGACCTGAACGTACAATGTTCTTCATCGCAAAAGATGCCTCATCGATGCAAGCAAGTGTTTTATTTAAATCAATAAGATGGATACCGTTATTCTCCATGAAGATGTACTCCGACATCTTGGGGTTCCATTTACGGGTAAGGTGTCCAAAATGTACACCTGCCTCCAGCAAATCCTGATATGTTAATGTTTTAGCCATTTCGATTTCGAGTTTTGAATTAACGTTTACTGAACTGGAACTTCCTTCTCGCCTTTCTTCTACCTGGTTTCTTACGTTCAACCATGCGAGAGTCGCGTGTCATGAAACCTTCTTTGCGCAAAACAGGTTTGTTCTCAGCGTTGAATTGAACCAGCGCACGGGAGATACCTAACCGAACTGCTTCGGCCTGACCTTTAATCCCACCACCTTCAACGTTAACTGTTACATCATACTGTGTCTCGGCTTTAAGCGCCACAAGAGGCTGCTTAACCAATGTTTGGTGAATCTCAGATAGGAAGTATTCCTTGAGATCACGGGCGTTTACTCGAATGTCACCTTTCCCCGGAGTTACGTAAACTCTGGCTACTGAAGTTTTCCTTCTACCCGTTGCGTTGATAATTTCCATTAATTAATTATAGTTTAAACTTTAGTTCCTTCGGTTGTTGTGCCTCATGCGGATGTTCTGTTCCAACATATACATGCAGACTTCTATACAATTCACTACCCAGTCTGTTTTTTGGCAACATACCTTTTACAGCATGCTCTACCAGTCTTTCAGGGTGTTTCTCGCGAATTCCAATAGGCGTATGCTCACGCTGGCCGCCTGGAAAACCAGAGTGTGTGTACAGAACACGATCTGTCCACTTTCTACCGGTCATCTTTACCTTCTCGGCATTGATTACGATTACATGATCGCCACAATCTACGTTTGGTGTGTAGCTGGTTTTGTGCTTGCCGCGAATAATTTTGGCAACCTCGCTGGCGATACGGCCTAATACTTGGTCTTTAGCATCCACAATTACCCAGTTTTTCTCCACAGAAGCCTTGTTGGCGTGAGCGGTCTTATAACTTAAATGATCCACGTTTTTTCAGTTAATAGTCAATAAAATTCTCCCTTCCTTTCAAAAAGGGACACAAAAGTAATCGGTTAATGCTATAAATCCAAAGGAGAACGAACTTTTGAGCCTAAGTATTCAGCTCTAATTGGCGTATGAGGGCCTGTATGTCTTTAGGATATGGGGCCACAACTTCCATATTCTCGCCTTTTAAATTCGTGAATTTCAGCGCATAAGCGTGAAGTGCCATTCTATTGATTAAAGGCTGTTCTTCTGTCTCCTTTTTCAGGTTAAACCCTCTTTTAACACTGGAAAGAAAAAACGGTTTCCCTCCATATTGCTCATCTCCTGTGATTGGAGCCTTTAAAAATGCTAGGTGAACTCTGATTTGGTGCATGCGACCCGTTACGGGGTGGCACTCTATTAGAGTATGAAACCGATACGACCTTAAAGAAGTAAAATACGTTTGGGCAGGCTTCCCTTCCCGTTTACTGATTTTGGCAATACCGTCATCCTGCTTTAATATTGGGGCGTCCACAAGCTCGTCTTTAAAATTCTGGATACCATCGGCTACAGCGTGGTAGACTTTATCAACCTGCCGGTTTTCGAATTGCATACTCAGGTGACGATAGGCTTCTGGGTTTTTGGCAAAGGCAATGGCACCCGATGTCTCTTTATCCAACCGATGGCAAGCTTGGGCATCATCCGAATACTGCTTCGCTAGCCCCAACAGGTTAATTGGATCGGCCCGATCCTGAAGGGTTGAAACAAAAGGCGGCTTATTCAATACGAAATAATCATCATCCTCCCACAGGATCAAATCTTCAATCTTTATTCTAGGTGACTTCAATGGTTTCAATTAATGAGTTGGCAAAAGTAAGGATTAAATTCAGTCGGTACCGCAGACGCCTGATCTCATGTAAAGTAAACAAAACGTCACTTCGAAAGGAGAATGCGCGATGGAATATGGGAAGTGAGAAGTCCCTTTATCCTTGGGGGATTTCTCAGTCGTGTTTCGTTCGGTCTATTTAAATGAAGGCTCGTTACTCCTTCGAAATGAACTGTAGATAAGGCAAGTTAAGAATCTACTCCCTCCGAATGACTCTCAGGTTTTGAGGGGGGAAGTTTGAAACTAAAGCTGGATCCCTTTCCGGGTGCACTCTCAACCTCAGCTTTAGTTCCATGGTTTTCAAGAATGTGCTTAACAATGGAAAGTCCAAGGCCTGTGCCACCCTTTTCACGACTGCGACTTTTATCAACGCGGTAAAAGCGTTCAAAAATTCTAGCTTGATGTTCAGCCGGAATGCCTTCTCCAAAATCTTTAACTGTTACATTGACCAACTTTTTTGACTCATCAAAGCTCACCATAACCTGACCACCCTCAAATGAGTGTTTGATTGCGTTTGAAACTAGGTTGGTCATCACCTGTGAAATTCGTTGACTATCTGCATACACCATTACCTTTTGCAAATGACCTTCTATTTGCAATCGGATGTTTCGCTTTTCAGCTTTATCCTCCAATTGCTCTATTATCTCCTCGGTAAGTTCATATAAATCAAATTTTTCGAAATGCATTTTAATCTGACCCGTCTCAATGTGCGATAGGGTGAGCAAGTCCTGCACCAAAGCATCTAAACCATCGAGACTCTTCGCAGCCTTCCTTAAAAATTTACCCCGTACAGCTCTATCGTTTACCGCACCATCTAACAACGTATGAACAAATCCTTGCGCAGCAAAAATCGGAGTCTTCAATTCATGCGATATATCAGCAATAAACTCTTTCCGGAAAGCTTCCAGCTTTTTCAGTTCATCTATTTCCTTTTGTTTGAGCTGATTGAGCTGGAGTATTTCTTCGTTAATTTTTTCAACGGGACTCATCTTACCCAACTTCTTTTTACTGGATATGGTGGGCTGTCTTTTCCGCTTGAGTTTTTCAATGAGTCTGTAAATCCTGTTAATCTCACGAAAGATTAAGAATTCAAGAACAATAAAAACTAGGATAAATGAAACCAAAAAGGAGCTAGCGGAAACGAATACAAGCGTGCTAACAGCTACCCTTTCAAATAGCGCTAAAAATGCTGTTGTAATGAGCGAAATACACAGGGCAATAAGAAATGCTAGTACCCGTGAACTGTAAATCATGGTAATTCGATGATTCGTTAAAGTCGGTTGTCCTAGCAAAACTAAGGAATTGAATGACTGAATGAAATCCGATTATTGAATCAACGAATTGACGAATTTAACTGAGGCTGAATTTATACCCTACCCCTTTCACGGTGCTGATGTAATCTTCACCAATTTTCTCACGCACTTTACGGATGTGAACGTCCACGGTGCGTGCTAGAACATATACATCCGATCCCCAGATGTTGAGCAGCAGATCTTCACGACTAAAAACCTTATTGGGATTTTGGGCAAGGAAGAAGAGTAATTCAAATTCCTTTTTCGGAAGGTTAATTTCGCGGTTCTGAATTTTGATGGTATAGCTTGTACGATCTATGGTGAGATCGCCAGTAGTAATGGTACTGGAAGGATTTGTTTTCTTAAAGTCTCTCCTGAATAGTGCGCTAATTCGACTCATCAACGCGCGTGGCTTAATAGGTTTGTTGATATAATCATCAGCACCCACATCAAACGCTGCTACTTCCGAATACTCTTCGGCCCGGGCCGTTAGGAAAACAATAAACGTCTTTTGAAGTTCGGGTATCTCGCGCAACAAACGACATGTTTCTACGCCATCCATCTTGGGCATCATGATATCCAACAACACAAGATCGGGATGAAATTTCTTTGCGATATCAACTGCCTTAAAACCATCACCCGCTGTTTTCACATCGTACCCATCTTTCTCCAGATTATATTTCAGAAGTTCCTGAATCGGTTCTTCATCATCAACCACTAATACTTTGTGAACGGCCTTAGTTGCCATAGTCTATAAATTTTACACAAAGGTAGCCAGAAATGAGGGCATTCTTATCTACTAGCCCATTGTTAACAATTCCTTAATCGGAACAGGTTTCCTACAGAAAAGGATGTTTTTCGCTCAAATAGTGAATGTATTTTTTAAGATCTCCACGGAAACCGTTTCGTAGCTCATTCCAAAAAATATACTGTTTGGATTGATACCGTTTCATGTTCATGAAATAGGTGTTATTCGGAAGTCTTTCCTTAAACCGATCCGATGGTTTTTGATTAATCGTAAGGCTAAGCGTATCTAATAACAGCACGATTTTCCTGATTGCCATCTCCTTTATTTTCTTCTTCTCATCCAACGGAGTTTCCACCAGCATGGTATGATACAAACTATCGAGCATTTCGGAACCGCGAAGCATGTGCTCGGAATATTTGGTAAAGTCTTGATCATCGTTTACGTATAACTTGTATTCCGTTGACTTAATCCCATATTCGGCAATTAAAAATTGCTCGGCACCCCGATCGCCAATGAACGTGGCCAAATTTTCATTAAATTCTAAACTGTCTTTAACAAAAATAGTGGCATGCACCATTTCATGTATGATAAGATTTGCGAGATCACCCTCGGTGCGCTGCAACATGTTACTTAAGATCGGATCGGTAAACCAACCGAGTGTTGACCAGCCACCTGGATTGCGAATGCTGGTATCCCATCCCTCTTTCTCAAGTATATTGCGCAAGGCAATTGCTTTCTCTTTACTGAAAAATCCCTTGTACGGAACAGCACCTAAAATCGGAAACTTCCATTGCTTGGGTTTGAGTTGAAATTGTTCACACGCAGTAACAACCCACATGATCTCTTCGCTTTTCTGATCGTAAATCGTTTTATAATTTTCAGTATCCTTTAGTCCGAGTGAATCAATAGCATACGCTCGTACCTTCTCAATGAGATGCAGTTTAGATTTAAGTGAATCCGGAAATGATTGATCCTTTAAAACTTCCTCCACTGGCCGTGCATTCCAGATAATCGTGAACTGACCTTTCCCCTGACCTAGGCCGTAACTCACCAGGTCCCAGTACACAATAACTAGAATGGTGAGAATGATCAACAATGCGAGCAGTACTCGCTTAAAGATTTTACCTGCTCTTCTTTGCATTCAATAAAAAGAATCGATCTGAAAAATTGAGGTATAACCCAAAAGAGTATTCAAGTGCTTCGGCATAGGTATCATAGAAAGGTTCTGCACGTGCTGTCAGCATTAATCCATCGGCTAGTTTTACATCGTATAAAAAGCGTAGCATAAAAAACTCACGCACTTCATCGATTCGGGTCGGATAATTGTCTGTAACGGATGGATACAATTGATTACCATGAATGGTTAAAAACTCATTACCCTTCCAATAACTTCCCATCACGGTTAAACCGATTTTTGTAGTAACGTATGGATTGATAAAAATTCCGTTACCATCTTCATATGCAAACTCATTAGATGAAGTACTGAAACCAGCAACGTATGATTTAATACCCCATGAACTAACAAAACCAGCCGACTCCGACTCGATTGTTAATCCAATCGCACCGTTGTACTGAGTAATAACTGGGTTATTTACTGTGTCAATTTGCCCACCCTGGTGCGATCCTACGAGTTGAATTGGAAGATCAATGTGAAATCCGCCTGAGCGGAATATGGTTTTGTTAAAAGAAACACCACCCACAAATCGTTCAGGCTCCGTATCATTAAAATAAATCATGTTTTGCCAATCCACCCATGCATCTAGAAAGAAATCGCCTTTCATCCACAGCACTTGAATACCATTTTCAAGTCGATTATTCAGCACACGCTCAAAATCATACAAGGGTTCAATCATTCGGTGATGGAGGCTTCCTTCCAGCGTACCAAAAATGAAATTGAAATTTCGGTTCGTTATTTTTAACGATAGGGTTGGCATTACATCCGTATATTCATCGTTACCGAAATCCTTCTGTGCATAGACTCCGGCATCCAACCGAACATTCTTCGCGATATTGTAGGATAGGTATGGATTTAACTGATACCCAAAAAGGGTGTAGCCATCTTCGGTAGTGTCGAAATACTCATTATTCTTTCCAAATCCCAGAAAATTGATCCCGAGAAACAACTTGCCCGAGTCAGAATCCACAACTAGTAAGCGCTGTTCAAACGCCTGATTGTTAAGTTGTGAATATCCCGTAAAGGAAACAGCTAAAAATAGTATGAATAGTGCCCTTTTCATATGAATCATGCAATATAGACCATCCGGTCATGCTCTACAACGATACTGACAACCTCTGTCACACATTTTGTATTTGTTTTTTATTCTGCCAAACGATGCATTACTTTGATCCTGTTATTAAAGACGAACTACAATCAACTACGAATAATTATGAGTGACGCGAAAGAAAAATTAAAAGCACTTCAACTGACGCTGGATAAGTTGGAGAAGACATACGGAAAAGGAACCGTGATGAAGTTAAGTGACGAGAAGGTGATGGATGTTCCAGCAATTTCAACGGGATCTCTTGGATTGGACATTGCCTTGGGTATAGGCGGCATTCCACGCGGAAGAGTTACAGAAATTTATGGGCCGGAATCGTCTGGTAAAACTACATTGACGTTGCACATGATAGCAGAAGCACAAAAGAAGGGCGGGCTTGCTGCTTTTATTGATGCCGAACATGCTTTTGATAAAGCGTATGCGGAGAAATTGGGGATTGACACAGAGAATCTTTTAATCTCACAACCCGACAACGGTGAACAGGCACTGGAAATTGCCGATCATCTGATCCGTTCTGGCGCGATTGATATCATTGTAATTGACTCCGTAGCTGCGCTTGTTCCGAAAAGTGAACTCGAAGGTGAAATGGGCGACAGCAAAATGGGCTTACATGCACGTTTGATGTCGCAAGCGTTGCGTAAACTTACTGGTACCATTAGTAAAACCGGTTGCTCGTGTATCTTTATTAACCAGCTGCGTGAAAAAATTGGTGTGATGTTCGGCAACCCCGAAACCACAACCGGTGGAAATGCTCTGAAGTTTTATGCTTCTGTTCGGTTGGACATCCGAAGGATTGGACAAATTAAAGAAGATGCCGATAATATTACCGGTAACCGGGTGAAAGTAAAAGTGGTGAAGAACAAAGTTGCACCTCCGTTTAAAGTAGTTGAGTTTGACATCATGTACGGAAGAGGAATTTCAAAATCAGGAGAAATCGTTGACATTGGTGTTGAACTAAATGTGATTCAAAAAGCCGGATCATGGTTCTCATACAGTGGCAATAAACTTGGACAGGGCCGCGATGCCGTGAAGCAATTGATTGAAGATAATCCGGAACTGATGGAGGAACTGGAAAAGAAAATCAAGGAAATTTTAGCGAATCCGGAAGCCAAAAAAGCACTAGACGGAAAGAAGCTAGACAGTAAGAAAGCTGTGGAAGAAAAAGCTTAATTAGAATATGAGGTTGAAGGAGTTGAGGAGTAAGTTTCTCAACTCCTATCTTCGCAACTCCTAAAATCAATTTGCTCTGATTGCAGTTACCGGATCCATTCGTGCCGCCATGGCTGCAGGGATAATCCCCGATACTAATCCAATGATGCTGGAGACTCCCAGTCCAAGAACAATATTTTTTATTGACAGTGTCACGACCAGACTACCAAATGGAATGAATGTAATAAGGTATACGAGAAACAATCCTACCAAGCCACCAATCAAACTCAAAAAGATTGCCTCAAATAAAAACTGAAAAAGTATAAAATAATTTTTTGCCCCTATTGATTTCTGCAATCCTATAATAGACGTTCGTTCTTTTACAGAAACAAACATGATGTTGGCAATTCCAAAACCGCCAACCAACATCGAAAATCCACCAATGACCCAACCGGCAACGCCTACAACATCAAACACACCGCTAATCACTTTCATAAAAGCTTCTGGGCGATTCACGGCAAAATTATCCTTCTCCTTTGGCCGAACACCTCGCTTACCACGTAGCATTCCCTTAATCTCATTTTCAAGCTCTATAAGGCCAACATCGCTATCAAAGCCTTTCACTCCAATAGAAGACTCCAGCTCATTCCAACGTCCTGTACCCGTTTGATACAATTTTCGAAATGCATTGTATGGCACAATCACCGCAAAGTCATTGGAAGTATTTCCTAAAAAACCGGCCCCTTCTTTTTTCACGACCCCAACCACATTAAACACCATGTTTTTAATTTTGATGGGTTTTCCCATAACATCTTCACCACTCTTAAATAATCCGTTGGCAACTTCATATCCAATCACAGCTACATTCCTACCACTACCAAGTTCTTCAACGGTAAAGAATCTTCCATTCTCCACAGGTACTTCAAAAATCTTATCATAACCTTCACTTCCTCCCACCAATCGCACCTGACCAATACTATTATTATTGCGCTTTATCAGCGAGTTATTTTTCTCGGCTAAGATTGTAAGATTACTACAGTGATTAAGGTTATCACGGAATAGCTTATACTCTGCATAAGAGGGAGTAGGTCTGCGTAAAAATTCCCACCATTTATACTGTCCATCATTATCGGCAAGCCACGGCCATTTCTCTACATAAATTACACTTGATCCAATAAAATTCAGACTGTCTTTGATATTCTTCTCGAGCGAATCAACCAAGGTAAGTACGCTAATAATGGCAAAAATGCCGATCGTCACACCTAATAGAGATAGTATCGTACGAAGTAAATTTGATTTTAGCGCCCGACCAGCAAAACGAAAACTTTCAAAGATTTGCCGTATAGTGTACATAGTTAATTTGCCCGGATAGCCGCAACAGGGTCAAGTCGTGCCGCCATGGCTGCAGGGATAATCCCCGATACCAACCCAATAATACTGGACACTGTTAACCCGAGCACAATATTTTTAACGGATAGTACAACCACTAAATCTCCCATGGGTATAAAGGTGATGAGGTAAACAAAAAATAAGCCCCCTAACCCTCCAATTAAACTGAGAAAAATCGCTTCAAACAGAAACTGAAAAAGGATGAAATAGTTTTTTGCTCCAAGCGACTTTTGTAAACCAATAATGCCGGTACGTTCTTTCACAGAAACAAACATAATATTTGCAATTCCGAAGCCACCCACTAAAATCGAAAAACCACCAATTACCCAGCCGGCCATTCCCACAATATCAAACACGCCACTGATTGCATTGGCAAGCGCCTCGGGGCGGTTCATTACAAAGGTGTCCTTATCCGTGGGCCGTAACCCCCTGCGGGTACGTAACATTCCACGGGCTTCATTTTCCAGCTCCACCAATCCAACATCATAGTCAAAACCCTTTAATCCAATGCGTGAAGGGGGAGATTCATAGTAAACCCCTGTACCCGTTTGATACAATCTTCGGAAGTTGTTGTATGGAATAATCGTTACATAGTCGTTGCTGGTGAAGCCCATGAAACTCTGACCTTCTTTTTTGGTGACGCCAATCACTGTATACTTCAGATTCTTTATTTTTACAGACTTTCCAATAGGATCTTCATCATTGGGGAACAACGCATTGGCCACCTCAAATCCAATAATGGCTACACTTCGGCCTCCTTCAATTTCTTCCGGAATAAAATAGCGGCCTTTCTCAACATTAATTTCAAAAATTACATTGTAGCCATCGCTTCCACCCACTAATCGTACCTGCCCAACACTATTACTATTACGCTTAATAAGCTGGTTTCCTCTACCTGCAAAAATGGCGATGCCGCTTACATTCTTAAGATTGGCTTGTAAAAATTTGTATTCATTATAGGACGCATGCGGTCTTTTTAAATATTCCCACCAGGCAAAATCAGGATCGGTATTAAAGGGCCATTTCTCAACATAAATTACACTACTACCCAAAAAGTTAAGACTGTCCTTGATATTCTTCTCGAGGGAATCAACAATAGTGAGTACAGAAATGATGGCAAAAATGCCAATGGTAACACCCAAAAGGGAAAGGATGGTTCTTAATAAATTCGATTTTAGTGCCCTTCCGGCAAACCTAAAACTTTCAAAAACTTGTCGTAGCGTATGCATTACCAGGGTTATACGGAGTTAATATTATTTTGTTAGTCGACCTGTTTAGGCTTTAATTACTGAATTTAGACTTAAAACAAGTGTAATTTGTTACACATACTAAAATCGGTGAGGTAACTTCCTAAATACCAACTATTGGATTACTTTTGCAACCTTAAAAATTTCGTTCATTGGGCATACTCTGCGTATAAAATATGAAGCTATCAGAATTTAAGTTCGAACTCCCTAACAACCTTATTGCCTTACGGCCAGCTGAAAATCGTGATGAATCGCGTTTAATGGTGATTCATAAAGATTCCGGTAAAATTGAACATAAAGTTTTCAAGGACATTGTCAATTACTTTGGTGAAGGCGATGTACTGGTAGGAAATGATACCATGGTTTTTCCGGCAAGATTATATGGTAGAAAAGAGAAGACAGGAGCCAAAATTGAGGTATTTCTTCTTCGTGAATTAAATGCTGAAATGCATCTGTGGGATGTATTGGTAGACCCTGCCCGTAAAATCCGTGTTGGCAATAAACTGTATTTTGGTAATGGCGACCTGGTAGCCGAAGTGATTGACAATACCACGTCTCGTGGAAGAACCATTCGCTTTCTTTTTGATGGCGATGCCGATGCTTTTGATAAGGTAATTGAAACTTTGGGCGAAACGCCCCTTCCTAAATATATCAAAAGAAAAATTGAACCCGAAGACAAGGAAAGGTTTCAAACTATCTACGCAAAAAATAAAGGAGCAGTTTCTGCTCCAACAGCTGGGCTACACTTTACAAAACAACTCTTGAAACGCCTGCAGATTAAAGGTGTTGATATGGGTTTTATTACTCTTCACATAGGGTTGGGAACATTCCGCCAGGTAGATGTCGAGGATCTGACCAAGCATAAAATGGATTCTGAAAATTTTATTGTAGGTGCTGAGGTTGTAGAAAAAGTGAATACAGCACTCGATAATAAAAACAGGGTGTGTGCCATTGGTACTACTTCCATGCGCTCGCTTGAATCGGCAGTTTCGGCAGGGAATCGTTTGAAAGTAAAAGACGGCTGGACAGACAAGTTCATTTTTCCGCCATACGAATTCAAAATCTGTAATGCCATGATTACCAACTTCCACATGCCTGAATCAACATTAATGATGATGGCGGCAGCTTTTGGAGGATTTGATTTAACGATGGAAGCATACAAGGTTGCCAAGAAGGAAAAGTATAAGTTCCTTACATACGGTGACGCTATGTTAATTATCTAGTTACCGTTAACCGTTAATGATTTTGCTTGATACGCTAGCCGTTAACTACTCTTCGCGTATCAGGTAAATAAAAAGCGAAACCGCTACAGGGTAAATCATAAAATATAGCGGAGACGGGGTCATTATCCGAAAGAAAAAAGCGAAAGGAACTATCAGCAAAAAAATACCCGCTGCGAGAATCACGGTTTTTTTTGTTTTAGGGATGGACTGCTTTGCAACGCCAAACATTCTGTAAATCAAAAATGTAACAATCGCCACATTGAAGAATAATACCAAAAAACGAAGAATGACCATAGAAATAGTATTTTCGTAAAAGTATGCATTCTATAGAATATGCGTTGATTGTAGCCGGTGGCAAAGGCACCCGGATCAAAAGCAAACTTGCAAAGCAATTCCTGGAATTGAATGATCTGCCAATTATAATGCATACCATTAATGCTTTCTTTCGCTATTCAGAGAATATAATTGTTATACTGGTACTTCCCGAAGATGACTTTGAAACGTGGGATTCACTTTGTAAAAAGCATAGTTTCACAAAAAAATTAATCCTTCAAAAGGGTGGCGATACACGCTTCCAATCTGTAAAAAATGGCCTTGAAAAAATTGAAGGCGATGGTCTAGTGGCAATCCATGACGGAGTTCGTCCACTAGTTAGTGAGGATATTATTGGGGCATCTTATCGATTAGCGGCCGTGCACCAATCAGCCGTTGCTGCTGTGCGGTTAAAAGAATCCATTCGCATGACGGATCAGGACAACACAAAGGCAATGGATCGCTCGCGCTTCAGGCTGATTCAAACGCCACAAACCTTTCAGGTTAGCCTGATAAAAAAAGCATACCAGATAAAGGAAGACCCAAGTTTAACGGATGATGCGAGCGTTGCCGAACGCGCAGGCCAAACAATTTCATTATTTGAGGGAAGCTACGAGAATATAAAAATTACCACACCCGAAGACTTGATTATAGCCGAAGCTCTCCTTAATTCGAGACGTAAGACATAAGATTTTAGATTCTCGGAAATAAAAAAAGCCGATCTAAACCGGCTTTCATCCTAAGTCTTAAATCTAATGTCTAATACTCGTCTTCGTTGAAGAAGAAATCTTCCTTGGTAGGGTAATCAGGCCAAATCTCTTCAATACTCTCATACGGCTGACCATCGTCCTCCAATTCCTGAAGATTCTCCACAACTTCCAACGGTGCGCCAGATCGGATTGAGTAATCAATAAGTTCATCTTTAGTGGCCGGCCAAGGGGCGTCTTCCAAATATGAGGCAAGTTCGAGTGTCCAATACATAAGCGTTACTCTTGATAAATTTCCCGCAAAAATAGAATTAATTAGCCCATAGTCAATAGCTGGCCGTCCATAGTCAAAAAAGAAAAAAAGTAACCTGAAGCCTTCTTTTAGCAGACTATGCACTATGGACTAAAAAACCCATATTTGCGGCTCATTTGAACAAAAAATATGGCTGACGAAAAGATTATTTTCTCGATGACGGGCGTCAACAAGATTTACCCGCCAAGCAAGCAAGTCCTTAAAAATATTTATCTCTCTTTCTTCTATGGTGCCAAAATTGGCGTACTGGGGTTGAATGGATCTGGGAAATCTTCCCTGTTGCGTATCATCGCAGGTATCGACAAAGAGTTTCAAGGCGAAGTTGTATCGGATCTTAGTTTTACCGTTGGCTTGCTGGAGCAAGAACCTCAACTCGATAAAACAAAAACAGTAAAAGAAATTGTAGAAGAGGGCGTAGCGGATGTTGTTGCTCTACTGAAAGAGTTTGAAGCCATCAATGAAAAGTTTGCTGACCCTGAATTAAGTCCGGATGCCATGGATAAGCTTATTACCAAGCAAGGGCAAATACAAGAGAAGCTGGACGCCTTAAATGCGTGGGAACTTGACAATAAATTAGAGCGCGCCATGGATGCATTACGGTGCCCTCCATCCGATGCAAAAATTGAGTACCTATCGGGTGGAGAAAAAAGACGTGTGGCACTTTGTCGTCTTCTGCTTCAGGAACCCGATGTACTGCTGCTAGATGAACCTACCAACCACTTAGATGCAGAGTCGGTTGATTGGCTGGAACAACACTTAAAGCAATATAAGGGAACCGTAATTGCAGTAACGCACGATCGCTACTTCCTCGATAACGTAGCAGGTTGGATTCTTGAATTGGATCGTGGAGAAGGTATTCCCTGGAAAGGAAATTATTCTTCATGGCTTGATCAAAAACAGAAGCGATTAATCCAGGAAGAAAAAACAGAATCAAAACGACAGAAGGCTTTGGTGCGCGAACTTGAGTGGGTGCGTATGAATCCGAAAGGAAGGCAAGCCAAAGGAAAAGCGCGCTTGAGTGCCTACGAAAAATTATTAGGCCAAGAAGGACGCGAGAAAGAAGATAAACTGGAATTATATATTCCGCCCGGGCCACGCTTAGGAAATAAAGTAATTGAAGCAACCGGAGTAGCAAAAGGCTATGGCGATAAGTTGTTATACGAAAATTTAAATTTCAGTCTTCCCCCTGCGGGCATTGTTGGAATTATCGGACCAAACGGTGCTGGTAAAACAACGCTTTTTAAAATGATTACCGGAAAAGAAAAACCCGATGCGGGAACATTTTCAGTAGGAGAAACTGTACAGATCGCTTATGTAGATCAAGAACACGATGACTTGAAGCCTGAAGACTCGGTTTGGCAAGCCATTACAGGCGGAAATGAGTTGATTCTTATTGGGGGAAAGGAAATGAACTCACGGGCTTATGTAAGCAAGTTCAATTTTAGTGGTAATGATCAGCAAAAGAAAGTAAAGGAACTTTCAGGAGGTATGCGAAACCGCGCACATCTTGCTATCGCCTTAAAACAAGGTGGCAATCTTTTACTATTGGATGAACCTACAAATGACCTTGATATAAATACACTGCGCGCCTTGGAAGAAGGCTTGGAAAATTTTGCAGGTTGCGCAGTAATTATCTCACACGATCGCTGGTTTTTAGACAGAGTCTGTACACACATTCTTGCTTTCGAGGGCGACTCTCAAGTATTTTGGTTTGAAGGAAGCTTCAGTGAATACGAGGAGAATAAGAAGAAACGATTAGGTGATGACCAGCCGCATAGGATTAGATATAAGAAATTAGTGAAGTAAGCTGTCTGCACTATGAATCATAGTGCAGACAATTATTGCTAGCGAATCTCCTCCCCTGGCTTTGTCTTCCAACGCTCGTGCATCCACACCCATTGGGATGGGTGCTTTCGAATTTCATCTTCGGTGGCATCACTCATTTTTTGCGTATTAGCAATCATATCCTCCTCGTCATTTCCTGTTACAGTCATTGGGATTTCAGGATAACAGTTAATCTCCTGTAGTAGATCTTCACGCAAATGAATGATCATGGGAATAACAGCCGCTCCTGTTTTCATAGCAATCACCGCAGCACCAACCGGTGTTGAACATGGAATACCAAAGAAATTAACAAATCGGCTCTTCACTTTTGTATCCTGATCTATAAGGATGATCATAGTACCGCCTGCCTTTAAATTCTTAATTACTTTTAACGTATCCTTGCCACGCTCTACCGCAGTAGCGCCTAATTTTATTCGCTGTGCCCACAACAAATCGTTGAGCTTTTTATCTTTCACGGGTGTGCCGATGATGAGCGGCTTATATCCTCGAAATGAAAGTTCAGTTGCTGTAAACTCGAAAGCACCCATGTGGGATACTAAAAACATTACGCCTTTCCCCTTCGCATGGGCAGCCTCTACATGTTCGATGCCATTGACAACACGAATCTTTTTAAAATCCTCATAGTGCCCAATGCGATAGCCACGAATTAAATCCCCGGCATTCATTCCCAACATTCGAAAAACATCTTTCGCTAATCTTTTGATCTCCCCGGGGCTCTTCTCAGATTTATAAACCAGCGTAAGGTGACGAAGCGCTAGTTTACTAGAATGCGAAGCAACGTAATAGGTGAGTGACCCTAACGCGCCACAGAGCTTAAGCCATAGTTTACGAGGCATCAGGTTAGAAAAAAAGATCATAACAAAAATGGCCGCATAGATAGCACGATACCGAATCGTTCGCCTTACCTTTTTAAATTTCTTTGATCTTTTCTTACCCATTCATCGCCAAGATAATACTTATTGAGTTTCTATTTACTAATTTCATAGAGATGAAAACGATATACGTTATCAGGCATGCCAAATCTAGTTGGGACGATATTTCGGTGGCAGATATTAATCGGCCACTAAATGAGCGAGGTAATCACGATGCCCCCTATATGGGAAAACGGTTGAAAGAAAGGCGGGTTGTTCCCGACCTGCTTATTTCCAGTACTGCAAAACGAGCGTTGGATACGAGTGAGAAAATAGGAGCAATTCTTAACTACGCAAAAGAAAAAATAAAAACATACCGTGACCTTTACCATGCTGAAGACGAAAGTATTTTACGAGTTGTTAAAACCATCAACGCTAAGCACGATACCGTTTTAATATTCGGGCACAACCCCGGACTTACAGATTTTGTGAATAGATTGACCAATACCAACATCGATAACATACCTACCTGTGGGATTGTAGCTTGCACGCTCAACGTTAATTCGTGGGAGGATACTGATTGGGGAAAAGGGGAAGTTGCTTTTTTCGACTACCCGAAGAAAAAGACTGACAGTTAAATTACAATCTATATGGACTCCATAGCGCAAGCGTCCACTTGTGCCAGAGTGTTTGCTTCGTCATTCCTCGAAAACAACGAGGCTGTATTAAGAGCCCTTTAAAAACGGAATAAAATCCCAAACACGTTTCTGTAGCACGCCTCTTTCTTTAAATCTGTATCCGACTAATATTTTCAGTGTATTACTTGAGTTTTCAAAATGAATATCTTCAAATTCCACCGCACGCGCCTGCAGCACCAACCCAACTCCGCCAAACACACGATCGCTATTATACCCTATCGCCAGCCGAAGCGAGTAGGTTGCATTAAAGCTAACATCATAGTGCCTGGTTCCTACTTCCTCCTGATATTGTACCCACTGATGTGCCGGACCAACCGTGAGTGTTCCGTTAACAAAAAATTTCTTTAGAATAAAATTGTAAGAATACCCCGGGGCAATACTTAATGTTGTGTACTGCAAATCTTCAAAATCGGCACCTTCTCCAAAACCTTTTCGACTGGTTGGTGAAATCATCGCAGAGTCAGCACTTGCCTTGAAAGAATTTATAGTACCGTACAAAATAAATGATCCCCTTCGTTTCAATTGACGCTCGGCATAGTTGTAAGAAGATCGTAACGAAAATTCCCGATGCTTCAATACATAGAACCCTGAAACGCCAAAATTGCGAGTGGAAATATCAGGACGCTTCGGGTAAGGAGTGTTCTTCGGAATTTTTACACGCGCATCATCCTTATAAAAACCAGCATACTTTTGGTTATACACATCAATACCCCACGATTTTGTAAGAACATTTATTTGTAGGTCTCGTGCATCCGATTCTCCATAAATTCGCTTTTGTTGCTCACCCAACGGTACGGCAAACGCAATTTCAAATCCAACTTCAAAAAGGTAAAACCCTATCCCAAAGGAGGAAGTGTTATTAGGCTTGAATGAAATTTTTTTATTGTCATCGCTCCTGTCGCGAGCCTCGAAAGAAAGAGACCGATACTTTAAAACAGGCCAAATAAAAAAATCATGCGGATACTCCTGAATATAAAATGCTCGAAGGGAATCAACAGCGGGTTGTGCCGATATTAAACGGGTGGTGACTACCAGCAGAAATACAAAAAACCACTTCATGAATACAAGCTAGGTTTAAAAACCAAAAGGCCGCAACTCGTGCGGCCTTTTGCAATAGAAAAAATGCCTTACCTATTGATTATTGTTGCTCGAATAATCATAAGCCTCTAGCTTACCCTTAAATTTAAAGGTACAAGTCATTGCTTTGCCAGAATACAGGTTATTATTCGAGTTAGCAGTAGTTGAGGCTGATACTGATACATCAATTGCGCCAGTTTCGAAATTGATACTTTTCACAGTAAGGTCCACCGTGTTTTCAGTATAGTTACTTTCACTAAAATAGCGGCTATTCCAGTCTCCGAAAGAGTTATAGAAATACATTCCCGCCCTTGTGTTAGTTACTTCCTCGGTTGATGGGTCATAGGTAAATTCTATCCAACCGCCTTCATTCCAATCAACATCAGAAAAGCGCTCGATATACACGTAAATTGTACCATCAGAATACAGTTCCATATAATCATTGTAGCCCTTTGACTTAAATAAGAAGGTTTCCTTCTCGATAACATCTAAATCTTGACTGTTTTTTGTACTAAAATTAACTGTAAAAGGCTCATTTGTACCTAATGCGTTTTCAATTTTGTCTAGTCTTTCTTCTAAATCATTTACACCACAAGATGAGGCGATGATTATCATTAGACCAGCAAGTAAAAAGGATTTAATTTTCATATTTTTTTTTGGTTTTAAGGCTGCGAAATTACTCCTTTAAATTAATCTTGCAACACCTACTCAAAAAAAACATAATAAATTCATCTCGTTTTCAGTCTGACCCTTTTATCAGAGAATATACTCGCTTAAATCTTTATTTTTTATTAATCCACTTAACTTTTCCTTAACCATGGTGGCATTAATACCAATGTGTGAGTTGGCTCCTATTTTATCCGGAACATCAAAAAGGAACTCATTCAATAATCGGCTCATTACCGTATGAAGTCTGCGTGCGCCAATATTTTCAATTTCGGAATTGATGTCAAACGCGGTCTTTGCGATCTCCTCAATGGCATCGTCTGTAAATTCAACCGTTACACCCTCCGCTTCAAATAGGGCCTGATACTGTTTGGTAAGTGCATTCTTTGGTTCCTTTAAAATGCGTACAAAATCTTCATGGGTTAGGTTGCTCAGCTCAACACGAATGGGGAAACGACCTTGCAATTCCGGAATCAAATCGGATGGCTTGCTAATGTGAAAAGCTCCCGCTGCCACAAATAAAACATGGTCGGTATTAATTACACCGTACTTCGTGTTTACTGTGCTCCCTTCCACGATGGGCAGCAGATCGCGCTGAACACCTTCGCGGCTCACATCGGGTCCACCTCCACCCTTCCGGGAGCCCGAAGCGATTTTATCAATCTCATCGATAAAAATAATACCTGCATCTTCCGCCTTCCGAATGGCCAGTTCTTTTACCTCATCCATATCGATTAGTTTCGAAGCCTCCTCTTCTAACAATACTTTTCGAGCTTCTGATACAGGAATTTTTCTTTTCTTAGCCTTTTTAGGCATCATACCATTCATCATCTCCTGCAGGTTCATCATGGATACTTCATCCATCATGCCAGCACCAATCATACCTACATTCGAATTGCCCGAAGGCTTAATATTAATTTCAATTTTCCGCTCTTCCAATTCCCCGTTCTTCAATTTATCGCGAAACAAAGCCCGTGTGCGTTCATTTAGCTCCACATCGGTTGTAGGCATTTCCTGACTAACCGAATCATTTTGAGCGGTAAACCCGGCACGAGTTGGCTGCGATCGCATAGGCGGAATAAGCGCATCTAAAATAATATCTTCAACAATTTGGGCAGCTTTCTCTTTTACTTCTTCCTTCTTTTTAGCTTTTACCATGTTCACGGCTTGCTCTACTAAATCGCGTACCATGCTTTCAACATCGCGACCTACATACCCTACCTCGGTAAATTTTGAAGCCTCTACCTTCACAAAAGGCGCATCGGCAATTTTTGCAAGCCGCCTTGCGATTTCTGTCTTGCCTACACCGGTGGCGCCAATCATTAAAATATTGTTTGGTATGATTTCATCTTTAATATCGGCATTGGCATTCATTCGCCTCCAACGATTTCGTAACGCAATAGCCACATTTCGCTTAGCATCGTGTTGCCCTACAATATATTTATCCAACTCAGCAACAATTTGCTGTGGGGTTAAGTATGTCGAGTCTATCATAGTATTCGTTTTTTTAAAATCATATTTTGAATATCTGCCGAAACCGTAAAAGAATATGCGCCATTACCAACACTGTAGCTACTTCTACTGAATGCGATATCAAAGGCTTTAATTTTTATTGCAGCTCCAGCGCTTAGGCCTGACCCTCTGCTATTAGCCGTTTTCAACTCTTGCTGTCGTAAAAAATTATAGGCAAGCAAAATGTTCACATTGCGATGTAGCAAAATTTCAGATCCAATATTAAAATACCGCAATAGTTTATCCATTGAACTCGGGTTATTGTCCGCATCATTAGCGTCATCATACGGATTTGCGATTGATACCAAATTATAAGCGGTTAACGAAAAACGTAACGGCATATGCTGGGGTTTAAAAGTTGCCCCAACCTGAACATCAAATGGAATTTTTGTATCGCTCGTCTCGGAATATTCGGAAAGAACTACTCCAAGATTTTTGAAAGTCAATCCTACGGTGAGATTCCTGGTGGGATGCACAAACGTACCGCCTACATCCAACATGAAAGCACTTGCACGAAAGCCCGCGATAGTAGAAAATACGGCTTTAAGGTTTGCGCCTATTCTAAAATTTGATACCTGATGGCTCTTACTCATTACCAATGCAGTCTCACTCGATTTGAATGAGCCGATTTCCAACCCCGAAGCATCATATGCTGTAATCGCTCCATAACTAAAATGCTGCACGCCAAAGGCCAATGTACCAACTGACCTGAACCGGTGAGCATACGCAAACGCTGACTGGCCGATATCGGCTACATAAAACTGATACCCCGCTGAAGCAACACCCGCCAACGAATCGCTAACCAGAGCGGGATTACTGAAAAAGAAATTTATGTCCTTGTCTACCAACGAAACATTTATGCCACCGAGCGCTGCTAACCGCGCATTACCTGGAACGTTCAAAAATTCAAATGATCGCTGTCCGCCCCATTGAGCAAGTCCCTGACACGAGAGCAACATGGCCAGCACAACAATTCTGTATTTTTTCCACACGATGCAATATCGGTATTATTCCTTTTGCCGAAAATTAATTGAGAGTAGGTTGCTTCGCATCCATAAACTTGAAAATCATAGGATTTTTTACCCGCTCTTTTAAAAGAGCTACCCTTAACACGTCATCTACTGTGCTGACGTAATGAAACGTTAAGCCCTTGATATAATGCTTCTCTATTTCCAAGATATCGCGTTGGTTCTTTTGGCTTAGAATCAGCTCTTTAATTCCACTTCGCTTTGCAGCCAATATTTTTTCCTTAATGCCACCTACCGGAAGCACTTTACCACGAAGCGTAATTTCACCTGTCATCGCCAATTTAGATTTTACTTTACGCTGTGTATATATTGACGCTAGCGATGTGAGCATGGTAATGCCTGCAGAAGGGCCATCCTTCGGAACGGCACCCGCTGGCACGTGAATGTGTAAATCATATTGTTGAAATACCCTATGATCAATATCCAATTCTTCAGCATTTGACTTCAGGTACGATAGCGCTGCCATAGCCGACTCTTTCATTACATCACCCAGCTGACCAGAAATCGTTAGCCCGCCTTTGCCTTTGTTCAAACTTGATTCAACAAATAAAATCTCTCCACCCACTTGAGTCCAAGCTAGTCCAGTAACAACACCGGCAATATCATTGCCTTGATACAACTCTTCATCAAATATTTCCGCACCCAACGCTTTTCGCACAGTTGCTACCTTAATTTCTTTATCATACGGTTCTTCCATAGCAAGTGACTTGGCTATGTTTCGCACTACGGTACCAATTTTTCTTTCGAGACTCCGCACACCTGATTCACGCGTGTAGCTGTCAATGATTTTAGAAACTGCAATCTTGGAAAATTTTACATCGGCTGGTTTTAACCCATGCTCTTTTAATTGCTTCGGAATCAAGTGCTTCACCGCGATCTCAATTTTCTCCTCCAGCGTGTAGCCCGTGATCTCAATAATCTCCATTCGATCACGCAAAGCAGGGTGAATGCTATCAAGCGTATTGGCTGTAGCAATGAAAAGAACTTTGGAGAGGTCGTAATCAATTTCCAGAAAATTATCTCCAAAAGCGTTGTTTTGCTCAGGATCCAATACTTCCAACAATGCTGACGATGGGTCGCCACGAAAATCGGAACGCACCTTATCAATTTCATCTAAAATAAAAACCGGATTGGACGATTGGGTCTTCTTAATGTTTTGCAAAATTTTTCCTGGCATGGCACCCACATAGGTTTTACGATGACCTCGAACCTCCGCCTCGTCATGCACACCGCCTAAAGACATGCGCACATATTTTCTGTTTAATGCTTTGGCTACAGAACGACCCAACGAAGTTTTACCAACACCCGGTGGGCCATACAGACAAAGAATTGGACCCTTCATGTCTTGCTTAAGTTTCAACACAGCCAGGTATTCAAGAATACGTGTTTTCACTTTTGTTAGACCGAAATGATCTTTATCAAGAATCTTCTTGGCACGTTTTAAGTCGAAGTTATCGATTGTGAATTCCTCCCATGGGAGATCCAGCATAAATTCAACATAATTCATGGCTACCGGATATTCCGCTGAAGCGGGGTTAACACGGAGAAGTTTGTCTAACTCCCGGTTAAAGTGTGTTGCGGTTGCCTTCCCCCATTTCTTCTGTTCACCGCGCTTTCGAAGTTGTTCAACTTCTTTGTCGGGTGTATCGTACCCTAACTCATCCTGCAACACTCTTATTTGCTGACGAAGAAAATAATCACGCTGCTGCTGATCTATATCGGTATGTACTTTCTTTTGAATTTCATGCTTAATTTCCAGCATCTGAATTTCTTTCAGCATGTACTGCAAAAGCAATGTACCGCGCTCTGTAATATTTTGCGTCTCTAATATCTTTTGCTTATCAACTACATCTACATTCAAATTCGAGGATAGAAAATGAATTAAGAATTGCATGCTTTGAATATTGTCTAACGCAATCTGTGCCTCTTGCGGGATTTCTGGATTTAGTTTTAAAATCTTCAACGCAGCATCACGCAACGATTGAGATAAGGCTTTTGTCTCTTTGTTTTTGATATCAATAATAGATTCAACTTGCAAATCAACTTTTGCAGAAAGATAGGGCTCCTCTTGAACAAACTCTTTAACAGAAAATCTATTCTTACCTTGAATGATGATGGTCGTGTTTCCATCGGGCAGTACAAGCATTTTAATTATGCGAGCAACCGTACCCACCCGGTATAGCTCATCAATCGTTGGCTCTTCGGCCATTGCATTTTTTTGTGCGACTACACCAATAATTCTGTTTCCCTGATATGCTTTTTTTACTAACCGTATAGACTTTTGCCTTCCAACCGTAATGGGAATAACCACCCCGGGGAACAGCACCGTATTTTTAATCGGAAGTATAGAAAGTTGCTCCGGAAGATCGTCCTGCTTAAGATCGGTCTCCTGCTCGGGGTTGATCATTTGAATAAGATCTTCTGTCTCTTGTTGCACTAATTGTAGGGGTAACGGTTTAAACATGATTCAATGCCATAATGACACAACAACTACTTATCTACCACAAAAAATTCATAGCTCGCTAAAAGACAATAGTAATGCCAAGTGAGCCTGCCTACCGGCAGGCAGGTTGTAAAAGAAGCAAAAATGTTTCAACTTTAAATGAAGGAGTAGTTTTTTCAAAACCAAAGTTTAGTGAAAACCCATTTTTTTGTCTGCATTTTAGTTGTTTGCCTGCTCCCGTTAATCACTGCTTCTGCTCAAAAACAGAATAAGAAATTTAAAAAAGGCGGGGTGGTTCAGCTTAACGATAGCCTGACAAATTACAGCCAATCTGACATCTTTACATTTCCGAATGTAAACGAAATCACCTTTCACCGAGATGCCATTAAGTTGAAACAAATACTCAACCTGGAAAAATCGTTACAAGAACAGGAACTATATCTCGCTTTAAAAGACTATGTGAGAAATTTTGGCATTGAAAATTTCTCAGAAAACACACCCATGGTTTGGCAACTTGCCAAACTATCTCAAAAGTATGGCGAAAAAGGTGAAGCTGTTCTGTTGTACAAACTTGTATTGAAGCATCACCGCCAGAATATTGATGGTACTATTGTTCGACAAGAGTATGACACGCTTACAAAAAACGAAAAAGACAATTACGTACCGCTTGAACAATACTTTGAACTTGTAAAATACCGCTTAGAAATTGATACACTCCGTCAACCGCTAGGGGTATTGGTAAACATGGGGCAAACTGTAAATTCACTTAAAGCTGACTATGCGCCTACCATTGGCAATGTTGATACACTCTTGCTCTTCTCATCAAAACGAAATTCACATACTCAAACCCTGGAGCGTAATTATGATGAAGATCTTTTCTTTAGCATTCGTGAGTACGGAATTTGGATGGACGCCCAGGAATTTAAAACAATAAACACCAGCTATAACGAAGGGTCTGCGTGCTTGAGTAAAGATGGCAAGTACCTTTTCTTTGCACGTTGCAACTCGCCCGACTCGTATGGTAGTTGCGATATTTTTGTTGCCGAGCAAGGCGCTGAAAAAGGATGGGGTAATGTTCGTAATCTCGGTGCCACGATTAACTCCGGTTCGTGGGACTCACACCCATCGCTATCGCACTCCGGAGATACGCTATTTTTTTCTTCCGATCGGTTGGGTGGATTTGGATTAGCCGACATTTATTACTCGGTGAAAGACATGCAAGGCCATTGGCAAAAATCAAAAAACATTGGCCCTATTATTAACACTCGCAACAATGAAGTTAGCCCATTTTTTCACCACAAGTTTAATGTTCTATACTTTAGCTCAAACGGTCAACCCTTGAATTTTGGTGAGTTCGATATCTATAAATCTTACTTGCGTGAAAACACGTGGGGCGAGCCAAAAAATATCGGGCCGCTTGTGAACGGGTTTGGGAGTGAGAATTATTTTACGATAGACTCCAAGTCACACGAGTTATATTATGCGCGCTCGGAAACCGACCCTGCTGATTTCGATTTACATTCTTTCCCGGTGCCCATGGAAGCTCAACCCGAGGCTGTTGTTCAGTTAACGGGTACATTGAAGAGCGGCAAGACCGGAAAACCCTTCAAGGGGATTGTCTCCATCATTGATTTGGATCAGGGCATTGAAGTAGCACCTAAGTTTTTACGTGACGATGGAAGTTTTGATTTTAGCCTGATAAATAAAAGAGAATATCTATTGATTATTCAGGGCGATAATTTTTTTAGGATTGAAGAGATATTCTTTTTGGACGGTGACCGGCAAATGGATATTGAAACTGAACCAATAGAAAGTAAGCTAGCCTTTAAGTCGTTGGAATTTGAAAGTGGAAAGGCCGATATACTGGAAGCCATGCACATAGACCTTGACAAAATCGCTAACTTCCTTATTGATCACCCTCGGTTTAAACTCAATATCTCAGGACATACAGATTCAAAAGGGAAAGCCGATACTAACCTTCGACTGTCGCAAGCACGAGCCGATGCTATTAAGGCATACCTAGCCTATACTTTTAAAATTGAAGCTTCACGAATTACGGCAATTGGGTACGGAGGCTCAAAGCCAATCGTTGTAGAAGAGCATGATGATCACCGCCAACTTAACAGAAGGGTAGAGTTTGAGATTAGAAAAGAGTAGGGTTTACTCAAAAGTTAAAACAAACAGCCTAGTGATTCATTGGTTTAATCTTATCAGGATGCCTCCTGTTGTACTCAAGAATGTATTTTTTAAAGTTCTCTTTCTTATCCTTATCATTTTCATATAAGTTCGATAATTCAGGATCGTCCTTCAAAATTGCTTTTATCAACTTATCTGATAACTCATAAATAATTCCATTATTAATGTTAATAATAAACTCCCCTTCCTTTGTTGTGGTATTTAAAACAAAAGGGGAATCTCCTAAATCTCCATGATTATAACTCCCTGGTCCATTTTCTATTGCACCGCTTGTTTTAGAGGAATAACCTGAAAAAAAACTATACCTGTCAATAAATTGAATTGGATAAATTCGTGGTTTACTTGAAGCGTTTTCCAGGTCTTGATAAATATAAACTGTGTCGTTCAAACAAGCTCCCCAATAAGCTTCCTTTATACTCATAAACTCGTGATCAGCTTCGTCAAAGATTCTAATCTGGTATTTCATGATCCTTACCTTTCCGGGAAAAGAGGGAGAGTTCTTTCTAAAATCATCGAAGGTTAAGTATACTCCTTCGACTTTGACCGAGTCCGTTAGAATATCGCCTTGCGCAAAAACTATGGACGTGCCAAATACGACAAACAATATAAGAATGTACTTGCTCAACCGTCTTAGAACAACTTGATTATATCATTCGCAAAAATGAGCACCATCAGCGTAAGCAAAAATACCATACCTACTTTTTGAGCGTTTTCTAAAAATTTATCGGAAGGCTTTCTGCGCGATACCATTTCGTACGTTAGGAACACCACATGACCTCCATCGAGTGCCGGTATTGGTAACAAATTCATAAACGCAAGTACTAATGAAAGCACACCGGTTAACGACCAAAAGCGCTCCCAATCCCAAGTCTTGCCAAAGGCTTGCATAATACCAATCGGACCCGATAATGATTCTTTAGGAGACAGTACGCCTGAAAATATTTTTCCAAAAGCTTTTACTTGTGTAGTAAGCGTAGTGAATGCCCTCACTGTACCCATTGGGATGGACTCAAAAAATCCGTACGTAATTTTCTTTTCAGCGACCTTCATAAACTCCTCAGGAACTGCCGCATAAAAGCCAATACTTTTTTGGTCTTTGAAACTCTCTTTAAAGGAAAGCGTTTCGCTTCCTCTTGCAATAGTAATAGCGATTGAATCTTTTGTAGCCTGCACCAAAGATCCGATTTGATCTTGGTACTGAACCGATTGACCATTAACCGAAGCTATCAAATCACCTTTTTTCAATCCAATTTTTTCAGCAACACTACCGGGTGAAACCTCCTCTACTACTGGAGGAATGCGGAATCCTAAAAAATTACGCAAGCCGTCCTTCTTGCTGAACTTCTGAATGAAGTCACCCGGAAGTTGAACATCAAGTGTTTCTCCAGCACGCTCTACTGTATAATAAGCATTATCTGAAAGAAGTGTTTCGGGTTTTATTAAATCCTGAAAGTACGTGTAATCGCTTCCGTTTATTTTAACAATTTTATCACCGCTTTTTAAGCCAATACTTTCACCGATGGGTCCTACCTGGAAACCACCGTTTTTATTGATCTCGTCTTTTAGCAAAAACGTATCGCCAAAGGCAAACGTAAGCCCGATAAAAATGAGAATACCAACAATAACATTTACGATAATACCACCGAGCATTACGATAAGCCGCTGCCAGGCTGGCTTCGAGCGAAACTCCCACGGTTGTGGCTCTTGTTTCATCGCTTCGGTGTCGAGCGACTCATCAATCATTCCGGAAATTTTTACATATCCGCCTAACGGAATAGCGCTAATCGCGTATTCTGTTCCTCCTTTATGAAAGGACCATATTTTTGGCGGAAACCCAATTGAAAATTGTTCAACACGCATGCCAAAATACTTGGCGGCCAACAAGTGACCCATTTCATGTACGGCTACTAAAATTGAAATGCTCAACAGAAGCTGAGCCAGTGAAATCATCCAATCCATTTTTAAACTTGTTAATCGTTATTTGTTATCAGTTAATCCTTATATCCCTCTATTCCCCTATTCCCCTATCTTCTTAATTCCATATCCTCTATCTTGCTACAAACTCCAATGCCCTTACCCTAGTTTCGGTATCCGTGTGAACGTAATCTTCGTACAATGGATTTGCGATATAATCCATTTTTCCCAGACATTGTTCCACTACCTCCGACATTTCTAAAAAACCTATCCTATCCTTCAAAAACGCATCAACAGCAACTTCATTGGCTGCATTGAGCACGCAAGGCATATTGCCACCACGGTTCAACGCCTCAAAAGCGAGCGCAAGATTACGAAAAGTTTCGGTATCGGGCTTTTCAAATGTTAGAGCCGGGTAGTTCGAAAAATTAAACCGTGGAAATTCAGATTTAAGTCTTTCGGGGTAAGTCATTGCAAACTGAATGGGAAGCCGCATATCGGGCAACCCCATTTGCGCCTTTATGGAGCCATCCTCAAACTGAACCATGGAGTGAACAATAGATTGTGGATGAACTACTACTTCTACTTGCTCGGCTTTTAAACCGAATAACCATTTTGCTTCAATCACTTCCAGCCCTTTGTTCATTAAAGTAGCCGAGTCAATCGTAACTTTAGCTCCCATCGTCCAGTTAGGATGCTTTAATGCTTGTGCTTTTGTAACCAATCTAAGTTCTTCGATTTTCTTTCCGCGAAACGGCCCGCCCGAAGCTGTAAGAATTATCTTCTCAATTTTATTATGAAATTCACCAACAATGCATTGGAAGATTGCTGAGTGTTCAGAGTCTACCGGATAAATATTCACTCCTTTCTCCTGCGCAAGCTTGGTTACAAGTTCGCCCGCTACAACAAGCGTTTCTTTATTTGCTAACGCAATATTCTTTCCGGCTTGTATAGCATTAATCGTTGGCTTCAATCCGGAATATCCAACCAACGCAGTTAATACCAGATCAATTGTATCCATCTCCACAACGGATGCCAATGCTTTTTCTCCTGCGTAAACTTTTATGTCGTGCGGTACAAGTGCCTCTTTTACTTTGGGATATAATGACTCATTTACAATAACAACTGCATTCGGATTGAACTTCTTCGCTTGTTCAATGAGCAAATCAGCATTGCTCTGAGCAGTCAACACTTCTACCTGAAGGTTTTCAGGGTGCGCTGCAATAACTTCCAAGGCTTGCGTTCCGATGGATCCCGTTGAGCCTAAAATCGCAATTCTTTTTGCTTGAGTTTTCAAATCAGAGAAAGTAGGGTGAAAGTTGATCGGCAATTTTTCGGTCGTTCGACAGCCTCGGCACTTTGTTTTGCCCGCCTAATTTGCCTTGAGATTTCATATAATCAATAAAGCCATTTTTCTTTAACGGATTAATTTTCAGGGTTCTTAAAATATTTCCGGTAATCAGATCATCATAATAAACATTGAGTTTGCGTAAATGGTTATCAAGTTCGATTGAAAAAGCATTTAAATCTTGAGGGGCTTTCGAAAACTCAATAAACCATTCATGATGTGGTAACCCTTCGGCAGGCGCTACCTGGGGCGCTACGGTAAACTCGGCAAGTTCAACGCTTGAAAATTTTTCCATCGTAAACTTCATGGCCTTTTCTACTTCCTCTCCAATAACGTGTTCGCCAAAAGCGGAAATAAAATGTTTAATGCGACCAGTAACGACAATCCGATACGGGTTTTTAGAAACAAACTTTACAGTATCACCAATCGAGTAGCCCCACAGGCCGGCATTGCTATTAATGATAAGCGCATAATTCTTTCCTAACACTACTTCTTCAATACACAATCTTGTTGGGCTCGCATTAAAATACTCATCGGTTGGAATGAACTCATAAAATATTCCATGGTTTAGCAGCATTAGCAAACCTTGTTCGGTTTGTGAATCCTGGTAAGCAATAAATCCTTCGGATGCCGGATAGGTTTCTATCGAGTCAATTTTTTTTCCAATCGTATCGAATAGTTTTGCCCGATATGGTTCAAAGTTTACACCGCCATACACGAACATTTCAAAATTTGGAAATACATCCTTTATCTTTTTTCCTGTACGCAATTGGATTTTATCAAAATACATTTGCGCCCATGGTGGAATACCGGAGATCAGGGTCATATCTGCGTGAAGCGTTTCTTCAATAATCTTATCAAGCTTCTCTTCCCAGTCCTCTATACAATTGGTAGCATAACTTGGTTTTTGATTTGTTCGCAAATAACCGGGTACATGATGATTGACGATGCCTGAAAGGCGCCCTGTTTTTATTCCGGCATGCTCATCCATTTCGGGGCTACCGGAAAGAAAAATCAAACTACCATCCAAAAATTTAGCCTTGCCCGTTTCATGAACGTAGCTTAACAAAGCATTTCTAGCACTGTTAATGTGACATGGAACAGATTCCTTTGAAAGCGGTATGTACTTCGTGCCAGAAGTAGTACCGGAAGTCTTTGCAAAGTATGCTGGCTTCCCTGGCCAAAGCACGTCTGCCTCTCCAGCTACTACTCTATCCATGTACGGTCTTAGTTGCTCGTAGTCCCGAATAGGAATATTTTTCTTGAAATCATCATAGTTTTTAATCAAACCAAAAGAATGATCCTTACCAAAAGAGGTTTGATTTGCCTGATCAATCAAATGTTCCATTATTTTAGCCTGATGTACCTCGGGCTCGCGCGACCATCGCTTCGTTTCTGATGCAATAAATGCCGCAAAAGGTTTTGCCAGTATTGATCGTATTCCCATAGATTTGCAAGGTAATAATTAGTCGTTAGTATTTAGTCCTGAGTCCTGAGTTACGAATACTAAGGATTAATTTTGGAGAACCTATTAAACTTAATAGTCGTTTCAATCATCAGTAGTCGTTAGAAAAACATTATGAAGACCCTTAAAATTATTGCCATCGCATTTATAGCCGGTTTTGTTGGGGCCCTTGTTTGCTTTAAATTTTTTATCAACACATATCCAAATCTCCCCCAAGATCCAGCCATTGACATGGTTTCATACAGCGATCCAAAATCTTATCAATCTGTATCAACTCCTGCAACATTAAATCCTGCAGCAGCCGCAGTTGACTTTAGTGAGGCTGCAACACGAGCCATCCCCAGCGTGGTTTATATTAATAGCATTTCGCAAGGTGCTTCTTCCTCCTATTGGGACTTAATGTTTGGCGGGGGCAACGCACAAACACGGGTAAGCAGTGGCTCGGGCGTAATTTTTTCTCAGGATGGGCATATCGTAACAAACAATCATGTGGTTGGCTCAGCTGAAAAGATTGAGGTAATCTATAACAAAAGAGTATACCCTGCCGATCTCATTGGCACCGATCCTTCAACCGACTTGGCAGTACTTAAAATAAATGAAAAAGGTTTGCCTCCAATTACGTTGGGGCACTCCAATACGCTTCAGGTTGGTGAGTGGGTAGTGGCAGTCGGAAATCCATTTTCACTTTCTTCAACCGTAACGGTTGGAATCGTAAGTGCCAAGGGAAGAAGAATTGGAATTCTTGAAGATAAATTTCCGATTGAATCCTTTATCCAAACAGATGCAGCCATTAACCCAGGCAACAGTGGTGGGGCACTGGTAAATAAAAGTGGCGAACTCGTAGGCATAAATACTGCTATCTTGTCAAGAACCGGAAGTTATACCGGCTATGCATTTGCTATACCAGTAGACATCGCCAAAAAAGTGGTTGAAGACCTAATCAAATTTGGTGTTGTTCAAAAAGCACTCTTTGGGGGTAAGGTAGCTGACTACGATTATCAAAATGCTAAAAAATACAAACTCAGTACAGATGTTAAAAATTTTAACGGTGTATTGTTAGAACAGGTTGAGGAGGTTGGCCCAGCCTCGGAATCGGGTTTAAAACCTGGCGATATTATTACAAAGATTAATAGCCAGGAAATTAACAGCACCAGTGTGTTTGAAGAGGAACTGAGCTATCGTTACCCGGGCGATAAAATAAATGTTACGTACCTCCGCGATAACAAAATCGCGAATGTTTCAATAATCCTCGTAAACCGTGCAGGCACTATTGAAAAGGTTAATCGAAAAATATATGATTCAAAAACTATGGGGGCGCAACTTGAAGCCACCGACTATGGGGTAAAGATTTTTAGAATCACGGAGGGGTATATGAAAAAACTTGGGGTGCCTGAAAATTATACGATCATATCGATTAACCGAGTACGGGTAAGTGATCCGCAGGAAGTCATTGACTTTTTTGAAAAATATAAAGGGAGGGTTAACCTGTATGGAATGAATGGAGCACGGGAAGCAATACCGTACAATTTTATGTTGCGATAACAGTTAATCGTCAATAGTTCTCTGTTACTAGCAATAATTGCAAGCCATTCACGGATAACTATTAACCGATAAATTTCAATTCATTCTCAGCTTCAACTTCTTACCAAGTTCATCTACAGACGCTTTAAAGTTCGGGTCAGCCTTCATCATGTCTTCTACCGATTCAAGTGCGTGAATCACCGTGCTATGATCGCGGCCTCCAAAATTATTGCCGATCAGGGCAAGCGTTAATTGAGTATACCGTTTGCAGAAATACATTGCGACCTGGCGTGGAATAACGATTTCGCGCTTTTTGATTTTACTTTTCAACGACTCCATATCCACTTTAAAATATTCTGAAACAGTTTTCTGGATAAAGTCAACACTTACATCTGATTGAATTTCTTTGATTATATTTTTTAGAACTTCCTTTGCCAACTCCAGGTCAATGTTCTTTTTTAAAAGTGTGGCATGGAACAAAAGCGAATTAAGTACACCCTCCATGTCTCGAAGGTTTGTGTCTACACTGTATGCCAGATACTCAGCAACTTCTGTTGGAATGTCAATTCCATCAGCTTGCATCTTGCGATGAATAATAGCTAATTTGGTTTCAAAATCAGGCTCCTGTAAATCAGCTGTAAGCCCCCACTTAAAACGCGATAGTAACCGTTCCTGAAACCCTTTCATGTCTCGGGGAGGGCAATCACTAGTCATGATAACTTGCTTGCCAGATTGGTGCAGCTGATTAAAAATATGGAAGAAAATCTCCTGTGTTTTTTCACGACCTGCCAAAAACTGAACATCGTCAAGAATCAGTAAGTCTACTTGCAAATAGAAATTCTGAAAATCCTGAAGTTTATGATTCTGTAAGGCGTTCAGGAATTGTGTTGTAAAATCATTCTGATCGACATACAGAACAATTTTAGAAGGCATGTTATTCCGAATCTCATTTCCGATTGCCTGCACCAAATGCGTTTTACCAACACCAACACCACCGTACAACATCAATGGATTAAAGGAAGTAATACCGGGCTTTTTGGCAACCGCAACTCCGGCCGAACGCGCCAATCGATTACAATCGCCTTCAACAAAATTATCAAACGTATAAGTAGGGTTTAGCCTTGAATTGACAGTTTGAGGATTTAGAGCTCTAAACGAAAATGGCGAATACTCATCACCGGTTCCATTCACATGATTTCGCTTCGTACCCATTCCATTTGGGTAGTGTACAGAAACCGGAGGGTTACTCGTATTTCCACTATCGACTATTACCGAATATTCTAAACGTCCGGTTGGGCCAAGCACGATGCTCAACGCCTTTTTTAAAACAGGAACATAATTATCTTCGAGCCACTCGTAAAAAAACTGTGAAGGAACCTGAATCGTTAATACGTCTCCCTCAACTGTAAGCGGTACAATGGGCTTAAACCATGTATTGAAATTTTCGCCCTCTACGCTACCCTTTATTACTTCAAGACAGTCCGTCCATACGGTTCCACAGTCAACTTCCATTAAGTTCCTTATTTTAGATGGGTTGGCTTTCTTTTTTAGAGAAAGGGAGACAAATATGTGAAAAAAGCTTTTAACAAATCAATACCCTCTACTATTGATTTTCCGGAAAAATTTGCAGTGAGAAGAATCTCAATCGTTTTACATTAAATTATTACCATTTACCTAAACAATTAATTTAACCTTATTTGACGGGTTCTACACAGTTCGTAAAATCAGGTCAGTTTACCCGATCTCGAAAAAATACTTACAAACGTTGAGCGATACGTTTCTTACCTTGCATCATGGCCACAAAACCCCTGATAAACGATTTGTTACAAGATTTCGCAAAACACACCAAACAAGATTGGTTGCGTACTGCCTCAGCAGAAATTGAAGGCAAAAATCCTGACGAAATTCTCTCCTGGAAAGTTGACTCAATGACGGGAAAGGCATACTACGATAAAAGTGACTTGCCAAATCAGGGGTTTCAACTGGAACCTTCTTCCAATCCATATCTTGGCAGCCGAGCGTGGTACAACCTTCCAATTATAACAGTACAGCCTGTGTCCCAAACGGGCAAGTCTGAAAAGCAGGCTAACCAAGATGCACTCGCACATTTACGAAACGGGGCCGATGGCGTTTTGTTCGATGTACGCTCGTTAAAAAATCCAAACATAAGCGAGTTACTCCGTGAAATAGAATGGCCGTATTGTATGATAGGTTTTTGGGGAAATGAATCCTCCGTAAACTTATTAAGCTCGATCAGCACATTTGCAGAGAAAAATAATTGGGAACCATCATCCTTAAATGGATTCCTTATTTTGGATTCTATAGCCGGCCATGCTTTCCATGCTCCTACGATCTTCAATGCATTTCCTCATTTCAAAACTCTTACAATCCGATCAGAAGAAACAGACACGATCGAGCAATTAACGAACCTGCTGACGAAAGGAATTGACATTTTAAAAAGCTGCCAAAATCCAGAAGATCTTTTTTTCAAGATTGGTTTTTCTGTTACCGTTGGAACAGATTTCTTCCTGGAAATAGCTAAACTTAAAGCCTTGCGAATGCTTTGGTATCAAACAGCCCAGGCACATGGTATATTCTCCTTTAAACCGGAAGAATTATTTATTCATGCTCGATCAGATGGCTGGGTAAGTGAAACACTGCAGCCTCACAGTAACATGTTGAAAAGTACAACCGCAGCTATGGCAGCTATTGCAGGTGGTTGTGATGCCTTGACAGTATGTCCTGAAAAAGAAAACGATTCGAACATGAATCGTATTGCGAGAAATGTTTCGAATATACTGCGTGAAGAATCGCACTTTAATAAAGTAGCCGATGCAACCGCAGGGTCTTATTTTATTGAATCACTTACAAATCAAATCATAGAGAAAGTAAAGTCAATTTTAAATTTAAAAAGCCTTGCTAAGAAATCTGAAATTGTAAAACCAGAATCCAAAGTTCGAAATTTAAAACCTGAAACCTGGCTGAGCTCTGAAACGATCGAAATAAAATCATCCTATTCAAAAGAAGATATTGCTAACTTCTTACATCTTGATTTCACTTCAGGCCTTCCACCCTTTTTACGTGGTCCGTATGCCACCATGTATTCGATAAGACCGTGGACAGTTCGCCAATATGCCGGATTCTCTACTGCGCGAGATTCAAATGCATTTTATAGAAGAAACCTAGCCGCTGGCCAACGCGGGTTGTCAGTAGCTTTCGATTTAGCCACCCACCGTGGTTACGATTCCGATCACGAACGTGTAACGGGCGATGTTGGAAAAGCGGGTGTTGCCATTGACTCCGTATTGGATATGAAAATACTGTTCGATCAGATACCGCTCGGTAAAATGTCGGTGTCGATGACAATGAATGGCGCGGTAATCCCGATTCTCGCCTTCTATATTGTAGCGGCAGAAGAACAAGGTGTAAACCCACAGCACCTTAATGGAACAATTCAAAACGACATTCTAAAGGAGTTCATGGTGCGCAACACATACATTTATCCACCTACACCCTCCATGCGTATCGTAGCTGATATTTTTGCTTACACTTCGAAGCACATGCCAAAATTTAATTCAATAAGCATTAGTGGGTATCACATGCACGAGGCTGGAGCCCCGGCACATATTGAGCTTGCATATACCTTGGCAGATGGATTAGATTACATTCGTTCTGGAATACAAGCGGGAATTGCTATAGACGATTTTGCTCCGAGGCTCTCATTCTTTTGGGGCATTGGTATGAACTTCTATATGGAAATTGCTAAGATGCGTGCCGGGAGATTACTCTGGGCAAAAATTGTAAAACAATTTAAACCAAAAAATGCCAAGTCAATGGCCTTGCGCACACACTGCCAAACATCGGGTTGGAGTTTAACAGAACAAGATCCATACAATAATGTAACGCGCACGTGTATAGAGGCTCTTGCTGCCGTGCTGGGTGGCACTCAATCACTTCATACTAATTCATTAGACGAGGCCATTGCTTTGCCAACAGATTTTTCGGCTCGCATAGCCCGCAACACACAATTGTATCTGGAAAAGGAAACGGGGATTACCCGTGTAGTCGATCCTATGGGTGGCGCGTATTATATTGAAACACTTACGGCTGAGTTAGTAGAAAAAGCATGGGGACTAATTGAAGAGGTTGAAAAGCTTGGCGGAATGACCAAGGCTATTGAGAGTGGTGTTCCAAAAATGCGCATCGAACAAGCTGCGGCTGCCAAACAAGCGCGTATCGATTCAGGAAAAGATGTTATTGTTGGCATTAATAAATATCCTTCAAGTGAAAAACCAGATTTCGAAATTTTGGAAGTTGATAATGCAGCAGTTCGGCATGAACAAATAGAACGCCTGCATCAATTAAAAAAAGAAAGAAACAACGTTGAAGTAGAAGCCACATTGAATGCACTGACTACTGCTGCGAAAACAGGAAGTGGCAATCTTCTTGAACTGGCAATAAAGGCTGCACGCAAACGAGCTACCCTTGGAGAAATATCCTCAGCGCTGGAAAAAACTTTCGGCCGTTATAAAGCCACTATTAAATCTATTTCGGGTGTATATTCGGGGGCGATGAAAAACCAATCCGAATTTGTTGAAGTCCGAAGACTTTCGGATGAGTTTGCAGAATTAGATGGTCGTAGACCGCGAATACTGGTTGCCAAAATGGGGCAAGACGGCCACGACCGCGGAGCGAAAGTTATAGCCACTAGTTTTGCCGATATTGGTTTTGATGTTGACATTGGGCCGTTGTTTCAAACTCCCGAAGAGGTAGCCATGCAAGCTGCAGAAAATGATGTTCACCTTGTTGGCGCTTCAAGCCTTGCAGGAGGGCACAAAACCCTTATTCCCGATTTAATCGAATCCTTGAAAAAAATTGGCCGCGAAGATATTATGGTTGTTGCAGGGGGTGTTATCCCTTCGCAGGATTACGATTTTCTTTTAAAATCAGGAGTTTCGTTTATTTTCGGCCCCGGCACAATAATTACAGATGCCGCTAAAGAAATTCTTAAGAAATTAATCAAAAATAACGCTTAGCAAGGCAATCAAATAGCCTGATTTTTTAAGAATAAAATTCATAGATTAGAATTTCTAAAATAAACCCTTTATCATGAAAATCATCCGGTCCATTACCGTATTGATCCTAGTATTGCTTGGGATAAATTCTGTAACAGCTCAGAAAAAATTTGATAAGCAACTCGCCAAGGCCGATAAATATTATAATGCAGGCCAATACCCTAAAGCACTCAGTGCGCTTGCCAAGTTTAAAAAAAGTGTGACCTCTAAACTCGGCCAAAGTAATTCTTATATGCCGGGATATTATATACGCGAAGCCCGAACGAATCTGAATTCGGGTATTTTAAATGGTTTTGAAATGAGCCTGACCAATGCCATTAATGCGAGTTTCACATTGCACGGTGATGTTAGCATTAAGCATGCCGCCACTCTAACAGAGATTGCAATGACCTACACGCAGTACGGATACTACCGGTTGAGCCGCGAGTATCTTGAGAAAGCATTAGATATCGCCTCGAGAGTAAAACCAGAAGACCCAATACTTATAGGCAAAATTAACCTTGAACTTGCCGAGGCTATGATTGGCCAAGGCTTCAGTAATGAGGCCATTAAAGTCCTTCGCGATAATGAAAAGTTTTTTGCCAGCCGGGCAATCGAAAAAGAAACATATGTAGAAGAGGGCAAAATTAAAAGCCGAAGAGTACCGGAAGAAGAGCTAAGCTCACGCTTTGGTGCCTATGCAAAGTTGCTTACACTGGTTGGATATGCCTATTCAAAACAAGGAGACTTAGATCAGGCTGATCCTGCATTTAAAATCGCGCATAATTGGATACGCGATAAACAACGTTTCATGGGTGAGACAAGTCTGGCCCTCGTGCTGAACGACTACCTCTATCTTAAAATGTTTGTTGAAAATAACAATGGCAAAGTACCAGACAACTTACCCGAAAAATATCTTGATTACAGTAATCTGCTTAGCGACCTAAAAAGCAGAACATCGCCCGCTACCCCACTTGCTCATGAACTATACCTATCGTACCTCGATGACTTACAACGAGATGAAAACAGAGCCCGATTTGCAAACTACAAAGTAGAATATGACAAAATATTGAGTAAGTATTTTTCAAAATCAAGTCTGCTAAACATCAATTTAAAAGCAGTTGAGTTCGATGGTAAGCTCCAAAAGGAAAAAACAAACAATCTTGAAGCTAATGCCCTTTCAATACTTAACTCGAAATCGCTACCACGCAATTATAAGACTACGTTACGCATACTCGAGTTCTTATGTGAGACGTCCATCCAAACAAAACATTATAATAACACCGAAACTTATCTAGCACAGATTCAGGAGACAAAAAGGGAACTCTATGGTGAGAATTCTCCGGAATATCACTTGTGTAGAATATCCATCGCTAGTTTCTATATCGGTTACACGAATAAGATAGAAGAAGCTAAAAGAATTTTTGAAGAGAGTTACACAAACATGGCCGCTAAAGAAATAGCACCCAAATACAAAGACCATCTTACCATTTTAAATAGTCTTGCAACACTATATGAACTCTCCGATAACTTCAATCAGGCTTCGGCTACCCTTGAAAAAGCCAGGGATATTGCCCGTATCAAATACTTGGATACCGATCCCGACTACGGAGTTGAATTAGACAACATAGCACAATTACAAATTAAACTTGGTCAATACGACAAAGCAGAAGATAACATTACGAACTCACTCAAAATACTCGAAGACTTCAAAAAAGAGAACAGCCGCCTCCCGCAATACATACATGCCCTTGAAACTCAAGCAAAACTTTACGGAATAAAGGGAATGTTTGATGAGGCCCAGAATAATCTGGATCGTTCAAGAAAGCTTATTATTAAGGCCGATTTTCGAATCGGAAATGAATTATCCACGGCTGAAGAACTTTCAGGTTTACTTATTCAATTGGGCAAATACTCTGACACTGATCGCTTATTGAATAAACTTATACCCGAATACGAAAAGCTTTTTGGGCCAGCATCTTTACGATTAATAGATCCGCTAGTTAATAAAGGCAGAATATTACTGGCAAAAGGAGACTATACAGAAGCCGAAAAGATAGCGCAACGAGCCAACCAAAGCGCAGCTAAAACCTATACCGAAATCTCAACAAAAACTGCCCCAACCCAAAAACTTCTTAGCGACATCTATTATACACTAGGCGATTACGAGAAGGCTGAAGAGAACATCAAAAAGGCATTAGCGAGTCAGGAAAAACAATTCGGAAGAAATCATGTGGAAGTAGCACGGTCACTATCTCAGCTTGCGCTGATAAAATTTCATAAGGGTGACAACAAGCAAGAGGTTGAAAATCTGATGTTGGAATCGCGTGATATTATGGCCAATAAGCTCGGCAAAGACAATCAACAATATGCGGAAATACTAAAAAATGTCGCGGTCTTATACATTTCAGAAAAAAAATACGACATCGCCTTTAGCTCCTTAACAATTGCTGAAAGTATCTGGCGCGCTAAAACAGGTACAAAAAATAACATCAATGCCGCCAGTATTTATACGCTTACCGGAGATGTGTATTACCAGCAAAAGAATTATAGAAAGGCTGATGAATTTTATACCAAAGCAAAAGACTTATACGAACGTTTTTTCAGTTCGACACACCCCGAATATGTAAAAGTATTGTCAAAATTGAGTAAGGTGTATTACATGGAAAAAGACTTCAAGCGATCTAAAAAATATATCGAGCAATCACTCAATAACTATGAAAATTTTATAAAGAGTTACTTCCCTGCGCTAAGCGAACGCGAGAAAGCCAAATATTGGAACACCATTAAGGGCGACTTTGAGTTTTACAATACCCTTGCCTTCAGTCAGCTGGACGATTTCAAAGATCTTTCAGGAAAAGTGTACGACTACCAGCTGTTGACAAAGGCATTACTTTTAAGTTCATCCATTAAAATTCGCGAACGAATTCAAAATAGTACCGATGAAAATTTAAGGAGCTTATATAACGTATGGGTACAGAAGAAAGAATTACTCACGGTTGCGCTCTCCATGGGTCCCGCACAACTTACTGAAAATGAAATTGATCCAGTTGCATTAACGCAAGAGGTAGAGCGTCTTGAAAAGGATTTAAGTCAGAAATCAGAATTGTTTGGGCAAAGTTTTGAAAACAAACGAATTACATATGAAGATGTGGAGAAAACCCTCAAACCAAACGAAGTTGCCATTGAAATGGTTAGGTTCCGCTTCTTTAACCACAGTTTTACAGATTCAATTGTTTATGCCGCGTTATACCTGAAAAATGATTTTAAAAGACCCAAAGCAATAATCCTAAATGTTGGCTCTAAATTAGAAACCCGCTTTTTCAAATTCTATAGAAACTCCATTATCGGAAAAATACCAGACAACATTTCATACAGTGTATTCTGGGAGCCTATTCAAAAAGAGATTGGTGTTGTTTCAACAGTTTACCTATCAGCCGATGGTGTGTACAATCAAATAAACCTGGAAGCTATACCCACACCGGATGGCAAGTATGTGCTTGATAACTCCAATATCGTTTTAGTCAGCAATACAAAAGATCTTTATTTGCGAAAAATTAAATCTCGAAATAACTCCGAAAACTCAGCAGCTATGTTTGGTAACCCTTCATTCTACCTGACTGCTTCTGCTAATGAAACCGTACTAGCGTTACCAGGCACAGAAAAGGAAATAAGCCAGCTTCAATTCATGTTGAAACAAAAAGGATGGGACACCAAGGAGTATATTGATATGACCGCTACAGAAGAACGTATCAAAGATCTTAATAGCCCGAAAGTCTTTCACGTAGCAACGCATGGTTTCTATAAACCTGCTATGCAATCAACTAATGAGAATGAACTTGAGGCCAATGAAGCAAAATTAACACAGAACCCACTCATGCGTACCGGGCTACTCTTAAAAGGAGCCGGTGATTTACTGGATAAGACAGAGTACAATTACAATATTGAGAATGGAATTCTTACTGCCTACGAGGCCATGAACTTAAACCTCGATAAAACAGATTTAGTGGTTCTTAGCGCATGCGAAACCGGGTTAGGTCAACTAGAATCAGGTGAAGGTGTTTACGGCTTACAACGAGCCTTTTTAGTTGCAGGCGCCAAAGTTCTAATCATGAGTATGTTTAAAGTTGATGATGATGCCACACAAAAATTAATGCTGAAGTTCTATCAAAAGTGGCTCAACAGTGGCAATGTTCGTCAAAGTTTTATAGACGCTAAAAAAGAACTTCGGGTCGAGTACCCAGAGCCAATTTTTTGGGGAGCCTTTATGATGATTGGATTAGACTAATTTATTTATAAAATAATTTATAAAGCGCGATATTCATACGCGCTTTTTTCATTTAATATTACGGTATGAAAGCATTGGCAAGTGATAATTACTCTGGCGTTCACCCTGAAATAATGGAGGCGCTTGTACGCGCCAACGTTGAACATCAGGGTGCTTATGGAAGCGATGAGTTTACAAGGAGTGCAACGCAACTCTTTAAGGAAAATTTTGGTGATGCTACGGAAGTTTTCTTTGTGTACAACGGTACAGGGGCTAACGTAATAGGGTTGAGTGCTATTACTCAATCTTTCAATTCTATTCTTTGCTCGGAGTTGGCTCACATCAACGTAGATGAATCTACAGCACCCGAAAAATTTACTGGCTGCAAACTGATTGGTATTTCAACTGCGAATGGAAAAATTTATCCCGATCAGCTAGAAAATAAAATTCAACGTGTAGGGGATCAACACCATCCGCAAGCCAATGCCATCTCCATTTCACAATCTACTGAGTATGGAACCGTGTATACAACACACGAGATTAAAGCAATATCGGCTGTAGCGAAAAAGCACAATTTGCTTTTACACATGGATGGTTCACGCATTAGTAATGCAGCAGTAAGTTTAAATCAAGATTTTATAAAATTCACACGCGATGCTGGGGTAGACATTCTTTCCTTTGGAGGCACGAAAAACGGAATGATGTTCGGGGAGGCCGTTCTGATCTTTAACCCCGATCTTGCTAAAAATTTTTCGTATCGTAGAAAACAGGGAATGCAACTACATTCAAAAATGCGTTTCATTAGTGCCCAATTTGAAGCCTTGCTTTCGAATGAACTTTGGAAGCGCAACGCATCACACGCCAATGGCATGGCTAAGAAATTAGAACAGGGCTTGAAAAGTATTCCGCAAATAACGATCACCCAATCGGTAGATGGAAACGGAGTATTTGCCAAATTCCCGAAAGAAATTATACCCGAACTGCAAAATGAAATCTTCTTTTATGTTTGGAATGAGCGAACCAGTGAAGTTAGGCTTATGTGTTCGTTTGATACAACAGAGGGGGAAATTAACAGACTACTAAATAAGATTAGAAATCTGATTTAAGCTTATCGCTTGAGAAATTTGTAAGTTCCTCGAAATTGAGTTTGCTCATCGCGGACAGCAATCAAATAATACCCAGTAGAGAGTTCTTTAACACGAATTCTTACCTCATGGTCATCGATTATCTCTGTCTCTGCCTGAATCTCATTACCCAATATATTATAAATCACAAGCTTGTTTTGTCTGAAATTCAAGGCTGTTGATTTAATATTAATGAAATCCAGGGCAGGGTTAGGGTACAGGGTGATTGATCTTGAAATATCGGCTTTACCAGTCTCATTTACCTGAGCGTAGGATACTGCACTCAATGAGAGAATCAAAAGAAATATGAGGGCTAATTGACGCATGATTTAATACTTATACGCAAATACCAATCCAAAAGTTTGTTGGTGTTCTGTTCTTAGATGCGCAAAAGCTTAAAAAGGTTTAAACCAGCCAGAAAAATTAACGACATAAAGTAAAGGCATCCGGCAAGTGGTTAATTATATCAGAAGCTACAAGCGTTTCCATGCTCCGACTTTTCATGGCGCAGTCACCCGCTAAGCCATGAATCCAAGCTCCTAACACAGCGGACTGTTCAGAAGTGTATCCCTGGGCAAGGAAACCCATAACCAAACCAGTAAGCACGTCACCACTACCTCCTTTAGCCATACCGGGGTTGCCCGTATTATTGAAATAAATTTTTCCCTCGGGTGTGGAGATAGAAGTATGTGCCCCTTTGAGCAACACCACTGTGTTTGTCGTTCGCGAAAACTCAATCTGCTTTTCAAGCCGTTCAAAATCGGTTGTCCAACGGCCTACTAATCTTTCAAACTCTTTAGGGTGTGGTGTAAGAATACTGCTTTTCGGAATGCTATGAATTAACTCACGGTTAGCTGATATTATGTTAAGCGCATCAGCATCCAATACAATTGGTTTGCTAACAGTATCGAGCAGGGCGGCTAATGCTTTAGTGGTCTTCTTATCCTGACCAATACCGGGGCCTACTCCAATTGCATTAAAGTTCTCTGCTTCAGGAACGGATGAAAACAACGTATCCGATGTATCGACACTTGCCATTGCTTCAGGTACGGAGGTCTGAATAATTTCATAACCACAGGTTGGAACATGAACCGTTAATAAACCCAACCCTGATCGCATAGCTGCACGTGCACCCAATATAGCAGCTCCCATTTTTCCATAACTCCCAGAAATAAGTAAAGCATGACCAAAATTTCCTTTGTGACTAAACTTCAATCTTTTGTGAAGCATCGCTTTGATGTCATTTTTCTGGATCAGGAAATAATTGCTCTCTGACTGTTGGATAAATTCCTGACTCAACCCGATGTTGACGATGTGATGCTCTCCAACAGATGCTCCACTTTTCGGTAGAAGAAAACAAAGTTTAGGGAGTTGAAACGTAACGGTATGATCTGCCTGAACAATTTCTCCGCATGAAGGTTTATCTGCCATTAGCCCGGAGGGAATGTCTACAGCGATACGAACTGTATTTGTTCTGTTGATGCACCGAATGGCCTGGGCATAAATTCCTTCTGGAGGTCTGGACAGTCCTGAGCCAAAAATCGCATCAATTAAAATATCCCGATCAGCAAAAAGGCTTTGATCTGATTCCGTTATAATTTCAAAAATTTCAACCTTTTCATTCAGTCTTTGAAGATTGATTTTAAAATCTTCTGATTCAGGAACTGACCCCTTCACAATCCACACTTTTACCGGATAGCCCCACTCCATTAATAACCTGACTATTCCTAATCCGTCACCTCCATTATTGCCGGTGCCACATACAACACCCACACGTTTGGTAATATCAAAATGCAACGTAAACCAGGAAACAAAAGCATCACAAGCTCGCTCCATTAAATCATTAGACGCGATTGGGTCATGCTTGATGGTGTATTCATCAAGGGATTTAATTTGGGAAGCAGTTAAGATTTTGAGCATCTAGCTCTAAGTTACAGAATCAACGGTCAACTTCCCCCATCACAACATCAATAGAACCAATGATAGCGATTAAGTCAGCCACCAAAACACCGCGGCTAATTTCTGGTAACACGGAAAGATTGGAGAAACTACAGGCGCGAGCCTTGCAACGGAAAGGAATATCGCTTTTACCATCGGCACGGAAGAAGAAGCCCAATTCACCCTTTGGGTTTTCGGCACGCACGTAAAAATCCTGCGCTTGCGGACGAATCTTCTTTGGAACTAAAGCTTGGGGATCAAACTCCTTTGTCCGCTTATGTTCCTTCTGCAATTTTTCGAGGCATTGTTCAATGATCTTAGTCGATTCATGAATCTCTTGCATGCGAACCCAAACTCTGTCCCAGCAATCGCCAACTGTACCTTTTATTCCTTCTCCTATTGGGATATTAAAATCCAATTCCGGGTATACCGAATACCCGTCAACTTTTCGCAAGTCGAAACGCAATCCTGATCCGCGTAGCATGGGGCCTGTAACACCGTAATTGATAGCAAGATCAAGCGGCAGCACGCCAACATTGGCCGTACGCTGAACAAAAATTTCATTTTCAATCAGTACAGTTTCTAATTCAGAAAGCTTTGGCTTAATGTACTTGATGAATTCCTCGCAGCGATCTTCAAAACCAACTGGTATGTCGTAGTACAATCCTCCTATCCAGATGTAATTATATAACAGGCGGGCACCGCAGGTCCATTCTAACAATCTGAGAATATGCTCGCGATCGCGCATCACCCAGAAGAAAGGTGTGAATGCACCAATGTCCATACCGTATGTACCGATGGCGATAAAATGCGAAGCAATACGATTTAGTTCTGCAACCAGTACCCGAATGTATTCCACACGTTTCGGAAGTTGATCGGCAATGCCCAGCATTCGTTCTACCCCCATCGCGTAGGCATGTTCAGAATTCATGGAGGCCACATAATCCATTCGGTCTACATACGGTATTACTTGATTGTACGGAACACTTTCAGCATGCTTTTCAAAACAGCGATGCAGGTAGCCTAGGTGCGGAACGACTTCTTTAATTATTTCTCCATCCATCAATACTTCCAAACGCAAAACTCCGTGAGTTGAGGGATGTTGTGGTCCAAGGTTAATGATCATTTCCTCTGCACGCAACCCATCCTCTCTGAGCTTGTTTGGCTCCGAATCGACTAAATTATTAGCCTTAAACTTATATTGAATACTATCGGTTGGCATTAACGCATCATCAAATTTTCAAATCGGCAAACCTTCAAATTAATATTCCACTTTCACGTCTCTATAATATTCCTCGTGTACGTAATCCTTTTTTAGCGGATGCCCCACCCAATCTGCGGGCAAGAGTATTCTTCTTAGATCAGGATGGCCGATAAATTTAATTCCATACATATCAAAAGCTTCCCGTTCATGCCAGTTTGCTGTTCGCCAGATTTCACTTATTGAATCGATCTCAGGGTTCTCTCTTAGCAAGATCACTTTCAACATCACATGATGATTGAACGGAATAGAATAAAGATTATACACGACTTCCATTGTGTTTACTTCTACGCCATTATCGATACCCGTTAAGCAGGAAAGCATATCAAAATAAGTGGATGGGTTTTGATAAAGCTCTTGACAAATTTTATTTAACGCTGAAGCTGGAACAATGATGGCTTTGGGCGAAGTTTTTTCATCGATGCGAAGGTCATTCGACAGCGCTTTAACAATTTCAATGAGTTGCTGAAAATCAAGCATGTTGCTTTCCTTTTTCGAGAAGTCGTTCAATGGCCTTTGGAGTCATTAGTGTTTCATTTCTTATTTTTTCTTGCAGCTTTAAAAAACCTCCAATGAGTGCTTCTGGTCTTGGCGGGCAACCTGGAACATACACATCAACAGGAATGATTCTGTCAACTCCTTTTACTACGTGGTAACCGTGTTGCCAGTATGGGCCTCCACAATTTGAACACGAACCCATGGAAATCACATAACGAGGTTCTGCCATTTGCTCATACAAGCGTTTAATCCGGTCAGCCATTTTAAATGTCACCGTTCCGGCTACAATCATAACATCGGCCTGGCGTGGAGACGAACGAGGAGCCATGCCAAAACGATCCATATCGTAAACGGTTGTACCGGTGCTCATAAACTCAATCGCACAGCACGCTAAGCCAAACGTCATCGGCCACATGGAGGAAAGCCGTGCCCAATTGAGTAGATCATCTACTTTTGTAATAATCACTCCGCCATTTTCAAACCGTTGATCCAGTAGCCCCATGTTCACTAATTATCAATTCACAATTTTCAATTATCAAATCGCTTTCGACAAGCCCAGGCTGACATTCATTTGTATTTATCATTTACCTTATCGTAAAGTTCTTTGGGTATAGTTGATTTGTAATCGCTTGGTTTTTGTTCGGGTTTCACCCAATCCAGCAAGCCATTTACCCAAGCGTATGCTAATCCTAACGCCAAAACAAAAATGAATATCAACATCTCGATGAATGAAAACCATCCCCAGAGGGCATTCGTTTCTTGCAATAGCTCCTTTCTGGCAAAGATGGTTGCCCACGGAAAAAGAAAAATTAACTCAACTTCAAAAAGTATGAAGATTAATGCCACAATATAAAACCGAATATTGAATTGCGGCCAGGCTGAACTGATGGGCTCTTCACCGCTTTCATACGTAGAGAGCTTTTGTGCATTCGGGCGGTTTGGGCGAATTAGTTTTGAAACAAGAAATGAGGCAAGTGTAAAAATAACTCCGCCTACTAAAAAAAGCAGTACTTCACCAAATTCTGAAAGATACAATTCTTGCGATCCCATGCTCACCAAAGATAAAGGTTGCAACATTAATATCTGCGATCCATGCATAATTTAATCATGCAACGGTCGCTTCTTAATCATACCGCCTTTAATATCGTTTACACTATTCTCTACAACAAAAGCGTGGTCGTCAATCTTAGCAATTTCTGTTTTTAGTTTTTGCAATTCGAGTCGTGTAATCACGGAATAAATAATGTCAAGATCTTTTTCTCTATGTCCAGTCTTACCAAAACCACTTTTTCCCTTCAAAATTGTAACACCCCTACCCATTTTATTAGTGATAGCGTCTTTTATCTCTTCACTTTTTTCAGAAACAATCATTACACTGGTGTACTCTTCAATACCGTGTACAACAAAGTCAACAGTTTTTGATGCTACTAAATATGTTAAAATTGCATACAATGCTGTCTCTACGTTTATCAGATAGGCAGCTACCGAAAAGATAATAATGTTTAATCCTAAAATAATATCGCCAACAGTAAGCGTAGTTTTCCGGCTGGTATAAATCGCTAGCACCTCGGTACCGTCTAGCACACTACCACCTCGTATCGATAAACCGATACCTGCTCCAAGAAAAAAACCACCAAAAACTGATATGAGCAAATCGTCATCGGTGACAAGCGGAAACTCTACAAAATAAAGGACGAGTGCTAACCCTGTTATCGCGATAAGTGTTTTAAATGCGAATGGCTTTGATACCTGGGTGTACCCAATAATAATAAAGGGAATATTCAGCACTATCACTAACAACGAAAGATCGATTTTTGCTATCTGATTTACCAGCAACGAAATCCCCATTACGCCACCATCTAAAAAATGATTTGGCAAAAGAAACCCTTTCAATCCAAAAGCTGCAGCCAGTACTCCAGTGGTTATAAAAAAAGTATCCTTTACTGTTCGTTCGAATTGAATTCGTTGAACGCGGAGTTCTTTTAAATGGAGTTGCCGTTGTAAAGAAGACATGTTTTAAAGATACAAAAGTGTAGGCGTTAAACCTGTATTCCTGACCATAAAATGGATAAGCCTGTACTTACAATACTTAATCAGCAAAAACCATGATCCGCCATAAATGAAAGAAGCCGTCTCTTTTGAGTCGGCTTCCTTCTACTCTAATCCATTCTTTATCTACTTTGTGTGTCCATACTTTTTCGAATACTTTTCATATAAATCCTGCTGCTTATTATTTAGCATTATCCGTTTACCCACAATAAAGGCATCACTCAATTTGTTTGTACGCAAGTCGAGTGCATCTCCCTCTGAAATGAAAAGGGTGGCATCTTTATCAACTTCAAGTGTTCCGGCAACCTTATCAATTCCTAAAATCCTGGCAGGGTTAAGTGTAAGAGCTTTCAGTGCTTCTTCAGTATCCATTCCATAAGCTATTGCCGTGCCCGCGTAAAAGGGAAGATTACGCCCTCTGGCGATCATACCGGAGTGAGAAAATGCTACAACCACGCCTGCTTTGGATAGTAAACCAGGCAGGGCATATGGCAAATCAACAGCATCATCTGTTCTCTCTGGTAAATCATGAACTAATGGAATGATAACCGGAATAGAATTTTCCTTCAGGAAGGCGGCTACTTTTAGGGAAGCACCAGACGTTAAAACCGAAATTCGCTTAACTCCCTTTTCTTGCGCAAATTTTACTGCTTCAACAATTTCTTTCGGCCCTGCTGCATGAATGATGAGTGCTTGAACCCCGGAGAACAAACCTTGCATAGCCTCCATCTTTAAATTAATGGATTTGGAATTAAGTTTAGAATAGCCAATTGCATCATTAAAAAAATTATTGATATCATCAACATTCTTGACATAGTCCACATTGGCCTCGTTCACAAAAGAAAAGGACTCAGCATCAAATTTTCTGCTTTGAATGCCTGGCCAAGTAATGTGGATAGCCACATCTTTGGTATGGGTAGCATCTTCCCAATTCCAGCCCTCTAATTGCATCATACTGGAAGTTCCTGAAATTACTCCACCAACAGGAGCAACTTCAGCTAAGAGGATTCCATTAAATCTGTAAGTAGGAATAATTTCACTGTCAGTGTTAAACGCTATCTGTGAACGAATATTTGGATTGAAGTCACCTTGCTCATCAGAATCAACGGTAGCCCGAACAGTAGAGATCTCCTCCAATCCAAGTTGTGAGTTGGTAAGAATGAATCCGGGGTAAACATGTTTTCCAGTTGCGTTGATAATCTCGAATTTGGATTTGTCGGCCGGAGTCGATGCGTTTGTTCCCACATACGTGAGTTTGCCGTTTTCAAATGCAATCGCTCCATTCTCGATTGTCTGGCCGTTGCCAACATGTACAGTAGCATTGGTTATCAAAATCGGTTTTTGCTGCGGGCTAGCGGGTGTAGGTACCTGCCCAAGTGCGGTTACTGATATTAACAGTGAGAATACTATATTTTTTAAAATTGCGCTTTTCATAATGGTAGTTATTTAAGGGTCCTATTCTTGATCCAAGTCAACGTTCGTTATGACTAAATCGTCACAATGGAATTCTTGACGCTCACGGCCGGGTGACTTCTGAGTTGACGCGCCCTCCTTTTTTAACTCCCTCATTTTAGCGATAAGCCTGGCTCGTTCTTCGCGGAGTTCTTTTCTCAATTGAATATCCTTTTCAAGATCAAAATATACTGCACCTTCAATGATTGTTTTATCAGCTTTTGCATAAACTGACAGCGGATGATCTGTCCACAAGGTTACATCGCCCGATTTACCAATTTTAATACTTCCCATTTGGTTATCAAGATGAAGCAACCTGGCGGGGTTTAGCGTATCATCTTCAAGGCATCCTCTTCAGAAACATTACCATATCTTACCGCTTTAGCCGCCTCCTGATTGAGTCTGCGGCCCATGTCGGCATCATCAGAATTGATAGCGGTGACCACCCTTTCACGACTCATGATAGCGGCATTGTATGGAATAGCATAATGAACTTCCCATTTATAATTCCACCAATCTGAAAAGGTAGAACCACCCGCACCATGTGCTTTCATTTTATCAGCTACTTTATATCCTTCCAGAATGTGTGTAAACGTGTTGATACGGAAACCAAAACGCTCTGCCACTTTCATCATCATATTGATTTCAGATTGTACATAGGAATGACAGCTAACAAAACGTTTGCCGCGTACAATTTCCAGAATGGTTTCGTCTACAAGGTCACGTCTTGGCGCAATTGCCTTTGCTTTCACATTGGCGGGTAAGGTGTTGTATTCTTTCCATTTCTTTTCGTACTCAACTGCATTGGTGAATGCATCCACATATACTTGCTCAACGCCCATGCGTGTTTGTGGATACCGTATGCTTGTGGAACTCCCTGATCGTTTTACATTTTCGCCCAGCGCAAACTTTATAAATGGATCTGCCCCTTTAATTTTCAGTTCTTCTGGCCCAACGCCCCATTTTAATTTGACTAGGGCTGATTGCCCACCAATGGGATTGGCGGAACCGTGAAGTATCTGAACGGCAACCACACCACCTGATAATGTGCGATAAATACTGATAGCCTCCGAATCAACAACATCACCAATCCGCACCATCGAAGAATTGGTTGCAACATCGTTAATAGCCGCTGCCCCAATATGGGAGTGCTCATCGATAATGCCGGATGTTAAGTGCTTACCGGTTCCATCAATGGTTCGTCCTGTAGTGGTTAGATTTTTACCCAGCGCTGCTATTCTTCCGTCTTTCAATAACACGTCTGTATTTTGAAGGATGCCTTCCTTCTCGTTTGTCCAAACGGTTGCATTCTTAATCAAAATTTCTTCTTGCTTGATTTTCTCTTTCGATCCGAATGCAGTAAACGGATATATAACCTCACCAACTTCTGGCTTGATTGTTTTCTTGTCATCTTTCTTTTCTTCCTTCTTATCCAAAGGGCCAGTCAAATCAGCCTTCCAATCCACCCATGTTCCATTTACCAGCTGGCCTCTACCTACCCAGCCGTTGCCTTGTCGCCAACCCGAAAGCCTTACAGTCTCATCCCTCTTTTTTACCGGATTGAAACTTAACGTTAAAAGGTTTTTATCAAGTTTAGTTTTACCGTCTACACTTAAGCTATCGGTTACTTTTATTTTGAATTTATGACTTCCGGGCTTGTCGCTAACTTCAAGCGTGTAGGGTTTGCCATCCACTGTAAGGTTATACTTGCCACTGTAATCAGCAGGGTTCAATTCTTTTAGACTGTATCGTTTTCCCTGCACCCAGTTTTCATGAATGATAGTTTCTTCTTCAAACAAGTTCCCGGATGAGATGATAAAGTTTGCTTCCATCCCGTTATTCAGGCTTCCAACTTTATTCTGAAGTCCAAGCAACTTGGCGGGCACTTCAGTTAATGATTTTAAAGCAGTCGATTCAGACAATCCATACTGAATTGCCTTACGGAGATTCTTTAACAAGTCGGTCTTTTCTTTCAGTCTGTCGGAAGTAACCGCAAATTCAATTCCTGCTTTTTCTAACGCTGCAGGATTTGTTGGCGCCAACTCCCAATGTTTCATCTCTGTTAGACTCGTGCGCTCCGCATCAAAGGGATCCTCCACATCATAGGCATCCGGAAAATTGATCGGTATGATCAACGGGGCATTGGTTGCTTTTACTTCCGCAATGCGCTGATACTCATCGCCACCGCCCCGGATAATGAATTGTCTTCCAAATTCATCTCCCAGTTTATCCGCACGCAAATCGTTTATCCAACTATTTGCCTCAAAAATTTGAGGAAGATTTTGTGAAGCTGACCATGCTTCCAGACTCAAGTCTTTGAAGGGTTTAGTTGATTGTTTAGAATACCAATCGGCATTAAGTTGTGTTTGTCGCAGGAGGGCAATATAGCCCATGAGTGAGACTGGATAATTTTGGCGTGATGTTCCACGATTGAATGAAAAATGAGCTGCTGCTTTGTCCTTCAGCACAATTGTATTATCCCGATCATCCGCCAGCGTTACAAATACTGAAGTTCCTCTGGCTAAACCATCGGCACGGAACGTTAGCACTGAACCAAAACCAGCGGCACGATACTTCTCGGCTGTTTTAGCATCCATCGTAAATTCTGAGCTGGCATTATATTCAGATTTGATTGCCTGGTTATCGTTGAAGGCTCCTTTAGTTTTAGTTTGGATCTGTTCAGCACTGCCTCCAAAACCACCTCCACCTTGTGGTATTTCAACTTTCGGGAGACCGTAACTCGTATTCAAATCAATAAAGGATGGATAAATGTATTTGCCTTTCAGGTCAACGATGGTAAAGCCTGAGGGTGCAACTAATTCTTTACCAGACTTTTCAATTTTACCATCACGAACCAACAGTGTTCCTCCTTCTATTTTGGTTGTAGAATTGATAAAAATGGTTGCATTGGTAAAAGCAAATGCTCCTGATCGCTTGTCCTTCACATCATTTCTGGGAAAGGTTTCTTGAGAAAAACTCTCCTCTGCGACTAAGAGAAAAACGAAAAATAAAAGGGGTAACGCTTTCTTCATAAGGTTGTCTATAAGTTTAGGCTTCTATTGTGGGGTAATATAATGAGGATTCTTACTAACCGGCAACGGAAATACACGGAAGGTTTTATTGAATTATCACAGGAAACGGTAGACTTTAAGATCATCAGGGTGCTAGTTCTTGCAATTCACTACAGCCAACCAACAGTTCGTTACAATACTCTTTGAGAGGGTGTATCTAAAGTGGATACTTGCATCGTAAAAGAGTATAAAAAGTAACAATTATGAACATGCCATCCATCAAAAGACTCCTCGCCAACATCCTCGGAATGCTATTCATGCTTCAATCCGTTCACGGACAGGATGTCTCAGTTTCAAGAAGTACCAATATTGATTCGGACAATGGGACAATGCGCTGGAAGACTTCCAGCGGGTTTAATAGTTTCAATGTTGAATTCAGAGGTAAAATAGAAATCGAGAATGACGATCGGGACATTGCCAGTATGTCAGATGGAGCTTATCTGGAAATAAGCAAGGCTGTTTTTGGCAGTAAACGGACGATTGTCATCGAATCGATTGGGGGCGGTAAATTCAAAAAACAATATTATGAAGGCCGCTCCATGGTGAATTGGGAGCCTGAAGGCCGCGAATGGTTGGCAGAAATTTTACCCGAAGTAGTACGTACTACAACCTTCTGTGCAGAAAGCCGTGTTAAGCGCTTCTTTAAACAAGGTGGTACAAATGCAGTATTGGCTGAGATTAATCGTATAGAGAGTGATTATGTCAAATCACACTATGCAACGCTGCTGCTGAAACAACCCGTTCAAGTGAAGGACTATGCTCCTATTATCAACAATCTTGCTGAAGGATTAGATTCAGATCATTACCTAACTGAGTTTTTAAAAGGCAATACATCCAAATTCATGCAAGACAAAGACGCAACCAGCGCCTTATTCTCTGCAACACGAAAAATGGATTCAGATCATTATAAAACAGAAGTAATTAAAGAAGCATTAAAAGGTCAAGTTGCCTCAATTGAAAATGTAAAAATTATTCTACAGGCCGCTGGCATGATGGAATCGGATCATTACATCACCGAAGTATTAACTTCCTTACTGAAACAGAATAATCTGAATGATGCAATTCTTGCTGAAATTATCAATACAACTAATTCAATCGAATCCGATCACTATAGAACTTTGGTGTTAACACAGGCTTTGGATAAGCAAGGACTCTCAACCATTTCCTATCAGCGTGTGATTGAATCAATAAAAGGTATTGAGTCTGATCATTATGTAACTGAAGTTATCAAGCACATGATGAATACTAAACTTTCGGATGAATCGCTCACACTGATGCTCAGCATTACTAATTCAATTGAATCCGATCATTACCGCACAGAAGTGATTCGATTACTGCTTAACAAACAAAATCTGACAGAAACTCAGTTTACTAAATTACTTGAATCATGTAATTTGATGGACAGCGATCATTACAAAACTGTCGTATTGCAAGAAGCGCTGGCTTCAAACTCCATAACCAATACCAAATTGGCTTCCATTATCAATGCTACGAATCATATCGGTTCCGACCACTACATCACCGAAGTACTTACAGATGCTGCGCCTAAAGTAAAAGCTGGTGGGTCAGAACTTAAGGAGTTATATCGGACTGCCGCTAAACGTATACAATCTGAAACATATTACGGCCGAGCAATTCGCGCCATCGAATAAAATCAGAGGCCATAGTAACCTTTACCGGTAATTATCGGTAATTTAGTTACGATGGCCTCCTACTACACCCGCTATATGACAGATCAACTTCGCAGGTTAATTCTGGTAGGCTTCGTTTCGGCTGGACTTGGCTCTTTATTCTTTAGCTATCTTCACTATAGTGAAAAGGGAACGTTCCCCATTTTATCCCAAAACATTATGGGATTGGTTTTTAGCATTGGACTTGGTTGGATAGCAGGATATACCGCATACTTTCTTAATGGCTTACTTGATAAAATTTTACCGTGGAAGTCGGGATTTGCCGTGCGATTTTCGATTGGCTATATCGCACAAATAACCAGTACTTCCCTTATTTTGTTTGGACTTGGCGCAGCCCTCGTTACTGTTGGTGGGAATTCAATTTTTTGGAAAGGGTTTTCAATTACCGATGAAGATTTGAAATGGAAATTATTCATTCTTATCATGGTCACAGCATTTATCTACAAAGTGATTTATACCATACTCTTTTCGTACAAGCAGTATGCAGTTGCCCAAATCGAGACCGTACAAAACGAACGCAGGCAACTTGAACTTCAGTTTGAAGCGTTGAAAAGTCAGCTTAGCCCACATTATCTATTCAATAGTTTAAATACAATCTCGTCTCTAATTTATAACGACCCTCAAACAGCCGAACAATTTATCCGCAGACTTGCACTCACCTATCAATACATTCTTTCTACCCAACATAAAAAGTATGTGCTTCTTACTGATGAAGTTGAGTTCGTACAATCCTACTATTATTTGCTTCGCATTCGATTCCAACAATCTCTGACACTGGAAATTAACCTACCGAATTCAGTAATGAATAGCCCAATCCCTCCTTTAACGCTTCAATTATTGGTCGAAAATGCAGTAAAGCACAATACCATCAATCCTGATAAGCCACTCTTTATCTATATAAGCGCTCTAGACAATACAGAATTACGGGTTATGAATACAAAAAATGAGTCGGAGCAAACATCTGCTTCATTCCGCATAGGGCTTGAAAACATCCGGAAGCGCTATCAGTTTTTTACAAACCGAAGGATTGAAATAAAAGACGATGAGAAATTTATTGTTTCATTACCGGTACTAAAATTAAAACAACCTGTACTCCAGCGATCATTTGCAATACAATGAAAAAGTACTTCATTCATAATCCCTTTTTTCGATTGTTCGCACCCGTTGTGTATGGTATTCTTATTTACATGCTGATTCTACTCATTAACAATAATGTTATTCATATCAATGAATTCTTCAGCGGGCAGGAGGTGTATATCTGTATCGGTCTTACGTATGTGTCATTTGAGACAATCAGGCTTGTCACTATTCTTTTGGACAAATTTTTAAAAGAGAAGTACTTACTGACCAGGATTCCAGTACAATTTATACTCAGCACCATTCTCTCAACACTCATTGTAATGACCGGGCTGGGCGCATACTTCACCTTTGTAATTGGATTTAGCATTGCTTTTACCCAACTGATGATCTTTACAGTTGTGTATGCTTGTTCGGCAATGCTATACAACCTATTATATTTCAGCAACGATTATTTGCAACGTGAAAACACTTTAAAGCTTACAGTCGAAAAACAACAACGCGAAGTATTGGAAATGGAAATGGCTGAATTTAAAAACGACATCAATCCAGACTTACTATATGAAAGTCTGGAGAATGTTATTAGCCTTATGAATGATCGAAATGATCAAGCAGAAGAATACATTGACTACCTGGCCAGCGCATACCGATATGTTCTTACGAACCGCCAACGAGAATTGATCTCACTACGATCTGAAATTGAAGCCGCCAAAAATATTATTCGTCTATTAAATGAAAAATATTTCGGACAACTTAAACTTGAAATATCATTGGATGAGAATGATCTGAATAATCAACTTATTCCGGGTTCACTTCCTGTTGTCATAGAATGCATCGTTCGAAATACAATCATCTCCTCCCAACAGCCCTTGGTTATTCGTTGCTATCTTGAAGATGAAGAATATCTTATTGTTCAAAGTAAACTAAATGATCGTTTGATTCAACACACTGAAAGTTCGCTCGCTTTAAGAAGGTTGCAGAAATCCTATACGCTTTACAGTGATCATCCGTTGATCCAAGTGAAAGCATACGAAGAAAATTATATTAAATTACCCATCCTTCGCGTAGCCGAAGAATTTTTGATGAATCAACCATGAAGGTAGTTATTATTGAGGACGAAATTCCTGCAGCTGAGAAACTGGAACGGTATTTAGTAAAATACGATTCAACTATTCAAGTATTGGCACGTATTACCTCCATAAAAGACTCGGTTACCTGGCTACAAAATAATCAAGACAGCGCTGATCTGCTCTTCATGGACATTCAACTTATTGATGGACTCAGTTTTCATATTTTTCAACAAGTTGTAATTCGTAAACCTGTGATCTTTATTACTGCCTTTAACGAATTCGCGTTAGATGCCTTTAAAGTAAGTAGCATTGATTATTTGTTGAAGCCCATAACGTTTGATGATCTGTCAACGAGCTTAAAGAAGTTGGATAACCTGCGCGAACAATTGCAATGGAATAAAGAGAAAACTGAACAACTACAGGAAGTTTTTTCAACACCAAAAACCAAAGATTTCAAATCCCGTTTCATGGTGAAACTCGGAGATCACATTCGCTCCATTACAGCCGATCAAATTTGTCTTTTTTATGCAGAGGGCCGTGATGTATACTTAGTTACAACTCAGAATCGCAAGTTCATCATCGACTACACATTGGAAACGTTAGAAGATTTATTGGAACCAATGAATTTTTTTAGGGTTAACCGGACTTTTATCCTCAATATCAATTCTATTAAAGATGTTCTGGTTTATTCTAATAGTCGATTGAAGATTACGTTAACGCAAGCGTTTGATAAAGAAATTATTGTAAGCCGGGAAAAGGTTGGAATGTTTAAAGAGTGGTTTGACGGGCATTGATTATAGATATATATTCTTACCCCACTCGTTTAGCCTTATATCCTTCCTTGGTTAGTATTTGAACAATCTTATCACGATGATCGCCTTGAATAATTATTTCACCATCTTTTACAGATCCCCCAACACCGCACTTTGTTTTCAATATTTTACCTAAGGCTTCCAAATCGCCAGTCTTCCCAACAAATCCTATAACCAATGTAACTTGCTTGCCAGCACGCATACTTTTATCAAGTTGAACCTTTAGGTTTTGCTTTAGCGCTGATAACGTATCGGCACTTTCTTGCTGCTGATACGTGTAGCCAAAATCAGAATTGGTGGAGAATACAATTCCATCGCGTTTTTTCCAGTCGTTTTTCTTAGCCATTATTTCAATAAAAAGATGATTGTAAATACAAGAACAAAGAACGTTACAATTCCAAGGTTAAACTTAAACTCGACTGTTCCCTTAATCGCAAATGCCATGAAAGAAAGAATCAGCAATAAAATTGGTACAAAGATGTAATTTCCATACAAGGTGCTTAAATTCGTAATACGCGTTTCCTTTTCAGGAATCCAAATCTCTATTAAAATTGAAAAAATACCGGACTCAACTATTTCAATTTTTTGATCTACTTCGAACACCGCCCAATCACGATCGCTGATTTTTATGTAACGATTCGTTTGTGTAACTACATAGCTTCGACTTGACCTTACGCTCCCTGACGATCGGAATGTTTTAACAGTTTCCGGTATAACGTGACGGGGGACACCAAAGTCAAGAGCCAACACAAAACACAACACACAGCCAACCCATGCCATTTTTGTGGCCAGGTGTAAATATCGTTGCATCAACTCAAGCTGAGAATTATCTGGAGGAGTTGCGGGACGAACGGGTGCTCTCCTTCTGTACGCGGGATCACGATGCTTCGTAACGGGTGTACCGCCATTGGTTACATAGGGGTTGCTCAGCCGATTATCGTACTCCTGTTTTTTTTCGGTATCGCCCAGCACATCATAGGCTTCATTTACTTCTTTAATCAGTTCATGCGCTGCCAAATCTGGGTTAATATCCGGATGGAGCCGTTGCACCAGTATCCGATATGCTCTTCGTATTTCTACTGGAGACGCTCCACTTTTAACACGCAAAATCTGGTAATAATCTTTCAAAAGAGCCGCATTAAAGAAGCGCTATTTCTTCACGACAAATGTTAACACAGGCCGTTTGCTATGGCTCACTACATCTTCAGCAATACTACCTGCCAGCACATGCGCAAAACCAGTTCGTCCGTGTGTAGCCATCGTTATTAAATCAGCATTGATGCTGTCGGCAAAGTAGATAACTCCCTCTTCCTCACTCAGGTCATTAAATATATTAATAGTATAATTTTTCAACATGAGTTTCTTGGCAAAATCCTGCATATACTTTTTAACCACCGTATCGCGCTGAAAATTACCAGGGGTATTAATGCGAACCATGTGAATGGTAGCATTGTATAAATCTTGTGTGCGTTTTACTATACGCGCGAATACCTCCTCGTCTTTGCTCATGGCTGTAGCATAAACAATATTTTTAAAATCTGTAGTTGTAGGTTTCTTTTGCACGGTTAATACTGGGCATGTAGCATGTCGTACTACTTTCTCAGTATTAGAGCCGATAATCATTTCTTCTATTTTTGATTGGCCTGCGGTGCCCATTACAACTAAGTCAACTTTTTTCTCAGTAAGGATCGTGCGCATTCCATGAAAGGGTGTGCCTATCTTTAATTCTCCTTTCACTTTAATACCTTCAAACATGGCATTGGAAAGCAGGTTCTCCATTTGCTTCCTCGCTTTTTTAATCAACATCAAATTAAAAAGCCTATCCTCAGGGTCTGCACCATACTTAGCTTCGCCCTCTACATTAAAAGAACCACCGGAAGCTTCTTCAATAACATGAAGTAAGATTAATTCAGCTCCGGCTTTTTTCGCAATATCGCGAGCCACTTCAGTAGCAATTTGTGCTGTCTTAGAGAAATCAGTAGGAACAAGTATTTTTTTCATAACAATTGGGTTTGCTGTTTCTAATTTAGAATTTTTTAGATCATGAACCACGCTGTATCCCAAAATTCTATTTAAAATTATTCAGAAGTTTTTAGTACACTTAATGTGTATTAAAAATTCACTTTTACGCCAAATAAGAATGTTCGTGGCAATCCAGGTCTTAATCCTGCCGGCCTTCTTGCAACGACATACACTTCATCTGTCAGGTTATTTATGCTGCAAAAAATTGAAGTAAATCTGGTAAGTTTATAGTTAACTGAAAAATCAATAATAAAATTGCTGGCGACCTTAACATTTTCTGGAATATCCCCGGTTCCAGGAGATGTCCGTATACTTCCAACGTACTTAGAGCTTAGGTTGACATTAAATGCTTTATGTTCAAATCCAATATTAAGGGTTAACTGATGGTTGGGTAGATATGGAAGTTCATCACCCTGCTGAACAGTTCCCCAATCTTGATTCAATGCTGTAAAAGAATTTTGAAATTCCCCTTTTGTAAATGTATATGCAAGTGTTACCGGAACACTAAATAATGATGCGGATGATACCCAATAATAGTTTATTTCAATCTCTGCCCCGTATACGGTAGCTTCTCCGGCATTGAATAACTCGCCCGTTCCGCCCCCTCCCCCCGCGGCTAAATCTGTACCTAATAGATTCTCGTAATCATTATAAAAGATTACAGTCTGAGCATTGAGGTTTGCATGATTAATCCGAGCACCTACTTCATAATTAACACTATTTTCAGGGTTGGCCCCTTGAGTTGAGCCAGGAGGAGCAAATCCCCGATGTATACCAGCAAAAATCCTTGTCGCTGGTGTAAACCCATATTGAAGTCCAATGCCTGGAATCCAGACATCTACTTTATTAGAAGATTGTAGTACTGCGGAACCTGTTCTTTCGGGGTCAGCCTTTCCAAAATCCAACCTTGCAAGCTCAATATTCTCATATCGAAGGCCTGGTTGCACCATGAAATTTCCATAGTTGAAACTGTATTGAATGTATCCAGATAATGCTTTCGCATCGCTTACTCTATTGTCTTGAGTTCCCGGAGTACCAACCGTTATAAGCTTCATTACACCAGCCTCCATTGCATACTGATCTTCCGATTGAAAACGATCTTCTTCATCTTTATGATAACGGAACCCAATCTCAATATCATGCTTAAAAATTCCTGAGTCAAACTTCAATCCTATTATACTTTGTATTCCCTTCGCATAATACGTGCGATTATTATTCCTGACAAAAAGTGCGTCTTCATTTAGACTGGATGTACCCGTAAGTATGTTGTACTCGTTGGAATACAAGGCGGGATTTTCCAATACTTTTGAAATATCTACAGTTTTTACAGTTGGGTCGGCTAATGGATTATATTTTACAGATCCCAACCTGTACCAATTACGCTCAAAGTTATTCCTATAGGCAGTAATGGAGACATCCATAAATTTTGTGGGAATGATATTGTACTTAATAGAATTTTGCTCGTGCTTGGTTATAATATTATCAATTTGAGATCCAGCATATCTGCGATTTGGAGTTTCATTGAAATCATCGTCTGTTAAACCTAGATAGGTTTCATCAGCATTTCCCTTGGCTTGACCAAGCTTAAAGGTTATTGATTGATACACGTTAGCATTTTGAGGAGAATTAAAACGGATCTTTGCCAGGTAATCTTGGTTATCAAAACCTGTTGGACCTCCATTATCCAATTTCTTAAAACCATCTGCTGAATTCTGGTAAGTCTCTACCATGAATCCTCCATACTTAAAAGATTGTCCAACCGATGCCTGTGCTACGCGCCTCCCATAATTTCCTCCCATCAGGTTTATTTTTGCGGAGAAATCCTGCGGAACAGGTGTAGATATAAAATTGATTGCACCACCTGTTGTATAAGGGCCGTACTTAATTTGGCTTGAACCTTTACGAACTTCAACAGCCTGCATTCGTCCAACGGTTGGAAAGTAATATGCTGCTGGAGCGATGTATGGAGCAGGGGCAGCCAATACTCCATCCTCCATTAAAGTAATTTTACTACTTCTTTCAACCCCTGTGCCTCTCATACCAATGTTGGGGCGTAGTCCAAAGCCCTCTTCCTCTTGAAGGTTTATTCCTGGAATATTTCGGAGTAACCTGTTAACATCACCGTAACTGAATTTATCTAGTTGTCGTGGGCCCAAATAATGTGCCGAGCCAGGGATGTCTTTCACAAATGTACTTCCACCCGTCATGGTCTCACGTCCGATTATTACTTCAGGCAATTCAAACAAACTTTCTTTTAATTGGATATCAATTGATTGCTTCGCTTCAGAAACTACCATTGACAGAAGAGAAGGCTCGTAACCTAAGCTGCTTACGCTCAGTGTATAAATACCATATGGGATGTCGCTAATCGTAAAATTACCTTTTGCATTAGATGTGGTACCCATCTTAATTACCTCAATATATACGTCAACGCCTATCAAACTCTCGCCTGATAAATTCTTAACTGAGCCTGCCAGTAAACCTTTATTTTGAGAAAAACTGTGAAATACTATTGAAAATGAAGCTATCACTAGGAGGATTGTCCTTAGAATCATAAATAAATATTTATTTAGAATTATTATAAATAATAAGTAAACGTAAATATTGATTAGAATTATTCCAAATAACCAGGTGATAATTTTTGGTTACGAAAAGGAGGTTAAACGGTAATTCGTCAACTCTTTAAAAACTTCATAATCAAGAGAAAGAAGTATCATCCGCGCTGCTACGGATTAAAAGTACCGAGCCAATGGGTATTTCCGATAGCTGAAATTGTGATTAGTTTTATTCTATAAATTCTTCACGGCTTATTATTAAGTACTATAGAATCACTTAAAACCCACCGATATGAAATACCTAAGATTGATAGTATTACTCACGATTTTGACATTCCCTATTTCACTGGTTGCGCAAAGTGAACTCGTTGAAAAATACCCTTCACCCGGTAAAGTAAAAGTATTGCAGGATTTTCCGAAAGAAGGACGAAATACAAAAAACGGAAAGGGATTCAGTGCCAATGTTGGATTATTACCGAATGGTATTAAAAAGGTTGCCCTCGTTTCATTCTTTGCATTCGATCCAGGAATTACCAAAACTTGGTCCAATACTTCAACTAGTGGCGTGATTGCTACTACTACTACCTTCACTAAAAAACGCAGCACGGGTGGCTTCGCTGGTGATATAGCCTACGGTGCATTAACTACTTCCATCGATCCAATGATTTCAAAGTTCAAAGCGCTCGGTATCGACTTATTATTGCCGAATCAGTTCCTTGATACTGACGCCAAAAAGGAATACTACAAAAAGTTTACCGTGAAGCATGAAAAATTTGCCGATTGGATGAGAAACATGAGTGGTGGAGATCATGATAAAATGTATGGAACGCTTGACGACTTCAATGTATTGGATATTGTAGATGAACCCTATGCAAACTACGAGATGAGTGGAATGTTAGCTCGAAGAAAAGATGTTGTATCTGACAACCAAATCTATGTGTTTAATAAGGATACTAAAATGACTGAGTCACTCGGATATGACCTATGTACAACGTTGGGTGTAGATGCAGTGATTGTTTCATACTTGACGGTATTTATGCCATCAAGTTCAAAAATTAAATTACAAAATGTCCGCTTCATTATGTTTGGTCCAAACCCAGTAATGCCAGAAGTATCTAAAGGCGGAATAATACCTCATGTAAAAGGATTATTTTATTGCGGCTACAGTGTTAACCCGGGAGCGCTGATCTATAATGAAAGTAAAAAAGACCCTGAATCGAAAAAGTTAAATTTTGCCGGTTTCGACAACATCTATATAGCCATAATTGAGGAGATGGGTAACTATCTAAAGGGCGAATAGTGCGCGAAAAATATCATGCCTAATTAAGCTTCTGGTAAACGATAAACAACCGAGTTTATATTGACGCCTGCACCCATCGCTGCAAACAATATTACATTTCCAGGTTTTAATGCATGCTGAGAAATTTTTCCCTTTTGTATAAGGTCATACAATGTAGGAATGGTTGCAACCGAACTATTTCCCAACCAGGAGATAGTCATTGGCATGATGTCAGTTGGCATGCTGGTTACTCCGTAATCTGCATACAGACGCTTGATTATAGCTTCATCCATTTTCTTATTGGCCTGATGAATAAGAACCTTATCAACATCTAAAATTGAAACACCAGCCTTGTCAAGGCTACTTCGCATCACTCGGGGTACCGACTTTAAAGCAAGTTCATACAATACCCGACCACGCATTTTCAAAAATAAGTCCTCTGATTGCAAGTCGGGATTGTATGACCGACCCATTTTTAATACATATGTGTGATCGCCCGCTTCCGTAATTGTGCTGTGCGACAGAATACCAATTGGGTTTTCACTATTTTGTGCTTCTAGTATAGCGGCTCCTGCGCCATCAGCGTAAATCATTGAATCGCGATCATGCGGATCAGAAATGCGCGAAAGAGTTTCCGCTCCAATAACTAATATCCGCTTAGCGTAACCGGCCTTAATGTATAAGTCACCCTGAATAATACCTTGTAGCCATCCTGCGCAGCCAAACGGAAGGTCGTAGCATACAGTATTTGAATTATTAATTCCTAATAACGCTTTTACGCGCGATGCAATCGAAGGAACCAGGTCGCTCTTTCTATTACTTGCCTTTACATCACCAAAATTATGAGCAACAATAATGTAGTCGAGTGTTTCACTATCAATCTTTGCAGTGGTTAATGCTTCCTTAGCTGCAAAATAACCGATATCGGATGCCACAAGATTATCCGTAACATACCTGCGTTCAACAATACCGGTGATGTCACTAAATTTTTGGACGATCTCTTCATTTGACTTCGTTAGCTTTTTCCCCTCTGAGTCAAAAAAAGTGTGTGTCAGGAAATCATCATTTGTAATTTTTTGAGTAGGCAAATAACTTCCGCTACCAATAATTACTGAATAGAGTTGGTTGCTCATAGAACATTGATTCTAGCAAAAGTAGAGCTTTTACAAGAAGCATCTTTACTTTCATTTTTTTTTATTAAACAAAAACAAGACAACAAACAGTCGTTAGCGAATTTAACGTAGCACAATAGCTTACGGTAAAATTATAGCATCAGCCCCAGGCCGAATAGCAGAACAAAAAAAAGCGTGGAAAGAGCCATCTGCTTAAGGTATGGATCAAGCGCCTCGGCAGGCTTACGTTGCACGGCAAATCCATTTCGAATAAACAAGGGAATGCTCCACACAAAAAGTAATTGAGAAGGTGATGAGTAATTAATAATAACAAACATGCTCGCACTGACAATGCCAGCAAGAATTAAAAACCAGTGGTAACGGATTGCATTATCGTGGCCCATGCGAACTGGTATGGAATACTTTCCGGCTTTCCTATCCGATTCGATATCGCGGATGTTATTAATATTTAATACACCGATAGAAAAAAAACCGCAGCTCAACGCTGGGAATATCAGCATCCAATTGAATTGCTTTGTAAAAAGATAGTTAGAGCCCACTACACCAATCAAACCAAAAAAAATCAATACTGAAAAATCGCCAAGCCCCGCATAGCCATATGGCTTTTTACCTACCGTATAGGCAATGGCCGCGAGAATACTAAATACTCCTAGACCAAAAAAGAAAAGAATAGCATTCCAATTCAATCCAAATGAAATCAACAACAGCGAAATACCACTGGCCAAACATAGCCCAATAAAAATAATGATAGCGGCTTTCATCTGACCCAGTGAAATGGCACCGCTTTGGACTGCTCGGAATGGCCCTTTTCGATCAGCACTATCGGCACCATGAATGGAGTCGCCATAATCGTTGGCAAGGTTTGAGAGTATTTGCAGAAAGATTGTAGTTAAAACGCTGAATAGAAAAATATCCCATCGAAATGCCCCTACCGATGCAGCCAAAAAACTACCCATTCCAATACACGATAATGCTAAAGGCAATGTTCGAAGGCGGAAAGCGCTAATCCAGGATTTGATTCGCATAGCCGTTTTCTAGTAAAGGGCTAACTGACACCCCATTTGCCATTGAAAATACATTCTTAAAAAATTTTATGGCTATAAAAGTTATTAAATATTAACGTTAAAAAAATCACAACGTAAGCACATCATGAGTGTTCATACCCACTACGAGTATCTCCGATAGCTCAATAACACGCGGGTAAATTAGAGGTTTAGCTCTAATCCAATATGATCGACCCGGCTCGATATTTACAAAATTAACGATGCCATTATTATCGGTATAGCGGGAATCAACAACCGCGTTTTCATTATTTTCTGCATCCGCTTGTGTAAGATGAATGCTTACTAATGCATCATTCTTTGGGTTTGCAACACCGTGCACATAAACTTCTAGTTGAGCCAAGTTTGGATTAATAGAATCTAATTCTTTGTTACAGGCTCCCGTAAAAAACCCAATTATTATAATAACGTACAATTTTAGAAATGCGCGTCTCATTAGCTTATTATCTGTATCCATAGCAGTTAATTAATACCTTGAAAGTAGGCATTAAATGCCATTCACTCAACTCGACCCTCTCACTATTGAGAGTTTACTTCTAATTTCTTCAGAATTTCAGAGTCAAGTGGTTTTATCGTGGCCGGAAAGAAACCAATTACTTTACCCTCGGGGTTAACAATATATTTGCAGAAATTCCATGAAGGTGACTTTCCGGATTTGGCTTCCAGCCATTTGTATAATGGATGTTTGTCTCCTCCCTTCACAGAAATCTTTTCAAACATTTGAAAATCGACTCCATAATTTCGTTGACAGAACTCTCCTATTTCCGTATTCGAGCCTGGTTCCTGCCATAAAAAATTATTGGCGGGAAATCCCAATACCGCTACCTTATCGCCATACTGCTCATGCAGCTTCTGCAAATCTTCGTACTGATATGTATATCCGCATTTAGATGCCGTGTTGACGATTAAGATATTTTTTCCTTTGAACTGGGAAAAATCAATCTCTTTTCCTTCGAGGGATTTTATTTTAAAATCATAAATCGATCCGTAAACAGACTTACCAGTTTGTTTAGGAGTTAACTTGTCGGAAAGGAATGCTATAAGTCCCACGCTAATAATGGTTATACCGATAATCGTTTTATAAGGCATCGAGAATTTGCTTATCCATCGGCTTTACTCTGCTGCTAAAAAATGTTACGCTGCCATCCGGTTTTACAAGGTACTTGCAAAAATTCCAGGAAGGTTCCTGCCCTGTTTTCTCTTTCAGTAGTTTATAAAGTTCATGCTGATCTTCTCCTTTCACAGAAATCTTTTCAAACATTTGAAATGTTACGCCATAGTTCTGCTTGCAGAATTCAGCAATCTCCAGATTTGTTCCCGGTTCCTGGGACCCAAAATTATTAGCCGGGAATCCAAGGATGGTAACCTTACTACCATAATGTTCATGCAATTTTTGAAGCTCCTCATATTGAGGAGTATTCCCACATTTGGAGGCCGTATTCACAATCAACAACGTTTTTCCTTTGTATTGACTAAAGTCAACAACTTGACCATCCAGAGAACCTATTTTAAAATCATAAATTGAGGAAGTCATGGTAGTAATGAGTAAAATCGATAATAGCGTTTTCATGTTTTCTAGATTAGTACTTAATTAACAAGTTACACAACAAATAGTTACATCTTCTCCGGTACCTGAATGCCCAATAGGCTCATTGCCCTTTTAATCGCATCCGCGATGGCCTTAGAAAACGCAATGCGGAATTTCAGCTTGGCCGGATCTGATTCATTAAAAATCGGGATATTCTGATAAAATTGGTTGTATTGCTTGGCCAAATCGAAAGCATAATTCGCGATAACGGCCGGTGAATAATCTTTAGCCGCTTCCTTTAATTTGTTTTCAAAGAGGCTCAATAAATGCAGACTATCTCTTTCTGCTGGTTCGAGTGATGTTACCATTTTGAAGTCGTCAGCACTCACGGCAATATTCATACTCTCTGCTTTACGGATAATAGCACGAATACGAGCATGCGTATATTGAATAAACGGACCGGTGAATCCTTGTAACTGAATAGATTCCTTCGGGTCAAACATCATTCGTTTTTTTGGATCTACTTTCAATAAAAAAAACTTAAGAGCTCCTAACCCTATCATTTCAAAGAGTTTTTTTGACTCTTCTTCGCTATGGTCTTCTATCTTTCCTAACTCCCGTGTTTGGCGTTCTGCTTCCTGAACCATTTCTTCCATCAAATCATCTGCGTCTACAACAGTACCTTCGCGTGATTTCATTTTACCGGTAGGAAGATCAACCATTCCATACGATAGATGAAAGCACTGATTAGCCCACGTATATCCAAGCTTGCCAAGAATTAAAAACAATACTTTGAAATGATACTCCTGTTCATTTCCTACGGTATATACTTGTCCGGAAATTTTTGGAAAATCACGGAAGCGTAAAATTGCAGTTCCAATATCCTGTGTCATGTACACCGAAGTGCCATCAGAACGCAACAAAACTTTTTGATCGAGTCCATCCGCAGTTAAGTCAACCCACACCGAGCCATCTTCTTTTTTAAAGAATACTCCACTCTCAACCCCTCTTAACACTTCATCCTTCCCAAGTAAATATGTATCGGATTCATAATACAACTTCTCGAAATCAACACCCATCCGTTTATACGTAACATCAAAACCATCATACACCCAACCATTCATGGTCTTCCAAAGTTGAACGGTTTCAGAATCTTTGGCCTCCCATTTTAGAAGCATATCCACTGCCATTTTCATGATCGGTGCCTGCTTCTCTGCTTCAGCCTCAGCCATTCCTTTATCAACTAACTCTTTAATTTGAGTTTTGTAATTCCTATCGAACTCTACATAATATTTTCCAACCAACTTATCTCCCTTCAATCCAATGCTCTGCGGAGTTTCACCATTGCCGTACAATTTCCAGGCAGCCATCGATTTACAGATGTGAATCCCGCGGTCATTTATGATCTGGACTTTGTGAACTTTATTTCCGTTTGCTTTATAAATTTCAGCAACGCTGTAGCCAAGAAAATTATTACGCAAATGACCTAAGTGCAATGGTTTATTTGTATTCGGTGAAGAGTACTCAACCATCATCTCCTTACCATTGCTGGGAAGCGAGCCGTATTCCTTGTTTGAATAAATTCCTGCAAATACTTCTACCCACGTTTTATCAGTAATAACGAGATTTAAAAATCCCTTCACTACATTATACTTGCTAACCAACTCAGAATGCTCAACAAGATATTCGCCAATAGCTTTAGCCGTTTCTTCTGGGTTTTTCTTTGAAACTTTTGTTAATGGAAAACACACGAGGGTGTGCGATCCTTCAAATTCCTGATTGGTAGGCTGAAGTTGAAACTGATCAACTGCTTGGTTGAATAAAGCCGTGATTGCTTTTTGTATTTCGAAGTTAAGAGTTGATTGGAGATTCATATTTTAAACCGCAGAGACGCAGAAGTTCGCAGAGTTATAGTTTATTTACAATTCGCTTTATTCCGTCTTTTACCAACAGAACATTAAAGTTCATCAAAAGGCCTAATTTGCATTTTGAAAGTTTCAAATAAGTCAATACCTGAGCTAAATGAATGTCATTTAAAGCCTCGACAGATTTTACTTCAATAATGACTTTATTTTCTACTATGAGGTCAATGCGATATCCACAATCTAACTTTACCTCTTTATATATAAGAGGCAAAGGCTTTTGCTTCTCAACGAATAGCCCTGATTGAAATAATTCGTAATAAAGACATTCCTCATAAGAAGATTCTAGTAACCCTGGCCCTAATTCCCGATGAACCTGAATTGCACAACCAATAATCTTTTCAGAAATTTCGTTCTCAGTCATCTGTCTTTCTCTGCGAATCTTTTGCGCCCTCTGCGGTTAAGAAAAATCACATATCTAAAATATACGCAAACATCAATGGTGCCACAATTGTCGCGTCACTTTCTATAATATACTTCGGAGTATCAATGCTGAGTTTTCCCCACGTAATTTTTTCATTGGGCACTGCACCAGAATAGGATCCGTAACTTGTTGTTGAATCACTAATCTGACAGAAGTAACTCCAGAATGGAACACCATCACGCTCCAAATCCTGATGCAACATCGGCACAACACAAATAGGGAAATCACCGGCAATACCACCACCGATCTGGAAAAATCCAATACCATGTTCGCCCGCATTTTCAGTATACCAATCTGCCAGCCAAACCATGTACTCAATACCTGATTTCATGGTGCTCGCTTTCAACTCTCCTGTTAAACAATACGAAGCAAAAATATTTCCCATGGTGCTGTCTTCCCAGCCTGGTACAACCATGGGCATGTTCCGTTCAGCCGCGGCTATCATCCACGAATTCTTCGGATCGATTTCAAAATGTTGTTTCAATTCACCACTGTTCAACATTCTGAACATAAACTCATGCGGGAATAAACGTTCGCCCTTATCTTCCGCATCTTTCCAAACTTTAAACAAATGCGATTGCAGTTTACGGAAAGCTTCCTCTTCGGGAATACATGTGTCGGTTACACGATTTAAATGATTCTGTAACAAATCCCATTCTTGTTCCGGAGTAAGGTCGCGGTAGTTTGGTATTCGCCTATAATGAGAGTGCGCCACCAGGTTCATAATATCCTCTTCAAGGTTAGCCCCGGTACATGAAATAATCTGCACTTTATTTTGGCGGATCATTTCGGCAAAGCTTATGCCCAGTTCAGCGGTACTCATGGCTCCGGCTAACGTTACCATCATTTTTTTTCCATCTGCAATATGCTTTTTATAGCCTTTCGCAGCATCCACCAAGGCAGCTGCATTAAAATGGAGATAATGCTTCTCAATAAAAGATGAAATTGGTCTGTTTAGGCTCATGATTTGACAATTAAAATTTCCTGAAATTTGTAGCGCGAAATTAACAAAAACGATGGGTATTTTTAAGAATTGATTTTCCCATTATGGGTGTCTGGAAAAAAGTATTATTATTACCCCGATGCGTAATCTCAGAATTGACATACTCGTCCTAATCCTTCTATGTAGCCAGCCACCTTCTGCACAATCGCAGCCAAGTATTGATGGGTATGAAGTTGTAAGGCAAGATGAAAGAATTACGCTATACGAACGTTGGTCACCATTCCCCGGAACCTCAACAGACTCCCGGCACATAATAAGTACCTTTAAAGTTGATGTTGCCTTAACAGATTTCTACAGTGCCATTCGTACTGAACAAAAAATAAAAGCGTGGCAAGAAAATATTCTTGAATACAAGTTCATTCCAAAAACAGATACAACCTGGTGTGTTTACACCGTAACAGAAGTACCTTGGCCCCTCGACAATCAGGATTATCTGTTAACCTACTCGCTGGTTGAAATAAGTGAAAGTAGAATAATCCTGTCGTTCGAACATAGCACAGACCTAAACTTAGCTCCGTTACGGGAAGATGTTGACCGAAAACCAACCATTGGCACATGGTTGCTGGAGAAAACATCTGATCATCAAACAAAAGTCACATACACCGTAACCAGTATGCCGGTTGACTACCCGCGATTTATTACCGATCGGCTTGTGCGTAACAATTTAATGAGCACGATGAACAAGTTGATTACCGTGGCAGAGAAAAAATAATACGAAATATTATTTTATGGCCATCACTTTGCGCGCGCCTAATGATTTCGAAGTAGCTTCCATTACTTCAAATCCACTTTCGGCCATTCGGTTTTCTGTATCAAGTGTTGGGTTCACCTCCACAATTTCCCATGCGCATATTTTAGGGCTTTTGCCAAGTTCGGCATTCAACACCTTTGCTTCCTCAACGGTAAGCCCGTTTGGTACGGGGGTTCCCGTTCCACTTGAAATACGTGAGTCCAAACTATCCACATCAAATGAAACATAAATTAAATCGCAATGGTTAAGCATCTGTAACGCACGTTCTGCTATTTTTTCAGCTCCCAATTTCTTAACATCTTCAGTCTCTATGAAGTTGACGTTGTATTTATTCATGAGATAGTTTTCCGGCTTCTCAAAATCGCGTACTGAGATTAATACAATATCCTCCGGATAAATTTTTGCACCCGGTATTCCTACGTTTTTGATCTGCTCCCAGTAATCCAAGGTTTCACCTTTAGGGTCATTAACTTTACATTCGAGGTTATCAAAGGAACAAGCCATAGCCAATGGCATACCGTGCATGTTGCCAGAAGGCGTTGTGTACGGAGAATGAAAATCAGCGTGCGCATCAATCCATATCACGCCCAGTCTTTTTTTAGGAAAAGCTTTTTTTATTCCTGCCATCGTTCCGTATGCGGTGCTATGGTCACCTGCAATGATTAATGGGAATAACTCATCCAAAAGTGTCTCGTACACTTCCAGGCAAACACGTTCCTCCATGATCAGTACACCGTCAATAAACTTGGCGTGAGCATGTTCGGCACCATCGTACAATAACTCGTTTACGTTTTCTACCTCAACCGAATCGTGCTCCCTAAAAAAATCAGACTTTGCATCCAGGCTGGCAATCTTAATGGCCTCTACACCCATGCTCGCCCCACGGGTGCCGGCCCCGATCTCAGACTTTACTTCAATAATCTTTATCTCTTTCACTGGGGTATATTAAAATTTAATGAACAAACAGTTAACCAATAATATGAATAAGGAAAGCAATCTCTACCCTTGGCCCTTAGAAGTCGGGGAAGGCGTATGTCCCAACATAGATTAGGGAAAATACGGGATTGGAATAACGATTAACCATGGTTCTTTAGCATTGCAAAGATGGCAAAATTATACCAATATTGCATCCTTTAAAAACGTTAATAGTTATCCATTAATAGTTCACGGACAGCTTGGCTTCCCAATTTATTTACAGTAATCATTAACGATTAACCATAACAATTAACTGATAACGGAGAACAATGAAGAGCTATCGGGAACTGATCGAACAAACTTTTGAATTTCCTCAAAAAGAATTTAAAGTGCGTGACCATGAATTATTGTTTAATGATGTGCCCCTGATGGACATTATTAAAGAGTACGGCACTCCACTAAAGCTTACCTACCTCCCACGCATTAGCGAAAATATACGTTCGGTTCAGGCCATCTTCAACAATGCCCTTCAAAAGTTTAATTACAACGGAAAATATACATATTGCTACTGCACGAAGTCATCGCATTTTTCATTCGTATTGGAAGAAGCACTTAAGAATGACGATGTTCACATGGAAACATCTTCAGCTTTCGATATTCCTATTGTGCGATCCCTTTACGAAAAAGGCAAAATTACCAAAGACACATACATTCTCTGCAACGGATTTAAAATGCCCTTGTACACACAATACATTTCTGAGTTATTAAATGACGGCTTCAATAACTGCATTCCTATTTTGGATGAGATGGGGGAATTTGAAGAATACGAAAAGAATGTAAAAAATCCGTACCGTGTTGGTATTCGTGTGGCGGCCGATGAAGAACCAAAATTTGAATTTTACACATCGCGTCTTGGTATCCGCTACAGCGATATCATTCCTTTTTACAAAGAGAATATTGAAAAGAGTGACAGGGCAACACTTAAAATGCTTCACTTCTTCATTAATACCGGCATAAAAGATACTGCTTACTATTGGAGTGAGTTGAGTCGTTTTGTATTTAAGTATTGTGAAATGAAAAAAATATGTCCTTCACTTGATTCAATTGATATTGGTGGAGGCTTCCCCATTAAAACCTCCCTTACATTTCAATTCGATTATAAATACATGATTGAGCAGATCGTGGAAAACATAAAATGGATTTGCGATAAAAATAATGTGCCCGTTCCAAATATCTTCACCGAGTTTGGAAGCTATACCGTTGGTGAAAGTGGTGCTATTCTCTATCAGGTTGTCGATCAAAAATTGCAAAACGATAAAGAGCTTTGGTACATGATTGACGGTTCCTTTATTACGCACCTGCCCGATGCCTGGGGCATGAACCAAAAATATATATTACTAGCCGTTAATAAATGGGATGACCCCTATCATAAAGTAAACATGGGCGGCCTTACATGCGACAGCATGGATTATTACAATTCAGAAGCACATACAGGTGAAGTTTTTCTTCCGATGATCAATGATGAAGAGCAACTTTTTATTGGCTTTTTTCACACAGGTGCTTATCAAGAATCATTGGGCGGCTATGGTGGAATTCAACACTGTCTCGTGCCTGCGCCTAAACATGTGCTTGTAGAACGAAACGAAGATGGTGAAATTTCAACAAGGCTTTTTGCTCCGCAACAATCGCAGGAGAGCATGTTGAAAATATTGGGGTATTAAAGTACCAACTCTCGATACAAACTGAAACTAAGGAATAAAATCTTAATTTATCCTTGCCCTTTCTCTAATTTTTAGGGTATATTCATTTCCCCTTTCTGCCCAATCCGGCCGGTAGGTCTTTTCGATTCATCTCTAACCGCTCGCCTATGAAATGCCCTTCCGATGCACTTTCAAAGCTTCAGCATCAATCCGCTTGTGTACTTCATATGATGGCACAACCCATTACACCCTATGAAAGTCTATGATGAAAAACACCTGAAAAACATTGTACTGTTGGGAGCCCCGAAAAGCGGCAAGACGCTCCTTGCCGAAGACATGATTTTTGAAGCAGGCATTACGCATCGCAGAGGCACCATTGAAGGAAAAAATACAGTATCGGATTATCACGAAATAGAGCAAGAGCGTGGCAACTCCATTTTTGCTACAGTTATGCATACCGAATGGCGAGATTACAAAATCAATATTATAGACACACCGGGGTTTGACGATTTTGTTGGTGAAATGATTTCATCCGTACGAGTAGCGGACACGTGCGTAATAGTAATTAATGCGCAACATGGTGTTGAAGTGGGCACCGAATTAATCTGGAACTATATCGATCAATTTCAAAAGCCTACCATTTTTGCCATCAACCAGATCGATCATCCGAAATCTAATTTTGATGAATCGCTGGAATCACTAAAAAGTACTTTCGGAAGTTCTGTCACACAAATGCAGTATCCCATAACGCAGGGCGAAAGTTTCAATTGCATCATTGACTTGTTAAAAATGGTGATGTATAAATTCCCCACTGGCGGTGGTAAGCCGGAGAAACTTCCTATACCCCAATCTGAAAAAGAGAAAGCAAACCAACTGCATAATGAGTTAGTGGAGAAAGCTGCGGAGAATGATGAAAAACTAATGGAGAAGTATTTTGAGCAAGGAACACTGGATGAAGATGAAATGCGCGCAGGCTTAAAACAGGGTATGATTCATCACGATGTATTTCCGGTATTCTGCATGTCGGCTAAAAAAAATATGGGCAGCGGTCGTATGATGGGCTTCATTGATAATGTTGCTCCATCTCCCCTTGAAGCAAAACCCGAAACGACTACCGATGGAAAGGAAGTTCCGTTCGACTCAGCAAAACCAGCGGTACTGTTTATCTTTAAAACACATCTTGAACCAAATCTTGGTAAGCTCTCCTTCTTTAAAGTGATCTCAGGTGAGGTGACTACAAACTCAGAGTTGATCAATAGCCAGACGGGCGCGACAGAACGGATCCATCAGCTCTTTATTATGGATGGAAAAACACGCAACCCGGTAGATAAATTAGTAGCGGGAGATATTGGAGCCACGTTAAAATTAAAAGATACCTATACCAATCAAACACTTCACGCGAAAGGCTATGATATAACGATCAACCCAATTGAATATCCGGAGCCACGCATCCGAACCGCTATTGTAGCGCTCAGTAAAAATGATGATGAAAAAATTGGTGAGGTGTTAAATAAAATTCACCAGGAAGATCCTACCCTGGAGGTTGGCTATTCTCACGAACTCAGACAACTTATTATTTCAGGGCAAGGCGAAATGCACCTGGCCGTTTGCAAATGGTTTCTGGAGCAGCTTTATAAACTTCATGCCGAATACAAATCTCCACGCATCTCCTACCGAGAAACGATTCGTAAACCATCAGCTTCGATTTATCGTCATAAAAAACAGTCAGGCGGTGCCGGACAGTTTGGGGAAGTGCATATGAAAGTTGAACCCTATTACGAGGGCATGCCCGAACCCAAAGAATTTCCTATACGCGGAAAAGAAGTCATCGATTTAGCGTGGGGCGGAAAACTGGTATTTTATAATTGCATCGTAGGCGGTGTGATTGATACGCGTTTCATTCCCTCTATATTAAAAGGGGTGATGGAAAAAATGGAAGAAGGTCCGATTACGGGTTCTTACGTGCGTGATGTACGCGTGATGGTGTATGATGGGAAAATGCACGCGGTAGACTCAAACGATATCTCGTTTAAAATTGCCGGCATGATGGCCTTTAAAGAAGCGTTTATGAAAGCTGAGCCAACACTGCTTGAACCTATTTATGATTTGGAGATTATGTTACCCGAAGAAATCATGGGCGATGTTATGGGCGATTTGCAAACCCGTAGATCCTTGATCATGGGCATTGATGCCAAAGGAAATTACCAAGTCATTAAAGCTAAAACACCACTGGCTGAATTAGATAAGTATTCTACCACACTGCGCTCGATGTCACAAGGGCGGGCGCGTTTTACACAACGCTTTGCCGAATACACGCAGGTTCCTTCAGAAATACAACATAAGCTTTCGAAAGAGTTGCAGGAAGTGGAGGCAGTTTAAAAGTTTCAAGTCTCAGAGAGCCCGTCACTTCGTAGGTAGAAAGATCTCTTTTCTATAGATTTGCTACTTAACCCCGAGCCGTGAACGACTCCATTGTCATTATTCCTACGTATAATGAAAAGGAAAATATAGAAGCCATTATTGAGGCTGTATTTTCCTTGACGCAGCCTTTTGATATACTCATTGTAGATGATAACTCACCGGATGGAACTCACGATATCGTAGCGTCACTTCAATCAAAATACAATACAACCTCTACCCGCTTGCATTTATTAAAACGTGCTGGTAAACAAGGTTTAGGCACGGCCTACCTTGCTGGATTTCAATATGCATTGGATAAAGGTTATGAATACATCATGGAGATGGATGCTGATTTTTCACATAATCCCAACGACCTTATTAACCTTCGCAAAAAATGTTTGGATGAGAAATGCGATGTCTCGATTGGATCACGCTACGCCACCGGTGTAAACGTAGTAAACTGGCCGATGGGGCGCGTGCTGCTATCGTATTTCGCCAGCTGGTACGTTCGCATTATTACGGGGATGACCATCCGCGATACCACGGCAGGTTTTGTTTGCTATCATAAAAAAGTATTGAAGACAATTCCGCTTGAGCAGGTACAATTCGTGGGCTACGCGTTTCAAATTGAAATGAAATTTTTAGCCTGGAAATACGGATTCAACTTGCAGGAAGTTCCGATCATTTTTACCGAGCGTGTTCGCGGTCAATCTAAACTCTCTGCTGGTATTTTTAAAGAGGCATTCTTTGGCGTTTTACAAATGACGATACAGAGTTGGTTTAAGAAGTATGTACCGGCTTCTGCCGCGTGAAAAAGTAATTTACTTTGCTAATGCGTGTTGCCGTTTTCATGAAAAGCCTATTAAGTTACATTCTCCCCATCACCCAAAAAATACAATCCGAGTATAATGGTGTAGTGGAACTTACATGGATCAATGGCAAAAAACTTCTGGATAGCAGAAACAGCAATTACTCATACGGATCATTACAAAGGATTTTGAAATTTGGGTTAACGCAAATCAATACGCAAAAAATAACAAATGTTTTATTACTTGGGCTTGGAGGTGGCAGCGTTATCAAAACCCTTCGAAATGATTTTAATTTTTCGCATAAAATAACGGCCGTTGAAATTGATAAAGTGGTGATTGATTTGGCGCAACAGGAATTTAATATTAAACCCAACAAAAACCTGGAAATCTCACATATGGATGCAGCTCAATACGTGCAGCAATCACAGGGAAAATTTGACCTGATCATTGTTGACCTTTTTATTGATAACAACGTACCTGATATATTTTATTCCAATTTGTTTTGGAAAAATATTATTCGTCTAATACCAGAAAACGGATATGTAATTTTCAATGCTTCTGTTTCTAAACCAGAAAACGATTCTCTGGCCAATGTTATAGGGTTCATTAAAAATTCCTTTCTACTTAAAGAGCATAACTTAGTAGAAGGAACAAATACGGTTATTATTGGACAAAAGGTATCCAACTGAATACGAAGGTAAGGAATGATCGAGGAGTGATGAAGCTCGTCCGACCGGATAATCCGGGCTGGTAATCCCGTCCCGATAGCTATCGGGATAAAGTGCGCACGCTGTAGCCACTGGATCGCTTCGCGCCACCACACACCACCCTTCAACTCGCCATGCCGTAGCAGATTTCAATTGCCTACTGCAACTTTAATTGCCTAACCACTGTTTGCTACTATTTACAGATTAAGGCTGAAGTCTTACAATTTTTCTTTACACTATCCGTCTCAATCAATAATCTAATTCCTTTATTTGCATTCCTATTTAAAACGCATCCCAAATCATGGAGAAGAAAAAGAAACCAAAAGTATCAATTGCCAAGGTGTTTAAAACCATTATCTGGCCTAGGCGTAAAACGCTTTTGTTTGGATTTATACTGATTATTATTAGCCGCATATCGGCTGTTATACTGCCGTATTCTGTCAAGCCCATTATTGACGACATCATTGGTAAAGGCGACATGTCGAACCTGAAATTGATTCTGGTAGGAGTTTCTGCTTCTATTTTAATTTCCGCTATTGTATCCTATTCCCTTACAATGCTCTTGAGTGTAGAGGCCCAGCACCTAATTTCGGTTTTGCGCGCCAATGTTCAAAAGCATTTGCTCCGGTTGCCCACTCGTTTTTTTGATAATCAGCAAACCGGTAAACTGGTAAGCCGTGTAATGAATGATGTGGAAGGTGTACGCAACTTGGTGGGGACAGGCCTCGTGCAATTGGTAGGCGGTATCCTTACAGCCGTTATTTGTCTATTCTTTCTGATCAGTATAAGCTGGGAGTTGACACTATTCACATTGTTGCCTCTTTCACTTTTTGGCGTTATATCGATGAAGGCCTTTGGTAAAATACGCCCGATTTTCCGGGAGCGTGGAGAAATCACTGCAGAAGTTACGGGCAGACTTACACAAACATTTGGTGGTGTTCGGGTAATTAAGGGTTTCAACGCGGCTAAACAGGAATCACTTGTTTTTGAAAAAGGCGTGGAGCGGATTTTTCAAAATGTTAAAAGCAGCTTAACCACTACCAGCTTCGTTACCAGCACGGGCAGTTTTCTGTTTGGTGTCGCGTTAATCGGAATCATCGGTATTGGCGGGTATATGTTAACAGAGAAAACATTAACGCCCGGAGAGTTAACCCAGTTTGTTTTCTTCCTTGGATTTCTAATTGCCCCAATCTTTCAAATGAGCAATATTGGAAGCCAGTTAACGGAGGCCTTCGCTGGATTAGATCGAACAGAAGAATTAATGAATATGGGCGTGGAAGATGATGAAGCTATTCGCACCGTGAAGATTGGAACCATTAAAGGTGATATGGAATTTAAAGATGTTTCGTTCGCGTATGATGAAGGCAAAGAAGTATTGAAGACGGTGAGTTTTTCGGCTCCGGCCGGATCGGTAACTGCGCTTGTTGGCACATCAGGTTCAGGGAAGTCTACCATTGCAGGGTTGGCTGCGTCTTTTCTTGTTCAGCAATCTGGTACCATCACCATTGATGGCAACGACTTGTCAAAGGTATCGTTAGAAAGCTACCGCAGTCAGTTAGGTGTAGTATTACAAGATGATTTTCTATTTGATGGTACCATTCGCGACAATATTTTATTCGCCAAGCCTGAAGCTACTGAACACGAATTACAAGCTGCCATTGCTGGAGCATACGTTTCTGAATTCAGTACGAAATTTGAAAAAGGCCTGGACACGGTTATTGGTGAGCGTGGAATAAAACTTTCGGGAGGGCAGCGTCAGCGCGTAACAATTGCCCGCGCGATATTGGCTAATCCCAGGATTTTGATTTTAGATGAGGCCACCTCCAGTTTGGACACCGAAAGTGAATCGCTAATTCAGGAAAGTTTGAAACAATTACTCAAGGGTAGAACTACTTTCGTTATTGCCCACCGACTTAGTACCATCCGCCAGGCCGATCAGATTTTAGTTGTTGAACACGGAGAAATAGCCGAACGTGGTAAACACGATGAATTGATTGAGAAGAAGGGGCGTTACTTTGAACTGTATACGTATCAGGTAAGAATTTAAATTGTCTGAATCAAGATTGATTGTATCCCTTACCCATTCCCCTCTCCCAAGGGAGAGGGGTCCGATGCACGAGGACAGGGTTGAGGGGCTAACAGGATTAATTAATCAATCAAACCGTATTGCCTTGATGGGGGTGATACGCGAAATGATAGCTGTTGGTAAAAGTAAAACAAGCGTCACAACTAAGAACGTAAGCAGGTTCAGCATCACAACAATTTCCCAATGCCAGCTGATGGGCACAAAAGCCATATAATAATCTTCCGGATTTAGCTTGATAATTCTGAACTGGTATTGAATAAAACACAAACCAAGGCCAATCGCATTCCCCAACAATAAACCTTTTGCAATCAACCCAATTCCATTATAGATAAAAACCGATCGAATAAGCTTGTTATTCGCCCCAAGTGCTTTTAGCATCCCTATCATTTGGGTTCGTTCCATCACTAAAATCAAAATAATGGAAATCATATTGACACAGACCACTGTTAAAATAATGACCAATAAAATATTTACCTGGCGGCTTAAAAGATTTAACCACTCGAAAACCTGAATGTATTTACTACTCACGGGCTCGATGCTTAAATCGTAGTCTATCATTTCGGCCATCGCCTGTCCGGCATCATCAATTTTATTAATGTCCTTAACAAAAACTTCAAGGCCACCCGCAACGCTGTCGGCCCAGTCGTTCAGGCGGGCTATTAAGCGTATGTCGCCTATAATTATTTTCCCGTCAAAGTATTCCGAAAGATTGGTTTCGTAAATCCCTGTTACTGTAAGCCGTCTGAAACGGGGCGGGTTTTGAAAAAAATGTAACGTGATAACGTCACCAACACTTGCGTTTAACTTCCCTGCTATAATTTTACTGAGTACAATTTCATTTGAATATCCTGAATCTGGAAAGTGAATGAAGCGGCCCTCAATAATATTGCTTTTAAACGTTGCCGTATCAAAACTCTTCCCTACGCCCTTCACTACCACACCCAATACTTCATCGTCTGTTTTTACGAGCCCGGCTTTGTGAGCATACTCTTGCATATGCCGCACATACCCCAGTTTTTTATAATTATTGTAGAGATCAACATTTATAGTGAGGGGAGTTTCCTCCATGGAATTACTCATAGAAAATTTTGTGATAACAAGATGCCCGCTGAAACTATACATCCGATCCTTTACGGTCTCCTGAAACCCCTTCATTATAAGAAAAGAGAGAATTGCAGCACCCAAACCAATACCAATGCTAACGATGGCTATCTTATAGATGGCCGAAGCAAATCCTTCCGGATGCCCTCGGCTTATTCTTTTTGATATGAAATACGAAAGGTTCAACTTTCACTTTATCTTTGATCCGATGAGCAAGATAAAATTTTTAATGTTTCTTTTCTGCTGTGTGTACTGTAGCAGCCCTCCGAATCATCAAACCGTACCAGAAAAAACTCCGGTTGAGGTTGGCGCACAACAACTTGACCTGCTTATTCCCAGCCTAAATAATAAGCGGGTTGCTCTCGTGGTTAATAATACCTCGCTCGTAAATAAGACTCATCTGGTTGATTCCTTGAAAAGTCGCGGAATTCCCATTGTTCTCGTTTTTGGCCCCGAACACGGTTTTCGGGGAACGGCTGCTGATGGTGAGCACGTGAATGACAGCATCGATGAGAAGACGGGCATTCCGATTTTCTCACTACACGGAAAAACTAAAAAGCCTACAGTCGACCAGTTAGCTAATGTGGATGTAGTGGTTTTTGATATTCAAGATGTTGGCGCACGCTTTTACACTTACATCAGTACCATGCATTATGTAATGGAGGCGTGTGCGGAAAATGGAAAGGAGATAATCATTCTTGATCGTCCCAATCCGAATGGAAGTTATGTTGATGGCCCGGTGCGGAAACCCGAATTCAAATATTTTTTAGCCATGCATCCAATTCCTATTGTTCATGGACTTACTGTAGGCGAACTCGCTCAAATGATTAATGGAGAAGGATGGCTTGAAGGTGGGAAGAAATGTTCGCTTACAATTATTCCTGTTAAAAATTGGGCGCATCAGGATGAATACTCATTGCCTGTGCGACCATCTCCAAATCTTCCAAACGATTTGGCTATTAAGCTCTATCCGTCTCTCTGTCTATTCGAGCAAACGGTTATTAGTGTAGGAAGAGGAACAACGATGCAGCTCCAGGTTTTGGGCAACCCGGAGTTAACCGATATGAAATTTCAGTTTACACCGGTGAGTATGAAAGGGATATCCAACACACCTCCGCACGAGAACAAATTATGCTATGGTGAAAATTTACGATCTGTAAAGGCGGAACGAAAATTTGATCTTTCATACTTGTTTAAATATTATAAGCTCTATCCGATCAAAGAAAAATTCTTTCTACCCTATTTCGATAACCTGGCGGGCACGAAAGAACTCCGGCAACAAATTATAAACGGAATTATGGAAGAGCAGATTCGGGCAAGCTGGGAACCGGAATTATCTCAGTATAAAGAGATGCGGAAGAAATATTTGTTGTATCCCTAAAAGCAGCAATGACTAAATCCGAAAAAGTAAATGACATTCTAAATACGCTGGAGAAACTTTATCCGGAACCCGAAGTTCCGCTCCAACATAAGGACGCGTACACCTTATTAATTTCTGTTTTATTGTCAGCACAATGCACCGATGAGCGCGTGAATAAGATCACACCACTTCTTTTTGCCCAAGCCGACAATCCATATGACATGGTGAAGATGAGTGCCGATGAAATCCGTGAGATCATTAAGCCCTGTGGATTATCGCCAATGAAGTCGAAAGGTATTTACGGGCTATCAAAAATATTGATTGAGAAATATTACGGGAAAGTTCCGCAAACATTTGAAGAACTGGAAGAGCTTCCGGCTGTAGGTCATAAAACCGCATCGGTTGTAATGACGCAATGGTTTGGTAAACCGGCCTTCCCGGTTGATACCCATATCCACCGCCTCGCGTATCGCTGGAATTTATCCAATGGAAAAAATGTAGAGCAAACTGAAAAGGATTTAAAGCGATTGATCCCTGAAAAGAGCTGGAACAAGGCACATCTTCAAATTATTTACTTTGGCCGCGAGTATTGCATGGCACGTGGACACAACTGGAAAGAATGCCCGATCTGTTTGAAATATCTCCGTGCAGCGTTACGCGATTAAGTTAAGTCCGTTTACCTTGCATCCATGAATACGTTGCGGATAATCTTTATGGGCACACCCGAGTTTGCGGTTTCCAGTCTGGAAGTACTGGTAACGAACAAATTCAATGTGCTGGCCGTAATTACAGCCCCCGATAAGCCACAGGGCAGAGGGCAGAAACTTGTAGCTTCACCCGTAAAAGAGTGTGCACTAAATCACAACATTCCTGTTCTTCAACCCACCAATTTAAAGTCACCTGAATTTCTCGAAGAGTTAAATAGCTACAACGCCAATCTTCAAGTTGTTGTGGCGTTTCGCATGTTACCGGAAGTCGTGTGGGCCATGCCCTCACTCGGTACCTTTAATCTTCATGCTTCACTCCTGCCCCAGTACCGCGGAGCAGCTCCCATTAATTGGGCTATCATTAATGGAGAAAAGGAAACCGGTGTCACCACATTTTTTCTGAAACATGAAATTGATACGGGTAGCATCATCTTTCAGGAGAAAGAACCTATTCTATATTCTGATGATGTAGGATCATTGTATGAAAGACTGATGAAACGAGGAGCTCAGTTAGTTTTAAAAACGGTAAAGGCAATTGAAGTCGGTAACTATCCATCTATACCACAACCTCAAGACAAGGAGATACATGCGCCTAAAATTTTTAAAGAGACCTGTCAGATTGATTGGAACAAATCCACAAACCAAATTATAAATTTTGTTCGAGGTCTAAGTCCGTATCCGGCAGCGTGGACTATTCTTAATGGCAAGACTTTTAAAATATTCAAGGTGCTAGATTCAGGATCAACGATTCGGGATTCAGCACCCGGAGAAATTAATACCGACAACAAAAGTTATCTTTACGTGAAAGCCGCTAACGGTTGGGTTTCCATTCTTGAATTTCAACCAGAAGGAAAGAAGCGAATGTTGGCGGAGGAGTTTTTTAGAGGAAATAAACTGTAGCTATAAGTTGCAAGCTACAAGCAACAAGGCTGGCCCTGTTGCTTGAAGCCTGAACTTGGCTTATCGCCATTTATGATTATATCACTCATAGCCGCCTTAACTGAAAACCGAGTCATCGGTAAAAATAACGACCTGCCTTGGCACCTGCCTGACGACATGAAGTATTTCATGCAAACCACCAAAGGGCATCACGTAATCATGGGGCGGAAAAACTATGAATCCATTCCAGAGAAATTCAGGCCATTACCCAATCGCACCAACATCGTGGTAACACGACAAAAGAATTTTTCTGCGCCCCAATGTACCGTTGTAAATTCAATTGAAGAAGGTTTGGAGATAGCAAAAGTTAACAACGTAACAGAAGTTTTTATTATTGGTGGGGCTGAAATTTATAACCAAGGCTTTCCACTCGCCACACGGCTATACCTCACCCAAATCCACGCGCACATTGAGGGCGATACGTATTTTCCCGAGTTCGAGAAAAGCCAATGGAAAGAAGTATCCAGGAAACATCATTTGAGTGATGATCGTCACAAGTTTGCTTTCGATTTCGTAGTTTTCGAACGCTATAATTAATAATATTAGGGTCATGTCGAAAGTAACAGGAAAAGTTGTTTGGATTACAGGAGCTTCATCAGGGATTGGCGAAGCGTTGGTATATGAGCTCGCAAAAAAGGGAGCTAAACTTATAATTTCTTCGCGAAGAAAAGAGGAGCTGGAACGCGTAAAAGGAAATTGTATAGCGCAGGCTCAACCTAATATTCGGGTGTTGCCGCTTGATTTGTCGCAACCTTCTACCCTTCAGTTATGTGGCGAAGCTGCCATTCAGGTTTTTGGCCACGTTGATATTCTAATTAATAATGGTGGCATCAGTCAACGAAGTTTAGCAAAAGATACTACCGTTGAAGTTGACCGAAAAGTAATGGAGATTGATTACTTCGGAACACTCGCACTTACTAAATCATTAATTGCACATTTTATTAAACGCAAATCGGGACATTATGTAACCATCAGTAGCGTGTTAGGACTTATTGGAACTCCGTATCGTTCGGGCTATGCAGCGGCCAAACATGCGCTGCACGGATTTTTTGATTCGCTTCGTGCAGAGTTGTGGAAGGAAAGCAAAAATATTCACGTCACACTGATTTGCCCGGGTTGGATACGCACCAATGTAACAATCAACGCGCTAAAAGGTGATGGCTCACCCCTCAATCAGATGGACACCACCACGGATCACGGTATGTTGCCAGATGTGTTTGCTAAAAAAATGATTCGCGAGATTGAGGCAAATACCGAACAAGTATTTATCGGTGGCCTGAAAGAGCGAATGGCTATCTATATGATGCAGTATTTTCCGCGTGTTTTCTCTAAAATTGTTCGCACGGCTAAGGTCAGATAAAATTTCTGATGAGTTTACTCGAATCCCTCCTCATTATTCTTGTCGGTTTTGCTGCGGCATTCCTCAATACAGTGGGTGGTGGGGGTTCACTTTTTTCGGTTCCAATTCTCACCTTTATGGGTTTGCCCATCACATCTGCAAACGCTACCAGCCGTGTGGCGCTGCTCTTTCAAAATATTTTTGCCGTTGGCGGATTTCGAAGCAAAGGCATTGAACTTCCGTGGCCATACAGCTTATACCTTGGCATAACCTCGCTGGGTGGTGGCTTGATTGGCGCCTTGCTAGCCTCACACGTAGCCGATGAAGTATTCAAAAAAATATTTGTTGGTGTAATGATTGCCGCGGTCGCGGTCATCATCTACGATCCATTTAAATCTAACGGGCAAGAAAAATTAACACCTCCACGACAGTGGATAGGAGCCGTTTGCTTTTTCTTCATTGGAATTTACGGAGGTTTCGTGCAGGCGGGCATTGGTTTTCTAATAATAGCTGCATTAAGTATGGTGAATAACCTAAGCTTAGTAAAGAGTAACTATATAAAAGTATTTGTTGCCATTTTGTATACCGCTGTCTCCATAGCGGTATTTGCTTACCAAGGAAAAATTGTTTGGCAAACCGGATTCATACTTGCTATTGGTCATGCATTGGGCGGATGGTACGCCAGCCGTTGGAGTGTAGATAAGGGGGAAGTATGGATCAAACGCGTGATGATTGTTTCGGTACTTGCGATGGCGATTAAGTTGTGGTTTTTTTAATCTAGTTCCTTACTCATTCGAATTTTGCCTTGGCAATGAGTCCTTAACAGGGCTAACCGTGATAAGTGTTGGCTGAGGCACTTCCATTTTTCGAATATAAGTTCGATACCCTAAATAACGGTACGAGTGTTTAACAACATCGTGATTTAGAATTATCATACTAGTTATTATATTGATAAATAATCTGAACCAAGTCCGCTATTCTATGACCACATTAGCTAAAAACCGAATCGAATCCATTGATATCCTCCGCGGTATTGCTATGGTTATTATGGCGTTAGATCACGTACGGGATTATTTTCACTTTTCTGCCAATACGGCTGATCCATTAGATTTAACCACTACTACATTCTTCTTGTTCTTCACGCGATGGATCACGCATTTCTGTGCACCCGTTTTTGTATTTCTTTCGGGAACTTCCATTTACTTGCAAAGCCAGCGCAAAACAAAACGGGAGTTAAGTACTTTTTTGATCAAGCGGGGGCTCTGGTTAATTTTTGTCGAACTTGTTATCATTTCATTTGCCTGGTCCTTTAATCCAAACTACACGTTCCATTTTTTTCAAGTTATTTGGGCGATTGGTATTAGTATGGTAATCCTGGGTTTGCTCATCCACTTACCCTTCAATGGAATTGTAGTGTTAGGATTAATCATTGTGTTAGGGCATAATCTGTTGGATATACCTGAATCTGCGCCTGATTTTGTGGCGGGCTTTTGGTGGGATCTGCTTCATCATGGCGCATTTGTTCCGTATCCCTACGCACAAAACCATTCGCTCTTTTTAGTATACCCCTTTGTACCGTGGTTAGGGCTGATGATGGTGGGGTATTGCGCTGGTATTTTCTTTACAGATCAATATTCAATAGATCGAAGAAGAAAAGTCTTAACACGCCTTGGCCTTAGTGTACTTGCTTTCTTTGTTGTATTGCGATTCATCAATGTATACGGTGATCCGGTTGCCTGGAGTTCGCAAGGAACAAAACTAATGACCTTCCTTTCATTTATAAATTTGAATAAATATCCGCCATCCTTGCTGTTTATGTGCATTACGATTGGGCCAGCATTGATATTACTACCAATCCTTGAAAAGGTTCAGAACGGCTTTGCTAATTCCATGCGAACCTTCGGTCGTGTTGCTTTTTTCTATTATGTCATTCACGTCTATTTAGTTCATTTTCTATCGGCCATTTGCTTCTTTGCAAGAGGGCATTCGTTTCAAGAAGCTACCGCTTCAGGGCAACAGCAATTTCCATTTTATTTTCTCGTGCCGGGGGAAGGCTTCAGTTTAACGATCGTGTATATTGTTTGGGTAATTATTGTGCTGGGGTTGTATCCGCTATGCAAATGGTACGATACATACAAAACCAAGCACACGGAAAAATGGTGGTTGAGGTACTTATAAATCTTTTAGAACTACAATGAATATAAAAATTATTGCTTTCGATGCCGATGATACCCTCTGGCATAATGAGCTTTATTTTCAGGAAGCCGAACATAAATTTTGTGCGTTACTGGAAGACTTTTTGCCTCAGCATACAGTACAACGCGAATTGCTTCAGACTGAAATAAAAAACATTTCACTTTACGGATACGGAATAAAAGCATTCATGCTTTCCATGATTGAAACGGCCATTCGAATTACGGATCATAACATTAAAATAGAATCCATTGAAAAAATGGTAGCCATTGGGCAATCCCTACTGGACCAACCCGTTCAACTAATCGATGGTGTTGAAGATGTATTAAAATCATTAAAGCCGAAGTATAAACTGGTGATGGCCACAAAGGGTGATCTGCTCGATCAGGAACGGAAACTAAAGAAATCAGGGCTTGCCAATTACTTTCACCATATCGAGATTATGTCGGAAAAGAAAGAACCTGATTTTGAAAAACTAATTAAACACCTCGACATTCAGCCAGAAGAACTGATGATGATTGGCAATTCAATCAAGTCAGACATTTTGCCCATTCTTAACATTGGCGGCCACGGCATTCATGTACCTTATCACGTAACCTGGGCACACGAAAAAGTTGAAGCCGTTATCGACCATATTAATTTCAGGCAAGTAGAAAAAATTAACGATGTGTTGAGTTTTGTGTAATTCTTACAGTGTATGCCAACCAGTTTACAGATTGGCGTAGCAAACTCAGTTCAAGACCTGCAGCAAATTCTGTTTAACGGAAGTATCCACTACCAATAGGCGGTCGATGAAGGCGCATGAACGTGTTGAGTTTCAAAACCATACATACCTTTACCGATGCTACAGACGATTGGAACATTTTGCTTTGGGATTGGAGTTAAATGCTTTCTGAAAATTAGTTTATCTTAACACCATAATTTATAATGGCAAAACTCCTGTGAAATGAGTCAACAAAAAAATGAATTAAAGAAAGTACTCGGTGCCGGCTTTGGCATCGCGGTGATGGTAGGTGGAACCATTGGCGTAGGCATTCTTCGTACGCCCGGAACAATTGCCGGCATGTTGGACAACTACTGGCTCATACTTGCGTGTTGGATATTTGGTGGAGTGTACGTTTTGTTGGGTGCCTGCTCATTTGCAGAGATGGCCACCATGATGCCGAAAGCCGGAGGGCCTTACAATTATGTGAAGCGCGCCTTTGGTGACTATGCTGGATTTTTAACCGGCTGGTTCGATTATATTTTAAACTCGATAGCCCCTGCCTATTTTTGTATTGTCATTGGCGAATACCTGTCACTCCTCTTTCCTTCCTTAAAAGGAAGTGAAACCATTATGGCGCTGGGTTTCTTAACTCTATTTTTTCTTTATCATTTAGGTGGCGTGAAAAATGGGAGCATCGCACAACAAATTACCAGTGTTTTAAAAGTTCTATTTTTTACAGCACTTATCGTTTCGTGTTTTGTCGTTAAGGTAGATCCGTCTGCTTTCGCTAAGGCGCAACCTTTGTTTGAAGGCGGAATTCTTATCGGATTCCTTGTATCCATACAACTAGTGATGGGCGCATACAATGGCTGGTGGTCGAGTTGCTTTTTTGCGGAGGAAGATGAAAACCCAACGAAAAATATTCCAAAATCATTGTTCACGGGCGGCATCACTGTGATGGCCATTTATGTGATTCTCAATGTCGCTTTCATGCATGTGCTTCCGATAAGTGCGCTTGCCAATTCACCATTGGTTGCTTCAGATGTAACACGCGCAGTTTTTGGAGAATCCGGAGCAACATTTGTTACCGTGATATCCATCGTATCGCTTGTTAGTATTTTGAACGCCTACATGATGATTCCTCCCAGGATTTTATTTGGATTAAGTCGTGATGGTTTCTTTATTCCGCAAGGCACCCAAGTGAATAAAGGTGGTACACCTGTTGTTGCCCTTATTCTTTCGGGAGTCATAAGTTTTGTGTTGATTATTTTAGGATCTTTCCAGCAACTTTTTTCGCTAGCCTCGTTCATGTCCGTGGTAGTGATGGCCTTTAGTTTTTCATCCCATCTTAAACTTCGAAAATCAGAACCCGATCTTGCAAGACCGTATCGTGCATGGGGCTATCCCTGGACGACCATCCTTGTATTAATTATCACGCTGGGCTTGTTTATCGGATTTGCCATAGGCGATCCGTACAATCTGATTTTGGTAACGGTATTGGGTGTTATCTCGTATCCGGCTTTTCTAATGATTGTCAAAAAGCGAAAAGCTTAAAAACATTGTTGCTAGCTGAAAGGTGAAGGTCATCAATCAAAAATCACATGCTTCAGGATTACAAATCCAAATATGCAGAGCCAATAGAAGATTATGAAAAGAATGATAATCAAAATTGACTTCAATGCACACAGAAAAATATTATTCCTGAAAAACTGACGATACGCAACTGTCATGTATACCAACATGAGTAAATGAAAAACCATATTATTAACTGCAACAGGAATACCCGGGAAGAGAAAATAACAAGGTATAAACACCACGATCATCACTATATAAATCTGTCCTAATAAAAATGAATTCAATACAAGATTTTCAGTCATGTTGTTTTTTGAACGAATAAAAAATAACCACGAAAAAAAAGAAATCAGTAAGGGTGTCAGAAAGAGACTGATAAACTTCCCATTGTTTAACATCACGTTCATCGTTTCTTGGTAGATGGCACCTCCTCTACCAGAGGGAGGCTGGCTCAATTTTGTAAGAGCTTCGTAATAACCAGTCTTAATACTGATGTAAGCATATAGCGATGAAACAATGACTAGGAAACTGAGTGGGTTAAAATATTTTTTCCTCTTACCATCCAGATATTCTCTTGCCACGTAGCCTGGGCGGGCTACCAGTTCCTTCATCAGCAGTAAAATCCCCTTATCAGTATGAGTAAAAGCATGAAAGAATTCATGCAGAAAATGTTTAAACGTAATACGATGGATATCGGCTTTCTGTCCGCATTGTGTGCAGAAATTACCATCTAATGGTGTGTCACAGTTTTTGCAATTCATACGCTATGGTGTTGCTTAGGTGTGTTCCGAAAGTCATAACTTTAGGGAGCAAAAGCAATACTTTTGATTGAATTATTGCAACCGTGGGAAAGAACATATAAAAGACCTCCTCAAATTTTTAGAAATATACTGTTAACTAATTCTAATGAACATCACCCTGCTAACAGCTTCGCAGTATCTTAACCCTCCCCGTATTGATTGGTACATTCAAAACATCCTCGATGAGGATCGACTGGTTACCGAGGCGCTGGAAAAAAGAGGCTTAACAGTTACACGAACCAATTGGGATAACCCCGACTATGATTGGACAAAAACTAGTTTCGCATTGTTTCGTGCCACTTGGGATTATTTTGATCGCTTTAAAGAATTTTCTGTTTGGTTAAATTCAGTCAATACCAAAACGCAGTTGATCAATCCGATCAGCCTTGTCCGTTGGAATATGGATAAACATTACCTCCATGATTTACACCTTCATGGAATTAACATTCCTCCTACTTTTTTTATAGAAATCGGTGATGCTCGTTCACTATCAGAGTTAGTAAAGATTACGGGTTGGAAAGATTGCATTTTAAAACCCGCTGTTTCGGGTGCCGCCCGTCATACCTATAAGCTTCATCCTTCAAATCTCTTAGATCATGAGGGTATCTTCAAAAAGTTAATTTCAGTTGAGTCCATGTTGCTTCAGGAATTTCAACATCAGGTAATGACAAAAGGAGAAATCGCATTCATGCTTTTCGGTGGAAAATTTAGTCACGCAGTTTTAAAGAAAGCGAAAGCTGGAGATTTTAGAGTACAAGATGATTTTGGTGGAACACTTCATGACTACACTCCCAATCAATCTGAAATCGATTTTGCAGAACACATCGTTTCAACCTGCAACCCACTGCCTGTTTATGCCCGTGTGGATGTAATCTGGGATAACAACAATAGGTTGTGTGTTTCAGAACTAGAGTTGATTGAACCGGAATTATGGTTTCGAAAAAATAAACTGGCACCGGAAATGTTTGCAGATGCAGTTGTTAAGGAAATTGGGACACGATTTGGCTAGGATATATTGAATTGTACTCTCTAATCAATGAGCAACATACATTAGGTAAATCATAACATGATTAATTTTGCAGCCATGGGTAAAGAAGACACGAAAGACCTCCTGAAATTTTTTAAGCCCTTCCCTTCTGAGATTCAAGAGATCACGTTACTCCTTCGCTCGTTTGTGTGGGATTTATACCCAACTTCCAATGAACTGATTTATGACAACTACAATGCAGTAGCTTTTGGATGGTCTATTACCGATAAGTTAGGTCATACGTTCTGTACCATGGCGGTAGGTAGAAGTACACATAATGTTCATTTTGGTTTTTACTTTGGTGCCGATCTGTCTGATCCAAAAAAAATACTGCTCGGAGAAGGAAATCAATACCGTTACATCCTTGTAAAGGATGCGCGAACTTTTCCGAAGGGTTATATCAAGAAACTATTAAAAGAAGCGTACGATAATTCGTTAGCAAAACTTAAACCTAAAGATAAAGTAATGCATGGATTAACGATTACTAAATCCATTTCGAAAGCTAAGCGGCCAGTTAAAAAAGGAGTTAAATCTTAAAAGCGAAATGAAAATTCAGGTTGCTGTCGTTGTACTTCTCCAGATGTCATTCTTTCAGAGCTTGGCACAAGAACATGATTTTCCATACAAGAAAAGCAAGAAAGATTTTGTTATCGCACCCTTGAGCATTATTACAAATCTTACTTCCGATTACTTAGCGCGAGAAAACAATCATAACTTAACCGTAGAGGAGATTACGTTACTCAATCGTACGGATGAAAATCGTCTTGACCGAAATGCAACGTACTTTTGGAATCGATCCGCTGATGACTTCAGCAATGTGATCTTTAAAACACTTCCTTTTGTTCCCATAGCCTTAACCATCCCGCAGGTAATAAATAAAAAATGGGATAACGCTTCTACCATCGGAGTGATGTACTTCGAGGTGTTTTTCTTTACCAAAGGAATTACCGGAATAACAAAATCAATCACTGGACGTACCCGACCTTATTTGTATAATACTTCTTTTACCCCTGAAGAGCGATATAACTTCCAGGAGAATGGAGCCCCCATCGGGAATACTTCCTTTTTTTCAGGGCACACGTCAGCTACGTTTGCTGCGGCAGTATTTCTATCAAAAACGTACACCGACATTTACGGAAAAGGAACCTGGAGTAAAATAATATGGTGTACTTCCCTTACACTCGCATCTGCAACCGCCTATTGTCGTGTAGCTTCAGGTGAACATTTTCCAACGGATGTTATCGTTGGAGCAATGGTAGGAAGCGCCATCGGTTATGCGATCCCAGTGTTACATAAAGTGAATCCTGAAAAACTTACCGTCTCGATTCTTCCGAACTACTTTAGCGTGTGTTACAAATTTTAACTACACTCCTGCAGGTTCTCTATGCCCCACCCACGTGAACCTCTTCGTCACATATTCCGGATTGGTGAAGGATGCATTGCCTGAAGGATTACCTCCCGTTACATGGAAGTCGGAGAAGGCAGCGTTTTGATTCATGTAAATTCCACCGGTTAAGTTGAAGGATACCGGTGTGGCCGCCTGCGCCATTTCATCTGCAATTTTTTCTTTTACGGTTGCATCGGTAGTGTACGCGCCACATGAAATCGCACCGTGTTGTAACGCCATCTCGTGTGCTAATTGAATTGATTGATCTGTATTCTTCGTTTTAATTAACAATGCAATCGGACCAAACAATTCTTTACTGAAGACATCCTTCTTAGAAGCGTCCACCTCCACTACAACGGGTGTTGCAACCCTGGCATTCTTAAACATCGGGTTTTCAAATGAGCGCGACTTCAACCACACTTTTCCCGGAAGTTTTTCTGCTTCCACTACGCGCTCACTGGTTTTCTTATTTTGAACAGCACCCAACACAAAGGGCCCAGCTTTAGGATTATCGACTAATCCATTAATGTTATCGACTAACTTTTTCGCAAAATCATCAAAGCTTACAACTCCATTGGGGGTTTTTATTCCTCCTTCAGGGATGTAAAAATTTTGTGGTGCCGTGCACATTTGTCCGCTGTACAAATTAATAGAGAAGGCCAGGTTCGCGGCAGCTTTATCAATATCAGCAGCCGAGTCAAGAATAACCGAGTTCACGCCTGTCTTTTCTGTGAAAACAGTTTTACCCGGAAGCGCTTCGAGGTAACTTCCAAAGGCCGAATTACCCGTGAAGTCAATAAGCTTTACATCCGGATGTTCAGCGAGTTCTTTCGTAATCATTTTATCGTAGGTATCTACGGCTAGCTGACAGGTATTCGGATCAATATTATTTTCAGCTAATACTTTTTGAATTTCAGCAACCACAATCGCGATCGGAAGGATTGCACCGGGATGCGGTTTTACAATTACCGAATTTCCCGTAATCAAACTTCCATAAATTCCGGTAACGGAATTCCATGTAGGGAACGTTGAGCAACCAATCACTATCGAAATACCTTTTGGCACTGCTCTCCATTCCTTATTTAACTGAATATTGAATTTTCCCATCGGTTTATCCCAAACTACGGACGCAGGAAAGCGCTGAAGTTCTTCGTACCCAGCAGCAATAGCTTCCAGGGCCCGATCCGCAGCATGCGGACCAGATGCTTGAAAGGCCATCATGTATCCCTGGCCGGTTGTGTGCATGGTTGCATACGCGATTTCAAAAAATCTTCCCTTTACTCTTTCAAGCGACTCTGCTAATATGCCTGCTCTATTTTCAGCACTCACCTTGCGCCACGTTTGCTGAGCAGCCTTCGCATTTTTTATTAATGTTGGAACAGAATATATAGGATACGAGACCTTCAGTTGTTCTTGCAAATACGGAGACTCTTCCTGCCCTGCCCATCCTTCAGGATTTGCTTGCTTCAGATCGTTGAATTTATTTCCAAGCATCGCTTTAAACTTAGCCTGCCCATCAGCATCGGCTGTTTCACCATATACTGCCGGAGATGGGTGTTCCGGATAAGCGGCATAAAAAGTTCTGCTGTGCAAAGCTTCTATTGCTTTAGTAATTAACGTTTGATGTTTGGCAAAAAGATTCATAGAATTTATAAAACAATTAATGGTATCGTACAATTCACTTTCAAATTAACGTATTTGCGAGACTGGCTCAGCGTGTAACAAGCAATGTTACCGCGGCAATTTCCCTTGGCTCGCAAGAATGACTACTTCTTATACCCAAAAACTTTCTTTAATAAATCTGTCGTCCGCTTCAATGGGTCTTGACGAATATTTCTTTCCTCCTTCGCTATCATAACAAATAACCCTTCCACAGCTTTATCGGTAGCATAATCATCCAAACTAGGATTTACTTTTTCTACAAATGGGATTTTATTATACGTTCCAACAAGATCACCGTAGTATTTAGTTGCGTTTACCTTGCTCAATGAATTTTGAATAACGGGCTTAAATTTCTCTTTCAATTGACCAGCGGTTGTCTTCTTCAAATATTCAGTAGCTGCCGATGGCTCTCCTTTCAAAATTGCCCAGGCATCCTGAATGGTCATGGATTTAATAGCCGATATAAAAATTGGCTTTGCTTCTTTGGCTGCATCCTCTGCACCCCGATTTAACGTCATCACGAACTTATCCACCTGATCTCCTAAACCAACTTGACGAAGCTTGTCTTCAACCTTTTTTACATCCGGTGGAAACGGTATTTTAATTTCAGGATTTTTGAAATAACCATCAAGCTGCGAAACTAAATCAGAGCCTTTTGAAATTCCAGTAACAAGCGCTTCCTTCAATCCTTCACCAACCTGTGCTGTAGAGAGTGGCTGCTCGGTGCTCATAGCTTTGTTTACATCACCCAGTGTTTGGCTGATTTGTGCCGTGGTGCATCCTGCAAGAAAAAGGAATAAAATAAACTGAATTTTTCGCATAATCTCTATTTGTTAGGGGTCTAAAATTAGCCGAACGTTATACAAAATCCTATTGAATTATAGTGCTGAAAATCAACGACTAAGCATATTTGAATTTATTTCAGAAATGTTTTTACATCCCGATAACCCCATCGTCAATTCAAAATCGGATAGTAGATTTTGTAAAACCTCATACACACCCTGCTCTCCCGCTATTGCTAATCCGTACACATAGGGTCTTCCAATGCATACGGCTTTCGCTCCCAGCGCCAATGCCTTAAAAACATCAGCACCTCCCCGCACACCGCTATCGAGTAACACGGGCATGCTATTTTGAAGCACTTCTATAATTTTTGGAAGCGCATCCAACGTTGCAATGGATCCATCTACTTGTCTGCCTCCGTGATTGGAAATTATGATGCCATTCATTCCGGCATCCAGCGCTTTACGAGCATCATCGGGATGAACAATGCCTTTTAAGAGAATTGGCAATTTCGTTTGTTGACGCAGAAATGCTAAATCATCCCAGGTAGTAGCAGGATTAGAATAAATACTCACAAACTTACGTACAGCTTTAATCGGTCTTCCAGACACGAGCTTCTTAAAAAAATTAGCTCCCGGATAATTCTTAACCATGGATATTAATCCTTGAATAGATTGCACGGTAATCATTCGTTTTGCTTGTTGCACATCATCCGGCTCATCTAACAATTTTTGAAATACAGGATCGGATGTATACTGCGCAATACCCTTCCCTTCTAAAAAAGGAAGATACGCTAGATCCAGATCACGTGTGCGCCAACCAAGCAACGTAGTATCAAGTGTAACGACTAATGCTGTACATCCACATCGTTCGGCTCGCTGAATAAAACTTTGAACCAACTCATTTGACTTACTCCAATATAATTGAAACCACCTCGGGCTGTCTCCCATCACACCCGCGCACGCTTCCATAGACTTTGAAGCCTGATTCGAAAAAATATACGGCACGCCCATTTTTGATGCAGCACGTGCTACTGCAATGTCTGCTTCGGGATGAACCATTTCTAACACCCCAACCGGGCTTACTAAAAGTGGCGAAGAAATTTTTTGCCCAAATAATTCAATGCTTACATCACGTTCACTTACATCGCGTAACATGCGGGGTACAATTTTCCATTGGTCAAACACATTCCGGTTAGCCTCCATGGTGCTTTCACTCCCCGCACCACCCGCTATGTAGCCATAGGCCTTCTCGCTCATGCTTTGTTTGGCTACACTTTCCAGCGAATGCAAAGAGGTTTTTATAGAAGACCGCGCTCCTGCAAATCCATTTAGATAGATTTCTTTTTGCCATTCAGGCGCTGATACTGGTTTTTCCATTGAGGTAAACTACAAAGAATCGCTTTTCCTTCAAATGAATTAGGTTCAAACAAAACGATGCGGTTGCAGTTTTTATGTGATATTTGAGGCGCAATTTTAGGAATATGAAGAAAGTATTAGCGGAACTCCTCACCATTGGCGATGAAATTTTATACGGTCAAATTGTGGACACTAATTCGCAATGGATGAGCGTGGAGTTGGATAAGGTGGGAATTAAAGTAATTCGCAAAACTTCCGTTGGCGATCAGGAAGATGAAATTTTAACTGCACTCGAAGAAGCAGAAAAAAGAGCTGATATTGTATTAATTACCGGAGGCCTTGGCCCAACAAGTGATGATATTACAAAACCGTGTCTCGCTAAGTACTTCAATTGTGAACTGGCTATACATGAAGAGGCATTGGTTGAAGTAACTGAATTTTTTAAAAGCCGAGGCCGGGAATTAACAGAAATAAATCGACAACAAGCAGCCCTGCCAGTGTGCTGCGAAAAAATTACCAATGCTATGGGCACCGCACCGGGCATGTGGTTCGAAAAAAACAGAAAAGTATTCATTTCAATGCCGGGTGTCCCACACGAAATGAAACGGATGATGTCCGCAATCTTGATTCCAAAACTTCAACAGCAATTCAATACACCTGTTATCTATCATAAAGTCATTCGCACCGTTGGAATTGGTGAATCTATTTTAGCTGAAAAAATTTCAGCTTGGGAAAAGGCATTACCCGGGCACATTAAGCTTGCATACTTGCCCAACTTGGGAGAAGTAAGACTACGACTTACGGCCTTTGGCAACAACATAGTGCAGTTACAACAAGAGACCGATGACCTTGTAAGAAAATTATTACCCTTAGCAGGTGAGTATGTATATAGCTTAAAGGATGAATCATTAGAGATTGTAGTTGGCAATTTACTTCGTGAAAGAAACCTGACACTTTCTATTGCAGAAAGCTGCACCGGTGGATATGTATCGCACCTCATCACCAGTGTTCCGGGTAGTTCGGAATATTTTCAGGGAAGCATTGTTCCGTATTCGTACGAAATCAAAATGCAAGAACTTGGTGTGAAAGCAGAAACACTTCAACAACATGGTGCCGTTAGTGAAGAAACCATTACTGAAATGGCTGAATTAGTTCGTAAAAAATTTAATACTAGCATTGGCATAGCTACAAGTGGTGTGGCTGGACCGGGAGGTGCAACGCCCGATAAACCTGTTGGTACTGTCTGGATTGCTTTTTCGGATGGCCAGCGAACAATCACAAAAAAGTTACAGCTCTCAAAAGACAGGGCTATCAATATTAGAATGGCATCGATTGGAGTGCTGAACCTGCTGAGGCAAACCATTGATTTTCCGTTGAAAAAGATGAATTTAGAATAATATTGCCCTTGGCAGACTTGTTCTTGAAATCCTATAAAACCTGCTTAACTTGCCACCGAAAACGATTGAATTATGGCGTTAGTAGAACTGATAATGCCCAAAATGGGCGAAAGCATTACGGAAGCAACTGTTCTTTCATGGCTTAAGAAACCAGGAGATAAAATTGAGCAGGATGAGTCGGTTCTTGAAGTAGCAACAGATAAGGTAGATACTGAAGTACCGTCTACCCATGCAGGTATTTTAAAAGAAATTTTAGCGAAAGAAGGTGAAGTGGTAAAAGTTGGGAAAGCTATTGCCATTATTACAACCGATGCAACCGTTTCGAGTACGTCTTCAGCACCTGCTTCCAATAATACGAAAGAACCTTCGAAGCCCGTTAAAGAAAACTCCGCTATTCTTTCTAATGGATCAAATGGCACACATGCAGTGGTTGATTTTAAATCATCCAACAGATTTTATTCGCCCCTTGTTAAGAATATTGCCAAGGAAGAAAACATTCAGGTAGCTGAACTTGAAACCATTTCGGGCTCTGGCCTTGAAGGACGTGTTACGAAAAAAGATATTCTTGGCTACCTGCAAAACCGCAAACTAGGGAAGACTGTTCAGGCAACTTCGGTACGATTAGTCCCTGCTTCGATAAGCGCAGGCGATGAAATTATTGAAATGGATCGCATGCGCAAAATGATTGCTGAGCGCATGGTAGATTCTAAACGTACGTCTCCACATGTTACTTCTTTTGTAGAGGCCGATGTTACGAACATTGTTTTTTGGAGAAATAAATGGAAAAATGATTTTCAGAAACGCGAAGGAGATTCACTCACGTTTACTCCAATTTTTATTGAAGCGGTTATACTGGCCATCAAAGATTATCCTATGATTAACATCCAGGTGGATGGCGACAGAATTATTAAGAAGAAAGATATTAATGTGGGTATGGCCGTTGCGCTGCCGTCCGGCAACCTGATTGTTCCGGTTATCAAAAATGCTGATCAATTTAACCTGACGGGCTTAGCAAAGGTTGTAAACGATTTGGCAAAACGTGCTCGCGAAAGCAAACTTAAGCCCGATGAATTAGCTGGTGGCACATTCACCGTTTCAAATGTCGGTTCATTTGGTAATGTAATGGGCACTCCTATTATTATGCAGCCTCAGGTTGGTATTCTGGCATTAGGTGCTGTTCAGAAAAAACCAGCGGTGATTGAAACTCCGTATGGAGATGCTATCGCAATACGTCATAAAATGTTTCTGTCGCATTCATACGACCATCGTGTAGTAGACGGGTCGTTGGGAGGAATGTTTGTACGGAGAGTTGCCGATTACCTTGAGAAATTTGATGCCAACCGTTCAATTTAATTTCTGACGAATATCACTTTTAGCCCCGAGATTCTTAACTCTCAGGGCTTTTTTGTTATTTTTACCCATGCCCAAAATTATTTCATTCATTAGTCGTAAAGGCGGAACCGGCAAAACAACAAATGCCATTAATCTGGCTACAGCCTTGCACGAATCGGGCAAAAAAGTATTACTAGTAGAAACTGATACAAACTACACGTTAAATACGCTTCGTAAAATGGAGCAAATGAAAGGCGAAGTTAGCGGCACTAGTTTTGAAATTCTCGGTTCGGAAGATCACCAGGTGGCCGATGAATTGCTCAAGATCAAACAAAATTCAACCCTCCAATATGTTATTGTTGACAGCGCAGGAAAAACAACGGATGAAGGGATCAAAAAACTTTGCCTGGTTAGTGATGCAGTAATTGTTCCAACAAGTTTGACACAAAATGATTTGCTGGTAACCTATCAGACAATAATGGATTTAACTCCCGCTCTTGGACTGAATCCAACCTTAAAAATTATGGTGTTACCAAATCGCATTCATAGTTTTACCAGTATGAAAACCATTCATGAAAGTCTGAATAATGTTGATGCTATTATTCTGGATGTACGCGTTCCTCAAAAAAATGTATTTGTGAATTTCAGTACAGTAAGTGCAGAGAGTGAATACCAGCCGGTGATGAACGAAATATTGAAGCACCTGAAATGAGTAAGAATAAAAACCCGCTGAAAGATTTAGACCTGTTTTTAAAACAACAGGCGGCTTCGTTTGTAAGCCCAACACCGCTAAGCGACAAAATTCAGATTGAAACTCACGCTGAACCCTTGCTAGCGGCATCAGACGAAACTATTCTTCAGTCAATCACGCGGATGATCGATCAAAATCCCAATGAATTTTATGATCTACTAATTAAAGCAGCTGAAAAAAATAATTCTGGTGAGCGAACAATACTTATCAATACCGCACTTTATCTTAAAAATACAGACACCTGGAAAGAGGCGATCCGTGAATATTGGAGAAAAAAATAATCAATTTAAATTATCTGAAATATGAAATTTGGAACAAAAGCTGTGCATGCCGGAGTATCGCCAGACCCTACAACCGGAGCCATTATGACGCCCATTTTTCAAACGTCAACCTATGTGCAGGAAGAACCGGCCAATCATAAAGGCTATGCCTATGCGCGCGGAGCAAACCCTACCCGAAATGCGCTTCAAAAAAGTTTGGCCGCATTGGAAAACGGAAAGTTTGCATTATGTTTTTCTTCTGGTATGGGAGCAACCGATGCTGTGATTAAATTGCTGAACTCTGGCGATGAAGTAATTACAAGTAACGACTTGTACGGAGGATCATACCGAATGTTTAGACGCGTTTACGAGCGTTTCGGAATTAAATTCCATTTTATTGACTTAACAGATGCATCTGCTATTCAAGCATACGTTAATCCGAAAACAAAATTAATTTGGCTGGAGACACCCAGCAATCCACTGATAAACATTATCGACATAAAAGCTTGCGTGGATATTGCCAAAAAACAAAACATATTAGTGGCTGTCGATAACACCTTTGCCTCACCTTATCTTCAAAACCCACTGGACTTAGGTGCTAATATCGTGATGCATTCGGTTACTAAATACTTGGGTGGGCACTCAGATGTTATTATGGGAGCTCTTATTACAAATGATGAAAAAATTCATCAGGAGCTTGCCTTTATTAATAACGCTTGCGGTGCCGTGCCTGGCCCACAGGATTCGTTTCTTGTATTACGCGGAATTAAAACGTTGCACTTGCGAATGGAACGCCATTGCCTGAATGGAAGAAAGATAGCTGAATTTCTAAAGGCACATCCCAAGGTTGGGAAAGTCTATTGGCCTGGATTTTCCGATCACCCAAATCATGCCATTGCAAAAAAACAAATGCGCGACTTCGGTGGTATGCTTTCATTTACGTTAAAAAATGACAGCCTCGAAAAAGCATTTCAGCTCATGAAAAGTGTAGAGCTTTTCGCATTGGCTGAATCACTGGGTGGCGTGGAATCACTCGTGAATCATCCTGCCTCTATGACACACGCGAGCATTCCAAAAGAAGAACGTATTAAAAATGGTTTAGTTGATTCACTAATTCGCTTAAGTATTGGTGTTGAAGATGCAGAAGATCTAATAGCAGACCTTGAACAAGCGCTGGGCAAAGTCTAGCTACTACTCCAATACAAATTGTTTATTTTCTTCTTTTTGTGTGAATTCGTTCACTTCTGCGTTGTTGCTTCGCATTAATGCGCTCACGCTTCTTCAAACTCAATGATCGCTTTCCATTTTTGCTCTTTCGATCTGTTTCATAAACGAGTCGCTGTTCTTGTGTCATTTTTGAAGCTTCATCATTGGTCAGTTTTCGTTGTTTTTGTTGCGCACTCACCGTTACGCAGGCTACTAGAATAATGAATAATGTTACTGTTTTTCTCATAATACTCGACTGAAAATTCGCGGAATAAAATATTCACAAATCTACGTTAAAAAAAAACGCCTAACCAACAAGCATTGGTTAGGCGTTAATACTTTATCGAAGGTTAGTCCTTCTTTTCAATATCATTATTTTTTGCTCTTCGAATATTCCGGCTTGCCCTGTCTTGCTTACGTTCAATAACAACTTTTTCACGCACCGTTACTTCTCCGTCTGCTTTTGCTCTGCGCTCACTCCTGCGGATACTCCTTTGCTGCTTGTTGAGTAGCGCTGCCTCACCGTTAGTAACTTCGCCATCCTTTCTCCCTTCCGCAATTCGTACACGTTGAGCCTTTTGGCGAACATCCTTTCGTGCTTGCGCGAGGGAATCAGTTGAAGCTGACGCCACAATAATAATAATAAGCGCTGCAATGATTCTTGTTTTCATATTTCTTTGGTTTTATTGTAAGACAATCCTGACGGTAAAAGGTTTAACCGCAGGTAAAGGATTTAAACAATTACCTTATCCTTTAATGGGAATCGAACAATAAACTCACTCCCCTTGCCGGGCTCAGTATTAAGCTCGATGCTTCCCTCTAATCTGTCTACTAACGTTTTCACGATGGCAAGTCCCAGGCCATTAGAACTTTCACCACCTGTTGGGCGTGCACTCAACTTTCTAAATTTTTGAAAAAGAAATTTTCTGTCATCTTGGCTAAACCCTGGCCCTTGATCCTTAATTGAAATAAACAAATATTCATCTTGTTGACCAAACCTAAGTGTGATAAGCAGGCCTTTCGGTGAAAATTTTATTGCATTTGATATCAGGTTATCCATGATTCTTGCAAGATAGTCTTGATCCAGGAAAACCAAATCCTTCGTCTGTTGCTCAAATTTAATATCAATCTGCTTGGCTAATGCATGCTGGCGGAACATGTTAACTCGATCAATGAGAAAACTATTTAAATCAAAAATTGAATAATTTGGCTCGCGGTTTACTTCTAGTGAATTTACGTCTAGTAAATCCAGGATCAGGTCAATACCCATGCGCGTAGAGTCCTTAATGAGTGATAAGTATTTCCGTTGATCTTCATCTAACTTCACCAAACTCATTTCAATTAAATCGGTTAGTCCTTTGATTCGGTTAAGGGGTGATTTTAAATCATGCGCTACAATATTCATGAGTGTGTCTTTCTCATTATTTAATTCGGAGAGCAGTTGGTTATGTTTAAAAAGTTTTTCATTCTGTCGCTTAATCTCCTCGTCCTGTTTGGCAATTTCTGCATTTTGCATAGCTAGCTTTTCACTAGCCTCTCTTCGCTTCTTACTATTTATCCATTGAAGAAAAAATAGGCCAGTAGTAAAGCTTGCAACAATTACCAGAAGAATTTTTTCTAATTTCTGCTGACGAATAATAGCCACTTTCTGAACTTCACTTGCCTTCAATTGCTCATTTTCCACCTCCTTCTTTTCGATTTCCAATTGGAATTGAAGCTTCTCAATTTGTCTTGCAAGTTCTACATTTTGAAGAGACTCCTTTAAAATCAAATACTTAATAGTTGCCTGAGTTGCTTCCGCTTGTTTGCCTTGCTTTTCGTAAATTTTACTTAGATAGAAGTACGCATCACGTTGTAAATCGAGATGACTTTTCTCCGTAAAAGAAACTACACTACTAAAAAAAGCTATAGCCTTATCGAGACTTTGTTCATAATAGGAAACAATACCCATCAGGTGAAATGCCTGTGGCTGAAGGCGTTTATTTTTAGTTTCTCTTACATACATAAATACATCATTGGCCATGATTGATGCCCTTTGGACTTCATCATTGTTAACCAAAAATTCCCCAAACTTTATTTTAATCTCCGCATCACTTATCCAGTCGTCTAAACTTAACGCAATGGAGTCAGCCTGCTCGAAACTTCGTACCGCATTGGCTTTGCTTTTCATATCCGTGTACAATGTACCTAATTCCATTAAGGAAGAAATAATTGCACGTGAATCTCCTGATCGTCTACGGATACTAAGAGCCTGCATGGACATTTCTAGTGCTTTGGGGTAGTCATTTTGAGATCTATACAAATCGGACAAGCTGCGATAGACATATGCAAGGCCAGATTGATTTTTAATAGCATCAAATACCTGCTTCGCTTTTAAAAAAGTATCATAAGCACGAGAAATATCTCCCTGGTCATAAAACAATCGTCCGAAATTATTGTAACAAAATCCGAGTTGAATGGAGTCACTTTGCTGCATGGCAACATCAATAGCTTGATTGTGAAATTGAAATGCTCCCTTATAATCGCCATTAAACTTTTTAGCCAGCCCAATGAAACTCAGTGGCTTAGCCAGGTCTTTTGAAATTTTTATCGCAATGCCGAGATCGTATGCTTGCTGACAATAATAAATTGTACTGTCGGGATAGGAAAGTCTGTACTCAAAACCAAGATCATTTAATATATTAAAGCGAATGATGCCTTCGTTCTTCTTCAATGCTACTTTTAAGCTATCAATCAATTTTTTATTTTGAGCAATAACCTGAACACTACATGCCATCAAGAGTATCCAAATAAAAAAATTCTTCACCACATCTAAGTTTTTCAGTAACGGATATTACGCAATAACAAATAAACAGATCATTTCAAATGAGGCACAAGTGAGAAATCCCCTTTGGAGAGCATTGTTTGGGATTCCTCGCTCCCGCTTGAAATGACGTAAGTTATTTTGCGTTCGTCCACGTAGTAAGATAAAAATAAAATATCAATCCTGCTGCTAAGAATCGCGCTCCAGAAAATTTAAATCCTTACCAAAAGTTTCATTGAGTGGCCGTAAAGCCAGCAAGGCAATGACGATCGTTACAATACCCACCACCAAAGCGCCCGGAATTATACCAATTTTAACACGGAAGAATTCGAAAGCAAGTGTAATCGGCACTACTGTACCGCGGATAAAATTAGGTACAGTTGTGGCTACTGTAGATCGCAAATTGGTTCCAAACTGCTCTGCCGCTATAGTCACAAATAAGGCCCAATACCCAACACCAAAGCCCAAACAAAAACAAGAAAAATAGAAAAATGATGAAGTTTTAACGGGTGAATACAAGTACAGTAAAACAAAGACCAGCGTAAGTAAAATAAACATGAGCACAATTTTCTTTCGCGATCGTGCCCACTGGCTCAGTAATCCACTTGAAAGATCGCCAGCAGCCAACCCTAAATAACTATACATTACTGCATCCCCCACCATCACAGGCCCAACCACGCCAATTGCCGGTGCGAGTTCACGTGAGAACGTAATCAATATGCCAATCACATACCAAATGGGTAACCCAATTAAAATGCAGCTAACAAACCGCTTTAACCGTTCGTGATTTGTAAAGAGCGTTAAAAAATTTCCTCGCTCAACGTTTTGCTGTTTAACCTTTAAGAAAATACCAGACTCCATAACACTCACGCGTGTAAATAATAAAAGTAATCCTAACCCACCACCAATGAAGTACGCAACTTGCCAATCAAATTCGCGCGCTACAAAATTTGCAACCACTGCGCCTAGCAATCCAACGCTTGCAACAATGGTGGTTCCATATCCGCGCAAATGTGTTGGCAATACCTCAGAAACCAACGTGATTCCGGCACCTAACTCACCGGCTAAGCCAATACCTGCAATAAATCTTAGCAACGCATACTGATCGACAGTGGCCACAAAACCATTCGCAATATTGGCAAGTGAATACAATAATATAGATCCAAACAAGACCGATAGCCTCCCTTTCTTATCGCCCATAATTCCCCAAATAATGCCTCCTATAAGCAAACCTGCCATTTGAGAATTGATCAGAAAAATCCCTTGGCTTAACAATTCTGAATCGGCTACACCTAAAGATTTTAGGCTGGTTACGCGAACAATACTAAAAAGCAACAAATCGTATATGTCTACAAAATAGCCCAGTGCTGCGACAATTACTGGTATACTCAATAGTTTTTGCAAATCACTTCTTTCCATGATTTTAAAATTCCTTTAAAATAGATTACTTTTTGGAAGGGAAAAAATCAAGCTACTACAATTTATAAAAACCTTAATGCCCTCAGGGTTGTTAAACTTTTAAGTTGCAGAATTCAATGATCGTCTTTCCATCTGAAAATATGAGCAATGGCTACGCATAAGATAGTGTTATTATTTTGTTTACTAATTCATTTTTCGCTTTTACAAGCGCAACCAACTGAGTACACTCCCAACACGTTACTTTCACAAGCATCTGTCTATCAATGGACAGGTGAAAACGGAATGATATCAAATAACATCACCTCATCTATTCAGGCTAAAACTGGTTTCATCTGGATTACAACATACAATGGCCTTGTTCGGTTTGATGGCAAAAACGCTATGGTGTTTGATCATAACAATCTTCCCTTTCTTTCTACAGATGCATTTTACAGAGTGTATGAAGATAAACGAGGAATATTATGGTTTGCTTCGCAAGGAAGTGGAATAGTAAAATATGATGGAAACAAATTTTCAGCAATCGATTCAACAAATCGCTACCTCCCCAAGTCAATCCGATGTCTATACCTCGAAGATAACGGGACAATTTGGGTTGGGTCAAACAATGATGGGCTCTTCAAAATCGAAAATGATTCAATCTATAAAATAAACAGTCCATTTTTTGATACCAATACCATCTCGGACTTAAAAAAAGACAGCAATAACATACTTTGGATTAGTACGGACGGGAACGGAGTTGTAAAATATGATGGCAAAACATTTTTGAATTATACTACTGCCGATGGGCTAGTCAGTAACTCAATAAATTCACTTGGCGTTACAAAAAATAACGAAATACTCATTGGCACTACCGATGGATTAAATATTATAACTGAAGGGAAAATTACTTCACCCACCTTCCTACAAAATATACCCATTAATAGAATAATTCACGATCCGCAGGATCGCATTCTAATTGCTACCGAAATTGGACTGGCACGAATTAATAAACAGCTTACAAACTTTGAATTTATAGATGAACATGACGGCTACCCCTTTACAAGAATTAATGACCTAAGCCTCGATAATGAAGGAAGCCTATGGATGAGTACAGGGCGAAGCGGTCTTATTCAGGTAAAAGAAACAGGAATTGTAAACTTTACTACAGCACAAGGTCTTTCGATGGATCGGGTAAACATTGTTGTAGAAGGTTCCGATAAAAAATTCTATATAGGCTCTGATGGTGGCGACCTTGACGTTTATAAAGACGGTGAAGTAAAAAAAATCACCCTAAAAAACTCCCTAAATAGAGCCAGCATTCGCGATATTTTACCTGAATCAAACGGAGATATTTGGATAGCTTCTTATGAAGGAATTTTAAAAATAGCGGGAACCAAAGAAAAACTTTATACAACAAAAGATGGGCTACCCGCGAATGATATGCGTAGAATTTTACGCGATAAAACCGGCAATCTATTGTTTGCTTCCAGAACAGGAGGCGTAGCTAAATTTAAAGATGGTAAAGTTATCAAGGTTTATGATAAGCAAAATGCATTGGGATCAAATTACGTGCTTGCAATGGAAGAAGATTTGATGGGCAACGTATATATAGGTACACACAGTGGTGGCATGACTATTCTTTATGCAGATGGGAAGACCAAAACTTTTTCTGTTACCAAGGATGATGCAGGTATTCTCATCTTTAATATACACCTGGATAAAGATGGGGGAGCATGGTTGATTTGTAATACCGGGCCTCATTATTTTGACGGATCAACTATAAAGAATGTACTCCTTAGCGGGTTGCAAGCGGGTTGTACCTACTTCGATTGGCTTGAGGATGCCACCGGAAACGCCTGGATTACAACGAACACGGGAGTTCTAAAAATTAACTACGAGGATATAGTCCAATATAAAAAAGGGTCACTTTTAACCATTCCAACAAAACTCTACAATAACGATGATGGTATGAAGAATAAAGAGTGCACAGGGGCAACTCGATCTATCGTATCGTCAACCGGTAAACTTTGGATACCAACCATAGGAGGCATAGCAGTTTTTTTTACAGAAAAAATAAAGGAAAATAAAATAATTCCACCAGTATATATCACCAGTTTACAGACTGATGTTGACAACATTACTCACGATACTGTTGAAATCCAGCCTGGTAATCTCCGATATATCTTTAATTATACAGCACTAAGCTATTTTGCGCCTTCTAAAATTCAGTTTAAATACAAGCTTGATGGGCTAGACCCAAGTTGGGAAAATGCCGGAACTAAAAGGCAAGCCGAGTATACAAACATACCACCAGGCGAATATACATTTCGGGTCATTGCATGCAATAACGATGGTGTTTGGAACGAGCAAGGAGCGGCAATGCACTTTACTGTATTACCATTCTTCTATCAAACGTATTGGTTTTATGCTGTAAGCATTATCGTTATACTTTCAATTTTCTATACCGCTTACACGTGGCGCGTATCGCGTGTCGAGAAACGGAACGCAGAACTTCGTAAACTAAATAGTGAGTTAGACAGCTTCGTGTATAGTACTTCACACGATTTACGCGCTCCGCTTGCCTCCATTCTTGGCTTGGTCAATCTTTCCCGCATGGAGACACAAAATAAGGATCACTACATCAACTTGATCGAAAAAAGTGTAAAAAAACTTGACCTCTTTATTAATGAAATTATTGATTACTCCAGAAATGCCCGACTTGAACTGACGGTTACGGTCATCGATTTTGAATATCTACTCTCAGAAATTTTTGATAACCTTGAATACCTTGAAGAGAAAAAGCACATCAAAAAAAGCATTAATGTTTCGGGCAAAATTCCGCTCTATAGCGATAAAGTTAGGCTGGGTATTATTCTAAGTAATTTAATTGCTAACGCTCTGAAGTACTATAACCCAAATAATCCAAGTCCCTATGTGCTGATTCAAGTAACCACCGGTAAAGCAGGTGCAACCATAAAAGTAACCGATAATGGTATTGGCATTGCTGAAGAGCCTAAGAAAAATATATTTAGAATGTTTTACCGCGCTAGCGACAAAAGCAGTGGCTCTGGGCTAGGGTTATACATTGTGAAAGAAGCCCTGGAGAAGTTAGGAGGCACTATAAAAGTAAGTTCAAAACTAGGAATTGGAAGCACCTTTGAAATCGTGTTACCATCCTTGCCGCGAAAAAAATAGAAATACTTCCGCCATTATTTTCGGTATTGACCAAACGAAAATTCTGTACCAACTCCAAGAAAAAACCACATCCGGATCAACCAGACTATTCGTCCCTATCTGGAGTAACCAAGTTAATTAGCGTCAAGAATTTTAAATAGTTCATCGAGGTTAGGCGTAATAATGATTTCTGTCCTCCTATTTTTTTGTTTGTCCTGCGGTGTCTTGTTAAGAGCCAACGGCACAAACTCGCCTTTGCCCGCTGCCGTAACCTGATTTGGGGCTACTCCTGCTTTGGTAAGAATTTTTGTGATTGCCGTTGCACGCATTACGCTTAAGTCCCAGTTGTCTTGCATGTACTGCGATTTTTTAGAGATCGGAACATTATCGGTATGTCCTTCAACCATAATATGAATATCGAGCTGGTCTTTAACAGCCTTAGCCAATTGTTGCAATGCTGCCACACCTTTAACATCTACATCTGTACTGCCTGAAGCAAACAATAACTGCTCGGCAAGCGAAACATACACCTTACCATTTTTAACATTTACAGTAAGGTCATTCTCCTTAAAATTCAACAATGCCTTGCTTATATTATTTTTCAACTCCAATACTGCCTTATCTTTAGCGGCCATTACATTTTCAAGCTCACGAACTTTTTTCTCACGTTCTGTTAAGCTCGTACTAAGTGAATCATTGGTATGACGTGTACGCTCAAGATTTTGCTGAATCGCGAGAAGTTGCTCTTGCTGCTGTGCCATATCGCGATTTAACTTACCACTGCTAGTAAGCAGGTTCTTATAATAGTTGTTCAATTGTTGATACTCCTTGTCCATGCTGCTTAGTTTGGTGGTCGTAGCGCGCACATCCTGACCAAGCAAAGTAGTATCCGTTGCTAGATTTTTAGATCGTTCCTCTAGATTTTGCAAATCAGCATTTGCTTTGGTCAATAATGCATCTCGGTCAGCTAAATCAGCGTCCAGCCTGACTTTCTGAGCAAGGAGATCGTCATACTTCTTCTTGGTTACAATGCATGAAGATAAAAGTAGAGTGCAAAAAATAATGGAAAGTAGTTTCATGTTAAAAGGTTACAATTATAATTTTTGCGAAATGAAGTTAAATTCTAATCAAAAATGAAACAAACCTCAAAATTGTTAATTAAAAGGAGTTTCGAACAATACCACCATCAATTTCGTATAAAAAGTACTTCCATAATTTGTATATTCAACTTTGATAAGAACTCAAATAAAAACGTGAAAAATTTATGAAAATGAGCAAAAATCTACTTTCGGTATTCTGCATTAGCATATGTGCGGGATTGATGTCATGCGGAGGCGATGAAACGCCATCAGTAAGTGCTGAAAATGCTAAAATTGCTTTTAATTCAATCAATCAGGATCTGGCCCAAGATATTGGCTTCATGCTTGACGCCCCCGGCTACACGGCTATGAACTCACTATCATCGCTAACAAGTTCAAGCAACCCTTTTGGGCGTATGTCATCGTTTAAACGGAATGAGGTAAGAGCTCAAATTAAATCGAGTATGTATGCCCTACGTACAACCTTGCTTAGCGTTGCTGCAAATGGAAGAATTAGTGGAGATGAACCGTTCAATTACAACGAAAAAAAAGGTGTTTACACATGGAACGTTGGAACAGAAACCTTTGACAGAACAGACTCAGACATTATAAAAATTCTCTTCCCTACGGAAGGGTCTGCAACAAATAATGCAGAGTTTCAATTAACGGGTTATGAGGAGCAATCCACCCCAAATGGCGATGACCTGTATAGTCCAACATTTGTACGGGCACTAATCCTTGTTGGCGGGGTAAATCAGGCTAAATTGGAATTAGATGTTGACTACGGAACTGACGATGAACCAGTATTGGTTGATCTTTACTTTTTTGTATCGCCCTATTCTATTGTATTGAATTTTGATGACACAAAAGCAACCGCAACTTCATTCTCTCAAAATTTATCGAAAGAAAGCGAAGTACTTATTGGTGTAGGCTTAAAAGTTGTCTATTCAACTTCCACAAAAAGCGAAGAGGATATCCAAACCGTGAGTGGTTATCTGCAATTGAAGAGTATTCGTTTTATTGCACTTATACGAGCGGGTGATGTAGTCAATGCTAACGATATTAATGATATCATAGATATAACCATTAAAATTGATGGCGGCAATGCGGGTAAGGTTATCCTAGAACTAGACGAATTAACAGGTGAATATGTGCCGTATGTTAAATACAATGATGGAACCACCGAAATCCTGGAATCACTGTTTGAGGATTTAGCGCTCGAACTTGGAGGCATACTTTCATAAGTTAAATTAGAATTTTGAGTAAAAGAGAGGCCTTAAGCCTCTTTTTTTTATATTCAAACCTCAAACAAAACAGCTTATGGAAGGAATGCTAAAAACCGATGCCTTAAAGAATAAGACAATAATTATTACCGGAGGCGGCACGGGGTTAGGCCGTTCGATGGGAAAATACTTTCTTGAATTGGGAGCCAATCTGGTGATCACCAGTCGGAAGAAGGATGTTCTTGAAAAATCCGCAGACGAATTAATGAAGGAAACAGGAGGTCAGGTATTGGCTGTGGCCTGCGATGTGCGTAAATACGAAGAGATTGAAAATGTTATTAAAGAAACCGAAGCCCGCTTCGGACAAATACACGGTGTATTGAACAACGCGGCAGGAAATTTTATTAGCCCAACAGAAAGACTCTCTCATCGTGCTTTTGACATCGTTGTAGATATTGTACTTAAAGGCACCTATTATACCACATTGGCAGCCGGCAAAAATTGGATTGCAAAGAAACAGCCCGGAGTTTTTTTAAATATAGTGACTACATATGCATGGACAGGTTCAGGGTACGTGGTTCCATCCGCTTGCGGAAAAGCTGGCGTACTTGCACTTACCCGATCACTTGCCGTTGAATGGGCGAAGTATAATATTAGAAGCAACGCCATTGCCCCAGGGCCTTTCCCAACGGAAGGTGCTTGGAGCCGGTTATTACCGGGTGAACTTGTAAAGAAGTTTGATCCGGCACAGCGCATTCCGCTTAAGCGTGTTGGCGAACATCAGGAACTTGCCAATCTTGCCGCATATTTAATGTCAGATTTTTCTTCCTATGTAAACGGTGAGGTAATAACGATTGATGGCGGTGAGTGGTTAAGAAATGGAGGCGAGTTCAGCCACCTGGAAATGATCCCCAATGAAATGTGGGATACGATTGAGAAAACGCGGGGGAAATAATTCTGTTTGAACTAAATCCATGCATTCCCTCGATAATTTTATTAATCAAAAACTCCAAAAAAGAAAAGAGGAAAACTCTTTGCGGAAACTTACCCAATATTCAAACCTGATTGACTTTACTTCTAATGATTACCTAGGATTAGCACGCTCTGAAGAATTATTTGAATTAATAAAAATTAAGACTGAAAGCCTTCCATATCAAAATGGTGCCACGGGTTCCCGTCTACTCTCGGGTAATAATTCATATACAGAAAAAGTTGAGCAAAAGCTTGCGGCAATTTTTAATGCCGAAGCTGCTTTAATCTTTAATTCAGGATACGCAGCTAATCAAGCTGTGCTTTCTTCAATTCCTCAAAAAGGAGATACCATTTTATACGATAGCCTTGCCCATGCATGCATCCGTGATGGCGCAAGATTAAGTCTTGCCAATCGGCTTCCATTTCTGCATAATGATTTGATTGATCTTGAAAATAGGACGAAACATGCAGTCGGAAATATTTTTATCGCTGTAGAATCCATCTACTCGATGGATGGCGATGTTTGCCCACTGGTTAACCTTGTTCATTTAGCGGAAAAATATAACGCCACTATAATTCTGGATGAAGCCCACAGTACTGGAGTAATGGGGCACAATGGATCAGGCTTTGCTGACTCGTTAGGGTTGGAAAATAAAATACCCATTCGTATTTATACTTTCGGCAAAGCCATGGGAGTACACGGAGCCTGTGTAGTTGGCTCGAAAAATCTCATCGATTACATGATCAATTTTGCAAGGCCTTTCATTTTTACTACGGCCATGTCTCCACATAGTATTGCATCCATCGATTGTTCTTTTGAATATCTGGCTAATAACCTGGCACTTCAACATCGATTGAGTCAGCAAATACAATTTTTTAACATGGAATGTGAGAGACTAAAAATCCTAAAACTTCCAAGCGAAACGCAAATTCAAGCTATAGTAATTCCTGAAAATGATAGAATAAAAAATGTATCAGAAAAACTTCGAGAAAAAGGATTTGATGTCCGTCCAATTCTTTCACCAACAGTAGCAAAAGGTTTCGAACGACTAAGAATTTGTCTGCACGCTTTTAATTCTACCCTAGAAATTGAACAGTTAGTACTGCACCTTTCTAAACTTTAGTTTCTAATTTCACGCATGAACTATTTTGTCACTGGAATTGATACAGACTGCGGAAAAACACTTGTGTCATCAATCTTGTGTGAAGCACTCACCTATGATTACTGGAAACCAATACAAGCGGGGTTACCTAAAGATTCTGACACAGTAAGAAATCTTACAACAAATATCTTCATCCACCCAGAAACCTATTTGTTAAAAACCCCAGCCTCACCTCATGCTGCTGCTAAAATTGATCGAATAAAGATCAATTCAAAAAATATTTCTTTGCCCCCATCTATAAACGGACTAATCATTGAAGGTGCCGGAGGGTGTCTTGTTCCACTAAATGATACCGAATTTATTATTGACTTGGCTCCAAAATTTAAGGCGGAAATTATTCTGGTGGCCAATCTTTACTTGGGAAGTATTAATCACACCCTGCTTACAGTTCACTTACTTCAATCCCGAAACTATCGAGTTAAAGGATTGATTTTTAATGGTGAATCGAATCCGGAAAGTGAAAAAATTATTCAGCAGCACTCAAGACTCTCTTGCCTTTTAAGAGTGGGTAAAGAAGCCGCTATAACACGTGAGGTAGTTAATAAATACGCAACACAACTTAAAGAAAATTGGAATGAGTGATCTGCGAGCAATCGATAAAACCAACATCTGGCACCCCTTCACATCATTAACAGAAGCCTCTGAGCCAATACTAATTACACACGCAGAGGGGATTTATCTTTATTCCGAAGATGGTAGAAAAATAGTCGATGGCATATCATCTTGGTGGGTAAATCTACACGGCCATGCCAATCCGGAAATCGCAAAAGCAGTAGCAGATCAAGCGGCCAAACTTGAGCACGTGATTTTTGCCGGGTTTACGCATGAGCCCGCAATTACTCTTTCACAAAATCTATTATCAGTATTGCCTCCAGCTTTTTCAAAAATATTCTTCTCCGACAATGGGAGCACTGCTGTAGAAGTTGCACTAAAAATGGCTATACAATATTGGTATAATAAAGGTGAGGCAAAAAGGAAAATTATCGCAATTGAAGGCGCCTATCATGGTGACACCTTTGGGTCAATGTCTGTTGGCGATCGAACTGTTTTTTCTAAACCTTTTTTACCATACCTATTTGATGTCGAGTTCATTTCCTTCCCAGAAAGCGGAAAAGAGGAAAACGTTTTAGAGCAATTCAAAAAAATAGTTCATCAGGGTAATGTCGCGGCCTTTATTTACGAACCTATAATTCAGGCTGCTGCTGGAATGCGTATCTATTCATCACAATTATTAAACACTGTAATTGAGTATGCAAAAGCCAACGAAATTATTTGCATAGCCGATGAAGTATTTACAGGTTTTGGTCGGACAGGAAAATTTTTCGCAAGCGATCATATGACCTCTAAACCAGACTTAATGGCTTTATCCAAAGGTCTTACTGGCGGAACAATGGCAATGGGAGTAACGGCTGTGTCCACAAAAATAATTGCCGAATTTTTATACAATGACTTTAACAAAACATTTTTTCACGGACACTCCTTCACAGCAAACCCAATAGCGTGTGCGGCAGCAAATGCTAGTTTTAACCTGTTAATCGATCCTGTTTGCCAGGAAAATATAAATAAAATTTCAATCTCCCATAAACTTTTTGCACAAGAACTAGAAGGAGATCAGTCTATAAAAGAAGCACGCAGTATAGGAACAATTTTAGCTATTGAATTAAAAACTCGAGAGAATAGCTCATACAGTAATGAGATAAGAAAAACGATTTACGATTACTTCATCAAAAAAAATATTCTCTTGCGACCCCTTGGTAATACATTTTATATTGCAGCTCCCTATTGCATTACGCATGAGGAGCTTGAATACCTTTATAAACACATTAGAAGCTTTCTTAGATTTAATCAAATCTAATTACTGAATAGTCAGTACGTTTTTTTCAACAATAAAACACGTAGGGAATGGGCCCTCCGTGGGTCTCAATTTAATAAACCTACCACCAATTGGAGTTGGGGTCATTAATGCACCCTTTCCATCATAGATATAGATGAGCTCCTGAGTAATATCAACAATTGAAACATAAACCTTTCCGGCACCAAAATCATAATACTGAATATCTACCTTATTTCTACCAATGAACTCATTTGAAAGCAATTCGCTTCCATCTTCATTTAATAGAGTCAGTTTCTTAGCATCTTGCAGTCTAATTAAATATGACTTTCTTTGTTGATCAACAATCAAGCTAAATTGAGTTTCAAATGTTGGCTTTACTAAAGTCTCCCTGCTCAGCAATTTTCCCGCAAGACTAAATTTTATTCTAAATCCATCTTTTGTAATACAAATGAAATACGTGGTCGCTATCGATTTTCCAATCTCAACATAGTAATCACCATCGGGTCTTGCATCCAAATTCAACGGAAACCCATTAATATTCTCACCTCTTCTGTTCATCAAATAAACCCAGCCATCCTGCCTGATTGCTAACAAATAATCTTTTCCGCGTATTCTATGATGCCGTGCATTTGTAAACAATGCACTCTCTACATTTTTTGGCTTCCATCCATCAAGGCCCTGAGCTTCCTTATCAAAGAGCCATAACTTTCCAGACCGATCAGCTAATAAAAATCTGTACTTCTTACTATTATCATAATCAACCGTACTGATAAATTCAACATCCTTAACGCTAACATCCTTCGGAAAAGGGTCAACAAAATTACTAAGCCGATCTACAACATGAAGCTTCTTTGTGGTAGCGAAGTGAAATTGAAGCTTTCCGTTCTTAAACATATCTACCTGCGATACTTGCCCAACTATAGGTTCGCCTAAAGGAATTTTCCAGAGCGCTTTGCCGTCACTAGAAAAATAGTGCAGCACAAACAACGAATCTTGAACCAAAACCTCATCCATTTTAGTCACATTGCTTCTCAAAACAAAAGGTTCACTTATAATTGACGAGCCTAGGGTGACAACAAATGGAGTCAACTTTTGTGATTGCTGGATCTCATCATGTATAGCTTCACCGGTATAATTCCAAACCAGATTAGTGTAGAAACTATTATTCAGATGGCTGAATTGCACTGCACCTAAGCCTAATGATTTAAACAAAATCAGATTTTCTTCAAGAGCCTTTCTCCACCGTGAGCTGAGTTTTTCAGACATTAAATTTATCGCTAGCGGAGTATTTATGTAAACACTCAAATTTGATTCAAGCAAGGTTGACTCAAGAAATTTATTGAATTCAATTGATTTACCCCAAACCTCTTCATTATCAATATCGTCAATGCATTGCTTTATCTCTTCCAACCGCTCAGCTAAAATAATAGTATTGCCAATGTGCGTGTAATAAGTTTGCGAAAACCGGGACGTAAGAGGTCCAAATAATTTTCTTGGTAAATCATTAATTTCAATCTCCCGTATCTCATACGTTGAATATTTTTCGTAGAAAATAGTATCCTCTCTTTCTAAGGATGTTGAAAGTTGTTCGAATGCGTGAAGCCAATCATCTGTGCTTTGGGTTTCGAAAAATATTACCTCTGAAAAATCCCCTCTCTTTGACTCCAAAAAACAAAGACTCATTTCATTTCCAAAGGATGAAAAGAGTCTTTCAAAGTTTACTTTTGCAATCCTGGAAAGAGAATCCAAACCGCTCCTCATTCCAGATGACGATAGTGCTCTGAATAATAAATCCCCATCGCTAATTCCATAATTAGCTGCAAACACTGCTCTATTAGAGATATATTGCTTTTGTGTAAATTGAACAGGTGACTGGTTTGTGAAATATGATAGTATTGACTCATCAGCTGAATCCTGAGTAACACTAAACCCATTTAATATCAAAGAATTTTTAGCTTGTTTGATATCAAGTAAACTACCTAAACCAATCTTGGTTAGTAAAAATTGCCGTTCAGGAAATACATTTATCCAATCTATTAAATTCCCCAAATGGATGTAAACACTTCCCAAATCGCCGTCAATCTTGGACAATGAAATAACTTTTGAAACATTCATTGCAAAGGATTTCTCATTATCCAATGTAAATATTCTGATTACATCCTCAATTAAGAATGCCGTAAAGCTTCCCACCCAAATACCGTCAAGGAAAACACATGAAAATTTTCTTTCACCAAAAAAAAATTCGTTAATTTCTATGCCATTTAACTCACGCGTCAAAAATTTTACTCTTTTATCAGTTTTTAGTGAATCAAGGGTAGTCTCAAATTTTTTAGCTTGGCTCTCGGAAAAATAAAAGACAGCATCAAAATCATCTTTGCTTTTAATATGTATTGAAACTGCATCACCGCTTTTATCTGGACTTAAGAGGTCAACTAGTGCTTTATCCCAATTCGTGTTTATTGTTAATAGTACGATATTTTTAAAAATTTTTTCAAAAGACGATCTATCAATTTTAGGATTACATGATTTACAATCACCAGCCACATATAACAATACCGTCTGACTTGGTATCAAATTCCAAATAGAGGTTTTATTTCGGCTCTCATAATATTGATAAAATATCACCCCAATCAATATAAGCAAGAGAAAAGCTAGTGTTAAAACCTTAGGTGTCTTTTTCACGCTGTAAAGATATATCGAAAAACGGATGGATGATAAATTCAAAATTGTCAAAAAAAAAGCCTCATATTTCTATGAGGCTTAGTTTATAAAAAAAAGGCAACGACTTACTCTCCCGGATGTTATTCCAGTACCATCAGCGCTGGCGGGCTTAACTTCTCTGTTCGGAATGGG
>JANNUS010000003.1:0-56676 GCA_031395485.1 Cyclobacteriaceae bacterium | reverse complement strand
TGCCCGTTTGCCGTGGTGGTTTATTTTGTCAGAGTTATCTTTAATGTCCTTAAGAATAATTTCAACCTCTTGAGTATTTCCCTTTTTATTTTCTTCTGTAGCTTCTTCAATTAATTCGGCATTCACTTCAGAAAAATTATTCACAAAGTTCAACGGGTTCTGAATTTCATGTGCAATGCCTGCTGTGAGCTCTCCCAACGAAGCCATTTTTTCGGACTGAATGAGTTGGGAGTGGGTGGCTTTTAGATCATTCAGCGATTGATTTAACTCTGCCGTACGGTGCTCTACTTTTTGCTCTAATAAAACTTTTTCATGCTTCAATGACTTTGTACGCCAGCGAATAAAAAATAACACCCCTGACACCGACAGTAAAGTATACAATACATAAGCCCACCAGGTTCTGTACCAGGGCGGCAATACAATAAATGAATAACTTGTTTCGCTCCAGCTTCCAAACGAGCTCAACGCTTTTACATGAAACGTATAATTGCCTTCACCCATGTTGCCAAAGCTTGCTTCTGTTTTGGTGCTTAGCGGGCTCCAGTTTTTATTGTAGCCTTCCAGTTTATACTGGTATTGCGTGTACTTGCCAAAAGAGGGCGAGATGCTGCCGAATTCGAAACCAATATAATTATTTTGAAAAGGGATTGTAAGATTGGCAGGAAGGAAATCAGGGCCAGTAATACTATCAAATGTGACATGCTCAAATTCATCAGACATGGATTGAATATCCTGGTCCGATAATGTCTTGCGGAACTTCAACACCATTTCATTGACGGCCGTTGTGCTATCTTTTGAGTCGGCAGCGTTAGCGCCTGACTTTAAACCATACCAACTAATATTGTTACCATTCAACCGGACATTTTTGATACGAATGGTAAGTGGCTTGAGCAATTGCAGCGCTAGGTAATCAAAACGAAAGATCGCATCTCTATCTATACCCCAAACGACACCTTGCTTATCTACGTTGATGGGTCCCCACGGGTCTGGCGAATCGAAGGCGTATCCTGTTTTTTGATTGTAATGTTGGAATGGTGGATTATCCAGATTAAGATCTTCATATTTCAAGGAGGCCAGACCAGTCTCGGTTAGAAACCACATCACTTTATTGATGGAATCATTTACTACTTTGGAAACAAGATTACTCAGTCCTTCGGCTTCTCGGAAACTGGTAAACTTCTCATCTTTTTTAACAGTATCATTGATATTCGACCCCGATTGAGAATGCTGGATGGCGTTATACCTGGCGGCACCTCCATCAGTGGCTAACCAGATATTACCGAAAGGATCTTCAGTTATACCATTTACAAAATTATCAGGCAGGCCATCGCTGATATTATAAGAAATGAAGGTTTGTCCATCATACTTATATACTCCCTTAGCCATAGTTCCAAACCAAAAGTTCTTTCTGCTATCCTGAAAGACATCATAAAAATAATCTGTTGGTTGAACTTGAGTCTGACGATAGAGCGTGCTGAATTTGTTATTGAGTTTCACAATTTCATCTCCGCAAGCGACCCAGATATTATTCGAGTCATCCTGAATAATGGAATTTATACCGCTTTTGGGAATACCTTGTTCCTCCCCAAAAAAAGTAAAAGCCACCCCATCAAATTTCACCAGTACACTGTAATAATTCTTACCATAATCATCCAGCGTAAACCAAATGTTATTATTACGATCAATAAAAGTATGTGAAGCCACAGCATCGGCTGAAACAAGTTCTTTTCCGTAAATGGCAACATGATCTTCACTGTATTTGTAAAGTCCATCTGGTGCCGCTACCCATTTATTTCCAGCCATGTCAATAGCAAGTGATCTAGCACTCATTTGCTTTCGGACCGCTAAATGAGTATAACTAATCTTTGAAATTCCATTGGGTGTTGTGGCCCATAGGTTTCCTACCTCATCGACCACTAATCCCATTATGCGTGAAGATGGCAAGCCGTCTTTGACCGTGTACGTAAAAAAATGTTTGCCATCAAACCTGGTTAGTCCTTCGTTGCCAGTAAACCAGTAATTCCCAGCCTTATCCTCCAGGAAATTAAAGCCCCCACCTTGGTAGCCAACTTTTGCATCATAAAATTTTATCTTTTCCCCGTCAAATCTGCCAAGTTCTCCCTGCTTGTTACTAAACCAAATATCACCTTTGCTGTCACTATGCGACAAGAATGCAGGCCTACCATCGCTGCTATTTGGCAATCTGGTATACGGTTGAAATGATTTGCCATCATAAGCGATTACCCCCTTTGACGTTGAAAAAAGTAAATTTCCATTTTTATCTTCAATAATATTTCTAATCTGGGCATCGGGTAATCCATCGGCAATGGTGAATCTGTAAAATTTTTTTTCGGTATATCTAAAAAGTTCATTGCCAGCTATGACTATCCAGATGTTTCCTTTTCTATCCTCCATGATTTTTCGAACAAAATCTTTCTTCAGCGGTGTGTCTTTATCAAATTCAACCCGAAAAAAAGATTTGCCATCAAACCGGTTTAATCCAAAGCCATTAGTGCCAATCCAGAGATTATTTTTGCTGTCAATTAAAAGTGTACTTGTAAAAGCTGAAACCAATCCATTGCTTGTAGTATAATTCGTAAAAGTAAGACCATCATACTTGCTGATACCCGCCATTGTGGCAAACCAAAGATTTCCATCACGATCTTTTGCAGCAGAAGATACAAAATTAGAAGGCAGCCCATCTGCAATTGTATAATTGGTGAAACTGGGTTCGCCCACTCCATATGGATATGAAAGCGGCACAATGGTTGGCGGTGCAGCTTTGATAACCTTAGGTGCATTGGCTTTGGTTATCAGTGTAACTACGGGTGGCGCAATACTGTCGGTGATGATTGTGCCAAGCTCTTTAGAAACAATCGTTTTTTGTTTTTTTTCTTTTTTTGTGCAGCCAAAAAATAAACTTATGAGAATAATGGTAAGCCATACATATCTTTTCATCAGCATCAGTTTAACTTATAGGTAATTGAATAGTGAATTCCGTTCCTTCATTTTCTTTTGTATTTACTTTTATTTCTCCACCATGCGCCTTTACTCTATCATAAAATAATGATAATCCCAATCCATTCCCCTGCCCTGTTGGTTTGGTAGTAAAGAAAGGTTGAAATATTTTGTTGAGTATTTTTTGAGGAATTCCGTTGCCGTTGTCTTTCACGCTAATCAAGTCTTTGTTGCCTTCTCTTCTTGTGCTTACCGAAACAGTTGGTTCATAGTGGCTGTCAGGCTGAGCTTGACGATTCTGGAGTAAACATCCATTTTTGTAATAAATTACAAATATGGATTTCTTTTCATGCACCATTATATCACCTAAACTATTTGAACTTCCGATTTGTATGAATTTTCATTCGCACCATCTTTTAACCTACAAACCTTCTCTTCAAACGATTACTACTTGCTCTTCAGTTTTTCTGCTATCTCTTGTAGTCGTTTTTGCTTCGTTGGCTCTCGGTTAGTTTGGCCAAAGTGCGTGTGATATCGGTGCGATTGTAAAAACGTGCGTTGCATGATGTTCCACTCACGTTCAGTTTCCACCGCCTCTTGATCTTTCAGTTCCAGGAATAGCCTGCTACCTATTTCATAGAAGTCATCGCGACCCAGGTAATCCAGATCGGCATCGCACAAAACTTTTTCAAGTTTAGTCACCGGAAATTGTGGTATTCGGGTAGCTAATATCATGTTGCAAATAATATCAATCTGCTCCGAGTTAAAGATATACTTTGTAAGTATTTCCCTGGCCAACTCCGCGCCTTTTTCTTCGTGATTTCTCGGAGATTGAATAAATCCGGCATCGTGAAATAAGGCTGCGACTCGTAGAAGTTTTATTTCATCTTCAGATACTTGCTCTGTCTCGGCAATAAGCAGTGAGGCTTGTAGAACATCCTGAATGTGATCCATGTTATGGTATTGATGCAAAGGCAGTCCGGTAGTTAAAAGCTCGACAATATGTTTCTCAGCTGCACTAAAATCCGGAGTTGATAATTTCACCGGTTCATCCCGAAGTCCTTTCAATAATGGATCAACCGACCACCAAATAAGATCCACATCATTGGATTGTTTCGCCTTCGCTAACCAACGATGGGCAGAGGAAGTATCACCCATGGCCTGAAAGACATAAACAATATAGATATTAACACCTTTCTCATTTTCCTCACTTCGTTTAATCAACTCATCCAATAGCGCTTTCGCCTTTTCCGTATTTTTCAAGCCTACATACGCTGAAGCAAGAAACGCGACCATGGATGGAGGTCTGATTTTAGAAGAACGAAGACCTATAACAACTGCCTCGATTGCTTCTTCATAATTACCCATGGTTAGATATACCCTGGCTAAAAAATCATAAAGACGCACCACCGAAGGATACAATTGAAGCGCCTCTTTTAGTGTTTCAAGAGCCTCTTCATGCCGATTCATGAGGTATAAACAAATGGTTTGGTAGTTGAAGTAGGCTACAGAGAGTGGCTCAATGAGTTTAGCTTTATTCACATAGTTCATTGCCTCTTCAAATCGTCCCATCATATTCAACAGGTAACTATAGGTATAGAGTACGGTTGCATTGTTGACATTCACATCAGTAGCTTGCAAGAGTAATTTCTCCGAAGCCGAAAAATTCTTATGAATAAAAAACTCGACAAATGCTTTTGTGAGGTAATCATTATCAGAAGGGCCGCGTTTCCAGGATTCATGTAAATAGACTTCGATGTTCTGTTGAGCCTCCGCAGGTGAAAGATCACCATTCCAGGACATTCGTGCTGAGTATGAACTGGCTAAGTACGAATATGCTTCCTTGAAGTCCTGATCTTTTGCAATTGCCTGTTTATAATATTCAGTAGCTGTTCGATATCCCTCCACTCCCCACTGATTGAAAGCATGACGTCCTTTGAGGAAAAGGTCATACGCCTCCAGATTTTTTGTTGGAACTTCTTTTAACTTTTCTGTTTGTTGCGGATTTATAGATGAGTTTAATTCTTTCGCTACAACTTCTGCCACACTACTTTGAATGGCAAAAATATCATCCATGCTTTCTACAAAGACCTTTGACCAGATAGGATCATCCTTTTCTCCATCAATTAACTGAACGTTTATCCTGACTTTGTTTCCATGCGATTGCGCACTCCCTTCTAAAATATACTTGACACCCAACTCGGAAGCAATCTCAGGGACGGATTTCGTTGTTTTCTTATACCTCATAATAGAGGTTCTGGAAATGACTTTTAGATTTCGAAGACTGGCCAGCTGCATTAAGATATTCTCCGTAATACCGTCTGCAAAATATTCTTGTGAAGAATCCTGCGCTAAACTCACAAAAGGAAGTACAGCAATTGACTTATCATTACTTGTTGTGACTGGTTTTACTTCCGCCAGAGGTGCAGTCACAGGACTTATTTCCACCGCCTGATAACCCGATGAAGGGGTACTTACCCGATCAGGAAATTGTATACTTGTTATAATTTCCTTTAGGGCATTCGCAACCTTGTTAAGTTGATCTCGATAGGCCAAACGGTTTAAGTTGTCTTCACGCCTATCATCGGCACGTAAAGGGCGGTTAACTCCGGGCGATTTAAAAATGAACTCAATAGATCGAAGTGCCCCACCAAGTTCATTTCCAAAAAGTGCGGTGTCTTGAGCATCCAGATCATGAATTTTCACGGGTAAAATTCTGCTGGCTACATTTCCATTGCTTAGCCGAATGTCCCTTCCAAACTGATCTTCTTTGGCAATTTTGTTAAATGCACAAAACTCATGTTGCCAGGCGAAACTTTTAGTATCACAGTATGTTTGAGAGACAATTGGAATAAACACTAAGCACTTGAGTTTGCCCTCCAGGCTTTTATCCACATTGTGGGTTTCGAGAAGTCCATCATCTGGATTGGTGTCAAAATAGATGGAGATATCATCCTTAAACGTTGTTTCAAGTTCAGACTTTAATGCGTTGATAAATTGTGTTACCCATCGATCACCCTTATTGTCTTTATGACGGTAAGAGATGAAAATATCATATTCGTAACCCGAGATGATTGAAGCCATTTGTAAAGATAAAGACATACAATATGCCAAACAAAATACAACTTCCATCCATAAGCCAAACCCAATAACTAAAAAAAAATGGACGGCTGCTATGTTTTTCAGTTGGGGTTTGAAGCTTAGATATTTCTACTGAAGATTTTCTTTGCTGCTATGTTAGCGCGAAAATGTGAGCAACAGAAACTACATAAGGCATAACACAATCGGGGCGATAGTTTGAGAAGTTTTATGTAAACTGCTCACCAGTAATGATTCTAAAACTTGGTAGAAACCTGCATACCAATTAGGAAGATTCTCCGGATCATTTTTTTACCTAGGCTAAAATTATCCATGGTAATATGGCTATTAGTAAACCAATTAAAAACCAGATTAAAAATTTGCGATCGTCCTTACCTATTGTATTCATTCTCATCTCCTTTTGTACGGAGCTAAATGGATCGGGTTTTCAATTTCTGATAAGCGGTTAAACCATAACAACTTAGTAACACTTTCATGACTTTTGAAAAGGAAGTTGTATAATTGCGCCACCAAAATCCTTGCCTTTCATGACCAAATTTACATTCACCGAAAAGAAAGATACCCGCTCAGGCTTTGGTGCCGGGCTTCATGAATTAGGGCGCAAAAACGCCAATGTTGTAGCTCTTTGTGCCGACCTTACCGGATCGCTAAAAATGGATGCCTTTAAAAAAGAATTCCCGGAGCGTTTCTTTCAAGTTGGTATTGCCGAAGCTAATATGATGGGCCTGGCTGCAGGACTAACCATTGGCGGTAAAATTCCTTTTACGGGTACGTTTGCAAACTTCTCAACAGGCCGAGTGTACGATCAAATTCGCCAATCAATCGCTTACTCAGGTAAAAATGTTAAGATATGTGCTTCTCACGCAGGGTTAACTCTTGGTGAGGATGGTGCCACGCACCAGATACTGGAAGACATCGGTATGATGAAAATGCTTCCGCACATGACTGTTATTGTGCCCTCCGACTATAATCAAACCAAAGCAGCCACGCTGGCATTGGGTGATCATAATGGTCCTGCATACTTACGTTTTGGCCGTCCAACCTGGCCTGTATTTAATACTCCTGATAGACCCTTCACCATTGGTAAGGCTGATAAGTTAATAGATGGTAAGGATGTAACGATTTTTGCATGTGGCCACATGGTATGGCAAGCTGTTGAGGCGGAAGCAACATTAGCCCAGATGGGAATTAGTGTTGAGCTGATAAATATTCATACGATTAAGCCTTTAGATGTAGATGCCATTCTTTCATCTGTACAAAAAACCAAGTGCGTTGTAACGTGTGAAGAACATCAAATAAATGGTGGCCTTGGCGACAGCATCGCCCAGGTGTTAGGTCGCTATTACCCAGCTCCTATTGAAATGGTTGCCGTTAATGATTCTTTTGGAGAGAGTGGCAAGCCAACGGATCTATTAAAAAAATACGGGCTATCACCTGAGAATATAATTGCAGCAGTTGAAAAAGTACTTCAAAGGAAGTGATCAATAAAATTGACCATTAAGTAGTTAACAATTGCCCTAAACTCCGTACGTAGTTTTTTCCTTTGCCATCCAATAAAAATTGAGAGTAAATCTTTAAAAAGATTTCAAAGTTGACGATAACATTTCGTTCATTTTCTTAATTTGTGGTTAAACCACAAAATTCCACTAACTCCTAAATCTTACGCCTATGAAATTTTTCTATCAACGAATTAGAGTATTGTGCCTGGCCGTAACGCTTTTTCTGCCATTCATCCTGAGTGCTCAGGGTGTTACAACTTCAACCATAAGCGGTCAGGTTGTTGACGAAACGGGAGCATCATTACCGGGGGCATCGGTAGTAGCCATTCACAAGCCAACTGGCACCCAATACGGAACTTCATCAAGAAGTGATGGCCGTTTTACTTTACCAAATTTGCGAATTGGCGGGCCGTACACCATAACCGTTTCATTTGTGGGTTTTGAAACCCAAAATATTGAAGGTATTAATCTTACACTTGGCGAAAATCGGAGCTTTCAGTTTGCTGCCAAACAATCTGCCACTGAATTAGGCGAAGTCGTTGTTGGTGGATCAACTGTTTTTAATAGTGACAGAACAGGTTCAGCGATTGCATTCGATAACAACACGATTCGAAAAATGCCAACGATTACACGTTCCGCGGCTGACATTTATCGCCTCACACCATCGTCCGATGGAAACTCTTTTGCTGGAAGAAACGATCAATACAATAACTTCTCCTTAAACGGGGCAATTTTTAATAACCCATTCGGCCTTGATGCTGCCACACCCGGTGGCCAAACAGATTCTCAGCCAGTTTCTTTGGATGCCATCGATCAGATTCAAGTTGCGGTTGCCCCTTACGATGTTACCCAGGCGGGCTTCACAGGAGCTTCCATAAATGCAGTTACAAAAAGTGGAACAAACAACTTAGAAGGTACTGCATTTGGCTTTTATAGAACGGACGCGCTGACAGGATCTAAAATAAAAGGTGAGAATATTTTTGTGCCTGATTTAAATCAACTTCAAGCCGGTTTTAGCATTGGCGGTCCTATTGTAAAAGATAAAGCTTTCTTTTTTGTAAATCTTGAAATTGAGAGGCGAGACGATCTGGGATCAAGCTTCCGGGCAGCAAGACCCGGCCTTACTGGACAGAATGTTTCGCGGGTAACAGCTGCGGATCTTGATGCCGTAAGTGATGCACTCTTTACAGAATTTGGTTATAAGACAGGGCCTTATGAAGGTTTCACACATGAAACCAACAATCAAAAAGCAATTATAAAGTTTGATTGGAACATTAATAAAAATCATACGCTTACCGCTATTTATAATTTTCTGGATGCTTCAAAACAGAAGCCTGCACACCCTGCTGCCATTGGAAGACGCGGCCCCGATGCAACTACTTTGCAATTCTTTAATTCGGGTTACCAGATTAACAACAAAATTAGCTCTGCGCTTGTAGAGTTAAAATCAATTTTCGGAAATCAGTTTTCCAATAAACTTCAAATTGGTTTTACACAATTTAAGGATAGTCGCGATCCGTTTAGTTCACCTTTCCCTGTCTTGAACATTAATGAGAACCAGATACGCTATATTGTAGCAGGTCATGAGCCCTTCTCCATAAACAACACACTTGATCAAAAGGTATTTCAGTTTAGCAACAACTTTGATATTTATTCTGGCGATCATACGTTTACTGTCGGAGCTTCTTTTGAAAAATTTCAGTTCGACAACTCCTTTAACTTAGGCGTTTATGAGCCCTTTGGCGTTCCCTACCCTGGCGGAACATTTGGGCCTGGATTCTCAGATGTTGCATCCTTTTTGGCCTTTATTACCGATCCTACTAACCCTATGCAGCCTATTGTTGACAACGCGCAAAATGTTTATGATGCAGGAAATTGGGCATTAGCAGAAACTAACGTAGGTCAACTCTCTTTTTACGTTCAAGATAAAGTACTCTTAAATCCAAATTTTACACTGACCTATGGCTTACGTATGGACGCTCCGCTTTTCTTTGATACAGAGAAAAAAATGAAAGAGAACATTGTGCGAAACGGAGGATTGTGGGATCCGGCTAATGGTAGCTTTGGTAACTATAATCCAAACATTCAGTACCACGATGAAAAAGGAAATCCGGTATTGTTAAATTCACTTGATCTTCCAAAGTCACTACCGCTGTTTTCACCAAGAGCTGGATTTAATTGGGATGTTAATGGAGATCAGACGTTGCAAGTACGAGGTGGTACCGGTGTTTTTACCGGCCGTTTCCCGTTTGTTTGGGTTGGTAATCAGGTGGCGAACCCTGCCTTCTTCTTTTATTGTACTACCGATCCTGACTTCAAATTTCCGCAAGTATGGAGAACGAATATTGGCGGTGATAAACGCTTGAAAGGTGGCTGGATTCTTTCAGCAGATTTCATTTACACAAAAGATATTAACGCCATGATGGTAAGAAATTTCGGTCGCGACTTACCAAGCGGCAATTTAATTGGAGCTGATGATCGCCCAATTTATTTGGATGGTGATAAATCAAAAGACCAATTTGGTGGGAATACAAATGCTTATGTGTTTACGAATGTAAATGAAGGAAGAAGTTTTAACATGACGTTAGAAGCTAAAAAAGAATGGGCTCAAGGTATCTATACCACATTAGCTTATAATTATCTGGATGCACGCGATATTAGCTCCATTGATGCAGAAATCTCCAGCGATGCATATGACCGGAATCCAGCGTTGGGCAATGTAAATAACCCGCAACTGGCGCCATCATTGTACGGTAATAAGCATCGTATTGTAGGTACAGTTAATAAAACATTTAGCTACGGAGACGGCAAACACGCAACCACATTCTCTATATTTTATGAATATGCGCAAGGTGGTCGGTTTAGTTACACCTACTCGGGTGATATTAATGGTGATGGTTCTAGCTTAAATGATTTGATCTATATCCCAGCAAATTCTGCCGAGATTGCTTCAATGGCATTCACAGGCACAGCTTTTGAACAGAATGCGCAGCGAGTTGCCTTGGATGATTATATCGAACAAGACGAATACTTAAGAGATAGACGAGGTGAGTATGTTGAAAAGAATGGTATGCTTAGCCCTTGGTATTCTCGTTGGGATGTTCGCATACTTCAAGACCTTAAAATCAATGATGATCACGGCCTACAGTTTAGCATCGATATACTAAACGTTGGAAATATGCTAAGCAGTGAATGGGGTGTACGGCAGTTTCCTACAAATACACAACCTATCGGTGTTTTAGCCGATGGACTTGGCAATGCGGTCTATAGCTTTGATACTAACTTGAAAAAGACCTTTACGTATGATGCCGGTTTACTATCACGTTGGCAAATGCAGTTTGGCCTACGGTATATTTTTAAGTAAAATTTATAATAAAGTCTAATGACTAAAAATGCCCCTTGTAAGAGGGGCATTTTTTTATCCGGAGCATCTGCTAATAAAATATAATTGGACTTTCATGAAACCTTTATCGTAAAATAACGATTATTGTACCATGGGACTTACGAAAGCCGAGGAATTCACAAAAAACCAAAAAGATTTAGCCTCTTATGGTAAAGCGTTGGCTCATCCTGCACGCATTGCAATTCTTAAACACTTGGTTAAAATGAAAAGCTGTGTGTGTGGCGATATTGTTGACGAACTCCCCCTTTCTCAGTCTACTGTATCACAGCATTTGAAAGAATTAAAAGTAGCAGGACTCATAAAAGGAAATATTAATGGTGCCAGTGTATGCTATTGCATAGATGAAGCTAACTGGGCTAAAGCTAAGGCGGCTTTAGGTGGCTTATTTGAAAGCTATCAGGGACAGAATTGCTGTTAAAATTTTTTGACTTAATTAATCGTAATATAACGATCACTGAATAACATAAATAACTTCACTATGGAAACGCTTACAAATCAGTCAGAACAACTCAAGCAACTCGTAAAAGAAAAATACGGAGCGATTGTAGACCAAAGCAAAGACCAAAATGAAACAAGTTGTTGCGGAGCAGGCGGATGCAGCACAACCGATGCCATCGTCATGGCTGAAGACTATACAAAACTTCAAGGCTATGTAGCCGATGCCGATCTTGGACTTGGCTGCGGTTTACCGACTGAGTTTGCTATCATCAAAGAAGGCAACACTGTCATCGACTTAGGATCGGGTGCTGGTAATGATGCTTTTGTAGCCCGATCAATTGCCGGATCAAGCGGTAGAATAATCGGTGTAGATTTCACGGAGAAAATGATTGAAAGAGCACGTAACAATGCGGAAAAGCTAGGCTTCAACAACGTGGAGTTTCGTCAAGGGGATATTGAAAATCTTCCTGTACATGCGAATGTCGCAGATGTAGTTGTAAGCAACTGCGTGTTGAACCTTGTACCCGATAAAAACAAAGCGTTTTCAGAAACATTCAGGGTATTAAAACCCGGTGGTCATTTTAGTGTTTCCGACATAGTATTGCAAGGAAAGCTGCCGGAAGGGCTGCGTAAGTCGGCTGAGATGTATGCCGGTTGTGTTTCCGGTGCAATCCAAAAAGAAAACTACTTAGAGCTTATTAAACAAAATGGTTTTGAAAATATACTCGTTCAAAAAGAAAGAAGGATTACCCTTCCCGATGAAATTGTACTAAAGTTTCTTTCCAAGGAAGAGTTTGAGCATTATAAATCAGGACAATCCGGTATCTTCAGTATAACCGTCTATGCTGAAAAACCAGGTAGTAAAGTCTTAGATCCAACGAAAGCAGAGAAAAAGGCTGCCTGCTGTGGAGTTGATTCAACCTGTTGCTAATTATTTAATATGAAACCAAAAATTCTTGTTTTGTGCACGGGCAATTCCTGTCGAAGTCAGATCGCGGAAGGATACCTCCGCCATTTTGCCAATGGTAAAGCAGATATCTACAGTGCAGGCATTGAAACACATGGAGTTAATCCAAAGGCAATCGCCACCATGAAAGAAGATGGCATTGATATTTCAAAGCATACATCCAATAACGTGAATGAATACACCACCATGGAATTCGATTATGTGATAACAGTATGTGATAATGCCAAAGAGAACTGCCCATATTTTCCGGCAAAGATCAAAATGTTCCATCATAATTTTCCTGATCCTGCCAAAGCAAAGGGCACCGAGCAAGAGATCATGCTTTCATTTAGAAGTGTCCGAGAGATGATTAAGGAGTATGCTAAAAACTTCATAGCATCGAACATTCGTTAGCATTATTAGCCATCGCTGATAATAAAACTATCTACTAACGACTATGGCTATGGACTATTATTTACATTTGGGATTCAGTGAACCCGGATGAAACTAAATAAGTACTTCGTAATCGATTTCGATAGCACGTTTACCAAGGTAGAGGCCTTTGATGTACTGGCCGAAATTTCTCTTGATGGTCATCCAGATCAGGAAAACCTCAAGGAAAAGATCAAGGAGATCACCAACCAGGGAATGGTTGGATCATTATCTTTTCGGGAATCGCTTGAACTACGTATCGCCATTCTATCGCCCAATCGAAAGCATTTAGTACAACTCGTTAGCATTCTCAAAGACAAAGTTTCGGAGTCCTTTAAGCGTAACAAAGACTTCTTCCAGGTATATGCTGATAATATCTACATCATCTCCAACGGGTTTCATGCCTTCATCGATCCAATCGTAACAGAATTTGGAATTAAGGCTGAGAATATATTCGCCAATCGTTTTCAATTTGACGAACAGGGAAATGTGACTGGGTTTGATACTGAAAACCCACTCTCTGCTAATAATGGAAAAGTAGAACAGCTTAAAAGATTAAACCTTCCCGGTGATGTGTACGTCATTGGTGATGGCTACACCGATTATGAAATTAAACACTCGGGGTTGGCTAATAAATTTTACGCCTTCACAGAAAATGTGGGAAGGGAAAATATCATTGAGAAGGCTGATCACGTTACGCCCAGCCTCGATGAATTTTTATACCTAAACAAGCTCAATACAGTCATCTCGTATCCAAAAAATAGAATCAATGTTTTACTATTGGAAAACGTTCATCCCGTTGCATTGGAACTGATGAAAGCAGAAGGGTTTAATGTAGAAACATACGCTGCTGCTTTAACGGAGGAAGAATTATGTAAGAAGATTAAAAATGTAAACGTCCTTGGCATTCGTTCTAAAACACACGTAACGGCCAAGGTACTAGAACAAGCAAATCGCTTGATGACTATAGGCGCGTTTTGCATTGGTACCAATCAAATTGATTTGAAAGCCGCCACTAAAAAAGGAGTTGCTGTTTTCAATGCACCCTTTAGCAATACACGTTCAGTTGTAGAGCTCGCTGTAGCTGAAATGATTATGCTGATGCGCAACATTGTAGATAAGTCTGCAAAAATGCACAAAGGCGAATGGGATAAATCCGCTTCCGGAAGTTTTGAAGTGCGTGGGAAGAAACTTGGGCTTATAGGGTACGGAAATATTGGCTCACAGCTTTCCGTTATTGCTGAGTCGCTCGGAATGAATGTTTTGTATTATGATACCGAGGAAAAGTTAGCGCTGGGGAATGCAACAAAATGCAGATCGATGCGAGAGCTCCTCGAAAAATCAGATATTGTTTCACTCCACGTGGATGGGCGCGAATCGAATACCAATCTAATCAGTCAACGTGAATTTGACTGGATGAAACAAGGTGTGATTTTTATAAACCTGAGTCGCGGGCATGTTGTAGATATTAATGCTTTACAGGAAAATATTAAGAATGGAAAAGTTGCGGGTTGTGCGGTGGATGTCTTTCCATATGAACCTGTTAGTAATCAGGAGAAGTTTACATCGGCACTAAGAGGCTTAGCGAATACAATACTCACACCTCACATTGGAGGTAGTACTTCAGAAGCACAGGAGAACATTGGAAATTTTGTTCCCGGCAAGTTTATGGATTACATAAACACAGGAAGTACCTCGAACAGTGTGAATTTTCCAAACCTTACATTACCAACATTGGAGAATGCTCATCGCTTGATTCACATTCATGAAAACGTACCCGGTATCTTAGCCAAAATCAACAAAGTTCTGGCTGATAATGGCATTAACATAGCTGGTCAATATCTAAAAACAAATGAACTTATCGGTTACGTAATTACAGACATTAATAAAGAATACGACAAGGAGGTCATCGTTCAACTTCGTGCAATCGAGCATACAATTAAGTTCAGGGTTTTATACTAAGCCCTTAAGTATGATGGAGTTCGTTAACGTGCCATTTTTCAGTAATACTATATTGCCAAAAGACCCAATTCACCCCCAGTTATAACAACAAACAGGAAGTTACATTACATCCAAAAACAGGATTTAAAAGGCTGAATTTCACTCCCGGAAGCTAAAGAATACTGTGTTTTTGACTAATTTTGATAACTATGACTGGCTTTAAATCAAATTTCCTTACCCTAATTCTTTTCCTTATTTGTGCAGTAGCCTTTGGGCAACGCGGAAGAATTATTAGAGCATCGACACTGGGCGCGAGCAATCCAATGGATATTGGTAATGATAACTGGATTACGGCAAGCCAAACAGGATTTTCCGCAACTGGTCTTTATTGGGTCGATGAGTTTGAGATACCCATGTTCGGTATCCCGAAGTTAGGTGGAGATGTAACAAACGATAATATCGGGAATTCCTGCGGGATTACTGACCTAATACCGGATAGCTTGGCCTATTCTGTTTACGCGGTAAAAAAAGACAATAACCTTATTTTCAGATTTCGGGTTGGTGATGATAACCCCAGTGTAGAATCCTGGACTATTCTCTTAGATACAGATGGAAAGATGGGGAATACCGGACCTGATGCGGATCCAAATTATACTGCTGCCAATCCGGGTTTTGAAATAGACATTACTTTAATAAAGCGAAATAATGCAGGTGTTTATGTATTTAATATAGACGGGATTAGCAATTGCCCAAATGAGTTGCTTTTTTACGACATCGATACTCACTTTCAAATTTCAATTGCAGATGAAGTAACGTGTGGCGACCCAGATTATTTTTATGATTATTTTGTACCCTTTGACCAACTAAGTGCTGCTTATTTTGCAGCTACCGGCATTCTTATTAATGAGAATAGCGGTCTACGATTTGCTGCAGCGACAAACGTTTCAGCTACTTGCGCAATTGATGGAAAAATAGCGGATGTTTCAGGTGTTGACAATAATGATCCTGAATATAGCGGCTGTGTTTCATGTGCTTTTATTGACCTGATTCAAAATCAGTGCCCTACCCCCATTGTTGACCTAGCGCCAAATGGTCCAGGCTTTGAAAGGGAAAAGGTTACCAAGCCTGCAATCACATTACCCATTGAGGCTGGACAAACCTATATATCCGGAACCACAGTAGAGAGTAATATTTATATAACGCTTTCCATCTATGAGAATATTGGAACCGAGTCTAGTCCTAGTTGGGGGGTAACTCCAAGAGAAACAAAAGCAGGATATGCAACTGGAACTACGTGGATTTTTAATTTAAACGACCCACTTATAGGCTACGATAGTATTGTAGCCCGAACTCAGCTGACCGCATCCAGTGTACCGTGCGGAAGTGGAGGGAATAATACAAGCAGCACATCTATAACAATTGTTGAGCCTAATAATAAGCCAATTGCTAATGAGCAGAATCTCATAACTACAGAAGATACTCCCCTTTCGATTGTATTAACTGGTTCTGATCCTGATTTAGATCCAATCACATTCAGTATTGTATCCGGATCAGGCCCCACAAATGGTAGTATATCTGGCTCTGGAATAAACTGGACCTATACGCCCTTTAATAATTATTTTGGAGCTGATAGTTTTTTCTTCAAAGTTGCAGACCGGGTATATGATTCAGTTAATGTTATCAACATAACGGTTACACCCGTTAATGATCCTCCGGTAATAAATGGCAACTCAAGTTCAATAGCCTATACAACTGTGCAATCCAGCATCGCAATTGATAATAGCCTTATCGTTACGGATGTGGATGACGTAAATATTGAATCTGCGACTGTGACTATTACAGGTAATTTTGTTCTTACGGAGGATGTTTTACTTTTTACAAATACTGTAAAGATTTCAGGTGTTTACAGTAATGGAGTATTAACACTCACGGGTACAGCTACCAAAGCAGAATATTCGGCTGCTCTTGCGAGTGTACTGTATAGTAACACGAATAACAGACCATCAATTCTAACCCGAAGTGTAAGATTTATAGTTAATGATGGTAATGTTAACAGTGCTCCGTTTAACCGCAATATTATCTTTAGCATCGCTAATTATCCACCGATAGCCAATGATGATGCATTTAGTACGAATGAAGACACTCCATTAACAGGCAGTGTAACGAGTAACGACAGTGATGTAGATGGCCCGGGAGCAACCTACTCGTTGGTAAGTGGTGTATCCGATGGTGCCCTAACCTTTAATGCAGATGGAAGTTTTACATACACCCCCAACACAAATTATTTTGGTACTGATCAATTTACGTATACTAGGTGTGATGGAGCTACTCCCAACCTTTGCGATCAGGCAATAGTAACGATTACCATAAATGCGATCAATGATGCACCGGTCGCAGTTAATGATGTGGTGTCTACCAATGAGGATACGCCTGTATCGTTTAACATTCTTGCTAATGATACAGACATTGACAATTCTATTGACCCAGCCACTGTTATTTTGACTCCAGCAAGTATTGTTGGAGTAGGTACCTTTACATACAATGGTGCTGGATCAGTAACGTTCACACCGGTTTCCAATTATTCCGGAACATTCAGTATTAATTATACTGTAAAAGACGCATCAGGTGCGACTTCTAACAGCGCTACCATTTCAATAACAGTTCTACCTATCAATGATAACCCGGTAGCCGTAGATGATACTTACTCAACACCAGAGGACGTAATATTGACAAGTAATGTTTTAACAAATGATAGTGATATTGATTTTGGTAATACATTATCTGTACAGCAATATGTTGTAACAGGTGATGTTACCATTTACCCAGCAGGAAGTACGGCAACAATTACAGGCAAAGGAACCCTTGTGATCCTTGCTAATGGAACCTTGACGTTTACACCTGTGTCAAACTTCGCTGGTCCAATACCAAATGTGACATATACAATCAGTGATGGAAATAGTGGTACTGCAAGTGCAGTGGTGCGAATAACTGTAACCAATACCAATGATTTACCGGCCCCCGGGAATGATAGTGGGGTTGCATTTACAACACCAGAAGATGTTACACTAAATGCTAATGTGTTAACCAATGACACGGACCCGGATGGTGATGTACTATCGATTACACAGTTTATTGTTAGCGGTACAACATTTACTGCTGGTACTACCGCAACGATTACAAATATTGGATCCTTGAGGATCAATAGTAACGGAGGTTTAACCTTCATACCCGTTCTAAATTTTAACGGTGCTGTTCCAACCGCAACCTATACTGTGAGTGATGGAACTGGAACAGCCAGTGCAACAGTAGTAATAACAGTAACACCTGTGAACGATAATCCTGTTGCGGTTGATGACGATCGTACTGTACTCGAGAATAGTACATTAACAGGCAACGTCCTCACGAATGATAGTGATGTTGATGTCGTTACCAATGGTGATGTATTGAGCGTTACACAATTTGTCGTAGCAGGCGACCCAACTACGTATGCTGCTGGTAACCTGGCTACCATAACAGGTATTGGAACACTCGTGATCAATTCAACCGGTAGCTTCACGTTTACACCGGTGCTAAATTATGATGGTCCTGTTCCGAATGTTTCATACACGTTAAGCGATGGCAATGGTGGTACTGATATTGCGCTTTTAACAATGACGGTTGTTAACGTAATTGATTATCCGTTGGCGGCCGATGATGTATTCTCAAGATCGGAAGATTTAGTATTGAATGGGGTTAATGTTTTAGATAATGATGAGACAGAACTAGGAAATACGAAAACAGTAACGCAGTTTGTTATCGCAGGTGATGGAACAACGTATTCTGCAGGTAATACAGCCACCATCGCGAATGTAGGTACTTTGCGGATTAACAGTAATGGTAGCCTTACCTTTACACCACTTTCAAATTTTAATGGTACTGTGCCAGCCGTAACCTATACTATGAATGACGGAACTGGCTCTGCAAGCGCATCCGTCTTTATAACCACTACACCAGTAAACGATAATCCGGTGGCCGTTAACGATATTTTTACAGCAACCGAAGATGTCGTTTTCAATGGTAATGTATTAGGGAATGATAGTGATGTGGATGCAGGGAATACATTAACCGTGCAACAATATGTTGTAACCGGTGACGTAACAGTTTATCCTCCAGGAAATACGGCAACAATTACTGGCAAAGGAACACTTGTAATACTGGCTAACGGAAGTCTGACATTTACACCAGTATCAAACTATGGAGGCTCTGTACCGGATGTGACGTATACTATCAGCGATGGCAATGGAGGCACTGCTAGTGCGGTAGTACGAATAACAGTAAACCCTGCGAACGATTTACCGCTTCCAGGCAACGACAGTGGAATTTCATATACAACACCAGAAGAAATTACCTTAACCGGTAATATATTGAGCAATGACGTTGATCCCGATGGTGACGCATTATCGGTTACAAATTTTATCGTCAACGGTGTTACGCATTCAGCGGGTACAATAGCAACAATTTCGAATGTTGGCTCCTTGCAGATTAATAGCAATGGAAACCTGACCTTTACACCTGTATTAAACTATACAGGCACAGTTCCAACCATAAGCTACAGTGTAAGTGATGGGACTGGCACAGCCAATGCAACAATAATTATAACCGTTACGCCTGTGAATGACGCCCCCTTCGCGTCTAATGATGTCAGTTTTACTACGGCAGAAGATGTTGTATTGAATACAGGAAATGTATTGGCTAACGATGTCGATCTTGATCTCGATCCATTAGTGGTAACGCAGTTTGTTGTTCCGGGTGACTTAACGGTATATCCTGCCGGTAATCTTGCAACCATTGCCGGTATTGGAACATTGAGAGTTAACACGAACGGAAGCTTTACGTTTACACCTGCATTAAATTATAATAATAGCAGCCCAGTTTTAGTAGCTACCTATACGATTAGCGATGGGGCTCTCGCAGATGATGCAACACTAAGTATTCGTGTTACACCCGTTAACGATGATCCTACAGGTGGAGACGATAACGGGACCGGTGTAGATAATGATGCCTTTACAACACCCGAAGATACCCCTATAACATTAGCAGATGGCGCGAATGTACTGGCAAATGATACCGATCCTGACGGAGATAATTTAACGGTAACGCAGTTTGTAGTAGGCACTGGTACATATCTGGTTTCTGCAAGTAGTTCAACATTAGCAACTTTACCGGGAGTTGGTACAGCAAGAATTTATAGCGATGGCCGTTTGGAGTTCTCTCCTGTTCTAAATTATAATGGAACAGTACCAACCATTACTTACACAATTAGTGATGGTAATGGAGGTACAGCAACCGCAGCAGTAAGTATAATTGTTAGGCCAGTAAATGACCCACCAACAGTTGATTTGAATGGAACAACCTTGACATTAGCAACACCTGAAGATACTCCGCTCGCTTTCTGTGTGGATGTACTTGAAACGGAAGGCCAAATGATAGTCGTAAACGGTATAGTGCAAAGTATCGCAAATGGTAATACGCTTATCGTTACATCTCAAACAGCTACACAAATTTGTTTCTTGTTTACACCCGAGCAAGATTTTAATGGAGAATCGCAATGGGAAGTAAATATTTGTGACAATGTAATTCCCGCAGCTTGTACTACCGCGACTTTTATTATTAACGTAACACCTACTAACGATTCACCAATAGCGGTTGATGATGTAATCACCTCCAATGAAGATGTACCGGTTATATTAACAATTCTTCAAAATGATTCGGATGTGGATACTTCAACTGATCCTAACAATAGAATTAATCCGGGTACAGTTGATCTGGATCCACTCACTCCTGCTGAAGAAAAAACATTAACAGTGGCAAATAAAGGTACGTTTACAGTTGATGCTCTGGGGAATGTTACTTGCACTCCGTATTTAAATTTCTTTGGTTCGGCCATTTCAATTAATTATTCCGTAAAAGATTTTGGCGGACTCGCTTCGAATTCAGCACTTATTCAGGTTACTGTATTACCAATAAATGACCCTCCAATATTTGTTAGCGTAATACCAGCGATACTGGATACGATTTTTGAAGATAGTACGCTGCGAGTTTCCCGGTTGGCTTTCGATGCTGAAGGAGATCCAATTGTGTACGAAATTACCAATACGCACGGTGGGGGAACAATGCCCAACGATCCTGACCCAGACTTTGCTGATTTTTCCTATCAATTTACACCCGAGCCAAATTATAATGGCGAATCAAAATGGGAGTTGAAGGCGTGCGACAATTTTGGGGCATGCACAACTGTGCAATTTAAAATTCCTATTACACCGGTTAATGATGCCCCCGTTGTTATAGATGACTACCGGGATGCACAAAGTGGTATTGTTACAACCTATAATGACGTGTTGGACAATGATCTTTTTATAGAAGCACCGTATAAAGAATTCTATGACATATTCGAAGCTGACTCAACCGATACCTTGGTTATTGATCACCTCGAGACCTTTAATGGAACTGCAATTATTAATACCGATGGGGAAATTCAGTACGCACCCAGCTTCGAATTTATGGGTACCGATTCCATCCGATATTGGGTTCGCGATTCCGGTAATCTATACGATTCAGGTCTTGTTGTAATTAATGTTGGCCCGCCTCCATTCAAAATTTATCAAGGGCTTTCTCCAAACAACGATGGCCAAAACGATTACTGGAGAATTGATGGTATTGAAGAATTTTCCAATAACTTAGTTCGATTATATGATCGCTTTAATAATCTTGTATTTGAAATCACCGGATATAACAATGAATCTAACCATTGGAAGGGTCAGGCAAATCACGGCCTCGCAAAAAGTGCGCTGCCCGAAGGGACTTACTTCTACAGTATACTTCTTGGAGATGGTAGTGGCCCCATCGGAGGGTACGTTGTGCTAAAAAGAGAATGAAATGAGCCGTACTCTTTCTATTTTCTTACTTGCCATTTGTGCAATACAATACGATGCTTATGGACAGCAAGTGGCAACATACGCACAATATATGTTTAACGGGTTGGCTATTAATCCTGCATATGCTGGAAGTCATGACGCATTAAGCGCCACTTTTCTGGCACGCTTCCAAAATGTAGGCCTGCCTGGCGCACCTCAAACACAAACATTCTCGTTGCACTCTCCCCTATTGAATAAACGTGTTGGGCTTGGCCTTCTGGTAATTCATGATAAGATTAGTGTGATTGACCAAACAGGTATCCATTTTTCATATGCCTATCGCATCCCTGTTTCTCCCAAAGTAACACTTTCAATGGGCTTGCAAGGCGGGCTTGGTTTCTATCGTGCCGACTATACCAAATTAGAAATATACAATCCAGACGATCCAGCTTTCAATACAGACATACGAGAGTTCAGACCAAATATTGGAGCAGGAGTTTTTCTATATACGAATCAGTATTATATAGGTGTATCGGTACCGCACTTATTAAATAATGTTTTTGATCGGGGAGCACAATTTGAAACGGTCTATCAAAATAGACCTATACTGTTTACCGGTGGGTATGTTATTCCACTGAATCGTCTGCTCAAACTTAAACCCGTGTTTCTATTAAAATTTCTTGACGGATCGCCTGTTGAGTTTGATCTAAATGCAAATCTTCTTTTTGATGAAGTGCTGTGGTTTGGTTTATCATACAAATCATCTAAAACAGTCTCGTTAATTACGCAAGCACAGGTAACAGATCAAATTCAATTTGGCTATTCCTATCAAATTACAGCTGGGCCTATTCGCGTTGTAGAGTTAGGATCACATGAAGTAATGATCAATTATCGTTTTAAATACAATAAAAAAGGGCTTGTGTCACCTCGATATTTTTAAATTTTGAAAAAACTAATTTTACTTACCTTCCTTATAACCATCACAGCTTCAGGTTTCTGCCAAAGCACGAATATCTCTACACTATTATTACCCAATAAAAAGAAGGCGGACCATCTATATGCCGCAAAAGCATACCGCAATGCACTAGAGATTTATTTGCGAATAACAGAAAAAAATAGCTCGGACATTTACTCTCAACAACAAATAGCAGATTGCTACTTGCGATTAAACGACCCGGTTTCGGCTGAGTTTTGGTATAAGTCGCTTGTTCAAGATCCGGATGTTCTTCCCTCTGCTAAGCTTAAGCTTGCCGAGATTTTGTGTATGAATAGAAAATACTCAGAAGCGCTGGCACTCCTTAAACACATTGACAAAAAGAAGGCAGACAGCGTAAAAATAAACAAGCAGATAAAGTTTATTGAAAATATTCAATACTATTTGCGCGATTCTTTGCTGTATATAATTGGTAATGTTGAACATCTGAATTCCAGCTATAGCGATTTTGGGGCAACATACTACAAAAGCAGCAAGGTTGTTTTTTCTTCAACACGCGATTATGATCAATATATAAAGCATAAATCATTTTCTGCTCCAACCGAAGATGAATCCCTAACTAATTTATTGGTCGCGGAGCAAAGTATAACCTCCGATTTCGGAGAAATAAAACTTTTTATGAGCAACCATCTCCGTACTTCTTTTCACGATGGGCCAATTGTATTCTACGATAACTATTCAAAAGCTGCATTTACTCAAAGTAATTTCTCTCGAAAAAAAGGAGTAGAAGATGCCAATGGTAGTGTCAATCTAAAACTTTACTTGGCCGATGTCGGTGCCGCAACCAGCCTCAAAAATGTTAGGCCATTCTCACTAAACAACGATGGGTTTTCTGTTGGGCATGCAACTTTTACAATCGATGGCACAAAAATTTTCTTTGCCTCTACCCACCCATTGGGGTATGGAGGTTCCGACATCTACTTCTCTAAACTAATTAACGGAGAATGGGCTGACCCAACAAATGCAGGCCCGGCAGTAAATACTTCGGGTGACGAACTATACCCGCATCTTGAAAACGATAGCACACTTTTCTTTACATCGAACGGCCAAGGTGGCTTTGGCGGACTCGACATCTACCTAAGTAATCTACGGAGAGGAAAATTTAGCACCGCACAAAACCTGGGCTACTCTGTTAATTCCTCATATGACGACTTCGCATTAATTACAGACTCAACCGGACGAGTAGGCTTCTTCGCTTCAAACAGGCCAGGCGGAAAGGGCGATGATGACCTTTATCGCTTTATTGCCATGAAATATTTTCTACAAGGGCAGACCCGTGATCGCAATAACAATTCAATTATTGTACCTGGAACAAAAGTGACATTAAAGAACGAGCAAGGTTTAGTTGTTGATTCAATTACGAGCGATAGTCAGGGAAATTTTCACCTTGATCTACCCTTTGAAATGGACTTAATTATCTCCGCAGAAAAAAAAGGATATGATATCCTCGAAGATATCGGTTTTTCAACCAGAGGATTAACTTTTGGAATTGATAGCCTTTTATTACCCATGTGGAAGCATGCACTTTTTGCAAAAGGTCGAATATTCAGCAATGAAACTCAATCAATATTACCGGGGGCGATTGTCTTGCGTAAAGATTTAACTACCCAAAAAATAGATACCGTTGTTGTCTCAAACAATGGAGAGTACGGTTTTCTTGTATTACCAAATCACAAATATTCTATTGAAGCCCAAAAGGATGGGTTCATTACAAATGGATTTAAATTAGATACCCACGATCTATATGAAGGTGAGCTACTCAATGATATTGTTCTAGAAGAAATATATATTGAGAAGGCCACACCTCTTTTTGACTTAAATAAATCCAATATTAGACCCGAAGCATTCGCAAGCCTTGATAAGGTTGTGCGAACTTTAAAAAGATACAAAACAACAATATTAAATATCGGTGCCCATGCCGACTCACGAGGTTCAAAGGAGTATAATAAACGGCTTTCTGCTAAACGTGCAGAGACAGTTGTGCAGTACTTTACAAATAAAGGTATAGTCCGAAGTAGAATTTACTCACAGGCATTTGGAGAAGAACTTATTCTAAATCATTGTAGCGATGGGGTTGAGTGTAATGAAGATGATCATTCACAAAACAGGCGGGTTGAAATAAAGGTGCAAAATGCACCCATCAATTAAAAAATCCACCGAATTTGGAGAGGTGTTTCTGAACCCCTAGAAGACAAGTTTTGAGCTGCCTTCAACCGCAACCTTCTTCTGTTATCCTGCTTTTTGGGCGAGGCCCGACAAGTCGGGTGAGGCCTGATTTTGGTTGAACGCTACACTCGGTTTTGTTTTATTGTTAGGTTCAGCAAACGTGTCCCAAACTCAAGTGGATTTCGAAACAAAGAAACATAAAACATATCGGCCGCGATATATTGACTAACCAGTAATTTTTTAGTAAACAGTCCAAAATCTTTACCGAAAACATATTTCAAAACTCAAGGCCGTAGACAAGCTCTGGCTGATATTGATTTATTAAGTTTGCAGCAATGATTCCTAAGATAAATTTTACACCAGGCCCTTCTCAACTCTATTTTACTGTTGAAGATCATGTTCGCAAGGCGTTTCGTGATGGAGTCCCCTCTTTATCGCACCGAAGTAAGGCCTTTGAAATCATTTCAAGAGACGCTACAGTTGGCGTACGGGAACTACTGAATATCCCAGCTGATTATCATGTCTTATTTACGGGATCAGCCACTGATATCTGGGAGCGCATCATACAAAATTTAGTGGAGTCACATTCTCATCATCTTATCAATGGAGCATTCTCAAATAAATTCTATGAAATTGCTGGTCAACTCCAAAAAAGCCCATCAAAAAATGAAGTAAAAGCTGGCAATGGGTTTGATCCCATGATAGAAATTCCGTCTTGTGAGCTGATTGCAATAACGCACAATGAAACCAGCACGGGAGTTTCTATCCCCATAGATTTCATTAATACGCTAAAAGATAAAAACCAGAACACATTAATAGCTGTAGATGCCGTATCCTCTATCCCCTACCTCAATTTAGATTACACAAAAATTGACTCTGCTTTCTTTTCGGTGCAAAAGGGTTTTGGTTTACCAGCAGGGCTCGGTGTCTGGATCGTGAATGATAGATGTATTGCTAAAGCTGAATCACTTCTCTCAAAAGGTATTTCAATTGGTTCGTATCATAGTCTGCCAAGCCTTATTTCGTACGCTCAAAAAAATCAAACACCAGAGACTCCAAATGTGTTAGGTATATACCTTTTTTCAAAAGTTGTTCAGGATATGCTGCGGAGAGGTATTCAGCTAATCCGGAATGAAACAGAGTACAAATCAGCGATTTTATACCAAGCGCTGCATGCTAATCCCGATATACAATCATTTGTTCACACTGAAAAATGGAGATCGAAGACTGTTATTGTTGCTGAATGTGGCAATCAAACAGAAAAGTTAGCGAAGCATCTTCTTGAAAATGGAATGCAGCCTGGTGAAGGGTATGGCTCATCCAAAACACACCAGCTTCGGTTTGCCAACTTCCCCACCCACTCTAAAGAGCAGTATGAAATGCTGGTCGATACCATTTTGGCATTTAAGGGATAAAATTTACTTTTCTAATTAAACCTTGGGCAAAATTATTTATCTAAATTCAGATTTTCAACCCGGCCTGATTGGAAGACAAAGAGCTCTTAGAAAAAATCCGAAATCCGGAAACGCGGAACTACGGCTTTAATATGCTCGTTCGTGGCTATCAGCAACGGGTATATTGGCATGTGCGTAAAATGGTGATTGACCATGACGATGCCGATGATTTAACACAGGAGGTATTCATTAAAATTCACCGACACATTGAAACATTTCGCGAGGACTCACAACTCTTTACATGGATTTACAGAATTGCCACAAACGAATGCCTTAGTTTTTTGAGTAAAAAGAAGAGAAGATTCTTCCTACCTATTGGAGATGTTGAAGGAGAACTTGCTGCGAAACTAGATACCTCCTTACAATTAAGCGGAGATGAAATTCAATTGAAATTACAGAAGGCTTTGATTAGGTTACCCGATAAGCAACGAGCTGTCTTTAATATGAAGTACTTTGAGGATTTAACGTATGAGGAGATGTCGCAAATTACAACCACAAGTGTGGGTGCATTAAAAGCCAGTTATCACCATGCAGTAAAGAAAATTGAAGGTTTCTTATCGCTGTGATTAAACTTTCATGAATACAACAAGTCAAAGTCAACAGAAATGAAAAAATTAGAAGATATACCAAAAAATAACCCTTTTAAGGTTCCTGATGGCTATTTTGATAGGCTTCCCGGAATAATACAGGCACGAGTAGCAGAGAAATCAAATGTAAAAGAAACAAAGCCCTATTTCCGCTATGCTTTACAATATGCATTGCCAGTAATTGTATTGGCAATTATGGTATCAATTTATCTGGTGCCCAATACCTCCCAAAGCGTTGATACCATGCTTGCCTCCGTAAGTACTGAAGAAATCGTTGCGTATCTGGAGCAAAGTGAAATTACGACTGAGGAGTTATTGGAGCGAATGGACTTGAATATAGAAAATGTAGAGGCCATTGAATCAGAAACGTACCTGAACTTCGAAGCGCTTGATAATTTAAATGAACTAGAATTAGAATTGAATAACCTTTAGTGTACTATGAAAAATATTATAACCCTATTAATGAGTCTTTTATTGGTTGCACCTCTGTTTGCACAAGAGGATGAATTACCAAAACAAGACCTTAAAGCGCAGGAAAAAATTAAAGCAGCAAGGATAGCATTTATCACAGAACGCCTGGGGCTTACCCCTGATGAAGCTGAAAAATTCTGGCCAGTTTACCGTGAATTCTCCATGAAGCGACAAGAGATCAAAAAACAATCTAAAGCTAATCGGAGTAAACCTGACCCTGCAAAAACTACGGAACAAAACGAAAAAGAATCGCTAGAGCTTGGTCTATCATTGAAGCAGCATGAATTAGATCTGGAAAAGGAATACTCTGGCAAGCTGTTAAATGTAGTGCCCGCGCATAAAGTGATTGCCTTACGAAAAGCGGAGGATGACTTCCGAAAAGTTCTCCTCGATCAAATTCAAAAACGACAAATGTTGCAGCAACAACGGCAACGGCAGTTGGACAGAAATGATCAGCGACTCAGGCAACGCAATAACTGATTTCTAATGCATGGGCATTCGTAAACGATGGCTTTGCTTCATTCTATATTCAGCGTCTTTTAGCCAACTTCAGGCACAAGACGCTGATTCGTTATTTCGATTTCCGAACGACACGATTCTAACCTATAGTGATTCCCTCAATATATTTTATTTAATTGATAGTTTATTGAGCGCTACAGAAAGTGATGCTAGCTCTAAGCTTGCAATCCGATTGAATTACAATAGCAACGTGCTCTCGGCAGGTCGAACGTTAGGTATCGATCAGTTTGGTTTATCGCCCGGAATTTCACTCTATCACAAAACAGGGCTGTACGGAGATGTCTCTGGTTATTGGAGTAATGATTTTGACCCTAAATTCTATCTGATGGTTTTATCGGCTGGGTATATGCACTCATTCTCATCAAATTTTTCATTAAACGTGGGGTACGATAGGTATTTCACTATTAACAATAATTTCTTACCATACAAAAATACATTAACAGTAACACCATACCTTGACTTAAAACCAATATCTATTAGTGTTAATTACGCGTACTATTTCAGCGAAGGCAGTGCCCATAGAATAATGCCTTCATTAAATGTAACCTTGGAAAAAAGAAGAGTTTTTAAAATTGATAAGATCATACTCGCTCCTTCAATATATGTACTCTTCGGAAATCAGTCCTGGGAAGAATTTGAAATAATTGATCCAATAACAAGATTTGAAAGGCTGCAAAATTACGCACGTTATGGAACTCCCTATAAAATAGAGGTTACTAAAAAAAGTGTTTTTGGCACAATGAATTACGCATACTCACTTCCACTCAGTGCTACAATAAAGAATTGGAATTTTTCAATTTGCTATACGTATACAATCCCCATAGCCCTGCCGGGTGAGTCCTTGCTACTCTCCAAAAGCGGATTCCTTGCTGCGGGGATTACATATTATATAAGCTTGTTAAAGGAATAACCTCCTTTCGAATTTTGTAGGTGAATTATCGATACTGTGCATTATCTTTAGTGCTGTAAAACAACTCATGTTGCATGACTGCTGAACAGGCTAAAAAAGAAATCGGAGTTTTAATACAGAAAATCAATCACCACAACGAGCTCTACTATCAGAGACATCGTACAGAAATAAGTGACCGAGAATTTGATACGCTACTCGCACAACTTATTGGTATAGAGGAGCAATTTCCTCAATTTAAATCTACTGACTCCCCTACTCAGCGCATTGGCGGATCCATCACCAAAAATTTTCCTACAGTTTATCATAAGTACCCGATGCTTTCGCTCGGAAATACCTATTCTCAGCAAGAGCTTGAAGATTTCGATGCACGTATAGCAAAAGGACTAGATGGTGAGCCCTATGAATACTTCTGTGAACTAAAATTCGATGGTGTTTCTATAAGCCTGTGGTACGAAAAAGGTATTCTTTTAAAAGGCGTAACCCGAGGCGATGGCGTTCGGGGAGATGACGTGACAGCCAACGTAAAAACTATTCGCAACATTCCCATCAAATTAGATCAAATTGGCCTGCCAGATTATTTTGAAGTTCGCGGAGAAGTATTCATGCCAAAGCAGGCATTTGAGCAACTGAATAAAGAGCAGGAAGATATTGGCGATGAGAAATACGCCAATGCACGAAATACGACCTCTGGTACACTTAAAATGCAGGATTCAACAGGTGTGGCCAAAAGAAAATTGGATTGCTTTGTCTATTATCTTTTAGGCGAAGACATCGGCATTGAGACGCACGAACAGGCAATTAAGAAGTTGGAAAAATGGAAGTTCAATATATCGGACACCTATGAAAAGTGTAACAGCATTAAGGATGTTCTGAAGTATATTCAAAAATGGGAGAACAAGCGAAACGATCTCCCGCTTGAAACAGATGGTGTTGTTATTAAAGTCAATCGTATTGAACAACAGCAACAACTTGGCTTTACTGCTAAAAGTCCACGATGGGCTATTGCATATAAATACAAATCAGAAAGCATAAGTACAAAGCTCAATGGAATTACCTATCAGGTTGGCAGAACTGGGGCTATTACACCTGTGGCAGAATTAGAACCGGTACTGCTTGCCGGTACTACCGTGAAGCGTGCCTCGCTTCACAATGCCAATGAAATTGAGCGTCTTGATTTACGGGTTGGTGATTACGTTTTTGTTGAAAAAGGAGGTGAAATTATTCCGAAAATAACCGGAGTAGATCTCTCAAAAAGAACATCCAAAACAAAGCCTGTTGTTTATATTGATAAATGTCCGGAATGTGGCACGAAACTCATCCGCACCGAAGGAGAAGCTTCTCATTATTGCCCAAACATTACTGGATGCGCTACGCAAATCCGTGGGAGGATTGAGCATTTTATTCAACGAAAAGCGATGGACATTGACTCTCTTGGAGAGCAAACCATTAAGCAACTTTATGAATTAGGCCTTGTAAAAAGTCCGGCCGATATATTCGACCTGAAAAAAGAAGATTTATTGCGACTGGATAAAGTCAAAGATAAATCTGCGCAAAACATGTTGGAGGGAATTCAACAATCAAAAACAGCAGCGTTTGAAAGTGTTTTATTCGCGATCGGCATTCGGTATGTTGGGAAAACAGTAGCGGAAAAATTGGCACGTCATTTTAAGAACATCGATGCCATTATGAATGCTTCATATGATCAATTTCTGGAGGCACCGGAAGTAGGCGAAAAGATAGCGCAGAGTGTGGTTGATTTTTCTATGAATAAAATCAATAAAAAGGAAATTGAGCGCCTAAAGAATGCAGGGCTTACTTTCGAAGTAATCGAAAGTGCAAAAGAGAAAGAAAGTGATACCTTGAACGACAAATCATTTGTAATTTCAGGGGTATTTGCAAAGTATGACCGTGATGATTTAAAGGATGTTATCATTAAAAATGGCGGTCGGGTTTTATCTTCTATTTCAGGAAAGTTGGATTATTTGCTGGCTGGTGATAATATGGGGCCAGCAAAACAAGAAAAGGCAGAGAGACTTGGGATAAAGATTATATCGGAACAGGAATTTGAAAAACTATTAGAAGGTAAAGCTTTATAGATTGCACTTATGAAAATTAATTTATTAAAAATTAGAACAAAAAATCAGCTTAAGAAGAATAAAACTCTACGAGCAAGCATTCCCTATAAAAAAGCTATCTCCATAGGCCTTTTATTTAGCGTAGAGGATCGGCAGAAGCACGACCATATTAAAGAGCTTATTCACAAGCTGGAACATGACGGAAAAAAAGTACAGGTGTTGGAATACCTTCCAAACAAAAAGGAAAACTATGAGTTCCTATTTGACTTTTTCAGTGCTAAGGATATCTCTCTCTGGGGTAAAATTGAATCAGCGAAAACATTACTATTTTCCGATACACCATTTGATTACCTCTTCTGCCTGGATACAGAACGAAACCCTATGGTTTTATATTTGCTTGCCCGAAGTAAAGCCCTGTGCCGTGTAGGTAGGTTTGAAGGTAGCGAAAAGTCATTTTTTGAATTCATGATTGATAGCGAGAAGAATACAAAAGCCCTAATAGATGGCATCTATAAATACACGACACAATTAAAGTAGCATGAAAAAATTTCACGGAACAGGCGTTGCGTTAGTAACTCCGTTTAGTACAAACGGCAGCATTGATTACAAAGCCCTGAAGAGACTATTACAACACACAGCAAAAGGAGTTGATTATTATGTGGTGATGGGCACTACGGGAGAATCTGCCACGGTGAACAGTGAAGAAAAAAAGAAAGTTCTGGGGTTTGTGATCGCAAACAATCCAAAAAAACTTCCAGTCGTATTCGGCATTGGCGGAAACAACACTCAAAATGTTCTCGATACAATTAAAGCGACCAATTTTATTGGAGTCGATGCTATTCTCTCTGTAAGCCCGTATTACAATAAACCATCGCAGGAAGGAATTTACCAACATTTTAAAGCAATAGCAGATGCGTCTCCGGTTCCGGTTATTCTCTACAATGTTCCAGGCAGAACAGCTTCAAACCTTACAACGGAAACAACCCTCCGGTTAGCAAATCATAAAAATATCATAGGCGTTAAAGAAGCTTCCGGCAATCTTGAACAGTGCATGAAAATCTCCAGTCACATGCCAAGAAATTTTCTATTAATATCAGGCGATGATTTACTTACCGTTCCCCTTTATAGCATTGGTGCAAAAGGTGTAATATCTGTGTTGGCCAACGCCTTCCCGATTATTTTCAAAAAGATGAAAGAATTTGCTTTCGCGGGAAATTATGCAAAGGCATCACAAGAGCAATTCAAGATTTTGGAAATCAATGGTCCGATGTATGAAGAGGGAAATCCGGTTGGGGTAAAACAAGTACTTCACGAAATGGGCATCTGCTTGAATATGGTTCGATTGCCGAATGTTCCTGCATCGGATTCACTTCAAAAGAAAATTAAAAGTTCGTTAGATAAAATGAAGTAAGCTTAGGCTGCTTTAGAAATGTGCTTTACAAATAAGCGTTTCGCTACGGGCATTAAGGTTTCCGTAAATGGAAATTTCATTCTTGAGATAATCAGATAAGTTGCTGGGTTTGGTAGGTCTCTAAATTTCTTTACCAGATCAAGTTTTATGCGTTCATACGTATTCGCAGTATTCCGTGCAACGCTCTCAATGAATTCGGTATTTAAGCTTCGGAGTTGTTCGTGGCTCTGCTCAAAAATGCTAACCTGGTAACGGTAAACATTTGTTTCTTTTTCAGGGGGTTGTGTTACAAATAAATATCCCTCTTTGGCGTACAACGGAGTAACGCCTATAGGTGAAATCTCACATTGCGCTTCTACATGATCGTAAATCATAGAACCTTCCTGAAGGGAATCCTTCATTTTGGGTAGTGAGAATTCAATGATTGATTCTAACTCACTCATTAGCGCATCATCATCTACCATTTGCCTGTAGGACAACTCAAGCTTTTTAAACTCATCCAGTGAAATCTCTTTGGGGAAAGACTCCCGAATCAACGCCTTATTATCTTTTACTGCCAGCAGGTTTCTGTAATGAAAAATGAGGTCGCCCATATATGGGTATAATTCTACCCGGCTAAAGGAATTCCTAACCGTTTTCAAATAGGCCAACAACACGTACTTCTTGTATTCAAAATCAATCAAGCCCTGCGTCAGCCAATCCTTCGATAATTGATCCATAGACCTTAATTTCGATGAGAATATACAGAAACTCTATGATTCTGGATACTAGATTCCTGATTCTGGTAATCTTGGGATTTAGAACTCGAAAACCACCATCCGGCATCTAGAATCCAGTGAGCAGATTTAGTCTGCCATCCTGCCATTTTTGAGCCAAAATACCCTGCCACAATATGGCAAAAACCACTAAAAATGTCATTTTATAGAAAATTTGTCCGTAATTCGCATCTCTTTTGGCAATGGCACAATAACTGTCATTCCGGGAGTGTCAAATTGTTTAACCTTAAATTACTAATTGCATATGGCAAAAATCAATTTCAAACCAAACGAGGACAGAGTGCTGGTACAACCGGCTCCAGCCGAGGAGAAGACATCTTCGGGAATTATCATTCCGGACACGGCTAAAGAAAAGCCACAAAAAGGAAAAGTAATAGCTATTGGAGATGGCCTTGAAGACAAGCCTGTAACCGTGAAGGTGGGTGATAACATTCTATACGGAAAATACTCCGGTACGGAAATCACAATCGATGGCAAAGACTATCTTATCATGCGCAACTCCGACATTTTCGGAACGATCTAATTAATACAAACAAAATCTTATAGAATTATGGCTAAAGAAATTACATTCGATACTTCCGCCCGCGACAGACTGAAAAGAGGCGTTGATAAATTAGCAGACGCAGTAAAAGTTACACTTGGTCCTAAGGGACGTAACGTAATCCTGGATAAAAAATTTGGTGCGCCTTCTATCACGAAAGACGGTGTTTCTGTTGCAAAGGAAATTGAACTGAAAGACCCTATCGAGAACATGGGTGCTCAGTTAGTGAAAGAAGTTGCGTCTAAAACCGCTGATGCAGCGGGTGACGGAACAACAACTGCAACTGTACTTACACAATCTATTTTTGCACACGGTATTAAAAACGTAGCAGCCGGTGCTAACCCAATGGACCTAAAGCGTGGTATCGACAAGGCAGTGGTTGCCGTTGTTGAGCACTTGAAGAAGCAATCCAAGAACATCAAAGGTTCTCAGGAGATTACTCAAATCGCTACGATCTCTTCTAACAATGACTCTGAGATTGGTAAAATGATTGCCACTGCCATGGAGAAAGTTGGTAAAGATGGTGTAATCACTGTTGAAGAAGCTAAAGGAACAGAAACTGAAGTGAAGACTGTGGAAGGTATGCAGTTCGATCGCGGCTATCTCTCCCCATACTTCGTAACAAATACGGAGAAAATGGAAGTAGACTTAGAGAGTCCCTACATTTTGATTTACGACAAGAAAGTTTCTTCTATGAAGGAGTTACTTCCTATTCTGGAGGCAACAGCGCAAACCGGAAAACCTTTATTGATCATTGCTGAGGAAGTAGAAGGCGAAGCACTTGCTACGTTAGTAGTTAATAAAATCCGTGGTGCACTGAGAGTAGCTGCTGTTAAAGCTCCTGGCTTTGGTGACCGCAGAAAGGCTATGTTAGAAGATATCGCTGTCCTCACCGGAGGAAAAGTGATCTCGGAAGAAACAGGCATGAAGCTGGAAGATGCTAAGTTGGAATACCTCGGCCGCGCTGAGAAAATCAATATCGACAAAGACAATACAACCATCGTAAACGGTGCGGGTAAGAAGGCTGAAATCACAAGCCGTATAACCCAGATTAAAGCACAGATCGATACAACTACTTCAGACTACGACAAAGAAAAATTGCAGGAACGTCTTGCGAAGCTTTCTGGTGGTGTAGCAATCCTCTATATAGGTGCTGCTACCGAAGTTGAAATGAAAGAAAAGAAAGACCGTGTTGACGATGCATTGCATGCAACTCGCGCTGCCGTACAAGAAGGTATTATCCCTGGTGGTGGTGTTGCGTACATTCGTGCGATCGAAGCTCTTAAGACTGTTGAAACGGACAATGAAGATCAGGCAACTGGTGTTAACATTGTTCGCCTCGCATTAGAGTCTCCGCTTCGTGTGATCGCTGAAAATGCTGGTCAGGAAGGTTCTGTAATTGTGAATAAAGTACGCGAGGGTAAGAAGGATTTCGGATATAACGCCAGCGAAAACAAGTTCGAAGACTTTTTCGCGGCAGGTATCATTGATCCTACGAAAGTAGCTCGTCTTGCGCTTGAAAACGCTGCTTCCATTGCCGGCCTGCTCATTACTACCGAAGCTGTAGTTTCTGAGATTCCGGAAGAAAACCCAACTCCAGCTATGCCTCACGGAGGCGGTGGAATGGGCGGAATGATGTAATGAACCCTAATTATAATAGAAAGCCTCACCTGTATAAGGTGGGGCTTTTTTATTTGACGTTAGGACTGATTATGACAATGGATTCTGAAGCTCTCGCAAGAATCAGGAACCTTAGAATTCAGAATCGAGTTATTATTCCCTCTTTTTTAATAAATTAGCATTCATATAACCGGTTTAACTATGGTCATTCACCAATCCTTCGCAGACTTTGTTTTATTCCTATATGTGCACATGGCACACGCTGACAGCGACTTTCACGAAACAGAAATGAACGTGATCCGTGAGAAAATGGCAAAGCTTTATCCAAAAGAAAATAACGTAGAAGCCAAACTGAACGAGATACTAAAACAGTATCATGATTTTGATAAAAATAAATTAAAGATTTTATTCAGGGATACATTTGATCACTTCCCAAATGTAAAATTTGCGCAGAAATACAAAGTATATACCGATATGTACGACATCGTAAATGCCGATGGCAAAATCGATGAATCGGAAACAAAGGCTTTAAATGAATTGAAAGGAATTATCGATATCAATGCTGAAGTAAGTCATCAAAAATAAACCAACCAATCCCTATTAAATAAAATAGCTGCTCGATCGAGCAGCTATTTTATTTTCGCAACGGTCGGTTCTAACTTCTATTTATAACTCCGATTTCTTGCTGGCCAGATTATACAACATCATAGCCATAGCTGCGAAAAATAAGACGGCTAGAATTTGATAGCCACCCGCTCCCAATAAATTCGTAAGTCCGTGTTCAGCACTAATATCTTGAATAGTCTTAAACACATCGTCATTTACGGAAAGCAACGCTACAATTACACCCGCTAACGCACCACCCGCTATTAATCCTGTTGCAAATAAGCTACCGCGTCCTAAATCATCTTCTACTACTGGCTCACTCTTCTTTGCTCCTTTCCAATCAATAAAACCCTTTATAGCACCGCCAACAAAAATTGGAAGTGTTGTTGATAGTGGCAGGTAAAGTCCGATTGCAAATGCTAAAGCTTTTATACCACACAATTCAATCATAACTGCAATAAATACACCTACCATAACAAATTGCCAATCTAAATTGAAAGACAAAATTCCTTTAGCCAACGTAGCCATTAAAGTAGCTTGTGGCGCAGGGTAGCGATCACTTCCAATTGCATGTGTAAGCCCTTGAGCAGCCATATCAGCAGTTGGTGTATCCATAACGATAACTACAAGCCCAATGGCGATTGATGAAACTATAGCTCCAATAAAGAGTGCTAACTGCTGATAGCGCGGTGTAGCTCCTACGATGTATCCGGTTTTTAAATCTTGTGATGTTGCCCCAGCATTTGCGGCCGCAATACAAATCATACCTCCAACTACGAGTGCAAGCGGCTCAAAAAACTGACCGCTCCATCCTACCGATGTAAAGATCAAACATGTTCCCATCAACGTAGCGATGGTCATACCTGAAATAGGGCTATTGCTGGAGCCCACTAATCCGACAATTCGACTGGCCACTGTAACAAAGAAAAATCCAAAAACAATAATCAACACACCGATCAAAAGTTTTTGGATGATACTGTCTCCAGGAATGCCAGGCATAAAGGTGAGCACACCAATAAGTACAATGCTTCCAACAATCACCACCTTAAAAGAAAGGTCACGTTCTGTTCGTGAAATACCAGCAACGCTCTTTTCTTTTAACGATGCAATACTTTCTCTGAAGGAACTAACAATTGTTGGTATGGTTTTCATGAGTGTAATAAATCCACCTGCGGCAACGGCACCTGCGCCAATCTGGCGAATGTATGCTCGGTAAATGGCTGAAGAATAATTACCAAATGTATGCGCTGTGGGGTCCCAGTTTCCAGGTCCACCTCCGGTATTAACATCGGCTAAGTACCCAAGCTTTACTAATTGCAGCGCAATAATATCTGGAGAAACAAGTGTTGCCATTAACGGAATCATAGCCCACCAGGCAAGCACTGATCCTGCAACCAATACGCCTGAAATCTTGGGACCAATAATATAACCCACACCTAAATATTCAGGAGTGATCTCACCATTGATGGTGGCAGAAGGCCAGAATTTATTTGCTTGCTGTGTTACATACGCTGGCACCTCCGCTATTACGTGAAATACCTTTTGCAATGTTGCATAAACCAATGCAACACCCATTCCTAAAAAAGCCATCCGCGCAAAATCGCCACCTTTCTCGCCAGCTTGCAATACCGATGCACACGCTGTTCCCTCCGGATATGGAAGGGTACCATGTTCTTTTACAATCAATGACCGCCTTAACGGAATCATCATCAACGTTCCCAGCATACCACCAAATGCAGCTAGGATTAGAATTGTCAGATAATTAAAATACGACTCTCCATTTGCACCGGGTGATAAGAATAAAAATCCAGGAAGCGTAAACACAACACCCGCTGCAATGGACTCACCAGCAGAACCCGTTGTTTGAATGATGTTGTTTTCTAAGATCGTAGTTTTTAAAAACTTGCGTCCCAGTGTGATTGCAATTACTGCAATGGGTATGGATGCTGAGACGGTTAAACCTGCTTTCAAGGCGAGGTAAACAGTAGAACATCCGAAAATAATGCCGAACAAACATCCAAACATAACAGACTTCACAGTGAACTCGGCTATGTTTTGTTCAGGTGCGATGTAGGGTTTAAAGATTTTAGGTACTTCCATAGATTTAGGTTAACGTAATTTGTTCAATGTATATTTCCCATAAGCTTCCGTATGGGCTTACTCAGTATGAGTACAACTATGCCTGCAATAAACATGATCTTAACGATGAGTCCAAAAAGGTCGATGAGAACAGATGGGTTTGCGGTGATTGCCTCCGAATTAAATTCTCCCGCATAGAGTCCAGCCACCAAATTACCCAATGCAAGCGCCATAAAAAATACTCCCATCATTTGGCCGACCAACCGACTGGGTGATAATTTTGTAACAGCACTCATTCCAATTGGATAAAGACATATCTCGCCAACAGTATGTAGCATGTAGGTGGTGATCAGCCAGGTTGGTAAAGGCTTTCCGCCTCCAACAACAATGGTTGAAGCCTGCATCATAACCAAATATCCAAGCCCCATAAAAATCAATCCCAATGCAAGCTTAACAGGAGTTGTAGGGTTCATTTTTTTTGTAGCAAGCCATGACCACAGCCATGCAAAAATCGGAACCAACAACAAAACAAAAAAGGATGGTGCCGATTGCAACCAACTTGCCGGCATTTCAAAACTTGCAATAAACATATCCGTATATCGGTCTGCAAAAAGATTAAGGGATGAGCCCTGCCCTTCATAACCAGCATAAAATACCGTCACTGTTAGAAACATAAGAAGAATCGCGAAGACCTTCTTTTTTTCCAATTGATCCAGTTTTTCAAAAATAAAAACATAGGTAAAATACAGAAAAGCACTTACCAGGATTACAATTCCTGAAACCCCGGCAAAAATAGTTGGGTCAATAGATGTAACTTTTACAAGAAGTAATAGTACGAGTAGTGAAACAAGTCCACCGACAATCCAAAGTCCTTTTCGGATAGAGCCCTCCCGCTTCTTTTGATCAGCCGGGTTGGGTAACCGATTGGGTTCGAGTCCGTGTGACCCCAAGTTCTTTTCAGTAAGTCTATATTGAATAACACCCAAGATCATTCCAACGCCTGCAGCCGCAAAACCATAATGCCAGTTTATATTTTCTCCAAGGTATCCTACAATAAGTGGAGCAATAAGACCTCCAATATTTATACCCATGAAAAATATAGAGAATCCCGCATCACGTTTTACCTGATCATCGGATGGATAGATTTCTCCTACCATACTGCTGACATTTGGCTTTAGTAACCCTGTTCCAATTACGATGAAAAGAAGCCCTATGAAAAAAGTTTCTGTGAATGGAAATGCAAGACAAAAGTGACCAAGGGCAATGATGCATCCGCCATAGAAAATAGATTTTCGTAGTCCGAAGAACTTATCCGCCAACCAACCACCTGGTAGAGCCATCAGGTAAACAAACATGGTGTACAGACCATAGATAGCGCCACCCGTTTTATCGTCCAATCCCATCCCTCCATTTTCTACTGACGCTACCATAAACAAAAGCAAAATGGCGCGCATGCCATAGTAGCTGAATCGCTCCCACATCTCTGTAAAAAACAATGTTGCTAAACCTCGAGGATGGCCAAAAAAAGTTTTAGTAGAATCCATTTAAAATAAAAATATCATCATAGACAAGGTCAAAGTAGGTGTATTAATTCACTTAATCAATACCGAATAAAAGCAAAAGCCTCTCGATTTATGGAGAGGCTTTTGACCTAATGAAGTTGAGCTAAACAGTTTCTGGTTCAAGCTGCCACTTCGCTGGTGATCGCCATAAACTTGAAAGCAATAGCTCTCGCATAAAAATAAATTCCTTCGGTAGTCTGTCGTACATGCGTTCAAATAATTCGGCATGCGATAACAGTTCATGTTTCCATTGTTCGCGGTCAATCAACATGATCTGATCAAATTGTTGCTTTGTAAAGTCTGAACCTGTCCAATCAATATCTTCGTAATGCGGCATCCATCCTATCGGACTTTCTACAGCATTTGATTTTCCTTTTATTTTTTGAACAATCCATTTTAATACGCGCATATTATCGCCAAAGCCAGGCCATACAAAATTTCCCTGCTCATCTTTACGGAACCAGTTCACACCAAAAATCCGAGGTGGATTCGGAATATCTCTTCCAAATTGTAACCAGTGATTAAAGTAATCACCCATGTGATATCCGCAGAACGGAAGCATGGCAAACGGGTCACGTCTTACTTTACCAACTTCCCCAAAAGCTGCTGCTGTTTGTTCCGATCCCATGGTAGCCGCTAAATACACACCTGAATTCCAGTTGTGTGCCTGATAGATTAATGGAATGGTTGTACTTCTTCTTCCACCAAATATAAAAGCGCTGATTGGCACACCGTTCGGATTTTCCCACTCACTATCAATACTTGGGCACTGATGTGCCGGAGCGGTAAAGCGTGCATTTGGATGTGCCGCAGGTTTACCCGCGGACGCATCCCACTTTTGGCCACGCCAGTCTGTTAAATCTTTTGGTGGCACTTTCGTCATACCCTCCCACCATACATCGCCATCGGGAGTGACGGCCACGTTGGTGAATATTGTATTTTTGGAAATAGTCTTCATTGCATTCGGATTGCTCTTATCATTCGTTCCGGGAGCAACACCAAAATACCCCGCCTCCGGATTGATAGCATAAAGCTTTCCGTCTTTACCAGGTTTAATCCAGGCAATATCATCGCCAACGGTAGTTACTTTCCAGCCTTCAAATTCTTTTGGCGGTATGAGCATCGCAAAGTTTGTTTTACCACAGGCACTTGGAAAAGCCGCTGCTACATATGTCTTTTCTTTATCGGGGCTCTCAACACCTAATATCAACATATGTTCTGCTAACCATCCTTCCTCTTGTGCCATAGCTGAAGCAATGCGTAGTGCAAAACATTTTTTTCCGAGCAACGCATTTCCTCCATAACCAGAGCCGTATGAAACGATCGAACGCTCCTCCGGATAATGCACAATATATTTTACCGTAGGATTACAAGGCCACTTTTCATCTTTAGCACCCGGTGTAAGCGGAGCACCCACCGTGTGCAGACATTTTACATATTCACCATGCGTACCTAAAACATCCATCACGCGTTTACCAACCCGGGTCATCAGGTGCATGTTTACAACTACATATTCAGAGTCTGTAATTTCAATTCCAATGTGTGAAATGGGAGAACCAATCGGTCCCATGCTATACGGAATGACATACATCGTTCTACCTTGCATGCAACCAGCCATTAGCTTAGAAAGAGTTTGCTTCATTTCCTTTGGTTCAACCCAGTTATTGGTTGGTCCGGCATCCTCCTTTCTTCTCGAACAGATGTAGGTTCGGTCTTCAACGCGAGCAACATCACTCGGATCAGAAAAGCAAGCAAAACTGTTTGGTCTCTTAGCTGGATTCAGTCGAATGAAGGTTCCCTTGTCTACTAACAAATTGCACATCTCATCATACTCTTCTTTGGAGCCATCACACCAACGAATCTGATCTGGTTTACATAAATTGGCTATTTCACCTACCCATTTAGTAAGGTCGGAATGCTTTATCGGAAACGTAGAACTAACTGCCTGAGAATCTGTCATATCACTTTAGGTTAATTTTAGATTGGAACTGCAAAATAATTGAAAAACAGCGAAAAAGAAATGATTCAATCGTTTGCGATACATATCTGCTTGCTTTATTATAGTTATCTTGCAAGGCTCATTTTACACTAAGAATTGGCCAATAAGATGAATCTCCTTACTAAAATGAAATTGAATAAATTATTTTTTCTTATTTCTGTACTTTTTATTCTTGTGTCATCTTCCTACGCTCAAAAAATTACCCTTGATGAATTAAAGCGTTATGCAGTAACGTTAGATTCCATCGAAACATTGAAAAACCAGTTGACTGGCACAATAAATAAATTATCAAAAGGAAACGCGAAAATTTCAGCCCAACGCTATAATATATTAATACAGATTGCGAATGATGCGACCAAATTGACGGAAGCTAAAGCGACTCCGGAAGAGATTGCCTACGTTAAGCGGGCTGGAGTAATTCAAAATGAAGAAACTGTTAAATTTCAAAAGGCTTACCAATCGCTGATTTCAAATTATGTAGGTGATCAGGTTTTTGGAAAAGTTCGATATGCGTTAAAGTCCGATACCATTTTACAACATAAATATGATTCATTAGTGTTAACATTTAAGTAATGAATCAGGACATTAACGAGCGGCCTTCTATTTAAAAATTCAAATCAAAGTCCTACCTTTACATTGAAATTATCTTATACAGATGCGCTATTGCTTAAAAACAGCATTTTTTGCATTCTTTTACCTCACCGCTATTAATGCCACATCGCAAGGCAGGATGCATGTTGCCTCATTAAGTGTTGATTCATTTTTTGTGACCAACGAGACTAGTGAAGAGATTGTAAGGAAAGCACTGGAATTAGATTCCATTCGTGCCGCAGAAGAATCATTGGATATTACCTATGAAGTGGATCCTATTCATGGTTGGAAAAACTGGTCATCTGTTGAGAATTATACCTTTGGTAAGAACCGCGGAGATCTTCTCATGATTACCGATGTAAACGCACTCCATCCATACTTTCGTGATAAAATAAATCAACTCATTACTATTTGTAAAGAGAAAGATATTGAACTTGCCTTTGTAGAGACCTATCGCACACATGCCAAGCAGGCAGAATATAAAGGCATGGGAAGAAAATACACACGCTCGGGTGCAGGGAAATCAAAACATCAATATGGATTTGCTGCAGACCTTGTACCTATTGTTAACGACACCGCAGTTTGGCATAACAATGTACTTTGGAGAAAAATAGGAACTATTGGTGAACAACTTGGGCTTCGTTGGGGCGGACGATGGAGACATCCATTTGACCCCGGTCACTTTGAGTGGACAGGTGGTTTGAATACTGCCGATTTATCATCCGGAAAAAATCCATACATCCATAAGGAAAGTGAACGTTACCCATGTTTGGAAGAAGACCTTAATCTTCTTAAAAAATATTGGTCAGCTTGGGAAGTAGAGCAGAGTGTATTCTCCCGGAAGTAACATCATGCAATTGACATTTCCTGACGATTTTGTTTTTGGCACCAGTACAGCAGCCGCACAAATCGAAACAGCCTTCGAGCACGATTGGCAAGGATTCAAATCACGTGATGGAAATATATTTGACCGGACAACTGATCATGAGAAACACTTTGCAGAAGATGCTAAAATCATCGCTTCATTAGCTCCCTCCTACCGAATGGGTTTGATGTGGAGTAAATTGCAACGTGAACCGTTCGGAGAGTTAAATCGCGAATCTGCAGAACAATACCATACCTTCTTACAAGATTTGAAAAGAAAAAATGTAAGCATCATGATGGTGCTGCATCATTTCACCAATCCATTGTGGTTTTCGAAAATTGGTGGTTGGGAAAAAGAAGAAAATATTGCGCTTTGGATTGATTTTGTAAAAAAAATAGTGGATGAATTCGGACAGTATGTAAAATTTTGGAATACATTCAACGAGCCTAATGTGTACGCCAGTTACGGATGGATCACAGGCTTCTTTCCTCCTTTTAAAAGCAATCCGGTTACGGCAGGACGCGTAGTGAAGAATATGGGGCAGGCCCATGATAAAGTTTATGACTACATCAAATTAAAATATCCAGATCAACCAGTAGGTATTTCCCATAATGCTACTATTTTTTCATCTGACAATCTTGTGGGTTGGTTTCCCGCCCGTCTTTCGGATTGGTGGTTTATGGAATATGTGCCTAGTCATTTTGAGAAAGCTGATTTTTTTGGGATGAGTTACTATACACGCATCTCACACGATCCTTTACCAATCAATCACTTGGAAATGCCCTGGAAACTAAAGGCACTCGGTAAAAAGCATGATGATCTTTGGGAATATCACCCCGAAGGATTGCGCACGTGTTTAGATCGCTATTGGAAAAAATATAAAAAGCCGATCATCATTACCGAGAATGGCGTTTGCGATGAAAGTGATTTCCTTCGATTACAGGCTATACAAGATTATGCACAGCTTGTTCATCAGGCAATAAAAGACGGCATTGACATAAAAGGATACTACTTCTGGAGTACGTGGGATAACTTTGAGTGGCATCTTGGGCCATCCATGCGGTTTGGTTTGTGCGAATGTGATCCTGTGACGAAAGAACGTTTAAGAAGACCAAGCGGTGAATTGTATTCAAGACTTGCGCACTCTAGAAAAATTACTGTATATAATTCAGAAGTTCCAGCGTAAACTCACCCCTGCGAGGTTACTCATCCAACCATCCCTTTGTTCGCTCCACTGCTTTCTTCCAGCCTTTATAAAGTCGATCTCTCACTGCCACACTCATAGTAGGATGAAATCTTTTCTCGATTACACGGTTTTTAACAATGTCACTCTTTTTCCAAATGCCAGCCTGAATACCTGCCAGGTAAGCAGCCCCCATAGCGGTTGATTCGATCACGTGCGGTCGCTCAACATCAGCTCCTAAAATATCTGCCTGGAATTGCATCAAAATATTATTTGCACACGCGCCACCATCAACTTTTAAACTTGCTAACGTAACACCTGAATCTTCCTGCATGGCATTAAGGATATCTTTTGTTTGATAGGCTAATGATTCGAGTGTTGCTTTAATAATATGATCCTTACCAGTATCGCGGGTCAACCCAAAAATAGCCCCACGTGCATACATGTCCCAGTACGGTGCACCAAGTCCGGCAAATGCAGGCACTACATACACATCATTTGACCCTAATGCCTTTGAAGCAAAATATTCTGAGTCTTTCGATTGATCAATCATGTGCATGCTATCGCGAAGCCATTGTACCGCTGCACCGGCAATAAAAACACTGCCTTCCAAAGCATATTCAACTTTACCATCTAAAGACCAAGCAATCGTTGTTATCAAACCGTTTTTAGAATGCTGGATTTTACTCCCGGTGTTCATCAGCATAAAACAACCTGTGCCATACGTGTTCTTGGCCATGCCGGGTTCAAAACATGCTTGCCCGAATAAAGCCGCTTGCTGATCACCTGCAACACCGTTGATGGGGATTTTCATTCCATTGACTTCAGCATCACCAAAATGATGAGCCGAAGGTTTCACTTCCGGCAACATGCTTTGCGGGATCGCTAATTCTTTCAATAATTTTTCATCCCACTTCAATTCAAGGATATTAAACAACATAGTGCGGGAAGCATTGGTAACATCCGTTGCGTGCACCTTCCCTCCAGTTAAATTCCAGATTAACCAGGTATCAATCGTGCCGAAGGCTAATTCTCCTTTGCTGGCCTTTTCTTTGGCACCTTCAACATTATCTAAAATCCATTTGATTTTGGTTGCTGAAAAATATGAGTCAATTACTAATCCAGTATTCTCACGGACGTAATCTGAAAGCCTGCGTGACTTTAGCTCTTCACAAATAGAAGCAGTTCGTTTATCCTGCCACACGATGGCGTTATAAATTGGATTTCCTGTCTTTCTGTCCCACACCACGGTTGTCTCGCGCTGGTTTGTTATGCCGATGGCCGTGATCGAAGCATTATTCAGATTATGCTTCTCAATCAGCTCGGCTAACACACCCAATTGCGTTTTCAGAATTTCTTTCGGATCGTGTTCGACCCATCCTGCTTGCGGAAATATCTGCGTGAATTCCTTTTGCTCGATTCCCTTAATCTCAGCTTTTGAATTTACGAGCACAGCACGCGAACTGGTGGTGCCTTGGTCGAGGGCAATAATATATTTTTCACTACTCATTTGATATGCTTTAATGTTGCTTCAACTATTGCCTTATCTAATTTCTTAAACTCCTCGTTATACTTTTCTTCACTCCATTCAAAACATCGTTTAAACTCTTCCATGATCGGCTGTACCAGCGCAGGCAATCGGTCCATGCGAAAGAAAAGTATTCCCGTTCTGCGAATAAAAAAATCTAAAGGTGAAATTACCATTTCATGGTGAATGCAAAACCATAGTTCTGCTTTCGCAAGAGCCAGATCAGCCTGCCTGTCCGGTAGGCTGGTTCCGGGATCATCCATCTTCTGAACATATTCCACAATAACATCGGATTGTCGTCCATAATTTGAAACCAGGTAGTTTGCATAGCAATCTAGTCCAATCTTTTTTAGTTCTGTTGTTAACTGAATAGTATACTCTACTACCTCCTTCGCATTTCTAAACACACCTCCTGTTAGCGTAACCATGGCAGTGTGACAATCCTTTAGATTCCGTTCATTGAACGTACGCTTAATGACAAGATCGACAGCACGCTCTGCCATTTTACGATAGCCCGTGAGTTTACCACCCGCCATGGAGACTAATCCTGAATCCGAAACAAAAATTTCATCTTTCCGGGAAAGCTCAGAGGCCGACTTCCCCTCCTCGTGAATCAAGGGTCGCAGACCAGCCCAACTTGACTCAATATCGTGTAGTTGCAGTTTTACAGATGGAAATGTTTCATTCACCGCATTGAGTAAATAAACTGCATCCTCTTTTGTTGTTAATACCGCTTCCTGCTTGCCCTGATAGTCGGTATCGGTAGTTCCAACATAGGTTATCCTTCCACGCGGTATAGCAAAAATCATCCGACCATCGGGTACATCAAAATACAGCGCTTGCCGAACGGGAAGTTTTTCATATGGAAAAACAACATGAACACCCTTCGTTAAATGAAGTTGTTTGCCCTTTTTCGAACTATCGATTTCACGAAGATCATCTACCCAAGGACCGGTTGCATTTATTACCGATAAAGTACGAATCTCATATTCCTTATTGGAAAGAATATCCTTACACTTTACACGAACTAGTTTTCCGTCTTCATAAATAAAGTCTGCTACCTCACAATAATTTAATATGTCTGCGCTATTGGCAGCTGCGGTTTTTATTATTTCTATCGTCAAGCGAGCATCATCCGTTCTGTATTCTGCGTAGAGACCGCTGCCTTTAATATCATCGGGCTTGAGCAATGGTTCAGCTTTTAACGTTTGTCTTCGCGTTAGCATTCTGCGCTGATCCTCAGGCTTCACCCCTGCTAACCAATCATAAAGTTTAAGTCCGAAAGAAGTAAGAAAACTTCCAAGCCCTCTGCCTTCATTGAGAGGCAACAACATTTTTTCGGCAACAGTAAGATGGGGTGCAAGCTTATGGACAATAGCACGCTCACTGCCAACTTCTTTCACCAATCCAAATTCAAGCTGCTTCAGATAGCGTAATCCGCCATGAATCAATTTGGTTGAGCGACTACTCGTACCAAAAGCAAAATCATGTTTCTCGAATAGTGCTGTTTTCAATCCGCGTAACGAAGCATCTAATGCAATCCCAGCACCGGTAATACCACCACCAATAACAACGATGTCATACTGTTTCTTATCGAACTTTTGAAGAGTAGCCTGACGATTGAAGTATGAGAAATTCATGTTGAAACCAATCTAAGAAAAAAAAGTAGTTAAAGAGTACATAAAACTTCACTTTAAAAATATAAGTTTACGTTGATTCAATTCATCAAATTTTCACTCGAATATTATGAAACTTGAAAATAATCTTACCGCACCCATTTTTGCTTTAAAGGATATTTTTGGGCGAATGATAGATCTGAATGAGTATAAAGATAAACGAGTTTTTATTGGTTTCTTTCGTCATACTGGCTGCCCTTTTTGCAACCTAAGGGTGCATGCGCTTACGAAAGTGCACGCGGAACTAAAAGCGAAGGGAATGGAAATGATATTTTTTTTCGAGTCGAAAGAAGCTGTGTTACTTAGAAGCATCTTCCATAAAGAGGTTTCTCCGATCCCGTTAATATCAGATCCTGAAAAAAAATGGTATGATGCTTACGGATTGGAAAGTTCAGCATACAAATCAGCGATAAGCCATATTACATCTTTCGTACAGACAGCTTTTAAAGCAAGAAAAGCAGGTGTCCCGGTACACATGATGGCCGATGGAGAATCTATCAATACGATTCCAGCCGAGTTTTTAATTGATAAAGGATTACAAATTAAAAAAGTGCACTACTCGCAAGGGCTTAATGACCGAATCAGTATAGATATCGTGAAAGAATTTGCAGAGAATGGCTCTGTCAAATAAAGAAAAGCTGATAAACCCACGCTCCTAATACTCCCCCTATGATAGGCCCAACAATGGGTATCCATGAATAACTCCAATCGGAGGAACCTTTACCGGGAATAGGCAAAATAAAATGCGCGACACGCGGACCAAAATCACGAGCAGGGTTAATAGCAAAACCCGTTGTACCACCAAGACTTAAGCCAATCGATACAATGAGAAGCCCAACAACAAGGGGATTTAACCCTTCCGCAAAACGATTGGCTCCAATAAAAAGCAAAGCCATTACTAGCACCATCGTAGCAATGATCTCACTGATCAAATTCGGAATGGTCGCACGGACTGCCGGTGCATTGCAAAACACGGCCAACTTTAAAGCAGCCGAATCTGTCTTACCCCAGTGCGGTAAATAATGTAACCAAACTAGAATAGCCCCTGAAAAAGCTCCGAGCATTTGTGCAACACAATATCCTGGTACCAATGCCCAATCAAAACTACCCGACCACGCCAATGAAATAGTAACAGCAGGATTCAGGTGCGCTCCACTAATACTTCCAACAGCATAAATGGCCAGTGTAACAGCCAACCCCCAAGCAACCACAATGGTGAGCCATCCTGCATTTTCAGATTTTGTGCCTTTTAATACAACACCGGCCACAACACCATCTCCCAACACGATTAGAAGCATGGTACCAAAGAATTCTGCGAGGTATGGAGACATTGGTTTAGGATTTAGCTGATTTAAGTCTTTAAAATACAGTATTGGAAGTAAAAAACCTTCTCCTATTTTTGCTGCCTGCTTTAGAATTATGGAACAAGAGAATCTTGCGCGTTGGACGGATCAAATTTCAAAGGAATTATCACAATCCCTTAAATATGTACGAGCTGTAGCTGAATTATTGGCTGCCGGGTCAACAATTCCCTTCATTTCACGCTACCGGAAAGAAATGACCGGAAGTATGGATGAAGTGATGATTGCCACCATCCGCGACCGCATTGATCAACTTCGTGAACTGGATAAGCGCAGGGAAGCCGTGATCAGCTCTATTGAAAAGCAAGACAAGCTTACGCCTGAATTAATGGGGCAAATTGTAAACGCACAAACATTGGCTGAACTGGAAGATATTTATTTACCATACCGACCGAAACGTAAAACCCGTGCAAGCGTAGCCAAAGAAAAAGGACTTGAACCTCTGGCGCAGAAGTTATTCGAACAGGAGAAGTTTAACCTGGAAGCTTTCGCTCAAACCTTTATCAGTACCGAAAAAGGTGTTGCAGATTTGCAGGAGGCACTCGATGGTGCGCGCGATATTATTGCTGAGTGGGTAAGTGAAAATCCGGATGCGCGTAAAAGGTTACGTGAACTGTTTTGGAGTGAAGGAACCGTTGCATCGAAAGTTTTTAAAGGTAAAGAAGCAGAGGCACAAAAATTTAAAGACTACTTTGAGTGGACTGAGCCAATTGCCAAAGCACCATCACATCGGTTGCTTGCGTTGCGTAGAGGTGAGAAGGAAGGTTTTCTTGCGTTGGTTATTTTGCCGGAAGAGGGATCTGCCATTAGTCTGTTAGAGCGTCAATTTGTAAAGAGTGAGAATGCTGCTGCAGAACAAGTATCGCTGGCAGTTAAAGACAGCTATAAACGTTTACTCCGCCCCTCTCTCGAAACAGAAATCCGGATGGAGTCAAAGATGAAGGCGGATGAAGAAGCAACAAAAGTTTTTGCATCCAACTTAAAAGACCTTTTATTGACGGCACCACTCGGGCAGAAAAATGTATTAGCACTTGACCCTGGCTTTCGTAGTGGGTGCAAAGTCGTTTGTCTCGATAGGCAAGGAAAACTACTTCATCACGATGTGATCTATCCGCACGAACCGCAGCGTGAAGCTGTTAAAGCTGGTGTGCTGATTAAAGGCCTTTGCAAAAAATTTCCCATTGAAGCAATTGCGATTGGTAACGGAACTGCAGGTCGTGAAACAGAAACATTTGTAAAAGCTCTCGGGCTATCCAATAAAATCATTATTGTGATGGTGAATGAAAGTGGCGCTTCTGTGTATTCAGCATCGGATGTAGCACGAGAAGAATTTCCGGATAAAGATGTAACGGTTCGTGGTGCTGTTTCGATTGGTAGACGATTGGTTGATCCATTGGCTGAGCTAGTGAAGATTGATGCTAAATCCATTGGCGTTGGTCAGTACCAGCACGATGTTGACCAAGTTAAACTAAAACAAGGTTTGGATGATGTGGTGGTAAGTTGTGTAAACTCGGTTGGCGTTGAAGTGAACACCGCCAGCAAGGAATTACTCTCCTATGTTTCAGGATTAAGTCCTGCGCTCGCTAAAAATATTATTGAATACCGAAATCAAAATGGGCCATTCAAAAGTCGCGATGGTCTGATGAAGGTGGCGCGCTTTGGCGAGAAAGTGTTTGAACAGGCTGCAGGTTTCTTGCGCATTCACGAAGCAGAAAATCCGTTGGATGCAAGCTCTGTCCATCCTGAAAGCTACAGCATTGTAAACCAGATGGCGAAAGATCTGAACTGTTCAATTAAAGATTTAATGACCAGTGTGGAATTACGCAAGCAACTCGACCTTAAAAAATACATTACAGAAAAAACAGGCTTGCCAACCTTAACGGATATCGTTACCGAACTTGAAAAACCAGGGCGCGATCCGCGTAAAGTATTTGAAGTGTTCAACTTCACCGATGGCGTGAATACCATTGCCGATTTAAAGATTGGCATGAGCCTGCCCGGTATTGTTACCAACGTAACCAACTTTGGCGCGTTTGTAGATATCGGAGTTCATCAGGATGGCCTAGTGCACATCAGCCACCTTGCCGACAAGTTTATCAAAGACCCTAAAGAAGCCGTTACGGTTCAGCAGAAAGTAAAAGTTATTGTGGTGGAAGTAGATGTTCCGCGAAAGCGCATTGGACTATCCATGAAGGCCAATCCATTTGCAGATCAGGTTCCACAACAAACGCAACAGAAGTCTGCACCGAAGGGCAAATCAATATCAAAACCTTCTTCAAGTACTAAACGTCCCGATAGCTATCGGAACAAACCTTCCAAGCCGAAAGAGAAAGAGATGAGTATGGAAGAGAAGTTGGCGCTGTTGCGGGAGAAGTTTAAGAAGTAAAAATATTAGGATATCAACGCTCTGGTGTACTGACGCTGTTCTTAATTTCTGAGATACATGTATCTGACCACTTTGTTCCCTTATACACATCCAAGATTTGAATAGCCAGAAAATAATTATAATCGACATATGAATTCTGTTCTTTATTCAGGTAAGAAACTATTTCGAATGTCGGTATGGTTAGTGATTGAAACTGATTTTCATCCCGTAATTCAGTCTCAACCTGGGCTACTACTTTCAGGTTATAGTACACAGTTCCATACTGCGTGTAGCCAGGTGTTTCTGCCTGTACGATCATAGACTTAATTTTTTTGGGGCGGGAGTTTTGCGTAAAAATTACTGCCGACTTTCCATACCCTGCCCATATCTGGATGGGTTTTTTAAGATCAACGCACGATATGATGAGTATTTCATCAATGCCGTAATCGGTCATACCCTCGACCCAAGCCGTCTTTGTGTCCCCATCAGTTACATTTCCCGGTGAATAGGTACATGTCCATGCTTCCAATTTACTATAGTCAGGTACCTCACCTTCAACTTCTATTACCTTCGGCTCAGTACCTGAGGGCTTGAGAAATGAAGAGGCCATCGGCCCTGTCCCCACGCCACTGCATCCATGAACATACAGACTTTCAATTCTCTTTCCTTCGGCCAATCCTTTCAGTTCAGCATTGCAACATTTACACGGAAAACTTTCCTCCTGGGCAAACACAGGAATACCGAACAGAAGGATGAAAGCAAAACCAATAAAGTGTTTCATAAGATGGTGTTTTCTTAATATAAACTTTTGCAGAAATGAAGTCAATCATTTACAATTCCAACTCAATCGTCTCACCTACACCAAACGCTTTATCTGAGCCTTTTTCATCCTTAGATTTTTTACCTGAAGGAGGCTTAACGTTTACTTTTTCCTTTTCCGGCTTTTTTGGACTTCCCCCGAAGAGGGCCGCTTGCTCGACTTTGACTTTTGGTTTTGGCGGGCTTGCTTTTTGGACTTGCCCTTTTGGCTTTTCCGGAGGTGCGAAGAGGGCTGCTTGTCCGTCCTCCTCGATTGCTGCTGGCTCGTCCTGAGCCTTGTCGAAGGACTCTTTTTTTTTTGACGACTCGCTTCCCTTTCCGGATGCTGTCGCCTTTTCATCGATGAGGTCGTTATCGTCATCACCTTCTTCAAGTCCCGTGTCTTCCTGTTCTTCTGTAAGGCTCACCTTCGTGACTTTATGCTGACTGAGTCGATTACCCAACGCCTTCCACCCTTTTACATCAATAAGATCCTCTAGGTTAATGGTCTCGGTTAGCTTCTCCTTGTCTTTACCCTTCACAATCTCCATCTCCACTTCAGGCGTTTCAGAAGTTGTTACCAACACCAGGCGTGAACCAATGCTTTCAGAGATAAAACCAAACTCCTTATCGGCCGTGCTGGTTTCGATCAAGAAGCGTTTCACCATGTATTGCTTGCTGTCACCATCTATGTAGATAGCCGAGATTGCTTTCTTCGGGTTGAGCTTCTCCACAGCCAGCGTCTTCTCCGGCTCATAGCGGTTCGTTACTTCATAGCTGGTGATCTTATAAGAACCATTGCGCATGAATGCAATGATCTGGTCATCACCATCAAACTTACCGATGTACTTGCCGCGCTTCTCTTTATTAAGTCTCCCTGAATCTTCATCGTACCATAAGTCAAGCTTGCTTAGGGTAGATGTTCCTGCACGAACAAAATCCACCTTGCGTATTGGGTATTTGGTAAGCGTGTTACCTCTTGATCCTTTACCTTTTATCTCTAAGTCGGCAAAGTCGTATTCAAATATCTTTTTACGTGCCGTGCTGGATTGCGTGAGCTTCACCTCTACTACTTCTGCTTCACCGTTAGGGTTACCCGTTACATGATGAATAATCGAATTCGGATGCCCTTGTGTTAAATCATATTCCTTATCGCGGATAACACCAGGCATGGTAAAGCGCTTCACAAAGCCTTTGCCACTCTTACCATCGGAATAGATGAGGTTATATACCATGCGGTCGTCACCTTTCTTCCACACACCAATGTAGAGAATGTCCTTCCCCATGAATACCTTCTCCTTAATGCGCGCGATAAATGCTTTTCCGTCTCTGCGAATAGCGATAATATCGTCAAGCTCGGAGCAATCACAGATGTATTCATCACGCTTCAATCCAAATCCGGCAAAGCCATCGGTACGGTTCACGTACAACTTTTGGTTTATCGCAATTACTTCTGTAGCCGTAACAGACTGGAAACTCTTGATTTCAGTTTTGCGTTCTCTGCCCTTACCATATTTATCTAACAGTTTCTGGTAATAGGCAATAGCATATTCTGTTAAGTGCTTGAGGTGATGTAAAGTCTCCTTCAGTTCTTGCTCAAGATCAAGCATCAACTCATCCGCCTTAAAGGCATCGAACTTAGAAATACGTTTGATCTTAATTTCTGTTAAGCGAACAATATCATCGCGGGTAATTTCGCGATAGAATTTCTTCTTGTGAGGCTTAAGTCCTCTATCGATGGTGGTGATTACCGCTTCCCAACTTTCACATTCTTCAATGTCGCGATAGATGCGGTTCTCAATGAAAATCTTTTCAAGGGATGAGAAGAGAATTTTCTCCATCAACTCAGCCTTGCGTATTTCAAGCTCTTGTTTGAGTAGCTGAACGGTATTGGTGGTATTGTATTTCAGTATTTCACCTACCGGCAAGAACTTAGGTTTATCCTCTACAATCACGCATGAGTTTGGCGAAATGCTGATCTCACAATCCGTAAAGGCATACAGTGCATCTAATGCAATTTCAGGCGACTGCCCAGGCTGAAGATGGATTTGAATCTCAACATTCTTAGCCGTATTGTCTACCACTTGCTTCACTTTGATCTGCCCCTTCTCACTCGCCTTCACGATAGACTCCATCAAAAAAGTAGTTGTTGTAGCGAATGGTATCTCCTTGATAATCAGTGTTTTTTTATCACTGATGTCAACCTTGGCTCTGACCTTAATTTTGCCTCCTCGAAGGCCTTGATTGTATTCGGAGAAGTCGGCAATACCGCCTGTTGGGAAGTCGGGATATATCTTGGGGTTCTTCCCTTTCAATACATCAATGGATGCTTTGATCAGCTCATTAAAGTTGTGAGGAAGGATTTTTGTAGAAAGTCCTACCGCAATGCCTTCCACTCCTTGTGCTAGCAACAATGGAAACTTAACGGGCAGCGTAACAGGCTCCTTCTTGCGTCCATCGTATGACAATTGCCACTCGGTAGTCTGGGCATTATAGGCTACATCCAACGCAAACTTGGAAGGGCGTGCTTCAATATAACGTGGTGCAGCAGCGCTATCGCCTGTGCGCACATCGCCCCAATTACCTTGGGTTTCGATGAGAATATCTTTCTGACCAATGTTTACGATCGCCTCACCAATAGAAGCATCACCATGTGGGTGAAACTGCATGGTGTTACCAATCACGTTCGCCACTTTGTTAAAGCGGCCATCGTCCATCTCCTTCAGCGAGTGCATGATCCTGCGTTGCACAGGTTTAAATCCGTCTTCAATGCGCGGCACTGCGCGCTCTAATATTACATACGAGGCGTAATCGAGAAACCAGTCTTCGTACATGCCATCGATCGCAATGGTGTGAACGACATCATCGCCATTCTCATCCTTTGATTTTGACTTTCCTGGTTTTCCCTTTGATGTTTTCTTTTTGCTCATGCCCAGTTAAAAAATATCAATTCAAATCCCTATTACATTTTTTTTGTTTCTCTTTTCCGTGGACTGTGTTCCCACAGACCGAGGTCAGAGATTACAGTTCCGTTTCTTCAACTACTTCCTTCGCCTCTACCTTATCCAACTCCACTCTCAAATTATCAATAATGAACTCCTGACGATCGGGTGTATTCTTACCCATATAGAATTCAAGAATCTTATTCAGGTGCCCTTCTTTGCCTATCAATACGGGTTGGAGTCGAATATCTTCTCCAATAAATGCACCAAACTCATCCGGTGATATTTCTCCAAGACCCTTGAATCGTGTGATCTCAGGTTTACTTCCCAACTTATTCACGGCAGCTTGCTTTTCTTCTTCGCTATAGCAATAAATAGTTTCCTTTTTGTTTCGAACCCGGAACAATGGAGTATCGAGAATAAATACATGGCCTGCTTTTACTAACTCAGGGAAGAATTGCAAAAAGAACGTCATCAACAGCAAGCGAATGTGCATCCCATCAACATCTGCATCGGTTGCGACAATTACTTTATTATAGCGAAGTCCTTCTATTCCATCTTCAATATTCAAGGCATGTTGAAGAAGATTGAACTCCTCATTCTCATACACTACTTTCTTGGTAAGCGCATAACAATTTAAGGGCTTACCACGCAAACTAAATACAGCTTGCGTTTCCACATCCCGTGATTTAGTGATTGATCCACTGGCAGAATCTCCTTCCGTAATGAAGATCACAGATTCCATTCCCTTCTCCCCTTTCTGATCATCAAAATGATAACGACAATCGCGTAATTTTTTGTTGTGAAGGTTTGCCTTCTTCGCACGCTCATTGGCAAGCTTCTTTATTCCGGCAATTTCTTTGCGTTCACGCTCCGACTGCAAAATACGTTTTAACAGCGCATCAGCTGTAGCGGAATTTCTGTGTAGATAAATTTCTAGCTCCTTCGATACAAAATCTCCAACAAAGCCACGCACCGATTGACCATCCGGTGCCATGTTTGTGGAACCCAACTTGGTTTTTGTTTGTGATTCGAATACAGGTTCTTGAACCCGCACAGCAACTGCCGCAACAATGCTGGCGCGGATATCCGAAGCATCAAAATCCTTTTTATAGAAATCACGAACACCTTTTACAATGCCTTCACGAAAGGCAGCTAAGTGCGTTCCTCCTTGTGTTGTGTTTTGCCCGTTAACAAATGAATAGTATTCCTCTCCATATTGGGTTCCATGACAAAGCGCTACTTCAATATCTTCTCCTTTAAAATGGATAATCGGGTACCTTAATTCCTCGGCATCGATCTTCTGCTTTAGCAAATCGAGTAAACCCTCTTTCGAATAGTACTTTTGTCCGTTGTAATTGATGATAAGCCCCGCATTCAGAAAAGCATAATTCCACATCAAGTCATCCAGGTACTCCGGAATGAAGTGATAGTTCTTAAACATGGATTCATCCGGTTCGAATTCTACCAGTGTTCCATTGCGTTCACAGCTCTTCGACTGTTTGGGGTCATTCGTTAGTTTACCCTTCTTGAATTCAGCAAGTTTGGTTTGCCCATCGCGGAAAGCTTGTACTTTAAAATAGTTGGAGAGAGCATTAACAGCTTTCGTACCTACCCCGTTCAATCCCACCGATTTTTGAAAAGCGCCTGAATCGTATTTGGCGCCCGTGTTGATTTTGGAAACCACATCCACGACTTTCCCCAACGGTATACCGCGGCCATAATCGCGAACCACTACTTTCTGATCGGTTATTTTAATGTCGATGGTCTTTCCATAGCCCATCATGTGTTCGTCAATGCAGTTGTCCATGACTTCCTTGACGAGCACATAGATACCGTCATCCTTGGCTGAACCATCACCAAGCTTACCGATATACATCCCTGGGCGAAGTCGGATGTGCTCCCGCCAGTCAAGCGATTTTATGCTCGACTCATTGTATTCCATGCTATCCTTAGCCATGATGCCTTTTGCTGTTAATTCTTCCCAC
>JANNUS010000002.1:0-125503 GCA_031395485.1 Cyclobacteriaceae bacterium | reverse complement strand
AAATTACAAGTGCTCTAACCTCCCGATAGCTATCGGGAGAGCTATGGGCCCGAAATTACAAGTGCTCTAACCTCCCGATAGCTATCGGGAGAGCTATGGGCCCGAAATTACAAGTGCTCTAACCTCCCGATAGCTATCGGGAGAGCTATGGGTCCGAAATTACAAGTGCTCTAACCCTCCCGATAGCTATCGGGAGAGCTATGGGTTCCTTTTAACAAATAAGTAAAAGAGGCTGCAATGTTAAGGATTTGATTTTTAATTCACAACGATAATCAATTGCTAGTGATGTGCTTTTGCGCTAAGCTACCACCAATTAAAGCAGCTATATCGTTAGCGTAAATTAAACTTAGCGGACTTCACATCTCGCGAATTTCCGCCTATATACACAACAAATTCCCCAGGCTCGCTACCGAAGGTCATATCTTTTCTATAGAAAGAAAGGTCAGAATTTTTTAATAAAAATTTCACTTCCCTGCTTTCACCTGATTGAATCATAATTTTCTCAAAGCCTTTTAATTCTTTTACCGGCCGCGTTACACTCCCTATCATGTCACGAACATACAATTGAACTACTTCTTCTCCGGCAATGGAGCTGGTATTGGTTATCGTACAGCGTAACGTAATACTGTCGTTTACCGTAAGAGTATTTTTATCCAAGGTAACATCTCCATAGGAAAAGTTGGAGTAACTTAATCCATACCCAAAAGGGTAAAGCGGATAATTGGATTCGTCAAGGTATTTAGAAGTGTATTTATTATAGGGATCTACCTCCATCGGACGGCCTGTATTTTTCATGCTGTAGAAAATAGGAACCTGACCGAGCGAGCGCGGGAATGTTACTGGAAGTTTGCCAGAAGGATTGTAGTCGCCAAAAAGAACATCGGCAATAGCATGGCCAGCCTGTGTGCCCAAAAACCAGGTCTCAAGAATAGCATCAGCCTTCTCATCCAGTTCGGCAATGGCAAGCGGGCGGCCATTCATCAATACAATAATAACCGGTTTTCCTGTTTTCATAATTTCATTAGCTAATTGCTGTTGAACACCTGGCAGATCAATTTCCGAGCGGCTAGAAGCTTCACCGCTCATCCATCCAGCTTCTCCTATTGCGAGTATAACAACATCGGCTTGTTTTGCTATACGGATGGCTTCGGCAAAATATTTTGTTGTATCATCATTAATATTGCTGCCATGCGCAAAAAGTATTTGAGTACCGGGTGATACTTTTGCTTTGATTCCTTCCAGCACATTGATACACTTCATAGCATCGCCCTGTGCCGACCATGAGCCAAGCAATTCTTTTTTTGAATCAGCCAGCGGACCTATCACTGCAAGTTTTTTAATTTCTTTTGAAAGCGGGAGAGTATTAGCACTGTTCTTTAATAAGACAATGGAGCGTTTCGCTATATCACGCGAAGCCGCCAGAAACTCAGGCTTCATTATCGTTTCTTTTTCACGCTCACTATTGCAATAGCGATAGGGGTCTTTAAATAAGCCAAGTTCAAATTTTCTCTTTAAAATTCTGCGGACAGCATCATTGATTGTCTCTTCTTTTACAATTCCTTTTTTCACTAACTCTGGCAGAGCCTCTTGAAAAAATCCAGCTTGCATATCCATGTCTACACCTGCATTGATGGCCAATGCAGCAGCAGAGGCGGTATCATCAGCCACCCCATGATAGATCATTTCCATAATGGAAGTATAGTCGGTAACAACAAAACCGTTGAAGCCCCATTCATTCCGGAGGATGTCAGTCAGTAAAAAACTACTACCGGATACGGGCACACCATCTAGCTCATTAAACGAAGTCATTACCGTTTTGGCTCCGGCATCAATGGCAGCTTTATAGGGGGGAAGAAATACTTCTCGCAACATTCGCTCCGACATATCCACCGTGTGATAATCTCTTCCAGCCTGAGGTGCACCGTAAGCAGCATAGTGCTTTACGCAGGCTAATACGTTGCTGGGAGAATTCAGGTCACCCTGAAATCCTTTTACTCTTGCCTTCGCAACCTGTGTACCGAGATAGGGATCTTCACCTGCTCCTTCGGAAATTCTACCCCAACGAGGGTCGCGTGCAATATCCACCATGGGTGCGAATGTCCAATGAATTCCTTCCGATGCAGATTCTTCCGCTGCAATGCGTGCAGATTTCTCCATAGCATTTAAGTCCCAGCTTGCTGTTTCTCCTAACGGAATTGGAAAGATTGTTTTGTATCCATGAACCACATCATATCCGAACATCAACGGAATACCAAGGCGAGTTTCTTTTACTGCAATTTCCTGTAGTGTTCGTGTATAGTTTGCTCCGAGGGCATTGAAGATGGCACCTACCTTGCCGGCTTTCAGGTCTTCTTTATAACCTGCACGAATATGTGGCCCGGTAACATCGTAATCGCTGGTATACAATGTGAGTTGCCCCACTTTTTCCTCGAGTGTCATCAGACTGAGGATAGAATCTACTTTGTTATTTATTGAACTTTCCTTTTTATCAGGCGCTGTGTTGCAAGATGCTATGGCAATACTAACTACAAAGAGCAAAGCGGTTGGTTTCATGTATTTAGTGGTGTAAATCATTAATTGGTAACATTTAAAGTAGTAGGCTCTAATACTGGAATGCTTGTGTTGCATCATCTTTTAGTTTGACGTAAAATCCAGCTCAGCTTGTGCCACTGATACTTCTGGGCATGACATGAATAAATTCCAAAGAAGTCCTGTCCTATAATTTTCAATCATTACGATAATCGGCCCCTGGTCGATAGCTAAATAAGAACTTGCTGTCCATCCTTCTGTTATGTTAAAGGCATCGTAAAATCCATAGTCGCCCCATAACTTATCGCCCATCGTGTAATAGAAAAATTTTAATGCCTTCATCGATTCTGTTGGCGTGTATGGAAACGAAGAGAGTGCAGCGGTTGGTGTGATGACTCCTAAATCATTGCCGGGAGAGTGCGCGTTATAACCGGATTGGTTATCGCTGGAGGTAAGACCCCAACATTCATCGCTATAGCCGACAAAGTTTTTTGGATTACGGATACAGTATGCCTGATTGATAAGGGTAGCGTTTACATTTTGTGTCCAATAATTTGCATAATCATCTGAAAAATGTGGATTCAGTCCGAGGTAAGAGTAATGAACCCAAAAAAGCGGAGCAGGGCTTTCTAATGGCAATGTGATTCCTTCGTATATATTATTCTTAACAATCGCGCCATTCTTTCCATATCCATTGCTGTACACAATTTTGGGTATGCTATGCGTGGGCGAAGCGGCTGCTAGAAAATACGTGATCTGTTCTTCAAAGTATCCTGACAAGGCAAAATTCATAATCCAGCCTTTGTCGGGTGACCAATGCCAGTATAATACATTCTCATTATTTTTTCTGTACCAATCCCATTCTACCGCTTCCCATAATACATTGATCCGATCAATCAATGTACTTTCTGCCGGAACACCAGCATCTAAATATTGACGAAACGTAAGTAAGCCTTGTACTAAAAAAGAGGTCTCCACTAAATCTCCTCCATTGTCATTTAAACTAAATGGAATAACCTTTCCGGTATCTCCATTCAACCAATGTGGCCAAACTCCGTGAAAGCGATCGGCTGTTTCGAGAAAGTCAAGGATTCTATCCATGCGGTCGAGCCCTTGCTGGCGTGTAATAAAATTTCTTTCCATGCCTACAATCAGGGTCATGATGCCAAAGCCTGAGCCACCGGTTGTTACGGTATTGCCAGAAGTATTTCTTTCGCGCGCCATGCCGCTGGCGGGGTGTGTAAAGTCGTAGAAGTACTTGAAAGTTTGTTGTTGTACTAATGTGAGAAGTTCATCATCGCTCACAACAGGAAATTTTGGAGTTGGATCAACCTCTGTATAAAAATATTTACTAAGTTGATCTGTCATCGCTTCACCTTTAATGCCGATCACATCATTGGAGACCCAGAATATATGGCGTGTTAAATGAGCGAGTGGTTGTGTTGCAGTAATCGTTAGTATCGTATTGTCAGAAGAGAGTGTGTACGTAAATACTTGACTTCCAGTGAAGTCAACATACGCAGCATTTGCGTAGTCTGAATTGATTGGAGATGAAAAAGTTATTTCAAAAGTTGGAGTTCGTGATATGTCTTTAAGAAGTGTTGTCGTGAGAGACTCAACGCCATCAATCTTAAGCGATGCAATGGAAAGCATTTCTGTCTCTGATTTGTCACCTTCATCCGAACAGGACAATAGTGCAATGGAAAAAAGGAGAAAAAAAAATCGAAAAGCCATAAAATTACACTTGGAAAATAGGAGGGTTCCCGTTTCCAGAAACCCTCCGTACTTACATTACTTTGACTAAGAAATTATTTTTCTTTTAAATTAGCGACCGGCATCCTCTAACTTGAAGAGCGCAGTTATCTCTGCTGCTGTCAGCAAAGTATTGTACACGCGTACTTGATCTACTTTTCCCTTCATAGGTTTTGCCCAAGAGTCTGTTGCAGCATTTAGGCCTACATTATTTTGAAACGCTCCAATGATCATTCCCATTTTAGTCTGCGCTTCAAAGCTGGCACCTGTTTTAGTTTCCCATTCAGGATTTGTGGCAACCTCACCATTAACATAGAGCCTAACTTTGGTATTTGTATTGTCCCAAACCATAACCATGTGCATCCATTCGCCATCTTCAAGCTTCACCATTTGGCTAGGAATAGAGATGTTATCTATGCCCCACCAGTTTACATTGTCTTCAAGGCCGTGCTCATCATTTGATTTACGAACTCCAACTACTGATTTTACACGGAAGGTATCACTGACCGCTTTAAAGTGTGACGTCTCAAGTAAAATTGCCCCTGGTGTTATATTGTTTGGAGTTGTGGTAACATCGCCTGTAAGCATAGTAATTACAGTTGCGTGTTCATTGGCTGTACCTCCGTTATTTCTAACTTGTACCCATGCGCTAATGGTGAGACTAGCTGTAATTTTGGTATGCAAGTCAGTAACCTCATCGTTATAGATGTAGCCATCGTTGAGTACTGCGCATTGCCCAATTTTACCTTCAGCAAATGTTGCGTTACTTACAACTCCTACTTCGCCTGAAATACTTTCTTCAGCAGTCCCGTCAAGCGCCCACTTGGCAACTAGATTTTCAACAGCAACCTCATCTGAATTATTATAACCGTCAATTTTTGGTAATGCCTTCTCATCTTCACACGCTGCAAACGCTAGCAAACCGAGTGCTATACTACCTGTTAGAAAATACTTAATTGTTTTTTTCATTTTACTTTAAATTTAGAGTTGATTAATTGTGACTATTAGAAAATTTTACTGTTCAACACAATCGGAGAACCTCTTGCAACAAAATTTAATATTTTGGATAGTGCCTGTAACATTTAGTAACTAGGATTTTGCGTTAACTTATTTCCACTTAATAGAATTTGAGAGCTTGGTATGGGCAATAGTTCATGCTTACCAGCAACAAAATTAGTTTTACCTGCTGCATGTAATACCGCCTCGGCATTCCCCTGGCGCACCAAATCCCAAAACCTATCATGCTCCATGGCTAATTCCACTCTGCGTTCCTGCCAGATATCAATAATGGTAACGCCAGCCTTTGGCGCTAAGCCTGCGCGGTCGCGGATAAGATTAATTTTTCCATCAGCATCACCCGTACCAAGATGAACAGAAGCTTCGGCATTTATTAACAGCACATCGGCATAGCGAAGGATTCGAATATTTTTCGGTCTGTTTTTATCACCACTATTGGCATACTGTTCCTTTGTTCGGCTGGTATAGGCCTTGTAATTATAATAGAGATTCTGAACGGAGTCTGAACTTGGTATTCTAAACCCGTCCCACAACAATGTTCCGGCATGGCTTCCTGAATTATCAATAAAAATAATTGTACCTGCTTTCCGGGTATCGCCTACCTCATAGGCATTTAGTAAACTGGTACTTGGTGTATTGAATCCCCAACCTAAGTCATCCCAACCACCGGACCCACCTTGTCTGGCTCCTTGACAAATGGTATAGAGATCTGGATTTAAATTAGCGTTATTGAACTCTCCAGTTTGTATTTCAAAAACTGATTCACTGTTATTGTCGCTGGACTGTCTCCACAATGTGGAGTAGTCATCGACAAGCGAATACTTTGCTGAGGTTATTACTGTCTCGGTTAAGTCAAAAACTTTTTGCCAATCGGTATTCGGAGTTGGGTTTGTTGGGTCGGAAGCTCTATACATGTAGACTTTTGCGAGCAATGATTGCGCGGCTCCTTTTGTGGCGTGACCAGGATCGTATGCTCCCCTGAGGGCCAGGTTATCAACTGCATATTGCAAATCTTGGATGATACTGTCATACACCACAGATGCTTCAGCCCGAGTTTGAAAAACCGGATCGGTATTGGCATCATCAGCATCTACTGGAACTCTTAACACAAGTGGAACGCCTCCATACATACGTACCAAATTAAAATATAAGTACCCTCTTAAAAAACGAACCTCACCTGTTAATTGATTTTTATCCTCATCATCAATGGACGCCACGGCTAATGCTTTTAATGCTTGGTTAGCAGCACCAATACTGTTATAATGTCCACTCCAAAGTGTTTCACAAAATTTATTTGTGGAGGTTAACGTAAAATTATCCATGGCACCTACGGGTACAGCCTGATCAGATGGGTTACTGCCCTTATCAGCATCATCAGACATAATACTGCTGGCAGAAATGAAAGCAAAACCGTGCACATCTCCATTGCCCCAAGAGTCGCCTTGGAGCAAACTATTATAAACACCGGTTACTAATTTTGGAGCAAGATTTGGATCGGAGGTAGTGCTAACACCACCCTGCACGTCTACATCCAGAAAACTGTCACTACATGAAATGGTAATGCTGGTAAGCAGAAAAAAAAGGAAGCTGAATTTTATCCAAAAGATATTCTTCATACTAATTGTATTTAAAATCCAACATTTAGTCCGATAGCAAATGTTCTTGTCGTTGGGTATGCACTTAATTCTATACCTGAATTAATTGGATCACCCGGTAGCTCAGCAGTAAAGCCACTAAATTTTTGAAGCGTTAATAAATTTTGTGAAGTAACAAACACTCTAAAGCTTGATATTTTTATTCTATCTAATAGTGAGTTCGGGAACGTATAACCAATTGTGAGATTATTAATTCGCAAGAAATCGCCTGACTCAACAAAATAATCGGATGCGGGTAAATTACCTTCGCTGGCCCTGGGTTCTGTCTGACTCTTATTGGAACTTGTCCATCGACTGTATACTACATCTTTTTCTACATTGTCTCTTGCGTCAACGCGTACTGCTTTTTTGCCGTTGTAGACTTCATTGCCCACATTACCATAAAAACTTACACTGAAATCAAAGTTTTTATAATTGACGCCAAGGTTAAGACCGAAATAAGCAACCGGTTGATAGGAACCTGCAAACACCCTATCGTAATCATCAATCTCACCATCATCATTTTTGTCTAAATATTTAAAATCTCCTGGCTTGGCATTATCCTGAATCAAATTTCCATCTTCATCTGTATAGGCATTTACTTCTGCTACTGAATTAAAGACTCCTATTGTTTTCAATACATAAAAGCTACCAACAGCATATCCATTGTCTGTGTAAGTAGTATAGCCTTGTCCCGCTCCAATTCCACCACCCCAGATGGCTTGTCCGCCATTGAGTGCAACAACTTGATTATCATTAAAGGTTACGTTACCACTAATGGTGTATGATAAATTATCTGTAATGTCATCTTTCCAATTTAGAACTACTTCCACTCCTTTATTTTGAATGGAGGCAACGTTTGTAACAATTACTCCATCGGCATCTCCTACTGTTCTTGGTATAGGCACCCTTATTAAAGCATTTTCAACCTTTTTATTGTAGTAGTTTATTTCCCCTGAAAGTTTTGATTGAAACAAGGCAAACTCAACTGCTAAATCGAACTCTTCCGTAATTTCCCACGTTATGTTCGGGTCAATAATTTGATTGATCTGAGCACCATTGGTAGCGGATGCCGCACTTCCATTAAATGAATAAGCTTTATTCAGCGATACAGTTTGCGTAAAGGCATCGGTTGGTATTTGATCGTTACCTACTTTACCGTACGAGGCTCTTAGCTTGACTAAATCAAATAATTTCTGATTTTGAAAGAACCCCTCTCGGGTCAGGATCCATCCTAATCCAATGGATGGGTATACTTGCCACCGATTTTGACTTGGTAATCGCGAGCTGCCGTCTCTGCGAACAGTAGCAGTTAATAAGTATTTTTCATTGTAGGCATAATTTAATCTGGCCAGGTAGGAGTTCCTTGCCCAGGCGTCACCGCCACCATCATTTTGTGAAGTATTAGCATCACCTACACCAATGTACCAAAGGCTTGGGTCTGCAGGCACATCCAATCGTGAAGCTGAAGTCCAATCAAGACTATATTTCTCTGCGGTAGTTCCTACAAGTAATGTTAGATTGTGGTTATCAAAACTTTTAGTCATGGTTACCATGTTATCCCAAACCCATCGAAAGGATTGTGACTGCTTAACATTTAGTTTACTTTGTCGGACATATTGGTTTCCACCTGGAGTTAGAAATGTCTCTCCATCAGATTCATTAAATTCATAATAATAACCTCTGTTGTGTGAAGCCTTCCAATCCCCACCAAGGGTTGATCTAAAGGATAGCCAGGGAAGCGGTTTAATATCCATAAATGTTGATCCTTGAAGTCGGTTTTCTTTAACTTCAATGCTATTATTCTGTACATCAAGTAGCGGATTGCCAACGTTTTGATAGGCGGATGTATTGCCGTAGAGCCCACCAACAATATCCGGAATGAGCGGTGCCGCTCGGTATGCGTCATTGTATACCGAACCAATGTTTCCATAAGCATCAATATCAATATTATTGAAGCCGTTTTGGTTTATACTATTGCCGTAAGAAGTTTGTAATCCGAATTTTACTTTATCACTGATTGTATAATCACCATTTAAGCGAACAGTTAATCGCTTAAACTCATTTTCAATCACAATTCCTTCATCTTTCAAATAGCCAACATTCAGTAAGTAAGTTGCTTTATCATTACCACTGGATAACGATATGTTGTGAGTTTGTTGCCAGGCGGTTCTTAAGATTGTATTGTACCAATCCGTATTGTAAGAAGAGGCAGGGGGAGCCGCTCCGGTAGCTGCTTGAGCATAATTGCTATACTCTGCATTGTCTGCCATCTCTACCAGGTTAGCAGCTTGCCGAATTCCAATGTTATTATTGTAGGTAACTTTTACTCCTCCGGCTTCTCCTTTCTTTGTTGTAATAATAATCACACCGTTTGCTCCCCGCGAACCATAAATTGCAGCAGAGGAAGCATCTTTTAAAATATTCATGTCCACGATGTCGGCCGTATTGATATTCGAGATATCATCTGTCAATACTCCATCAACTACATATAAGGAGGTTGTGCCAGCCAAGGCAGTACTGATACCGCGCACTCTAATTTGGGGTGAACTTCCGGGCTGCCCACTGCTAATAATTTGTACTCCGGCAACTTTTCCCTGGATTGCCTGTGTGGCCGTTAATACGGGTTGCTTTGTTAACTCTTCACCTTTTACATTGGCTGTTGAGCCGGTGATATCGCTTTTCTTTTGAATGCCGTATCCAACAACAACAACTTCCTCCAGTTCAGTTGCATCAGTTTCCAAAACAACATCGATCATTACTCGTTGCCCGACTTCAACGGTCTGGGTTTTAAATCCAATAAAGGTGAAGGATATTGTATTTTCTCCAGATACTAATTCAATGGAGTAAGTTCCATTAGTATCGGTTGAGGTACCTTTCGAGGTCCCTTGAATAATCACGTTTACACCAGGCAAGGGCTGTTTGTCTTCAGAAGAGATTACTTTACCTGTAACGGTGTGGCTTTGAGCGATAGCATTTGCTCCAAAAAACAGCGAAAAACACAGTAATAGTAGAGTTTTCTTCATAAGCATGAACCAAAGAGAGTTGTGCTAAATCAATGTTTTACCAAACTAAAGTTTGGTAAATGCAAGCACTTACAATAGATATTTTCGTTTTAAAGCACTTTTATTGCTTAGAGGAGGATGTTTTTAAAGGTACTTTTTAACTCGATAAAAACATTGATTTCAAACGATTAATTTATAAAAACTGAGGTATCAGACATCTCTTTCATACAATAAAAACATTACTCATTCAAACGATTGCGTTTAATAGGTCTTAACATCGTTTTAGACCTCAACCTTCATTTTTTGATGAATTTGCACACTTTCAACAATTACTTCCTCCCATCGGGTAGTGGTTGGCTTTTTGCCTCGCATTTCAAGCTCCTTAATGCGGTCTAATACCTTGGTTCTAAACCCCCAAACGGTGTTTAATCCAAGACCAAGTCTTCGGGAAAGTGCCTCCAAAGTGCTTTCTTTTTTACCGCTTACAGCCAGGTACGCTATATAGAATCCCTTTTCGATCGGGAACTTGATGCTGTGAAAGATTGTGTAAGCCGTTATGGACTCATTGTAGCCACAGCGGGTGCATCTTCGTGCGAATTTCTGGGCGCCTTCAAAATATTTATGATTGCCACACTTCCGGCATTGAAACTGATGCTTCCATTTTAGATTTTCCAATGTTCGATAACATGCGAGGTTGTCGTGGTAAAGTGTTTTAAACTCATCATAATCCATCGTTTTCTCCTGTAGTCGTTCAGTCAAAACTTCTTTAATCCTGTTTTTTAATTTCCAGTTGTCGAGATCCAGTAAGGAGTTGATTTGGTTTATTTCAATGGCTTGTCGTTCAAGTTTTTGATTGCCGTCTTCCAGTTGGTAATTTTTGGTATCAAGCTCTATCGTTCTTTCCTTTACTTTGTTTTCCAGTTCGCGGTTCACTTTATCTTTCAACTCCATGTTAAACTCATGTTGAAGGATAATCCGTTTTAACGCTCGATCACGATTATCTTTTAAAATACGGATACGGTCACCCAATGCAAATGTCAGGAAGAGCATCTCCAGTGCGAAACTCAGGTGTAAACTATAATGTGAAATAATGGTAAACGGCAAAAGATTTAAATACACCAGCATGCGGATGAAAAAACCGGAAAATAATATTCCGTAGGCAATTACAAAAAAACGTGCCGGTCTGTAACCTTCATACCAAACAATGATGCCGGTGTAAAAAACGAGCGATAGTGGAATGATTTCAATATTTCGATAAGAGAAAAGTTTTGGATAGAAAAGCAGCGCAACCAGAAATAAAATAGTTCGGGCAATGATAATCCATTTGAGCGCTTTATCAAGTTTAGATGCATTTGCCCGGGTGCTTAAGAATTGTCTTGTAAAAATGAGAGCCCAGATAATTAATGAAAAGAGCGCAACGCCTACCGCAACATTATTCCATTGAGGGAAGGCCGGCCAGATATATTGAAATCCGATGCCATCGAGGCTCATCGCATAGAGTGCTACACTAAGAATATAAAAAATGTAGTAGATGTGTTTAACTTCCCGAATGGCAAGGTATACCAAGAAGTTGTACAAGCTTATGATAAGGATCATTCCGTAAAATGTTCCATATAAAAAGTATTCATTTAGTGCGTAATAGATGAAGCGATCGATTGATCGAAACGCAATGCGGATATCGGCAAAATCATCTGATCGCACTTTGAAGTAATAATACACGGTAGTATCACCGTGATTCGGCAATTGTATTTCAAAATTCTTGTGTAGAAATGTTCTTTTTTCAAATCCATATTGGTCGCCTGTAATAGATTGTTGATATCCACCTTTACGCTGGGGAACAAAAGCTTCAAGATGATCTATCGTTTGATCATAGAATTCAAAAATCCAAACTTTTTTAGATTGCGCATGATACTGTACAGGCATGCGAATCCAGTATGCAGCACCGGTTTGGAAATCGGTATTTTGATAGGAATCGTGTCGTATAAATTTATTAGCAAATGAACGTGAGGAGGCGTGCTCTACTGTGAGAGTATCTACTGGATCGATAAAATAAGTAAGCTCATTTAATGTAAAAATATATTCATCGAGGCTGTCTCCCACGACAGCAACCTGTGCCACGGCTGCGTGGATAACGAAGATGAGAATAAAAGAGATTATCGTTTTCATACGCCAATCAGTTTCTCCATTGCTGCACTATTGATCTAACCAGCCACCTGTAAAGCCAGCTTTTTTCAATCCTGATTGAATATACGGACTCTTCTTCATTAACGACCAGATTAACTCAGACCTGTAATTTTCTAACTGAATAACAATAGGCCCTTGGTCAATACCCAGATAATCCACATCAACCCATCCAATGGTTCCGTCTTTATTCGGTACTGTCCAGTTAAAGGCATCTTTAAATCCGTAGCGGTCATAAATCCTATCGCCATATTTAGTATACATTTCTTCCAACGCTGGTATACAAATTTCAGGAGCAAAGGGTATAGAGCCACCCGCTGCCGTGGGTGCTATGGTTCCATCGTCTTCCACATACCACTGAGCCGCACCGCGCGCACTATATCCCATAAAGGCCACGTTTGGATTAATTTTAGTTGAATTCCCAGGACCATCGCAGGCCGTTAAGCCCCAAATATTTTTGCTGTAACCAACATAACTCGTGGAATTCGCGATACAATACTGGCGATTCGCATAGGTAGCTCTTCTTGAGTTTTCAAAATAATCAAATCCTTTTGCTTTCATGTATGGATCAAAAATTCCGCGGAAGTCAATGTACATGTGCGAATATTGATGACCGAACATTGGACCAAAGTTTACATGCTCTTGTCCTAAATACGTTCCATATTGATAGGTATTTGTCCAGGCTTTCCAACTCTCTGCCGGAATCGTGTATGTGGGTGATCCCAATGCCAGCACATAGAGGATCATTGCTTCATTGTAGCCTTTCCACCGGGCATCGATAAAACCTTTTTCCGGATGCCAGCCCATGCTTATTGTAATCTCCTTGTTCAAAGCCCAATCCCATTCTACTGCGCGGTATAATGAATCCGCGAAGGCACGAATTTGATTTTCCGCTGTATTATCCTGATCAAAGTATACCTGCGAGGAGAGAATGCCTGCCATTAGCAAACCCGTGTCAATGGTAGAGAGTTCAACTTGCTGAAAACGAAGGCCCGTTTTCATATCAATGAAATGATAATAGAATCCTTTATATCCGGTCACTCCGGCCACGCTGTCACCTTTTGGAGCTTCAATGAAAAAAGTAAGTGTTTTCAATGTTCGCTCGGCCGCTTGCTTGCGTGAAATATAACCACGCTCTACACCCACGATGTAACTGGTTAACCCAAAACCGGTGGCCGCTATACTTGAAAAACTTTCGGTTGGCCACCGATCGGGTACCTGGGCTGTGGTAGAATCGGCCAATTCCCAAAAATAGTTGAAGGTTTTATGAGAGAGTGAATCTAAAAAGATATTGGAAGTTTTTTCATTCGTTGACTGTTCACAGGCAAAGAGCAAAAGAAGGCAGGGTATTGTTGAATAAAATGCAATTGATTGTCGGGGCTTACCAATTATTTTCATATGGCGAATATCGCTACAATTTAATTTTATTAATAAATAAATTTATTAATGATATTTCCTCACATTTAGTTATAGGGCTTTGAACTCTCGCACAAGCACTCGACATTCGCTTTGTAAAATCGCGCACTATGAAACCCCAATCTTTTTTCCCTCTACTAGCCTATTTCCTTTTAATAACTACGTATACGAATGCACAGCGAGTTGATCAAAAAACGTATTGCAATCCAATGGACATTGGCTATCGCTATAACTGGGAGCAAGTAAATCGAAATATATCATATCGATCCGGTGCCGATCCGATGATCATTAATCACAAAGGCGATTATTACCTGTTTGTAACAATTTCTGGTGGGTATTGGAAATCAAATGATTTAATTAAATGGAACTACATTTTACCTTCACGGTGGCCCCTGGAAGACATGTGCGCACCTGCTGCACTTTCTGTTCGCGATACACTTTATCTTTTTCAATCAACGTTCGAGCAACGTCCTATTTTTTACACGACAACACCAGAGACGGGAAAGCTTTCTTTTTATAATCGCTGGCTGCCTCCGTTACCGAAGGAAGTGGGTCCCTGGGATCCTGCTCTATTTTATGACGAAGAGTTGAATAAATGGTATATGTATTGGGGATCATCTAATATTTATCCGTTGTACGGGGCAGAGTTGGATAAAAGCAAACGCCTCATCTACAAATCAGAGTATAGAGGTTTATTGACACTGCATCCCGACTTACATGGATGGGAGCGTTTTGGCCGTGATCACCGCGATACCATTGCGCCATATATTGAAGGAGCCTGGATGACTAAATTTAAAGGAAAATACTATTTGCAATACGGAGCGCCCGGAACAGAGTTTAATGTTTATGCTAATGGAACATATGTGAGCGATGATCCACTAGGATCATTTACCTATGCAAACTACAATCCCATATCGTATAAGCCTGGAGGCTTCGTTACGGGTGCGGGTCATGGTAACACGTTTCAAGATAACTATGGTAACTGGTGGAATACCGGTACACCTTGGGTTGGTGTTAATTGGAATTTTGAAAGAAGAATTGCCATGTTCCCCGGGGGGTTCAATACCGATGGAGATATGCATTTCAATACACGCTTTGGAGACTTTCCGCATTATTTGGCTAGGAAAACGATCAACCACGATGAATCCTTATTTACGGGATGGATGCTACTCTCGTATAAGAAGACGTGCACCGCATCATCTGTTAAAGATGCCATGGAGGCCAATAACGTAAATGATGAGAACCCGCGAACATTTTGGGTAGCCGCTACAAATAATGATGGTGAGTGGTTACAGATGGATCTTGGATCAATCAAAAATATAAAGGCATTTCAACTGAACTACACGGATTATAAATCTGATATCTATGACAATGATGAATCGGTTTATATACAGTTTAAAATGTATGCCTCTAAAGACGGGAATAGTTGGACGGTACTATACGATAACTCTCGTATAAAAGAGGACAGACCTAATGCCTACATTGAATTAGAAAAACCTGTGGACGCACGCTATTTAAAATTTGAGAATACGTATGTTCCCACGCCTAATCTCGCTATTAGTGACATACGGGTGTTTGGTAACAGCTCGGAAAAAGCGCCTAAAACGCCTGTTAAGTTTACGGCTATCCGGCAATATGATACTCGCAATGCTAACATCACTTGGGAAGCAGTGAAAGGGGCAACAGGGTACAACATTCTTTGGGGAATCGCTTCAGATAAAGTATACCAAACATACCAGGTATGGGCAGATCAGCCAACTCAGCTTGAAGTGCGTGCTCTTACTGTAGGGCAGAAGTACTATTTTGCTATTGAAGCATTTAATGAAAACCTAGTGTCAGTGCAAAGTAAGGTAATAGGACCTCAATAAGGATTATCGATCCTCTAAAACAAACTGTAAATTCAACCCAAAAAAAACTGCAATGAAAAAAATAATATTGCTTTGTTCCTTACTTTTTGCGGCAGATTCACTTCTTGGGCAAACACTTTATTCTCCTGATAAGAATTTTAAACTTACTGTAACACTTTCTCCCGATGGGCAACTGTTGTATGCGTTAGCGTATAAAACAAAAAACGTCATTAACGCGAGCCAACTAGGAATTGAGTTGACCGGAGCCTCCTCTTTGATTAAAATTTTCTCTATTTCAAAAATTGATTCTACACAGCAAAACACTATGTGGGAGCCCGTGTGGGGTGAAGTGAAGTATATACGCAACAATTATAAAGAATTGGCACTTTCACTGGTACAGCTTTCTACAACCCGCATGGTGATTGTAAGGTTCAGACTTTTCAATGATGGTTTGGGCTTTCGTTATGAATTTCCCAAGCAACAAAACCTACATCACTTTATTGTAAAAAATGAGCTTACAGAATTTGCTATGGCGGGCAATCATAAAACTTTTTGGATACCGGGCGATTATGATACAAACGAATATGTTTACTCTACCACAAAATTAAGTGAAATAGATGCCAATACACGCAGCCGTGCAGCCGATGAAATCAGTACACGAACCGTAATTCCTGGCGGGGTGCAGACTCCACTGATGATGAAATCTGATGAAGGGCTTTATATCAACATTCATGAAGCGGCACTTTTAAATTATCCAGCCATGAATTTAGTGATTGACAACAGTAGTTTAAAACTTAGTTCACACTTAGTACCCGATGCCACCGGTAATAAAGCCTATTTGCAAACGCCAAGCAACACACCTTGGCGTACTATTCTGGTGAGTGATAGAGCTGTTGACCTCTTGTCCTCCAAAACAATTTTAAATTTAAATGAACCTTCTAAAATTGAAAATACAGACTGGATTAAACCAACTAAGTATGTGGGTATCTGGTGGGAGATGCACGTAGGAATTGGAAGCTGGAACTATTCGGATGACGCTAATTTATTACTGAATGGAACAGATTGGAACAAACTTAAACCCAACGGCAGGCATTCGGCCAATACAGTCAACACAAAACGCTATATCGACTTTGCATCACAACACGGTTTTGACGGTGTTCTTGTAGAAGGTTGGAACATTGGCTGGGAGGATTGGTTTGGGCAATGGAAAGAGGAAGTTTTTGATTTTGTAAGTCCCTATCCCGATTTTGATGTAGATGAACTTCAGCGCTATGCCAAGTTAAAGGCTGTAAAACTCATCATGCATCATGAAACTTCTGCCTCTGTAAGTAATTATGAAAGAAGATTGGATGAGGCGTATACGTTTATGAAAGATCATGGTTATGATGCAGTAAAGACCGGATACGTAGGACGCATTATCCCGCGGGGCGAGCACCACGATGGGCAATGGATGGTGAATCATTACAATAGAGTGGCGGAAAAAACTGCTTCGTATAAAATCATGTTGGATGCACACGAACCTGTTCGACCAACGGGCTTGCATCGCACGTACCCGAATTGGTTAGCGTGTGAGGCAGCTCGTGGCAATGAGTTCAACGCGTGGAGTGTAGGAAACCCTCCTGAGCATGAAACGATTTTGCCATTTACCCGGTTAATGGGCGGCCCCATGGATTATACTCCCGGTATTTTCGAAATAAAAATGGACTACTATGCTGGCCAGCGCCCTTTTAATAATCAATCGCCAACCGGTTTTCAAATTCACACTACACTGGCAAAGCAACTTGCCTTGTATGTTACCCTATACAGCCCTTTACAAATGGCAGCTGACTTGCCTGCGGCTTATGAAAAGAGACTCGATGCTTTTCAATTTATAAAAGATGTTGCGGTTGATTGGGACGATACAAAAATTCTGGAAGCGGAGCCTGGCGATTACGTAACGATTGCGCGTAAGGCAAAGGGAAAAAATGAGTGGTATCTGGGATCCATCACCGATGAAAACAAAAGAACGGCACTTGCGAAACTTGATTTTCTGGAGGCGAAGAAAAAATATACCGCTACTGTCTATTCCGATGCCGCTACTGCGCATTGGAAAGACAACCCCATGGCATATGAAATTAAAAAATTCATTGTAGACGCAACTACCATTTTGAAACTCAACATTGTATCGGGTGGTGGGGCTGCCGTAAGTATTAAGGAAGCGGGCACGAGTGAGTTGAAATCATTGAAGAAATATAAAAATTGAGTGTCGGTTTTAAATAATAAACAATCCGTTGCAGTGACTTCACTTCCTAAAGGTGTAACCTCCGTCATTTTTGATTTAGGTGGTGTACTGGTCGATTTATCGGCAGAAAAAACGGCTGCTGAATTTGCTGTATTAGCAGGCATTTCCATGCCCGATGTTTTTCTGGCGTATACCTCAAACCCTGATTTTAATGCGTATGAAAAAGGTGATATCAGCGACTCTGATTTTAGGAATGCTGTACGAAGAATTTTTTCAACGGATGCATCCGATTTTGAAATTGACCGGTGTTGGAATGCCATGTTACTTAATCTACCAACCACAAAGCTTAAATTACTAGAAGCATTAAAGCAACGTTTTAAAACCATTGTTTTGAGTAATACGAATGCAATTCACCTGAACTATATTGAGCGTTTTATGCTCAATGGTACTAGGTTAGAGAGGCATTTTCATAAAGCGTATTATTCACATAAGCTTAGAATGAGAAAGCCAGAACTGAATATTTATTCGCATGTATTAAAAGAAAATAATATGATTGCAGAACAAACTATTTTTTTAGATGACAGTCGCGAAAATATTAACGCGGCAAAGTCACTGGGCATCCAAACGATTCACATAACTCATCCTGACCAGGTATTTGATATATTTAGCAAGTATGACTAAAGAGAAACGAACTATTATTATTCAGGTTATTCTTTTTATAACCACGTTTATCACCACAACCATTGCTGGAGCTGAATGGACGTATGGAAAATCAGTTTATGTGGAGTTTAGTTGGAGTGATTTTGTAAGCGGTATGAGTTTTTCCATTCCCTTTATTTTAATTTTAACGGTGCACGAGTTTGGGCACTACTTTGTTGCGAAGTATCATAACGTAAAAGCGTCACTGCCATATTACATACCCATTCCACCCATGCCATTGTCGATTGGCACTATGGGTGCGATCATACGCTTGCGCAGCAAAGTGTTTTCGAAGAAACAAAACTTTGATATTGGTATTGCCGGTCCATTAGCAGGGTTTGTGTTGGCACTGTTAATTTTAATGTATGGTTTTGCAACATTGCCGCCAGCCGAATACATATATCAAATCCATCCGGAGTACGAGCAGTATGGGTTAAACTATGCCGATCATGTTTATCAATCAAAGGAAGGTATTGTAGATGTTACCCTTGGCAAGAATTTACTTTTTTTATTTTTAGAACAAACCATCGCGGACCCTTCGCGCATGCCAAATGTGCATGAAATTATGCATTACCCATTTTTGTTTGCTGGTTTTTTGGCACTCGTGTTTACTAGTTTAAATCTGTTGCCGGTGGGTCAATTAGATGGCGGGCACGTATTGTATGGATTGGTTGGGTTTAAAATCCATCGGGTAGTGGCTTCTGGTTTCTTTGTCGGGTTTATGTTTTATGCGGGGCTGGGCCTTGAGTATATTCATCCTTCACGACCAATGGATGAGTTGCAATGGTATATTCCGTTGTATATTCTATTTCTCTATTTCTGTTTTCGGGGGCTTAACTTGCCCGTTCGCGATACTATTATGTATGCGTTGCTGGTTTTTGCTGCTCAATTTGTTTTAACCGTGCTATACCCAACACTGCACGGCTATTCTGGCTGGCTTTTGTTTGGGTTCGTGCTGGGAAGATTTATTGGAGTTCAACATCCGCCTACCGATATTGAAGAGCCATTGGATGAAAATAGAAAAATTTTGGGCTGGATAGCAGTTATAATTTTTATTATTTGCTTTACTCCCAATCCAATCGAGGTATTGTAAATATGTGTATCCGTTTCAAACCCTAAAATAGTATGAACGTCATTTCGTAGCGAACCTGACGAAGGATGGTGAGCGGAGAAACCTCCTTGAGGGTTACGCGAATAAGGAGATTTCTCCGTCCTGCCTGTGGCCGGACTGCGAAATGACGAGCAAATATTATTTAGGACTCATTACGAATACTCATATTTTGTAAAAATTAAACGGAATAAATTACTTTCTGATTATTATTTTCTCTGTAAATAAATTAGAGCCAGCCCTATAACGTATCACATAAATTCCACTGGGTGCGCCCGTCATGTTAATACGCTTTTCATCGTTAAAATCTTCAACTGTAAAGTTTACCGATTGACCTGCCAGATTGATAACCTGAATGTGGTTTACAGTACCTTTTAAATAGAATTCTCCACTGCTGGGGTTCGGATAGATTGATCCGAATCGTTGTTCCTCGGGCACACCGCTAACGATTTGGATTTGCCCGGTACCAAAGCGAGGCCGAATCAGTAAACTTCCGCTAATTCTATCATTGATTTGCCAGGCACTTGTTTCATTTATTTTGTAATAAAATCGATTACCGGTGTCATTACTTTTATCGAGGCCAATACGTACGTGGCCTTGCGATGGCTCACGATAGCCAACAAAAAATGTATCTTTTACAATAACACCTTCGCTTAAGAGCACAAATGGTAAAGCGTTGTTACCTGAATGTGTTATTGAAATATTTTGTTCGTATAGGACGGGTCCCGGTGAACCGTTTTTGCTTTCGCAGATAAAAATATCAACATTATCTGCCCTTGCTCCGCTAAACAGTGGAAAGTTGATGAACAATCCATTGATCGTATCTTGTGTGTTTGTCTTCATTTTAAACAGATAGGCTAATTGATTACCTGTGTTGGTTAATTCTACCGCGTATTCGGCCACACCATCATCATAGGCATAGTAATCCTTGATGGTATACGACTGGCTGGTAGTATCATTTGCCCGAAAATCGATTGGATAATGCTTGGCCGAGTCGTAATCTTCAGAATATATACCGGTATCTACATCATAGACATCATCGGCAAATACTTTAATGTTGAGTTTTATTTTTATGGAGTCAGCCGTGTAATCAAATTGAGTATCTGGGTCGGGGAGATAGGGGAGGGTTACTAATTTTCTGCTGAGTGCTTCAAAAGTTGCATCGCTTCCATTAATGCCAGGTAAGCCTGGGCCGATTTGCGTTGAGTTTAATGTTGAAACTCCATTGTGATAGTTGGTGAAGGTGCCAATAATTTGATATGTAGTAGTAGTAGGATCTCCTGCTCTTAAATTATAGGCTTCGAATTGTGGTGCGCTAATAGTTCGGCTTGAGTCAAGATGTACTTTTGGAATTCCATAGTATCCATCAAAAAGAGTGGTGAGTTTTGAGGTTATCGCACGGTCGGGTCGCGATGTGTCATTTTCATCTCTGCCTTTGTTTAGGTAAACGTAATCAATATGCCAGGCATCGTAACGTCCCGATTTCCGCCCAAAGGAAATAAACCTGAAGCGAAAATCATCGTGATTAAACTTAGTCATATTCAGGTTTATTTGAATGAGTGTATCGTAAAAAATATCCGGATCAAAATTGCTATCGGCAACGAATTTGGCAACAGTTTCCCAAGTGTTTGATCCCGTGTTAGTTTTAAAATCCAATTGAAGAAAATCTTTCGGATCAGGCCGTTCACCGTTTCCACCCCCTTGATAGTAGAAACTTAAAAAAACAGAATTGCGAAGAAAGTCTGCAACGTCTGTCATTTTAATCGGCTGCGACTCAAGTGTATCCCGATAGCCGAAATCAAATTCATCGGTAGGACTTGGGCTATACGGTGTTCCATTTGCTTTTAGCCCATCAAAAGTGGCTACATTTATTGTTGGTGGATTAACCCCCTGGCCGTTACCTACCAGCACCGCAGAATTATTAATCCACAGTGAATCCAATGCATGATCTTCTGTAGTAAAAGAGAAGTCATCCCAAAATGGAAGTGCTAAAGGGGTCGCAGTTTGTATCTTAGCGGAAGAAGTTTTACGGGGAGTAATTCTTTTTTCGAGAGGCTGTTCCGTAAGCTGTGCAAATGCGCTAAGTGGCAACCATGTTAATACAATATAGAGGAGTCTAAATTTCAAATTGTTAATTCTGTTCACCGGAATTCTTGTCATCATCATCGGGTAATTCAGTGCCTGCCGTACCTACCCACACCTTAACGATGTCGCCTACTTTAATATTTTCATTCGACAAAGGCTTTTGTTTGAGCACAACGACCTCCAGGCCAATGGTATCGCCAACAACTTCAATGTCGATACTAAGATTTGATCCAAAAATTGCGAATTTGGCATCTTCCAACAAATACCCCATTATGTCTGGTGTGATTAGCGAATTACTTCCGCCATCGTAAACAACAAGGTCGATAACAGAGCCCTTTGTTATGCGCATGCCGGGTTCTATTTTATTTCCACGGTATTGCATCTCTTTCACTACGTGTAAAAAGGGCCCTGGAATTAATTGAATTCGGCCGCGTTTTAATTCATTACTTCTTAATTGTACTTCAGCATTGATAAGTGATCCATCGATCAGGTTTGGCATGGGTACAGAAGGCGGAGTTACCCGATTAAGGGAGATATAAATTACTCTGTTTTCTTTCACTTTGGAACCTGCAAACGGGTATTGCTTAAGTACCGTAAGCGGAGGATGTTCGTTTGAATACGAGGAGTCACTTACTTCATACCGTAAATTGCGTGTTACTAGAAATTCCTCGAGTCTCTCTAGCTTCATTCCCTCTACATCGGGCACTGTAATGGTTTCGCCATGATTGGTGACGGAGGGTAGGTACACGTAAAAATAAATTATCATACCGAGCATCACCGTTCCCGAGGTTATCAGCAAGCTCATTAGCAGGCCCCCAAGTGTAGCGGTATATTTTTTAAGAAAACCCATGCGTGGAAGTTAAGGCTGGCAATATACAGTATCAGAATTTTAATGAGGACTCAAAATTATGTTGAAGGCGTTTATTTGCGGTGTGCCGTTCGTAGGCAAGGTCAATTAGCGAGGTGATGAGCCCGGTAAATGAAACACCGCGTTCTTTCCACATCATCGGGAACATGCTGGAATTGGTAAAACCAGGGATGGTATTGATTTCGTTTACATAAATTTTCCCCCGCTTTGTAAGGAAAAGATCTACACGTGAAAAATCTTCGCAGTGCAATGCATGGTATGCTTGTAATGAAACTGATCTAATTTGTTTCGCAACGCTTTTGGTGAGTTCAGCGGGTACTTTTATTTCAACGGCAGCTGAATCAACATACTTTGCATCGAAGGTATAAAATTCATATTCTTTGCTAATCACAATTTCACCGGGGTTAGAAGCCAGCGCGGGCGCATTACCCAGAATAGCACACTCAATTTCTCGGCCAACAATAAACTCTTCTATGATTACTTCATGGTCGTACCGGAAGGCTTCATCCATAGCTTTTTTGAAATCACTTTTTTTGTTCACTTTGGTTACCCCAACAGATGAACCAAGGCTGGCCGACTTTACAATAAACGGAAGCCCTAATTTTTTTCGAACAAGATCGAATTTAATTTTCTTCTGATCTTTAAAATGAAAGGCAAGAAATTTTGTTACCGGTATACCAGCCTCTTTCAGCAGATGTTTCGCTACTATTTTATTCATGGCAATGGCCGAGCCGAGTACTCCCGTTCCCACCATTGGAATGTTTAGCGCCTTTATCATCCCCTGAATGCTACCATCCTCGCCATCGGTACCATGAAGAACAGGAAAAATAATATCTACTTTAATACGGTCGCTGTTGGCCAGCAGAATAAAACCTGCTTTATCCGGATCAAGAATCAACCCCAGTGCCTGACCTTGCTCCATGTCTTTATCTACCGTTTTAGTAAGAAACCACTGACCACTTTTGCTGATGCCGATGGCGATGGGCTCGAACTGCTCCTTATCAATAAACTCAAAAATATTTTTCGCGGAATTTACAGATACACCATGCTCAACGGATCGACCACCATATAGGATGGCAACTTTTTTCTTCAAAATCATTCAATATTATTTATTGTTAAAGATACGTATTAAGGTTGTAAAGTGTTAAGGTATAGCTAATACGTATACCAACTTACGGAGAAAGATAAATTTTTACAGGGTAATACTTTTTGGCTATTTGAAGCCTGATAATGTACAAGCCCGGTGAAACATTGCCAGTAGGTATTGGCAGAGTTTGGTTGAGAATGTCGGGCAATATACCACGAAGTGTTTCACGCCCCATGATGTCAACAACTGAAATACCAACCTGTTGTCGTTCGGGTAAATTGAAAGTTATGTTGGCTCCTCCTGATTCATTCCAATAAAGTGAAAACAGTTTGCTTTCCGGATCAATAGGCGTGGGGTCATCGGAAATAAAAAATTCAATATTATCGATATAAATATTGCTGCCTAGGTCATTCGTTCCTACAAAAGCTAAGCGCACATTCGGGAGTCCGGCTAACGCATTGAGCGATAGAAATTTCTTAGCATCATTACTATTTAATTCATCGCCAACGAGGTCGAAACTTGGCGATGGCTCGAAGTACGAATCTCCGCAATCAGTAGAAGCCAATATCCTAAGGCGATCATCATCTTGCTCGTTCCAGGAATATGAAAGGTTGAAAAATAAACTAGCTTTTGTGATGCTACTTAAATCTAATACTGGACTTACCAGCCAAGACTCTTCACCCGCTTGTCCATTGTTTGGTTCAGAAGGAAAACGAGCTTTTGATTGGTCTGTATTCCATAAAATTCCAGTTTGTGGATTGGCCACAGTCCAGGAACCAACTAGATTATCGTTAAAGTTTTTTCGTAAAGGAATAATATCGGAGGTTGTATTGCGAACAATGGTAATCACGGTATCACTATTTAAAGGGTTGGTATCCGTTTCACCGTTTACTAACGTTGCATTAATTGAAATAATATTTTCACCCTCAGTTAAGCTCAATGTACCGGCATTAATGGTTGGTTCATTTCCATCATTATAAATGCTTAGGCCTTCCACTGTTGTTGATTGGATTCCGCCATTGTTTATTGTGTATTCAATTTTAATGCTCGTAATAATTGGGCAGCTTAAATTTTTTATTGTTAAAATTAAGTCAGGATTATTGCTGCACGTAACAGCGCCTGGCTGCATGACTTTAGTTATGGCAATATCCACGGGTGGATTTGTGCCACATAAAGGTTCATCCAGACCGTGTGATGAAAGCAGGCTACTTCTTCTAGGTACATCAGCATCTTCTATAATTAACGACATGCGCGAAACTTGGCCTTGTGTGAATAGGTTCATACAGGCATCATCGGTATAATCCATGTAGTTTTGAAACATTTTTGGAGTGTTGCAATTGGCCACAGGGTGTGCAGGGCAGCCAAGTGTTTTATCTCCCTGGTTGGGAGTATCGCTTACATAATCCTCATCTCCGGTGCAATCGGTATCGTCACCCCAAATATGTCGTAACCCAAAAAAATGACCTACTTCATGCGTAACGGTTCTCCCCCAATCATAATTAGCGTCTTCCGAGCCAACTCCAAAAACAGTATAGTCAATCACCACACCATCGGTAATGGCTAGGGTGTTTTGAAAATCCTCAAGACCTGGAAGGTTTGATATAGGAAATTGTGCGTACCCTAAGTTTGGTGAAGCTAAATTAGTTACCCAAACATTCAGGTAGTCTTCTGAAGGCCAGTAACTTTTGGCTTTAAGTTCCTCGTCCTTGCTAGGAGACCAAAAGGATTTTCCTCCATTTACTCGAACGATACCATCGGTAGGCAAGCCTTGTGGGGTTTGCTTTGCCAAAACAAATTCAATATCAAGACTTCCGGCAAGGGGTTGAAATTCGGCCGGTGTACTTGAAGCGTCAGCATTTAATCGCTTAAAGTCATCGTTGAGTACTTGAATTTGCGATAGCACCCGGGCCGTAGAAATATTCATTCCCGTTCCTTCTGCCTGATTATTGTGAATAATATGAACGACAACTGGTACAGTATACGGTTCTGCTTGTGTTCGTAACTTGTTGAGTTTTTTTCGTTGCGCTATTTTGTTTTGCAGCCAGTCTTCAAATTCTTTTGTGTGTTGGGGAATTCCCTTTTTAGTTAACAGGTTTTTCATGTACGGAACTGTACCGCACCGCTCTTGCGCCTGAACTTGCGAGCAGTACACAATGCAAAAGAGTAAAAGGAGACTAACTAACCGCACGCGTATCAATTGGATGAAATGAATCACCCAAAGGTAAGAAGAGTAACCTGAAATATGATGGTTGATTTTAGATTGAAGATTTAGAGTTGTGAACAACTCTAAAGTCTATGTTCTAATTCGAAAGATTAATAACCTCAATACCTTTAATCTCCGGCACAGCTCTTTTTACGGCCTCTTCAACCCCAGCTTTAAAAGTCATGGTTGACATGGGGCAAGTACCGCAAGCTCCAACAAACTCTAACCGTACTACATGATCTTCAGTAATCTGGTTAATTTTTACATTACCGCCATCGGCTTCTAAATATGGGCGGATCGAATCTAACGATGCTTCAATTTTTAGAGTAAGTTCTTCTATGGTTGCCGTTGTATTCATGAATTGTATTTATGTAGGCTAACTAGCTTTCTCCTTTAAATAGGATTTAGCTGAGGCCTACTTTTAGTTCAACTTTTTGAGTCTGCTCAAAGGTAGCATTTCTAATGGCAACTTGTCGGGCCAGCGATTCCGCTAAATCTGTAAAGGCTTTTGCCACGGGGCCATCTTTTAATACAGCCGGCAAGCCTGAATCACCGCTTTCACGAATAGATTGTACTAACGGTATTTGGCCTAGAAATGGAACCTTAAATTTTTCTGATAAGTTCTTGCCACCGTCTTTTCCGAAAATAAAATATTGATTATCCGGGAGTTCTTCAGGCGTAAAGTAGGCCATGTTTTCTACCACACCTAAAATAGGAACATTGATTTGAGGCTGTTTGAACATCGACAAACCTTTGGTGGCATCGGCCAGTGCAACTTTTTGAGGTGTGGTTACAATTACCGCGCCTGTTACCGGTACTGTTTGCACCATCGTTAAATGAATGTCGCTTGTGCCGGGAGGAAGGTCTATCAACAGATAATCAAGTTCGCCCCAAAGCGCATCGCTGAAAAATTGTTTTAAGGCTGAGCTAGCCATCGGCCCGCGCCACACAACAGCGCTGTCTGGTGGAGAAAGGAACCCGATTGACATTAATTTTACTCCATATTGCTCCAACGGAATAATAATGTTCTTTCCGTTGATTTCTTTAACAGAAGGTTGCTCATGCTCACAGTTGAACATGGTAGGAATGGATGGGCCAAAAATATCAGCATCAATCAAACCAACCTTGGCGCCTGCCTTTGCCAGTGCAACAGCAAGGTTCGTAGTAACAGTAGATTTTCCAACGCCTCCTTTACCCGATGCAATAGCGATAATATTTTTAACGCCTGGCAACAGCGGTGCGTTATTCCGCGAAGTTGTAACAGAAGAAGTCATTGTAATGTCTATCTCAATTTCCTTTCCTAAGGCAGCTTCTAAAGCCTCTTCGCAATCTTGCCTGATTTTTTCTTTCAGCGGGCAGGCTGGAGTTGTAAGCACAACGGTAAAACTAATTTTACCAGTCGCAACCACTACATCTTTAATCATGTTCAGGCTTACCAGATCACGCTTCAAATCGGGATCTTCAACCTTTGAAAGAGCCACTAAAACATCTTTTTCCGTAAAATTCATGGTGCAAAGTATTGCCAGAAGTTGGAAGTTGGAAGTTGGCGGTTAGAAAAAGGCATATTTTTGAATATTAACCTGAAAATTCTTTCCTCCTGGCTCTAACCTCTTACACTCTTGGGTATCTTTGGAGAAATACACGATAGAAATTGGAAATTGAAGGGTGAAAAAACTGTTAAATTAAGCATCACTTAAAGACCGACCACAAACCGCTGCCATCCTACCTCGAAAGCATGATTTCCCGTAATACCATAGATGAAGTAAAAAGCCGTCTCGACATTGTAGACGTAGTAAGCGATTTCATTTCGTTAAAGCGCTCGGGGCAGAATTATAAAGCGCTAAGTCCGTTTACAAACGAAAAAACCGCTTCATTTTATGTGGTTCCTTCCAAGGGTATTTTTAAAGATTTTAGCAGCGGAAAAGGTGGTGATTCTATAACTTTTGTTATGGAACATGAGGGTATGAGCTACATGGAAGCCATTAAATATCTGGCTAAGAAATATGGTGTTGAAATTAAAGAGGATGTAAACACTCCGCAGGATCAGGTTGCGCAAAGCGAGCGCGATAGCCTGTATATCGTGATGAACTATGCAAAAGACTATTTCAAGGATTTGCTTTTTAAAAATGAGGAGGGTAGGAGTATTGGTTTGAGTTATTTCCGCGAACGCGGATTTAATGATCGTAACATTGAAAAGTTTGAACTTGGCTATGCGCTAAATGAATGGAATAGCCTTGAAAGGACCGCGTTAAAAAATGGTTATAGTAATGACGCACTTGAGAAATCCGGCTTGATTATAAAAAAAGAAGATGGTAAAACGTATGATCGCTTTCGCGGAAGAGTAATCTTTCCTGTTCAGAACCTTTCAGGAAAAATAATTGCTTTTGGTGCACGAATCCTAACAAAAGAAAAAGACCAGCCCAAATATATTAATTCGCCTGAAACAGAAATATACCATAAGAGTAATGTGCTTTATGGAATGTTTCAGGCAAAAAATGAAATTCGCAAACACGATTTTTGTTACCTCGTTGAAGGTTACACCGATGTCATCTCGTTGCATCAGGCAGGTATTGAAAATGTAGTAGCTTCTTCAGGCACGGCCCTCACAGAAGAACAGATTAAGCTCATGCGCAGGTTTACCGAAAATGTTACGGTACTTTTCGATGGCGATGCCGCAGGTATTAAAGCCGCATTGCGTGGAATTGATTTAGTACTGAAGGGGGGATTGAACGTTCGTATTGTATTGCTGCCTGACGGTGAAGACCCCGACAGCTATTCAAAAAAGATGGGGAGTACTGAATTGAATCAGTACCTGAAAGATCACACAAAAGATTTCATCTCATTTAAGATCGAGTTATTTACGGCAGACGCCTCGCGCGATCCGATAAAGAAGGCTGAATTAATACGTGATATTGTTACCTCCATTACTGCGATACCGGATCCGTTAAAGCGAACTGTATACTTGCAAGAGTGTAGTAAAAAACTAGAAATTCCACTATCTGTTTTGAGTATTGAGGTAAAGAAAATTCTGCTCGCTGCCCGAGCACAGGAATCGAAGGCCGACAATAGGAATTTGGTTAAAGTTGAAGACGGTCTTCCATCAACACTTTCAGAGATTCATACGCTTTCTAAATCTTTTCTAGTATCAGCCGAAGAATCATTAACACTTTTTGAAAAGGAGTTTATAAAGGTTTTAGTAAATCAGGGGCACTTGCGAACGGCTGAAGATGAATTTGCGTATGAATATCTTTTCAGAGAATCGCAGGAAGTTGATTTTCAGGTGCCCGTTCATCAGGATATTGTTGATCAGTATAAGATTGAAGTTGCAAAAGGTAACGTTATAAAACCGGATATTTTTCTGAAGTCGTTGCCACAAGCTGCCGCCTCGTACGTCTCGGGCTTTCTTGTACAAAAATATTTCATTAGTGAAGGTTGGAAGAAGCATCATATTGTTATTGGTGACGAATATGAGTTGGAGCAATCGGCACTAAAAGTAATCATGCAAATGAAATTGGGAATTGTATTGAAGATGCTGAGCGATAATCTCCAAAAAATAAAAGAAACTCAGGCAACAGCAGAGCAAGACGAGTTAATGAATATACATGCTACTATCGATGGCTATAAGAACACGCTTGCATCAAGCCTTGGTAGAATTGTATTGCCGAATGTGAAACTACTTCAAGATCAATAACGTTACAGTGCTGAATGAATTTTATGAGCGAAAAAATAAAATTGAATACCATTGAAGAGGCCATTGAAGAAATAAAAAATGGTAAGGTAATTATTGTGGTGGATGACGAGGATCGTGAAAATGAAGGCGACTTTGTATGTGCTGCCGAGTGTATTACACCCGAGATTGTAAATTTCATGGCCACGCACGGTCGTGGACTTATCTGTGCACCCCTTATTGAAGATCGATGCGATGAACTTGGCCTTGAATTAATGGTCGGAAAAAACACCGCAACGTTTGAAACGCCCTTTACAGTATCAGTCGATTTAATAGGGCATGGATGTTCAACGGGTATCTCTGCGCACGATCGATTTAAAACTATTCGTGCGTTGGCGGACCCGGATACAAAGCCTGAAGATCTTGGCCGGCCTGGTCATATTTTTCCATTAAAAGCAAAACGAGGCGGTGTATTGCGAAGAACGGGACATACAGAGGCTTCCATTGATTTTGCCAGACTTGCCGGGTTTAAACCGGCAGGGGTTTTAGTAGAAATCATGAATGATGATGGAACGATGGCTCGCTTGCCTGATTTAATGTTAGTGGCTCAACGTTTTAAGTTAGCATTGGTTTCTATAAAAGATTTGGTGGAATATCGCGTTAAGAAAGAAACGCTCATTCGAAAAGAAATTGAGGTTGATATGCCAACCGAGCATGGCCACTTTAAGTTGGTAGCTTATCAGCAAACCAACTCGCATGAAACGCATCTCGCCTTGGTGAAGGGAACGTGGCATAAGGATGAACCTGTTTTGGTACGTGTTCACTCATCGTGTGCTACAGGCGATATTTTTGGTTCATGCCGTTGCGATTGTGGATCCCAACTCCATCAAGCCATGGAAATGGTTGATCGGGAAGGAAGAGGAGTTGTATTGTATATGAAACAGGAAGGGCGCGGAATTGGATTAATGAATAAACTTCGTGCTTATAAATTGCAGGAGCAGGGTTTGGATACCGTTGAAGCGAATATTCAACTTGGTTTTGATATGGATGAGCGCGATTATGGTGTTGGGGCACAAATACTTCGTGATTTAGGCGTATCCAAAATACGATTGATAACAAATAACCCAAAAAAGCGGGTAGGCTTAATGGGATACGGATTGGAAATTATTGATAATATCTCGATTGAGATTACCCCAAATCCACACAATGAAACATATCTTAAAACCAAACGTGATAAATTAGGGCATACTATTTTAAAACACCCATGAAACCGAGGAGCCTGATATTCATATTATTTTCATTACTGTCAGTTTCAGGTTTTTCACAAAACCAACAATTTGCTTTTGAACAATGGCATGAAGGAAAGATTGTACTTGTTTCAGGCGATACCTTGAAAGGGTTTGTGAAGTACGATATGCAGCAAGACCTGATTCAATATAATGCCCAAGTTGGGGTAGTGGAAGCATACACAGCGCGCAAGGTTTTATTTTTTGAAATATTTGATCTTACGATCAGTCAGTATCGGCAATTTTTTTCTCTGCCATACAACGCCACAACCGGGTATCGTGCCCCTGTTTTTTTTGAGCTGTTAGAAGAAGGAAAGATGACATTACTTTCGCGTGAAAGCCTGGAGTACCGAACCTATAACTCTCCATACAATTTTGGTGGGTCTTACAGCCGGTTGGTTCTCGTGTATAAATATTACCTATTAGAAGAAGATGGTGCCATAAGCGAGTTTATTGGAAAGAAGTCTGATCTATTAGCGTTAATGGGCAGACGCGCATTGGATGTACAGGATTTTATTAAAGAGAATAAATTGAAAATAGAAGACCGTGACGATTTCGCGAAAATTGTCGCGTACTATAATTCATTTTTTAAATCTTAACACATTTTGATTTGGAAATTTTAAATGATTCTTTCAAATTTTAATGCTGCAACTGGAAGTGTAAATCAAAAATTTTAAATCTATAATGACTAAGCCACTTATTCTAGTTTCCAATGACGATGGAATAACGTCCAAGGGAATTCTCACACTTGTTAACGTAATGAAGCAAATAGGCGATGTATTGGTAGTGGCCCCCAATAGTCCGCAGTCGGGCATGGGGCATGCCATTACCGTGGGGGAGACGCTTCGCTTGAAAGAGAGTTTTATTTTTGAAGGAGTGAAGGCTTACGAGTGTTCCGGCACACCGGCCGATTGTGTTAAGATGGCACGGCATTTTGTACTAAAAGGTAAACCTCAACCCGATGTGGTAGTGAGTGGTGTGAATCATGGTAGTAACACTTCTATTAGCGTTTTGTATTCGGGTACCATGTCTGCGGCAATTGAAGGAGCCATTGAAGGCACTCCGGCTATCGGTTTTTCGCTTTGTGATTACTCTCATGATGCCGACTTCGCACATACAGAGGAATATATTAAGAAAATTACGCTTCAGGTATTAAAGAAAAGTTTACCGAAAGGAACTGCTTTAAATGTAAATTTTCCCAAAAAGCAAAAGGAAAGTATAAAAGGTATTCGCATCGGCCGCCAGGCAAATGCAAAGTGGGTTGAAGAATTCGATCAGCGGTTTGATCCCAATGGTCGCAACTATTTCTGGATGACTGGTAACTTCGTAAACTTCGATAAGGGAGAGGATAATGATGAATGGGCTATTGCCAACAATTTTGTATCCGTTGTGCCGTGTCAGTTTGATCTGACTGCGCACGCTGCCATTTCTGTATTGAATGAAGAGTGGGAGATTCTAAATCAAAGTGGCCTTTGATGGTAAGAATCATTATGGCATTGGTACTGACGTGCAGTGCCAATCTATTTGCGCAAGATGCCTTCTCAATGAAGCTTTCCTCGGCTGCATTAGAACTTACACATCAGCAGGTTCAGTACGACCCTCAATATTTCTCTATTATGTATCCCAATGGAGACATTCCTAGTAGCAAAGGTGTTTGTACGGATGTAATCATTCGCGCTTATCGAAAGCTAGGGATTGATCTTCAAAAAGAAGTGCATGAAGATATGCGCGATAATTTTAATGTTTATCCTAAAAGTTGGGGATTAAAAAAGACAGATAAAAGCATTGACCACAGACGCGTACCAAATCTGATGAAGTATTTCAGCAGACATGGAGCCATAAAGAAGGTAACGAATAACCCGGCTGACTATGTTCCGGGCGATATTGTTTCCTGGAATCTGGGAGGAGCCATCACACACATTGGGATTGTAGTGGATAAAAAATCAAATGATGGAAAGCGGTATTTGATAGTGCACAATATCGGAAATGGTCAGGAATTGTCTGACTGTTTATTTAAGTACAATATTATTGGGCACTATTCTTTTCGCAAATGAGACGAATTATCCGTCATTTCGCAGCGCAGCGGAGAAATCCCCCGTTAGTTTGAAATAGTTCGGCTGTACTGATATGGAGACTTCTCCTGTCGTTCCTCCCTGCGAAGTGACGGGTCTTAGCGCAATTTTTAAACTGGATCAACATCCGTTACAATTCTTGTACTTCTGAATTCTTTTAGTTGCAATACTTTATTAATTGAGCTGGCAATCTTGTTTTTCAGATCCGCCAAATGACCGGAATCCCGAGGAATTTTAATCAGAATACTCATGAGGTATTGATTCCGGATTTTAGATACAATTGGTTCTCCCGGTCCTAATATTTTTGTGTGGGGTATTGCAATTCGTAATGTCTCTGTTAATTCTTGTGAGGCTTCATTACTTATCTTTTTGTCCGTGTGCTTCACTACAATTTCAATTAACCGTGCGAAGGGAGGATAGGCGTGTTGCTTTCGATCCGCAATTTCAGTTTGATAGAATTCTTCCTGCGTATGGTTTAGAATAAAATTTAAAATAGGGTGATCCGTTTGGGACGTCTGAATAATTACTTTCCCAGGCTTCTCGCGTCTGCCCGCTCTACCACTCACCTGAGTGATCAGTTGAAATGCTCGTTCATAGGAACGAAAATCCGGGAAGTGCATCATCCTGTCGGCATTAAACACGCCTACTAAACTCACGCGATCAAAATCGAGCCCTTTCGTGACCATCTGTGTTCCTACTAAAATATCCGTTGCGCCACTTTCAAATTGTTCAATAATATTTTCATACCCACTCTTTACGCGCGTGGTATCAAAATCCATCCGTTGAACGGCAGCATTCTGAAAATGAAGTTTAAGTTCTTCCTCGAGTTTTTCGGTGCCGTATCCTACTGTTAGAATTCGATTTGAAGAGCATGTGGGGCATGATGAAGGCAATGGCTCTTTATAGCCGCAGTAATGACAAACTATTGAATGCCTATATTGATGGTAGGTTAGGCTTACCGAACAGTTAATGCACTTGGGTACCCAACCGCAATCTTCGCAATGGACCATAGGCGAATAGCCTCTCCGGTTTTGGAAAATGATGATTTGTTCTTTTTGAGATAAGGTTTCAGCAATGGTCTTTAATAGTAGCTTGGAAAAATCGCCTTTTGAAGTTTTATTTTTTCGCTCGCTGCTCATGTCGGCAAGTAGTACTTGAGGGAGTTTCGCGTCCCCATAACGTGATTGAAGTTGAACGAAACCATATTTTCCTTGTTGTGCCTGATAAAATGTCTCTACTGATGGAGTTGCTGACCCCAGTAAAACTTTTGCGTGATGCATTTGACCTATAACCAACGCCACATCCCGCGCGTGGTAACGAGGAGCGGGCTCCTGTTGTTTATAGGATGTGTCGTGCTCTTCATCAACAATAATTAGCCCTAGGTTATCGAACGGAAGAAAAATAGAAGATCGCACCCCAACAACGAACTTGAATCGACCACTAAGAATTCCATTCCATACTTCAACGCGTTCGTTGTCAGAGAATTTCGAGTGATAAACACCCATCGTTGTTCCAAATACTTTTTTTAGTCGTTGGACAATTTGAGTAGTGAGTGCAATTTCAGGCAACAGATATAAAATCTGTGACCCGCCTTCGAGCGCCTTCTTGATCAGGTCAATATAGATTTCGGTTTTGCCGCTCCCGGTGATGCCATGCAATAATGTCGTAGCATGTGTCTCAAAGCATTTTAAAATATCTTCCTGAGCAATGCGTTGTTGTTCGCTCAACGTGATTTCGGGCAGGGCTTCATCTACCTTCGATTCAAATCGCGAAACAATTACTTCGAACTCTTCAAAAACAGAATTCTTGATCAATGTGGCGAGTGAGGACTCCGAGATATCACCAACGAGCAAATTTCCTTTTATAGCCCCACTTTTATTTTCGTGAATATCATGAAGCACCGGAACCAGCTGTAGGTATTTTAATAGAACCGCTTCTTGTTTTGGCTTTGCGGACAACGCTTCAAAAACTTTTTCAAGCGCTTCGTGGGTTGTATATCCTTCTGCGAGTCTGATTCGTTTTTCTGTTTTTGGTTTGAATTTCTCTTTCACTTCTTCGTAGAGTATAACAGCCTCTTTACTGACAAGTGATTTTAAAATGCTGTAGAGATTCTTAAGACCCAAAAGCTTAGATATTTCCGAGTAGGGAAGGGGTTCTTGTTGAAGGTGCTTCAACAGTGTTTCCTCTTTTTGTGAATATTCAAATAACGTTGTTTCCCAATCGAAACCGGGGTTAAGCTGTACCATTGATTCACTGGAAAGTTTAAGGCCAGCGGGCAAAGCAGCATTCATTACTTCCCCTGCACTGCATAAGTAGTAGTTAGCAATCCACTGAAAAAGCTTTAGCTGTTGCAAATTGACTACAGGCTCATCGTCCAGCAGGTCAAGAATATATTTAGCTTCGTAATCCTTTGGTGGGGTTTCATGAACGTTGATGATAATACCCGTAAGAACTTTACGATCTCCAAACTGGACGATGGCACGGAGCCCAGATTTTACTTTATCGTTCAGGTTGAAGGGAATTCGATACGTAAACAGTTTTGGAATAGGGACAGGCAGCAGGAGTTCTGCAAAAAAAGTATTTCGGGAATCGACCTGCTCAAAAATATCCACTTTGTAAAATAGTTAAAATTTGTCTGGATTGGGATTCATTGGATGAATGGATAAGCGTATAAAAATCCTGTACATCCTTAAATCTTGGCAATCCTGATTCAGACATTTTGTTGTAAAGCTTCCTCCACACTCATGACCGGCAACTTACACGTCTTATTGTAACAAACATAAATCATGGTTGTGTCAGCTCGTGTCAGTTTATCAGTCAGTAATGGCAGACTACTCTTATCAGTAGTCCCCATTAATAAGGAGAATGGTTGGTAGTTTTTTTTGAATTCATCTTTCAATTTCAAACAATTCTTCCCAACAAAGGCAACTTCCGCCATACCATGCTTTATCTCACTCAATACAATTCCCCAATTCGACATATAGTTTGGCTCTTTGCATATGAGATGACTAAGTTCTGATGTCATCGTAACTGCAAGGTCTTTCCAATCTTCCCGATCAAGCACAATCCCCAGCTGATAAAGGTTTTGGACCATAGCGCCATTAGAAGCCGGAATTACATTGTCAAAAATTTCCTTTTTTCGCGCAATTAGTTTTTCCGATTTGGAACTGGTGAAGTAAAAGTATGATTCTTGTTTGTCGAAGAAATTCTCTAATACATATTCAGTAAGATTTTCCGCCTGCTGAATCCAGTTCTCATCAAAGTCCGTTTGATAAAGTTTTATAAATACTTGAATAGCGAATGCATAATCTTCTAAGAACCCTTCCGTAGTTGATCTTTTTCCCTTATACGATCGAAATAGTGTATTTACTTCCAATAGATTATTCTGAATAAACCTGGCATTTTTTCTAGCGGCTTTTAAAAATTGCTCATCGCCAAAAGCGTGGTACGCGTCCACCAATCCGGAAATAGTCATGGCATTCCAACCAGTGAGAATCTTATCGTCTAATCCCGGTTTAACTCGGTTGTTCCTTATGTTGAGTAATTTTTGCTTGGCTGATTGAATAATAGAATCCAATTCCGCGGTGTTCAGATTGTATTTCTTTAAAAGAGGTTGAACATCTTCAGTTTGTTTTAAGATGTTAGCGCCATGTTCCCAATTTCCGCCTTGCGTTACTTCAAAATATTCTGCAATAAGTGTCGAGTGTGGTTCACCAACAATACTGGCAAGTTCAGTGTTTGTCCAGCTATAGAATTTTCCCTCTATTCCTTCACTATCGGCATCTAAGGCAGAATAAAAGCCTCCATCAGCATGCGTCATTTCGCGTTGCAACCAATCAAATGTTTCGTACACTACTGATTTGAAGAATTGATCTTTTGAAATGGCATATGCTTCACTATACAGACTTAGTAACTGCGCATTGTCGTATAACATTTTCTCAAAGTGTGGGGCAAACCATTCTCCATCTACGGAGTAACGAGCAAAACCCCCACCGATTTGATCATAAATTCCACCCCGCGCGATTTTTTTGAGAGTAAAAAGTGTATGATTTAGTGCGCCTTCATTTTTTGTGATATGCCAGTAGCGTAAAAGCCAAAGCCAAATGGACGGCATAATAAATTTAGGGGCTTTGTCTAGCCCTCCCCACGTTCTATCAAACTTTTTTTCGAGTTGTGTGTACATCGAATTTAGCGATGTAAGAAAATCTTCCTGACTAGCTTTTTGCCTGAATTGGTTGATGCCCTGACTTGCTAAGTGATTGGTTAAATTTTCGGCAGACGAAACGATGTCTTGCTTTTTAGATTGATAGGCCTGATGAATATTAGTGAGTACTTGTACCCACACCTGAGCAGAGAAATATGTTCCACCATAAAATGGCTTTTGATCGGGAGTAAGAAATACATTCAATGGCCAGCCTCCATTCGTCCCCATAGCCTGAACAGCATCCATGTAAATCTGGTCGATGTCTGGTCGTTCTTCCCGATCTACCTTAATGCATACAAAGAAACTATTCATCACTTCGGCCACCGCTTTATTCTCAAATGATTCACGCTCCATCACATGACACCAGTGACACGATGAGTATCCGATGCTTACCAAAATTGGCTTGTCTTCCGCATTAGCTTTATCTAACGCATCCTTTCCCCATTCAAACCAATGCACAGGGTTATGGGCATGTTGCAACAGGTATGGACTTGTTGAATGAATGAGATTGTTAGGTACTTTATTTGACATGGAATAGAATGACGAATATGAATAATGAATTGCTATTTGTTATTTGGCGATTTGTGCTTTTAATGAAGCAATCTCCTTATCAACATTAACAGTTTTACTTAGTTCCTGAAGCCGCGTTAATGTTTTGTTCAAAAAGCCTTGATGAGCAGAAGTGCCTTCATGAAATGATTTGTGTTGAAGGGCTGTATAAATTGGTTTCCATTGTTTGATAAACTCCGTTGTTACATTGTCGAAATAACAAGCTGCGAATTTGTTCCAGATGTATTCTTCGGCCTCTTCTGTAGGATGAATCATATCAGACTCATAGAATCGGTAGTCCCGTAAATCGTCCAACATAATCTCGTACGATGGAAAGTAAAAAACATTAGCGTATGTTTCCGTAATTGTTTGACAGGCTAATCTAAGTACAGACTTGCTTACGCTGTTTAAGGGCAAGGTGTCTTTTATGTGACGAACAGGGCTAACGGTGAGAATTATTTTAGCCGTTGGATTGAATACTTTCAAATCGCGATAGACTTCATCAAAAGACTCAAGGACTTTCTTCTGGCTTAATAAAGTTTTAGTAAAGCCTGAGGCAGGCATTTTATGACAGTTGGAAACGATCTCGCCTGTATCATTTCGTTCATAAACCCAAGCCGATCCATAGGTAATAAAAATCCAGCTTGCATCTTTCAAAAAATAATGTGTCGCCCCAATGACTTCCTTGATCGTCTTCTCAACTTCTGATTTTTTCATAGCTGAGAAAGAGGAGTGAAAATCATAATTAGCTACTAATTCCTGATTGGTGAAATAGGTGTGATCAGGGACCACCTGGTTATGTAGAGCATATCGCAATACCTTATGGATTGAGTGAGGATTATAACTAACTCCAAAAGGATTAGCGAGTGTGTTAAACTTTGATGCTTTTAACTGCCTTCCAATAGAATCTGAAAAGCACGAGCCCGCTGTTAGAATTTTATCTTTCAGATTGATTTTTACAGGTGAAACCTCCAGCTTAAGTTCAGTACGAAACATGTTGTGAAGTTAACACGCTGAACGTCCTACGCAAAAGGTATATAAAACAAAACCCCATGCACTGCATGGGGTTTTGATATTTATTGATTTAACAGAATTACTCTGCTACTACTTTAATCTTGATTTCGTGCTTCACTTCTTTGTGTAAGTCGATCGTCACGCTGTAGGTACCTAATTCTTTAGGTTGTTCTTTAAAGATTACTTTCTTGCGATCGATCTCAAAGCCCTTAGCTTTTAACACATCAGCTACCTGGAACGGTGTAACGGCTCCGAAGATTTTTCCGGTTTCGCCAGCTTTCGCTCCAATTTCAATAGTCAGTTCCCCAATGCGCTGTGCCATCCCTTCAGCATCTTGCTTAAGCTTCGAAGCTTTATGTGCAGCTTGACGAATGTTCTCCGCTACTAATCTTGAATTTGAATCATTAGCGATAATGGCAAAACCATTAGGGATAAGATAGTTGCGACCGTAGCCAGCTTTTACCTTTATCGTATCGTTTTTATATCCAAGTCCTTGTACGTCTTGTTTTAATATTATTTCCATGTTCGTTTTGTTTAGGGTATACTACTTTAACGAATCGGCTACATACGGAAGCAAGGCAATGGTTCTAGCACGCTTAACGGCCTGCGATACCTTTTTCTGGAATTTCCAGCTTGTACCGGTAAGTCTGCGTGGAAGAATTTTTCCTTGTTCGTTAATAAACTTTAACAGAAAATCTGGATCCTTATAATCGATATACTTGATACCGTTTTTCTTGAAGCGACAGTACTTAGGTTTTAGTTCTACTCGCTTAATGGGTTCGTTCATCAGTGTCATCGTGCAGGCTCCTCCTCAGCTTTTCTTACAGGTTTACGGTTCTCTTTGTTTTTGTTGAATTCACCTTTGCGTCTGCGTTCGTTGTACACAACAGCGTGTTTGTCAAGAACGGTCGTTAAAAAGCGCATTACTGATTCATCACGTCTGTACTCGGTTTCGAGTGTGTTGACCACTTCTGGAGCTGCCGAAAATTCAATTAGGTTATAAAAGCCGGTAGACTTGTGCTGAACTGTATAGGCCAATTTACGAAGCCCCCACTGCTCAACGTTTATCACGTCTGCCTTACCTTTCTTTAAAACCTTCACGAATTTCTCGACAGTATCCTTCATCTGATCATCAGACAAAACGGGATTCAAAATGAATACTGTCTCGTAGTTTTTCATGTTTTAATAATTGTTTTTAAAATGAGGTGCAAAAATAGGTAAACGTGCCCAATTGAGCAAGTTCACCGCAAAGTGATTTTATAGTGCAACCAACTGTTATTCAGTAATTTAACGAAGTATTCTATTTATTTTTTTGGATTACGTCCAGCATACTGGCAACAAGTCCTAACGGGTGTTAAACCGATAATTTCTGTAATATTGGGCGTTTGTACATCTGTAACGTTTAAATCAGGCTAAATAAGATGAGTTATATAATCAGCGGTATCCAGCAGGTTGGAATTGGTGTAGCGGATGCTGAAAACGCCTGGACTTGGTACAGAAAGCACTTTGACATGGATGTGCCTGTATTTAAAGATGCCGCGAAAGCTGCCCTTATGACTCGTTATACTTCTGGCATTGTTGAAAGCCGGTATGCAATCCTTGCACTAAACATGAGTGGAGGAGGCGGTTTTGAAATATGGCAATACACCAGCAAGACTCCTGCTAAAGCTGCATTTGATATAACGCTGGGCGATACTGGGGTATTTGCTACTAAAATAAAATCGCGCGCTGTTGAAGAGAAGTACCATGAGTTGAAATCAAAAGGAGCGAATATTATTGGAGGTCTAACGCAAGCTCCCGATGGGCGCAAGCATTTTTTTATTGCCGATCCATATGGTAATCTCTTTGAAGTTGTTGAGAGTAATAGTTGGTTTCAACTTCGTAAAAGTAAAAATGGTGGTGTAGCGGGTTGTGTAATTGGTGTCACTGATATTGCTAAGGCGCTTCCGCTTTATCGAGATGTATTAGGATACACTACAACGGTCTATGACTCCACTGAAGTCTTTACAGACTTTAATGGACTTCCTGGGTCAGAAGATAAATTTAGAAGGGTATTGTTACGCGCTACTAAAACTGGCGTTGGTAATTTTGGACGACTATTAGGTGCAACGGAAATTGAACTGGTTGAAGTAAAAAGCCGAAGTCCACGAAAAATCTATGCTGACCGAAACTGGGGTGATCTTGGTTTTATTCATGTTTGTTTTGATGTTAATGGCATGAAGCAATTGGCAAAAAAGGCATCGGAGTTTGGATTCCCTTTTACGGTTGATAGCAGCGATTCGTTTGATATGGGCAAAGCAGCTGGTCAGTTTGCATATGTTGAGGATCCGGATGGCACGCTCATTGAATTTGTTGAAACACACAAAATCCCTATTTTCGAAAAAATAGGATGGTACTTAAGTGTTAAAAAAAGGAATCCGGAAAAGCCATTGCCCAACTGGATGGTGGGTATGCTTTCGCTGAATAGAGTAAAAGATTAGTGGAGTCTTGAGTCTATTTCACTTCAAATTTTCCACTACCTATTTTGTAGTCATCACAGTAAATCTCTAATACGTAGTTGCCTGCAGTGTAGTCAGAACCTTTCTCATATAAGTAGGTAAGCTTCTGCTTGGTGTTATCAAATAAGATTTCTTGTGACGCTGTATAAAATTCTTCCTTACTTTTGTAAATAAAAGTACCAGAGCCACGCGAAACGTCAAACAAAACCTGACCGTTCTCATCTACAATCCGAACCATAATTCGCTTGCCTTCAATTGGTGCAACGTTGTTTTCACCAAGGTTGAAATCAATTTTCAGTTTACCTACCTGGCGGCTCTTGAAAGGGGATTCTTTTTCTTTGCCTCTGTCCGTCAGCGCTACGATTCGAATATTTTCTGCTTTTAACTGCGAAGCGATAACAACTTTATTAGCGAGTTCATCTTTCGTTTGCGCCAATCTGGAAATGGAATCACCTAACTCATTTTTTTCAGTTTTCAGCGTTACGTTTTCTGAAAGCAATTCTTTGTTAACGGATTTAAGTTTTTCTATTTCTTCATCTTTTACTTTCAATAGAACCTCATATCCTTCCACCCGATCTTTCAGTTCTTTAATGAGTTTTCCGGTGGCTTGGGTTTTCCTTTTGAGTTGGGTTTCAATTTCCTGTTTAGCCTTTGTGAGTTCGGTAATGTCACCACCGAGTTTTTGAATTTCAACAATTTTCTGATCCAGCTCCGTACGTATTTCATTTAAACGCTGCATGGTGCTAGCCAACTCTTCTTCAGTGGTTGCCTTTTCAACACGCAATACTTGCTCTTCCTTCGAGTCGAAATAAATTTTAACAAACTGAATGATTATTACGATTGAAAGCAGGGCTATTATTATAGCGCTTTTGTTTGATTTCTTTGATGTAACAGGTTCTGGAGTTTGATTTTCGCTCATAATGGTTTTTGTAAAACTCAAAAATAGGGCTTACTATCCTTATTTCAATATCTTAAACTGTAATACAACGTGTTGTTTGTTCAATGATGGATCAAAAAACAAGATTCCACACCGATACAGGTCAATGCTGGTGTGAACTAGTTCGTGGTTGCATATTTCTCTCCATGCTTGTTCCATGCCCGGTGAGCTATGAATATCGTCTAGAATAATGATGCTTTTATCATGAATCTTCATGAGCAACCATTTGAAGTATTTTAAAGTAGGTGCATATTGATGATTAGCGTCCATAAATACCAAGTCGGCTTTCGGCATTCTTGATAAATTAGAATATAGTGTTGAATCAATGTTCCCCCGAATGAGTTCAATGTTTTTCGCGGCTGCAAATTCAAAAGTATCCTGTGCTATTTCGGCAATGCTTTCAGACCCTTCAAATGTGAATACTTTAACATTTTTCTTTTGAGCAAGATAGAGTGTATTAATCCCCAAGGATGTACCTAGTTCAATGATATTTTTTGCGTCAATGTGTCGGGCAATTCGAAGGTAAAGAAGAGAGAATCGTGTATCGCTTAAACTTGTTTCAGCTATTTCACCTATCGCTCTTTTTGAACTATTGAAATGGTTGGATCCAGCACCTAAATCCTCAACCGTTATCTCGCTTTGTGTTTTAAGAAGGCTCGCTCTAAGTTTTTCTATTTCATCGATACTTTCAGTGTCAAGATTTATAACCTTGGTATAAAGGTCAAAAAGAAATGGAGAGTGCAATGAATGTTCGTCTACCGCATCAAGCCAGTAGTTGAGATAGGTTTTTAACTGAAAGAGCTTGGACACCTAATTTAATCTATGCGGTGAAGCCATTGTAAATTCGGGTATAGTCACAAGTACTTTGGTGCCGTCTAATATCCTCTCCATCGTATACGTACCAAGCATTTTACCTAAACCTGATTTTAAATTGCACCCCGATACATATTGATGTGTTTCACCGGGTTCCAGAACTGGCTGTTGCCCCACAACCCCTTCACCTTCTACCTCACGCGACAAAAAGCCTGCATCATAAATATGCCAATGCCTCCGTATAAGTTGTATTGTATATTCACTTTGATTTTCAATCGTTATACGGTACGTAAATACGTAATGATGCTGCCCCGGACTTGAATATGCCGGTTGATATTCAGTTTCAACGCTAACTTTAATGCCTTGTGTAATTTCGGTTACCATCTGCCCTAAAAGTATTAATTTTTTGGAATTTAAAATGTTTATTGAAAATCGTTTTTGGTTAAAATAAAGCTTGTATGGATGTTAAAATTGCCTCCTCGTGGAAATCACACCTATCAGGTGAATTCAAGAAACCATATTTTTCACAATTAATTGAATTTATTAAGTCTGATTATCAACATAATACGGTTTACCCTCCCGAAAATGAAATTTTCAGGGCTTTTGATAGCTGCGATTTTGAGCAGCTTAAGGTTGTGATTATTGGGCAGGATCCCTACCACGGATATGGTCAGGCCAATGGGCTATGTTTTTCAGTTCGTGAGGGAGTGAGAATACCGCCATCACTTGGTAATATTTTTAAAGAAATCAATAAGGATTTAGGAAAAGCAATTCCGCCATCAGGTGATTTAGAACGTTGGGCAAAACAGGGTGTACTTTTATTAAACGCTACACTTACGGTGCGGGACTCCGCCCCGGGGTCGCATCAAAGAAAAGGATGGGAAATCTTTACAGAAGCGGTGATCAAGTCTATTTCGAACCAAAAAGAAAACTTAGTTTTTTTATTGTGGGGGGCGTATGCTCAAAAGAAAGGGGAGGTGATTGACCGAAATAAGCATTTGGTACTAATTTCAGCTCACCCATCACCATTCTCGGCTGATCGAGGTTTTTTCGGCTGCAAGCATTTCAGTAAAGCGAATGCCTACTTGAAAAGTAAAGGATTGAAAGAAATAGACTGGTAGGATATTGTTGAACGTTGATCGTTGTTTGTATTGATGATCGGACAACTAACAACGAGTAACAATCAACGAATTAAATTAAAGAACCTATTCCACCTGATCTTATTAAAGAAACTTTGATTCGGATCAATGGATAACCAAATAAAGAACCCTTTTCCAACAATGTGGTCTTCTGGCACAAAACCCCAATAGCGGCCATCATGGGAGTTGTGGCGGTTGTCACCCATCATCAGGTAATAATTCTGGTTGAATGTGTAGCTCGTTACTTCCTTGCCATCAATCAGAAGTTTACCTTCTGCAATTTTCGCGTCATTATTGTGGTCATAATCAACGATTGTACTTCCATAGGTTGAAAGAGTGGAGTCGTTAATCACTATAGTCATGCCTTCCTTCGGAATGGTAAGCGCTGGAAGATTATCGCCATTGCCTTGTCTGTATTTAGAGTGCCCAAAAATACCAGGGTCATCAACGGTAGCGGGCTTAGAATTTATTTGAATATTCGTAATGTATGGCAATGCCTTTACTTGTTCAGCAACTTTTTCAGTCAAAAACATATGATAACGGACTTCAGTTGCAGAAACGCGTTGAACACCGTAATCCTCATTGCCTAATCCTAATTTATTCAGATTGCGTTCATTAATTTCATCTTTTGATGAGATGGAATAACTGTATTGCATGTTTGGCGCGTTGGGTGAGGGTTCCCCGTTAATATACACCTGCCTGTCTCTGATTTCCAATACATCACCCGGGATTGCCACGCAGCGCTTAATGTAATTTGTTTTTAGATCAACTGGATATTTTTTCCATTGGCTTTCGGGCAGCCCCCAATTATTTTCATACATACCCGGAACATTAAATACAACAACATCATTTCGCTTTACTTCGCTGAAACCAGGTAGTCGAAATTGAGGAAGTTGAACCCATTCTACGTAAGAGGGGATATCTGTGAACCAAATTTTTTGATGTGTTAGTGGAATTTGTAAGGGGGTTTTTGGAGTTCGAGTTCCGTAATGAAACTTGCTTACAAAAAGAAAATCACCTACTAATAAGGAATTTTCCATTGATGGAGTGGGAATAGTATAGGCCTCCATAATCAGCCACCGAATAAGCGTAGCCGCTACTACTGCAAAAAGGATGGCGTCCCACCATTCGCGTAGTTTCGACTTAGGTTTTGTTTCTTTCTCTTCTTTTCCTGTCTGCCCCGATTGGTCGGTGGCTTCTTTAGTTTTCCAAAACTGCAAATCCATATGTATAGCTTAAAATAAAACGTGCAAATAAAGGGATTATAAATCAGAACTGTAAAAAATCATCCATGCCAAGCACCCCTTTTTTACCAGGGAGCCATTCAGCCACTAAAACAGCCCCACGTGCGAAACTCTCACGTGAATGAGCTATGTGACGGATTTCGATATCATCAAATGCAGATATATATTTTACCAAATGTGTTCCAGGCACCTGATCGATCCGAAAGGAAGTAATTGACAACTCATTGGGATTTTGAGTTTCCTCATTAACCCACTTATTTTTTGTTTTAATGTGTTTCATAATACCTTCCGCCAAGGTAATCGCTGTTCCGCTTGGCGCATCTTTCTTCTCAGCGTGATGTACCTCATCAATGCGCACATCATATTGCGGAAAGCCTTTGATCATTTTTGCGAAGTGTTCATTTAACCGAAAAAAAAGATTTACCCCCATGCTGAAGTTAGACGCATAGAAAAACGTTCCATTACAGGATTGAGTAAGTATTTTTATTTCTGCCTTTTTTTCGAGCCACCCAGTAGTGCCGCACACCACGGGAATCTTGTTCTCAAGGCAGAAGCTAATATTGTTGAAGGCTCCTTCGGGTTGAGAAAATTCTATTGCAACATCAGCACTTGTTGGAGTTGTATGAAAGTTTTTTTCATCTATCCTTCCCACAATTTCATGACCTCGCTCTAAGGCAATTTTTTCAATGGCCTTACCCATTTTTCCATATCCGAGCAGTAGAATTTTCATAGGCTCAAAAATGCAATTTTATTCCATAACCTTTTCAAAAAAATAAGTGTCTTACACTTTAAAAATTTAGGGTACTTGGGTATTATCCCCATCTGTATCATTTCGCAGCACAGCGGAGAAATCCCTTTGGGGTTAGTCTGTACTATGCCGTATTTAATAGGAGACTTCTTGGTCGTCCCGATAACTATCGGAACTCCTTGCGAAGTGACGGGGTTGACGGGGAGCTAAAATCTAAACTTAATTGAAAAGCCAGTGGAGCGTCCAATAAGCATGTCTGTTTCCATAGTCGGCTGAAGACGAACGTGCAGGTTAGGGTTCAGGTCGAATTCTTTTAAGTGTGCGTCAACATGTGCATCCACCATTTGCAGCAAGTACATGCCCGCCATCAAGATGATCATAAAATCACGTTCCCGTCTGTACCGATCTACTATGGTACGCAATTGTGGTTCTGTATAGCCACTTGAGCTAGTAGTTGCGCGTGTTTCTAAAACACTAAATAGCTCTCCTTTGTATTTTTTGTAACCCTTCTGATAAAAATTTATACCGTGACCAAATCCTATAAACCCGCCATAAACGAGCGGTAGCTTCCAATATTTTTTATTATAAACTTGACCTAACCCAGGAAGGATGGCAGCGTACATTAATGCTTTGCGCGGATCATAGCGGTTGGCATACGATTTAAGTTCAACGGTATCAGCGGCTGGCTTCTGTTTTTCTATCGCTGCTTGCGAAAAAATACTGAGCACAAATGATAGTAAGCAACACGTAAGAATTATTTCTTTCATCAACTGCGGTTACTAAAATAATGAACCTTAATGTAGTTTTAGAATGTCTAAGATACGATTAAGGTCTTCTACTGACAAGAAAGGGATTTTTATCTCGCCTTTTTTACCATCGCTTTTAATAACAATACGAGTGCCAAAATGTGATGAAAGTTGTGACTGAAGTTGGGCAATCTCTCTGTTTACCGTTGACGATGGGGGTTGCACAGGTTTCTCAAGATGGCTATCCGTTGATAAGCTGCGCACTAATTCCTCCACTTTGCGTACGGAGAGGTCTTCAGTTAATGTTTTTTTAAATATGTAAAGTTGCTGATCGGGATTTTCAACGTTGATTATAGCCCTGGCATGGCCCATTGAAATTTTATGGTCACGTACTGCAATCTGCACATCGGGTGGCAATTTTAGCAATCGTAAATAGTTTGTAACGGTGGCTCGGTTTTTTCCAACACGCTCACCTAATTCTTCTTGTTTTAGGCTACATTCCGAAATAAGCCGCTGATAGCTTAGTGCGATTTCAATGGCATTTAAATTTTCACGTTGAATATTTTCGATCAACGCCATCTCCAGCATTTGCTGATCATTAGCCGACCGAACATAGGCTGGAATATTTTTAAGCCCGGCAAGCTTTGATGCCTGAAAGCGCCTTTCACCTGAAATTAATTGGTATTGATTTCTGGCGAGTTTACGGACTGTAATCGGTTGAATGATGCCATGAATTTTTATTGAATCAGCAAGTTCTTGTAATGCCTCCTGATCGAAATGTGAACGCGGCTGAAATGGATTTACTTCAATATGTTCAAGCGATATTTCCAATGTTCCACCAGAGGGTGAGGATGTTGATTGATCTGAAATTGGGATATCAACTTCCAATCGATCTTCAATATTACTATCGCTCAGTAAAGCGTTTAAACCTCTTCCTAATGCTTTTCTCTTACTCATTTTAATTTCGTGTTTTTATCCAGGACTTCATGTGCCATATTCAGGTAGCTGATCGCGCCCTTACTTTCCGCATCGTGTACGATGGCGGGCAAACCAAAACTTGGTGCCTCACTAAGTTTTACATTTCTTGGAATGATTGTTTTGAATGTCATTTTCTGAAAATGTTTCCGTACTTCTTCCACTACCTGATTTCCAAGACTGGTTCGTGAATCGTATAACGTAAGTAAAATGCCTTCAATCTCTAAATTCGGATTGAGGCGTGTTTGAATTATTTTAATAGTGTTCAATAATTTCCCCAATCCTTCTAATGCAAAGTACTCGCACTGAACCGGAATGATTACCGAATCGGCAGCTGTGAGTGCATTGATGGTAATCAATCCAAGGGATGGTGAACAGTCAATAATTACAAAATCGTAGTCATCTTTTATTTTTTGAAGTGCATCACGCATTTTTTCTTCTCTGCGTTCAATGCTCACCATCTCCACCTCAGCACCTACTAAGTCAATGTGTGAAGGAAGGATATCGAGGAATTTAAGATGTTCGTTTGTTACCGTTGCATCTTTCGCATTTGCTCCATCAACCATACACTCGTAGATGCTGCATTCAACTTCTTTTGGATTAATACCTAAACCCGAAGTTGAATTTGCCTGGGGGTCAGCATCCACCAGCAATGTTTTGCATTCCAGCACGGCTAAGCTGGCAGCCAGGTTAATGGCTGTGGTGGTTTTTCCAACACCTCCTTTTTGATTTGCAATCGCGATAATTTTTCCCATCAGCGGTCTAGTATTCGTTTAAAAAATAAGTCCCGCCTTTTGTGGCGGGACTGCAAATATAGAGTAACAAATCAGGGGCGTGGAACATTGTGGAACGTATTTTTCCACAATCCATACACAATCAATTGTTAGTTTTTCTTCTTCTTTCGGGCTTCATCGGAATTTTTCCTGGCTTCCTCACTGGCCTTCATCGCATCCTGTAGTTTGGTCATAAATTTCGATTTCTTACCCTCACCACTTGCATTCTTTTTTCGATTCTCCTCCATGATCTGCTTAATCTTATCTTCATCCACAAAGCGCTTAACGATGGCTTGTTGCCCGAATGTGATAATGTTAGTCATGAAATAGTAAAAACTTAATCCTGCAGGGAAGGAGTTTAACACGAAAAGAAAAATCACAGGCATGATGTACGACATGGTTTTCATTGGCCCTTGTACGGTAGACATTTGATTGTTCTGCCAGGTATACACCAATGTTGAAACGGTCATCAGGATTGTAAATAAACTAACGTGATCTCCGTAAAATGGAATCGTGAATGGAAGATTTAATATAGAATCATAAGTAGAAAGATCTTCGGCCCATAAGAATGACTCCTGTCTTAGTTCAATACTGTTAGGGAATAAATAAAACATCGCAAACAGAATGGGCATTTGAAGAAGCAACGGAATGCATCCGCTAATGGGATTTACACCAACCTGTTGGTACAGCTTAAGTTGTTCCTGCTGTATTTTGGTCATGTCTTCGCCATGCTTTTCTTTTATCTCGTCAAGTTCAGGCTTCAATACTTTCATCTTCGCCATACTCAAGTATGACTTGTATGAGAGGGGCAGTAAAATAATTCGGATAGCAACTACCAGAATAATTATGATGAGCCCGAAGTTTCCGATGAAGGTTGTGAGGAAATAAAATACTGGGAAGACGACAAATTTGTTTATCCAGTACACAGGAGGCCATCCTAAATAAACGTTTTGATCGAACTTAGGAGCGACACCCCCAATTTTTTTATAGTCGTTTGGTCCAAGGTAATATTTGAAGTTAGCTTTTCCGTCAGCGAGATCTTTGCTGGCAATCAATAATTTTACATTGGCTGTTTTTACTACCGCAGTGTCGGCTTCATTTAAGGAAGCTTCAATTTCGCCACCCGCAAATCCGTTTTTGGAGATCAATGAACGCAAAAAGAATTTCTGCTTTATCGAAACCCATTTTAACCCAGCACCAAAAGTTTGTTTCTCTGTGTCAGTAGAGCGTTCTGTAAGCCAATCAACAGATTCGTTGTAGTTATACGTAATGGTTGTGTTGTTACGACTATCCGTTAGGTCTTTCTCTACCGGTTTAAGAAAATTATTCCAATGAAGTGTAAGTTGATCTGCAAGTTCTTTATCAAATCCACGGCTGGTAATACTATAACCAATCTCATAGCCTTCTTTCGGAATACGATAGGTTTGTTTTAGCTCTGCACCATTAGACAACCTTACTGTATAATTAAGTATAGTTGTATCGCCATTTTTTCGGATATCCGTTGTGTAGAAGAGCGAGTATAAGTTGAGCTCTTCACCCTTGAATTTAGTAATGAGTTTGAATTCGTTTGAGGATGGCTCAACGAGCATCAGGGGTTTACCAAAATAAGTTTTGAATTTTTTAAGTTCCAGATGCTGAATAATACCACCCTTGTTACTGAAGCTTATTTTTAAATCCTCCGTTTCGATGGCTTCTATTTTTTCATCTCCTTTAAAAGAAGACGAGAGGTCGCCATAGGTTGCTGTGAGTACACTATCATCTTTCGTTGTAACTACTTGTGGAGTATTTCCGATTACTGGAGTAACCGGTGAGGTTGTAACAATTTGTTGTTTTTTATCTTCGGGCTTTTCAAATTGGGATGTATAATAAAAATATCCCAACAACAATACCGAGATTAAAGTCAAGCCAATGGCGGAATTTTTATCCATTTTATTTCGTTATAAAAAATTATTGAACAGTTGTTTTTTTGTGATTGACAGAGGCCTCAACAAACTTCACGAAAAGCGGATGCGGATTCATGACGGTACTCTTTAATTCTGGATGGAATTGAACGCCAATGAACCACGGGTGGTCTTTTAATTCAACAATTTCTACCAAATTTGAATCCGGGTTTATTCCAACCGCTTTCATCCCGGCATTTTCAATAGCCTCCAGATACTTATTGTTAAACTCATATCGATGGCGATGGCGTTCTTGTATCAGGGATTCTCCGTAAACATGATAGGTCTTACTTCCTTTTTTTAGTTTACAGTCGTATGCCCCAAGCCGCATAGTGCCGCCTTTAGCAGAAATTTTTTTCTGATCTTCCATTAAATCAATAACCGGGTTTTTTGTTTTTGGATTTAACTCGGTTGAGCTTGCATCAAGACCAAGTACGTTTCGAGAAAATTCGATGACAGCGCACTGCATGCCGAGGCAAATTCCGAAAAAAGGAATTTTATGCTCTCGTACATATTTGATAGCCTCAATTTTTCCTTCCATACCGCGCTCGCCAAAACCAGGAGCAACAAGAACCCCGTCTAATCCATTCAATACCGTGCTAACAGTCTCTTTATTGATTTCCTCAGAGGATATCCATTTAAGATTTACCCGACAATCATTTTGTGAACCTGCATGTACAAATGACTCAGCAATTGATTTGTAAGCATCCGGTAACGAAACATATTTACCCACTAAACCAATGGTTACTTCTTCAATCGGATTTTTTAATTTCCCAAGGAAGTCTTTCCATTGTTCAAGATCGGGTTCTTCTTTTGTGTGCACTTTCAACTTTGCAAGCACGCGCTCGTCAAGTTTTTCTTTCTTCATCAGGATGGGCACATCATAAATTGTATCAGCATCAATAGCTTCTATAACAGAATTAAGCTGAACATTACAAAATAACGCTAGCTTTTTTCTGATCTCCATCGGCAAGGGGTATTCTGTACGACACACTAATATATCCGGCTGAATCCCTGCTCCTAATAATTCTTTAACCGAGTGTTGTGTTGGTTTTGTTTTTAATTCTTTCGCAGCCTTCAGGTAGGGTATAAGCGTTAAGTGAATGACCAGTGCGTTAGTAGATCCTAACTCCCATTTTACCTGACGCACGGCTTCAACAAATGGTAAGGATTCAATGTCACCAATAGAACCACCAATTTCGGTGATCACAAAATCATATTCCCCTGATTCGCCTAATAAAAATAAATTGCGTTTGATCTCATCCGTAATGTGAGGCACAACTTGCACGGTTTTGCCTAGGTATTCTCCCTGACGTTCTTTGGTGATTACCGTATTATAGATTCGTCCGGTAGTAATATTATTTGCCCTGGAGGTAGGGACATTCAAAAATCGTTCGTAATGCCCCAAGTCCAGATCGGTCTCTGCACCATCGTTGGTCACATAGCACTCGCCATGCTCGTAAGGGTTTAAGGTACCCGGGTCTATATTAATATAGGGATCGAATTTTTGAATGGTGACTTTAAAGCCCCTTGCCTGAAGCAATTTGCCTAATGAGGCTGAAATTATGCCTTTTCCAAGTGAAGAGGTTACACCCCCCGTGACGAATATGTATTTAGCAGTAGACATTGGTTTATCGTTACGGGGTGCAAAGGTAGGAGATTGAGAGGAATAAACTAAGGAGTAATTCAGTGCTTTATAGTTACTTCTTTTTATGGAAGTGTATTCACTCTGGTTTGGTTAAGACCCTTTCAAAAGGTAGTTGGTTTGTCTTAAACAAATAGTATTCATAATTTAACGGAATTATTTAACTCAATGAAACTAAAACTCGGGTCGTTCCTTTATTTTGGGTTAATACTTTTCTTTTTAACTGTATTCCATAACCAACTTCATGCCCAATGTGGGTTGTTACCTCCGGTTTTATCAAGCGGGAGTTTAGTTACACCAAACGGTCTTTGTACTCCCGTTTCGGTGAACATGAGATATGACATTACTTTTGCAGCCCCTTTAGCAGCAGGCCCTAATTACGTATTGAGTTTTTTTTGGGGGGATGGACCAGCTAGTTTTAACCAGGTAGTCTTGGTTCCTGGATCTGCTGTTTACTCAATCACTCAACCACATAATTATCCAGCAAATAGTGATTGCGAATACAAAGTCAATATGTTCATTAGTGTTAACAATATGGGAGCCTGCGGTACAACGCGCCAATCACAGCTTGTTACCACATGGAGAACAGATGCTTTTAATGGTGGACTTGTCCAATTGATATCACCAGCTACAGGAAACAGTATTCATACAGTATGTGAAGGAGTTAATATCAGTGTCATATTTGACGACAATACCATATTTAATTGTAACTCTGCTTATCCTGCTAACTATCCACCCAATTCACCAATCGTAAACCCAAACGAACAAGTTAGGTGGCAACAAATTGTGTACAATACCCCAAATGGGGCATCCAGAATTCCGAATGTGAGTGTAAATGGAATACTTATGCCTGCTGCGGCTGGATCCAATTATCAGGACCCTAGGGGTGTAAGTTTCTATACGCCACCGCCTGTTATAATTAATGACCCGCGAAGAAGAGATGCACAAGTGATCACAGCACCAGGTGGATTTACTGCTGGGTTCCCAGTAGTAGGCGATGAGTTTGAAGTAACAGTTCGCTATTGGAACTTTTGTAACCCCTATGCAAATGATTTTGACTTAACTCCTGTTGGCGGAGATTTAATAAATGGAGATAACCCCCCAGTTGAAGCCACTGCTATTATAAGAATTATTGATTCCCCTAATCCACCTGTTGTACCAAATATAAATATTTGTTCTGGAGGCTCTAGAACATTAACTGTTACAGGCCCAGTTGGCGGTCAAACGTACAAATGGTGGACCAACGCAGCAGCAACCATAAGTGCCGGACCAGATGGCACAACCTTCACACCTTCATCTGCTCAAGCTCCTGCAGGGCAGAGAACCCATTTTTGGGTAACCACGGAATTAATTCCTGCACTTGGTAGTTGCCGAAGTGCACCTACAGAAGTTACAGTGCTTCGAAGATCTACTCTTTCATCACCAACACCCATTAGTGGTCCTACAAACTTATGTCCAAACACATCCTATACTTTTTCAGTTCCTACAGCCTCTCCTCCAAACCCACCGGATGTAACTATTACTGATCCTGTTGGTGGTAATGTGATCCTTGCAACAGATTTTGTTTGGACAATTCCTGGAACTTGGACTCTTAACTCAGGACAAAATACCAATAGTATTAATATTACAACCGGAGCCGCAGTAGGAGGAACTATAAGTGTTGTCCAACAATACGAGTCAGCACCATTATGTACTTCTTCTCCAGCAACTTCACTGGCGGTTACGGTTCGAGCGAGGCCAGCAGTAAATATCACTCCTGATCCCGTCAGTATTTGCCAGTTAACAGTTCAACCGTTGAATGGAAATCCTACAACTGTATTTGGTGCTATATCTTCTCATACTTGGGGCGGAAGTACCGCCATTTTAGATGCCACTAATGTTCAGCAACCTAACATTATTGCAGCAGCAGCACCAGGTGCTTATGCATTAACATACTTTGTCACTGCGGACTTTGGAGGTGGAGTGTTTTGCTCTTCCGCAATCGATAACTCAACAGTCGATATTTTTGCAACTCCAACAACGGCAACAGCAGGAGTAGATCAGCCTTTGTGTCAGTCATTGATTATACCTTCAGCAGGATTAGGGGGAAACGCCCCAGGTGTAGGCACGGGGATATGGACTCAAGTGAGTGGCCCTGGTACAATAACATTTCTTCCTACGACCGCTACACCTAATGCCACTGCAACAGCAAGTGCCCTAGGGATATATGTAGTTCGATGGACAATCTCCACAGGTGCAGGCTTTTGTTCTTCCTTTGAAAATGTTCAATTAGATTTTGGAGCGCCTCCAGCAACACCAGATGCAGGCCCTGCACAAGTAATTTGTACCTCTACAGCTACCTTAAATGGTACGGCTCCTACGTTTGAAACCGGAACATGGTCGGTATCTGTAGCTCCGGTTGGAGGTACGGTCACATTCTCAAACGCAATTTCACCAACATCTACAGTTTCGTTAAGCGGTGCAAATATTGTGGGCACCTATACACTTCGCTGGCGGTTTACCAGTGGTACATGTACACCTACTGAAGATTTTGTAAATATTACTTTTAATTCTCCTGCTACTTCAACCCCCATGGCAAGTTTCACAACGTGTGTTGACCCGCTTGTGCTTGCTGCTATAAGTCTTACCGGAACCGTTGGCGGAGGGGCTACTGGCGGCCGATGGGAACGTTTTACCGGAACAGGCCTTATGGGAAATGGAACAGCTACCGGATCAACCGATCTGGGAGTAAATGTAACAGATACATTTACACCAACCGCTGCTGATTTAACATCGGGGTCGGTTCAAGTAAGACTTATCGCTTCGGGCGCAACAGCTCCTTGTCCGGAAGTTGGAAGTACCATTTCGATAACATTTGATAGAAGACCAACGGGTGTTGATGCAGGCGCTGCACAACCATTAGTTTGTGCGAATCCCGGAACTGGATTAGGAAATACTACGCTTGCCGCAACTGCCCTAAGCGCAGGCGAAACTGGTTTGTGGACAGGCCCAGGTGGCGTTACGTTTGGCACGAGTAATAGTCCAACCTCAACTGTATCGAACTTAACAGGTGGTGTAACAACAACGTTAACCTGGACGGTATCAAGCCCTTTAGGAAATTGTGCAGCTGTTGCAGATGTTGTAGATATTACGGTAAACGTTTTACCCGCTGCTATTAATCCTGCTCCTACTAATTTATGCGAAGTTGTTGAAGCAAGCGGTGTGGCTTTGGGGGTAAATCTTACTCAGTATAATGATGGCGTGACAGGCATAGTTGGTTCTGTCAATAGAACTATTTCATGGTTTACCAATGCTTCACGTATAGCGGCTGTTTTAGTGCCCGTTGTTACAAGCCACGATATTTCGAATGGACTTACACTTTTTACAAGGGTATTCAATGCTACCACAAACTGTTTTCGTGATGGCGTGGTGACATTCACGGTTAATCCGTTACCTATTGCTACAGATAACATGTACGAATTTTGTGAGGAATTCCCTGCAGGATCCGATCAAGTTCAAAATGTTGATCTTACTTCTGCTGCAATAATAAATCCTATAACGGGTGGAGTTGCCAACAGAACAATAGTTTGGTTCAATACATTAGCAGATGCCACCAGTAATGTAAACGCCATTGTTGGTGCAAATGCCTACGATATTCTTGCCGGTTCTGAAACCGTTTTTGCGCGTGTTACAAATACGATTACTACGTGTGTTAATATTGCCGTGGTTGATCTGGTGGTAAAACCACGCCCAGCCGACCCAACCATAAATGGTGCAACAAATCAATGTTTAAATGGTTTTGATTTGTATAGTGTAACACCCGTTGCGGGGGTTACTTACATATGGGATATAGATGATATTGCAGCTACAGAGTTTGATGTTATTGCAGGTGGAGCCCTGACAGATTTCTTAGTAGTAGTTTCATTTCCAAATGTCTATTCCGGAAACATCCGCCTTACTTTAGACCGCAGCGGTTGCGTATCAAATCAAATTACAAAAGCTGTAGCTGTGCAAGCTACACCTCCGCCTGTAACCATTGGTTCAAGTAAAGATCCGGTTTGTGAGAATGATGGAGGAATAGTCTATACAGCAACATCGTTGCCCCTTACCGATTATACTTGGGAGATACCCGTAGTAGGAGGTGCGACAGGTAGTAGTATTATTGGCGGTCAAGGCTCAAATATTGTAACAGTTAACATTGGTAATATTTCTGGAAATATCACCGTTACACCTCAAACTCAAGGTGGAAGCTGTGCAGGTTCACCGGCTACTTTTTTTATTGATGTTCGTGAACGACCTACGTTAGATACGTACCCCATTACGCCAATCTGTAGCGATGACGCTATTGGCATAACGTTGCAAGTAGCGGCCCTAAGTACGCCCGCAGCCAGCTATCAAATTACAAACGTTACGGTAGCGCCAGGATTAAATCCATCATCGAGGGCATTGGCCACCGGCATCTCTACTTTAATAGTTGGGGATAGCTACACAAATGTGGGAAATGGCAATACTCCACTGGATGTTCGATATACCATTGTGCCAATTAGTGTTGAGGGTTGTGCAGGTAGTCCAAGTGATATCATTGTTCGAATCAGGCCTGAGCCAATTATTAATCCTAATCTTGACAGAACTGTTTGTAGTCGTGAAGTTGCCAATATTGTTTTACAAGTAGCAAGTAATAGCGCCCCTGCGGATCAGTTTGAGATTACAAGCATCTTGAATAACGGAGGTTTTGTTGCGTTAGCGGGTAATCCAATAACGGGTACTTTTCTCGCAAGCGAATTAGCAGATGATGTTTGGGAGAACACAACTGGTGTAAGAGATACTATAAAATATTTTGTTAGGCCTATAAATTCAGTAACGGGTTGTATTGGCGATCCGCCATACCCAATTTTATTAATTGTTAACCCTGAGCCTCAAATAACATCACCCACTGCAGAAACTATTTGTAGTGGTGATGCACCAACCATAACGTTAGTTGCTTCAATCGGAGGAAGTGACTTTGATTGGAGTGTTAAGAGCAATCCCGGTTTAATAACAGGAGGAACCAGTGGATCAGGTAATACAATTAATAATGTTCTTACAAACAGTAACGTAATACCGGGTACCATAACATACGAAGTATTTGCCACAGGCCCTGGCGGTTTGTTTGGTACTTGTACAAGTCAACCAGTTGATGTTACCATCACGGTTGATCCATCGCCTGTATCGAATAACGTTGACCAAATTGTATGTTCTGACCTTGCCGGTGGAAGTACTGTTGCAGAAGATTTACAAGCATTGCAACCCTCGATAAACGGAAGTGGCCTTGTAACGTTTGCATGGTTCGAAGACCTTGCTCAAACATTACCCATTGTTGTGCCACAACTAAATGCATGGCCGTTAGCAAATGGAATTCCTGTTTATGTACGAATTGATAATGGCTCCTGTCAAATCGTACAACCCGTAACCTATACAGTAAACCCAACACCTTCTGTAATAGGTTCTGTAACTTCACTCTTTAACGGATTTAATGTATCGTGTGCAGGCTCAAGTAACGGAACAATTACCTCTGCACTTGCTGCGCAAGGAACTCCTAATTATTTATATAGTATTGATGGTGGCACAAGCTATTTTACAAGCAGGGTGTTCAATGGATTGGCTGCGATTGGTAATCCGTATGTGATTACTGTTCGTGACTCGAAGGGTTGTACCGCACAATCGGCATTGATGAACATTACAGAACCTCCAACGCTCACCGCTACAACGGCTATCTTCATGAATCCTGTTTTTAATGGACAACATGTTTCGTGCCCTGGAGCATCTGATGGACGGATAACGGTTTCACCACTTGGTGGTGTTGCTCCTTATACATATCAAATTCTTGAATTGCCTGCGAATGTTACCGGAAATGCAACGGGTATTTATATGGGACTTCGCGCAGGTACATACACTGTTTTTGTTCGTGATGCAAATACGATTTGTATAGTAACAACAAACACAGTTACACTGGTTGATCCGCCAACGATTGTTGCCACCGCAACTTTAACAACGCCTGTCAGTTGTAATGGGTTGGGTGATGGAGTGATTACTATTGTGGCAGCAGGCGGTACCCTCGTTGGGCCTACCTATACGTATACACTGAATCAAGCCCCTGGCACAGTTAATAACACCGGTATTTTTAGTGGATTATTTGCCGGATCATATTCCGTTACAGTTGAAGACGATAATGGATGTACGCAAGTTTCAAATACCATTACGGTTACTCAACCCTCGGTACTTACAGCTTTTGCATCGGTTACTAGTAATTATTTTGGATCAAAAATAAGTTGTCCGGGTGCGAATGATGCCGAAGTGACAGCCATAGCAAACGGTGGTAATGGTGTTTATACATATGAACTTGTGGAGGATCCAGGAAATGTATCGGGTCAGTTGAATGGCATTTTTATTGGGGTTGGACCTGGAATATACACGGTTGAGGTAACCGATGTGTTAAGCTGTTCTATAATTACCACTGCTGTTACCGTTACTGAGCCAACTCCGATTACAGGATCTGGTTTGGTATCGAATCCTATCAGTTGTAATGGTGGAGCCGATGGAGAGATTACGATAGCGGGTACTGGCGGAACTGGAGCTTATCTGTTTACACCCGTTGCACCGGCAGGGCCATCAAACGCCACAGGAATTTTTCCTGGATTAGCGCAAGGCATATATGATTTTAGCGTCTCCGATGTTAATGGATGTTCGGATATTGTTCAAGTCACAATAACTAATCCAGCAGTTGTAACTGCGAGTGCGTTAGTTACCAGCAACTATAATGGATCGCAGCTTAGTTGTAATACAACAACAGATGCTAGAATCACCGTAACAGCAAGTGGAGGTACAGGTGCATTCAGATATGTGTTTGATTTATTCCCTGCAAATACTTCTGGAGAGTTTACCGGAGTATTTACCGGAGTTCCTGCAGGAATCAACTATACTTTTACGGTAGAGGATGCTAATAATTGCTCCGTAGTAACGGCACCAGTTGTTGTTATAGCTCCTACTGTGGTTGCAGTTACATCGGCTACTGTAACGAGTAATTATAATGGTCAGGATATTTCATGTGTAGGGGCTTCCGATGGTGAGGTTACAATTCTTGTTACCGGTGGGTCAACAATAATCCCAGGACCAACTGGGTATACGTACAGATTAAATGAAGAGCCTTCAAATCCTTCGGGTAATGCTGATGGAGTTTATTCAAATATTGGTGCTGGCTCTTATACCGTAACAGTACGCGATGCGAATAGCTGTTTTGTTGTAACGGTGCCTATTGTAGTGGATGCTTATCCGGTTATTACAGTTCCAGCATCGGTAACAAGTTTGTATAATGGTGGAAGACAGATTACGTGTAACGGAGCAAGCGATGGAGAGATTACTATTGTTCCGGCAGGAGGCGTATTGCCATTTACATTTGTATTGAGTCCCGCGATTAATGCGAGTGGCGTAAATTCAGGAGTTTTTTCATTCCTTCCAGCCGGATCCTATACAATTACAGCCTCTGATGTAAATGGATGTTCAAGAACAACATCTTCGATAACGATTGTCGAACCCGATGTTTTGTTAGCTTCAGCTTCTGTTACTAGTAGTTATAATGGACAACAATTAAGTTGCTTTGGTGCAAGTGATGGTATTATTAAAGCAACTGTTTCGGGTGGTACAACAACTTATTCGTATGTATTAAATGAGATTGGTGCCAATGTTACAGGATTGGCGACTGGTATATTCACGGGCATACCTGCGGGTGCCTCGTATACGATTACCGTAACAGATGCTAATGGATGTTCCGTTATAACGACTCCCATTTCGGTAACGCCACCACCAGCTTTAATTGTTGCAGCAGTTATTACCAGTAATTATAATTCGGAGGATATTAGTTGTAATGGAGCAGATGATGCATTTATAACCGTATCGTTTACAGCTGGCACGGGTACCGGTATTCCTACGTATGCGTTTGATCAGGTACCTGGAAATGTTTCCGGAAAATTCTCCGGTATATTTTCGGGAGTGGGACCTGGTTTGGGCTATACATTTACCGTGACCGATACAAATGGTTGCCCTACTGTTACCAATACACTGGATGTTACTGAACCGCTTTTATTGGGGGGAGTTGCTGTTGCATCCAGTGATTATAACGGATTTGATATTAGTTGCTTTAATCTTACCGATGGTGAGATAACCGTTACATCCTCTGGTGGTACTGGTAATCCAATAGCTGATTTCACGTATGTGTTGTTAGAGGCTTCCTCAAACAATACGGGTACCACCGATGGAACTTTTGACGGACTACGTGCGGGCTCATACAGAACACTCATCACAGACCAAAATGGTTGCACATTTATTACTACTGTAATTCCAGTAACACAACCTGCAAGCATTTCTGCGGCAATAGACATTACCTCAAATTATGGAGCTACAAGTGCTGATATCAGTTGTGCGGGTGCAGCCGATGGTGAGGTTAGCGTACGCGCCACAATTTCTGGAGGAACCGGTATTATTGGTGGCGGTGCTGGGTTAGGAATTAATGATTATACCTACGAGCTAGATCAAGATATTGGTAACATTGATGTGGGTGGAACCGGTGTATTTACGGGGCTTACAAACATACTCTATACCGTGACAGCCACAGATGCAAATGGATGTATTAAGCAATCATTGCCGGTAGTTTTGATTGAACCTCTCCCGTTGTTTGAAGGTATTGTTGGGTTGGATAAATCAATTTGTTTGGGGGACGATCCAACTGCTTTTACAGAGCTAGCGACTGTTTTTGGTGGTACCGGTAATTATGTTTATCAGTGGCAAGATTCTATATCAGGAGGTGGGTTTGCAAATGTTGTGGGTGCGGTTAACGCCACCTATGATGCACCTGCACCCGGAATTGTTGAAACACGATACTATAAAAGATTAGTTAGTTCTGGCACAGGTCCTTCATGTCCTACATTAGAAACGGATGTAGTGAGTATTCAGGTCAACCCACTGCCCACGGCAACATTTATCGCAAACCCGAATCCGGTATGCGAAGGTGGCTTTACCATACTAGAATTTCAGTTCACCGGAAGTGCACCATTCTTTTTTGATTATAATGACGGAACTACATTTGAAAACGATCGTATAGGGGTTAATTCAACACCCGTGTTCTTTTCGAATTTGCAGAACACAACCACCTACGCAATAACAGAACTACGTGATATTAAGGGTTGTTTTGCAATACCAGCAATATTGCCGCTGCCGGTTCTTGTTCCGGTAATAAAAATCGATAATAATTTCTCCATTGTTGGCCCCGATGCACAATGTGCGGGTGGTCAGTTCACATTTCAGTGGGACGTTGACGCGGATGTTCAATATACATGGTCATTTGGTGGCGATGTAGTTACTATCGGCCCGAATGATCCAGCGTATCTTCCTGGCGTGCAAACAATTTCCATTATCCGTACCGATGCTTCTACATCGGGAACTATAAATATTCCTATTGTTCTTGAAGCAGAGAGTACCATTTTAGCTGGGTGTACAAAAATTCCACAGCTTGATGAGATTCGAATTTTTCCTTCGGTGTTAGAAAATGTCTCCGCAGTCGATACGCTTATTTGTAGCGGGCAGTCAATTAAGTTTATTAATCAGTCTTTAGGTGCAAGTACTCACCTTTGGAGTTACAAAATAAAGGGAAGTGGTGATGTGCCTGTACAACTTCCGGATGTATCTCCAACTATTGTATTCGCAAATACAACAACGACAAATCCGTTGGCATATGAAATGATTTATCGTGGCTCGAATACGAATGCGTGTTTTGATGCCGATACGATGGACGTTTATGTATTCAGAGGGGTAACAGCAGACTTTACATTTAATCCGCCAGCGCCTGAATATATTGGAGGGCAAACTCCTATAGTATACACGAATACATCCGTTCCTTCCGATGATGCAATTTTTAGATATGAGTGGAATTTTGGATCAAACTCAAACCCAGAGACAGCAGTAGGAGCTGGCCCGGTTTGGAATATTGATTACAGTTCACCGGGCTCTAAGAGTATTATTTTAAAAGTTGTTAACCTTGCTGCCGAACTGGTGGGCGAAAGTTGCGTTACCACACGGAGTAGAACAGTTGTAATAACAGTACCTGATTTTAGCGCATTGTTCAGTGTGCCCATTACTTCTTCCTGTACTCCGCTAACCATAACTACAGTCAACTCATCAGGAGCAGCCGATGAGTTTGTTTGGATACTACGAAACGTTGAGCAGCCAGATGATACCGTATCGCTTTCTACATTGCTAGAGCCAACATTTATTATTGCCGAACCAGGCGAGTATGATCTTGTGCTTATTGCATCACTGGATGCACTAGGATTAGAGGAGACCTTTATCGTTAGTGGTATAAAGGTTTATGAATATCCACAAGCTATTTTTAATCCAAGACCCCCGTTAGGATTTACCGATACCCGATTTGAGTTTAGGGGTGATCAAAGTTATCGGCCTGCCGATCCGGTAACAAATGCAATTTACCCGATGAATTTTTATTGGGATTTTGATGACAATGCAACATCAACGCTAGAGAATGATTTCTATACTTTCGATTTAGAAGGCTTGTACGATGTTGAATTAAAGGTAGAGAACGTTCACGATGATGGTATTGTTTGCAGCGACTCTTCTCAACGCACGATCAATGTTAAGGCAGGTAGCGGAACAACCATACCCAATGCGTTTACGCCAGACCCATCGGGGCCAAATGATGGTAGGGTGTACGCGAACACGGGGAAATTTAATGATGTGTTTCTACCGTTTACCCGCGGTGTGGTAGACAATGGGTTTATTATGCAAGTTTTTGATCGTTGGGGAAATTTGGTGTTTCAAAGTAGAGATAAAGAGATTGGATGGAACGGCTATGACCAAAATAGTAATCTGCTACCGGCAGGCGTGTACGTATATAAACTTAATCTGGAGTTTGATGATGGCCGAAGGACAACGCAAATTGGAGATATTACAATGATTCGGTAATTTTATTTTGTTTATGCTTAAGAGAAGTGCAATTATTTTTATACTCACATTGCTTGTAGCGCAAGTAACTGCACAGGATATTCAGTTTTCGCAATACTATCAGGCACCGCTATATCTTAATCCGGGATTTACCGGAATAACACCACAGCAAAGAGTTGTAATCAATCATCGGGTGCAATGGCCGAATCTGCCGCAGGCCTTCGCCAGCTATGCAGCCTCATACGATATTTTCGTGGAGGAGTTGCGAAGTGGTTTTGGGATGCTGTTAACCTCTGATAAAATGGGTTCAGCAGGTTGGCAGACAACAACCTTTAATGTTTTGTATTCTTTTAAAGTAAGGCTTACCGAAAAATGGGTTTTTTCTCCGGGGCTAGTGTTTGGTTATGGCACCCATGGAATTGATAGAACTAAATTACGGCTGGGAGACGGTCTCGAAACTTCGCGCAATGGAGAATATAACTCAATTGATCCTGACGGTGGCAGATTAGGCAGGCAAAATTATTTTGATGTTGGAACGGGCTTCCTTGTTTATAGCCGGAGTTTATGGATTGGTGCAGCATTTCATCATTTAAATAAACCGAACTTATCGTTACTGGGTGATGTAAGCCGCTTGCCAGTTAAAATGACAATCCATGGGGGAGCAAGAATAAATTTATCCGGTGGTGGCCCGAAAACAAATACAATTCGGATGTCATATTTAACGCCTTCATTTGTTTTCAGAACTCAGGGCGCAACCTTCTCACAAATGGATTTAGGTGTTAACTATCATATCGATCCGGTTTCTGTAGGAGTTTGGTACCGGGGAAAACCATTTTTTGGAAAGTCAGTAATCAATACAATTCAGCAGGATGCTGTGATATTATCGTTGGGTATGTATCTAAAGAAAATCAATATCGGGTATAGTTATGATTTTACAATCTCCGAATTAGAAACCGCAACAGGTGGCGCTCACGAGGTTTCAATTGTTTATGAATTTGCTTCCAAACCAGCGGGCAGAAACGTTAAGAAAAAATACCGCCTCATTCCATGCCCTACTTTTAACAGTAAAGAGGGCTTCTGGAACTGATTTTTTTTAACCCCTACTTTAGTTCGTTAGTTTTCTATACTGTTCACTCATCGAACATTAAGTGATTATCCATTTTGAAGAGGTTTCTTTTCAGCTTATTACCTAATGTAGGTTTGTCTTAGTGCACTTTAGTCATTCAATTTGAATTGATTAGAGATGAGTTTTTTGTGCCGGGGAGTTACCCTATTGTTTATTGGTCTTCATTTTATTGTTGCAGATGTGCTTGCGCAATGTAATGCCTTGCGTCCGCAAATCGATATTAGCTTTAATACCGATCAGGATTGTGCCCCTGTTACCGTTACACAATACGCGATTACCTACTATTTTAATGTAGTCCAAAATCCAAACGACATTGAAATTATTTATGAGTGGAATGACCCAGCGAATACAGTCGATATTATTAATCTAAGCACGGGCCTTTTAGCCGGAGCAGGCAACACTTCATTCACTGCAAATTCAACGTTCACATATTTTAATAATAACGGCCAATGCAGTATTCGACCTACTGCATCCATTATTATTAATGGCGTATTGTGTACATCTTCATCGCAAACACAATTAGCTTTCTTTTGGGGTACGGATGAGCAAGCAAATGGAAATGTTTCCATGACGCCTGCAAACTGGGACGTGTGTTTTGGCAACGCAGTAGTGAATGCAACATTTTTTGATAACTCTGAATTCAATTGCAACATCAATGTAGAACCGGATAACCCAAATCAGTTTGCGCGTCATGTTCAATTTGTGTACGGCACCAATCATAACCCGGCAGCCACCATTCGTAACCTTTCGCTGAATGATGGAGTTGTTCAAGGGTTAACGAACGGCACAGGGAATTTGGCCAGCTCAAGTACCCGTGGTACCGGAGGAACGCTTGTAACAGGAGCTTATTTTGGGTCAATCGATGCCATTCCATTTCCAGCTGCTGCGCCAGTTTCCTTTACATTTCCCATGAGTGCACCGGCTGATATCAATAACCTCATTGGCAACCGTTTCGAAATTTCTTTATATAACTGGAATATCTGTAATCCATGGAATGGTGACTCAGTCAATCCAAATTATGAAGATGCCGTAATGACTACCGGATTTATAGAGATAGTAAATGCTCCTGCACCTACTTTTCTTACGCGTGATGGCGGAGGAGCTGCAACAAAGAATTTTTGCATTGGTGAAGCAATCTCTTTTGATAACAATACCCCTAATCAGGGTTCATATAACTACACGTGGGAGTTTTACGATGACGCAACCGGAACATCACTAATCACAACAAGCAATCAGTCAAATCCAATTTTTTATTTTTCCTCAGGAGGTACAAAACTTATCCGCCTGATTGCTTCAAATCCCACTGCGCAGGGTTCGTGCATTGAGCAGTTTATGGATGTTGTAAATATCACGCCTTCGCTTACTGCATTGATAAGCATGACTGATTTTAACAACACGGCTATCGCAAGCGATTTCTGTCAGGAAGTAGTGGCACCATTTACAACATTCGAAGTTCGGTTTAATGATGTATCCACCGGAACAATTACTCCGACAACAGAATGGCGTTGGGAGTTTTATAACGAGAGCAATGTGATTGTGAGGAGGGAACCCGCAGTTGGTTTTTCATCCGTTCAACTTGGCCCGTTTGATGAATTCTATTCAAACCCGGGTATATATCGAGTGCGATTAATAATCCGTGATAATTTAACTTCGTGCGAAAGTATAAACGAAGTTCAGGTGCGCGTGCTCAATAAACCGGCACCAGCTTTTAATTTTAACCGTGTTTGTGTTGGTAGCTCGACAAGCTTTGTAGAAACCTCTACACTCATATCTATTAACGGTCATCAAATTGTTTCGTGGGAGTGGGATATGAATTTTGATGGTGTGACGTTTGCACCTGATGCTACGCTCAATAATCAGCGCAATTTTAATTTTATTTTTTCAGCAGCTGGTTCCTACAATGTTGCGTTACGTGTAACGACTGATCAGGGCTTTTGCTCATCAATTCTTGTTCAAACGGTTTCTGTGGATGCTGTACCGAATGCTGCATTTAGCTCCAGTGTTGTTTCTGGTTGTAGTGTTTTGGATGTCACATTTACGAACACTTCAATCATTGGTCAACCCGCTATTATTGATCAGTATGTATGGGAAATAGATGAAGGCAGTGGATTTCAGATTGATTCTATACAACGCCCACTGGATCCGGGGTTTACAAATGTGTACACACGTGATTTTGAAAATTTTGGGACCGTAAATATTCTGTATAACGTAAGACTCCGCGTAATTACTCAAAACGGATGTGAACAAACTTCATCATCGCAAACTATTACGGTGTTCCCTGGGCCTCGATCGGGATTTCTTTCAACTAATTATAATCCTTTTGATACTAATTGCTCACCGCAAACAGTCAATTTTGTTGTTGACAATCAAACACAATCCCTTAGTCCGTCTGACTACACTTGGCAAGTGACAGATGCTTCCGGAATATTGATTAGCCAAAGCTCGGGTACTTTGCCATTCTTCAGCTATCAATTTGTAAATGCTACGCAAGCTATTCGCGACTATCAGGTAACGTTAACTACTACGTTGCCAACGAGTTGCTCGCGCGATTCTATTCAAACAATTAGAATAAATCCCGTACCCGTTTCAAATTTCACACGCGACACGCTGCAATTTGATTGTCAGGTGATGAATATGCATTTTGATGCAGTACAAAAAGGATTGAATGATTATACCTGGATAGTTGTGGTAAACGGAGTTACAATTTTTTCGCAAACATCTTCGAGTGATTTTCTAAACTCCAATTTTAATCGAACGGGGGTTCAACAAAATGTAGACATCTCCCTTCAAACCCGAAACCTGGCTAATTGTCAGAGTACAGTTACAATTCAGTCATTCACAGTGCCGGTGAATGATAATATAACTGTTTCATTCACCGCGACACCCCTTACTCAAACTCTTCCGAATTCTATAGTCACCATAACAAACAATACAACGCCTGGCCTGTGGCAGCAAGATTGGGATTTCGGAGATGGTAACACGTTTTCTGGAGCAAACCCTGGATCACACATTTATGCAACGTATGGAACTTACCCAATTACACTAACGGTCATCAATAATACGTGTGTGCAAAGTCAAACAGTTTCGGTAACAATTAATCCTATTCCTCCAATACTAGACTTTAGTTTTGATCCAGCCTCCGGTTGTGCACCGTTATCCGTGAACTTTACAAACCTTTCGCAGTTTGCCGATCCTAACACATATCAATGGCAATTTGGTACGAACCAGGGAAGCTCGCAGGCAGTCAATCCAACCTATACCTATAATGAGCCTGGAATTTATTCCGTAACACTTTCGGCAAGTAATGTACTGGGTCAGACGGTGAGTATAACTAAGTCTGGTATAATTGAAGTCTTTCAAAGTCCGGATGCTCAGTTTACAATAAAGCCTTTGGTAGTCTACATTCCGGGAGGCAAGGTCTACACGAATAATCAAAGCTTTGGCGGGGGTAGTTACCAATGGAATTTTGGAGATGGAGAAACATCTACGGAATTTGAACCAATCCATTCATACACCACCGAAGGAATTTATGATATAACATTGATTGCCTCGAATGCTTCTGGTTGCACGGATACAGCGCGATTAGAATCTATTATACGCGTTGAGAAGGCAGCGCAAATACTTATGCCGAATGCTTTTACCCCTGGAAAAGACGGGCAAGGTAGCGGTGACGGAAACAATGACACCTTCCTTCCGCTTACCAGAGGAGTAACTGAATTTCAGATGATGATTTTTAATCGCTGGGGCCAATTGCTTTTCGAAACCAGAAATGCCGAAGTAGGGTGGACTGGCTACTTTAATGGTAAGCTTTGCCAGCAAGATGTTTATGTGTATAAGGTTACAGCCAAGTATGAGAGTGGTCAAATAATTACACGCGTAGGAGATATTCACTTAATGCGATAATGAAAAATATTTTTTTTATAGTAATTTTTTTTAGAGCCTCCATATTGTGTATGGGGCAGGATCCTGAATTCGCTCAGTATTATTCAGCGCCATTATATCTGAACCCTGCTTTTGCAGGCACTGCTAGCGATCATCGGTTTATAGCGAACTATCGAAATCAATGGCCGGGTATTACCAATGGTTTTGTTACCTATGCTTTTTCATACGATTATAATTTACAGAATTTGAACAGTGGCATTGGTGTTATGCTGGTAACGGATAAAGCCGGTACGGCAGGATTAAAATCAACGCAACTCAATTTTCAATATTCCTATAGAGCAAAACTAGGCGATAAATGGGTGCTTTCGTCTGGATTAAACTTTGGTGTGGCCTCACGCAATATTGACTTTAATAAACTCATTTTTAGCGATCAGATAGAATTTGACCAAAATGGTAATCCTCCGCCAAGCATTGATTATACAACCGACCAAAGCACATCGTATTTTGATTTTGGTACTGGCGCATTGATTTATAGTCGCAAAATTTGGTTTGGATTTTCGGCTTCCCACCTCAACAAACCCAATCGTTCATTGCTTGATGAAGATGCCGCTATCCCTATTAAGACTACACTTCATGGGGGAATCCGAATACCACTTTATCATGGTTTGATGAAGCGCGACAGAGTGGCGGCTATTGCACCTTCGTTCGTATACAAGCGTCAGGGAAACTTTGATCAGCTCGATATTGGAACATACTTTTTGTATGAGCCTATTGTTATAGGCTTGTGGTACCGAGGCATACCCATCCAGCAAAATGTTAAAGACAATATTAGTCAGGATGCCCTGGTTGTTATTTTAGGATTTCAGTTAACAAAAGTAGAGTTAAGTTATAGTTACGACCTTACCGTCTCAGAACTCGGCCCAGTAGCGGGAGGTGCCCATGAAGTAGCAATTAAGTACAAACTGAGCGTACCGGAGCGCGCAAAAGCAAAAAGGAAAGAAAAGTTCATTCCGTGCCCCACCTTTAATAAGGACTAAGCAAAGACCTTAGAGATTTTAAAACCTTTAGGGTCTGCTTAATATCCCGTAAATTTGAACGCTAGTTTTAACGTTCATGAATCTCGCTGCTTCTTTAAGTCATTCCGTATTCAAAACAGTTGGTCAGGTTGCTGACGCGTCAAACCTTAAAACGTTTGTTGTAGGCGGTTATGTCCGCGATATACTCCTGAAGAGGTCATCGAAGGATATCGATTTTGTTTGCGTTGGCAGTGGTATTGAACTAGCGCAACGTGTGGCAGATACATTGGGCGCTAAGGTTCATGTATACAAGAATTTCGGCACAGCGCATATACCGTTGCCTGATTTGAATTTGGAATTTGTTGGAGCCCGGAAGGAATCGTATCGAAGTGAATCACGCAAGCCAATTGTAGAAGATGGCACCCTTGAGGACGACCAACTGCGAAGAGATTTTACAATCAACGCTATGGCAATAAGCCTCAATGCGGAAAGCTATGGCGAGCTGGTTGATCCTTTCAATGGAGTTGGGGACTTAAAAACTAAGACCATAAAAACTCCACTGGACCCAACTATTACGTTTTCCGATGACCCACTCCGAATGATGCGTGCTATCCGTTTTGCATCGCAGTTAAATTTTGATGTAGAAGCCGATACCTATCAAGCCATCGTAGATCAGAAAGAAAGGTTGATGATTGTATCTCAGGAAAGGGTTGCGGATGAGCTTAATAAAATAATTCTAAGCCCCATTCCTTCGTATGGATTTAAGTTGCTCTTTCAAAGTGGGTTACTGAATCTTTTCTTTCCAGAAATGGTATTGCTTCACGGAGTGGAGTATGTGGGAGGGAACGCTCATAAGGATAATTTTTACCATACACTTCAAGTGTTAGATAACGTATCAAAAGTTTCTGATGATCTCTGGCTTCGGTGGTCGGCAATTCTGCATGACATTGCCAAGCCTCAAACCAAACGCTTCGATAAAATTCATGGATTTACGTTTCATGGGCATGAGGATAAAGGTGCTCGCATGGTCCCCAGTATTTTCAGAAGACTGAAGCTTCCTATGAACGAGAAAATGGAGTTTGTTCAGAAACTTGTTCGGATGCACCTTCGGCCAATACCACTATCGAAAGAAGTAACCGATTCAGCGATTCGCAGATTGTTATTTGAGGCCGGAGATGACATTGATTCGTTGATGAAACTTTGTAGAGCAGACATTACATCTAAGAATAATGATAAGGTTAATCGCTACCTTAAAAACTTCGATATTGTAGAAGCGAAGATGGTGGAAGTAGAAGGAAAAGATCAAATCAGAAACTTTCAACCTCCTGTTACGGGTGACGAAATCATTAAGATGTTCAACCTTCCGCCAAGTCGCATTATTGGCGATATAAAGGAGCAAATCAAAGAAGCCATCTTAGAAGGAGAGATTCGCAACGACCGCGAAGAAGCACTTCAACTGCTTCATAAAATTGTAAAGGGAAGAGGGTTAGCTTAATCTATAATTCAAGTTTTAAATTTTTCAACCTCACGCAACTCTTTTATCCCTAACTTGTCTATCAGAAGAATAGCCCAGATAGCGTTTGAACGAACAAGCTGTAAACATTCACGAGGCGTTAATTAACCGTTGCCGTTTAGGCGATAGCGAGGCGCACTTCAAACTTTATAAGTTGTACGCAAAGGCTATGTATAATGTTGGGTATCGCATTACCGGAAGCGAAGCAGATGCTGAAGATGTCTTGCAGGAAGCGTTTATAAGTGCCTTTAAAAGCTTGCAAAGTTATCGTGGTGAGGCCAGTTTTGGATCATGGATTAAAAAGATTGTAATCAACAAAGCAATTAATCATGTGAAGAAGCGCAAATGGGAAGTGATGCCCGAAGGTGAAGTGTTTGATGTGGCTGCTGACGAACCGGAGCAGGAATACCTTCCGGAATTAAGTGTTGAAAAAGTGAGGCATGCTATTCAGCAATTACCCGATGGGTATCGATCTGTGTTATCGTTGTATTTAATGGAAGGATATGATCATCAGGAAATTGCGGAGATTATGAAGATTACTGAGTCAACTTCGAAATCGCAGTTGAACAGAGCTAAAAATAGGTTGAGAGAATTATTGTTGAAAAAAATATGAAAGATCAAATAGAAAACTTTATTCGTCAAAACAGGGAAGCGTTTGATGATAAGGAACCATCCGGAAAAGTATGGGCAATTATAAGCAAACGGTTATTTACTAATCCATCGTTGTGGAATTCACTTGCGGTATGGAGGGCGGCAGCGGTTCTGCTATTGGGAGTCTGCATATACTTTGCTGTTTCAACGATTGTCGATCACCGAGACAAAAATATAGCCTTACGAGAGTTTACAGATATTGAGGATTTTTATTTCAGTCAGATTTCTGAAAAGGTTGATCAAATAAAAGAATCAAGCGGGAATGAGACAGGGCTTAATGGCTTTACCCATGACTTCCAGCAATTGGATGCGATGTACGAAGTATTGAAAGAAGACATGAAAGTTAGGCCAAGTAAGAAAGTAAGAGATGCGATGGTTCTTAACCTGCTGATTAGAATTGACCTACTCAATCAACAATTGCAAAGCATTGATGAAGTTGAACAAGCAGCGAAGAATGCTTAGAAAATCAGCACTTAAAAACTTTTCTAGTATTCGGAGGTTAACTCAAAAGGCTCAATAGCGGAGTCTACAATTTTACCTCACTATGGCGCAAGCGTCCGCTTGTGCCTTGCCTAATCTAGTTCTTGTGCTAAATAGCATGTATTTTTAAGGATGAGCAGAAAGGAAAGGGTTTTTGCTGAGATATATTTTATTGAATGAAGCACAAGCGGACGCTTGCGCCAGTTAGGGGGTAAAATAGTCTTAGATAATATTTTTTCATTTACGGGATATTTTACTTTTCTTGCACTTGCTGCTCTACAGCGATACAGTCTGCTCAAAGTGACTGTTACTATTTTTTTTGATAAAAATTTAATCAACCATTACTATGCAGGCATTGAATTCAAGCCTTTTGGCCTTGTTGTTAGTATTGTATTCATTTCAAGGACTTAGCCAAGGAGAGATCCCGGTTGAAATGTATACCGGTACTGGCAATTTTCAGGTTCCGATTTGGAATGTAAGCAGCCGTGATATCAGTGACCCCGTTAGTATGGTATACAGTGTTAGGGGCGTCAAGTTGAATGAACGTGGTGGGCGGTTTGGCGTTTCATGGGACTTAAACGCTGGTGGTTCCGTGAGCCGAGAAGTAAGAGGGTTGCCGGATGATTTTAAGGGAATTGGAAATGATAGAAGACGAGGTTGGTTCTATCAAAAATATAGTACAAGCACTTATTTAAGTTCTGACGTGGCGTCATTGCCTAATACTTCCGACAACCCTTCAGTATGTACAGATGAGAGCAGCGATTATAATCAGATAAACGGTTACGGATATGATAACGACACGGAGCCGGATATTTTTTATTTTAATGTAGGTAGCCATTCAGGCAGTTTTGTTTTTGATAACTCCGCTACCTCAACCCCGGTGATCAGGCTCATACCACATCAAGATATTAAAATTGTTCCAACCTTTAATCCTGCGGATGCTGACCCAAAAATCACAGGCTTTACCATTACAACAAACACCGGCACTGTGTATACGCTCAACGAGAGTGTATGGGAATCTCGATTTACCACCAAATTAATTTCTGAAACTACTGTAGAGTTTTTGAAGACACGGTATGAACAGTATTCAAAACTAGGTTATCACGACAATAAAGAAGTGGGCTATAGTACAGAATGGAAATTATCTAAAGTAACGTCAACCACAAGCGATGAACTTATTTATGCCTATAGTTCGGAACAGGTTACTTCTGTTGACACCGTAAGAGCCTATATTATCAGAAATTCAAATACGACATATTACCGTGTTGATGTGTTCTCAGATAGCAGAACCACTACCTACAAGTATTTAAATCACATATACGTTCGTGATACACCAACCACACAAAAGAAGGCGCTTGAATTGATAACGTCAAGTGGAAGAGTGTCAACCATTAAAGTATTTGACTACAGGAGAGGCACAGCGCCTGCTGATTTTGTTAAGCAGTTTAATTTTACGTACAACGTAACCAGCACGAAAACCTTCCTGAGCATGTTGAGCGAAAGTTCAGGAAGCGGTGGCGAATCGATTCCTCCTTATGTATTCAGGTATCAACTTGAGTATTTGCCTTCTAAATATTCTAAGGATCAGGACTATTGGGGTTACTATAATGCAAAGAACAATACCCATTTGGCGCCCAAGCTGTATGTGTATCCCGGTCAGAGCGCTGCGGAGAGATTCCGTATCGAGCCGCTTCCTGGGTATACAGAGGGAGTGGGTCAGTATACACTTGCTGGTGCTAATCGATCGGTGGATACGTTGGCCATTCAATATGGAACATTAAAAACGATTATATATCCGTGGGGTGGTAGTGTAGACATCAAGTATGAGTCTAATGAATATTACGACACGTTGGCTAATCAGAATTTTAAAGGAGGAGGATTGCGAATTAAATCCTTGCATTATGATAATGGTACACGTTCGGACACCAAAATTGAGAAATACTTTACCTACTCGGATGCTACTGGTAAGTCATATGGCAGGTTAATCAGCAAACCAAACTTTGCTATGCTTACATGGGAATACCGAGATCCGTTCAGTAATACCGAACAAGTTCCATTAATGGTTGATTTAGAGTGGTATAATCATGATAAAATTATTGTACGTCTTGAAGAAGATATTTCTGCATCTGTTTTTACGGGGGGAAGCGCGGTTGGATACAAACAGGTTAAAGTAAAAAGACCCGGGGCTGGTTATGCTATTCATGAATTTGAGTTACCCGCTACATTTGGAACAAGTACGAGTGGTACATTCTGGACTGCAACCCAAAATAAGTATGCCAGAATATCGGTTTGCCCTGCAATACAATGGTACACGGGTGGAATCAATGGATTTCCGTTTACGCCAAATCCAAACTTTGATCATGAACGTGGATTACCTAAAAGAAAGAGAGACTTCAATGAAGGCGATACCCTTGTAAGCGAGATTAGAACAACCTATCAAAATATCTATAAGGCGGGTTCAACTCCTGAATATGTTTGGGGTTTACACTTTGAGAAATATCCTAACAGTGATGCAACTATGTTTTTGTTTGGAAAGTATTTTCTCCTGACGGATGTAGCGAGAGTTCCTGCCTCAGAAACGGTGATTTCGTATGATATGACCAACCCTTTAAGGAGTATCACCCAGTCATCAAATTACTACTATGAGAGTGCGAATCATAAATTTTTATCGAGAACCAGAAGCACTACGGCAGATGGCACCATTTTCCAGACGTATGTAAAATATCCGAAGGATTACCCTAACACAACTGTTTATTGGGATGAAGCCACAGAAGCTATCAATGCCTTTAAAGCAGCCGCAAGAAATGGGGTGCCTATTGAGGTCTATCAAACTATTACAAAGCCAGGTGATAGCGAAAAGGTATTAGGTGGATCAATTGTTAAATTCAGCGACTTTGACATCGCTGGAAAAATTCTTCCTGAGTCAACACTTTCATGGAAATCAGCAACACCCGTTTTACTGACAGCATTTACATCTTCCTGGACAGATGAATTGTTCCATGCCGACTCACGTTATGAGATCAGCAATACCATATCCAGCTACGGACTATACGATGTACCTCTCAGTTCAATTGGACAAGCAAGAGTTTATGGTTCAACCGTTTACGGGTATAATTCATCGGCTCCTGTTGTATCGGCAACAGGGGCAACAAATTCACAGTTTGCTTTTTCAGACTTTGAAACTTCAACGTTAGTTGGATTTACAGAAACGGGTAATCCAACCTATGGTACTGGAAGAACAGGAACCAAGAGCATTTATTTTATCTCGACATCTCTTAGTAATCTTAGTAGACCACTGAGTAAAGGGGCAGATACTTATATTCTTTCTGGTTGGTTCAAGCACTCCGGTGCTGCCATTACGTATAATGTAAAGATTAAGAACACAGCAGGAACAACTACGTATTACAACCAGAACCTTACATTCACACCAGCAACCCCAGCCAATACATTTGAATATTTTGAAAAGGAAATTCCAATTGATCCTTCGCTTCAGACGTTTAAAATCGAGCTGACACCGGTTTCTGGAACGTGCTATTTAGATGACGTAAGTTTTTACCCGGCACAAGCATCGCTGACTTCTTATACATACACATTCCCGTTTGGTGCAAATTCAGTTACCTCCGGTCATGTCACAAGCTTTGTTGAGTTTGACACACTTGGGCGTACCAAATATGTGAGGGACAAGGATGGCAATATTCTACAAAAGCAAACTACACTCATCAACACCTATTAGTATCATCATGAATTTTAAGATAAACAAAAACATAAAGCACGTGATTCTTATTGTGGTTGCGATAGCAACCTGTACGATTGCGTCTGCGCAAACCCAGGCAATACAGTGGAACTCTTCGGTAAGTATAGCCATCAATTCAGGTGATTCATTATTGGCCACTGTAAGTTTTGTATCTAACGATCAGAAGATTGATATGGTTCAAGGCGACTATACACTCCCCTTTATCATTCAGTCAATCGAGGGTGTTTGGGAAAACATTACTCAACCCGGTAAGCTAACCTGTCATGTTAAAGATGATTCCGCTACATCCGGCATCATTACTCTTGGAAGAGATGATAAGGGATTGTACATCATCTTGGATATGACCTCTGGTAACCCAGATGGAATCTTCCAACGCTTTATCATTGACTCGCATGAATTGAAATAGAAAAGCCTACCTGATCTCATGAAAAAAATATTCTTTTTGTTTTTACTATTTGGTGTTAACACTGGTTTACTGGCGCAGGCAATTAATGGCATGGTTAATCCTTCCATTACCACTACGTATGAGTATACGGTTAACACAGGCACGACTATCATCACCAACCCCATCTGGGAAATTAGTGGTGGTGGAACAATACAATCTCCCTCCACTATAAACAACTATAATGCAAAGTGTTTTATCAAATGGAACACAGCTGGAACATACACCGTTACATTTAAGAATGGGAGCACAACAATTGCAACTCGTGTGGTAACGGTTGCCTGTGCACCTCCTGTTGTTTCGTTGACTTCAGCAAGCTTTATACGGCATAAAGGAAAAGCCACGATGTTAGCGGAATTGCCTGACTCCTATAACGGAACGTATAGCTTCCGCTGGTATGCTGCGGCAACGGGTGGAACTGCTTTAGGAAGTGGAGCGGTATTTACTACTCCTGAAATTACCGTGACTACTTCTTATTACGTTGCTGCATATGAACCTGTGAGTGGCTGTGAGAGTGCACGTGTTCAGGTAGTGGCCAATGTTTACCCGCTGCTCAGCCCAAACCGTACAACTACGGAAGTCGTGCGAGTGAAAAACGTAAAGACTGATCTGGATTTAATTGCGCTTACAGAAGCTGATCAAAAAAGAACAGTCATTTCTCATTATGATGGCCTCATGCGCATCATTCAACAGATTTCCATGAAAGCAACACCTTCCGGTAAAGATATGGTGCAACCGGTTGAGTATGATCCCCTTGGCAGAGCATCAAAAAGCTACTTGCCCTACGTGGCTACAAGCGATGGAGAGTTTCAAAATCAGTATGAAACAAGCCAGGCCGCATTTTATAATAACAGTTCTGATAACATTGCCGATGATGCTAAACCGTATGCAACTTCTGTATACGAAAAATCTCCTGTTGGAAGAATATTAAAACAGGGAAATGTGGGAGATGGATTTCAGCCTAATCAAGGTCATGATCAACGGGTTCAATATTTTTTCAACGATGCCAACGAAGTACGCAAGCTGAACAGCGATGGAAGCAGTACCACATACTGGGCGGTAAACACACTTTTCAAAATTAAATCCATTGATGCTGAAGGCAATCATGTTATTACATACACCGATGCATCCGGGCAAACAGTATTGCAAAAACAGCAACTTGATGAAACGATTGGTGGCGTGATGGTAAATTACCTGGAGACTTATTATGTCTATGATGATTTTGGAAGGATAAGATACATCATCTCCCCAAAGGGAGTAAAGGAACTTGCGGCCAATGGCTGGACGCTGTCCGCCTTCAATAACATCCGTGATGTTTATGTTTACCAGTTTGTGTATGATTACCGTGGCCGGGTCATGGAAAAGAAAGTACCAGGACAGGCGTGGATGTATTATATATATGACGACCTCAACAGGCTGGTGCTGACGCAGGATGGACTACTCCGTGCGCAAAAGAAGTGGCTGTTTGTAAAATATGATTATAAAGGCCGAGTTGTAATGAGCGGGCTTTACCTGAATGCGAACGATACTACGCGAAGCACTGTACAGGCCATTGCTGATGGTTTGTATAAATCTTCGAACCTGACTTTTGGTGTTAGCGCATGGTATGAAAGTAAGGCAACGATACTGCATGGCTACAGCAATACCAGCTTCCCTAAAACCAATCAGAATAATAGTGCACTGGAGATTCTAAGTGTGAATTATTTTGATACGCACGATTTTGATTATAACGGAAGTAATGATTATGCGTACACCGATCAGTTTACAGTAGGCACAGATGGTGTAGATGATAATACTGTTGGCCGCACGCGTGGCAAGGCAACAGGAAGCAAGCGCTTGATACTGGGATCAACAAACTGGCTTTATTCCTACATTTTTTATGATGAGTATGGTAGGGCTATCCAGGTGCGTAGTAACAATCATTTGAATCCCGCAACAGTGGATAACCTCTCCACAGGAGTGTATCTTTTTGATGGTACCCTTGCTGCTTCCAAAATGTATCACAATGCCGGGAGCGGAAGAATTACAACAGTCTTGAGTAAGTATGAGTATGACACGCAGGGGCGAGTGGCGAAAATAAAGCAAAGCAACAACGGTGGTGCTCTTCAAACTGTTGCCAAGTACACCTACAACGAACTGGGCCAGTTGGTGGATAAAAAGCTTCACGAAACAACCACGGATAATTATTTACAATCGGTTGATTTCCGGTACACGATCAGGGGACAGTTGAAATCAATTAATAATGCTCAATTAACCAACGATGGAAACACCAGCAACGATGATACAGGTGATTATTTTGGTATGGAGTTGCTTCGTCAGAATACTGAAAGCGGCCTAAATAATTCAACACTTTATAATGGCAACATTTCAGCTGTAAAATGGAAAGGAATTGGCGCAGCCACCGGGAGTGCAGAGCAAAAGAGTTACAAGTTTGCTTACGATAAGACCAACAAACTGGACACCGCCACCTGGCAGGTGAAAGGTGCAAGTGCATGGGATAAGGAAGTGGGCGTTCATAACGAAAGTATGGCATACGATCACAACGGTAATATTTTGAAACTAACCCGCCATCAAAATCAAAGAGGCTTCGCCATCGTAAATAACATTCCAACAGAGACATCCACACCGCAGTTGATGGACGACCTTACATATACGCATACAACGGGCAATCAGCTTAGCAAAGTGGAAGATGCCAGTGCAGATGATAAAGGTTTTAAGAATGGCAGCAACACGACCGATGAGTACATGTACGATATTAATGGAAATTTATTAAAGGACAAGAACAAAGGTATTACCAATATCGTGTACAGTTTTTTAGGCAAGCCTACGCAAATTTCCTTTGGCAGTACCAAAACGATCAATTACACGTACGATGCCTCCGGTAGTAAGCTGAGCATGAGTGTAACAGCTGACAGCGTTACCACTACAACCGATTATGCAGGAGGATTTGTTTACGAGAATGGAACCCTCAGTTTCTTTGGTTCACCCGAAGGAAGAGTGGTAAATAAGAGCGGAACACTTGAGCGCCAATATTCGATTGCCGACCACCAGGGTAACACTCGGGTAGTGTTTACTTCGGCACCGCCAGCAGCTACAACCTCTACCACTAATTTTGAAAGCAGTACGAATACTAATTTTCAAAATTACACAAACCGTATTAACTTCGAGTTAATGGATAAAACCGATTTTAGCGGTTCAACGTACAGCTATTCACAAAAACTTACAGGCGGCAATAATTCGCAAATAGGTGTTGCAAAGAGCGTGAAAGTATACCCGGGCGATAAAGTGAAGATTGAGGCGTACGCCAAATATTACAACCCGCAGAGTACAAGCAGTAATCTTTCAGGGTTTGGGCTTGCACTTACAAGTGCTTTTGGTGTAACCTCATCCTCCACGGGCGAAGCATTGAAAGCCTATAACTCACTGAACAATTACGCTGGTGTAATTGCTTCTGGTGGAGGCGGAGGAAGCACGAGCCACCCGAAAGTGTTTGTGAATATTTTATTGTTCGATAAAGACTTTAACTTTTTAGATGAGGCCTGGGAGCAAATTGATGGTGGTGAGCAGGTAGGCGCAACACCGAAAGCTGCTCATGATTACATGAGTAAAGAAGTTACGGTGAAAGAAGCAGGCTATGCCTATGTATACATCAGTAACGAGAGCCCAACACTGGTAGAGTTTTATGTTGATGATGTAGCGGTAACACATACACCAAGCAACGTTTTACAGTACAACGAGTATTACCCGTTCGGTCTCCAAACAGCTACGAGTTGGACACGCGACAACAACACCAACAGCTTCATGTACAATGCGGGCAGTGAACTGAACAAAGACAACGGTTGGTATGAGACGTTCTTCCGTGGGTACGACCCGGCCATAGGCAGGTTCTTACAAGTAGATCCACTCTCGGTTAGTGAGCAGGCAACGTATCAGTATGCCGGGAATAACCCTGTACTTTTTAATGATCCATGGGGTTTGAATCAAAATAGTGGTGGTGAGGAGAAGGGGAATAAACCCCCGCATGTGGAATACGATAAAAATCATGATGGTTACCCTGACTGGTTGCAAAGACGCTATGCATTCTGGGAAAATATAATGGGACCGTGGTCATTGAATGGTACAGGTGGCGGTGGAGGCCCAGCGCACTTTACAGATTTTGGACACCAACTACTGGCTAAAGAGGAGTACGAAAAGGCGCACCCGGGAGAAGATCCGCTTGCTTATAATCCGACTACAGGACAATTTGGATATTGGGAAGATGATGATACCCAATTGCCTTTAGGTAGTGAAGCTGGCGTTATTGGTAAGAGATCTGTTTGGGTATCTGTGGCCACTTCTACGCCTTTTAATTCCCTTGGACTTGCCATGACGGTTGTTGGTAGTGGTTTTGCAGTTCCGGTAAGCCAATACCGTACTCTTTTAAAAGAATTCACAAAGTCAGCTATCAATACAAGTAGTGTTACTAGCAAAGTTTTAGGGGGTGCTGGACTTGCATTAACGGCAGGTCAATTATATTTCAAATACACATCTGGTCAAGCGATAACAACCAATGATAAAATTGACTTTGGTGTCAATATGACTTTAGGTGTTGTTGGACTTATGGCACTGAATCCAGTAGGGTTAGTTGTGGTCGCAGGACTTGGGGTCAGCTATGGGATTTACACTTTATATAGGGATAATGGTAAATGACAATAGTATGAAAGCATACAATTTTATTTTCGTTTGCCTATACAGTCTTGTTCCAAAGAAAGCAATGTTTGGTCAAAAAAATGTTGCGATAATTCTTCTATCAGTGATTACATCACTACTGACGATTATGTTTTACTCATTTATGCAGGCTTATTTCCTTAGAGATTTTCAAAAATCAATTTACTCTGGCATCGGATTCTTTTTAATTATAGCAGTCAATTTTTATCTCAACTCTAGAATCTTTGATAATAGGGAAAGAACAAAAAAAGCCTTAACAGAAAATGCACCAATCAAGTCCTATCATAAAATTATTGGAGTTGCATTATTGGTTATCACATGTCTTTTGTTTGTCGAGAGTGCTTCCTACATCTCAAAATATAATACAATGAGAGGGTAGTGTTTACCCCAAGCTATCCGTAGTTTGGTAAATATAAAAAGATGAAAAGCTATCCTGAGTTTGCAACTCAGGATATTCCTACATTAAATTAACAAACAACGGTATGAAGTATGTCAGAAGGTGGTTTTAAAATCCGGAACAAAGAAGGTATTCACTTTGTAACGTTTGCTGTAGTAGAATGGGTTGATGTATTTACGAGGAAGGAATACAAAGACATACTTATAGAAAGCCTAAGACACTGCCAGAAGGAGCGTGGCCTGTTAATTTATAGTTGGTGTTTAATGACTAACCATGTTCATTTGGTTGTTTCGGCAAAACAAAACGATACCAGTGATATCTTAAGAGATTTTAAGAAGTTCACATCAAAGGAGATTATCAAAAGCATTGTAGAACATTTGGGTGAAAGCCGAAAAGAATGGATGCTAGAGATCTTTAAAAAAGCAGGTGCAGCAAATAGTCGTAATGGTACATACCAGTTTTGGCGACAAGATAATCAGCCTAAAGAACTTTTTAGTTCAGGATTTACGAGACAAAAACTGGAATACATTCATAATAATCCTGTTGAGGCGGGCATAGTTGAAAAAGCAGAAGAATACGTGTATAGTAGTGCGAAGGATTATTATGAAGGAAAACAAGTTGGGTTACTCGAAGTTGAGTTTTTGGAATGAGATTGTGAGTGTCCTGAGTTGCAAACTCAGGACAGCGGGTGGTGCAAGAGATTATGCTGGAGGACAGGGTTTGCTTGAGATATATTTTATTGAGTAGGCACAAGCGGACGCTTGCGCTATGTTGAGTAAATATTTTTCTATATCAGTATCACTTTCATAATTTTACCGCGTGTTAAAAAGGGTTATCTCGTTTTGTTTATTCTTTCTCTGCTTGTCGGGCTATGCCCAAAACAAGGACAGCGTGTATATTGAAGTACCCGATAGCCTATACCAAAGTAAGCGTAACCAACTAGATTCAGTTAAACAGCGCACAAAAGAGAAGTATGATAAAGTAAAGGGCAGTTACGATTCAGTAGGGCAAAAACTTGGAAACTCGGTTTCCAGAGTGAAGCACAAGGCCGATAGCCTTCGCAACATTAACCTAATGCAACTTAGTGGCTTGGACTCAATTCAACGGCAAACAAAAGCGAAGTTTGCAAAGTTAAAGAGCGAATATGATTCTGTTGGGCAAAAAATTGCAAGCTCAATATCAAGAATAAAACAACGGATTGATAGTCTTGGCACACTGAAACTTCCAACAGAAAAGTTAAATGCAAGAATCGACAGCCTCACGAAATTAAAAGAAGCTAAGCTGGCTGGTTTGAAAAGTAAAACCGAAGCACTGAAAGCACGAAGTATTAAAAAGCTCGATAGCCTTAAGCTGCCTCCCCGGGTTAAAAAGGAACTAAAGAAATTTACAAAAGGCCTTACTAAACTCGATATCGGAATTCCTGGCACGGACCTCAATTTTCCAAAAATAAAATCGCTGGGCATTAAGTCCAATCTTGCCATACCGGGAGTGAAAGTTCCTTCTTTAGCTAGTCCATCTGGCTCCGGAATAAACACGTCCCTCCCCGATGGTGTAGGTGAATTGAAAACAGGTGGTGTTGGCAAAGAAGTAAAGGAATTAGGTGGTGAGGTAAAGGAAGTTACCGATAAGCTAAAGAATCCGCCAAAGAAGGAGGAAGTAGTTGCCAAGGTTGAAGAAAAAGTAGGAGAGTCTACAGTCGTTAAAAATGCAACAGAGAAATTGGGAGTGCCAAAAGATATGCCGCTTGCTGATGGACAGCTTACAAAAGAGGAATTGCAGAAGCAGGCAGCTAAACAAGCTATCGATCATTTTGCCGGCAAAGAAAAGCTATTGATGGGGGCAATGAGCCAGATGGCTAAACTCAAGCAAAAGCACAGCAGTGTTCAAAGCATTAAAGACTTGCCTAAGAAGATACCCAACCCTATGAAAGATAGGGCGTTTATTGAGCGCGTAGTTCCGGGAATATTGTTTCACGTTCAAAACAAAAAGGCGTGGCTGCTTGATTTGAATCCATATGCAGGTTATCGGATCACGGGAAAACTGAATGCCGGAATGGGCTGGAACTATCGGTTGGCCTTGGATGTAGACCAGCGAGAGATTTATCCAGCTAAAGCATACGGCCCCAGGATTTATATTGAGTATGATTTGTTCAGAGGCTTTCAACCAAGAATAGAACTTGAAGTAATAAGAGCATATATTCCTTCACTTAAAATACCTGGTGAGCTGGGGGAAAGGCAGTGGGTAAAATCAATGTTTGTAGGGCTCAATAAAAAATATAAAATCAGCAAAAGCATTAAAGGCACATCTTCAGTTATGTACACTATGTTTGATGTCCACCACAAGAGCCCATACGGAGATAAAATTGTTTTAAGATTTGGGGTAGAGGTAATGCTGAAGAAAAAAGTTAAGAAAAAAGCAGCGAAGAATGCTGAGAAAATCAGCACGTAAAAAACTTTTCTAGTATTCGGAGGTTAATTCAAAAGGCTCAATAGCGGAGTCTACAATTTTACCATCCTCGCATTTTAGAATTCGAGTAGGGATTTTCCGTATTAGCCCGTAATCATGTGTGGCCATTAACACCGCTGTTCCGCTTTTATTAATTTGATGAAATAATTTTAGAATACCGAAAGAAACTTCGGGATCCAGGTTCCCGGTTGGTTCATCGGCTATTAAAATTACAGGTTCATTCAATAGCGCGCGTGCAATCACAATACGTTGTTGTTCTCCTCCAGAAAGCTGGTGCGGCATTTTCTTTTCAACCGAACCTAACCCAACCTGCATGAGTACCTCGCTTAATCGTCCCCTCATTTTTCCATTGTCGCTCCAGCCTGTTGCTTTTAAAACAAACATTAGGTTATCGGCTACTGTGCGATCGGGGAAAAGTTGAAAATCCTGAAAAATTATTCCCAACTTCCTTCTCAGTTTGGGTACGTTTGAGTCTTTGATGCCACGGATGTTAAACCCGGCAACATCAATATCTCCCAACCTCAGGTTAAGATCGGCATACAAGGTTTTTAGTAAAGATGATTTTCCTGATCCGGTTCGTCCAATTAAAAAGACAAACTCACCTTTCTCAATATCGAAATTTATATCGCGTAATACGGTGGTGTTATCCTGAAAAATATGGGCGTCCTTTACGCGTACAACGGGATCAGTTGAAAACATTCAATTTTAGGTTTTTTTCTCCAGTTTATTTTTAAGATCCGGTATATCGGTTTGAATTATTTGCCAGATCAAATCGGAATCAATACCAAAATACTCATGAACAAGAAAATTCCTTAAACCTGATATTTGCCTCCATTCAATATCCTGATATTTTTTTCTTGTTTCTTCTGAAATATTTTTAGCTGCTTCACCAATGATTTCAATTTGTTTAATAGAGGCGAATCGTATCATGGAGTTATTCTTAAACTCAGCCAAGTCAATGCTTTTCGTGTATGTTAAAATTTCAGCAATCGCTTCATGGATATGAACAATACGTTGATTGTCACCCATTTCACTTTTCATATATCAATTTTTTGTCCTTGTTTATGAAAGGCATAATGTGCCGAGAAACCCCTTGTTCTGAAACAAGATCAACATTCTTGTGAAGAGCATCTTCAATTTCATATTTCATCTTTATAAACCCAAGACCAATATGTTTTGTGTAGTCCAACTCCACCAGAATATCCAGATCACTAGCCTGATCGCCTGCTCCCCTTGAGTAAGACCCAAAAACAAAAGCCCGCTTTACTGGTTTAGAAGAAAAGAAGCTTTTTAAAAAATCAATTTCGCTCTGAGATAGTCTCATACTATTGATTAGCCTTCCGGTGGTCACTTAAGAATTTTTCGAGGCCGCTATTTGTTAAGGGATGATTTAGCAAAGCTAAAATTACGCTCAGCGGACAAGTTGATACATCGGCCCCTATTTCTGCACACTTTATAAGATGCATCGTATGACGTACAGAAGCCGCGAGAATTTCTGTTTCGTATCCATAGTTATCATAGATATGGCGGATTTGCGCAATAAGTTCTAATCCATCCTGTGAGATGTCATCTAATCGGCCAACAAAAGGAGAAACGTAACTAGCGCCTGCTTTAGCAGCTAAAATTGCCTGACCTGCCGAAAAAACCAACGTACAGTTTGTGCGGATGCCTTCACTGCTGAATTTTTTTAGAGCCTTTACACCGTCTTTAATCATAGGCACTTTAACCACAATTTTGTCATCAATTTTTGCTAATTCATAACCTTCCCTAATAATGCCATCGAAGTCTGTGGCAATCACCTCGGCACTAACATTATTGTCAACGATGTTACAAATAGCCTTGTAATGAGCCATAACATTAGCAGTACCTTTAATGCCTTCTTTAGCCATAAGCGAAGGATTAGTAGTTACGCCATCCAATACGCCAAGGTCGTGGGCTTCTTTTATTTCAGTAAGATTTGCGGTGTCAATAAAGAATTTCATTTGTAGTGGTTTTACGAGTAAAAGTAAGGAAAGAATGTGGAGGGTAAAATACTACTTCACTCAATTGCTTATGTATGACGTAGTAAAAATGGCAAACCGAACATCGCACCGCTACAACTATCTACCCTTGCTACCTTCCGATCCTGGGGGAATTCAACAGGAGCTGGTCGTGCCGGTCTGCCGGTCGCAAAAGTAATGTTTTCAAGTTTATGGCAAAGTTTAAAATTGAAGTATTTTAAACTAATCCTGACAGATAGAGATTAAATTCCAAGGGGCTGCACAGCTCAAAACCATCAACCTTCAAGTCTTCAAAAACCTCCGAATCAAATTCCATCTCGCGCACGGTTAATTCGCCCCCATCCAGAATTGTGATTTCGGTACCCGTAAAAAGAATGGGGTTAACCCTAACCAGTATTTGTAAGGTGTCAATTCTCTTCTTGAAGTATTGATGAACAATGTTTTGACTTTTTGCCATGAATAGTTGATTTGATTATTTGAAGACTTGCCTGCTGGCAGGCAGGTTCGTTAATTTGAAAATGTTTATCCATTATCACCCCTAATTTTAACGATTTGAACTTGAATAGCAGATGTGACGTGACACTTAATCCTATTTTCAAATCAAACAATTTTCAAATTAATCTAGATGAACCGAGTAAATCTCCCAGAAAAAATTGAAACAGAACGCTTGCTGCTCACGCGGCTAAAGTACGAAGATGCCGAGGAAATATTTTATAGTTATGCGAGTAAGCCAGAGGCAACCAAATACATGGCGTTCAGCACCCATCAATCCATTGATGATGCGCGTAATTTTGTAGAATACGCTACTGCTGCCTGGGATAAGGGAACTGATTTTTCTTTTGGAATCAGGCTTAAAGAAAGTAACAAATTCATCGGAAGTATCGGTGCCGTTAATGAAGAGGGCAAGGTTCATTTTGGATACTGCTTTAGTCCTACTTATTGGCGAATGGGCTTTGCCACAGAAGCTTGCAGGGCTCTTTTACAAAAACTAAATCAAGAAAAGGAGATTCATAGAATATGGACATTTATTGATGCTGAAAATGTACTATCCGGAAAAGTGCTGGCTAAATGTGGATTAACGGAAGAAGCCAGATTATCGAAATGGTTTCGATTTATCAATCAGAATAATGATCCTAAGGACTGCATTCTTTATATTCTTAAGGAATAGTTTTGCAATCCATTGTAGGTTTGTTATTATTGCCGATAATATTTTTAATCATGGGAAGAGGAGATAAAAAGAGTAAAAAAGGAAAGCGCACAATGGGCTCTTTTGGAGTTACCAGGAGCAAGAAATCAATTAAGGCTAGGTTGAAGAGAGCAACTTCAAAGCCGGTTGCTGCTGTTGTATCTGAATCTGCTCCAAAAGCAAAGCGAGCACCTAAGAAAAAGGCAGAAGCATAATGAGAAAGCATTCTAACATGGCATGGTGGTGGCACAGGTTCAGCTTGAATCGGTGGATGGCTATGCTTTAGTTTTTAAATAGTAATAAGTATAAAAGCCCCCCGAGAACTCGGGGGGCTTTTCGTTTTATAGATGTTTGTAATTATGAAGTATAAAATATATAGTAAGTCGAAGAAGTTATTAGCAGACACACTTACTCCGGTTAACATTTATCTGAAGCTCAGAGATGTATTTGCCGGAAGTATTTTGTTAGAGAGCTCTGATTATCATGGTCATGAAAATAGTTTGTCTATGATTTGTTGCGATCCGCTCGCCAGTATCATAGTAAGAGGTTCTGAAGTGGAATTTAGATTTCCAGATGGAAGTATTTTGAAAGAAGTAATTACAGAAAACGATGAATTTCTTAGCAAGCTTGAGCAGTTTAGGAATGCTTTTGATGCAGAATTGGGATGTGGACTGTTTGGATATATGAATTATGATGCGATACGTTTTTTTGAATCGATACCGATCATTAAAACTAACGAATCTATTCCGGACGTCCTCTATACACTATACCGTTATGTAATTGTTGTTGATCAGTTTTCTAACCAACTTACAATAACGGAAAACTCTCTTGATAATGAGAGTAGTAAAGGGCTGGATAAAATTGAACAACTAATTTTTAGTAACCGATTTTCAACTTATAAGTTTCAAGCTATTGGGAATGAAACCTCCAATGTTTCGGATGAGCAGTTTAGGGAAATGGTAAAAAATGGCATTGAACATTGCAATCGGGGAGACGTTTTTCAAATTGTGTTGTCAAGAAGATTTTCTACACGTTTTAAAGGAGATGATTTTAATGTATACCGCGCACTGCGATCAATTAATCCATCGCCCTATTTGTTTTATTTCGATTATGGAAGCTTTAAACTTTTTGGCTCATCGCCAGAGGCTCAGCTTCAAGTGAAGAATGGTGAAGCTAGCATTTATCCTATAGCAGGTACATTTAAAAGATCAGGCAATGATCAAGACGATGCTGACATGGCCAATAAACTGGCTGCTGATGAGAAAGAAAATGCAGAGCACATCATGTTGGTAGATTTAGCACGCAATGACATGAGCCGGAATTCAGTAGAAGTAAAGGTCGATGTTTTTAAAGAGATTCAGTATTACTCACACGTGATTCACCTTGTTTCTAAAGTTACGGGTCGTTTAAAAGCGGGTGCCTCTGTAGTACAAATGGCAGCTGATACTTTTCCTGCCGGAACGTTGTCAGGCGCGCCTAAGCATAAAGCCATGACCCTAATTAATCAATACGAGAATGTTAACCGTGGTTTTTATGGAGGGACAATCGGGTTTCTTGGCTTTAATGAAGACTTTAATCATGCCATTATGATTCGTACGTTTTTAAGTCGTAATAACCAGTTAATATATCAGGCCGGGGCTGGTGTGGTATCAAAGTCAAACCCCGAAAGTGAATTGCAAGAAGTTAATAATAAACTTGCTGCGTTAAGAAGCGCGGTTGTAATGGCTCAAACTATTTAATTGTATGAAAATTTTAGTGCTCGACAACTACGACTCATTCACCTACAATCTGGTTCACATTATCCGGCAGTTTGGCTATGCGTATGAAGTACATCGTAACGATAAGATTACGTTGGAGGAAATAAATCAATTTGATAAAATTCTCCTTTCACCCGGCCCCGGTATTCCGGATGAAGCCGGAATTATGAAAGCTGTAATTAATCAATACGGATCATCAAAAAGTATTCTGGGAGTTTGCCTTGGTCATCAGGGAATTGCAGAGGTTTATGGAGGGTCGTTGTACAATATCCCTAAAGTGTTACACGGGGTAACGTCTACAGCTAATGTTATTGATCGGGATGAAAAATTATTTCATGGCCTACCAACTTCTTTTCAGGTTACGCATTATCACTCGTGGGTGGTACTTCCAGGCTCGTTACCACCCGAACTAATAGTGACAGCCGAAAATGATGATGGGCTTATTATGGCAATACGGCACAAAACACATGACGTGCGGGGTGTGCAGTTTCATCCCGAATCCATCATGACACCAGAAGGCCCGCGAATAATTGAAAATTGGTTAAAAAGTAGTAACAAATTTTAGGTGACTATGAAAGCAGTATTGAATGAGCTAATAGACCATCAGTCATTGACAACAGAAACAGCGCGTGAGGTGTTGATAAAATTAGCATCGGGGAAGTATAACGCAAGTCAAATGGCTTCCTTCATGACGGTATACATGATGCGGAATATTTCAATTTCTGAACTGGAAGGTTTTCGGGACGCCATGCTTGAGCTATGCCTATCGGTAAAGTTTGAACAGCCTGTAATGGATGTGTGTGGTACGGGTGGAGATGGAAAAAATACATTTAATATTTCTACGCTTGCAGCGTTTGTAGTTGCAGGGGCTGGTCAACCCGTTGCCAAGCATGGAAATTATGGAGTATCCTCTGCTTGTGGATCATCTAACGTGTTGGAATATTTCGGGTATAGATTTGCAAAGGATGTTGATTTATTGAAGCGCAGTATCGATCAGGCCAACATTTGTTTTATGCACGCTCCCTTGTTTCATCCGGCCATGAAAAATGTTGCACCTATTCGGAAAGAACTTGGAGTAAAAACATTCTTCAACATGTTAGGCCCGATGGTAAACCCAGCGTTTCCAAAAATCCAATTAGTAGGTGTGTTTAGTTTAGAACTGGCGCGTCAGTATGGGTATCTTTATCAGAACACGGATAAGGATTTTATTATACTTCATGCGCTCGATGGTTACGATGAAGTATCACTTACGGGCTCGTTTAAATATTTTTTTAACGATGGCGAACAAATAGCTAGCCCATCAGATTTAGCATTACCCCAGGTTAGTCATGAAGATTTGAAAGGTGGAGAAACCGTTCAAGAGTCGGCTAATATTTTTATGAATATCCTGGAAGGGAAGGGGACTATGCAACACAATGCTGCAGTGATTGCGAATGCGGGTATGGCGTTGTATTGCGCTAACCAAAAGAATGGTTTGCATAGTGCGCTAATAAAAGCTCGCGAGTCGTTAGAATCTGGAAAAGCACTCATGTCATTTCAAAAATTATTAACGATAGCATCATGAGTATACTTGATCAAATTATTGAGCATAAGCGAAAGGAAGTCGAGGAATGTAAAAGTCTATTTCCTGTTAAGCTTCTTGAGAAAAGCATTTTTTTTGATTCTCAAACGGTTTCATTAAAAAAGTACCTACTTCGCGAAGATAAGTCTGGGATCATTGCGGAGATTAAAAGAAAATCTCCATCGAAAGGAGTTATCAATCCCTATGTTTCTGTCGAGCGCACAGCCATTGGATATATGCAAGCGGGCGCTTCTGCATTATCGGTGTTAACTGATAAGCAATTTTTTGGCGGCAGTAATGATGATCTGATGGTCGCAAGAAAGTATAATTTTTGCCCCATCCTTCGCAAAGATTTTGTCCTTGATGAATATCAAATCATTGAAGCAAAATCCATTGGTGCTGATGCCATTCTGTTGATTGCCGCGGTACTTGATCCTGAAAGAATTAAATCTCTTTCCTTATTTGCGCATACCCTGGGGTTAGAGGTATTGTTGGAAGTTCACAATGAAACGGAACTTCGGAATAATACTTCCGCTGAGGTAGATTTGATTGGAGTTAATAATCGAAACCTGAAAACTTTTGAGGTTAGTATTGAAATTTCAAAGCGCCTTTCAAGCCTCATCCCAAATACTATAGTGAAAGTATCTGAAAGCGGAATTGATGACCCTAATACAATTATTGAATTAAAGCAATTTGGATATAAGGGTTTCCTAATCGGCCAAATGTTTATGCAAAAAAGCCGCCCAGAGAAAGCTTGTAAAGAGTTTATTGATGTGCTGCGTAGCACTGAATTGAAAAGCGCATGAGCATTAAGTTAAAAGTGTGTGGAATGCGACAGCCAGATAATATTCTGGAAGCGGGAGCTTTACAGGTGGATTTTATGGGTTTTATTTTTTACCCTCATTCACCACGGTGTGTTCCTCCTGATTTTATGATACCGAACGGATTGCCTTCTTCAGTTAATCGCGTTGGGGTTTTTGTAAATGAAAAGGCTGAGCAAATTCTGAATACTGTTAATAAGCACACACTTGATTTTGTCCAGCTTCACGGAAACGAAACAGTGGAAATGTGTGAAGAATTGAAGCAAACAGGAGTTGGGATAATCAAAGTGTTTTCAATCGATGCCTCGTTTGATTTTAATACAATAGAAACTTATAAAAAAGCCGTTGATTTTTTTCTGTTTGATACGAAGGGAAAATTTTTCGGGGGTAATGCATCAACATTTAACTGGAATTTGTTGAAACAGTACGATCAGGAAACTCCTTTCTTTCTGAGTGGAGGAATTTCTCTTGAAAACGTCAAGCATATATCAACATTGTCGCATATGAATCTTTACGCAGTAGATGTAAACAGTGGAGTAGAAATAAGCCCGGGTGTAAAAAATATTGATAAGGTTAAGGAATTTTTGATAAATCTGATATGAAATATACTGTTGACAAACGAGGGTATTACGGAAATTATGGTGGCGCCTATATTCCTGAAATGTTATACCCGAATGTGGAAGAGCTACGGTTGAATTACCTAGCCATTATACAGGAACCTGAATTTCAACGTGAATTCACAAAACTCCTTACGGATTATGTAGGGCGCCCCACCCCTTTATATAAAGCCAATCGACTTTCAGAGAAGTATAAAGCCAGTATTTTTTTAAAGCGTGAAGATCTGTGCCATACTGGCGCGCACAAAATCAACAACACAATTGGGCAGATTCTGGTAGCGAAACGTTTAGGAAAAAGTAAAGTAATAGCAGAAACAGGTGCCGGTCAGCATGGCGTAGCCACGGCTACGGTTTGTGCGCTCATGGGTATGGAGTGTATTGTGTACATGGGTAAGCATGATATGGACAGACAAAAACCCAACGTTGAGCGGATGCGCATTCTCGGAACTAAGGTGGTTCCTGTTATTAGCGGGAGTATGACGCTAAAAGATGCCACAAACGAAGCTATGCGACATTGGATCAACCATCCCGATGACACACATTATATAATTGGTTCTGTTGTGGGGCCTCACCCGTACCCAGACATGGTCGCGCGGTTTCAATCGGTGATCAGTAAAGAAATTCGGAAACAACTTCAATCGGAAAATGGAAATCCATTTCCGGACTATGTGATTGCATGCGTTGGCGGGGGTAGCAATGCTTCAGGAGCTTTCTATCATTTTCTGGATGATGAGCATGTAAACTTAATTGGCGTGGAGGCCGCTGGAAGGGGAATTGATTCGGGTGAATCAGCAGCTACCACTGCACTTGGTAAATCAGGTGTTCTTCATGGGAGTAAAACGTTATTGATGCAGACAGAAGACGGCCAGGTTGTGGAGCCATATTCAATATCAGCTGGTTTAGATTATCCTGGAATTGGCCCAATGCATGCGCATCTGTTTGAAATTGGAAGGGTAAAATATGTGAGTGTCACCGATGATCAAGCAATGGAAGCCGGAATTGAATTGAGTCGGACTGAAGGGATTATTCCAGCCATTGAAACGGCTCATGCTATTGCAGCATTACGGAAATTTGAATTTGCGCCTGATGATGTTGTCGTAATCAATCTTTCAGGCAGGGGTGATAAAGATTTAGAGACGTATATAAAATGGGGGAAGTATTAGAATTAAGATTTACGATTTAAAAATGAACAGAATTGATAAATTATTTCAAGAAAAGAATAAGAACATTCTTTCAGTATTTTTTACGGCCGGTTTTCCTACCTTAAATAGCACGAAATCAATTGCCAAAGCTCTTGAATCAGCAAGCGTTGACATGATTGAGATTGGAATTCCCTTCTCTGATCCAATTGCAGATGGCCCTACCATTCAAGATAGTAACAGAATCGCGCTCGAAAATGGAATGTCCGTGAAGTTATTGCTCGAGCAAGTGAAGGAGATCAGAAAAGAAGTTTCCATTCCCATTATTCTTATGGGATACCTGAACCCTGTACTTCAATATGGAGTCGAAAAATTCTTCACAGAAGCCGCTGCTAATGGAGTTGATGGATTGATTCTTCCAGACATGCCCATAGATGAGTATATATTGTCTTACAAAGAATTAATGGATTCGTTGAATCTCTTTAATCACTTTTTAATTTCACCTACATCCTCTGAAGCAAGGATTCAGAAGATTGATGCCGAATCGAAGGGGTTTATATACGCTGTATCGTCATCAAGCACTACCGGGGCAAAACGTGATTTTACAAAAGAGCAGGAACAGTATTTTACTAGACTTCAATCGTTGCACTTAAAAAATTCTTTTCTAATTGGATTTGGAATTTCATCACATGAAACATTTTCGAAAGCCTGTCAGTACAGTTCAGGAGCTATCATTGGCAGCGCTTTTATTAAGCTTTTAGAAAAGAGTGATAACCTTCCTGACGATATTGAAGCTTTTGTTAAGTCAATAAGACACCACAACACTAATATTCAACCGCAATGATTATCCAGCTAATACCAAAAATATCTTCTCAAAATAAGGAAGCAATACTATCGAAAATTAAAAGTCTTGCCTATAAAGCAACAGAAGTACAAACGCAGTTGGGTTCTTACCTTGTTGCAATTGGGAAGCAGGAATTTGATATTCGCCAACTTGGCCACATGAAGGGCATTGCAGACATCCACCGTGTGTCAGATGATTATAAGTTGGTATCGCGAAAATGGAAAGTATCCCAAACCCAGATTGATTTGGGCGATGGAGTGGTTATCGGAAATAGTTCACTTTCCATTATGGCTGGTCCGTGCTCTATTGAGAACGAAGATCAGATTAAACTTACTATTGATCATTTGAAACAAAATGGAGTGCGCATCATGCGTGGCGGAGTATTTAAACCGCGCAGTTCACCGTATGCCTTCCGTGGTTTGGGTATTGATGGACTAAAAGTATGGTATCGTTTGGCAAACGAAGCGGGTATTAAAATAATAAGTGAAGTCATGCAGGTTTCGCAGATTGGAGAAATGTATCCGTATGTGGATATGTTTCAGGTGGGTGCCCGCAATACACAGAATTTTAATTTACTGGATGAACTTGGTAAAGTTGATAAACCTGTAATGATTAAAAGAGGTATTTCCGGAACCATCGAAGAGCTATTGTCATCGGCCGAATATGTTTTTGCAGCCGGAAACGAAAAGCTTCTCTTATGTGAACGCGGCATACGCACGTATGAAAAGGCAAGTAGAAATACGATGGATGTTAACGCGATTCCAATCCTTAAAGAAAAATCGCATTTACCTGTAATTGCTGACCCATCGCACGGTATTGGCATTCGCGAATATGTTGAGCCTATAGCGCTGGCTTCAGTTATGGCTGGAGCTGATGGAATTATTTACGAAACGCATCAAAAACCTGAAGAAGCTTTTAGTGACGGGCAACAAACGGTAGACTTTATCGAGTCATCGACTCTTATTGAAAAATTGCGCAGCGTATTTGCGGTTAGAGAAAACTGGTAAAAGTTGTTCTCCGGCTTTGGTTGATTAGTTTTACCTGTGCTATGGAGTTAAAAGTTCAAACAGGATATAGACAGATACTCAGTATGGCATTGCCAATTTCGTTGGCGATGCTCGTTCCTCAAATAAATTTTATCACGAATAATATTTTCCTGGGCGGGCTTGGCGAAAAAGAGCTCGCTAGTGCAGGTATTACGGGTGTTTATTACCTGATTTTTGCTGTTATGGGTAATGGCCTTAGCAATGGTTTACAGGCCTTAATAGCCCGAAGAGCCGGTGAAAACAGGCCGAGTGAAATCGGACGTTTATTTTATCATGGAGTATGGTTAGCCTTGGCGTTCTCTGCTGTGGGTATTGCCATTACCTACACGATAGCACCGTTTATTCTTCGGGCTGCCATACATGATCAGGCAATTGCTGAACAGGCAATTGATTTTCTTTTTATACGGGTTTGGGGTTTGCCCTTTCTCTACATGTATGTGATGCGCAATGCGCTGTTGGTTGGCATTAACTTAACAAAACTTTTAGTTTGGAGTACGCTTGCAGAAACAGTCTCTAATATTTTTTTCGATTACGGATTAATTTATGGACACTTTGGTTTACCTGCGATAGGATTTAACGGTGCGGCATACGCCTCCATCATGGCAGAGGGTATTGGGTTATTGGTAATTTATACGATTATTCATACGAAAGGAATATCTAGAAAATTTGCATTTTTTGAAAGTGTAAAATGGGATACCCCCTTACTTAAGTTAATTTTTGTTCAATCCTCACCGTTGGTATTGCAGTTTGCGATTAGTATTGTTAGCTGGGAATTTTTTTACATCCTTATCGAACACCATGGCCCACGGGCGTTGGCAGTATCGAATACGATGCGAAATATTTTTGGAATGTTTGGTATTTTTTCATGGGCTTTTGCCGCAACCACCAACGCTATGGTGAGTAATATTATTGGGCAAGAACGGAAAGATGAGGTTTGGGGACTTATTAAAAGAATTGGATTTATTAGCTTTTGTATTTCGCTATTATTTTTTCTGATACTAAATCTTTGGCCTTCGCTGTTCTTATCGTTCTACGGACAAGGAGATGATTTTATTGCGGAGGCAATTCCAATTGTTCGGATTGTGTCTGTAGCCTTGCTATTAATGTCGGTTTCTACTGTTTGGCTTAATGCTGTTACAGGTACCGGAAATACGTTGGTAAACCTGGTAATTGAAATAGTAGCCATTGCCGTTTATTGCGTTTACGTGTTTGTAGTTTTAGAAATGTTGAATCTGCCCATTGCTATTGGCTGGATGTCGGAGTGGGTGTATTGGACAGCGTTGTTCACGATGTCTTTTTTCTATATCCGATCAGGAAAATGGAGAGATAAGAGAATTTAATCGGTAATATTTTTTTTGTGTATTTTAGTAGACTAAAATATTATGTATATCCGTTTCAACCCCTAAAATAGTTGAACGTCATTTCGTAGCGAACCTGACGAAGGAGGGTGAGTGGAGAAATCCACTTGAGGGTTCCCGAAATGACGAACAAGTATTATTTAGGACCCATTACGGATACTCATATTAAATATTTCGGGATACCTACAGTGAGGATAATACTGTTTATTGTATTGCTTTTTTGCAGCGGTGTTGCTACGCGAAGTCAAAATTCACCCGTAGACAGCCTTCGCTTATTGTTGCCAAATTCTACAGGCCCGGTACGTTTTGAAATTCTGCGCGAGCTTGTTATTAATCTCTGGCTAAATCACCCTGATTCGGCTATGCAATATGCTCGCGAAGCAGTGAGTTTATCAATTAAATTAGAGGATATACATTCGCAAGCCACAGCAATTCGAATTTTAGGTGGAGTACATTCCTACATGGGTACATACGATTCGTCACTATACTATTCAAAAAAGGCACTCGTACTATCCATAAAATCAAATGACTCTACTTTGATAACCAGTGCACTAAATAACATAGGCTTTACCTATTACCACCTTGGAAGTTATTCAGAAGCACTGGAAAATTTATTGCGAGCCTTAAACATGAAATACCGGATTAAGCAAACGTATGGTTTAGGGCAAACACTAAATAATATTGGCTTGGTGTATACAAAATTAAAGGACTACAACGTGGCTCGTGATTATTTTAATGAAGCAACCAGAACTTCCGTGAAACTCAGCGATAACAACATCCTGCTTTATTCTTCTAATAACATTGGTTTTACATATTTACAACAAGGCAATTTATCGCAAGCTGAAAAATATTTTCGTGAGTCTTTGGTAATTGCCAAATCCGTAAGTAACATAAACTGGAACGCAACAGCGTATAGCGGGCTAGGGCAGACCTTTTATAGAATGGGATTAGTAGATCGTGCCAGAAAACAATTTAAAATAGCTCTTCGATTGAAAATGGGTATTGGAGATCGAACAGGTATATCGGAGATATACTACTATCTCAGCAAAATGCTAGCAGCTTCTGGCGAGTTAGATTCCGCCCTGATTGATTTGAAGATTAGCCAGCAAATTGCCCTTCAAATAAAATCAAAAGGACGGATGCTTGAAAATTTTGATTTGTTTAAAGATCTGTATGCGCAACGTAAACAATATGATAGTGCTTTGTTTTTTCAGACTAAATATGTTGAGTTACGCGATAAGCTCTTCAATGAAAATTTAGCTAGAAACTTAGGCGACATTCGTGCGAAAATTCAAGAGGAAGAAACGATTCAACGATTGGCCGACAAGGATATACAAATTCAAAAACAAACTTTTCAGGCGTATTATTTAGTAGCAATTGCCATCGTAACATTTGTATTCGCTTTAATAGTATTTCGAAATTACAAGGTTCAAAAGAAGTTAGGATCGGATTTAATGAAAAAAAATCAAGAAATTAGTCTGCAGAAGCAGGAGATTGATAGCCAAAAAGAAGCTTTATTGTTTAGCAATACTGAGCTTGAGAAAACTCACGGTGTTATTAAACTCCAAAATAGTGAATTGGCTGACCTGAATAATAAACTACAAAGCACCGTTGATATACGTACGAGAGAACTTGAACTGGCTAATTCTGAATTAGTAGTGGCCAACCTGGAGCTAGATAATTTTATTTACAAATCATCGCATGATATTAAGGGTCCTTTGGTGCGATTGCTTGGTGTATGCCATGTGGCGCTGCTCGATGTTCAGGATATAAAAGCCAGAGAGTATATAATAATGTTGAACGATACGGCTAAGCATATTAATGATATTTTCGACCGCCTTAAAATAGTTAGTGACGTAAATAGTCTGAAGCTATCCTATACGGAAATTGATTTTGATAAAGTATTTCACCGTATTCAAACTAATTTGCAATCTTTTGTAGGGTATAGTGAGATTGAATTTACGGTGAGCCTTGATAAACCTATTAAATTTATTTCGGATGAGTTTCTGATAGAGACTATCTTACATAAGATGTTGGAAAATGCAGTAAAGTTTCAACGAAAATCAAAATTGGATAAAAAATTTATTCGAGTTTTAGTTAAGCAGGAAGCATTTGGTATTAAAATTTCTTTTGTCGACAATGGTATTGGCATTAAGGAAAATGACCTCGACCATATTTTTAAAATGTTTTCGAAAGCTGCATTAGAACACCAAAGTGTTGGCCTGGGATTATATATTGTTAAGCAGTGTATTAGTAAGTTAGGAGGCTCCATTCGGCTAGTTAATAATGATGAAAAACTTACCGAATTTGAAGTTAAGTTGTCGTACACATAACTTCCTGATCAAGGAGAGTAAATCAAAATCCCTATCTTTAATCATTCATTAATCTACCGCGATGGCTGAATCCGTACAATCAAAACCGAAAGCGAATGCTAAAGGCTCGAACGTTAGTAGTGAAATTTTACTGAAAGCCTATGAGCTTATGTGTGTCGCCAAGCGTATGGCCGAAACATATGAAGAAAACCGGGACGTTTGTAGTAAATATGTGCATAGCACATCGCGGGGGCATGAGGCCATTCAAATCGCTACGGGATTGCAATTAAAGCCATTCGATTACGCATCGCCATATTACCGCGATGAATCACTGTTGCTTGCATTGGGGTTGGAGCCACATGAGCTTATGATGCAATTGATGGCCAAGCGGGATGATCCGTTTTCTGGAGGAAGAACATATTACGGACATCCATCATTAAGACGCGAAGGATTTCCGGTTATTCCACATCAAAGCTCAGCTACGGGTATGCAAGCGATACCTGCTACGGGTATGGCGCATGGTATAGCATATCTGGAATCTCAAAATTTATTAAAAGGGGGGAATAGCCCACTCGTGTTGTGCTCATTGGGTGATGGATCGGTAACGGAAGGTGAAGTGGCTGAAGCATTTCAAATGGCTGTGCTAAAAAAACTTCCTATCATCTATCTCATACAAGATAATGACTGGGGTATTTCGGCAATGGGTAATGAAATGCGCGCCATGGATGCCTATGAGTATGCAGCGGGATTTAAGGGAATGGAGCGAATGCGCGTAGATGGTTCTGATTTTGTTGATTCATATCTTGGTTTGCGTAAGGCGATAGAATTTGTTCGTGCTAAGCGTGCCCCAATTTTAGTACATGCTAAATGCCCGCTACTAGGTCATCATACTTCGGGTGTAAGAAAGGAGTGGTATCGCGGACAGAACCTTGATGTGCATCAGCAAGATGATCCAATTATAAAACTTGAAAAATATCTGCTTGAAAATGGGGAACCTCAAAAGACCTTAGCGGACATTCTAAAAAAATCAAGAAAGTATGTGGAGTCTGAGTATTTAAAAGCACTGAACTCTCCCGATCCCGATGTTAATGATTTTGATTCACATGAATTTGCGCCAACCGAAGTATTATTAGAAAAAGGTAAACGTTCACCAAAAGGTGCCGAAAAAGTTGTGATGGTGGATGCAGCCCTTCATGCAGTGGATGAAATATTAAAGAAGCATCCGGAGGCGTTATTTTACGGACAGGATGTTGGCAGAAGATTGGGCGGTGTATTTCGTGAGGCAGCAACGCTCGCTCAAAAGTATGGCGACAACCGGGTGTTTAACACACCTATTCAGGAAGCCTATATTGTAGGCTCCACCGCAGGGATGGTGGCAGTTGGAGCGAAACCCATTGTTGAAATTCAATTTGCCGATTACATCTGGCCGGGTATCAATCAATTGGTAGAAGAGCTTTCAAAGAGTTGCTATTTATCAAAAGGTAAGTTTCCCATTCAGTCACTCATTCGTGTACCTATTGGTGCGTATGGAGGTGGTGGCCCGTATCACTCAGGAAGTATAGAGTCTGCTTTGTTGACTATTCGAGGTATTAAAGTCGTGTATCCATCCAACGCAGCCGATATGAAGGGGTTGCTCAAGGCTTCCTTTTATGACCCGAATCCTGTAGTACTGTTAGAGCATAAAGGACTTTATTGGTCTAAAGTACCGGGTACCTTAGATGCCAAGATGATAGAGCCCGATGAAGATTATAGTATTCCATTAGGCAAGGCAAATATTATTCAGCAGGCTTCGGATGAGAAAATTACTAGGGGAGAGACCGCAGTAATTATCACGTACGGTATGGGTGTTTACTGGGCAAAAGAAGCTTCGAGGAATTTCGAAGGCAGGATTGAAATTATGGATTTACGCTCGCTTAATCCGATAGATTGGGATGCGATTGTTTCATCCGTAAAAAAACATGGGCGAGCCTTTATTCTTACCGAAGAGCCGCTGATGAATTCATTTGCTGAGTCGTTGGCTGGACGAATTTCTAAAAAATGCTTTTCTTCCCTTGATGCCCCCGTATGGACGCTCGGGGCTGCTAACTTACCGGCTGTTCCATTAAATGTTGAGTTGGAGAAAATGATGTTGCCAAATGCTGAGAAGGTAAGTATAGCGATTAGTGAACTGTTGAGGTATTAACTAAACTCGAGCGTTGAACAGTAGGGTTTTATAAATGAATTTGTAAAAAAACATAGACCCCATGAATGCACAAACAAATTTCATTTTCGTAATTCTTGTTACTTCCGTATTACTAAGTTGTAACGGACAGAGAGCATCAAATTCCAACGATTCAGCTAAAAAAGGTAGCGTTGTGGGTGGGCCGTTTGAAAATGGTGAATTCATATACATTGGCATGCCTGAAAACATCAATTCAGTTGATACGAGTTCAGGTTGGACTCAAAGTGGACAAAAGCTCTTAATTACCGGAATAATTTATCAGGTAGACGGCAAAACTGCGGCACCGAATGTTATCCTTTATTATTATCATACTGATGTTAATGGCGTGTATGCCAGCAAACAAGGACTAGACCCGAGAGTTGTACGACACGGCTACATACGTGGTTGGGTAAAGTCAGATGTTAATGGAAAGTATGCGATATATACTGTTAGACCCGCGCCCTATCCAGATACAAACTTTGAAGCTCATATACACCCCGCTATAAAAGAACCAAACATTGATAACGAATATTACATTGATGAATTTGTCTTTGATGATGATAAATTATTGACTGGAGAGAAAAGAAAGAAATTACCTAACCGAGGTGGTAGTGGTATCTTACGAATATTGAAAAAGGGCGATCTGCAGATTGCAGAGCACAATATTGTTTTAGGACTTAATATTCCGAATTACCCTAAAAAAAATGTTTCAGAAAATCAATCAGGCCTTCAGATTGGCGAGGAACAACCATCTTTCATTCCTTTTCACGCCTTTGGACCCGACAAAGGTTCCAGAGCATGTCCAGTTTGTAAATATGGGCGCTATCACGGCATCGTATATTTTGTCGGTAATAATCCTAATTGGGAAGAAATTAAAAAATGGCTTACATTTTTAGAACATCAAAGCGTTGCAAGAAGTAAATATTTGAAAGCCTATTTTGTTTACGGAAACAACAATAATTACAGTAAAGACAAACGACAAAAGGAGTTGGAAAAAATTGGTGTTGAATTAAAGTTGAAAAATATCGCCTTGACTTTTGTTCCTTCTTTTGTCGATACAGAAAGCGAGGTAGACATTAATAAGATCAATCCAAGCATGCAGAATACTTTTATTATTTACAGAAACAGAACAATAATTGACAAGTTTGTTAACCTTAATCCCACCGAGGAAAATTTCAGATTGTTAGCAACGGAATTAGATGCGAACAAAGGTGACTATTTCGAGTTAGATTAACGTATGCCTTCAAGTTTTCACCACTTGTCAAGTGTACATGCAATTAAAACGGATACCCAATGCCAATATTGTAAATAACGGGTTCCTTCGTAATGCTGAAAGGATTAAAGAATTTTATATTATCAAGTACGAAACGATCTCCTTCCTCCCGTGCGGGATCGTATACTTTCAACCCAACATCGAAGCGTAGAATGAGGAACGATAGATTAAATCGTAAGCCAAAGCCTGTACCTATTCCGAATTCTTTATAAAATTGATCAATCTTAAACTCAGAATTTCCATTTTCAATCAGATCTCCATTCCCATCACGTTTCACTAATGGTTTAAACGTCCATACGTTGCCACCATCAAGAAAGATGGCACCCTCTATAAAGCCGAACAATTTTTTTCGTAATTCAATACTTGCTTCCAACATAATATCTCCTGGTTTTTCGAAGCGGTAATTGAAGTATCCATTCTGGGGAATGTCTGAACTTATATTGGGGCGGTATGACCCTTGCCCTAGTCTGCGCGGCCTCCATGCCCGAACACTATTACTTCCACCTACAAAAAAGTATTTTTCGTATGGCAATACATCACGCGAATTGTATGAATACGCTGCGCCAGCATTGAACCGATATGCCAGGGTTGTATTTTTATTAAGTACGTTTATTCTTCGTACATCGGCATTCGCTCGAAGGTACTTGAATGACTGAAGGCCACCTTTATCAATAATTGGGTAGCTAAGCACATTCTGCAACGTTCCACCACTTTCAATTGACCAACGAATAAACGCTGAACTTTTATCGGGACTTCCATAGTTATTGTGGTTCCATGTCATGGCGAAAATAATGCTACTGACAAACGATGGCCTGAAAGAATAGATCAACGTGTTGCCAAGGTCATCGAACTGTTGTTCCAGAAAACTCTGAAAGGGTGCACTGGTAGTAGATTCAATAATGCTTAAGCTGGCAAGTGTGAGATCGAACCTTCTAATACGCTGATTCTCCCAACTATAGATGTAGTTAACAGAAGTTGATGCACGTTGATATTCAGGCCTATCGGTATATGCGTAGCCAACCTGAATCTTTGTTCTGGGGTTTACCCTTCCAAGTTTGTACCGTGTTTCTTCCCGGAATGGAAATAAAAATTGTGGAAAGGTTATCGAAGCATTAATGCCGGCTTCAATACTTTGGTAGACACCACTTGTACTGGTGGCGGCTGCCACACCTTCGTATCCGATGCGCCCATTCATTTCGAAATTTTCCATTCCTTTGAAAATATTTCGCTTCAAAAAATTCAAATTATAAAATGGACCCGGGAATCCCTGCGTTACGCTTAGCCCTAATTCATTTGACCATTGGTAACGATCTAACGGACTTGTGTAAATATTTGCAATAAAGCGCCCTGCGGCCGTATCGTAGTTAATATTTACAAATTTAAATGTGTTTAGGTTAGCCAACTGACGTTGCGTATCAAAAGTACTTTTTCGACTGTAGGCAGCCCCGGGAGTGATGAATACCCGTTGACTTAGAATTTTTAAACTGTAGTTGTGCTCATAATACTGAAAGTTCATGGCTCGGTAAACCCTGTTTTTTCTGCCCGTTAAAATAACGGGCACGCCCGCATCGGTTGTGAAATTTATTTCGTCTATATAAAATTTCTTATGTCTATTTCTTTTTGCAGGATCGTTAATAATAATCTGAACGGCTATTTTTTGAGTGTTGCGATAGGTTGTGTCAATATTATATTCAATATACTGCCGGCTGAAATCGTAGTAGCCATGATCTTTCATGAGCAGATCAATACGTTCGCGTTCTTTTGTAAAGTCTTCTTGGTTATAGCGTTTGCCTTTTAGCAGAAAACTACTTGGCTGATTCACAAATAGGAGCGAATAGATAACACTGTCTTGGGTTTTGTAAAGTATAGTATCAAGGAAATAGGGATTGCCAGCTTCAATTCTGTAGTGAATCTTTACTCGTTTATTTCGATTGATTGATACTTTTTTATACGAGATATCAGTGGTTACTTTGTTTTGAAAATAGCCGTGTGTGAATAGATACTCGCTTAGCTTGTCAACAGAAATATTCATTTTGCTGCTATCAAACACAACCACGGGTTCGCCCCATTGCATTAACTGATTACCGTTTAAAAGGCGATCGTTGTACTTGGCTACTTTGCTTTGTTTTCGGAATTGAATATCGTTTACTTTTCTTTCCGATTTAGCCTTAGCGGTTTTTTTGTCATATTTTTTTTCTGCTTTGGCTATTTTTCTTTCGTACTTTTTTGGATCATAGAATCGCTTCCCCATGTAGTAGATACCAATTAATGGGGAGATATTGAGTAGCGGTATTTTGCGATTGACTTTTTGGGTAAATGATTCCTCTAAATCGCTTTTATCAATCTCTTTAACCGCAGTAGCGCTTTGGCTGTAGAGCAAGCGTTCATTTTCTTTAAGGTGCCGGGTCCCTATACAGCCTGCCAGAAGCAACAAAATGGGGAAAACAGTAAAATAATATCTATTTTTCGTCACTATCAAAAAGTTGCTACATGCTGTCAAAAGCCCGGATTAAATTCATCAAATCTTTGCAATTAAAGAAATACCGAAAACAGGAGCAATGTTTTGTAGTAGAAGGCGGAAAAAGTGTGCTGGAACTTTTAACGTCAGACTTTGAAATTGGGCAACTAATGGTTACTCCGGAATTCCGCAAGCAGAGTATTATAGCGTTGAAAGCTTTTAAAGGCGAAATACTGGAGGTAAAGGCTGCTGAACTTGCAGAAGCTGGTGAATACAGTACGAATGATGCAGCCTTAGCAGTTGTACGGATGAGACCAAACCGAGAACCTTCTATAGTACCAAATGAGTTCATTTTAGTATTGGATGACATTCGTGATCCGGGTAACCTGGGTAGTATTATTCGCATTGCTGATTGGTATGGTATAAGTAAAATCATTGCCTCTGAAGAAACAGCTGATGTATATAACAGTAAAGTGATTCAATCGAGTATGGGGTCCTTTACGAGAGTAAGCATTTTTTATACGAGCCTGCCACAGTATCTACCAACGAACAACCTGCCTGTTTTTGGTGCTTTTTTAGATGGTGATAATGTGCACGAGATCAATTTTGGATCAGGCGGGTTAATCGTTATTGGCAACGAGGCAAACGGAATTTCAAACGGAGTAGAAAAATTTATTACGCAAAGAATTACAATTCCGCGTTTTGGTAATGCTGAATCACTTAATGCAGGAATAGCAACAGCGGTTATTTGCGATAATATAAGAAGACATTGAAATACGAATCGGTTATCAGCAATCGGTTGGTTATTGTTATTAGAAAAAGCCCGTGCTTTGTTGGGCAGCCTCTTCGGATATTTTTTTGGCTTGTTCTTTCCCTAAATACGCATCAATCATTGAATGCCCCAGATAGATGAGTGGAGTAAGTGCAATGGCCACTAAAAATTTGTAGATGTAGTTGGTAATGCCAATGGCCACAATCTGTGAATTTGTAAAAACGCCATAAAACGCAATAAACAGGACTACAAAACTATCAATGAATTGTGATACTAGCGTTGATCCGGTAGCCCGTAACCAAAGCATTTTGTTTCCAGTAATCCGTTTCAATTTTTGAAAGACAAATACGTCAACCAACTGCCCAATAATGAAAGCAGTGAGTGAACCAATGATAATTCGCTGCCCCTGCCCAAATATCTTATTGAATGCGTAATTGATGTTGAACGTATTTCCACTAGCGTCTGTGCTGTTGGTGTCAATCCAAAAATCAGCAGGAGCTAGCAGCATGGTAAAAAAAATAACTATAAATGCGTATGCAATTAACCCAGCGGTTAAGTAGCTGATTCTTTTTACTCCGGGTTTGCCAAAATATTCATTGATAAGGTCTGTTGTAATAAAAACAATTGGCCAGATTACAACACCTGCCGTCAGATTAAAACTCATCGCGAAGCCTAAAACGTCAAGGTTGGCTGGGTTGAGGCCAAGGGTTTTCTCAAATGAAAAAATTTTAACCCCTATCATTTCAGCCAGCAACGCGTTTGTTATAAATATCCCGCAAAGGATTATAAACAATCTATTCTTTTTCTGATCGAGTGTTGATTCCATTACTCTTCAATCGTAAATGTTTCGCCTTCCTGGGCAAGATACGTATTTGAAAATCGTGCTTTTGCTTCTTTTAGCAAAGTTGCTAGTTCTTTATAACGTGCAGAAAAATGACCGATTAGAAGTTTCTTAACTTCTGCTTTACTAGCAATTTGGGCTGCATGAAGCGCAGTACTGTGCATTGTTTCTTTTGCTTTCATTTCATCTTCCTGTATGAAAGTAGCTTCGTGATACAAGACATCTACATTTTGTATTTGCTGAATAATTTGTTCATAGTATTGTGTATCAGAACAGTACGCATAACTTCTTGACTTACGGGACGGTAACGTTAAATCTTTATTCTTGTATAATATTGTCCCAGTTTTTACATCTATAATATCTTCTCCTTTTTTCAAATCTGTAAGTTGTTGAATTAGTATCCCTTCTGGGAGCCTGTCTTTATCAATTCTTCTGAGCTTTTGCTTTTCACGAATTAGAAACCCCGTGCAATTTATTTTATGCAACAATGGAATGGTTTCAACTGTAAGGTGTTTTGTATCCAAAATAATTTGCCGCTTATCGGTTACTAGTGTGTGAAATATTATTTTAAAGTTGAGTGCTGATTTTGAGTATCTTAGATGGGCAATGATAATTTCGTCTAATCCTGTATGGCTGTAAAGATGAAGGTCGGCTGTTCTGCGATTTAGGTGAAGCGTGAACAATAGTCCCATCAATCCCAGGTAATGATCACCATGTAAATGTGAAATAAAAATGTAATCAAGGCGATGTAGGGGTAAGCCGTACTTCATCATTTGCATTTGTGAACCTTCTCCACAATCAATTAAAATATAGTGGTTTTTGATTTCAATGAATTGCGAGGTGGGCATCCTGCCATACACTGGAACAGCGCCACTTGAACCGAGAATGGTAATTTTAAAGGGCATGCAATAGCGTTATTTTATATTATCCATCATTGCGCACTTCATGTTTCGGGATTGCCAGCCTGCTGGTAGGCATGGCTTCAAAATAAAAATGACCAAAACCGATTTAGGGTTTTGGTCATGATTAGAATATTCGTGGAAACGCAACATTGTGCGTTTCTACTGGTTGTCTCTATCCTTTAAATCTCTTTCAATCTCGTGCATGAACACCGAGTCGATAGCCTCTTCAGGCGTTAAAGTAATATTCAGTACGCTATCAAGTTGCGAAATCTTGATAAGCTTTATAGTATGTTCCGAGAGCGCAGCCAGTACAAAAAAACCGCCTTCTTCCTGAAATATTCTATTTCCCACGAGCAAGGCACTCAAACCCGAGGAGTCAGTATACTTTACCTCTGATAAATCAAGGATAATATTTTTAACGCCTTCTGCGTGAAGTGTTATCAACTCAGACTTTAATCCAGGAGCTACACTTGAATCCATTTTCTCCTCATGCAGGCGAAGCAGGCTGTATTTCTCCTGCTTGTCGATCGTATACTTCATGTTCTTTTTTTTACGTTTTTAACTTCTAACAGCCTCTAAATTAACGGATTTTAACGAATTAATGATACTCTGCTCGATTCTTTGCATCAGGCTTGAATAATCAACCGGAACGAGTGTTTCACCCGTTACCTGTGTATAAAGTTCTTTGTAGCGATCGGATATTGATCGCACAATTTCATCAGTCATTTCAGGCACCTGTTGCCCATCTTTCCCTTGGAACTCGTTTTCAATCAGCCATTGCCTAACAAATTCTTTCGATAGTTGTTTTTGCGTTTCACCTTTATGCTGTCTTTCTTCATAGCCCTCAGCGTAAAAGTAGCGTGACGAATCGGGCGTGTGTACTTCATCAATCAGAAAAATTTTGTCGTGCTGTTTTCCGAATTCATATTTTGTGTCAACCAGAATAAGGTTTCGGTTGGCTGCTAGTTCGGTTCCTTTTTGAAATAGTTTTTTTGTGTAGTTTTCAAGAATTACGTATTCATTTTCTGAAATCAATCCACGGCTAATAATTTCAGCTCTTGAAATATCTTCATCATGCCCAACATGCGCTTTTGTTGTGGGTGTAATAATTGGGTAGGGGAGTTTGTCATTTTCTTTCAGGCCATCTGGTAACGACACACCGCACACGGTTCGTTTTCCTAATTTGTATTCGCGCCAGGCATGACCTGCCAGGTATCCTCGTATGACCATCTCTACCGGAAAGGTTTCACATTTAAAACCAATGGTCACGTTCGGGTCGGGTGTGCTAATGACCCAGTTTGGAACAAGTTCTTTTGTTGCCTCTAAATTCATGGCGGCAATTTGATTCAACACGCGGCCCTTATCGGGAATGGCCCGGGGAAGGATAACATCAAAGGCTGAAATTCGATCGGTGGCTACCATAGCCATGATATTGCCGAAATAGTACACATCCCGAACCTTACCTTTGTAAAACCCGGTTTGCCCATTGAACGAGAAGTTTGTTTCCTTAATTGCCTCCATAGAAATAGTAAGAAGTGCAAAGATTGAAAATGTTATGGAGATAAGATTAAGGATGGATAATTAATTTTTTCAGTTATCCGTTTAACGCGAACTGGGGCGACTTCATACGAGCGACTACTTGCTTACTTTTGTCTCAACAAGAATACCTGCTTTGAAAACAAACGTTCTTACAAGATTCCCTTGCTCATCATACTCATTCCAGTCTTTATGTTTGCGGTCTGCAATATATTCTCCCTGTTCTTTAATCTTTCCGTTGGGGTAATAGGCTGTAAAAGGCCCGTGCCTTCTTTGTGAGCGGCATTCACCTTCTGCTTCGGTTAATCCGTTTTCGTAGTATGTTTTAAAGGGGCCGTTCAGCATATTGAATTTATAAGTTTCTTCTTTCGCAAGTTTTCCGGATGCGAAATATTCGTTCCGTATTCCTGAAAGTTTAGAGTTTTCGTAGTTCTCTTTCAGTTTCTCGGTCTTTCCATCTTCGTAATAGAAAATCCACATTCCATGGGGTAATTTGTTTCGATATCGTTTTTCTGAAATTCTCTTATCCGTACTTGAGTATTCTTCCATTATCCAGTCTAATCCGTTAAGGGCAAACTGCTCTTTAATTTTCAGCGCACCATTCGGGTGGTATGTATATCCGGTTCCTGTTTTGCTGCCTTCATCGTATTTAAAACGATGCTTGATGGTGCCGTTTGCATGATAGCCTGTATTATCACCGTGTAATCGTCCGTTCTTAAAGTTACCCTCCAGTATTAAATGACCTTCGCGATCGTAATTTTTAAACTCACCATTTTTAGAGCCTTCTTTCATAGAAGAAACAGTTTCGAGCTGGCCGTTGTCGTAAAAAATTTTGTAGTAGCCCGTCATGATCCCGCTCTTGTAATTGCATTCGGTTGCCACGTTGCCAGTCTCAAAGAAAGTTCTTGCAATTCCGTTTGGCTTTCCATGCGCGTACATGATTTCTTTTTTCATACTACCTCTGGTATAGTATTCACGGACAACACCCTCTGGCTTGCCTTTTTTAAAGACAGTCTCGCTTTTAACGATTCCCGAGTCGAAAAATGACTGAACGCTATCTACCAATAAATCATTCTGATAAAATGCTTTTTGAACCGGTTGCCCAGTTTCATCGAAAACCTCCACAGCTCCATGACGCAGTCCGTTTACATAGATCATTTTTCGCGCGAGTTTTCCGGACTCATGATATTCCGTGAAGACTCCGGATTTTCTGCCATTGTTAAAGCTTCCTTCTATGGCTAGTGTACCATTTGGAAAGTATTTTTGATATTTGCCAATTAGCTTTTCGGCATCATCTTGCGCAACAGTATATACTTCTTGCGGCTGCTGCTTAGCTTGATCGTAAAATGTATTTACTTCACGCTGCGCCTGCGTAAAAAAAGTGATCAAACAGAAAAGTATTGTAATTATTTTCATTAAACTGAAGCTATCGAAAGATTAAAAATAGCCTCCTTAGTAACGCCAAGGCCATTTCGATTGTTGTGTAGGATTACCCTCCAATAATTTTTATTTGCCTGTCGCCTGCAAATCTCCGTATTGTTTTTTTTATCTCAATTGAAATTTCTCCGTTCGTCCTAAGATTTATGATTTCACGGTTGTTGTCATCTAGTAGAAAATCTAATTCAAAAGATTTATAGGTTATTTCTTTTATATTTTTCCAATCAATTTTTCGCTCCCGTTTATGTAAGTCCTCTTTTACCAAAATGCAGGTTTCATCAACCTGAACCATGGGCATAAGTTTATTTGCAGGATTGGATGAGAATACGCCAAAAAGAATAACCAGGATTCCGGCTATCCCAATGAATGCTCCTACAATTGATTCCCAATTTGTGAGTGAGGCTGCTTTTAAGAAGTGGCTAATTCCAAGGGCTAAATTAATTGTTCCACTAATAATATAACTCCATTTTGTTGCGTTCGGGGTTAGTGCTATTGACTTTCTCATTTGCTAAATGTTTTCGATAACAATAGCCGAAGCCCCTCCGCCACCATTGCAAATGCCGGCTACTCCAATGCTCGAATTATTTTGCTTCAGTACATTCACCAGCGTTGCTATAATCCGTGAACCGGATGAGCCTAGTGGATGCCCTAATGCCACGGCACCGCCATTAACGTTTACTTTTTCAGGATCAAGCACAAGCTTTATATTGTTGGCAATTGCTACGGCTGAGAACGCTTCATTTATTTCATAGTAGCCAACATTTTTCTGATCAACACCGGCATGTTTCAATGCTTTTGGAATTGCCAGGGAGGGAGCAGTGGTAAACCACATCGGGTCTTGTGCGGCATCGCCAAAGCCAAGTATTTTCGCAATAGGTTTTAATCCAAGTTCTTTAGCTTTTTCCTTGCTCATTAGTACAAGCGCGGAGGCGCCATCATTGATGGTTGATGCATTCGCTGCTGTAACAGTTCCTTCTTTAGAGAATACAGGCTTTAGTCCGGGTATTTTATCGAAGCTTACATTTTTATACTCTTCATCTTCTACAAAGATTGTAACGTTGCCTTTGCGATCGGTGATCTCCACGCCAACAATTTCATCTTTAAATTTTCCGGCAGCCCAAGCAGCTGCTGAACGCTTGTAAGAATTGATGGCATATGTATCCTGATCTTGACGAGAAATGTTCATTTCGTTCGCGGTATTATCCGCACATACGCCCATCGCACAACGATTGTATACATCGGTGAGGCCATCAAAAGTTAATCCATCAATCAATTCTCCATTGCCATACTTATAACCATAGCGTGCCTTCATCAGATAATATGGGATGTTGCTCATGCTCTCCATACCTCCGGCAAGTACTACATCATTTTGTCCAAGCATAATGGACTGGGCACCCAACATAACGGCTTTCATTCCCGATGCACAAACTTTATTTACCAACGTGCAGGGTATGTTGTAACCCAAGCCGGCACCAACAGCAACTTGAGTTGCAGGAGCTTGCGCAAGACCTGCGGGAATTACGTTACCCACAAAAACTTCCTGAACAAGTTTTGGATCAATGCCCGCTTTTTCAACAGCACCTTTAAAGGCAATAGACCCTAGTTTAACAGCAGAGAGCGAACTTAAACTTCCTCCGAAACTACCAATGGGTGTGCGGACTGCAGCGATGATATAGACTTCTTTCATTTTGTAAAAATAGTTAATAGTCCCGAGTTGTTAGTATTGAGCCCAAGTTCTAAGTTATTATACCCGACCATGGATTAATGGCAAATTACCAGTCTGGCTTTCCTTTATCCTTTGGTTTAGTGGCTTTGCGCTTATTTTGTTGCAGATATTGTATCTCCTGATTTCTCATTGCCTCCAGAATCATTTTGGCTTTCTCCTCACTCATTTGCATTTGTTTCAGTTTTTCTGAAACAGCAGGCGGAGTGTCTTTTTTCTCTGGATCTTTATTTTCTTTTTGCTCTTTATTTTGTTCCTGCTCCTGCTCCTTCTTCTCCTCCTCTTTTTTCTTTTGCTCGCTGTCTTTCTGCTCCTGATCTTTTTTCTGCTGATCTTCCTTTTGTTCTTCCTTCTTATTATCCTGATCTTTTTTCTGATCTTCCTTTTGCTTGTCTTGTTGATCTTTCTTCTCTTGTTCTTTATTTTCCTGATCTTTATTTTGATCCTTGTTCTGCTCTTGCTTTTGTTGATCCTTCTTTTTCTGCTCCTCCAGTTTCTTCTTCAGTAGTTCATAATTATAGCGTGCATCTTCATTTGTTGGGTCACTTTTAATGGATTGTTTGAAATGGTTGAGTGCTTCTTCAAATTTTCCTTGGCGATTCGTCATTACACCAAGTTGTTGCTGGGCTTTTGAGCGCAGTAAATTTTTTGTGCTTTGTGTTACAGACTGGTACTGATTTACAGCATTCGTTGTGTCGTTTAATTGGAAATAGGCATTGCCTAAGTTTAGCAATACTTCATCCTCCTTTACCTGTAGAGAATCAACCAGGTAACGGTATTTACTGATCGCGGTTTTATAATCACCTGCCGCGTAAGCTTTTTTAGCATCTGCCTTTAATGTATTTATTTTTCCAATTCTTGTAGGATCAATCAGCAAGGCAACCAGAAATAACAGTGTGCTTAACGATTTCATATCTTCACTGTTTTAATATTAATGAGTACATCCAACGCTAAAAGAACGAGGGCAGTAATCAAAAAATAGTAATACTTATTAGCGGTAACATCAACAAATCGGGCATCCATCAATTCTCCTTCAATTTTACTTACAGTATTAATTAACCGTGAAACATCATTTCTGGTTTCATTGATTTCGAAATATTTCCCTCCGGTTTTACTCGCCAATGCTTTTAATGACGTTGGGTTTAATTTGCTCACTACTAAATTCCCTTGTTTGTCGGTTTTAAATCCGGATCCTGCTCGAATTTGCCCGCCTTTCTCGGTCCCAATCCCCAGCGTAAAAAGTTTAATGCTTTCACTTTCTATTTCCTGAACTACTTCATTTGTTTCTTCACCGAAGTCCTCACCATCACTAATGAGGATAATAATCTTTGACTTGGCTTGGGCACGGTTTGTTTCTTGTTCCATTTTTTGAATGGCCATTCGCATGGGAGGTCCAAAATCTGTTCCGGACGAAGGAACCAATCCAGTATTCATCGTTTCAATAAAAAGATTAAGAGCACTTTGATCGTATGTGAGCGGGCATTGTAAAAATGCTTCCCCAGAAAAAATGACAACACCAATACGATCCGAGTTAAATGCCGCAACAATCTTTATTAGTTCGTGCTTAATTTTTTCAATGCGAGTGGGTGCAATATCGATGGCGTCCATTGATTTGGAGAGGTCTACACAAATCATAATGTCTTTCCCAACCGATTTTACTTCTTTCTTAGATTCTCCAAAAGAGGGTCCTAATAAGGCTACGATGAGCAACCCGAAAATGACTGTGCGAAAAAAAGCTTTAATGAACACATTTGAAAAGGGGGTGTTGAGTGATCGGGCTATTCGGATTACCCGCCAGATATATAGCACATAGAGTGCAAAAAATACCGACAGAAATACAATTTCAGTAGCTCCTAATCCGCGATACCAGGTCATTCATTTAGTTTTCAACATGCAAGTAACAATTATAGATTTACTTGAGCAATACCGCTGGTGGAAGGGTAGCATGTTCTTTGTAAGACATGCCGGGTTAGGTTATTTGTTGATTATATTGGGTGATTAGAAAAAAATCCATGAGCCACAAATTAGAGCTGATTACTTCTTTACTGCTTCCTGATTTCCCTTCGGGATCGTCCATTAATTTCTATGATGATAAATTATTTCTCATCGGTGACGATGCCAGCCATATTTTAGTATTGGATACAGACTATAAAAAAGTTGACACTGTTCATCTTTTCGATGCTCCAGCTAAACGAATTGCTAAATCAGAAAAGGCTGACTTCGAGACTTCAACAATAGTCTCTGCAGATGGCAAAGATTATTTAATAGCGCTAGGTTCTGGTTCACGAAAGAACCGAACAAGCATGATACGCATTCCTCTTCAACAGGGGTGGAGTTTTGAATCATTTAATTATCGTTACTTTTTAAAGCGTTTAAAAGCACAAATTGACGAGATAAATATTGAAGCTTCCACGCTGATTGGCAGTCGGGTTGTTTTAGGCAATCGGGGTAATACGGAGTACCCAAAGAACCACATAATTGTTACAGATATAGATTTTTGGCACAAACAGGCAGAAGTACCTATAGCTATTGTGGAGTTGGAGTTATCAATGAACAGCACACCCTTCATCGGAATTTCAGAATTGTGTTATGTTGAGTCGCATGACCTTTTACTATTTACGTTATCTAGCGAGCTCACCAGTAATTCGTATGATGATGGCGCTATCGGAGATAGTTATATAGGTTGGATTAGTTCGATTACTAATAAAATCAATCAGGCTTATTTAAAATTAGACGGAATGATAAACCTTCTCGAGGTAGGTGGAGAGTTTAAAGGAGAAAAAATTGAAGGTCTATGTGTGGCCTCAGTGAAGGGGAATGAATTTATTTTGCACCTGATATCAGATAATGATCAAGGGGAAAGTAAATTGTTTAAGGTTGGAATGCGTGCCTATTAAACGAGATATCTATAAATCATAACCAATTTCTATCAGTTGACTATTTTCTCCTCAAATAAAAACTCTGGTTAAAAATAACGTTGAATTTTTCCAGTTCAATTTTAGACTGGCAAGTTTTTCATTTTTCAGTGTTTATCGAAAAACCACATCTTAACTGCTATAACTACCAGTACTAGCGCAAATATTTTCTTCAACATTTCTTGCGGTATGTGGGAGGCGAATTTGGCACCGAAATACCCACCGATAAAGAAGAATACGGCCATGACCAACGCTACTTTCATATCTACAAAACCATTCTGATAATATTGAAAGGCTGCAAGGGCTCCCACAGGTAGTACCATCATCATTAATGCTGTGCCTTGTGCCGATTGTTGCGAATACCCCAATACTACCACCAAGGCCGGAATGATTATAATCGCTCCGCCTAGTCCTAACATGCCGCTTAGTATTCCTGCTGCTAAGCCTATCGTGGCAATAGCCACTACGTGTTGCCATTCCATATTACTTTTCATTTTTGTGGGAATAAATTTCAAGAACTAAGTGCATCGGACAGGGCACATTACTCTCTTTTGATTTCTCTGTGCTTTATAAAGATAAGAATTATTAAGATTTGAACCTCACAAATACTATCCAATTAGATTCTACAGTTGCTCTACTTCATTTGAAGTACTCGATCGTGCTACAAGGTATTGCAAATAAGTTTTTAATTAACCCTCTATTAATTTCAAGTAAGTAACTTACGAGACAATTTAAAAGTGCTAATTTTATGAAATTTGAGGTTCTATGAGCAAGCCTACTCAATTGGATTCAAAGCATCTTGACTTTTACGAGGCAACCTTAAACAACCTTACCGAAGGTGTGGTTTGGACTAATAATGAAGGGAAGATTGTCTACGTCAACCAAGCCTCCTGCCAATGGCTTGGGCAATCCAAGATCGATTTAATTGGGCAATCCATATTTTCACTTATTAGCACCGGAAATTTCAAATCATGGCTTGAATCACTGCAATCCAATCGAAATTCAATTCAGCCTCCCTTCGTTTCATTGTTAAAGAGTGGAGATCATATACTGATTTATGCCATGGTCAGCATTTCGGTTGGTAACGATAAATACAATTCATTTTTACTAAAAAGTGAAGGCCAAGAGGGAGATGATCCCAATGAAATGCTTCGGATGATTTCTGAAGGAACTGCCGCTGTCATTGGCGGAGATTTTTTCCGCTCGCTCGCCTATCATGTTATCATGTCTACTGGAATTCGATACGCCATTGTTACCGAATGCACAAATGCCGCAAAAGATCGGGTGCGAACCCTCGTCTATATTGAGCGCGACAGTTTTTTAGATAATTTTCAATACGATCTCAGGGGCACACCTTGCGAGATTGTAATGAAGGGCGAAAATTACTATTGCACTTCCGATCTGGACGCATTGTTCCCAAAGGATGATGGCATCAAGTCTTACTTTGGTGTACCAATTTATTTAAGCAATGGGGAAGTAATTGGCCACATTGCCATATTCGATACGAAGCCGATGTCGATCAGCAATCAGAAATTAAATATCTTGAAAATATTTGCTTCCAGAGCGGGTGCAGAAATCGAACGTAAACGAAAGGATGAGCTGATTGATGAAAATATGGCGCGCTATAAAAGCCTCTTTGAAGATTCTCCGATTGGACTAGCTCAAGAAGATTATTCAGATGTTAAGAATTACATAGACGCACTTAAAAAGGAATACGAAACTGATCTACATTCGACCTTTGCAAATCATCCAGAAAAAATAAGGGAGGCCTATCAAAGAATTAAGCGATTGAAAGCGAACAAATCGCAGATAAAGTTATTTGAGGTCAGAACCGAGCAAGCGTATTTTGAATACATGGCTAGTCATTTCATCCCTGATGTGTTTAAAGACTCTATTCTATCATTCGACAATGGTGAGTTGGTTTTTGATCGCGTTATTGATATTAAAACCGCTGCAGGTCAAAAGAAAATAGTAAAGGTAAAACAGGTCATGCTTCCCGGTGGAGAATTCGATTGGTCAGAGTCTCTGATATCGTGTGTTGACATCACTGAGCAAAAGGAAGGAGAAGAAAATTTAAAAGCTGCACTGAATGAGGTAAAGGAGTTAAAAGAGCAGCTGGAAGCTGAAAATATTTATTTGCAACAAGAGATTAAGTATGAACACAATTTCGAAGAAATTGTAAGTAAAGCCAATTCTTTTAAACCAGTATTGGAAAAAATTGAACAGGTGGCCGATACAGATGCGACTGTCCTTATACTTGGGGAATCCGGTACCGGAAAAGAATTAATTGCGAGAGCCATACACAGTATAAGCAAACGGAGTGATCGGCCGTTGGTAAAAGTAAATTGCGCCACGCTTCCTGCCAATTTAATTGAGAGCGAGTTATTTGGTCATGATAAGGGAGCTTTCACAGGTGCCATTCAACAAAAGATTGGACGATTTGAATTAGCCAATGGGGGAACATTGTTTCTGGATGAAATTGGAGAGATGCCAATTGATTTGCAATCAAAATTATTGCGCGTATTACAAGAAGGCGAGTTTGAACGATTGGGTAGTTCGAAAACAATGAAGGTGGATGTTCGAATAATTGCGGCCACCAATCGCGAGCTCGAAGCCTCCGTGAACAACAAAGAATTTAGGGCCGATTTATACTATCGATTAAATGTATTTCCCATTTACTCCCCACCCCTTCGCGACCGAAAAGAAGATGTGCCAGTTCTTGTAACACATTTTCTAAAAAAATATGGAGCCAAGATGGGAAAGAAAATAAACTCTATTTCTAAACCTGCACTTGATTTGTTATTGGCTTACGATTGGCCCGGCAATGTACGTGAACTTGAAAATGTAATTGAACGCGGCATGATCATTTCTAAATCTAATGTATTGGAGCTGGGTGATTGGCTTCCAAAGGTTTCAGTTGTGCAAAACCAAGCATCGGATGCAAAGACGAAAGCGGCATCATCATTAGAAGATATCGAGCGCCAACACATCATCCACACCCTAAATAAAACCGGTTGGAAAATCCGTGGTGAGGATGGAGCTGCGAAAATGCTGGATATCAATCCTACCACCTTAGAAGCTCGCATGAAAAAATTGGGTATTTCCAAAGTTCGTTAATAATTTTAAATCATAACCTTATTGTAGATTAATCTCCAACCCATTGGAGTTAGCCTCCAACCCGTTGGAGATTTGAACATGGAACATTTCTGTAAATAGCCTTCAACTACTTATAAATCAGATAGTTGTAACTGTGGCACGGTCATTGGCATGAGCCTTTGCGAAATTAAATTCGCTATGGAACACAAGACCTTCAAAAAAATCAGATCTCAGGACTTCATCGAACGCATCGTACTGAATAAGGCTGATGCCCTGGTAAAAATTGTACCTCAATGGAACGCTGCCGGACAGATTCTTTCCAACACGCTTCACGAAATGGCCAACCTTTACGAAGGTAAAGTTGATTTCTTTCAACTCGAGTACGAAGAGGAATCGGCCGTTGCTAAAACCTATCGTATCGAAGAAGTCCATACCCTTCTTTTTTTTAAGAAAGGAACGTTGGTCGATAAAGTCTCTGGATTGATTCAACGCTCCAGCATATCCACCAAATTACAACTGTTAGTAAACGCTTAACAAAAAAATCATGGAACCAAAAAACTTTTATCTTAAAACCTTCAACCTTTCCCAAAATCTATCAGAGATTCAAGTACAGGATTTGTGTAACAGCATCACACAGAAAGAAGCCAAGAAAAGTCAGATTATTTATGCCAAGGGCGGTGAGAAAAAAGTCTTTATGCTTATCAGTGGCAAGGTGAAGATCTCAGAGATCAGTTCAAATGGTAGTGAAATGATAAAAGAGCTAATCCTCCCGGGTGATCTTTTCGGAGATGTGATGTTAAACTATGAAGGTCCGAACTACGAATACGCTGAAATTGTTTCCGAGCGTGCTACCTATTATGCCATTGGTCAAGAGCAACTCGCTTCTATGATGCGCAGTAACTACGCACTTACAATGAATTATATGTCGAAAGTAAGTGAAAAATTCAAAAGCCTCGAGAACCGTTATGTTAACATGGTGAGCAAAGATGTAAAGTCAAGACTGATTTATTGTTTCAAGGAGTGGGCCCGTAAAGAAGGCAAAGCGCTAGGGGACAGAATCGTTGTCAAGAACTCACTCACCCACAATGATTTGGCAAATTTGGTTTCAACCTCCAGACAGACGGTTACCGTAATTTTAAATGAGCTAAGGGAGTCGGGTGACATTACTTACAACCGAAGGGAAATTGAGTTTTCATCGCTTATGTTAGCCAGTTAATATTAGCCTTTAGTAAGATCAACGACAAATGTATTTTATTAAAAACAAGATTTTTGAATCAAGACAACTATAAAACAAGATGATTTTAAAAACCAAAAAACTTCAAGGCCAGGTGGCTATCGTTACGGGCGCAAGCTCGGGAATAGGAGCTGGCGTTGCCAAAGCATTGTCAGAAGCAGGAGCCATTGTGGTAGTTAACTACTCCAGCAACCCCGAAAAGGCAGATGCCGTGCTAAATGAGATAAAAGCAAAAGGTGGCGAAGGCTTTACTGTAAAAGCCGATGTTAGCAACGAAGCCGAAGTAATCGACATGTTTCAACAAACTATTAAACGATACGGAACAGTTGATATATTGGTGAATAACGCAGGTTTACAGAAAGATGCGAAGTTTCATAACATGACCTTAGAAGAATGGAATCGCGTTATAGGTATTAACCTAACCGGGCAATTCCTTTGCTCACGCGAAGCAATAAAAGAATTTATGCGCAGAGGTATTGTACCTGAGCGCTCCAAGTCTGCCGGAAAAATAATCTGTATGAGTTCAGTTCATGAAGTTATTCCGTGGGCTGGTCATGCCAACTACTCTGCTTCAAAAGGTGGCGTTATGATGTTGATGAAGAGCATTGCACAAGAATACGCTCCGTTAAAAATTCGTGTAAATAGCATTGGCCCTGGCGCTATTCGTACTCCCATCAATCACGGTGCGTGGCAAACCCCTGAAGCGTATAATCAATTACTAAAACTAATTCCAGCAAAACGGATTGGCGAAGCTGAAGATATTGGTGGTGCGGCAGTATGGCTTTCATCTGATGATTCAGAATATGTAAATGGTATTACATTGTTTGTGGATGGTGGTATGTTGTTGTACCCTGGGTTTGAAGACAACGGCTGATTTGACAATTCGTTGATGTGATGATGGGTTGATTAAAGATTAATAAGTCAAAACACATCAGTAATAGCCCAACCAAAAAAGGACTCAATATTATATTTAACACTACGTCAACGAATTAGCACATTAACTAATTAAATTATGACTGCGGAAAAACAGCGACTCATTGAAGACCGTGACCACAAAAAAAACTGGCGCAAGTTTGGCCCCTATCTTACCGAACGCCAATGGGGAACAGTACGCGAAGATTACAGCGCACATGGAAACGCTTGGGAGTTTGTGTCGCACGATGCAGCGCGTAGTAAAGCTTACCGCTGGGGCGAAGAAGGCATTGGAGGGTTAAGCGATGACCAACAACTCTTGTGTTTATCAGTAGGGTTATGGAATAAAAAGGATCCGATTATTAAGGAAAGGATTTTCGGCCTTACCGGAAACGAGGGAAACCACGCAGAAGATTGTAAGGATCATTATTATTACATCGACAGCACTCCTACTCACTCATACATGAAGATGCTGTATAAGTATCCTCAAGATGAATTTCCGTACGGGTGGTTAGTAGACGAAAATAAACGCAGAGGAAAACTCGATCCTGAGTTTGAATTGATTGATACAGGAATCTTTAACGAGAATAAATATTTCGATGTCTTCATCGAATATGCGAAAGCAGATGATGAAGATATTTTGATGAAAATTACAATCGAGAACCGCGGATCGGAAGCTGCAGAATTGAATGTACTGCCTACCATTTGGTTTCGAAATACGTGGGCGTGGGGATACGATTCGTACAAACCTGAATTATACCTGGATGAGGATAATACCATCAGCATAAAGAATACAATACTTGGCGATCGTTATTTGTTTTTTGACGGAAAAGCCGAGGCGCTTTTTTGTGAAAACGAAACGAACACGAATCGTCTTTATAATTTCCCCAATGAAGGAACGTTTAAAGATGGAGTGAACGATTACCTAATCTCCGGCAATGCCGATGCCATCAATAAGACCCATAAGGGAACAAAGGCAGCACTTAATTATGATTTAAAAATTTCAGCCGGAAAATCGAAAACAGTACGACTTCGGTTATCACCAAAATTTTCTGCCGATCCCTTCAAGGATTTTAACAAAGTGTTTGACGCTCGCCTTAGTGAAGCGGACACTTTTTTTCAAGATCTTCAAAATCAAATTCAAGACGAAGACAAGAAGAACATTCAGCGCCAGGCCATTGCCGGCATGATGTGGAGTAAGCAATTCTTTTACTACGATGTGGCGAAATGGCTCAAGGGCGATCCTTCACAACCTGCGCCTCCTGATGGAAGAAAGAACGGGCGTAACCGCGAATGGTCGCATCTCAACAATGCGGATATTATTTCGATGCCAGATGCCTGGGAGTATCCTTGGTATGCTGCGTGGGATCTTGCCTTCCATACAATTCCTATCGCCATGGTCGATCCCGAATTTGCGAAGAGCCAATTGCTTTTGCTAACGAAGGAGTGGTACATGCATCCGAATGGTCAATTTCCTGCATACGAATGGGCGTTGGGTGATGTAAATCCACCTGTGCATGGATGGGCAACGTGGCGTGTATACAAAATTGATCAAAAGCTGCAAGGCGGAAAAGGCGATCGTAGATTCTTAGAAGAAGTATTCCACAAACTCTTATTAAACTTCACGTGGTGGGTTAATAAGAAAGACAATACCGGTAACAATATTTTCGAAGGCGGTTTCTTAGGGATGGACAACATCGGTGTGTTCGATCGCAGTGCGCAACTTCCAACGGGTGGATACATAGAGCAATCGGACGGAACGAGTTGGATGGCCATGTTCACCCTGAACATGATGCGCATGTCACTTGAGCTGGCGAAAGAAAATCCAACCTATCAAAGTTTGGCCACGAAATTCTTTGAGCACTTTTTGTACATCGCAGGAGCCATGTCGAGGGAAGGTCTTGATCTGTGGGATGAGGAAGACGAATTCTTCTACGATGTATTGCACACTCCGGACGACAAGCGTACACCTATGAAAATCCGTTCGATGGTTGGCTTGATTCCATTGTTTGCCGTAGAAGTGTTGGACGAAGAGCTTTTTACCTCTATGCCTGAGTTTACGAAACGCTTAGAGTGGTTCTTACAAAACAGACCTGATCTCGCTAGTTTAATTTCACGCTGGGGAGAAAAAGGAAAAAAAGAAAGACACTTGCTATCGCTACTCCGTGGCCATCGCATGAAGCGCATATTGAAGCGCATGTTAGATGAGTCTGAGTTTTTATCAGACTACGGCATCAGGGCATTATCGAAAGTATACGATGAGAATCCCTATAAATTTTACGCGAACAATAATGAATTCAGCTTGAGGTACACACCGGGCGAGGGCGATTCGGCCTTATTTGGTGGCAACTCGAACTGGCGTGGCCCTATCTGGTTTCCAGTAAATTATCTACTGATTGAATCCCTTCAGCGATTTCACCACTATTATGGAGATGATTTTAAGATCGAGCATCCTACAGGATCGGGTGAAAAGAAGAACCTGATGGAAATTGCCAATGATCTTTCTGAACGAATGATCAGCATTTTCAAGAAAGATGAAAACGGAAGGCGACCTGTTAACGGGCAATACGACAAACTGCAGAACGACCCGCATTTCAATAACTACGTTCTCTTCTATGAATATTTCCATGGCGATAGTGGAAGAGGTGTGGGCGCAACGCATCAAACTGGTTGGACGGGCTTAGTAGCCAAACTCATTCAGCCCAAGAATATGTAAATAAGAGATTGATTTACTCACCATCTAGTTGAAAGCATTCGACTAAATGGTGATGTATTAAATAAACGACTATGAAAACACAATTCACATCCAAAGCTCTGCATGATTTTAACACAGCGCGTTCGCTTGAGTGGCTAGAGACCAATGGGCTGGGCGGTTATGCGAGTTCAACTGTATCGGGTGCGAACTCCAGACGTTACCATGGATTGTTGGTGGCAGCTATGCACCCACCGGTTGGGCGCACCGTTCTTCTTTCTAAACTGGATGAAACAATTGTTGTTACAGCACCGGTCGATCAACGCTATGAGTTAAGTGCCAATCAATATCCGGGCACTGTTCATCCGCAGGGATTTCAATACCTGAAAAGTTTTGAGCGGGACTTGTTTCCAGAATTTACCTACGAGGTGAATGGAATAAAAATCAAAAAGGCGATTGTTTCTGTTCACGGAGAGAATACTACCCTGATTGTATATGAAGTAGTAGCCGCAGCTAGTAAATTTAAATTGGAACTTGAGCCCTTTTGTGCGTCACGCGATTATCACAGCATGTCTCATGCAAATGATTCAATTAGCAAACAGTATCTTTTCGACAATGGTATTTTCGAGACTAAAAATTATCACGATAGTGCCGAACTTTTCATAGCTGTTCCTAAATCAACTTTTGAAGCCACACAAAACTGGTATCATAATTTTGAGTATTCAGTTGAGCAATATCGTGGATTGGATTATCAGGAGGATTTATTCAATCACGGAAAGTTTGTAGTCGAATTAAAGAAAGGTGACAAACTGGGAATTATTATTTCTACTGAAAATCCAACTGGAAGAGACGCGCTAAAGCTTTACAAACAGGAGTATACCAGAAGAACGAAACTAATTAAAGATGTTTTGTGGAATGATGACATAAAACGCCTCACACTGGCAGCCGATCAATTCATTGTGAAGCGCGGCCTTGATCTAAAAACAGTTATTGCAGGCTATCATTGGTTCAGCGATTGGGGACGTGATACTATGATTTCATTGCCTGGATTATGTCTTTCTACCGAACGATATGATGATGCCAAGAAAATATTAAAGGCATTTGCTGAAAGTGTTAGCGAAGGTATGTTGCCGAATCGATTCCCCGATCAAGGTGAAACGCCTGAATACAACACAGTAGATGCAACACTTTGGTTTTTTCAAGCTATTTATAAGTACTATCAGGCTACGGCTGATAAAGCGTTTACCAAAACGTTGCTACCCGTCCTATCCGATATTATTGATTGGCACTACAAAGGAACGCGCTACAACATTCATGTAGAAGACGATGGACTTTTGTATTCTGGTCAAGACGGTGTACAGCTTACTTGGATGGATGCGAAAGTAGGAGACTGGGTGGTGACTCCCCGTAAAGGTAAAGCTGTTGAAATCAATGCGCTGTGGCACAATGCACTTTCTATAATGGCTGAACTTCTTACCGAAACCGGAAAAACAAAAGAAGCGGAGGGTTTTAAAAAGCGGGCCTTACAAGTAAATACATCGTTCAATCAAGTTTTCTGGAATGAACAACAAAACTGTCTTTATGATTATGTAGATGGCGATTACAAAAACACTGACATAAGACCCAATCAGATTTATGCAGTAAGTCTTCCGTTCCAGTTGCTGTCGAAAGACAAAGCGAAACAAGTTTTAAACGTTGTTACTGAAAAGCTTTTAACACCTCGTGGATTGCGTAGTGTTTCCGCGGATCACCAAGAATACAAACCAGTTTATGGAGGCGATCAGTGGCATCGCGATGGAGCGTATCATCAAGGTACTGTTTGGAGTTTTCTCATGGGTCCATATATCGATGCTGTAATGAATGTGAAAGCATCAAAGGGAAAGGCAGAATCAGCTCGATTGCTCACCGAATTTTTCAAGCATCTTAATGAGGCTTGTGTAGGAAGTGTATCCGAAATCTTTGATGCCGAACCGCCCCATCATCCTCGCGGTTGTATAGCGCAGGCATGGGGTGCTGCTGAAATACTGAGAGTTTGCCATGAGTATGATCTATTTTCTCAGCCTGAAAAAAAGTAACGGCAACAGGCTTTCGTTATCATCAGCAAAATCGAATCGAGCTTTTTTTAACAGAACATAGTATAAAAATTTCCGAATAGCATCGTGGTAAGTTTTTTTTTCGCAAAAACTCTTTCTGTCAAAATTCATTCGGTGCAATCTATACGACAATTAAAAACCAGCGGCTGACCTAATCTTACATACAAGTTAGCACCATGATTCAGGCGTTAAAAAATAATTGGAAAGTTTATTGCATGGAAGCCATCTGCCTTGGTCTTTTCATGGTTTCGGCATCACTTTTCGCAACGCTGCTCGAATACCCAAACTCTGTTGTGCATCAACATATCCCCAATAGTTTCATCCGACTTTGTCTGATGGGTTTAGCCATGGGGTTAACAGCAACTGCCATTATTTATTCTCCTATGGGCAAACTGTCGGGGGCACACATGAATCCAGCGGTTACCTTCACATTTGTACGCCTTGGAAAAGTTAAAGTAGCCGATGCTCTTTACTATACTGTTTTTCAATGCCTCGGAGGAATTGCAGCTGTGATGATCATGTCCATCATTATTGGCAGTGCATTTAAAGATCCTCATGTTAACTACGTTGTAACTGTTCCTGGAAAATATGGGGAAGTAAGCGCGTTCATCATTGAAGTTTTCATAGCCTTCTGGATGATGACCATGGTTCTGGCTACCTCAAATCACCCTACGCTCTCAAAATATACAGGTATCATTTCGGGCTTCTTTGTAATGAGCTATGTTATTTTATCCGGACCCATCTCAGGTTTTAGTATGAATCCTGCACGGACGATTGCATCTGCAGTACCGGCTATGCAGTACACAGCTTTTTGGATTTATATGATTGCTCCTTTCCTCGGAATGCTATCAGCAGCTGAGCTTTTTGAGAAATTAAAAGGCAAAGCCATTTGTGCCAAGTTCCATCATTCAAGATCGTATCTGTGCATTTTTAATTGCGGATACTGCGAACACAAAATCGATCCTCAAGCATAATAACTATTTATGAATACAACATACGACATCATCATTATTGGTTCCGGAGCAGGTGGTGGTACAATAGCCTACAAACTAGCACCCTCCGGGAAAAAAATATTAGTCCTCGAACGCGGGGATTACCTTCCAAAAGAAAAGGAAAATTGGGATCCACAGGAAGTGTTTACTAAAGGCCGCTACCGAACCACCGAAAAATGGTTTGATAAAGATGACCAACCCTTTAGTCCGTATACACATTATGCCGTGGGTGGCAATACTAAAATGTATGGTGCGGCTTTGTTCCGCCTTCGTGAAAATGATTTTAAAGAAACGAATCACTTTGGTGGCGTATCACCCGAGTGGCCTGTTAAGTACGATGAGTTCGAACCTTTTTATACAGAAGCAGAAAACTTATACAGCGTGCATGGTGAACGTGGTATTGACCCAACGGAGCCAAAGGCAAAATCAGAATATCCATTTCCTCCATTGAAGCATGAGCCCAGCATGCAAGAGTTGTTTGATTC
>JANNUS010000001.1:0-56929 GCA_031395485.1 Cyclobacteriaceae bacterium | reverse complement strand
CGTAGCTAAATTTATCTGACCTGTTCCCGCAGTGATCGAAAGCCCTGCTGTTGAACTATACGTTCCACCTGCTTGTCCAGTTTGTGTTACGTTAGCAGTTCCTACTGCACAAAATGGGCTGCCCGGATAACTGATAGTAGCGGTTGGTAACGCGTTGACACTAACACTTATTGGGTCTCCTCCACTTTCACAACTAGCATTGCTCACAAACAAGGTGCCATTGTAGACTCCAACAGTTAATGGGATTCCTGTAATTGGAATAGGACTCGCTGCTAAAGCGGTGAGTGAAACATCCGGTGGACCGCCTGCATTCCAATCAATACGATACTGAGTAGGAGATCCCGATGTTGAAGTAAATGATAGGTTTGCAGATGTAGTTCCTGTACAAACAATTGGATTCGCACCTAAACTTATTGTAGGCTGACTGAGGACAACAATATTTGAAACAACATCGGTACATCCATTTGCATCGGTAATAGTAACAGAATATGTACCAGCATCGAGATTTGTAGGATCTTCAACTGTGTTAGCAATAACTGTAGGGCCAGTCCATGTGTATACATAATTCGGAGGGCCACCACCAAGAGGTGTCCCCCCAACAACATCTAACGTAATTGCACCTGTACCAGGAGTACATGCAGGGGTTATAGTATTAACCATTCCAACAACTTCAGTGGGTTGGTTGATAGTAACAAGTCGTATTTCATTTCGACAAACGAGCGAACCAGTACCTGAAGAACGGACTTCTATTCGATATCGGCTTCCAGGGTCAATAAAATCATTAGCAGGAATACCAAACGCATCAGCACCCAACTGATTCAAAGAACCATTACCGGGTGTAAATGTGATCGTTGTAAAACTAACATCATTGTAAAATGCAAGTGCGGTAAATCCTCCGCCACTATCTTCAAAAAAAAGTTCAATATCCCAAGGGGCCTCAGCATTTGGAGGAGCTGCCGTAATTGTAAGTGCGATCTGTCCATCATTCCCTCCATAGCAATTTGCATCTTGATTTACAGTTGCGAGTGATAGACATTGACCAGAGCCTGACGTAGCAGAAAAAAAAGCAGCCGAAAAAATGACGATAAAAAAGTAGAGTCGCCTTACCATGTTTATTTGGAATCAGTTAAATCAACAGTGAGAACTCTCTTCTTGCACAAGAATTTAGGTTCGTTCTTGAATTCAAGAATTACTCGGTAATATGAATTTTTAAGGTTTTTAAAAGCTTGTTTAAGATCTCCCTCACCTGAAAATATCTGGATTAAAGATTGGTCAGTCCCTTTTATCTCAACTAACTGCCCACTATAAATGTCCTTTGATTCGAGCTTTAAATCGAAACTGCCCTTGCCGTTACTCTTTTTAAGATTCTGAATTTCAAACTTCTGGGTACAGGGGATCTGTGCTTGGGCGGCTAAAGAGCCAATTCCAAAAGTAAACGCCAAGATTATCAATGTATTAAGCTTCATCATCTCAAGAGAATATTCAAGAAAATTACATAATTATAGATAACGTTCAAAAAATTATTGTAACCCACCGTCTCTATTTCAATGTCGGTGGTAAAGATCATGCTTATTATTGCCCCTACAAAAAAGTTCCTGTTCCAAAAAGGGAGTATACCTATACAGGTAATGTTTATTTAAAAAAATCAATTTTTGACCTAAAAATGCTTCCTATTCAAGACTTCGTTCAATATTAATGCTCTTTTAAAGCCTTTCGGATCGCGTAAGTCTTTGACATATTCTGGCAAGTTGCTTTTCTCGACCTTAATGTCAAACTCTTTAAATTTTCCAAAAGTGGTGTTAACATCGGCAAGGCTCAACGACTCTTCAAGGGAAGGGCGATTAAAAGCCTGCTTTTTGGCATTTTCATATATTTCATTCGACCTTTCCTGATTGAATGTAACCGTTTCAAGATTTTTTTCTTCCTCCTCAATTTCATCATCGTAATCAACATACACGGGACGAGGAGCTTGTGGAACGTACATCGGCTGTTGCTGAATTACGGGTGGCTCAATCGTTTTTGGCTGTTTCCCTTCTGTTATCTCTCTTAGCAAATCTTCAAATGAAACAGGCTTCGGTCTATTGTAATCAGGCTCAGCATCATTAGATGGTTGCTCAGAATCTGACTGATCCTGTGGGTTCTTCTTCTTTAACTTATTAAAGAGAAAATAGATTACCCCTAGTACAATGTAGATTAGAATTTTTTCATCCATAATCAAAAGTAGCTAAAAAATACCAATTCGCTTAAAGCAGCCTTGATTCATGGTTTTTACGGAGCTTCATTTTTATTTTGAATTGCTACAACTAGAAGTTTATCTTTGCCGACTTTACGTTTTAAACAACCACTAAAATCAATACCTGTTCATGCAATTAGCGAAGTTGGAGATCAAAGGATTTAAGAGTTTTGCCGATAAAATCACAATTAATTTTGATGAAGGAATAACAGGAATTGTTGGACCGAATGGTTGTGGAAAATCAAATATTGTAGATTCTATCCGTTGGGTGCTTGGTGAGCAGAAGACCAGCGCACTTCGATCAGAGAAAATGGAGAATGTGATCTTCAACGGCACCAGCGGGCGATCAGCCTTGCAAATGGCTGAAGTTTCCCTGACAATCAACAATACCAAAAACATCCTACCTACTGAATACGCTCAAATTACCATAACGCGTAGGTTGTATCGCTCTGGTGAAAGTGAGTACCTACTAAATGGAGTAACCTGTCGGTTAAAGGACATTACTAACCTATTTATGGATACAGGTGTTGCTTCGAACAGTTATGCTATTATAGAGTTGGGCATGGTGGATGATCTACTGAACGATAAAGACAATTCTCGAAGGATGCTATTCGAAGAGGCAGCCGGAATTTCAAAATTCAAGAAGCGTAAAAAAGAGACGCTTAAAAAGCTTGAAGATACAGATACCGATCTTGAACGCGTTGAAGATCTTCTTTTTGAAATTGAAAAAAATATGAAGAGCCTCGAAAAACAGGCAAAGCAAACGGAGAATTATTACAAGATCAAAGAAGAATATAAAGAGCGGAGTATTGGGTTGGCGAAAGTGGTTGTGAACAAACAAAAAGAAAAGTTCAATACCATTAACCAACAAGTACAAGGTGAGAATGATAGAAAAATTGGATTAACTACGGATATCGCTGAGAAAGAAGCGAACATCGAGAAATCAAAAGCTGAATTAATCCTTAAGGAAAAAACCCTTTCGACTCGCCAAAAGTCAATCAATGAGTTTGTATCAAATATCCGTCAGTACGAAAGTGAGAAGCAAATCAAAAATGAACGATTGAAGTATTTAAACGATAGGGCTGTAAACCTTCGCGACCAACTTGATCAAGATAAAAAAAGCAATGACCGGGCACGTTTTAGTATTCAAAGTTTAGAATCGGAACGTGAAACAGCGCAACAAATATTTCAGGAAATATCCATAAAGCTTGAACACCTAAAAGCAGAGTACGAAGAGCAAAAAACAATTACAGCCAACTTACAACTGGAGGTTGATGCGCTTCGTCATATTCAAAGAGAGAAGCAAGAAGAAAGTTTTCAAACAAACAAAGGGGTTGAAATCCGGGAGATTCAGGTGGCTTCATTCAAGCAGGAATTAGATCGCACAGCAACTGACAGTAATCAACAAAGCGCTAGCCTTGTTGAGTTTGAAAACAAACTTGTTGAGCTGCAATCTGATATAACCAAAAAGAATGATCAGCTAAGCGGGCTTAAAAAAGAGGAAGACGATGTTCAGGAACGCATCACAGGCATGGAGAAAACCATTGACATGATTCGTGAGGAGATGAACTCAACGAATCGGAAATTGGATGCTCGCCAGAATGAATATAGCTTAACAAAATCACTCGTTGAAAATCTAGAAGGGTTTCCTGAAGCAATTAAATTTCTACGAAAGAAAATTGCGAAGAATGCCCCTCTCCTATCTGATATTCTAACCTGTTCGGAAGAATACAGAGTGGCCATCGAAAATTACTTAGAGCAGTATCTCAACTATTATATTGTTGACCACGAGGCGGAAGCGTACGAAGCAATTAACATCTTAAGTGACGCTTCAAAAGGTAAGGCTCATTTTTTCATACTTGATACGTTCGATAAATTTGAATCGACAGCAACAAAAATTTACGCAAATGCTTTCCCAGCAACGCAAATCATTGAGTTCGATCCGAAGTATCGCAAGCTCATGTCGTTTATACTTGATAAAGTATATGTCTATGAAGGAGACGTTCGCAGCCTTCCAACCGAAGACGATAGCACATTTATTACAAAAAGTGGAAAACTAACAAAACGCAGATTTAGTATTTCCGGAGGTTCTGTTGGATTATTCGAAGGGAAGAAAATTGGTCGAGCAAAAAATCTTGAGAAGCTTGAGAAGGAGATTAAAGAACTAACAACTAAGTTAAATGAAATTCGCTCAAGCCTATTGCAGCGCCAGGCAGACTTTGAGAAATTAAAGTCGAACAATATGCGTCATCAGGTTGAAGAACTTCAAAATTCACTTCGCCAAGTAACAGAAGAATACGTATCTGTTCGAACAAAGAGTGAGCAGTTTTCAAGTCTCTTGAGTAACACCGACTTACGCAGAGAGGATATTCTCGAAAAAGTCGATAGCCTGTTAAAGGAGCTTGATGACTTAAAGCCAAATGCGCAAGCGTTTCTGCACGGTTTACTGGAGCAGGAAACCAAACTCAGTGAACTTACCGAAAAGCTAGCTGCACAAAGTGATTTGCACGGACAAAAGTCTACGGCTTTTAACGAACAAAACATTTTCTATCATCAGCAGGAGAATCGTGTAAAAAGTGCCGAGCAAGAGATCCGCTTTAAGCAGGAATCGATGGCACAAAGCACGCAGCGTATTGAACTGAATACTGAAGAGTTAAAGAAAAATGAGGAAGAAGGTAAACATATTGTTGAGACAACACAGTCTAACGATGAAGAACTGATCGGCATGTATGCTGAAAAGGAAGGGATGGAAAAAGGCCTGAGCGAAGCGGAGAAGGAATATTACGAAGCAAGAGGCAACATTGATCATATTGAAAAAGAATTACGCGAAGTACAACACGCCCGCCAGAATATCGACAGTATTTTAATGGAGCTTCAGAATACATTAAACGAAAGCAAGCTCCAATTGAATTCCGTAAAAGAACGTTTATCCGTTGAGTTTAATGTTGACCTGGACTCTGTTGTAGGACAGGCAACGCCAGAAGAAGCAGAAGCGCTATTGAAGATGGATGAAGACAAGCTGCGCAATGAAGTTGTGAAAATGCGCGAGAAGCTTGACAACATGGGCCCTATCAACCCAATGGCGATGGAGGCGTACACCGAAATTAAAGAACGTAACGATTTCATCATTGTGCAAAAAGATGATCTATTGAAGGCGAAAGAATCGCTGTTAAGTACAATCGGAGAAATTGAAGCCGTTGCCAGCGTAACGTTTATGGAGGCCTTTACTAAAATTAAAGAGCATTTTGTTAATGTATTTCGCTCTTTATTCACAGAAGGTGACGAGTGTGATTTAAAACTCATGGATCCATCGAACCCATTAGATTCAGAAATTGAAATCATTGCAAAGCCAAAGGGGAAACGTCCGTTGACGATCAACCAGCTTTCGGGAGGAGAAAAGACATTGACTGCAACAGCATTACTTTTCTCGATGTATCTGTTAAAGCCAGCACCATTCTGTATATTCGATGAGGTGGACGCTCCACTGGATGATGCAAACATTGATAAGTTTAACAGTATCATTCGCAACTTCAGTAAGGATAGCCAGTTTGTAATTGTTACACACAATAAACGCACCATGACGACTACCGATGTGATCTATGGTATTACAATGGTTGAGAAGGGTGTATCAAGGGTTGTTCCAGTTAATTTACGTGAGCTTGCATAAGCCTACTATATATTTTGAAATAGCCCACTTAGCCCGTGGGTTTTTTTATGCGTTAATCACGCTGATTACCTGAGCATTCTTGTTTCGCAAGTCAATGCCACCCTCTAGAATTGATTTCAAATTGGTCATATAAAAAGTCCAGCCTGCAGAGCAGTTCAAACACAGGTTCATTTTAGGGTCTTCATCTAACGGAATATTTTCTTGCTTTAATTCTGCGATGGTCTCGCCATGATCATGTTTAACAACAACTGTAACTGTACACCCTCCCGAAAAAATAAAACGCAATAGATTTTTTCCGTTGGCGTCCAGCACCTCTCTCCTTTCAACTATGTCATCGCCATAACCAAACCAAAGCCATTCATAGATATCTCCCTGCTGGATTTGTGAAGAGCGATCCCGCTTTGTCCCATCCAATTTTGTGAATTCAGCCTTGCGTAAAAACCAACTCTCCAATCCGGCCTGTGTTGCCCATGCATCATAGATACGCTGAGGGTCGAACTTGATTGTAACCCGTAAAGTAAAAGAGCTCCATTTATTGGAAATAATTGACATGTTTAAAACTACAAATTACATTCGGTCAAAAAAATACAGAACTACTCATGCCGAATGGCCTCTACTGGGTCAAGTCGTGATGCACGAATGGCCGGGTATGTTCCAAAGATAACGCCAACCAAAACTGCTATTGCAGAAATAATTAAAAAGGTATTCAGCGTATAAGCCGCTTGGAATGGAACTTTCGTAAGTGACTTAACAATCGGAATAGCTGCCATGGTAAAAAGTGTACCCAAAATTAATCCCAGTAAGCTACCAAATGCTGATACCGTAACAGATTCAGAAAGGAACAACATAATGATATCCCGCCTGTTTGCTCCAACTGCTTTACGAATGCCAATTTCGGCTGTTCGTTCTGTAATGGAAATTAATAACACATTCATCACACCCACTCCACCAACAATTACCGATATCCCTACAATTAATCCCATAATTACTTTAAACAACAGGAAGCCCTGGGCAGCTTGCTCAACCCTAAAGTCATTCGTTTGAATGTTGAAATTATCTTTTACCAGTGGATAGGTTTTATCTAACCATTCTTGTATCTCAGCCTTTAATACAGGAATGTCCTCCGTTTTTTCAGCATCAAAAAATAATTCAGGAGGACGTTCATACAATTCCCTTTCTGTGAGCAGTGTAATCGGAAAGTAAATTTGCGGGGTTTTATTTTTCGGTTCTGAAACAATGCCTTTAACGACTAATTCCTTTCCTTTAAAAGAAATAGTTCTTCCTAATAGCTCCTTCTCATCCTTAATATTGGCTGCAATTACAAAAGCTCGATTGACAACAGCCACTCGACTGTTTACTTTAACGTCTTCTTCAGTGTATAAATACCCTGCATATTTTGCAGTATCATTCCTAACCCGTGTTGCTGTAGGCCAAACATAAACACCGATGCGTAGACTATCGAATTCAACTTCTCCTGAAAGGGAAGTCCTTAAAACGCCCGTTACTGGTTTTGTGAGTGCACCGCGTAAGGAAGCAAAATGCTCATAGTCAATGACCGCAAACGTGTCTTTTCTAAGCTTGACACCATTTACATCACGGTGCGCGTTGGTTTGTACAATTATTGCATTAACGGAAGTTGTTTGTGTGATCTGCTCGCGTGCAAATTCCTCCATTCCATCAATAAGCGAAAGAATAGATACCAACGCAGCCACACCGATTACAATGCCTAAAACAGACAAAATTGTGTGAAAAAAATTAGACCGAATGTTTTGAAATGCGAGTAGAAAAGACTGTATAATCTTACGGAACATATTGGCTCTTTAAATCCACAGACTCCCCCATCGGCACTATGTTACTTCTGGCCTCCAAATTTATTTCCAAAGAAATCGCCTTTGTTCCATGTAGGCCTCTTCGTTTCTTGAGCTACCTGATATCCAATTAAAAAAGCAAGCTTTACATACTTTTTTCCTGCGTCAAAATCAAAGTTTGCTTCCGCAAATTCATCCTGAGGTTGATGATAAAATTCAGCACGCCATAATTTCACTTTTTCGGTAAGCTTTTTTCCTGGCTCCAGCATCTTATCACCATACTTAATATTCAATGCAGGTATGCCCGCCTGTACAAAGCTGTACTGATCGCTTCGCACAAAACGATTTTGCTCTGGTTCCGCATCATTTTCAACATCAATACCCAGATAGGCACTTGCGGTTTTAACCTGATTCATCAGTGAAGAATGTGCTGCTCCTAATGGCACTACAGAAAGCAATGGTGCAATTATCGTTGGCATATCCATATTAACAGCCGCTACAATTTTATCTTTTGGCACGGTTGGGTGTGATGCGAAATAAGATGATCCTAATAAACCCATTTCTTCAGCAACAACCATAACGATTAATAAAGATCGCTTGGGCTTTACTTTCAGTGAAGAATAAATACGAGCAACCTCCAGTACACACGCAACACCAGAAGCATTGTCATGTGCTCCGTTATAAATAGAATCTCCTTTCACCGGTGTGCCTACGCCAACGTGGTCGAGATGAGCAGAGTATACAACATACTCATTCTTTAAATTTTTATCTGATCCCTGAATCAATCCAACAATATTATAACTTTCAAAGTCCTCATAGCGTGTGGCAGAAACTAGTTGTAACGTTGAACTTAATTCAAACGATGAAGGCTTTCCTTCTTTTAATGAAAGAAGGATTTTCGCGATCTCATCGTTTGTCATGTTCATCATCTCACTGAATATCGATTGACTCACACCTCCGCTAAACATTACGCTTTTATTTTTATCATCAATCGTAGCAACAGAACCAGTAGTAACAAGTCCATGCACCATACTTTGAATTCCGGTTGGAGGGCCCCGTAGAATAATACCAACAGCACCCTTCGCTAAGGCTGTTTTTATTCGGGTTGCTCTGCTGCCGGTATGTGCTTTAACAGTAGAAGGGAATTTATCGGGCGTACCGCCCACCATAATTACAATTTTTCCTTTCACATCAATCCCCACATAATCATCGTAACCAAAATCAGGTTCACTTATGCCATACCCAACAAAAACTAATGGAGCCTTTGCTTCAACGCTGGGTTTCTCAAAATTTGGAGAGAGAACATAATCATCACCAAATACCAAGTCTTTGGATGTTGATCCGTTTACCAGTACAGCCCTTGCCATGGCCTTATCGACTCTTGCTCTTCTAAATTTTACTTTTTGTAAAAAAGTTTGATTCTCGCCTGCGGGAAGTATACCTAAGGTTTTATATCTCGCTATCACATAATCCATGGCCATTTGGTATCCAGGAGTATTCGGTAATCTCCCCAGCAACTTATCATCGGATAAATATTTAATGTGGGCACGAATACTATCGGACTGAATATTATTAAGGAATGGCGAAACACTTTTAAAATTTTGCCCAAAAACTACGCCATTTACCACAAGAGCGAATAGCAAACAATAAAATTTTAACCCCGTAACTAAAAATACTTTCATAACATCATCATTAAAAACCTGAGCAATATAAAAAGAAGAAGCCGTCTTGAAACAACAAGGCAGCCTCTTTAAGAAATATTCAGATTAAAAACCTACAAAGCCCCTAACTGCTTGAGGTATTTCTCGGAATTTGCGCGGACATTGGCCGGTGGATTAAGGCTCAACGATTTTTTAAAACTCTTTACGGCATTGTCCTTATCACCTTTAATGGCATACCCCTCCCCCAAACTATCCCACGCATTAGCACTTTTCGGAAAACGCTTTGTATTTAACGCAAGCATTTCAATGCCTTTGTCATTCCTACCCTGATTAATCAGTTGATAACCATATGCATTTAGTTCTGGCTCTGTAGCAATAACTACCGCCTCCGCCATTATTTTATCTGCCTCATCAGCCTTACCGGTATTTCTCAAAATTCCGGCTTTTGTAGCCAAGGACGGGAAGCTTTTATTTTGGGCAAGAGCTTGATCAATCCACACCATAGCCTTATCAAGGTTTACTTTATTTTGAAGCGCATAATTAGCCGCGCTAACAAATCCTTGTGGCGCAAAACCCATTGGCCCTTTCAACTCTGCCTCGGCATTAGCCATTACAATTTCATCAACAGCCAATTCTATCTTAACAGGAAATTGCTTTTTCTCCCAGTTCAATACTAACTCTGCCCCATTCTTTGTCATGCTAGTAAAATCGTACGTAAGCGACTCGGTAAGTGGAATATCACGCAACTGAATTTTTGCTCGTATCTGATCTTGCTTCGCATCATAAAAGAAACTTCCCCACGACCGATAGTCTTTCGATAATATTACTTCACCTGAATTATCCTGATTGATCACAAAGAAGAGTCCATAAGAACCTGCAGGTACGGCTTGACCTTCCACCTTTGCAGCAGATGTAAACTCGATTACCGTATTTTCATTTGCCCCTGCTCGCCAAGGTGCAGCGTTACCCGTGCCAAAGGGTTGAACATTCCAACCATACGGAACAAGCGCACCCCATACAGGACGGTTATTAACTTTTGGACGAGAATAATTTACTGATACTGTGGATATGCCAATAGTTTGCGTGACTTTTGCAGCTGGGCTAGGTGTACGAGGTGTGGTGATGGCTTGTGCCAATACATCTAAAACAGAAAATGCAAAGAGTAGCACAAAAGCCGAACGTAGGGTCATTAATTTTTTCATATAGATTTTGGTTTGATTAAATATACGAACGGTTTCTATAAACGGTTTAAGCCTGAAGCACAGAAGCCTCGAGTACTTTGCAAACGGCAATTGAGTGTGTCAAGTGGCAATATTAAAACGCTGCGCCAAATTTGAAATAAATCGTACATACCGCATCTTGTGGTACACAAACCAGCGAGAATGAACTTAGTCACTCCCCTATTTGTAGTAGATACTGATTAGATTTATAGACTATGAGGATGATAAGTTTTATAAAACCATTTTTCGCAGCCATTGCCATCATCATGTTCTTGAAAGTTACCGGTACACTTATCAGTGTTTCGGAATTCGCTAATACCGCAGTATTGAAAAGTGGAATAATAAATGCGACTCCCGGAAAAGAATCTGACCCACGCGAGCCCTTTGACTATAACTTCAACATTAAAACATTAACAGGAGACGTGATTGACTTCAATCAATATAAAGGGAAGGTGCTGTTTATAAATCTATGGGCCACCTGGTGCGGTCCATGCCGTGTGGAGATGCCCTCCATACAAAAACTGTACGATGGACTGGATCATGATAAAATTCAATTTATTATGCTCTCGCTAGACCGAGACGATGCGGTAAATAAAATAAATATGTATGCAGCTAAAAATAATTTTACCTTTCCGATATACACATCAAGCGGTTCGTTGCCAACCCAATTTCAAGTACCCTCCATTCCAACTACTTTCATTATTGATCTTAGCGGAAACATAGTTTCCAAAAAAGTTGGCACCACTAACTTTAATACGAACAAATTCAAAAAATACCTGGAGGATTTAGCTGTACAATAATTTAGCAAACTCAGTTTTTACTTTCCGCTATAGCACTTTGTATGTTTGTAAGAGCTTGGGCAAACGTTACTTGATTTACCCATCCAAAACCAATCCTGAAGTAATAATCAGGCATCGCGAACCAATGACCGGGGCCCACCATTGTTTTGTACTTCTCCGCTAAAATTTTATAAAATTTTGCAAGGTTTAGCGATGAGTGGTTTTTAAATCGGGGGAAACAAACTACTCCGCCTTCCGGCAGAACACACTCAAGACTTTGCTCCTGTTCAAGCCAACGGCATAAAAGTTTAAAATTTTCACGCACCCGTGCATTTATTGAATTTGCAAATTTTTGCTTCTGTAAAAGGAATTGATACGCTACTTCCTCGTCAAGCGCAGAGTTCGCGATGTAAATCATTTCTTTGGCTGCTAAAAATCGTTCCATCAGCGTGCGATCTTGCGTAAGCAGCCAACCTATCCGTAATCCCGGAAGACCAAAAGCCTTTGAAAGGGACGACACGCTTATTACCTTTTTACTATTTGAAGCAAGTACTGGGTACGGTGTTTTAAAACCAGCATCCCGATAGGTTTCATCCACTAAAAGAAAAATATTTTTCTTCTCTGCTAAAGTAATCAAGGCCTGTAGCACTTCCTCCTTCATTACCATACCCGTTGGATTATGTGGATTGGTAACACTAATTAACTTCGTATTAGGCAGAATAGAATCTTCAATTGATTGTACATTCACACTCCAACTTTCGTCAAATTTTAAATCAATATAGGTTATAGAACAACCAATTGCTTCGGGCACTGCAATATTGGTAGCATAATTAGGCCTTACTACAATTAAATGATCGTGTACAGAGAGCATTGAAGTATTAACGATAAACAATGCCCCCGCTGAACCATTCGTGATCAATACATGATCCTCAATCAACAGTGGTGTTTCTTCTGCTATTTGCTTTCTCAATATTGCATTTCCCCGATGGGCAATATACTCCAACTTAAGTGAACTAAGAGAGAGGTTAAGCTCTTCAAATTTCAAATCCGTAACAGAGCTTTCCGCTAAGTTGTACAAAATAGAATCGTACCCAACCTCTTCGGGTGATTCAATTTCAATGGGCATTCGCTTGTAAAGCATATAAACAAAAAAAAATCTGACTACTCTATATTTCGAATTTCCGAAATGCAGGTATCTTGATACTTAAGGCCCTGATAAACATCTACAATTTCAAGCATCACCCAATAAACGTAGTCATACTCCATACTATCGCGCATATAAGTCTCTCTTTTAAACGCAGGAACAGATATGAGTTGGAATTTATTAACGTCCTGTAGAGCCACAGTTTGTGTCTTCAATAACTCAACATTCTCATACCACGTGCCACACTGAGCTGAGTTCCCATTGTACTCAATTTTTAACACGTGAACCTTTATAGTTTTAGGGCGGCTATTTGCTTTGAATAATGCCTCACTCTTTCCAAAACCTGTAAATAATTCAACTTTTTTACTAGCATTCAAATGTGGCGCAATGACTAACTCACCAATGCCATATCCAGCAACACCTTCTACCCACGCAGTTTTTACATCACCATCCTTGAGCATACTGGCTGCATATGTACATGACCACTTATCAAAATTCATAGCAAACTCTTCAGCTTCCCCAATGGCATCATCCGGGTAGGCAGGTTTATAATTAGGGTCTTTGGTTGGGTCTTTTGGTGCTACTCCTCCAGGCTTTAAAAACGATGAAGACAAAGTATGCGCTCCGCCAACACCACATTCATGTAAATAAATCTTAGCTAGTTTTTTCCCTTTTAACAAATCTTTTAACTCGGTATTTACACAACATCCACAAGGCATTGACTCGTAGATTTGTGAAAACCCGTCTGTCGTTAGTAAAACGATTAATACAAAAATAGAAATACACGATCGTTTCATAACGGTAGAGGGTAAGGTCTTTATAGATAAGAAAATTAACGAAGATTAATGAGTCGCCAAAACTATCAGAATCCGGATAGGAGTAATTCGTAACTCCTGGTTTTTCGACCACTCACTTCAATTTTTTGGATACTTCCAAAAGTAAATCAATATAGTAATCATGATCAAACTAAACAATCCTACAATGCTGGCTTCCAGTCCAAATGCTCCACCTGTAAGCCACTCAGGGGCACTATCCAATCGAGGTTCAAAAAGACTCACCTCCTTTTCTCCGCTTACACCAAACCCAAGCACCGTTCCTTGCATTACATTTGCGGCAAAGTGCAAGCCTAGTGGCATTGCCAATTTCTTAGTCTTAATAAAAGCAATACCAAATAATATCGAGGTAATGAAAATATTAACAGAAGCCAGCGTTTTTGTAACGCCAGTCATACCCGGGTTGTTTAAATGTGTAAGTAGAAATAGACCGGCAATGATTAATTGGGCTGGCCAATTTCCAAAAGCCCCAATAAATCGTTGAAAAATAAATCCCCTGAACAACAACTCCTCAGCAATAGCCACAACGAGCATGACCGATACGCCAGATGCCAGCGTAGATAGTGCGAATACATTTTTTTGCCAATGAATAAATCCGAAAGCCGTTAGCAAAAAGGCAGGCAACATCATAAGGGCTGACCCCACGATCAATCCTATGAACAACTCTTTAAACCATTTACCACTAACTCTACCAATCAATTCATTCAGTGGTTCCCTCCTAAGCAACTGACAAATAATTGATACCACCAAAATAATTATAGCCTGAAGCGCTATTGATATTTCGAAATGATAGTGATCCGCTAAAAAGATTAATGGAAATAAGAATACAGAAAGCATAAAAAAGAAAATAACAACCCACCATATGTTTCGAGCTTTTCGATGGGCATTAAAAAAAATAATTGTTATGCTCATATATGTTGATCGACTGAGTTACTTTTATATGTAGGAAATATAGTCATTACCGGAAGAATGCATCCCATCAAAATTAAAGCAAACGTACAGTGTTGTTGTATACACTAGACACAAAACACTAACAATGGCCGGTAGAATTCCATACATTTATAGTGTACCATAAACGCATACTTCAAATGGCTACCCGCAGAAACATTCTTAAATCAATGGGCTTGGCTGCTCTTACCTTGCCTGCTATGGGCTTTTCAAACGTGGCAGATAAAACCGAGCCCATGCCATCACAGCATGATGCCAACTATTGGAATAAAATCCGAAAGCAATTTATGCTGGATACTAAGTCTGTTTTTTTTAACCCGGCCACAGTAGGTGCTATGCCGCGCATGGTTGTAGAAAAGATGACTGAACATGCTCGCTACCTTGCGGAGCATACAAGCGACTGGGCCTATAAAGACGACAATAAAGCAGAATTCATTAGCGGTTATAATAACCTGATGGGTATTCGTACCAAGGTGGGTCAGTTAATCAATGCAAACGCATCAGACATAGCAATGACTGACAACGTAACGCATGGTATGAGTTACATTGCAAACGGCCTCTCTTTACAACCTGGCGATGAAATCCTTACCTCTAACCAGGAACATGTAGGAGGGCAAAGTGGATTTTTATTAAAAGAAAAAAGATATGGAGCCGTCTTTAAAACAGTTACGCTGGAAAAACCAGTTAAGAATGCCACTGAAGTTTATGATGCTGTACTAAAAGCCATCACGCCCAATACCAAAGTCTTTATGATTTCGCATCTCATTTCAGGTAGTGGTGCCATTCTTCCTGTAAAGGAACTTTGCGCAGAAATGCGAAGGCGAAATATTTTTACACTGCTAGACGGTGCCCAAACCATTGGCCAGCTAAAAGTAGATGTAAAAGACCTTGATTGCGATGCGTATGCAGGTTGTTTTCATAAATGGATTGGCGCACCAGCGGGAACAGGCTTCTTATACATTAAGGCCGATAGAATGAAAGAGGTTTGGACAACGGTGGCAAGTGGCCGCTGGGACAATCATGAAGATGAAGGATTCCGCTTTACACAACGTGGCACTGGCAATTTTTCCATCTTGAAAGGCTTGGAGACCGCACTGGATTTTCACAACGAAATTGGTGCAGAGCGTGTATACGAACGAATTAAATTTCTTGGAAAACGGCTACGTGATGGGTTGCGGAAAATTAATGGTGTCACAATTTTTTCACCGGAAGATGAATCCATGTGTGCAGGCATAACGGTTTACAATATAAAAGGAATGACAGGGCCGCAACTGCAAGACAGCTTTTGGGAAAAAGCTAAAATGCGACCACGCTCTATGGGGCCTCAGTTTGGAGTTAGGCATTGTACCCACATTTTTAATAGCGAGGGTGAGATTGATAAGGCGTTAGAAATTGTGCAGGAACTTGCTAAGGGATAGTAGAAGATATAAGCAAAGGCTACCCAGCCCTTTGACACATGTGCAAGCCTGGCTTTTTATAAACCATTTACTTTTATTATAAATTATCTTCCGCATTTAAAAAGAGCCATCATGAGACATACTCTAATTTTTATTCTTTCGCTACTATCACTATCGAATGTCTTTGCACAGGAAAAAGCCGATGCAAAAAATGGGCGTTCTGTCATTGAGCAAATGTATAATCAGTACAAAAAAAAGTGGTACAAGAATGTTTCGTTCACACAACAGACAATCTTTTACAAAGATGGTAAACTTGAACGGGAATAGACCTGGTATGAGGCCATCAGCATGCCTGAAGGTCTGGCAATAAAATTTGGAGATATGAAATCAGGGAACGGCATCACATTTAAGGCCGATAGCCAGTTTGTTTGGCAGGAAAATAAAGTGGTTTCCAAAGTGAAGCGAGTACATACGCTGCTAGTGTTAGGGTTCAGCGTTTATTTTGATAACCCCAAGCAAACCATAGCAAAACTGCAGGAGGCTGGTTATGACTTTGATAAATTTGAACTTGACATTGTTGACGGAAAGACAGAATTCGTTATTGGAGACCCTGAAAAGTGGAGGTTTTGGATCGATGCCGAAACTTATTTATTTAAACGAATGAATCGTAAAGATAAAAATGGAAATATCATTGAATCGCAATTCAATAAGTATGAGAGGCTGGGCGAAGGCTGGATAGCCACGGAAGTTTTGTTCTTAAAAAACAATGAGTTAACCATGAAAGAAGTTTACCGCGATATTACACTGCCAAAATCCTTACCCACTAACCTGTTCTCAACTACCGAACTATTTTCAGAACTAATCTGGTAAAAAGTGTAGGCTATTCTTACAGAGTGTCAACATAGTTTTGCCTACAACGCGCTTACATCAACAGTTATATTAAAGCGTCTCCTTCAACCACTTAAAAAATTCACGCTGCCAAACCTGAGCATTTTGCGCAGTAAGCACCCAGTGATTTTCGGTTGGTAAATACACGAGCTTGCTTTTAATGCCGCGTAGTTGCGCTGCTTGAAAGGCTTCAAACGCCTGGCCATCTGGTACGCGGTAATCTCTCCCACCCTGGAAAATTAAAATGGGAGTATTCCATTTGTCTACGAAATTACTCGGGTCAAATTGTGCGTAAGATTTTTGTGCAGCCATATTGTTCTTATCCCAATACGGGCCGCCATAATCCCACTCGGTAAAAAAAACTTCTTCGGTAGTGCCGTACATGCTCTTGAAATTAAAAATACCATCGTGCGAAATGAATGTTTTAAACCTATTGTTATGAATACCGGCTAAGTAAAACACCGAGTACCCGCCATAACTGGCACCCACGCAACCCAATCTGTTGTTATCTACAAATGATTCCTTGCTAAAGGCATCTATCGCAGACAAATAATCCTGCATCACTTGTCCACCATGATCCTTACTGATTTGTTCGTTCCATGCTACGCCATGTCCTTGCATGCCGCGCCTGTTAGGTGCCACAATAATATAATCGTTGGCCGCCATTAGTTGCAAATTCCAACGGAATGAGTAAAACTGGGTGAGTGGAGATTGCGGGCCTCCCTGGCAATATAAAAGCGTTGGATATTTTTTAGCAGGATCAAAATCGGGAGGATAAATCACCCACACCAACATTTGCTTGCCATCGGTGGTAGAGACCATTCGCTTTTCAATTTTACTTAACGATAGTTTACTGTAAGCCACATCGTTTACGTGTGTAAGTTGCGTCATCTGTCCGGTCTTGAGATCAACCGTATAGAGTTCAGCCGCGTGGTTCATGTCAGTACGCGAAACAATCATAGTGTTACCGGATTGCCCAGCCATGCCCGAAACATCAAAGTCTCCATTAGTGATTTGTTTTACAACAGGTAACTTTTGGGTGAAGCCTGGGTAGTCCACTTCAAACAACTGAATAGTCCCTCCTATTGGCGCCACAAAATAAATTTTCTTTCCATCGTGGCTCCAGCGAAAATGATTCACGGTGCCATCCCACTGCTGGGTGAGGTTGAGTGTGACATTCCCATTGCGTACAACAATGTCATTTTTATCGGCTTCGTAACCATCGCGCTTCATGCTGAGCCAAGCTAATGCCCCAGTAGAAGAGAAAGATGGTTCCGTGTCGTAGCCCATCATTCCTTCCGTTAGATTGATGGTTGCACCTGAAATCACATCATACTCATACAAATCTGTATTTGTACTTAGTGCATACGCAGTGCCGGACTTCTTCTTCGCAACGTAAACAATTTTTTTACTGTCGATACGCCAAGTGAAATCTTCATCTCCTCCAAAGGGTTTTTGAGGGCAATCATATGGCTCATTCACCATGATGTCCTTTCCTTCTCCAACTTTTCCGCTCACGATGGGATGCACAAACAAATGACCGAACGATCCATCTTCCCATGTATCCCAATGCCGGAAGTTTAAACCATCGTAAATCTGCACGTTAGATATATCCAACTCCGGATAAAAATCCTTGCCGAGTACTTTATTAATTTTCACTTCTTGCTGGTTGATTTTATATTGACCATCGGGTGAAATAGTTCTATCGTCAACTAAAACCTCGTCACTCAATTCAAACGCTGCGCCTCCGGTAAGCGGAATACTATAACGCTTAGCCTTACTTTTATTCTCTGAAATATTCGGGATGCTAACGGAATACACCATTTGCTTACCATCGCGCGAAATACCCACCGGGCTTACCCTGCCTAATTGCCAGAGTAATTCGGGTGTCATACGGTTTTGAGCAAAGGCCGTGGAGGAAAGAATACTAAAGAGCAATAAGAATGAAATGCGGTTCATAAGGAATTATTTAGCAAGTTCGAAATTAATAAAAAAACCCCGCACCCGTGCCTTCTCTCACCGGAAGAGATGTGTCCGAAGAATGCGCACGGGGTGTGGCGATACGGCTGGAAGTTTGTATTTTCATCACTCTAAACTCATACACGTATGAAATGGATTGGCAGAAGACAAAGCAGTAATGTAGACGACCAACGAGGTGGTGGCGGAGGTGGCCGGATTCCCGGTGGGCTAGTTGGAAAAGGTGGGCTTGCAACCATTGTAATTATTATTGTCATAAGCCTGATCACGGGTAAAAATCCATTAAGCCTGCTTCAGCAAACAGGATTAGGCACAGAAGATATTTCTTTAAATCAACAACCCTTTACTCCTACAGCTGAAGAAGAAGAACTTGCTTCATTTGTAAAAACCGTGCTGGCAGATACGGAAGATGTTTGGGGTAAGCTTATGAAAGATTATCGCGAGCCAACCCTGGTACTGTTTACCGATCAAGTTGAATCTGGCTGTGGCTCAGCAAGTGCTGCAACCGGGCCGTTTTACTGTCCGGCCGATGAGAAGGTATACATTGATTTAGGTTTTTACAATGACCTGAAGGAACGTTTGGGTGCGCCTGGCGATTTTGCACAAGCCTATGTAATTGCGCACGAAGTAGGGCATCACGTACAACATCTATTAGGAATTTCTGATAAAGTCCACAACATGCGCGGTGAGTTAAGCGAAGAAGAAAACAATGCGATGTCGGTAAAACTTGAATTGCAGGCCGATTTTTTAGCGGGTGTTTGGGCGCATTATGCCGATCAAACAAATAATACGATTGAGCCCGGTGATTTTGAAGAAGCACTCAATGCTGCTAACGCAATTGGCGATGATCGCTTACAAAAACAATCACAAGGCCATGTTGTGCCCGACTCATTCACGCATGGAACTTCTGAACAACGCATGCGCTGGTTTCGCAAAGGCTTCGAAACCGGTGACACAAAACTGGGTGATACGTTTAACATGCGTGAGGATGAGTTATAATTTTTAACTCCGATTCGCCTCCACTAAAATTTAATGGATAACCTGGCTGGTAATTTCATTGTGTTTGTTCCCAAGCTTATTTTTGCACCAAACTTGAAAGAGACAAAATAGATAACCTAAATTTCCTTATGGACTATAAAACAATTCTTTCAAACCTCTATTTTTTACTTATACATGCAGATGGAGACGTGAGTGAGAAGGAAGTCATGCGTGGCAAGCAGATGATGGCAGCAGAGGGTATTGAGGAAGTCAAATTCAATGTGCAACTGGAGAAATTGAAACTGCGAAAACAGGATGATATTTACAATGAGTGTGTTAAAGCAATAAAAAAACTTGATGTCAAAAATCAAATACGATGCATTGCGTGGCTTTGCGTAGTTGCAAATGCCGATAGTTTTATGGACAAGAAAGAATGGATGCTAATCTATAAACTTTATCAAACTGAACTCAATCTTCATCTGGATGACATCATGCAAGTTCAGAAAGATCTAAACAAAATAATTCACGGAAAGGCATTCTTTTCGTTGGGTGTTAAAATGCCAACCAAGGAATGATCACTGTGTTAAAATAACTCCTTCGCAATCTTATAAATCGGGTCAGACTTTCCCATAGAATAGAAATGCAGTGTAGGCACTCCATTTTTTATTAATTCTTTCGATTGCTTAATAGCCCACTCAATACCAACTTGCTTTACAGCAGCATTATCGTTGCACCTTTCAACTTCATCCGCTAATTCCTCGGGCAAGTCGATATAAAATATTGTAGGAAGTATGCTGCTTTGAGCTTTCGTGGTGATGGGCTTTATACCCGGAATAATGGGGACATTAATGCCGGCTTCTCTACACCTGTCTACAAAGTCGAAATATTTTTTATTATCGAAAAACATTTGTGTAACAATGTACTCTGCACCCAGATCAACTTTATGCTTCAGGTATTTCAAATCGGTTTTAAGGTTAGGAGCCGCAAAGTGCTTTTCAGGATAGCCTGCAACACCAATGCAGAAATTTGTAGGAGTCGAATTTAATAAATCCTCATCAAGATATTTGCCCTGATTTAGATTTACAATCTCCTGTAACAACTCGGATGCATACTTATGCCCATCGGGATCAGGCACGAACCTTCCTTCATTTTTAATACCATCCCCCTGTAGCACGAGTAGGTTTTCGATACCCAAAAAGTGTAAATCAATTAGCGCATTCTCGGTTTCATCCTTTGTAAAGCCACCGCAAATAATATGCGGCACCGTATCTACTTTATAATGGTTTTGAATAGCTGCACATAACGCTACTGTACCGGGGCGCTTCCTTGTAGACTTCTTTTCCAATAAACCATTTTCGCGCTTTTTATAAACAAATTCTTCGCGGTGATATGTGACGTCCACAAATTTAGGTTTGAACTCCATCAGCGGATCCATGTGATCAAAAAGTGATCGTATGTTATCACCCTTTAGGGGTGGCAATACCTCAATGGTAAATAATGTTTTACCATTCGCATTTTTTAAATGATCTATAACTTTCATACCTATTAAATATCGTACGATAAATTGGGTGACAACCATTTCTCAATCTCGCTCAAGCTCATTCCCTTTCGCTTAGTATAATCTTCAACCTGATCTTTCTCAATTTTGCCGAGCCCAAAATACTTAGAATCAGGATGAGAGAAATAAAATCCGCTTACAGCTGCCCCCGGGTACATTGCATACGATTCGGTAAGCGCAATACCTACTTTCTCTGCTTCGAGCAATTCAAACAACAATTTTTTCTCTGTATGATCCGGGCAAGCAGGATAACCAGGCGCAGGGCGAATACCTTGATACTTTTCAGCGATCAATTGATCACTAGCAAGGTTTTCATTTTTAGCATAACCCCAGAGTTCCTTTCGTACTTTCTCATGAAGGCATTCAGCAAATGCTTCCGCAAGTCGGTCAGCCAGTGCTTTGGCCATAATATCGGAATAATCATCGTGGTTAGCCTTGTGTTTTTCTGTGAGCTTTTCTAAACCAATACCGGCCGTAACAGCAAACATGCCAAAATGATCCTTCCCGGTAGTTGGAGAAATGAAATCTGCAAGGCAAAAGTTTGGAAGATTTTGTGCCTTTTTATTTTGTTGCCGCAAGAAATGAAACGTTGCAAATGAATTAGATCCATTCATTAAATCAACATCATCTCCCATATTTACAGCTGGGTAAAAGGCCAATACGCCATTCGCCTGAAGGCTTTTATTGAGAATAATCTCATCCAACATTCTGTTAGCGTCATCAAAAAGATTTTTAGCCTCTTTTCCTACCACTGAATCTTTAAAAATTTCTGGATACCGTCCAGCCAACATCCAAGTCTGAAAGAAAGGTGTCCAATCAATATACTTTCGGATTTCCTCCAATGGGTATGCGATAAATTCCTTTCTTCCCGTAAAGGATGGCTGCGTGTAAATAGTTTGATCCCAATTAATCTTTGTGTGGTTTTTTCTCGCATCGGCTAAAGAGATATAATTTTTTGTCGCCTTCCGGCTTTCATGATCCTCGCGAAGAATCTTATACTCTTGTTTGATTTTATTTCTAAAATTTTCACGAGCTGTTAAACTAATGAGTTCACTGGCTACCGGTACTGAGCGGGAAGCATCCAATACATGAACCACCGCTCCTTCATACATTGGGTCAATCTTAACAGCTGTATGAATGCGGGATGTTGTAGCACCTCCAATCAGTAACGGGAGTTTCAATTTTTGATGCTGCATCTCTTTTGCAACATGAACCATTTCATCGAGCGAGGGCGTAATTAATCCGCTTAAGCCAATGATATCTACTTTCTCTCGTAAAGCTGCTTCAATAATTTTTTCTGGCGGGACCATCACGCCCAAGTCAATTACTTCATAATTATTGCATGCCAGCACTACGCCTACTATGTTCTTTCCAATATCGTGAACATCACCCTTAACCGTAGCCATTAATATTCTTGCGGCTGCCTGATGCGTATTTCCGCTTAGTCGTTTTTCCTCTTCGAGGTATGGCGTTAGAAAAGCGACTGACTTCTTCATAACCCGGGCACTCTTAACTACTTGCGGTAAAAACATTTTGCCAGCACCAAATAAATCACCCACCACGTTCATCCCTGCCATCAAAGGCCCTTCAATTACATGAAGCGGGCGTCCATACTTAAGGCGTGCTTCATCGGTATCAACGTCAATAAAATCGACAATACCCTTTACTAAAGCATGTGTAAGTCTCTCCTCAACAGATCCATTTCGCCACGCATCATCCATTTCCCTTTTCTTCACTGATCCCTTTACGGTTTCGGCAAATTCAAGTAACCTATCTGTTGAATCATCGCGCCTGTTGAGAAGCACATCTTCAACGCGTTCAAGCAATGTTTTATCTATTTCATCATATACCTCCAGCATGGTTGGGTTAACAATCCCCATATCCATACCATGTTGAATAGCGTGATACAAAAAAGCCGCATGCATGGCTTCCCGCACTTTTTGATTGCCGCGAAAACTAAAGGAAACATTGCTCACCCCTCCGCTAACATGCGCATGAGGAAGGTTCTCTCGTATCCATTTGGCCGCTCGAAAAAAATCTAACGCATAATTTTTATGCTCATCGATACCGGTAGCGACAGGAAAAATGTTAGGGTCGAAAATAATATCTTGCGGTGCAAACGATACCTTATTAACCAGTATATCGTAGGCACGTTTACAAATAGAGATTCTTTTTTCAAAAGTATCGGCCTGGCCTTGTTCATCAAATGCCATCACCACTACTGCAGCACCGTATCGCTTCACCAACTTCGCCTGACGAATAAATTCCGCTTCACCAGCTTTCATGCTGATTGAATTTACAATACCCTTTCCTTGTAAACATTTCAACCCCGCCTCGATTACCTCCCACTTAGATGAGTCAATCATTACCGGAATCCTCGAAATTTCTGGTTCCGATGCCATGAGATTTAAATACCGAACCATGGCAGCTTGTGAATCGAGCATACCTTCGTCCATATTCACATCGATAACTTGTGCGCCACCCCGTACCTGATCGAGCGCAACTTCTAAGGCTTCATCAAATTTATCATCCTTGATCAGTTTCAGAAATCTGGCCGAACCTGTAACATTCGTTCGTTCACCAATATTGATAAAGTTCGAGTTTGGGGTTAGCTCAACAGCCTCAAGTCCGCTTAATTTTAGATACTTAGACATGCTCAACGACTACCCGTCTAGGTTTATACTTTTTTGCGACTTCCGCTATCAACTTAATATGTTCAGGTGTTGTACCACAACAACCACCAATAATATTGACCAATCCTTCTTTTAAAAACTCCTCAATTTGCATTGCCATATCCTCTGGAGTTTGATCGTACTGACCAAACTCATTTGGCAAACCGGCATTCGGATATGCACTCGTAAAAAATGGAGCTTTCTCATTGAGCGTCTGTAAATATGGCCTTAGCGCTCGAGCACCTAAGGCGCAATTTAAACCAATGCTCAATAGTGGTACGTGCGAAACAGAGATCAAAAATGCCTCAGTCGTTTGGCCTGAAAGTGTACGACCGCTGGCATCAGTAATGGTGCCCGATACCATGATAGGAAGTTTCTTACCGATTTCATCAAATAATTCCTGTATCCCAAAAAGGGCAGCTTTTACGTTAAGCGTATCAATAACTGTTTCCAATAGCAAAAAATCCGAACCTCCATCGATCAATCCTTTTGCCTGTTCTTTAAACGCGCTTACCAACTCATCAAAGGTAATTGCACGGTATCCGGGGTTATTGACATCCGGTGAAAGGGATGCAGTTTTATTGGTAGGTCCCATTGCCCCCGCTACAAAGCGAGGCTTGTGTAGTTCCTTTTTTGTGAACTCATCGGCAACTTCTCTGGCAATTTTAGCCGACTGATAATTAAGGTCGTAAATAATATGCTCGAGGTGATAATCAGCTTGTGCGATGGATGTTCCGCTAAATGTATTCGTTTCAATTATATCAGCTCCGGCTTCAAAATACTGACGGTGAATATCTTTGATAATATCAGGCCGCGTGAGTGATAAGATGTCGTTGTTACCTTTTAAGGGATACGGGTGGTTTTTAAATTGTTCACCGCGAAAGTCCGATTCCTCCAGCGTATGACGCTGAATCATTGTACCCATAGCGCCATCTATGATGAGAATACGTTCCAATAAAATATCTTCGATTTTCATAAGCTCTCTACTCATACATACTATCCAGAGAGCCCTTGCCGTGATGGGTTACTTATCTTTTCCTTCCCGAAAGCTATCGGGAAGAATGGGATTTAGCACAACATTCCGTCAGTTGAAGGAATAGGATGCTAAGACGTCTTCGGGCCCAACCCTCGGTCTTTCTGAATAAGTTAACACAAAGAAAATCAATAACTTCATAAAAAGAAAAATCATTAGCTTAATTTTACATCTTCATGAAGTTAGCTGCCATCGACATCGGCTCCAATGCCATCCGTTTTCAAGTCTCCTCTATTCTCGACAACGGTAAACGAATCCTCTTTAAAAAGCTTGAATACGTTCGATTTCCGCTGCGGTTAGGGCACGATGTTTTCGCTTCTGGAAGAATTAGTGAGAAGAGCGTAGATAAATTCAAAAAGTTGATGCACGCATATAAACTCTTACTGGACCTTTACGAGGTTGATGATTATATGTTTTGCGCTACCTCGGCTATGCGGGAATCGGAAAATGGAGTTGTGCTAGTAAAAGAATTAAAAGAGGAACTGGGTATTACTATTGAAATTATTGATGGCAACCGGGAAGCCGATTTGATTAACAAGGCTATAATCTCATACTTGACAGACTCAACTTATTTACACATTGATGTTGGTGGTGGAAGTACAGAACTGAACCTTTTCACCGGAGGAAAAAAAATACAAACCCGTTCTTTCAAAGTCGGTTCTGTGCGGGTGCTGGAACACCACGATCAGCCGGTAATGTGGCAAGAAATGGAGAGTTGGATTAAAGAAAATGTTAAAAAACAGTTCGGAAAGGTAACGGCCGTTGGCACGGGGGGTAACATTAGTAAAATATTTGAGCTGGCAAAGTTGAAACCTCACAGACTGATGTCGTTAAAGAAGATAAAAGAAACAAAAGAAATGGTTGAGCTCCATAGTATGGAGGATCGAATTTACAAACTGCAAATGAATCCCGACCGTGCTGATGTTATTATTCCAGCTAGTGATATCTACATTCGTGCAATGGAATGGGCACAAGCAAAATATATTTTAGTGCCCGAAGTGGGGTTGAAGGATGGAATGCTCCTGTATCTTTTTGAAAAAAATCAGAATAAGAAATCAACTTCATTTTCGCATGCATTCACAAATACGATGCAAAAATAAGGGTACTATCCTTTCTAAGTAAAAAAGAGCCTCAGAACAGCTTTGCGGAATCTATAATTTCTTTTGTAACATCGTAAAATTCCTTATGAATGTTAAAAGGAGCGTCTCCGTTTAGTTCTTCTTTAACATAAGAGCCATCTTCTTGCATCCAATAAGAATTAACATTATCGCGCAGGTTATATGACAGGTTATTAATTGCTTGTTTTTTTAACAGTTCATCTTCAAGCAAAAACAACGATTCAATTCTTCGGTCGAAACTCCGCACCATAGCGTCTGCACTTCCAATATAGATTTTCGGATCGCCATCGTTATGAAAATAATATGTACGGGCGTGTTCGAGGAATTCCCCAACAATTGAAAGTACTTCAATGTTCTCGCTTAAACCCTTTCGTTTCGGTCGCAAACAACAAATACCCCGAATGATCAAGGTAATTTTAACACCTGCTTGTGAAGCACTGTATAACTCATCGATAAGCTCTTTATCTTGAAATGAATTAATTTTAATAACAATACCAGCAGGTATTCCATTCCTTGCATTCTCGGCCTCTCGCTTTACCAGGTTGCAAAGCTGGATGCGCATATCGCGTGGTGAGGTAATCAGGTTACGATACGCTGTTGGCTGCGAGTGACCTGTAATAACATTAAAAAACTCTGAAACATCCTGCCCATAAATCTCCTTCGCGGTCAGTAGGCCGATATCTGTGTAAAATCGGGATGTGGTTTCATTATAATTACCACTGCTCAAATGAACGTACCGATACACCTTATCATCCGCTTCTTTTCGAACTATCAATAGTAATTTAGTGTGTGTTTTTAAACTGCTCACTCCATAAATTACAAAGCAACCTGCCTGCTGAAGCCGTTGAGCTTCACGCAAATTATTTTCCTCATCGAATCGCGCTTTCACTTCAAATAGAACCGATACATGCTTACCGTTTTCAGCAGCACGAAGTAATGCAGCTGTAACTCTTGAGTCTTTCGCAACTCGGTAAATCGTAATTTTAATTGATAGTACACCAACATCATCAGCAGCTTTCTCTAATAGTTCTAAAACTGGTTCAATAGAGTTATATGGGTGATGGAGCAGGATATCTCTATTCTTTAAAATTTCGAACATATCCTTTGTTCCATACTCAGGGAAGCTTAAAGGCTTTACAGGAGTGCGTGGTTGAATTCGTTTGTCTTTAAAATCCTTATGTCCTGTTATCTGCTGAAGCCCCACAAAATCAATCATGCTACCGGTAGGCACACTAAAAATATTGCTGTCGTCAAGATCCCACTGGATTTTTAACAGGCGCATAATCCAGGGGTCAGGAAATTCCTCGACTTCAAGTCGTACAACTCTACCCGATCTACGTGTCTTTAACTTTCGTTTAAGCTCTTCCAGAAAATTCGTTTCAATATCCTCACTTTCCTCCAGCGTAAAATCTCCATTGCGATTAATCCGAAAAAGCGTTGCGCCTGTTATTTCTACATTGCGAAATAGCTGATGAATATTTTGCCTGATAATTTCTTCAATGGGTATGAATAACCTGGAGGTGAAATCATTTAGCTCATAAAACCGCGGAAGGTTACTTGGTATCTGAATAAATGAAACTTTCTGTTGAGCCGGTGTGTCGCTTGGTATTCTGGTAACCACACCAAAAAGCAACCTGTTGTTTTTGAGCGTAGGAAACGTGTGGTAATTATCAAATAACATTGGGGTGAGCATCGGAAAAACTGTTTTCAGGAAATAGTCATTGACTAACGTAACCTGCTCTACCGTCATGCTTCCGTAATTCCCGATCGCAAATCCATTTCTCTCAAATAATGGTTTCAGTTCGTGGAGGTAATAGTCATTTTGATGGCTATAAAATTTTTGTGTTTCGGCCAAAAGAAGCCCACGAAATGGTTCTTCTCGCTGCCCGTTATAATCGAATCTTTCTTTTCCGTAATCTATATAGTTATACAAACTACCGAGGCGTATCGTACAAAACTCATCTAAGTTAGAAGCCGTGATGGACAAAAAACGCAAGCGATCGAAAATACCTCTGTTTGTATGCTTGGCCTGATCAAGTACACGATAGTTAAATTGAAGCCAGCTTAAATCACGACTGACATAATTGCTATCATTAATTTGTTGGCCAATTTTTTCTATACTCAATAGCTCACTCATACACTGACTTAACCAGAAAAAAATTAAACATCTACGCGAGCATACTTCGCATTTTTCTCAATAAACTCTCTACGGGGTGCTACCTCATCGCCCATTAGCATGGAGAATAAGTGATCAGCTTCGGCCGCAGACTCAATGGTTACTTGCTTCAATGTACGTTTAGAAGGATCCATCGTGGTTGTCCAGAGTTGCTCAGGATTCATTTCTCCTAACCCCTTATACCGTTGTACACCAACCGAATCGTCTTTTCCTTCGCCAAGTTCCTTTACAATGGCATTCCGTTCATCTTCTGTCCAGCAATAGCGCTCGGCTTTTCCCTTCTTCACCAAATACAAAGGAGGTTGCGCGATGTAAACAAATCCATTTTCGATAAGCCCTCGCATGTACCGGAAAAAGAAAGTAAGAATTAATGTTCGAATGTGACTTCCATCCACATCTGCATCCGTCATGATAATAACCTTATGATACCGGAGCTTGGTCATGTTCAATGCCTTATTGTCTTCCGGTGTTCCGAAGCTCACACCCAAGGCAGTGATCATATTCTTGATCTCTTCATTATCATAAATGCGATGCTCCTGCGCCTTTTCAACATTCAGAATCTTTCCGCGCAATGGAAGAATCGCTTGAAAATTTCTATCCCTTCCCTGTTTAGCAGAACCACCCGCAGAGTCACCCTCAACAAGATACAATTCGCAAATTGCTGGATCTGCACTCGAACAATCCGCTAGTTTACCAGGTAACCCACTTCCGCTCAATACATTTTTACGCTGTACCATCTCTCGAGCCTTGCGTGCAGCGTGACGTGCCTGAGCGGCAAGAATAACTTTACTTACAATTAGCTTTGCCTCACGGGGATGTTCTTCCAAATAATACTGCAACACTTCGCCCACAGCCTGATCGACTGAGCCCATTGCCTCAGAATTACCCAACTTGGTTTTTGTTTGCCCTTCAAACTGTGGCTCTTGGACTTTAACGGAAATAACAGCAGTTAGTCCTTCACGGAAATCTTCACCACTGATTTCAATCTTCATTTTTTCTAACAGGCCAGACTTATCGGCATACGCTTTTAATGTTCTGGTCAACGCTCTTCTAAAACCTGCTACGTGTGTTCCGCCTTCGTGTGTGTTGATGTTATTCACATACGAAACCAGATTTTCGCTATACGAGGTATTATAATTTAATGCTACCTGTATGGGAATATCGCCTTTGTTATTTTCTATGTAAATGGGCTCCGGTATAAGTTTCTCACGCGTTGAATCTATATATTTAACAAATTCGCGAAGTCCACCTTCTGAAAGAAATTTATCTTTACGCGCCTCAGCCTTATCATCAAGTTCACGAAGATCCGACAGAAAAATAGTAATACCTGGATTTAAGAACGACAACTCCCGCAGACGCGAGGCGACTGTTTCATAGTTATACTCAGAGACAATAAATATATCCTTGTCGGGATGAAACGTAACGGTTGTTCCATTTTTTTCAGATTCGCCAATAACCTTTACCGAATATTGCGGTACGCCCCGCTGATATTCTTGCTGAAATATTTTTCCTTCCCGATAAACGGTAACTGTCAAAAGATCGGAAAGGGCATTCACGCACGATACCCCAACACCGTGCAAACCTCCAGAAACTTTATAGGTGTTCTTATCAAATTTACCACCTGCGTGCAATACCGTCATTACAACCTCTAATGCTGAACGCTTTTCCTTCTCGTGCATATCGGTTGGTATACCCCGACCGTCATCCTCAACCGTTACGGAATTATCGGTATTTATGGTTACGCGTATTTCATCGCAATAGCCGGCAAGCGCCTCGTCAATAGAGTTGTCAACAACCTCCCAAACAAGATGATGAAGGCCTTTTGTGCTAACATCGCCAATATACATGGCTGGTCTTTTACGAACTGCCTCCAACCCCTCTAAAACCTGAATATTGCTGGCTGAATAGTTTGCTTCCTTCTTATCTTTTGCTTCGCCCATGATGGATTTTTATAACCGACAAAAATAAGGTTTTTTGCCTCTTTTACCCATTTTTTAATGAAGATTATTCCGCTTTTTATTGCCTTACCTACAGTACAATTGATTTGAATTCTTACCAATAAAAAACATTAGTTTTAGACACATGAAGAAAGTTATTTCTTGCCTGCTAATATTGGGGCTGCTATCCGGAACAGATGTTAAAGGTCAGGAGGTGACTTCACTCAGCAGCCAGTTTAAGAAACGACCAATTTACAAATCCGCAAAAGACTCTATCGAATTGGCTAACCTCCTCGTGGCCATGCGTAAGTTTTCCATTGAACGGCCTGGTGACCAGCGACTGGCGGATAGTCTTTACAATTTTTACGATTCGTTGATCCGCCTTGCAGTTATTGGTTATCGAAATGTGTACAAGGCTACTGTGACTTATTTTACTTATGACAGTCTCCAATTCAAAACAGATAAAAGTCAAATAACACACGTCAGTATCGTTTCTAAAAAACTCAAAAAACTTCCGGCTGATTTACTTGCCTGCGAAAACCTGAAAGAACTGGAGATCGTCAACTGTAATCTTCGGAAGATCCAATCCGAATTAAATGCATTAAAGAACCTGAAGAAGATCACGGTGCTCAATAACCGCTCGCGGAAACATTTAAAACTTGGTAAGAACAACCAAGTTACACGCTTGTCCATTCATGGCGACAATCCTGCTTCCGTTCCTACATCCTACAAACGATTTACCGAATTGGAAAAACTAGACCTGTCGGAAAATGGGTTAACAAAGTTTTCGAACGGAGCCCGGAAAAACAAAAAACTCAAAGAATTGTCGTTGAAACACAACTTGATCAGTTTGAAGGAGAATAATATCAAGCCTCATCAGACTCTGGAGAGTCTGAATTTACAGTTCAACAAAATCGCATACGTTCCTTCTTCCATTCGGAATGCACCAAACTTGAAAAAACTAACCTTCAATTACAATTTGATTACAGATGTGACACCTAAAATCAAACGATTAAAAAAACTTGAGAATATCTCCTTCTATAGAAACCTACTGACGGTACTGCCAGAGGGAATTTACGGTATCCATTCGCTGCAGATGATTGACCTATTCTATAACCAACTCACCAAACTGGAAGAACAGGTAGCCGAGTGGACAAATCTTCAGATATTATATATCTCACATAATCAGTTATCAAGTTTACCCGAATCGATCAGTAAATTAGATTCACTGAAAGAGATTCATGCGTATAATAACTTGCTTACCGAACTTCCTTCCTCTTTATGCAGGATAACGAATCTAAAAGTACTTCGCGTCAACGTAAATTTACTCGATGAACTACCTGCTTGCTTTACCTCATTAACAGCTCTTGAAGAGTTAGATCTTTCCGATAATAATATCCATCGTTTTCCTACAGGGATATCTAATTTTAAAAATCTAAAAATATTAGTAGTCGCCCCTAATCCCTGGGAAAATACAGAAGACGTTAAAAACACTACTCAACTCGCCAGAAAGCGGGGCGCAATTGTACACGACTAATAAAAAAACTTACCCTTTACCGTTGGAGTTTTCATCCACAGGTACTTTTTTCTTTTTCACTTTCTTTTCCCTGCCTTTGTCTTCACCATTCTTCTCTTCTTCAGCCATTAATATAAGCCTTGCTTTTTGCAACTCTGCCTTCTGAGATTCATTTACGGTTGGATAATTTAATTTTAGTCGCTCAAACTCTTTGTAAATAATTGCAGCTATGGCTAATCGGGCGTACCATTTATCATCTGCCGGAATAACAAACCATGGAGCATGATTTTGAGTCGTATTACTAATCGCTTGCTCAAAAGCTTTTTGATAATCATTCCAAAAGGCTCGTTCCTTAAGATCCGAGAGCGAAAATTTCCAGTTTTTAGATGGATCATCAATACGCTCAATAAACCTTTTCTTTTGTTCCTTCTTCGAAACATGCAAAAAGAATTTCAATATGAGCATTCCATTTTGCGCCAGGTTTTTCTCATAACGATTGATTTGCTTGTACCGGCTCTCCCAAAATTTTTCATCAATATCCTTTAAAGAGTCTACACCCGGGATATTCTCATTTAAAATCCACTCGGGGTGTACTTTTGTAACTAATACATTTTCATAATGCGATCGGTTATGAATGGCGATTTCTCCACGTGCTGGCAATCCTAGACTGTGCCTCCAAAAAAAATCATGATCTAACTCGTGCGATGTGGGTGCCTTAAAACTAAATACTTTTACACCAAGCGGATTAAACCCCGACATAATGTGCTTCACCGCACCGTCTTTTCCTGCAGCATCCATTGCCTGAAAAATTATCAATACGCTATATTGGTTATGCGCATACAGTTTGTCCTGAATTTCAGCGAGGTGCTTTCTGCCAATTTCCAAAAGTTTTTCTGCATCCTCTTTGTTTAAAACAGTACCCTTGTACTTAGTATCGAAATCTTTCAGATTTACTTTTTTTCCGGGCTTAACCCTTAACCTTTTAATGTTGGTAATTTTATCATCGGATAACATGGTCGTATTTTTTAGTTGGATGAATTTACATTTAAATACTCATTCATAATATGACTTTAGTCATATCCTAAATACAACGTATGATTTTCAGGAATTTACGGGTACTCCACTAATATTGGCCAGTACTCAACAGCACAAGGGTACACGCTTCAATAACCTCAATACCCCTATTTTCAGCCAGTTGCTCAAACTCAAAATTTTCCGTTCCTGGATTGAAAATAATACGCTTGGGTTTAAGGTCTATCAAATAATTATACCATTCCGTTTGATGCAATGGCCCGATGTATAGTGTAATAGTATCAATATCCGATATGATTGGCCTTTCACGAATGCTCAAAATTTGCTTCCCAAAAAGGTCTCCTTTCTTAATTCCTACAGGTATAAATTCATGGTTATACTTGATCAGTATTTCTGCTGCCCTGTACGAATATCGGGATGGGTTTGGAGAGGCACCAATAATTACGGTTTTCTTCATGTAATTCTTAAATCATAAATACGACTTATAAATTGAACAACCATTTACCCAATACATACGTAAACGCTGTAATTCTACCGTTTAACAAAGTAACTTCAAATCGTATCAATTTTAACTCTAATTTTAAGTCTTAAATTTTTCACTATGCGTATTAAAACTCTAATCATCTGTTTACTTGCCATTTCCTTCACTGGATTTTCACAATCCAAGAAGGGAGTCTCCTATCAATACACCGTTGACTTAACAAAAGTTGTAGATGATAAAGTATATGTTGAATTATCGACTCCATCCATCACATCCCCAGAGATAACCTTCTTCCTTCCAAAAATAATTCCTGGAACCTACGCCATTGCCGATTATGGGCGGTTTATATCCGATTTACAAGCCACCGATAAAAAAGGCAACAAACTAGTAGTTGAAAAATTGAATGACAACACCTGGAAAATTAAAAATGCAACAAAGCTTCAAAAGATAACTTATTGGGTTGAGGATAGCTACGATACTAAACTCACCGGTGAGCCCATTTTTCAACCAGCCGGAACCAATATTGAAGAAAATAAAAACTTTGTAATAAACACAAGCGGTTTTTTTGGCTATTTCGAAGGAAAAAAGGCACTCCCTTTTACCTTTAATGTTATCCGACAAAAAGATTTCTACGGATCAACCGGGCTTATCGCACAAAAAACAAATGAACCTATTTCAAAAGTAAGCACCGAAAAAGGAGCAGCAGCTGCCGAAAAAAGAGCCGATACCTTTACGGCTGAGAATTATGACCGCCTTGTTGACTCACCCCTAATGTATAGCAAAGCTGACACAGCCATAATAAAAGTTGGGAATACCGAAGTACTCATTGGGTCGTATTCACCTAACAGCAAAATTTCTGCTAAGCAAATCGCAAATAGTGTACGTGAAGTATTGAAAGCTCAAAAAGAATATTTAGGTGGAACACTACCGGTAGATAAGTATGCTTTTATTTTTTATTTCACAGATCAACCTGTAACCTCATACGGAGCCCTCGAACACTCGTACTCTTCTTTTTATTACATGCCCGAAACAACCATTGAAGAGATGGGTCAGCAACTTCGCGATTTTGTCGCTCATGAATTCTTTCATATTGTAACTCCATTAACTATACACTCTGAAGAGATTCACAACTTCGATTTCAATGACCCTAAAATGTCAAAGCACTTATGGTTATACGAGGGCGTTACCGAATACTTTGCAGGCAACGTGCAGGTGAAATATGATTTGATAACCCCCGATCAGTACTTGGCCATTTTACGCCAAAAGATGGTAACAGCAAGTCAGTTCATTGACGATGTACCGTTTACAGATGTTAGCAAACTAGCGCTGGATAAATATAAAGACCAATACTTCAATGTGTACCAAAAAGGTGCGCTTATAGGAATGTGCCTTGATATTAAGCTGCGGAAACTCTCAGGAGGTAAATATGGCATGCAAAACCTTGCAGCTGACCTCGGCAAGAAGTTTGGAAAGTCAAAGGCTTTTCAGGACGATAAATTGTTCGATGAAATAACGCAACTCACGTACCCCGAAATTGGTGAATTTTTAAAGCGTTACGTAGGTGGGGCTGAAACACTTCCGTTACAGGAAGTTCTTGGTGCAGTTGGCGTGAATTTCTTACCCGAATTATCAATTATGGAGTTTAGCCTTGGGTTGGAAAATAATGCTCTTACCGTTATACCGATCAATAATAAGCCAATGCTGGCAATTGCAAACGCAGAAGCAGTAAACGATCAGGGAAAAGCTCTTGGCTTTGCAAATGGTGATGTGTTAACAAAAATTAACGGTGAAACTATGCCAGATCTTGGCCCTGATTTAGGAGTGTTCATCAACAAACATCAGACCGGACTGACGGAAGGAAATACCCTCACATTTGGTGTGCTTCGGAAAAATGATGCAGGTGAGCAACTAGAAGTTGAGCTTAAGGCTACTGTTAAAAAGGTTGAACGCAAGAAAAGGTTCATGCTCTCATTCAATGAAACTGCAACTCCTGAACAATTAGCGGTTCGCCAGGCATGGCTGAAACCTTAAATAATTTGTTGATGTGATGATTAGCTAATTCGTTAATTCAAATTGGCTAATCATCGGATTAACGAATAAATAAATTTGCCGCCTCGGCACAACGCTCACCATCTAACGCAGCAGAGACAATCCCTCCGGCATATCCTGCCCCTTCACCACAGGGGAATAACATTTTAATTTGAGGATGCTCAAGCGTGATTTTATCGCGTGGTATTCGTACAGGCGAAGATGTACGGCTTTCAACGCCTACTATCTGGGCTTCGTTGGTGAGGTAGCCCTTCATTTTAACTCCAAAATTTTTAAAGCCTTGCTTTAAGGCATCAGCAATAAATGAAGGTAATACATCGCTCATTTCCATAGATGTCAATCCAGGCTGATACGAGGTTTCTAAAAGGGTATTGGATACTTTCCCTTCAACAAAATCAACAAGACGTTGCGCTGGTGCCGATTGTGTACCTCCCGCTAAAGCACAGGCTTTTTGCTCAATCTCTTTCTGAAAATACATTCCTGCTAATGGACCGTAGTTATCATAATCTTTAAAATCACTTTCATTAACAGCAACCACAATACCCGAGTTTGCAAACTTAGAATCTCTGCGTGAGGGACTCATACCATTCACGACAACCTCACCAGGCGATGTGGCGGATGGAACAATGAAACCACCCGGGCACATACAAAAGGAAAAAACACCTCGGTCAGAATTTTTCACGACTGCCTGATGCACCAACGCATACGATGAAGCAGGCAAATATGAACCACGGTCGACAGGGCAATGGTATTGAATTCGATCAATGAGTTCCTGTGAATGTTCAACGCGTACGCCTAAGGCAAACGATTTAGCTTCAATTAAAATTTTCCTTTTGTAAAGCAATTCAAAAATATCTCGGGCTGAGTGACCCGTTGCTAAGATTACAGCCTCTGCTTGAATTTTATTATTCTCTTGTGTAACGACTCCTTTTATAACATTATCCTTAATAATCAAATCAACAACCTTTGTATTAAAGTGAACTTCACCGCCTGCATTAATAATACTTTGGCGAAGCTCGGCAACAAGCTTTGGTAACTTATTAGTGCCAATGTGTGGATGTGCATCGAAGAGAATTTCTTCTTTGGCTCCATGCGCCACGAGAATTTCAAGAATACGGCTTATATCTCCTCTTTTCTTAGAACGTGTATACAACTTACCATCGGAATAGGTACCCGCACCGCCCTCGCCAAAACAATAATTCGACTCAGGGTTAACGATATGCTCTTTATTAATTGCTGCTATATCACGTCTACGTGCTTGAATATCGCTACCACGTTCAATAATGATTGGCTTTAGCCCTAACTCAATAAGGCGCAGTCCAGCAAACAAGCCTGCAGGCCCGGAACCAATAATAACTACACGCTTTGCATTTCGTACATCGTTAAAATCTTTTGAGTAGGTAACTAATGGCTTCTTCTCTTTAACAGGAATGACTTCACATAGCACCCGAACAATTACCTTTCGACCGCGCGCGTCAATCGATCGTTTAACCGGTTTGACATAGAAATTGCCATCTTGTTTTAATGCGAGTTTCTGATATAGAGTAGACTGGAAAAATTCTTCGTTAAATGCCTCTTCAGGCAAAAGTATTATCTCTTTTGTATTCATGGTCTGAAAGGTTACTATCCTTTACGACTTATTTATAATCTCGAACAATATTAATAACAACAATACACAGCGTAAGTACCAATTTTAAAAAGTAAGCTCCTCATTACTTATTAGAAAAAACGTTGCCAATATTTATACCAACATGAAGACTGGATACAAATTTTGACTGGTTAACGTTGCCAAAAAAACTGCTATACGATTGCTGCATATCTACGCTTCTATAACCAGCATCCAACGATGTAAACATATCAATTGTAAATCCTTTTGAATTATTACGCTGCATAATTCTATAGCCTAGCAAAATACCATACTCCATTCGTTGCTCTGCAGCGCTAATGGTGATACTGTTATCGGGCGATGGCGGAAATGAAATATTTGTAAAGTGACCGATGTTCGTAAACCGCAGCTCATGTCCGAAGTACCACATGCCAGCTTTCAATTTATTATAAAATTTTTGTTTAACAGCAATAGCATACCCCCGTTGAAATTGTTTGCCGGAAGCAATTTTCTCATCCTGCTGAAAAAACGGATCGCGTATACCGATGAATTCAAATTGATGACCCAGCCGCTCCTGAGCATAAAACTCTACACCCATCGGAAATCGGCCTGCAAACATTAGTACAGGATTACCTTCCAAAATCATTCCTTTAAATTCAGTCGATCGTTCATTAAAATACGTAAACCTGCCTTCGCGTTTTTTAGCAATAAGAACCTGAGGTCCTTCGTAAGAAACTACCTCATGTCCAATTTTTTTTTCGTCATAAAAGGGTTTGTAAAATCCAGAGAGTTGACCATCTCGATCATAAATTTCCCACGTTCCGGTTTTACGGTTAGTATCAATTGTGCCTTTTGTTTGTCGGGCACCTCCAGGATAATACCCATAATAAATTCCCTTTCCCTCTACAAAATCACACTTCCCCTCTACTTGACCACCTTCAAAATAAAACTCCCATGGTCCATGCTTCTTATTATTTACAATGGAGCCTCGTACTTTTAGTTTTCCGCTTTTAAAGTACTCCCGATATTCGCCAGTGCCCATTGCATAGGTTGCTTCGCTCATTAGCAAACCGTTATCGGTAAATGAATTCCAGTAACCATTTTTTTGTCCACCCAAGTATTCACCCGATGCACTAACAGTACCATTCTCAAAAAAATACTCCCACTTACCATTAGGCTCTCCATTCTCGTAAATTCCTCTGGAAGAAACTTCACCCGTTGGGAAATAATTCACCCACTCACCGTTTCTTTTACTGTCAATATAATCACCTTCGCTCTGTAATAATCCATCAGCATTAAAGTATCGCCAGTGGCCTACCTGCTGTGTCCCCATTTTAGGGCCTTCGCCAACTACTTTCCCTGCATGATTGTACTCGATGTAGCGACCATAATCTTCCGCATATTCAATTTCTCCTTTCAGCAAACCATCTTCATAATACGATTTCCATTGCCCATGTCGCATGCTGCTTTTATACTCACCAATTTCCCGTACCTGTCCATTTTCAAAAAACAGTTTCCATTCGCCTTCCTTATTTTTTCCGTAAATCGTTCCCTCCATGCTTTTGGCTCCTCCTTCAAAAAAATATTCCCAAAAACCATAGCTCGTACCTTTCGATAACATTCCACGCATTTTAAGATTGCCGGTTTCATAATAAAATTCCCAAACGCCTGTGGTTTCGTCATTCGTGAATTGCCCTTTTGATTCAACATTACCATTGAGATGATACGAACTATATAAGCCATGCACTATATTTCGAACAGTATCTTTTACCTGATACGATTCCTTCAGGATTTTTTTTGCTGTATCGTGAAATGATCGCTGCATAAACCCTTGTGAATAAAGGTTCGCGATAGCTGCCAATACAAAAAATAAGATGAAAGCAACTTTTTTCATTCTTCTGATTTCGGGAGGACAAATTTACTCAGAAAATGCAAGGAATTCGCTGAATATAAATGGATGCTTCATTAAACATTATTTCGATGAATAACCATTACCGAATCAATTTCTTTTAAACGCTGCACTGCCCCATTGCGCAATCTCCTCTTCGCTCCATAATTCCGGGAAGAATATGAGTTTTTGAAACCGAGGAGGCAAATATTTTTGCCAGTTAGTTCCACCAGTAGCCTTAATGTCTTCCGGATCTCTTTGTAGATAATGACCGGCAGATCGCATGTGTGCCAATGGCCACAATACATTTGCCAGGGTATCAAATTCACGAAGGTGGTTTATAATTTCTGTGTGACCTGTAAAATTTTTACGATAAATAGTGTATAAATTTTTATCGCTGCATTTCAAACCCAAGGCACGAAATTCGCTAATATATTTAGCTTCAAATTGCTGAAGTGTTAGTGTTTTTTTTCCAGACGCAAGCTCTGTCGCGCCACTTCGCCAGTAAAGTTTCTCTAACTGATTATCAATATTAGTAACATCTACGGTAGCACGATCGGGCAGGCTCACTAAATTAATCATATCAGTAGAGCTGATCTCAATCATTCTGTATTGAGCCGATTGGAATCCACTGGCGGGTAATAATGCCATTCGGAATTTTAGAAACTGCTCCTTCTCCATTCCATTCACCATAATTTCAAAAGAGCTTTCCAGATGGCGAAAATACCGGACTATCCGGCCCATTCGATCAATAAAGAATTTCTCCGTTAGGTTTTTACTCTCCGTGATCTGTTCGATCTCTATAAGAATTAATCGGAAGTATAGTTCGGTAATCTGATGATAGATAATGAACACCTTTTCATCTGCGAAGCCCGTCTTCGGATTTTGCAAACTAAGAAGTGTATCGAGGTGTATATAATCCCAATAGGTTAAATAATCGGAATACAACAATCCATCCAAATAGGAGGATAAATCCTGACCCATCACAGCGTACTTCTCCTGTAACTTCTTTAACTGGTCTTGTAATTCGGATTGTTTATCCATGATTCCGTTTCTTAGTCAGGTATAGTTCATTAAATTTGCACGCTAATTAAACAAAATCCTATGTCTTCCCATACGGCCACATCAGAAGTAAAAGCTAAAAAATCATTAAAACAGGATTTATACGATCATCCTGATTTTTATGCTATTGACAGCCTGCTTACAGAAGAGCATAAATTGGTGCGCAGTTCTGTCCGTGATTTTGTGAAACGTGAAATTAGCCCCTACATAGAAGACTGGGCACAACGAGCACATTTTCCGTATGAAATAGTAAAGAAGTTTGGAGATGTAGGTGCATTTGGCCCCACCCTTCCGGTTGAATACGGATGTGGTGGAATGGATTATATCTCGTACGGCATTATCATGCAAGAGGTTGAACGTGGAGATTCAGGCATGCGATCTACAGCATCGGTGCAAGGTTCTTTGGTTATGTACCCCATTTATAAATTCGGTAACGAACAACAACGTAAAAAATATTTACCCAAACTGGCCTCTGGCGAATGGCTCGGATGTTTTGGATTAACTGAGCCTGACCATGGTTCGAACCCTTCAGGCATGGTTACTAATTTTAAAGATAAAGGCGATCATTATCTATTGAATGGCGCGAAGATGTGGATATCAAACTCACCAAAAGCTGATGTAGCGGTTGTGTGGGCCAAGAACGAAGAAGGTAGAATTCATGGTTTGATTGTTGAACGCGGAATGCCCGGATTTACAACTCCTGAAACGCATGGCAAGTGGTCACTTCGTGCGAGTGCAACGGGCGAACTCGTATTTGATAATGTGAAAGTTCCAAAGGAAAACCTATTACCCAATAAAAGTGGTTTAGGTGCACCCATGATGTGCCTGGATTCTGCACGATATGGAATTGCATGGGGAGCCATTGGTGCTGCTATGGATTGTTATGACTCCGCAAAAAGATATTCGATAGAAAGAATACAATTCGGGAAACCCATAGCATCATTCCAACTCATTCAAAAGAAATTAGCGGAGATGCTCACTGAAATCACAAAAGCACAATTACTTAATTGGAGGTTAGGTACGTTAATGAATGAAGGTAAAGCAACTACTGCACAGATTTCATTAGCAAAAAGAAACAATGTTCACGTTGCTTTAGAGATTGCACGCGAGGCAAGACAAATACATGGCGGTATGGGTATTACGGGGGAGTACCCGATAATGCGCCATATGGCTAACCTTGAATCGGTGCTTACCTATGAAGGAACACACGATATTCACTTGTTGATCTTAGGAAAAGAGATTACGGATATACAGGCGTTTGTCTGATAGTCTTAAACTATGATTCACTTGATTTGCCAGATTATGTTGATGGTAAAAATAAAATCATGGCAATCATTAAAGCATATCAAACATAGTAAAGATAATTTTAATCCTCCACATACGCTGCAAGGGTAATTCGTTGTACAGGGTTTTTGGGATCATTGGAGTAAATCGTTACCGATTTCTGTTGTGTCCCCTTTCTATCTTGTGGGTCAAGTGATATTTTTAGGACAGAGCTTTCTCCAGCCTTCACAAATTTCTTATTTGTTAAAACGGTAATGCATTCACAATTACCTTGTATCGAGCGTAATTCGAGCGTTGACTTACCAAGATTAGATACCATAACCTCTCTGACTACCGCTTGATTTTGCTTTATCCTTCCCATATCAACATTGGGCTCACCAATCCTCATTTTTGGCGCTTTTGCTATTTCGGCAGAGCTTAAGGCAGGAAAATAATCTTCTAACGTGGCAAACACGGAAAATGATTTCTTAGCCTCTTTATCATCATCGGTATACAATACAATGTTATCGGATTGAAAACCATATTGATTTTTTAATTTTCCATTGAAGCTTAATCTGAGCGAGCCCCTTTCTCCGGGTTGTAATACATTCGGTTGAAGTGCAATCTTAATATACTCAGGTCCCTCATACTTATTTAAATACGCAATGGCCTTCTCACCGCTATTTATAATTTCAAAATCACGAACCACGAACTCGTCTTTTAAAAAAATCTTTCCAAGATTTAATGCAGATGCTTTCATCTTCCAATTTCCCTTTGGGCTTCCGAATTCAGTTAAACCATCTTTATTGTCGGAACTTACTGTCCCTTTAATTTGTAGAATAAGTCCACCTGCATCTGCATCGGTGGTTACTGTTAAAGTCTTTGTAAAATAGCCGGGTCTTCCTTTAGGATCGAAGCGTGCCTGTATAAATCCTGTTTTACCTGGCTGCACCGGATCTTTTGTCCAATTCGGTGTAGTGCAGCCACACGATGCCTTTACGCCTAAAATTTTAACAGGTCTGCCGGCAACGTTTGTAAACTCAAACTCAAATGTAACAGGTCCATTTGCCTCGACCACCGTACCAAAATCGTATATCTCATCCCTGAATTGCAAGGGTTTGAGCACCTGGGCAGCCAATTGATTAGCAACCATCAAAAAAATCAATATAAATTTCCAGTTTTTCATTTCTATAAATTACGCCCATAAAAGTAAAAGATATTTCAATTCACTTATTTTATTTTAATTGCATTTATTATGACACGAATATTAACGGGGATACAGAGCAGTGGACGCCCACACCTGGGTAATCTATTAGGCGCCATTATTCCTGCTATCAAACTCTCGCAGAAAACCGGAAACGACTCCTTTTTCTTCATTGCCGATCTCCATTCCTTAACAACGATAAAGGATGCCCAAACGCGTGTAGATAACATAAATGCGGTAGCAGCCGCATGGCTTGCCTTCGGGTTTGATTTAGAGAAGAACTATCTCTACCGCCAATCTCGAATCCCGGAAGTTTGTGAGCTGACATGGTATCTCAACTGTTTCACTCCATTTCCGATGTTGGCGAATGCACATTCATTTAAAGATAAGTCCGATCGGCTAGCCGATGTTAATGCAGGTTTGTTTACGTACCCGGTTTTAATGACTTCCGACATATTACTATACAATGCGGAAGTGGTTCCTGTTGGAAAAGATCAAAAACAGCATGTAGAGATGGCTCGTGACATTGCCAGTTCTTTCAATAGTCAGTATGGCGAAACATTTGTTGTGCCTGATGTTAAAATTGAAGAAGAGGTGATGACCATTCCAGGAACAGATGGGCAGAAAATGAGCAAGTCCTACGGAAATATTATTGATATCTTCCTGCCTGAGAAAGAACTATTGAAACAAATCAAGTCTATTGTTTCAGACAGCACACCGCTAGAAGCCCCTAAAAATCCTGACAAGGATAACACCTTTGCTATCTACAGCTTGGTAGCCACACCTGACCAGACTATAGCGCTGCGGAATAAGTACCTTGCTGGAAATTATGGCTATGGTCATTCGAAACAAGAGTTGTATGAATTAATCATACAAAAATTCAGTAAGGAACGCGAAGCTTTCAATTTCTACTTTTCAAATCCAGCCGAGTTAGATAAAAAACTGAAACAAGGCGAAGAAAAAGCCCGGGTTATTGCTCTTGAAACACTAAAAAGAGTAAGGAATAAGCTTGGGTTTTAGTAGCGATTCAAAATTGATGGTTTCAGGTTTTCAACACTACTAGAAATCATGCGTTAATCACTTGGCAGTCCAAACAACTTCCTGTTGGTCTTTACCAAGTGTAATTATTAACCTGGTGGGATTTGTTACCAACACGAGGCGCGTATCACGCCCTGGAAGTTTTCTTAGGTCAACTGAAATACCATCGCCCAAGTAAGAAATCGGCAGAAGCACATCGTTATTAGGGCAATACTGATCCTGAACTTTCTCAATTTCGGTTTCAAGATAATCGCCATACTCAACCTGAAAAGTATCCTCCAAATCATGAAGCTTTTCCTCCAGAACATCATAGTTAGGGTTGTTGTAGTCAAGCTTTTTTAGCTCATTTTTACAATCAACTATCGCCTGCAATGCACTATCTAATGCCTGAATATCCATGTGAATTAATTTTTGACAAATATTACACGACAAATTACAAATAGCAAATATTAAAACTTCTAACGCGTGTTCTTCAAACAAAAAACGACCAAATACCTACGGCAAAACAATGTTTGTGTTTTAGGATTTGACTATTGGGGTTTTAAGATATATACTAACTTTACTGGCTCTAAAACAACGCACCATGGCACAGGATTTTCTTCCCATTAACGGAACCGACCACATCGAATTATATGTTGGCAACGCTAAGCAAGCTGCACACTTCTACCAAAGCGCTTACGGTTTTGAATTGATCGCCTATGCAGGGCCGGAAACGGGAGTACGAGACAGGGCATCGTACGTATTGCAACAAAATAAAATCAGAGTTGTACTGACTACATCCTTACAAAAAGACTCGGAAATAAGCGAGCATGTTAAAAAACATGGCGATGGTGTTAAGGTGTTAGCCTTGTGGGTTGATGACGCGTCTAAATCATTTCAAGAAACAACGATGCGTGGCGCAATTGCTGCCAAGCAGCCAGAGGTGTTAAAGGATGAGTTCGGAGAGGTTATTGTTTCTTCCATTAAAACGTATGGAGAAACAATTCACACATTCGTTGAACGTAAAAATTATAGGGGTCCTTTCCTCCCGGGGTATAAGGCTCGTAAAAGCAATTTCAATATAGAACCCATAGGACTAAAACATATTGATCACTGTGTTGGAAACGTTGAGCTTGGAAAAATGAATACCTGGGTTGACTTCTATGAGAAAGTAATGGGCTTTAATCTTTTGGTAACTTTTGATGATAAAGATATTTCAACCGAATACAGTGCCTTGATGTCGAAAGTAGTCGCTAACGGAAATGGCTATATCAAATTTCCTATAAACGAACCTGCTGCCGGGAAAAAGAAATCTCAAATTGAAGAATACCTTGATTTCTATAATGGCCCTGGCGTGCAGCATGTTGCGATTGCCACCGATGACATCATACACACGGTAGGCGAACTTCGAAGAAGGGGCATTGAGTTTCTTCATATTCCGGATGTATACTATGAGGATGTACTTGATCGTGTAGGTAAAATTAATGAGAGCCTTGACGAACTTCGTAAACTGAATATCCTTATTGACCGCGATGAAGAAGGATATCTGCTGCAGATCTTTACAAAACCCATTCAAGATAGACCCACTATGTTTTTTGAGATCATCGAACGCAATGGAGCAAAGTCGTTTGGTAAAGGTAACTTCAAAGCTTTGTTTGAATCTATTGAGCGCGAGCAGGAATTAAGGGGAAATTTGTAATACATTTTATCTCTATGAACGAAATTCTCCAACAGGTAAAAATCAAAGCCAAACAATGGCTGGAAAGCCCTATCATTGATACCCAAACTAAGGCGCAACTTGAGAGCCTTCTCAGCAATCCCGATCCCAAAGAACTCATTGATAACTTCTATAAAGATCTGGAGTTTGGAACGGGTGGTTTGCGCGGCATCATGGGTGTCGGTACAAACTGTATGAATAAGTATACCGTAGGCATTGCAACACAGGGGTTGTGTAATTATTTGATAAGCACCTACCCGGGTAAAAAAATCGCTGTTGCATTGGCACATGACAGCCGCAACAATAGCCCCTATTTTACTCAAATAACAGCCGATGTATTTTCAGCCAACGGTATTGACGTCTACAGATTTGCCGAACTGCGGCCCACACCCCTACTTTCGTTTGCTATTCGGTATTTAAAATGTGACTCAGGAATCGTAGTTACCGCATCGCACAATCCAAAAGAATACAACGGTTATAAAGCCTATTGGAACGATGGTGCACAGGTAGTGCCCCCTCACGATGCTAACATTATCAATGAAGTAAAGGCCATTACTTCCTTTGAACACGTGAAGTTTAATGCTGATCACTCCAAAATACATACTATCGGCCCGGAAGTTGAAGAAGCATATTTTAAAGAAATCAAAAAGATAATTCCAAATCAGGATATTATTAAAAGACAACACGCAATTCCGTTGGTTTATACTAGCCTTCATGGTACAGGCATAACGATGGTGCCTGAATGTTTGAAGCAAATTGGGTTTAAAAATATTCAGATTGTTGAAGAGCAGAAAAAACCTGACGGAGACTTCCCAACCGTAAGTTCACCGAATCCCGAAGAACGATCGGCCATGGAATTGGCTATTAAAAAAGGTAAAGAATCTGGCGCGACTATGGTCATGGCCACTGACCCAGATTCTGATAGAGTTGGAATTGGCGTTCGTAAATCTGATGGGGAGTTTATTCTATTGAGCGGCAATCAGGCGTTCAGTCTGATGATGTGGTTCATTATGAAGAACCTAAAGGAAAAAAAGAGTGCATACATCGCTAAAACAATTGTAACCTCAGAGTTAGTAGACGTAATGGCAAAAGCATACGGCATTGAATGCTTTAACACTCTTACAGGCTTTAAATACATTGCCGAACTTATGCGTGAATTAGAAGGTAAGAAGAAATTTATTGCGGCTGGTGAAGAGAGTTACGGGTACATGGCAGGTGATTTTGTGCGTGATAAAGATGCTGTATCTGCCTGCGCGTTCTTTGCAGCAATGGCTGCCAGTGCAGCCGATGAAGGGAAGTCGCTATACGACTGGCTTATTGAAATGTATGTTGAACACACTTATTATAAGGAGGGTTTAGTGAACCTAACTAAAAAGGGTCAACAAGGCGAACAGGAAATAAAAAACATGATGGAGAAATTCAGGAACAACCCTCCAGCGCAGATCAATGGTATCAAAACTGTGCGGATGTTAGATTACCTAACACTAAAAGAAAAGGATTTTAACAACGATAAAATCAAATCATTAAATTTTCCTTCTTCAGATGTAATTCAGTTTTACCTGGAAGATGGAACAAAAGTCTCCGTTCGCCCTTCCGGTACAGAGCCTAAGATTAAGTTCTACATCAGTGTTAATACGCTTCTGAAATCTAAAAGCGAATTCGAAACAGTTAGTAACATACTTGACGAGAAGATAAAATCAATTGAGCAATATTTGGTAAAGTAAAAAATATCCATGGAAAAGGAATTTATCAAATACATTGACAAAATCATTGAGCGAGACCTTACCAAGCTGGGCGATGAGATTCAGTTATATCCTTCTGAAAAGTCGATCTGGAAAACAGATGGTCAGATTAAAAATACAGCCGGCAATCTATGCCTTCACATCTGTGGCAATCTCCAACACTACATTGGAGCGGTGCTAGGAAAAACGGGGTACATCCGGAACCGTGATCATGAATTCGCTGCAAAAGGAATAACGCAAAGGGAGTTATTGGATGAAATACAACAGGCAAGAAAAGCAGTCAAATTAACTCTTGAGAAAATAGATCCTTCAATTCTACAGCAAGAATATCCAGAAAAAGTATTTGACTATTCAATGACTACATCCTATTTCGCAATCCACCTCTTGGCTCATCTTGGGTATCATCTGGGGCAAATCAATTACCATCGAAGGCTGCTCTCTTAGTTCGACCAACCCATTTTTCATAGGGAATGAACAAACTGTAAAGTAAAATCATAATCAATCCGAAATCAGGAAGACTCAGCAGAAAAGCGATTGCCACATGGAATACAATTCCAATACACAAGAGTGGCATGCGGAATTTCTTTACCCAAATCAGGAATGCAAAGCCCAACTCAAAAAAGATAGTCACCCACGCTATGAGCAAACATTCCGTTTTATCCAATGAGATTGAAATCAAAGGGTTAAAGAAGAAATCCATGTTTATAATCGAAAATATTGCTTCACCTGAACGCCAGGCTTCACTTGTTATTTTATCAAAACCTGACAATAAGTAGATTAACGAAACTTGAATTTGGCAAAAGAAAAAGAAAAAATTTTTAATTATTAATTGACGCTGAAGCAAGGCTACACTTTTGAAGCGAGGGATTGCGCATAAGAATATGGAGAGAAACAGGAATAGGTTTAAAACAAGATCTGAACCATTAGCCACAACACCCGTGACACGGCTAATGCTAAAGGATATGATGAATACAACAAAGGATGTGACATAATTAATCTTCAAAAAAATACTTACCACTAATACACTAACCACCGCGCCAATGAATACATAAATCACAACGTCATTGAAGCTAAACAAAAATGAATTCAGTAACCTCTCCGGTAGAATGTCCCTTATAAAAAATAACTTAACCAATAAAAAAATGTAAAGTGATTTACAAAAAATAGTAATGGTGATTTGATTTTGATGATCACACATCATGTAGTCATCAAAGAGAGATTTATATCGTTGCAGCAAGCTCAATGTGAATTAAATACAGTATCTATCCGTACAGAAAATCTCTCAACATATTTTCTTGTTACAATCACTCGAACTGAGTCCGCATCCTGAGGGATATGTTGCTTAAAAATTGTAGGCCCGAAGGCCGCAAATTGTTTTGTTTGCCCTTTCGCCAATTCCTCAAAGAAAAAAACTTGATCGAAGGATCGTATATACCGACTCGTGTATAAATCTGAAGGATCAAAGCTTTCATAGTATCGCATAAAATATTTCCTTGAATGGCTAAATGGTTCTGACCAATGGCCGTTTCTTTTCCACGATAAGGAGAGATTATAAGTAGTAGTCACCCGATCATCCCTGAAAAAAGGACCTGGAAGAAGATATGTTTTATAGATTCGTGAAAAGCGAGTTTCCGTTAGAAAGGTGGGCAAAACAATAAATAGAAGAGAAACGAGGAAGTGCAAAACAAATCCTATAAACAAAAAGGTAAGAAGCTTCCGAATCATGCAAAACAATATAGACTAGTCCACTGAAACGTCAAAAATAAGTACGCACGAAAAATCCTCAACCTTGATTATCTTTGCGCCCTGTCATGAAAAAAGTCGCGTTTTATACTTTAGGCTGTAAGCTAAACTATTCTGAAACCTCCACAATTTCGCGGATGTTCGAGCAAAAGGGCTATAAAAAGACCGACTTTACCGATACCCCCGATATCTTTATTATCAATACATGCTCGGTAACCGAAAATGCGGATAAGAAATGTCACAAAATTGTACGGGAAGCTCGCGCAATTTCACCGAATGCCTTTGTGGCTATTATCGGATGTTACGCTCAACTCAAACCGCAAGAAATAGCTTCTATTCCGGGCGTAGATGCTGTATTAGGAGCCGCTGAGAAATTCAGACTGGTTGAATTACTAGACGGCTTTGTACGTAAACCTCAACCCGAAATATTTGCATCCGAAATAAATGCAGCCAATACATTTAATACCTCCTATTCAATACATGATAGAACAAGGACCTTTTTAAAAGTTCAGGATGGTTGCGATTACTCTTGTTCGTTTTGCACCATTCCCTTGGCACGAGGCGCGAGTAGAAGTGACAGCATTGCGAATATTGTCACCACGGCACAGGAAATCGCTGCAACGGATGTAAAAGAAATAGTACTTACAGGGGTAAATACCGGAGACTTTGGTATTCAAAATGGCGAGCGTATTGAGCGCTTTATTGATCTTATTAAAGCACTAGACAATGTTGAGGGTATTGATCGCTTTCGAATTTCCTCTATTGAACCCAATCTTTTGCAGGATGAGGTAATTGAATTTGTAGGTAAATCAAAACGTTTTGTACCGCACTTTCATATTCCCTTACAATCGGGATCGAACAAAATTCTTAAACTAATGCGCAGGCGCTACCAACGTGAATTATATGTTAGTCGTGTAGCTAAAATAAAATCAGAAATGCCTCATTGTTGTATTGGGGTAGATGTGATTGTTGGATTTCCCGGAGAAACGCATGAAGATTTTCTTGATACCTACCAATTCTTAAATGAATTGGATATCGCATATCTGCATGTATTTACCTATTCGGAACGGGACAATACGCTTGCCGCTACCATGGAGAGCCCTGTAAACCCAAAGCAAAGAGCCGAACGCTCGAAAATGCTCCATAACCTATCGGATAAAAAACGAAGGAGGTTTTATGAAGACCATATTGGTGGCGAATTCATGGTTCTCTTTGAAAATGATGTTGAAAACGGCATGATGCAAGGTTTTACAGAGAACTATATTCGTGTAATCGCTAAATACGACCCAATACTGATTAATGAGCTCAAGAAGGTAATACTAAAGAGTATCGATAACCAGGGGTTAATGCAGGCTGATGAGGTTTCTATAGAGGTTCTTGCCCATTAAAAAATAGCGTCACTTAAATTAGCCTTGTATCGTTAGCCGGGTTTTATCTACTAATTCCTCCGTTTTCTAATAAAAGCCGCTTTATTCTACCCGAATCCACGTTCGGTTGAGTCCTGTAAGAATATGAGTCTTTTGGTCGGTTCAAATAAAGGCACCTATTTACATAACTAATTGACAGTCAATGGAAAATCGATAGCTCATAAAAAATTAGCTATAAATAGCGCTTAGCGCAGATAGGCAATGTAAAGTGAATTTTGATGTTGAAAATCAAGCGTATTTGTCAAAAAATGGATTTTAGCTAACCTAAATATCACTTCGTTAGTAAGACCCTTACATCAAGGGGATTCTACCCGACAACGCTCCATGGGGGCTTTCAATCCACTGTACTTTTGAATCATAATTCAAACAGAAAGACCCATGAAAAAATTAATGATCGTTGCCAGCTTAATCGTTGTAGTAGTAATGTCATCTTGCAGCTTCGAAAGCTACAATTCAATGTGCCCTACGTATTCGCACCATAATAAAACTACAAAGCATGGCGAAAAGGCTCAGATGAAATATATCAAGAAGAAGGTTTAACCCCGAATACCTACCAATCTTTACCAGTAGGTAGGGCACTCAAGCCCCTTATGGAGTTTAGGGATCTTTATCCGGTAGTTAATCATTATCTCGTGGGTACCATTAGAGAATTTAGCAATATCGGATGTAGTGAAGTCATAGGCATACCCAACATGAAAGTTATCGTTGATTTGCAATTCGAATAACCCAACAATAGCATCCCCCAGTCGATACGATATACCCACGCCAACAGCATCGTACAATACAGTTACCAAGTTCAAATCAAAGCCAAGCGGAGCCTGCTCCTGGAATCGCACCAACACCGAAGGAACAAACTTAACAATAGGTGACACCGTGTGTGAATAACCTCCTGATAAATAATAGTACCGGTTTTGTTGTGCAACACTCTCAATATCCCGTAAGTCGACAACTTTATTATTCAACCCATAGGGCACAGAAACCCCAACAAAATATTTTTCTCCACGAAGAAATACTCCGGCACCAAAATTCCAACTCATATTGCGATCGACCTTTCCAAAAAAAGGATCAACCGGGCTCTTGGGATCAAGTTTACCATAGTTCGATACTAGATCATTAAATCCACCTTGCAAGCCAAATGAAAGTGACGACTTTGAGTATTTTGACAACGGAATTTTATACGAATAAACCAGGTAAAGTGAAGTCTCACCATGAATTCCAATTTGATCGCGCCCAACTATTAGACCTACGCCTACTCTGCTCTTCCTAAACCCCGAATGCGCTGTAGCGGTAAATGTTTTGGGTGCTCCCTCAAAATTTACCCATTGATTGCGGTAAATGGCAGTAGCACTTAGTTGAGCTTGTGTTCCTGCATACGCAGGGTTAATTAATAACGGATCAAACATATACAGCGATTGCATTGGTCGTTGTTGCCCACTGGTAGCAACAGCAATCAACAAGGCTAGTATGGTGAATATCTTTTTCATCTATCGAACCAATTCAAGGTATCCTGTGATTGGCTTTGACCGATCACCTTTATCAATTATATAGAAATAGGTACCATCCGGCAAATCATTTCCAAATGAGTAAAGTCCATTTTCGCCAATTCCACGAAATACTTTATCTGCATTATTATACCCGTCTGCCTCATAAACCTTTAAACCGTATCGGTTAAACACTTTTACGTTATTCTTTGGATAGTTCGAAATACAATCTATAACCCACGAGTCATTTTCATTATCAGCATTAGACGACACCAGGTTATACGAACGTACTTCTGTTTTCACTTCGCCAACAGCTTCTCCATAGCAGAACTGAGTTGTTAAAAATTCTGCCCGATAGAAACCCGGAGGAAGGTTAAATACTTGTGTACCACCTCCTACACTTCCATTGCTAAGATTATCGAACCATGAAACATCGCGCAACGATACATTCGTTTCGTTACTCATTAGCACAATGGCACTTCCACTGCCCGTGAATCCCGGAGGGCCAACATCGGGACAGAAGGATGGAGTTGTCTCAATAGTGCCGATTGGAATAACGCGCTCATCCGGTACAACCTGAGATATCACGGAATAACAGCCTGTAGTAAGTATGACTGCGCTCAACGTATACACGCCAGGGTCCGCACCAAAATTACCCGTGAGGTGAAGATTATTTATTCCGGTTGTGTCTGGTGTAAGAGCAACTATTGCATTGCGATCAAACTGTCCTACGTACCAATCAAAACGATAACCGAGTACTTCACCATCTACGTTTGCCTGAAGCCAGCCATCGGGTCGTGCAAGTGGTTCTCCTGGGAAGAAATCTTCCCAACAAATTGTTTGTGGCTGAATTAAGTCAATGTCAGGCGAAATAGGGAGTACCTGAACAGTCGGAATTATTTCCGATGCCAATGTATCACACCCCGATGCTTTATTAACAATCAATACTTGATAGGTTCCCTGATCTTGCCCGATTAGCTTATCATTAAACGATAAGGTATCGCCCACGGGTGGTGGGTTGGTCGCACTCCACCAGTAAAAATCATAGTCCCCTACATTACCGCCATCTGCTGTGGCTGATAGTTGTCCATTGAATCGGGTGTCACAGTTTGTTAACGGATTCTCTACTTCAATCTCAGGCGTTGGGCGTCTTCGATCATTTTGCACACTGGTTGTATCTACAAGAATACATCCGGTATTCCTGTCGCGCAGCCTGATGGTGTACTTACCAACAAACAAGGTATCTGAAATAAAGCTACCCGGTAGTGGTGCAAAAGGTACTGCAGGAATATTAGCTTTATCAGGTGCTGATGACGGAGGTTCTACATCAAGTCCGGTACCAATATCATCGCCAAAATATAAATCAACCTTAAAGTCAGGTGTAAATGGATAAATCAATCCGTTATCCGCCACCGGAAATGACAACACGCGTACTGCAATCGATCCATTGTTGACTAAGCAGCTGCTTTGTTCATCACCGGAGAGTGACATCTTAGGGAAAAATTTCGGATCAAGAGCCGGAATAATAAACAATGCTGTCGATTCGCAACCTGTAGAATTTTGAAGTACCCGAACGGAATAATCTCCTGTTAGCAAATCACCAATACTATCTGTACTTACAAACAGATTTGAATATGCAGGGTTAACTGCCGTTAAATTATTATACCATGTAAAGAAATAATCTGGGTTCGTATCATCCTGCCCATCAGCAGTAGCTGATAGTGAAGCGGTACCAAGCGTTACTTCACAACTCAATTGCAACGCTGTTTGCTGAATGGCCAAGCTCGGATAAACAATGTTCGCACTATCTATCGGAACTTCAATTGGCGTTGAAATACAATTTGTAAGCAGATCTTTTACTTTAACATAATACAAACCTGCAGTAAGTGGAGTTAATGTCTTGAGGGTATCTCCCGGTAAAAAATTTCCATTGGGTGGAGGATTCGCTGCAATCGATGCGTCTCCCTGATTATCGTACCAGAAAAATTTAAACACATCTAACGGAAGTCCAGTTATAGGCGGATTGTTACCAATTATAATAGAAGTAACCTGAGCCGATCCACCGCTACCAAGGCAATCAAAAGGCATGTTGCCAATAACATTCACAATATTTGGTAAGCTGGCGATAGGGTCATACTGAATTGTTGCGGAAGCAGGTGTAACACATTGCGTTAGCTGATTGCGAACATTAAATGTATAAGTTCCCTGTGCAAGTCCGGAAATACTATCATTATCACCTACATTAATACCATCACCATTATTTGTTGTGAACGTGGCCGGTGCTAAAATACCATCCGTAAAATTTACGTAATCGTATGGTTGTCCAACACCAGGTCCACCACTTTCCGTTATTGTTATTTTAACTGCACCATTCAGAAATACTCCTGAGCAAGTAGAGTTTGCAAAAGCTTCAACTTGAGGAATTGGGTTAACATGACGATCAATAATTTCTATACGAGCAGGTGCCGAGGTACAGCCTGCACCCGGTGAGCCTGCCGCTATTTCTTTCTGAACGACTACGTAGTAACTCGTGGCCGCGATCAGCGGTACGTTAATGCTGTCGATCTGAACCAACGAATTCGCAGGCGCTAACACCTGGGTCGTTTGGTCGGACTCTAACCACGTGAATATGAAATTACCATTCGGCTCCAGGTTACCTCCTACCCGAACTTCATCGACTTGGGCCTGACCACTCGGTAAACAGAAAAACTTATCAACCGCGCTAACTTGCGAGATGATCACCGGAACTGTGGTCTTTAATATCGTGGTCTGAGCGGTCGCATCACAGCCCGTTACATTGTTCGTAACAAGTATGTTATAAACTCCATCCGGTAAAATCGCTACGCTGTCTGCATCTCCATCATTAAATCCATTACCGTTGTTGGAAACGGACTGCGCTATCAATACCGGATTCGTAACATCCCAATCGTACGTGTAATCAAATGGACCCGCTACTACACTGCCATCACTAACATTTACTGCAATGCTCCCTTCCATAAACAAGGCATTGTTCGTACACGCTGTGTTCGCATACGCTACCGGACTCGCTACCGGGTCGGTACTCTTATCTAAGATGTCAATCTTAAATGGTGCGCTATTGCAGCCATTGCCAGGTTGACCGGGAGCTGCTTTGGTTGCTACAACCCAGTATGATCCAACTATTACAGTTCCGGGTGCAACAGCATTGACACCATTTTCAAAAACCTCACCTCCATCTGTTGCTGAGGCATCTCCTTGCAATGAATTCACATTGGATGTTAACCCAAGATCAGAAAACCAATCAAATTGGTAAAAGTCAAGATTATCTGGGCCACCTCCGATAATAGCTATGTTTATGACTTCTGCACGAGCGGCAGTTTCCAACAACGGCCTACAAAATAATGCGTCATCAACAATCAAATTTCCATTGACAAGTTCCGCCACTTGCGGATTAAATGGAACAGTAAAAGTCTTAGTAATTGAACAGCCTTGAGATGAAGTAATCGTAACTTCAAAATCGCCATTCACAAGATTTGGAATAATTTCTGTGACGCCACTCGCATACCCGGCATTTGAAAATACGGGGTTATTCGAGGGATCCAATACATCGATTGTATATGTTTGAGGACCGGGAGTATAGTTAATCGGTGGTGGTGGTGGCGGGAATGCAGGGTTGAATGGATCGTTGGGATCCGTTGAGAATGTAATGGATAAAGATCCATCACCAGGAGCTAACCCGCAGGCAGTACTTGCCGCACTTGCAGTAATATCTAACAATGGAGGAAGTGCCTCTTGAAGTTCAACCTGAACAGGTGCCGAGAAGCACCCGGAAGCAATATTAGTTATGTCTTCTTGCGCTATAACTGTATAAATACCAGATGGTAGTCCACCAAAATTATTTCCTGCGGCTGCAGCCGGGTTAATTGAAATTGCTACCCCAGGACCAGATGGTACAGGATCAGCCATTGGAGTTAAAATGGGGTTGTTACCCGGTACTAACCAAATTTTAAAGTCACTAGCCAAGCTAAGCCCCGGTACAGTAATGCCAACAGTAACCGCTCCATTATCACCATTACAATCGTCCGGAGTAATATCGGCTACAAGAATAACGGGCTCATCTTGAAACGGTAGAAAGGATGTTAAATACTCCTTGCAACCATCTGCTCGGGTAGCAACAATGGTGTAAGTTCCTGAAGATACTCCATACAAGGTAGGACCAGTGAATGAAGGACCCGGAAAAGGAACATCAGGGCTTTGGTATCCTGGAGGTGCACCCGGAGCATTATACGGTGGACTACCAAAAAACGCTAAAGCATCAACATCTAAGGTTGCGCCATTAAATTGCACCACAGGGTCGGTGTAGAAACTCGGTGGAGGATTTTGAAGTCCATTCGTAATGTTTCCGGTATACCATTCAAACGTAAACCCTGCAGTTGTCGGAATCCCGGCCACATCTACATAGGCGGTAATAACACCATCGCCAGTAGCACATGATGCCGGTGCAAAATTTACATTATACTCTACATTAAATAACTGTGGCGGACCACTTACAAAGTCTGTGACATTCGTTGCGGAGCAACGCGTAAGCGTGTTAATGGCATAGCCCGTGTAATTATCGGCTGGAATTGGAGTAACTAAATCATCTAAGAACTTTAGTGTATCCGTTATGGTGTTGACATACTTTAACCCTAACGTATCTGAACCTCTGAACCATGAAAATTTGTAGTCTACATAATTTGCAAGCGGTAATGGATCTTCTACTCCATCATTATTCAAATCAATAAATATTTCCGCTACAACAAAACCAGTTGCATTACAATCTACATAGGGTGTTGCTGTTAATACAATACGAGGCAATGCAATAATTTCCTGCAAATAAATTGTTTGTGTATTCTCACACTTGGTAATATCGTTTGTGACTTTCGATGTATAGAAAATATTTCCAGGTAAATCAATTGCAACAAAAGAGTTAACCGGGTCAATGTTCCCTGGATTCAATATAGATGTTGTGTCAGATCCATCAAACCACCGAAAGGTAAATCCTCCTGTAGTTGGTACACCACTAACATCCACTGCGGCATCGATCTGTCCATTAAGATTTGTTGGATCGCAAGAAGTTTGAGCAGCAGGATTAAGGATAATGTCAGGCAACACAAGATCTTCGCCTACATTCACATTTACAGAATCTGATTTACACCCATTTGCTATATTCTCAATCCGTAATGAATAATTTCCTAACGGCAAATTAGAGGATGTACTCGTTACAGCTCCGGTCTCCCAGGCAAAAGTGTAGCCCGCAAAAAGCGGACCTGGAATATTTACGGTACGATCGGTTAGCGTTGCCAGTGAGGCTGTACCATCGGGTGTTCCTACACAAATTGTATTATCGGTGGAGCTTAAGGTAATAATTGGTAGTTCCTCATCGGATACAACCTCTACGGTTTGTAAATTCTGGCAACCATTACCTCTGTTCGTAACTTCAACAGTATAAAACTTGCCCGTGGCTCCTTGTAACGAATCGGTCGTTAACGCGGTGTTCCCCACAAGCGGACCTGTAGCATCAATCCCTAAGTGCCAGGTAAATGTATACGGAACGCCAACGCCCGCTAAGTCTACATCCGTTACTTGCGCTGCTCCATTGGGTAGCAACGGATCACAATTTGTACTCGGTATAGCGGAGGCTGTAACAACCGGA